>CAZTBW010000027.1:0-2922 GCA_964612555.1 uncultured Bdellovibrionales bacterium | reverse complement strand
CCGGTTCGCCCAAGATCCAGCTGTGGGGGCCGATCAAGCTCTCGGTGATCGACATGATGTCGATGGGCGTCAGCATCGTGGTCCTGGTGGGCGTGGCCCTCTGGCTGCTCTACACGCGCACGGGCAAGGCGACGCGGGCGATCTCGGACAACCCGCAGCTCGCGGCCGCATCCGGGATCAACGTCGAGCGGGTCCTGCGGACCGTGTGGATCCTCGCCACCTCGCTGGCGGCGCTCGGCGGCGTGCTGTGGGCGTACTTCCGGCCGGGCCTGCGCTGGGACATGGGTGTGCACATCCTGCTGCTGATCTTCGCGGCGGTCGTGCTCGGCGGCCTCGGCACCGCCTTCGGCGCGCTCCTGGGTGCGCTGATCGTCGGCATGCTGGTCGAGGTCTCGACCCTGTGGCTGCCCGCCGACCTGAAGTACGCCGGCGCGCTGGTCGTGCTGATCGTCATTCTGCTGCTGCGGCCACAGGGACTCCTGGGCCGAAAAGAACGAGTCGGATAAGGAGGGCACATCATGGACTGGGGAGCAATTCTCAACAACACGGCCGGCTGGCTGTTCAGCCCGACCACCATCGCGTACGCTCTCGCCGCAACCGGACTCGCCGTGCACTTCGGCTACGCAGGGCTGCTCAACTTCGGTGTCGCCGGCTTCATGGCCATCGGCGCCTACGGCTATGCGATCTCAATCCTGAGCTTCGGCGCGCCCTGGTGGCTCGGAATCATCATCGGATGCCTCGGAGCAGTCGTCTTCGCCTTCATCCTGGGCATTCCGACGTTGCGTCTGCGGGCGGACTACCTCGCCATCGTGACGATCGCGGCCGCCGAGATCGTGCGTCTGCTGTTCACGACGACCGCCTTCGACAAGTGGACGAACTCGGCCGACGGCCTGGCCGGCTACCATGCCGGCTTCCGGGCGGCCAATCCGTTCCCCCCGGGGACGTACGGCTTCGGACCATGGACCTACAACGCCGACCAGCTCTGGGTGCGCGTGTTCGGTCTGATCCTGCTGGCCCTCGCGGTCTACTTCGTCTGGGCGCTCATGCGCAGTCCGTGGGGCCGGGTGCTCAAGGGCATCCGCGAGGATGAGGACGCCGTCCGCTCGCTCGGCAAGAACGTCTTCGCCTACAAGATGCAGGCGCTGGTCATCGGCGGCGTCTTCGGGGCCCTGGGCGGCATGGTGTTCGCGCTCCCCTCGGCCGTCGTCCCGGCGACCTACACGACGCAGCTGACGTTCTTCGTCTGGACGATCCTGCTGCTCGGCGGCGCGGCCACCGTCTTCGGTCCGGCACTGGGCGCCGCACTGTTCTGGGTGATCATGGCGTTCCTGGACGGCGTGCTTCCCGCGCTGGCGGCGCAGGGCATCCTTCCGATCTCAGGGATCCAGGCCGGACAGCTGCGCTTCATCTTCGTCGGTGTCGCGCTCATGCTGCTGGTGATCTTCCGGCCACAGGGCATCCTCGGCAACAAGAGGGAGTTGACCTTTGTCAAGTAACGCTGCGCCGGGTCAGGCCCGGCAGAAGTCCACCGGTCTCCACGTCGGCGAGGCGGCACCGGGTGTCGCCAAGGTCGACCCGATCCTCGTCGCCGACAAGGTCACCCGTCACTTCGGTGGCCTCACCGCCGTCGACGTCGACCACCTGGAGATCCCCCGCGGTGCGATCACCGCGCTCATCGGCCCCAACGGCGCCGGCAAGACGACGCTGTTCAACCTGCTGTGCGGCTTCGACAAGCCGAACACGGGCGAGTGGAGCTTCGACGGCCACTCGCTCAGCGGCGTGCCCTCGTTCAAGGTCGCCCGGATGGGCCAGGTGCGCACCTTCCAGCTGACCAAGGCGCTCTCGCTGCTGACGGTGTTGGAGAACATGAAGCTCGGCGCACCGGACCAGAAGGGGGAGAGCATCTGGCGCAGCATCTTCCCGTTCATCTGGCGCAAGCAGGACAAGGAGCTCGAGGCGAAGGCGATGGACCTTCTCGCCCGCTTCAAGCTCGACACCAAGGCTCAGGACTACGCGGCCTCGCTCTCGGGCGGCCAGCGCAAGCTCCTGGAGATGGCGCGGGCGCTCATGCGCGACCCGAACCTGGTCATGCTCGACGAGCCGATGGCCGGGGTGAACCCGGCGCTGACGCAGTCGCTGCTGGATCACATCATGGACCTGAAGGATCTCGGGATGACGGTGCTCTTCGTCGAGCACGACATGCACATGGTGCGCCACATCGCCGACTGGGTGGTGGTCATGGCCGAGGGCCGCATCATCGCCGAGGGTCCGCCCGAGAGCGTGATGAGCGACAAGGCCGTCATCGACGCGTACCTCGGCAGCCATCAGGACGTCGACCTGGGCGTCCTGACGGGCCGCGTCGCCGGTGAGCTCGACACCTCCGCGATGGACCTTCTCGAGGAGATCAAGGAAGAAGAGACCACCGCCATCGCCGAAGCCGAGGAGGAGAACCAATGAGCACTCCCGAGACGAGCACCGCCGTGGCGGAGAAGGCGACCGATGTCGTCGTCGAGGTCACCGACCTCGTGGCCGGATACCTCCCGGGCGTCAACATACTCAACGGCACGAACCTCATCGCCCACCGTGGTGAGCTGATCGGCATCATCGGCCCGAACGGCGCCGGCAAGTCGACGCTGCTGAAGGCGATCTTCGGCATGGTCAAGGTGCGCGGTGGCGACATCACCGTCAACGGCGAGAGCATCGTGGGGCTGAAGGCCGACCGTCTCGTCGCGCGCGGGGTCGGCTTCGTGCCGCAGACGAACAACGTCTTCCCCTCGCTGACGATCGAGGAGAACCTGCAGATGGGGCTCTACCAGAACCCCAGGATCTTCAAGGAGCGGCTCGAGTTCGTCACGGGCATCTTCGCAGAGCTCGGCGCGCGTCTGAAGCAGCGCGCGGGCTCGCTCTCGGGCGGCGAGCGCC
>CAZTBW010000026.1:0-3054 GCA_964612555.1 uncultured Bdellovibrionales bacterium | reverse complement strand
CGCCTGCTTCGCCAGCTCGCGCTGGGGCGTGCCCTCGTAGCGGTCCATGCAGCCGCTGGGACAGTGGATGATGAGCGCTCCACGGGCGCGGGCGGCGCGGAGCACCTCGTTCATCCTCGGCGCCATCTCCGCCACGCGGCGGGCGGCGTTCCGGCAGTAGTGGTCGTCCCACATGTCGCAGACGACCAGCGCGGTCCGGGACGCGGCCCAGGTGCCGGGCTGCACGAGGGACCGGTAGCGGCCCGAGCCGGGAGCCGTCTCGCTCTGGCGACGGAATTCGAAGGCGAAATCCTCCCCGCCGCAGACACCGCCCGAGGCCATCGACAGCAGAGCGGCGGCGAAGGCCAAGGACCGAAGGCGAAGGGAAAGCGGCGGGTTCATGGGACTGCGTGGCATTTCACCATGCCCATGGAGACCCGTCCACTACTTCTTCAGCGGCTGGAGGTCGAAGCGCCTCACCACGAATTCGGCGGCCTCGGTCTGCAGGCCCACCGGCCCCTCGCTCGGCTGGGCGGCGAAGGCCTCGTTCACGAGCACTCCGTTGAAGAAATACTGCAAGGTGTCCCCCTTGGCCACGACCTCCAGCGTGTTCCACTCGCCGACCGGCTTGTCGAGATCGTCGGGAAAGCGGATGTCCACCTTGTCGGCCCAGTCCTCGTGGCGCTTCTCCCAGTTGATGCGGCCCGAGGTCACCTTCTGGCGCGGCGCGCCCTTCTTCCAGCGCTTCTCCCCGTCGCGGTCGAGCTCGAACTCCGCCTCGACGCTGCTCTCGTAGACCGTGCCGTCCGCCGTCTTGGGGCTCAGCACGAGGATGTCCCCCATGCCGCCCTCGATGATCTGGGCCTCGATCGAGGCCGACCATGTGCCTCCATGGGCCCCGGCGGGACCGTGGCAATGGACGAGGATGCCCGTGTCCCGTGCCCGGTCCGCGCGGCGGCCCCAGGTGCGTCCCGTCCACTTGAACTCGATCGTCAGATGGTAGTCGCGATAGGCCGACTTGGTGGCGAGATAGCCCCAGCCCTTGCCGGTCACGAGCAGCCCCTCGTCGTTCAGGACGAAGATGTCCTCCGCCTTGTCGTCCGCGTCGGAGTCGTATCCCTTGTTGAGGTGGACATAGGTCTCGCCGTCCTTGATCAGCTTCAGGATGTCGACGGGCTCGGTGACGACGAGGGCCGCCTTGGCCGGTTCCTTGGCCAGCAGAGGATGGCCGGCGAAGAGCAGGAGGGCGAGGAGAGGAGCGACTTTGGGAATCATCGGAAGGAAGGATGGAGGGTTGGACGTTCGGACCAGCGAGGAGAACTTCCCGACAGATCGCAGGGAAGCCATCCCGGAACGGTCTGACCGGGGATTTGGCGCGGCAAGCGTTTTGCACACCATTTTCGCGTCCCTTCGCTCTCAGAGGCTGGCTCTCCCCTCGCCCTCGCCGGATCAAGCCAAGCCGAGCGCCTGCTCCAGATCGGCCTGGAGGTCGGGGAAATCCTCGCAGCCCAGGCTCAGGCGGATGTAGTCGGACTGGACGCCGGCGGAGGCCTGCTCCTCGGCGCTGAGCTGGCTGTGCGTCGTGCTCGCGGGATGGATGGCGAGGCTCTTCGCGTCGCCGATGTTGGCGAGATGGCTGAAGAGCTTCAGCCCGTCGATGACGCGGGTGGCTCCCTCGTAGCCCGCCTTCACCCCGAAGCCGAGCAGGCCGCCGTATCCTCCGGTCAGATACTTGTTGGCCGCCGCATGGTGCTTCGAGTCGGGCAGGCCGGGATAGTTCACCCAGGCGACCTTCGGGTGGTCCTTCAGGAAGTGGGCCGTCGCCAGCGCGTTCTGGCAGATGCGCTCCATGCGCAGGTGCAGGGTCTCGAGGCCGATCAACGACTGCCACGAGTTGAACGGCGAAATGCAGTTGCCCATGTCTCGGAGGAGCTGCAACCGGATCTTCATCGCGAAGGCGATGTTCGCCCCGCCCGCGGGAGGGAAGGCCTTGAACGCCTCCCAATGCACGAGGCCATGGTAGGAGGGATCCGGCTCGGTGAAGCCCGGGAAGCGACCGGAGCCCCAGTCGAAGTTGCCCCCGTCCACGACGATGCCGCCGATGGAGGTGCCGTGCCCGGCGAGATATTTCGTCGTGGAGTGGACGACGACGTTGGCGCCCCACTCGAAGGAGCGGTGCAGGATCGGAGGCAGGCAGGTGTTGTCGAGGATCAGGGGCACGCCGGCCTCGCGAGCGATCTGGGCGACCTCCTCCACCGGGAAGATGTTGAGGGCGGGATTTCCTAGTCCCTCGCCGTAGAAGGCCTTGGTCCCGGGGCGCAGGGCGCGGCGAAAGGCCTCGGGATCGTCGGCGTCCACGAAGCTGATCTCGATGCCCAGCTTCCGCAGGGTGTGGTGGAAAAGGTTGTAGGTGCCGCCGTAGAGCTGCGAGACGGACACGATGTGGTCGCCCGCCCCCGCGACGTTGAGGATGGCATTCGTGATCGCCGCCTGGCCGGAGGAATGGGCGAGCGCCGCGCTGCCGCCTTCGAGCGCGGCGATGCGCTGCTCGAAGACATCCGTCGTCGGGTTCATCAGGCGGGTGTAGATGTTGCCGAGCTCCTTCAACCCGAAGAGGTTCGCGGCGTGCTCGGTGTCGCGGAAGACGTAGCTCGTGGTCTGGTGGAGCGGCACGGCGCGGGAGCCGGTGGTCGGGTCGGGCACCTGCCCGGCATGGAGGGACTTCGTGCCGAGGCCGGTCGGATAGGGCTTGAGGGAGGACATCGCAGGGAAGCAGGTAGGTGGGGTTTCAGGAGGACAATGGCGCAACGGACGACCGCGCAAAGGCATGTCCAGCACGCGGAAACGCCCATCATGCCGAGTTCGGCCAGGAAAGTCAATCTCTGCCGGGCGGGAGGGCCTCGTCTGGACCTCCGCAGGCCGTGCGGCTCCATCCTTGCCTCGCGGCAAGACCATCCTCCTTTGGACTGCTGGGCAGGACTGGCGCGTTCTTATTGCAAAACCTCCGGAAAGACACGACGGCCCGTTCTGGCACGAAGCGCGGTAGGGACGCACCGCCGGGGCGTCCGTCGCAGA
>CAZTBW010000025.1:0-3060 GCA_964612555.1 uncultured Bdellovibrionales bacterium | reverse complement strand
GTCGTTGGGACGAAGAAGGCAAACTTTCTGCCGTTCGTGAGCCAATGAGTAATTATCGGGTATATCGAAAAACGGACGTTCAGACTTTGTTTGCTGATTTTCTAAAAACAGACATTACAGAAACTGTTTCCAATTTTGTTGAACCTAATCACGAATACAAAGTTTTGGAATTGTTTGCAGGTGCAGGTGGTTTGGCTGTCGGTATGGAAAAAGCTGGTTTAAAATGTGTTGCGTTAAATGAAATTGACAAATTTGCCTGTCAGACTTTACGCAAAAACCGTCCGAACTGGAATGTTTTGGAAGGCGATATTAAGGATTTTGATTTTTCGGAATACAACGGGAAAGTTGATGTTGTTACAGGCGGATTTCCTTGTCAGGCGTTTAGTTATGCAGGTAAAAAATTAGGTTTGGCAGATGCTCGTGGAACGCTTTTTTATGAGTTTGCAAGAGTGGTCAAAGAAGTAAATCCAGCGATTTGTATAGGCGAAAATGTGCGTGGTTTGTTGAGCCACGACAACGGAAAAACCTTGCAGGGAATGATTTCTATTTTAGACGAAATTGGCTACAACGTAGTTCCTGTCGAAGTTTTGAAAGCCATTCATTATAAAGTTCCACAGAAACGTGAGCGTTTGGTTTTGGTTGGTGTCAGAAAAGATATTGATTTACAATACGAATATCCAAAGCCTTACAAGAAAATTTACAATTTAAAAGATGCTTTGAAAAAAGGCGAATTGTTTGATACAAATGTTCCAAAATCTGCTGGTGCTAAATATCCGAAAAGCAAAAAAGAAGTTTTGGATTTAGTTCCACAAAAAGGTTATTGGCGTGACTTGCCTTTGGAAATTCAGAAGTCTTTTATGGGCGGAAGTTTCCATTTGGGCGGAGGAAAAACAGGCATTGCCCGAAGAATTGGCTGGGACGAACCTTGTCTGACTTTGACTTGCAGTCCTGCCCAAAAACAAACAGAACGTTGCCACCCTGACGAAACCCGACCGTTTACCGTTCGGGAATATGCACGAATACAAACTTTCCCCGATAATTGGGAATTTGCAGGTTCATTGGCTCAACAATACAAGCAAATCGGAAATGCTGTTCCTGTGAATTTAGGTTGTGAAGTCGGCTATTCGATTGTGAAGTTTTTGAACGACTATTACAGTTTGTCAAATCCCAAATAGTAACTATAATTTTCAAAAGTGATTTGGTCGAGAATAGTACGTTTCGATTTTTCGGTTTCAGATGAAATTTCATCTAAAGCCGAATTTTCTTTTATACTGTCGTCTTTTTCTACGGATTTCAGATAATCTTTAATTGCTTTTGGTAATGTTTTGTACAATTTAAAAAGTGCATCGTCTTGTCCCGAAAGCAAAGCATAAAACTGGTCGCCCGAAATTTTAAAAACTCTTGAATGGCTGTACTCTTTTCCGTTGATTTCACCTTTCCAATGTTCGTTGAAACTACCTTTTGCTAAAATCTGAACCCAATAGCATTTGGCTTTTTTGTAATCATCTGCATATCTGGCTAACTTTTGAAACAAGGCTTCAGCCGAACTACTGTTCATTGTATTGTGCTTGTTTTTGATGTCGGCAAAAAGCGTGTCGTCCGTTGCCTTGATGTCAAAACCGCTTAAATTCCCGACTTCGTAACCTTTTATTCCACCTAAAATTTGCTCGTGAAACGTTCCGATTGAGTTGTTTATGGATTTGTCAATTTGGCGAAGAATTTCCGACTGGATTAAATCGTCTTCGTTGATGTCGTTAAACTTAGCGTCAAAAGTCAGTTTGATTGTATCAACTTTGTTGGTGTAAAAACTCTTTTTTGAAATGTTGTTTTTGGCTCTCAAATATGCTTTGTGCAAATTTTCAATGCAGTTCAATAAATGTTCGTCCGAAATAAAGTTTACATACTTGTTTGCCATTGCGTTTCATCGTTAAAATTAGGTCGCTAAATTACGAAATTTAGTTTAATGTTTTTCGTTCGTTAACTTTTGCACGGTCGTTGGGTCGAATGACAGATATCAATTTGATTTAATCCGTTAACGAATTCATAACTTGTCGGATTTCCTCTTAGAGAAAAAAGAGTAAGGAACAAATCTAACTTTGCATTATGTTTATTTTGTTCATTATCTAATTGTCTTCCAATTTGCACTGCTTTAATTGGACTAACAGCTATCCAATAAATAGTAAATCCTAAAATTCCAAGACTTATTAACCAATAAGTTATTTCAAAATAATCTTTAGTTGTCATATTCTTTACACGTCGTATTTAATGGTTGCAGGTAACGTTTCGAGGCTTGGCGTCAGTGGCGGAAATTGAAAGCGAAAGTTTCAATTTAGCGACACGGTAAGCAAAAGCCAATTAATTGAATAAATTTAAGAAAAAAAGTCAATGTAATTGGCTTTTTGCGACTTAGAATGCGAAAACTTTATATTTCGCACTTAATTCGCCATTGCGCCAAACGGCTGTTGTATGTAGTTTTATTTATTATTTATTTTATCTTCAATTTGTTTAAAAAAGTTTCCAAAATCTTTATGATTTGATAAATATATAACTATAGAACTAAATGATATTAAAATTTGTGACAAAACCAGAAATTTCGATAAAATTGTGGTTGGTTTTATTTCACTTGCATTATTCATAATAAATGTAGTAAGAGAATAATAATAAAAATCAAAAAAAATCTCAAACTTATTTCCTTGGATTACATTTATGAAATTTTGTTTTTTATAGTCATAAATTATCCAATAATATGTGGAAAAAATAAAGGAAACAATTAAGACATATTTAATCACTTCGTATAGAATCAAGTATTTAGGTTTGCTTTCCACTATCATTGATATTCTTTCCACTTTATTAAGAGTAAAAAAAAGTATAATATTTAATAAAATAAAATAGAAAAAAAACAGAAAGAAATAAAACTCAAATTCACTTAGATTTTTAAACGAATTATATACAAAGTACATTCCAAAAGGAAGTAATAAACTTAAAATTGTATGTTTAATATTTTTGGAAAACATTTTCATTTCACAGTATAGGTTGTAAAAATTACATACAACGTTTTGC
>CAZTBW010000024.1:0-3185 GCA_964612555.1 uncultured Bdellovibrionales bacterium | reverse complement strand
TCCATGGATGCTGGGGTGGGTGTTTGGGTGAGGGCCTGGACGCGTTCATCGTCGAATCGCATGCCCTGGTGGCTGTATAGGATACCGCAGTGCTTGACCTCCTCAGCGATGAGTGTGGACTTCTTGAGGTTCAAGCGGATCCTGTACTTGTTCAGTTTGAAGAGAAGGCGCTCCATCCTGCCGAAGAAGATATCCAAGGTGCTTGCATCAATCTTGATATCGTCTAACCACACCACGATGTGCATGTGGTCCGACTCCATCTCATCCAATGGATACTTCATTCGGGATGCCTCCTCCTTGGTCAGCTTGTAGTGGATGACCATTGTCATGATCCTCTGGAATAAGCTAATAGCAGTGGAGATACCTGGAAGCAATCGATGCGGAACGTAGAGCTTGTCCAGGATGCGGACACACATGATGTGGGATGCCTTGGTGTCCATCTGGATCTGTTGGTATCCCTTCTCGGCATCCAGGACAGCCCAGTACTTGCTGTCGCAGCGCTGGTCGTCCCATGTGTGGAGGTTGGGCATCGGGTAGTCCGCGTACTTGATGAGCTTGTTGATGGCAACATAGTCGATGACGCTCCTGAACTGCTCCACTCCGTGCTCATCGTATCCCTTCTTCACGGGGAACAGCACGGAGGAGAATCGCATGCCTGGTGGTGCCTCAGAGATCTGCTTCTTCGCAAGCAATCGATTTGCTTCAGCGATCAACCAGTCCCTCTTCCTGGGTTCGAAGTTGCGGTTGGACGCGTGGAATGTTGAGTTGTCGTCCAATAGCTCCAAGGTGAAGTCCTCACAGATGATGGGATCGTCACCGAAGTAGAATAGATTCTTGGCGTGATCAAAGAACGCCTCGAGTTTCGGTTTGATTTCCTGATTGGCTTGGTCGTAGACGGGACACAATGTGGAGATGGCAGGGACTGTGGATGCGTCTGCTGGGATCTCAGTTGGGAGAAGCACCTCTTCGTTCTCCAACCAGTGCACTGCGTCCAGTGGATTGTGCTCAACCTTGCCATCCTCGTTTACTTCCAACATGATGTTGCTGCACTTGGCTGAGCAGGCAGTGGTGTCTCGTTGCTTGAGTGCGTTGACAGTCAACTCAGCAACATCAATGCCGATGTCCTTCAGTACCTGGTTGGACAGCAGCAAGGTGCTCTCCGTGGTGTCGACCATGTGGAATTGGACTGTCAACGGGTTCGCATCGTCCTCGTGGAGTCGAATGGGCAGTGTCGCCACCCCCATCAACCTCTTCTTGGACGTGCCGTCAGCCATGGTCATCTCGCTGGGTTGGATGATGATCTCCGCGCCAACCAAGCTCATAGCGGTGGCGGAATCGATCAAGGATATCGCACTGCCACTGTCCGGGCAGATGACGACCTGCTTCAGTTCCTTGCCAATGAATCCAAGGAACTCCGCTGGTGCTGTGATTGTGGTGGCGTCTGCGCGGGGGTGCACGGTGACCGCACGAGATGGCTGGAACCTTTCAATTGGAGCTGGTGTTTTTCCTGTTTGGGTCCGTGTCGTGGTGGCAGCGGTAGCTGGTGCTGCTGTTGGTTTGGGAGTTGGTACTGCAGCTGGTGTGCTTGCTGCAGCTGATGCTGATGCTGCAGGTGGTGCTCCATGCGATGTGACTTGAGCCAAGTAGTTTCGATGGTTCTGCTTGTGCTGCAGGCGCTCTGCTTCGGTAGCATCAGGGCAGGATTCGGCGTAGTGAAGACCCTGCTTGCCACAGTGACGGCAGCGAATGAGCGCGCCTCGTTTGTTGTAGATGAGCTCAGCAGAACTTGGCTGGGATGATGCCTTGACATTGGATGGGGCAGGAACATATGGGGCAGGATGGCTCGGCTGCGCAGGCGACATGCTCACTTGCACCTTCGCAAGCTTGTCAGATGCCAATCGAACCTCCTCCTGCTCGACTATCCAACTCATCACGAGTTCCTTCAAAGTCTCGTCGTCCAATGCCTCATCGGTGTCCTCGATGCGCCTCGCGATTCGCGCGCTGGCATACGGGATCTTGAGCGCCTCGCCAAGCTTCTTCTGGTACTTCTTCTTGTGCTTGGATATCTCGAGAATACCTTCCAGGTCGTGTTCCCGAATCAACCGAGCTGCTTTGGCGAAGAAGACTGTATGTCGCACAAACGCAGGCTGGAGAGGGTTCTCGTCCAATGTATGGAGGACTTGCTTGGTGAACACCTCATCCACCTGGAGCCGGGTCGCTGTTGTTCCCACGTCGGTGATCAGGAACTTCAAATGCTTCTCCAACTCTTCATCGCTCTGGTCGTCAATGGTCTCAGACTCCACCCAGTAGTCGACAATGAAGGCTGGCAGGCACTTATCAAGGGAGCGCGGGATCAGCTTGTTGGTTGCTGAAGACGCCACCTCGATGTTGTTCTTGTAGATCTCCCTCTGCCTCAGAAACGCCTTGATCTTTGGCGGCGTCAGGTCTTCGGCAGCAAGCATCGGGCATTCGAGATTGATCGCTGAGAGGTAGTCCATCGCGGCTGCTGCTACTATAAATGGTGTTCACTCAATCACCCACCCCAGGCACCTTCTCGATAGCTTTGGTCTCAAAGTGTAACCCTTCTAAGCAGAAGTTTCGTATAAACAAAAAATCACGGAAAGGAGCTGAGAGCTATGAGGCAACGGATTCTTGACAGGTGGCGTGATGTGAGTGAGTCCCTTGTTCGCAGTTGAGGGCTTGGGGTCAGTTCTCAGTGTACTCTCTCTGATGCCTTGCGTTCTGGCTGTGGTTCTGTTGCAGTTGAGTGGAAGGTGGTTCGATTTGTTGGTCTGGAGCTGTTGGTTGAGTTTCTGGAGCTGTGGTGCTATTGTATTGGTTGGTGAAGCTTTGGCGCTGTTGTATTGGTTGGTGGAGCTCTGCTGGTGCGCTGCGATAGCCTAGGGTGTCTGTAGTACTGTTCCTTAGCTGCTGTGATGAGTAATGATTGTCGCACCTTGTACTGTATTTCTGGACGTGTGTACAGAAACAGTTGGATCGGTTTTCTGGTTGATGCTGGTCTGCGTTGATTGTCGGGGGGTTCGCGTAGTGGTTGCGAGGATAGTGCTGGTAAGATGGTTAGTTTGGATTGGTAGTGTTGGTTTGTTTGGATTCGGTTTGGTTGGGTTAGTTTTGGATTGTTCTGGTTTTGATGGTGGTTTTTGCGTTTCTGGGGGTTGGATAGT
>CAZTBW010000023.1:0-3205 GCA_964612555.1 uncultured Bdellovibrionales bacterium | reverse complement strand
GGCATCGATGCCTGGCATGCGCGGACCTGCTCGCCGAGAAGCTCAACGCGCGCGGTCGCGGCTGGGTGCACGTCAACCCGATCCCGCTGAACCCCACCCCGGGCTCGGTGTGGACGGCATCCGATGTGCCCGTGCAGAACGAGTTCGTGCGCCGGCTCAACGACGCCGGCATCCCGACGACCCTCCGCGACACCCGAGGCAAGGAGATCGACGGTGCGTGCGGCCAGCTCGTCGCGACCGAAGAGGACAAGGCGGCCGCCGCAGCGGGCTGAGCCGGTTCGCCGCGGGTAGCGTGGCGGCATGATCTACGAGGAGCGCCCGGCACCGCCGGAGCTCCACGGCGTCGTCACGCGGCTGTGGTTCCTCGAGACCCCGCCGTTGCGCCGATACGAGAAGATCCTGCCGCTGCCTTTCGTGCACCTGATCGTCAATCTGTCGGAGCCTTACCGCCTCCACGACCGCCACGGACCGGTGGCCGTCGTTCCCGATGCGTTCGTGTCGGGGCTGCAGTCGGAGTTCCTCGTGATCGAGTCGCCGCCGCTGATCCGGCACGTCGGCATCGAGCTGACCCCCACGGGGCTGCACGCACTCGCGCCGGGCGCCGCGCCGAGGGCGGCCGAGCGCGTGCAGGATGCCGAGGCCCTCCTGCCTGAGGTCGCCGCACTCGTGTCGTCGCTGCACGCGTGCGTCTCGGCCGGCGCCGCGCTCGCCGCCGCAGACGCGTGGCTGCGCGAGCGTGAGCTGCACCCCCGCGACGAGGTCGCGGTCGGGGCGCTCACGGCGGTCGAGCGTGATCCCGAGGCGCCCATCGGGGCGATCGCGGCCGCGTTGGGGGTGTCCCATCAGCGCCTCGTCGCCCGGTGCCGGGCTGTCGCCGGCACGACCCCGAAGCGGCACGCCCAGGTGCTGCGGTTCCACCGGCTGTTGGAGTCCCTGCACGCCGATGGCGGCGCACCGGACTGGGCGGGGCTGGCGGTGGCATCCGGGTACTACGACCAGCCGCACGTCGTGCGCGCGTTCCGCCGCTTCAGCGGTTGGACGCCGACGGAGTACTACCGGCTCGTCGCCGAGCACGGACCGGACGCGGCGCACTTCGTGCCGCTGGAGCAGGTGCCGGGTCAGGCACGGGAGTAGGCCTCCGCGAGCCAGCCCCGCAGCTCGTCGTCCACCTCATCGACTGCCCGCACGTCGACGCGGTGCGTGCACATGCCTCCTGCGGCATGCAACCTGTCGGTGGGGGTGACGCCCCGCAGGTTCAGTCCGACGCGCACGCGCGTCGCGCTGGGCGCCTCGACGAGAGCGAACTGCTTGCCGCGCCGCAGCGAGACGCCGGTCTTCTTCGGTGCCACCTCGACGTCGTCGCCCAGCTCTGCCGCCGCGGCGATGAGGAGCTCGTAGATCGGTCGCAGCGCCGCCTTGGCGCCCGCGTACTGAGCGTCGACGAGATCGCCGGCGGTCGCGGGTGCCGTGTCGCGCTCGCGGTGCAGCGTCGCGATGAGGTTCGCGAAGCCATGGCTCACACCGTGCTCGGCCTTCAGCAGCCCGAGCGCTTCGCCATGCCGCTGCGGCGCGGCCGCATCGAGCACCGCGAACCACTCGTCCAAGCTCCGTCCCGTCCTGCCGGGGATGTTGTCGATCATCGTGCGGGTCGCCGCGTCCACATCCATGTCGTCACCATAGGGTCGCCGCCGCCGTGGCCGCTTGTACGCTTTTCCGCCGCTCTCAGCGCCGCGGTGCGCGCCGCGGTGCGTGGCGGGCACCGTCCCCGTCAGAGCTGCCAGAGCGCAGCGACGGGCAGCGACCACAGCCTGTCGGCGAACAGCCGTCCGGTCGCCGCGGTGTTCAGCACGAACCCGCCCAGGAATCGGTCGCCGAGGCGGTCGCGCAGGGCGCGCAGACCGACGAAGTGCTCGGACTTGATCGTTGCGCTCGACTTCACCTCGAAGGCGATGACGGAGCCGTCGGAGAGCTCGCAGACCAGATCGACTTCCAGTCCGTTGCGGTCTCGGAAGTGGAACAGCTCGTACTCCTCCCTGCTCCATGCGCGTTGCGCGAGGAGGGTCGTGGCGACGAAGCCCTCCAGGGCGTTGCCGAGGAAGGGGCTGTCGAGCGGCATCAGCTGCTGCTCGTCCACTCGTGAGAGCCGGAGTGCAAGTCCGGAGTCCGTGACGGTGACCTTCGGTCGCGATGACTCCCGGCTCGTGAGGTTGGGTGTCCACGGAGGGATGAGGTCCACGAGATACATCGTCTCGAGCAGGTCGATGTACGTCGGCATCGACGATTCCGGGATCGCGGCGTCACGTGCGATCCGTGCGCGCACCAGCTCGCCCGCCTGGTTGGCTGCGAGGAGCCGGAGCACCGACGTGAGACGCCCGCTGTCGATGCGCGGTGCGAGTTCGGTGGCGTCGCGGCGCAGGAGTCGCTCGGCATAGCTGTCGAACCACGTCCGCCGTAGTCGTCCGGCGAGCGAGCGAGCCTCAGGATAGCCGCCGGCAGCGATGGCTGCCGCATAGTCGGCGCGGGTCAGCTCGGTGGAGAACTCGGCCGCATCTCCGCCGGCGCGGATACGGCCGACGATGTCGTCGTTGCTGCGTGCGAGTTCGCCCTGAGTCACGCCGCGCAACGTGACGGTGACCGCCCGGCCCGCCAGGCTGTCGGATGTGCCGGGCAGTCTGAGCAGGTCGCTGGATCCGGTGAGGGTGAAGCGTCCGGGGCGCCGGTCACGGTCGATCGATGCTTTGAGAGGGAGGATCAGTTCGGGCGCGCGTTGCACCTCGTCGATCGCCAGCGTTCCGTCCGGGAACTGGTCGACGAAGCTCGCCGGATCGGCTTGTGCGGCCGCAAGTGAGCCGGGGTCGTCCAGTGTCAGCGATCGTGTGGGGCGGTCGGCGGTGATGATCGCGGCGAAGGTGCTCTTTCCGACCTGCCGAGCCCCTTGGATGACCAATGCAGGAAATGCGTCCATCGCCTCGCGCGCGAAGACCGCCGCATGTCTGTCGATGAACGTCGGCACTCTGCGAGTGTATCGCCAACTCGGTGATTCGCTGGAGGCAACTCGGTGATTCGCTGGAGGCAACTCGGTGATTCGCTGGAGCTGGCGGAACGCCGTCTCTCGGTGGTGTCGCGAGCGGCCCGCTTCGCCGTCACTCCCCGGTAGCGTGGAGGGATGGTCAACTATCGCTATCTCGGCAACAGCGGATTCAAG
>CAZTBW010000022.1:0-3264 GCA_964612555.1 uncultured Bdellovibrionales bacterium | reverse complement strand
GAATACGTTCCCGGGCCTTGTACACACCGCCCGTCACACCATGGGAGTTGGCTGCTCCAGAAGCAGGTAGTCTAACCGCAAGGGGGACGCTTGCCACGGAGTGGTCAATGACTGGGGTGAAGTCGTAACAAGGTAGCCGTACCGGAAGGTGCGGCTGGATCACCTCCTTTAAAGAGTTTATACTTGTTCGTTCATTATTAATAATGTTTCGACAAGATAACTTTTAGTATTAGGTCGACAATATGTAGAGTATTTATGTAATAGGTACTCAATCTTCGAACTTGTTTTGGCTTGCTTGGCATATTGCTGTAGCTGAGGCTGCTCTCTTCTATTCAACAGTGATGTATTTTGTTGTGTAGAGTAGTTTTGACAATTTGGTACGGGTAGATGAGCACAGTTACTGCTCACTCTTCAAGGGATTAGTTCTTTGATGGTAGTGGGTAGAGTAGCTGAGACATTCTCAAGCGAACAGAATAAACTCGAGAGAGCTCAAAAAACTCTCTGTTTCTCAGATTGGCATTAAGAGGACCGATCTGAGAATTTGATAGAACATCAAAAGATTAAGTTACAAAGGGTGCACGGAGGATGCCTTGGCGTCTAGAGGCGATGAAGGACGTAAATAGACTGCGATAAGCTTCGGGGAGCCGTCAATTAGGCTTTGATCCGGAGATTTCCGAATGGGGAAACCCACCTGGAGTATTCCAGGTACCTCGTTAAGAGGAGCAAACCGGGGGAGTTGAAACATCTTCGTACCCCGAGGAAAAGAAATCAATTGAGATTCCCATAGTAGCGGTGAGCGAAGTGGGAATAGCCCAAACCAGAATAACTTCGGTTTTTCTGGGGTTGTAGGGCGTGCATAAAACTGACCTGCGTTGATAGCTGAACCAAGTTGGGAAGCTTGGCCACAGAGGGTGATAGCCCCGTAAGCGAAATTAACAAAGGAGGTGAGCACGTACCTGAGTACGGCGGGACACGTGGAACCCTGTCGGAATCTGGGAGGACCATCTTCCAAGGCTAAATACTACTAGACGACCGATAGTGAACAAGTACCGTGAGGGAAAGGTGAAAAGAACCCCGAGAGGGGAATGAAAAGATCCTGAAACCGTGTATCTACAAGCAGTCGAAGCACTATGTTATCTTCGGATAACAGTGCGACGGCGTACCTCTTGCATCATGGGCCAGTGAGTTACGCCTCAGGAGCGAGGTTAAGCCGATTAGGTGAAGCCGAAGCGAAAGCGAGTCTGAATAGGGCGCTTAGTTCCTGGGGGTAGACCCGAAGCCAGGTGATCTACCTATGGTCAGGATGAAGCTGCGGTAACACGCAGTGGAGGTCCGAACCCGTAAACGTTGAAAAGTTTTGGGATGAACTGTGGGTAGGGGTGAAAGGCTAATCAAACCTGGAGATAGCTGGTTCTCCTCGAAATATATTTAGGTATAGCGTTGTGTATATTGAATGGGGGTAAAGCACTGATTGGGCTAGGGGGCCTACCAGCCTACCAAACCCAGCTAGCCTCTGAATACCATTCAAGTTGAGCACAGCAGTCAGCCTGCGGGTGACAAGGCCCGTGGACGAAAGGGAAAGAACCCAGACCGCCAGCTAAGGTCCCAAAGTTAATGTTAAGTGTTTAAGGATGTGAGAACGCATAGACAACTAGGAGGTTGGCTTAGAAGCAGCCACCCTTTAAAAATAGCGTAACAGCTTACTAGTCAAGTGGTCTCGCGCCGAAGATTTAACGGGGCTAAACATTACACCGAAGCTGCGGATTTAAGATTACCACGGTAATTTTAAGTGGTAGAGGAGCGTTGTTAACTGGGATGAAGCGATACCGTAAGGAGTCGTGGACTGTTAACAAGTGATTATGCGTGGCATGAGTAACGATAAACAGAGGGAAGAGCTCTGTCGCCGAAAGTCCAAGGATTCCTGAGCCAGGGTCATCCGCTCAGGGTTAGTCGGTACCTAAGCCGAGGCCGAAAGGCGTAGGTGATGGAAAACAGGTTAATATTCCTGTACCGTAGATGTACATTGTACGATGGAGGGACGGAGAAAGGTATGTCAGCCGGGTAATGGATACCGGTTCAAGCATGTAGGTGGGAAAAGTAGGCAAATCCGCTTTTCCGTTAACACTGAGGTGTGATAACGAGTCGAAGCTTCGGCCTAGATGAAGTGACTGATCCTATGCTTCCGAGAAAAGCTTCTAAGTCCGTACATAGACGACCGTACCTCAAACCAACTCAGGTGGACGGGTAGAGTATACTAAGGCGCTTGAGAGAACCGCGATTAAGGAACTAGGCAAATTGCTGCTGTAACTTTGGAAGAAGGCAGACCTTTTTTGGTGAAGGAATTTACTTCCTGAGCTGAGGAAGGTGACACAAAAGAGGGGGTAGCGACTGTTTACCAAAAACACAGGTCTCTGCAAACACGAAAGTGGAAGTATAGGGACTGACACCTGCCCGGTGCCGGAAGGTTAAGGGGATTTGTCAACACTTCGGTGTGAAGCTTTGAACCGAAGCCCCGGTGAACGGCGGCCGTAACTATAACGGTCCTAAGGTAGCGAAATTCCTTGTCGGGTAAAATTGAGAGAAATTGCCCGGGGCACAGGTGACTGTGACTCGAAATAACCAGCTCAAATCGGTGAAACCCTAACTGAAGCAAGCAATTGTTTGTCAGAGGGCAATACCGAGGGTAAGATTTCAAAATTATAAATTTTGATTTCCCTGTAACGACTCAGGGGTGAGATCCCTGGATAGGAAGTGTAAAAACTTCTTATAACACGCTGGCTCTATTTTTGGATATGTATCCAACCAAATAATATATTCGGAAAGTGAATTCTCAACTCACTTTAAATAGATGAAGGTATAGTCTATGCCACTGGAAACAGTGGATAATATCTTACACAATAAAACAGTGGAGTTGTGTAAAGAGATATCATGAAGTTCCGACCTGCACGAATGGTGTAACGACTTCCCCACTGTCTCAATCGCGGACTCAGTGAAATTGAATTCGAAGTGAAGATGCTTCGTTCCCGCAGCAAGACGGAAAGACCCCGTGCACCTTTACTATAGCTTGACGTTGAATACGGGGAGTGCATGTGTAGGATAGGTGGGAGACTTAGAAGCTTTGGCGCTAGCCAAGGTGGAGTCGCCCTTGAAATACCACCCTTGTTCTTCTTGTATTCTAACCTAGATGAGTGAATCCTCATCAGGGACAACGTCTGGTGGGTAGTTTGACTGGGGCGGTCGCCTCCTAAAGAGTAACGGAGGCGC
>CAZTBW010000021.1:0-3345 GCA_964612555.1 uncultured Bdellovibrionales bacterium | reverse complement strand
GAAGTGCCAATACCATTGTTGTAGAACATGCCCAGGTTGTACTGAGCGATTGCAACACCGGCTTCGGCACGGACGTGGAGCTGCCTGAACAATTCTTCCTTGTCGGGCGAGGCGAAAGCGCCGGCAGTTGCAGTTAGCCACAGCAAAAAAGCGCCAGCAATCTTGTATATCGACATATCTGCAGTAACCTAACCCAGGTTTTTTAGAATGGCTTAATTAGCCAATTCCGGCCGTTTTTCACAATGCAACCTTATGCTTTCACTAGAGTAGCGTTGCTCTTTCTCAAGCCATGCTCGTTCGCAGCAACGAGGCAACAATGGAACCATGGCCTCTCGACCATTGGATCGAGCGACCACACAAGCTCCTCGAACACTATCCTCGTCCGTCAATGCTCCGTATTGAATCAATAGCTTAACCGCTACAATTTTGTTTTTCCAAACAGCCGTTCTTAGTGGACTCCAATGAAAATCACCACCAAACTGTTCTCGCATGAACATCAGCCCCCCTGTCCAATAGATACTTCATAACTTCATAATTACGGGGAGTCTCAGCCCCATAATAAGAAGCAATATGCAACGATGTTTCCTGATACTCCCCCATAGGTTCATTGACATCAGCACCTGCCACCTCAACCAGATAGCGCAGTGCCTGAATATTCGAGCGACCGATAGCATGATCGAGCGCGCTAGCCCGGCTAGGTAGAGTCTTATCAAGGCACTGAGCCTTGGTATCCTGCCCACAAATGCCGTTATCAAGACAAGCACTGCATTTCGACCAGACGGAGATTAGCCCTTCCATTTCTTCTGGAAAGCTGGAATACGCACTAAGACTATAATTATTATACACTGACGATTGAGAACACCCTACCAAAATAAAAAAAACAAAAACAAAACCACCAACTCTACTACATCCCCGCAACGATCTTCGCATCAATTTCGTTGTAGTAGCCCTCATCCACATAAACTCCTCTATCCTTCAATAAATCCAAAAATTCCTTTTCCCTCTCACCAATAGATTTCCCCTGTGCCGCCGTAAAGGCAGAATCCCCCATCACATCGACTGCCTTGTAATAGATATTGGCAACCCCCTTACACATCGATTTTCTAATATTCTTATCCGCCAACGCATCATCACAAATATTAACCAGATTGACTTTGAACTCCAGATCACACTGAGCCTTAGTTTTTTCCAAGTCCTCATAGCATTTATCATGTTTCCGACGTGCAGGGAAATAGTCTGCCCCCAGAACTCGATCGGGCACGATCCAGTCAGTCTTACTATCACCACAGCCATAACCAGCAGGATTGCCATCTGCGCGAGTCTCGCTCCATGGCCCCATAAAACCTTGATGTCCCTCCTCCAGCCCTAGCGGATCGACCCCTTGAACAGGATTCCTCGGGTATACGGCCAGATTTGGCTCACCACTGGCCAAGCCAATCGGATCTTGGTTGATGTAATTGCCTAGTTTGGGATCGTAGTAGCGATGCCTGTTGTAATAGAGACCGGTTTCTCTATCATTATATTGACCTGGCAGGCGAATCGGTTGATCAAGGTCGTGTGGGTTATGCTCATCCAGCATATTTATCTGCTTATGAGCTTGAGCGCAGCCTAGCCAACGAACCAAACGCTCAGAGTGGAAGTCCCGCCAGAAGAGCAACATCATTGCTCAATCCCAAAACTCACCTGCATCAAAGTAAGACCTTATAAATAGCCTCCACATCAGAAAAAAATAATGAAATACGAGAGACGAGATAAAGCATCAGAATAGGCATCAACCCCAGCAATATAACTATTGACATGAGTGATACAGATGCAAATTCACCACGAAATCCCAAAACCAAACTGACTATAAGCACTGCCAATAACAGCATGCTTGTAGCTATAAAAAATACATTAGAAACCAGACGCTCGCCGGCATTCAGCCTCACATAAATCACTGCCCCTTCTCTCTCATTCACCACCGCCACATGATGTGAAGCAGGAGCAAAATTGCTCATCTTAGCAATGCGAATCGCGCCATCAATATCACTAATCCTATATCGCTGCAGAGCCTGCAACCATTTTACGCCATCATAACTAATTGAAAAACTCAGTGAACACTTAGCCTCACACAGAATTTTATTCTTAATAGAAAAATACCAATCAAGCAATTTAGTCATTATATCCCCTAGGGGCACAGACACTCTGAAGGATCAACACCGGCCGCATTGCCACCCATTCTTATACCTGACCCATTGGTTTTCCCAAGAATTTTCTTCAAAAATTTGTCGAACATGCCAAGCCCACCAACTCCTATTTATTCGCTCACCAATATCTTCACCTATCGGTGTGCCATTGGGGACTACGGGTGATAGAAGTTCTGGATCCACAGGTCTGTAATCAATTTGAGTACCTCCAAGCCGAAATCCCCATTCCACTGCAGTTTTCCCAGAATGACTGAGTTGACTCTAGGCTCATATGATTTACGTCTACCTACAGGAACTCAAATCTATACTCTCCTTAACGTAGAAGAATACTTAGAATCATTACAAGCAAGCATAGAATGGAAGTTAGAAGATTTATTGCAAACCCATTGGTTACGCCAATTTTCTTTAGCGCAGACGGCACAACAAAAACTATACCGATCATTATTATGAAAGCCGTTATAAGCGATGGAGCGGTCATTGGTTTACACCCACATCGTAATATTCCATATTTAACAAACTACCTGAGATAGAAAACTGCCCACCAGTAGTTAATGCGTTACTATAGAACACTTCGGCAGCTTTCTTTAGGGATTGATTTTTTATGATAGCTCCAGCTGCCTCATAAATAGTCTTAAAGGTTTTTGATGGGGCAAATGCACCACCCAATTTCACACTCTCCAAGGTTTCAAGGCTCGGGTCATAGGTTACTCCTGTACTTATAGGACCAATAATTGCTCCAGTACTTCCACTCACCCCGGCATAGTCACAGAGCGAGCCTGCACTTGAGTAGCCTGCGTCAACACTTGCCCGCCCCAAACCAAACTCCATCTCGGTATTACCTCCTCCGAATATTCCTATATCGAACTCAGCAGAAGGATTCCATGGCCTTGGGAAAGTAATAGCCGCTCCGATCTCAACTCCTGTAATGGGAATGTCTGCTATTCCAAACTGATGGGCGTATGAAGCAAATGGAATCTGTAACGTTCCACTTATTGATATTCCATCTTGGCCAAGAGGGTCGACTATAAGAAGAGGCGCAGCATCTACATACATATATGCGTTTGACCCACCTTTTAATCCAATCGGGTCCTGAGTCACATACCTCCCCAACTCCGGTGCGTAATACCGATAGCGGTTGTAGTACAGCCCACTCTCCTCG
>CAZTBW010000020.1:0-4170 GCA_964612555.1 uncultured Bdellovibrionales bacterium | reverse complement strand
CCTGGATCGCTCGGATTTCCAGGATCGCTAGGTTGACCGGGTTGTCCCGGATCGCCAGGGTCACTTGGATGCCCGGGGTCACCAGGTTGTCCTGGTTGACCAGGATCACTCGGATGTCCTCCCGGATCACTTGGATGCCCACCTGGATCGCTCGGGTCACCACCTGGACTACCTCCAGGCCATCCAGGCTGCCCACCTGGACTACCGCCAGGATATCCTGGACTACCACCAGGAACCCCTCCACCCGGATCACCACCGCAAGGACCACAAACATTTATCATCACAGGACAATTAGAGTCTCCGCATGGTACTTGCTGAGTACATAAACCATCACAACCTTCCCCCTCAAGTACAGGAGGTCCATTAGGATCCAGCGGATTTGCAATCGCAACGCAAGCAACAGCAATAGGCAGATGACCCCCATCACCTTGCCCGCCACCGCCACCAGGCGATGGGGGGGAAGTAGGACAAGGAACATCCTCACAAGTACCTGATGGTGGTGGCGGGCAAGGTTCACACCCTCTCCTTATACTCCTAATCCCGCACCCATCATCACAGTCTTCATAACGCGGAGATTGACCTTGCGGACAGGGAGGACTATGCTGACAATTGTGATTAGGGTTAGGGGTACACCCGCTTGGGCTTCCACCGTCCGGATCTCCTCCGCCCCCGGATGGTGGTCCTGGTGGCATTGGAGACCCTCCACCGCATGTACATATTGGCCTGTTTACTGTACTCCCATCGGGACGAGTACAAATTTCGACCCCAGGACTACATTCACAAGCCCCCTCCCAAGTCGTATACGAATTACCATCACCATCCACTCTAATACTAACAACACATGGACGAACCTCTACAAAAATCGGCTCCCCTCCATCGGGAGGAGTAGGGGGAGGATCGCAGTACACAGGTGCACAAGGGTCGGGGGGAGTCGGGGTCGGGCAAGGATAATATACCGGATTACAACTAAGCGTTGAAATACCCGTATTAAAACCGCAGCCATCTACTTCGGTCTCACATGAAACTCTGTAAGAGTTACTCCCTGTACATTCACTCTCATTACACATCGCACAACTTGACCCACACGGACAATTCTGACAACTGCCACAAGGTTCACAATAGCAAGAACACCCGCCAGGATAACAGTTCATCCTCCGACATTGGCTTGGATCCGGACAAGGGTCTGAAACATCAACTATTGCCCCCCCTACTCCTCCATGGCAAGAGGTGGATTGACAAGAGCAATTGCTACCAGTGCTTCCACTACACACACAAATTTGACCCTGCGACGGACAGTCCAGTTGGGCACAGCTTGGTTGCGCAAACACAAAACCAGGACACCCCACCACAACAAAAAACACCAACAAATAAAAAGCTCTCATAATCACACTCTTATAATTTTCATTGACCAAAAAACACCTCATGATCCAAATCCCTATCCAGTACAAAATATAACCAGCTATTATCAACAAAACTAAACTCCCGGTAACAACTGCGAGCGGCTGGCAGGTGATCTCCGGAATACGAAAAAAAACCGCCACTAAAAGAATGATCACAATTTCCATTACCAAAAGGGATAATGTAATCCTGAATCAATTGTAAGTAGAGCTTATCAAGAAAAGCGATCGTTTTTTCCGATCTGTTCTTAAATTCACCACCCCTCGTATCTGCGCCTGACCTCAGAAGCTTTTTTAACTCCCTGGTCGTATGGAGACAGGGTAAAACCGACTGCAAAAATTCAAAATTCGCCTTGTCCCGGGAGAGCAACTCGGAAAATTTGTTCAGGGAAGAAATGACATTGTTGAAATACTTGGTGTCTTCAATTTTTCTACCAAGAGCCAGCTCAGCTTCTATTGCCTTGGACTGTGCCCAGGGCACAAAGCAATAACTCTGGGATGAAAACCCATCTTTGGTGTCAAACAAGAGAGGTGCCTTGCTGTCGTAACCCTTTCTTTGATCATAGGCAGCCAGACTTAACAGAGTTTCAAACGTCGCAAGTCGTGAGTTCAGCATCTCCTGAAGCTCCTCAGGAAATTCTCTTGGGGTTTCGTGCGGATTTATCTTTTTGAGCTCCAGTAACGGCTTTAAAAACAACTGTCTTGCCCCAGTCAACAAAAGAAAAGAATTGGTAAAAGAATAAGGATAGCCCTCAATAAAATTGCTTGATAAAAAATCAACAACTACCTTATCTTTCTCATAAACCCACAAATAAAATCTCTTATCATCCAGAACCTCACCGGCTTCATACAGTTGATGGAGACTGTACACGCTGTATACCTCGCTTTCTAAATCTACTGAACTAATCCACTTTTCAAGAACATGATCAAGTTTGTTTTCTAAAAACTTCAGCTCATCAGACTCTGAATCTCCAGACTCTGCACCCCTATGGTTTTCAATTCCACGAGCTAAAAACAACATAGACCAGGCAAGTAAGGAATTACTTACAGTACCCTCTCCCTCACACCGACCATGCTTACAGCGCAAAAGGAAGGAAAGCTCATCCTTCTCAAAAAAAGCACTCTTGTTAAAGTTAAACAGGTTATTTCTCAGCTCCTGATGAGTCAACCTTGTACCCATTCGCGGAAAAAAAACTTTAGAGTCAAAAAGAAAATAAACAACAACCGCGATTAAGAAAATCGTAGCAAAAAACAGAGACACCGCTATAATAGATTTTTCAGAAGACTTCATTCTGCACGTTTTATTCTTAATTTTTCCGCAGGCAATCACCACAGATCATCAAATTTATACCTTATTTAAACAGCTTTAAGCTAGTATTTTCTTCAGAAACTTCATTGCACCATCTTCAATAGTTTACTGGCAAAAACTCTTCCCCTGTTAATAGCTTTTTTGCTGTTTATCAGGGGAAGAGAGCCGTAGACGAACACAGATTAGCAGTAGAAGTTTATTTGCGGAACACTACAAATAACTGAAAGATCAGTGTTTTTTGGTTTTGTCATTTTAGTTTTTCTTTTGGGGCTATGAGAATAAGACACAGAGCGCCTGATATCAGTTTAGCAGTTCTTTCTTCTGGTTTAACGGTATCAGAGAAAACTAAAAAGAAATTGCTGCAATTGATTAAGGATAAACTGAGGTCGGAGAGACAACCTCCCCATTTCATCAAGAAAAACCCAAAAAACGAAACCCATGCAACACTTTTTCCTATTTTTTTAATACTGTTTATATTGGTTCGGTCGTGGGCAGGTTCGCTTGTGACGGAGCCGGGTTTTACAGGGTTTTTTGTGGGTGGGGGAGTGAAGAGTATTTCCACTGTTTATAACCCCACCTCTTTTATCGGTTCAAGATATATTTCCAAAACCTTTTAAAACCCCTTGATCTTTACATCGAGGAAAAGGGGAAGAAGAATTCTGACAAAGTGTGCCAGTTGTTTTGCGTAAAATGCTATTTTGGCTAAGGTGAAGAGTTATTTTTCTGTCCTTCATATTGTAGCAGCAAGCGAAGGACAAGAGCCTCCTAAAGTTAGTAAGAATATCGAGGCTTTGGATGATCTTGAACTATTTCTGACCTCATGTACGATACTTGTTGCGACCTGTGAAGAGACTGAAGCTTATCAAAGCCTCAGACTTACTACGCCGGAAGAAAGAAACGGCAACATACGTGCATTTACCTCAAAATGGTATAAAGAGGTTCCAGAAGGTCAAGCTCTTTCGAGATGGAAGACTTTTCATCTGAAACTGTTGATAGAAGTACTTGAAGATATCAGTACTTTTGTTTCGTATATTAAAAAGATTGATGAAGAGCTCAATACAAAAGAGATTTCATCAATCTTTGAAGCTCAGGAAAAATTCCTGGAAAAATTTCTTAAAGAGTTAAAGGATAACAGAAAAATTGGTGTCCAAAGCTCCTGAAGCAAATCAGGGCATGTCGAGTTTTTTTTATGAAGCAAAACTTGCCCTGATCTTATGTAATCTGATGGGTACCATCATGAAATCAGATTCATGTGCAGAATTAAGAACAAATCAGCTCCCTCTGGCACCAAACAGGAAAAATTTATTGCCCTTATTCCACTTTGCCTTTAGAGTTCCGGAAGTAAACTTTTATACTCTTTGAAAAACAATCATGCGTTTTTATACCCGGACAGCTTTTCTCTCATTTCTCCTCTGCACCCTGTATTTCCTTAACTCATGTGGCTCCAGTGCGGGCGGGGGTGTT
>CAZTBW010000019.1:0-7963 GCA_964612555.1 uncultured Bdellovibrionales bacterium | reverse complement strand
GTACAGCTCACGCTGCCGGCGACCGGTGTGTGCTCCACCGACCTTGGTGGGGGAGGGTCCTGCTGCTCATGATCCGCACCCGACCCATGACCGCGGCGGACTGGCCCGCCGTCGAACTGATCCTCGCGGCCGGGATCGCCGGCGGTGAAGCGACCTTCGAAACGACGACACCTTCCTGGGAACGGTTCGACGCCGGGAAGGTGACCGACGCGCGGCTGGTCGCGACAGACGATACCGGCACGGTCGTGGGGTGGGCCGCGGCGTCACCCACATCGGCGAGAGAGGTGTACCGGGGTGTGATCGAGCACTCCGTCTACATCGACCCCGCCCACCACGGGCAGGGCATCGGACGTCTGCTGCTCGACGCGTTCCTCGACGCCGCAGACAACGCCGGCTACTGGACCATCCAGTCCAGCATCTTCCCCGAAAACACGGCCAGTCTCCGGCTGCACGAGTCCGCCGGGTTCCGCATGGTCGGACGGCGGGAGAGGATCGCCCGTTCCCAGCGTGGGCCGCACGCCGGGCAGTGGCGTGACACGGTTCTCGTCGAGCGCCGCAGCAGCATCAACGGGACCTGATGCGCGGCACGACCGACCGCCGACACCTGACCGCCGCCCGCGCGCTCGTGCTGGACATTCTGGCCGACGCCGACCCACTGACGAGCGAGCAGATCGCGACCAAGTGGGCGGCGACGGCTCGACATGAGCGCACGACACCGGCAGGAACTGCCGCGGATGCTCAGCGAGATCCTGTGGCGACTGACGAACCTCGAATGGGTCACCAAACAAGGGCAGCAATACCGGATCACGTCCGCCGGAGCACAGGTGCGTAACGCACTGGCCCGCCCAAATGACCTAGTGAATGCGATGAACAGGTCCGACGGCGGCCCGTGTCATAGACTGGGATCTATGAGTTCGGTCGCGCCGGCGTCAGCACTGAGTGTGGCGGCTGATCCCACGCGCGCACGCATCCTGCAGCTGATTCAGGCCGCTTCGGAGCGCGGAATGCTGGTGGGCAGGCTCGCTGAAATACTCGCGCTCCGCCAGCCCACAGTCAGCCACCACATGGCTGCCCTGCATGACGAGGGACTGGTTGTGAGGGAACGCGACGGGCGACGCGTCTGGTACTCGATCCATCCCGACCAGCAAGAACGCGTGGCCGCCCTCGTCGGCGCCCCGCCCACCGCAGCCGTGGAGCCGGACTGGGAACGCGTGATCGACGATCTCGCCGATCGCTACCGCGGCACCTTCAACAGGGAGACGATCGCCCGCTACGTCACCGACAGCCACGATCTGCTCGCAGACCAGGGCGTGACGCACCTGCTCGCTTCACGTACGACGGCGTTCGCCTCGACCCGCCTCGACGACATCGCGCGCGCTTCCGCGGACGCCGACAGTGCGCCGTCTGTGCTGTTCGTGTGCGTGCAGAACGCGGGCAGGTCCCAACTCGCCGCCGGTATCCTCCGCCAGCTCGCCGGCGACCGCGTCACCGTCCGCACCGCCGGATCCGCACCCGCCCCGGAGGTCCGCCCCACGATCGTCACGGCACTCGACGAAATCGGCGTCGCCGTCGGGGCCGAGTTCCCCAAACCCCTTACCGACGACGCCGTCAAATCCGCCGACGTGGTGATCACGATGGGCTGCGGCGACGCCTGCCCCGTCTACCCGGGGCGCCGCTACCTGGATTGGGATCTCGACGACCCTGTCGATCAGCCCCTCGCGACCGTCCGTCGCATCCGCGACGACATCGACAGCCGTGTACGGCAGCTCCTCGCTGAACTGTTCACCCAGCCGTCACCTGCTTAACGTTCTCAACTCATAGATGTTGGTCTATGCTTTTGGCAACGAAAGCGAGACCAGCCCATGACCGCCACCCCCACCGTCCTGTTCGTCTGCGTGCACAACGCGGGACGTTCGCAGATGGCCGCCGGCTACTTGCAGCACCTCGCCGGCGACCGGATCGACGTTCTCTCCGCAGGGTCGGAACCAAAGGACCAGATCAACCCCGTCGCCGTTGCCGCGATGGCCGAGGAAGGTATCGACATTGCCGGCAACACCCCGAAGCTGCTCACCGTCGACACGGTGAAAGAGTCCGACGTCGTAATCACGATGGGCTGCGGCGACGCGTGCCCGATCTTCCCCGGCAAGCGCTACGAGGACTGGCAGCTCGACGACCCGGCCGGACAGGGCCCGGAAACCGTACGTCGGATCCGCGACGAGATCCGGGCCCGGGTCGAAACGCTCATCGCCGAGCTCACACCGTCCGAAGACGCGGCATGAGCACCGGACGCGGCCAAGACGGCCTCCTCGCGCCGGAGCAAGTGCTGCATCGCGCCGCAGAGCGACTCGCGCACCAGTTCACCGGAATGGTCAACGCGGAAACCGTTGAGCGCGTCGTGTTCGAGTCGTACACGGCCCTCGCCCGCACCGCGACCGTCTCCACCCACCTCCCGACGCTGGCAGAGAAGTTCTCCCGCGACCGCCTCACCGCGCTCGCCCAATCACGCGGGCTGATCGCCAAGCCGGTCCCCGAGATCCTCTACGTCTGCGTGCAGAACTCCGGCCGCTCACAGATGGCCGCCGCGATCACCCGACACCTCGCCGGCGACCGCGTCCACGTCCGCTCCGCCGGATCGCAACCCGGCGCCGGGATCTTGCCTGGGGTGATCGAGGTACTCGCCGAAGCGGGCATCGACGTCAGCGAAGAGTTCCCCAAACCTCTCACCGACGACGTCGTCCGCGCCGCGGACGCCGTCGTCACCATGGGCTGCGGAGATGCCTGCCCTTTCTACCCCGGGAAGCGCTACCTCGACTGGCAACTCGACGACCCCGCAGACCTCGACCTCGACGGCATCCGGCACGTTCGCGACGAGATCCGCCACCACGTCGAAGACCTCCTCACCGAGCTCACCCCTGCCGGACAGACCGCGTGACCGTCGACGCACCCACCCTCACCGGAGCGCCACTCTGGCGACGGGCAACCGCCGAACTCCTCGGCACCGGCCTGCTGGTGACCATCGTGGTCGGCTCCGGGATCGCGGCACAGCGCCTCTCCGCCGATACCGGCCTGCAGCTGCTCGAGAACTCGCTCGCTACGGCCCTCGGACTCGGCGTTCTCATCCTGCTCCTCGCGCCCATCTCACAAGCGCACTTCAACCCCGTCGTCTCCCTCGTCGACTTCACCCTTGGACGCCGAGACCGGACAGGACTCACCGGCGGCGCGCTGGCCGTATACATCGGCGCGCAGATCAGTGGGGCCACCGCTGGAGCCGCGCTCGCCAACGCGATGTTCGCCGCCCCCACCACAATCTCCACCACCGATCGAGCAACCCCGGCCACGCTCCTCGGTGAGGTCGTCGCCACCGCAGGACTCGTCCTGCTCATCGGCGGACTCACCCGCGCCGGCCGAAGCATCCCCGTCATCGCAGCCGCCGTCGGCTCCTACATCGGCGCCGCTTATTGGTTCACCAGCTCCACATCGTTCGCCAACCCCGCCGTCACCATCGGCCGCATCTTCTCCGACACCTTCGCCGGCATCAACCCCGCCTCTGCACCTCCCTTCATCGCCGCACAACTCATCGGAGGCGTCGTGGGGATCACTCTGACCATCGCACTGTTTCCCAAGACGTCACGAGTCCGCGCCTGACGAACGCGTTCAACAGCCAGCCGGCCGCCCGGGACGGACCCCCTTGCGTTCAACGCACGTATGAGGATCCTGACGCGCTCGGCAGTCAACCGTGCTTCGCTCCGACCTACTGCGACGCGTTAGGCGTTGATCCCGAACGCGCGCAGCAGCGGGACACGGGGGATCATTCGACGCGGGCCGAGCTGGATCGTGGGGATGGTCCCGTTCTCGATGCCGAGCTTGATCGTCCGGTAGTCGACGCCGACAAGTTTGGCGGCATCCTTCATGGTCAGAGCCAGGCTTTGAGGTGATCGGTTCATCGTGCCATTCCTTTCGTGAGCCATCATTGACATTCACCTGTCGTTCGCAAGCTACCACAGGCGTGAGCCAAGATCGACACTCTTCTTCGCGGAATCGATGAAGCCGTGGAATAGTGGCGTCATGACACACGTCGAGGCGTACGACATCAGCGACGACCGCATCCAGCTCGGCAGCGGCGTGAGCGTGCCACGCAGCTGGCATGTGCGCGTGACGGGGGAGGAGGGCGTCCCCGGGGTGATCACGGTGCGGGCGGAGTGGGACGACGCGCTCGGTCGCTCCGCGGTCGCCTTTGCCGGCGTCGAGCGCACCGAGGGCGGCATCGACATCACGAGCCAGATCCTCCGCGAGGTGCGTACCCACTGGATCATGGCTCGATCTGCGCTCGATGTCGTCACCGTCGAGGTCGAGGAGGGGCGGACCATCGGGGCTCGGGAGTTCCTCGGAGATCTGCTCGCGCGCGAGGACCGCATGACGACGGATGCCGTCGACGATGCGGTCGCGGTCTATCGCGTCGCGACCGCGCTCAGCTTCCCGCCGCTCAAGCTCGTGGCCGACACGCTCAGGATCAGCCAGAGCACCGCGACGCGCCTCATGAGCCGCGCACGCGAGAGCGGTATCGCGCCGGAGATTCGGCTGCAGGAGCCACGCCGGGCGCCGGCGATCGACCCCTACGGCCACGACCCGAGCCGCCCGTATCGGGCGCCGGGCACCCCCGGTGGCCCGTCTATGGGTCTGTGATGTGTCGGTGCATGTTGCTAAACGTAGCTGTCAGATGCATGCTGAAATGAAGCAATATGCGCAAAATGGCGTACTCAGAATTTGAACGTGGCCGCACTGTGAAGACGAGACGCCCTGCATGCCTGATCAGCGGGTCTATTTTTGCCCGCTTTTCGCCCGCATCCTATTTCCAACTGGCTGTTTTCGGACGCTCCTTGATGTCGCCGCGGCTCCGAAAACCCGCGTAATTCCGCGGAATCTGTCGTTTCGAGTCGCTATGCAGAATGCTCAAATCGTGTTCGAGTCCCTCCAGGGGCAGCTCTGCCCGGCCCGGAACAACTGACTAGCAGTACGGGCAGACGCCATTCGTGGGAAGTTCCGTGAAGTGCGTAGGGCACAGCTCTCTCGGCCTGTCGTGCTTCGCGTTCCGCCAGTATCCGCCGTCGCGGACACGGTTGACCGGGAGCTCGATCGTCTCGCCGACTCCACTCGCCACCCGATGCCAGATGTAGCCGGAGTGGATGAAGGCCTTCTTGATCCCCTCCTCCGGGACGGCCGCGATGTAGCTTCCGCTCTTGGGGATGTAGAACTCGGAGAATCGTCTGCCCGCGAGGAAGTCGCGGATCAAGGGGAGGTTCTCGATCGGGATCCGATAGTGCGTTAGTGCCTCGTCGAAGGTCCCGAACGTTCGTCGACCCGACTTCTCGTCGATGCCCTCGATGTCGAACCCGAGTTCGGCGAGTCGGCCGGCCGCCCCCGCTTTGCCGCCGCTGAACTCGTCGCGTGAGACGGCGACGCCGTGCTGGCGTCGGTAAGCGACCCCGAAGATCGCCTTCGAGTCGTACCTGCTGCCCGATTCGGTGACGAGGAAGTAGTCCTTCGCTTCACCGAAGCCGTACTCGTGGAGGAACGTGTCGCGCCCGAGGCGATCGAACTCGCTCATCGCCCATTCGACGGCGGCGCGGTCGGTGAGAGCGTCGTACGAGACCATACGGTCAGGGTAGCCACACACCAGCGCTGGTGTTCACCCCGCACCGTCTTCGCTGCCGAGCGCCTTCAGGAGCCTGGCGCGGATTCGAGAGGCGCGCTGCTCGAAGAAGCCCAGGAAGCCCGTGAGGTCAAGTGGTAGGCCCTCGAGATCGTTCTCCTCGAAGTACGTGGTGCGCCGCTGAGCGTTGGGGAACGCGGTCTCCGCCCAGTCGGCAGGCAAGGCATCCTGCTTCTCGATGTTGGCGGTGCCGGCGAGCAGCTGCAGGTTCGGCAGAAGATTGACGGCGGCGAGGTAGTCGTCCGCCTTTTCGGGGGCCACCCCTGCCGCGATGAGCTTCTTTCGGGTGAACATCGACTTCGGGAAGATGTGGTCCTCGTGGAACTTCTTTCCCAGATCCAAGCCCGGGTAGAGCACCGAGAGCACGGCGAACGTGCGTTGGCCGGCGTACTTCAGGTTGAGGAGCTCATCGACCTCGGCCGCGTCGAACGACAGGCTCTTTCCGACGCGGGCCATGACGGCCTCGACTTCCGCGGCGGGGAACGCGGTCGAGCCGTTCGCGGCGAGCACATCCCGGAGTCGAGTCAGGGTGGTGTCCAGGCCGGATCCCCAAATGCCTCGCTTGATGAGTGAACGGGTCACCCATCGCTGAAGCGCGAGACGGTCGATCGCATCCGAGCTGGAGTCGAGATACGAGTCTCCCGCATCTCGCAGATGCAGGTAATAGGCGATCGGGATGATGGCGCTGTTGGCCGTGAGGTTTCGCTCGTTGAACCCGAACTGCTGCAGCAGGCTGGCAGCTCTCAGGAGTGCGCCCTCGATGCGGGGCCACGCTGCTTCGACTCTGGCCATGTTGAGCTGGGTGAAGTTGGCGACCTTGAACTGAACGTCAACGCCGGCGATCATCAGGGCGGTCTTGAGGACGAGGTCCTTCGAGAACGAGAACTGACGCCCTGCGTTGCTGTTCATCTCACTGACGAGCGAGCGGACCTCTTCTCGGGCGTCGAGCTCCTTCCATTGGTTCGTGGCCATCGACAGCAGCAGATCGGAGTACGAGAGCGTCGTTCCCCCGCTGTTGATGCGAACGAAGATCTCCAGGACCTTGTCCGGATCCTGATCGGTGACGAGGAAGTAGTTCATCGGCTTGAGCACGCGAACCGCCTCGTACAGGTCGTAGAGGCGCTGGAAGGCATCGGCCGAGTCGACGATCTGCCGATCTGCCAGTTCCTTCATGATCGCCGGCCCCGAGTTCGCGAGTTCAAGCACGGAGCCGACGCGGAACCACTTGTCCTCGGAGCCCGGGTCCGGGGTCGCCTCGTGATCGGTGAGGAAACGCAGATCGTACTTGAGCCCGAGCTCCTCGTCGGACGGATCCTCGGCGAGATTGAGGTACAGCCGCTTCACGGGGAACGCGTCGGGGCTGTTCCACCAGGCGTACTTGCGCTTCTCGGCGAAGCTCCCGTACAGCGCGATGTTGAGTGAGGTCAGTCGCTGCTGCCCGTCGAGCACCGCAACGGTTCCGGCCCCCGCAGTGACGGTGGCTTTGCCCGCATACGGGTTGTCACGCTCGTGGAAGTGAGTGAGGAACTCGTAGAACGTGTACGACTGTGCCGTCGTCGGCTGGACCTCCCACAGCAGGAACGACCCCACCGGATACCCGCGCATGAGGCTATCGAAGAGACGCACGATCTGATCGGTGCCCCACACGAACTCACGTTGGATCGCGGGCATGAGGTAGTCGCGCCTGTGGATGGCATTGAGCATCTCCTCGACGCTCCGCGGGGTCTGAAACGACAACTCTGATTCCTCCGGATCGGACATGCGGTCCAACTGCTTGCTCATCATCATGTCGCAGGACCGCGACATCGCACCGCCGAGGAGCACCCTCGGGCTCGTCGTGTGGAGGTGATCGCCGCAGGCGTGGCAGAGTGACATGCATGGGGGACAGCGACGACCGCGAGCTGGCACTGCTGCGGGTCCGTGCGTACGGTCCGGATGCCGATATCCACACCGACCCACGGGCGCTCGCGCGACTGCGTGAGCTGGAGCGAGCTCCGCAGGCCGCCGTCAGCGGGAACGGCGCAGCCCCACCGGCCCCACTGGCCTCACCGATCCCGCCCCTGCCGCCCGCTGCTCCGAGGGTGCCCGCTGCGTCGTCGCCACCCGCGGTACCGCAGCCTCCGATTCCGTCGACTCCGGCATCCGTTGCGGCAGCGGGATCTATCGCCGGCGCCGCCCGGTTCTCGCCGCGGACGCGTCTGTTCGCCGCGTGCGCCGCGACGGCGGTGGCCGCGACCGCCATCGCGGTGCCGA
>CAZTBW010000018.1:0-9099 GCA_964612555.1 uncultured Bdellovibrionales bacterium | reverse complement strand
TCGGCATAATAATCGCTGCAAAAAGCGGGGACATATTTCCGGTTACGGCAAAACTGAGTCCGATAATGTTATAAAGAAAACTTATCGCAAAAGTCATTTTCACAATCGTCATCGCATCTTTGCTGAATTTCAGATATTTCTCGAAATCTGCGAGTTTTTTCCCGTCCATAATCACGTCGGAAGATGGCGTGAAAGAATTGGTATCATCGGCAACCGCAATTCCTACATTGCTCTGTTTCAGTGCACCTGCATCGTTTAATCCGTCACCGAGCATCGCCACTTTTTGTTGATTGTCCTGCAGATTTTTAATATAATTCAGCTTATCTTCGGGACTTTGGTTGAAAGCCATTCCTGCAACATCGGGAATAATATTCTTCAATGACTTCTCTTCGGAAGCATTGTCGCCGCTTAAAATATGGATTTTATATTCTTTTAGATTCTTGAACAAACTGCTTAGATTTTCACGGTATTCATTTTTAAAAATAAATTTCCCCAGAAACTCATCATTTTTACCGATATAAACTGCCGTTTCCAGATTTTCGGAGTTTTTCCCGATTAATGTTGCAGAACCTATTTTATACAAATTCCCTCGAACTTCGGCTTCATAACCTTTTCCGGGAATTTCCCTGAAATTTCCAACCGGGAAATATTCGTCATCAATATCTAAAAATTCATACAAAGATTTTGATAAAGGATGGTTGGAGTTTTTAATTAAACTTTTAATATTCTTTAAATCAAACTCCTGAATTTCAGTGCCTTCAAAAGTAATATCCGATTTTTGATGATGCGTGATGGTTCCCGTTTTATCAAAAACCAAAGTGTCAACTTTCGATATTTTTTCGATGGTTAAAGTATCTTTTACATAAAATTTATTTCTTCCCAAAATCCTCATCACGTGTCCGAAAGTAAACGGAGCGGAAAGAGCCAATGCACACGGACAAGCAATAATCAGAATTGCTGCAACCACCTGAAACATTTTCTCGAAATCTATTCTTCCCCAATAAATTCCGGCAATTAAAGTAATTCCTAATATGATGAAAGTGAAGTATTTGGAAATTTCGTTGGTCAAAGTATCAAGTCCGGTTTCGTGTTTTTTGAACGCTTCCTTGTTCCAAAGCTGGGTAAGATAACTTTGGTTCACGGTTTTGATAACTTCCAGTTCCAAAGCGGAACCGGTTTGCTTTCCACCGGCAAAAATTTTGTCACCCGCTTTTTTCGGGATTGATGCACTTTCACCCGTGATAAAACTGTTGTCGATATTTCCTTCGCCATTAATCAAAACTGCATCTACAGGAATGATTTCCTGATTTCTTACCAAAATCCTGTCACCGATTTTCAGGTCAGATAAAAGAATATTTTCCTGTTTCCCGTTGAAATCAACTTTAGTCACTGCAATCGGATAAAAAGATTTGTAATCCCGGTCATAAGAAAGAGCACTGTACGTTCTTTTCTGGAAAACTTTTCCCATCAACATAAAAAACAAAAGTCCGCACAACGTATCGAAATAACCCGGTCCGTAATCCGTGAGAACCTCATAAATGCTTCGTCCGTAAAGCATCATAATTCCCAAAACAATCGGAACATCAATATTGACGATTTTATTTTTCAAACCGAACCAAGCCGATTTGAAATAATCTGAAGCGGAATAAAAAACAACCGGTGTCGCCAAAAGAAACATAATGAACCGGAAAAGATTTTTGTATTTTTCCATCCAGAAATCGGTAGTTCCCATTACTTGTTCCGCATATTCCGGATAGCTGAAAAACATTCCGTTCCCGAAAGCAAATCCTGCAATCACCAATTTGATGAGTAAAGTTTTATCTAAAAACTCTTCCTTTTTTTCTGCCGTTTCTAGATTGACGATTGGTTTATAACCGAGATTGGTAAGGAATTTTGCAAGCTCGCTAAGTTTTAATTCATTATGATTAAAAGAAATCTGCACGTTTTTCCGGGTAAAATTTACCTGAGAATATTTAATGTTTTTATTTAAAGTATGAAGACTTTCCAATAACCAAATACAAGACGAGCAATGAATTACAGGGATTTTGAAAGTAACCAGCGTTGTTTCTCCTTCCGAAAAATCGGTTACTTTACTGAAAATTTCCGGTGTATCGAGATAATCGAACTGGGAAATATTTTCGTCATTCGGTCGGATTCCTGAACGTTTATTCAGTTCATAAAAGTTACCTAAATTATTGATATTCAGGATTTCGTAAACCGATTTACAGCCATTGCAACAAAAGATTTTCTCATCGAACGGGATTCGCTCTTTGTCTATAATTTGTCCACAATGAAAACAGTTTTCCGACACTCTTTCAGGAATTGAACCTACAAAATTATAACAAATTAATTTGTGTTAAGGTTTTAAATAACCTATTTTTGCTGATAAATGTCATAAATTATGTCGTTAGAGAAACAAAGGATCATCGAGGAGAATCTGCAAAAAGCTTTTAATGAAGATTCTTTCAGGGAAACATTATCGCCGGAAGATTTTCAGAAATACCTCTCTGCAAAGAAACCCCTTATGTTTCGCAAAGGAGAAACCATCTTTGAAGACGGAGATTCTGCAAAAGGAGTATTTTTCATTAAAAACGGAACGGTAAAACTCTTGAAACAAGGAGTTTACGGCAAAGAACAGATTCTTAGATTTATCAAAGAAGGAGATTTGATCGGCTATCGATCCTTGCTTTGCGGGGAAAATTTTCAGGCAAAAGCAGAAGCAATGACGGAAGTTGAAGCCACTTTTTTACCGGCGGAAACTTTTCTGCATTTACTGGAAGTGGATTCTAAATTATCATTCACAATGTTGCAGAAAATTGCATTTGAATTGGGAGAATCTTCCAATACCGTAACTTTTCTTGCCCAGAAAACGGTTCGTGAAAGATTGGCGGAAATTCTGCTTTTATTGGAACAAAAATTAGGAACCGATCCTGAAGGTTTTATTAAAATTTCTTTAACACGCGAAGAAATCGCAAACATCATCGGAACTGCGACAGAAAGTGCAATCCGATTGATTTCCGAATTTAAGCAAGATGAACTCATCGGAGTTGAAGGCAGAAACATCAAAATCTTAAATCACGAAAAGCTCATCAAATTAGGACACGTAAATATTTAAAATAAGTAATGAGCAATGAGTAATTTTAACTCACGCAAATTATTGCTCATTACTGATTACTCATTACTCATCTGAAAAATTATGTCTGTACATTCCGAACTAAAAAAAATTACCACCGAAACTTTGCGGAAAATGAAATTCGACAAAGAAAAAATCACGATGCTTACTGCATACGATTTTACCACTGCAAAAATGGTGGATGCAGGTGGAATAGATGCGATTTTGGTAGGCGATTCCGCATCCAACGTGATGGCGGGTTACGAAACCACTTTACCGATTACTCTTGACCAAATGATTTATCACGCTCAATGTGTAATCCGAGGAGTTGACAGAGCTTTGGTTGTAGTAGATTTACCTTTCGGAAGTTACCAAAGCAATCCCGAGAAAGCATTGGAATCTGCAGTAAGAATTATGAAGGAGTCCGAAGCTCACGCTATAAAATTAGAAGGAGGAAGCGAAGTGGAAAAATCCATCAGAAAAATCGTGAACGCAGGAATTCCTGTAATGGGACATTTGGGTTTAACTCCGCAATCTATTTACCAATTCGGAACTTACAAAGTAAGAGCAAAAGAAAATGAGGAAGCCGAAAAATTATTGAGGGATGCTAAACTTTTAGAAGAATTGGGTTGCTTTGCTTTAGTTTTGGAAAAAATCCCATCGGATTTGGCAAAACAAGTTTCCGAAAGCATTTCCATTCCGACCATCGGAATCGGAGCAGGTTCTCATTGTGACGGACAAGTCTTGGTTTACCACGATATGGTGGGAATGAACAAAGATTTTACCCCGAAATTCCTCAGAAGATACCTCGATTTATATACCGAAATTACCGGTGCAGTTTCGCAATATGTGAAAGATGTGAAATCCGCTGATTTCCCTAACCAAAATGAAAGTTACTAATGAATTCTAAAAATGCATCTCTTCAGGGAATTATTTCCATCGCAGCTTTGGCTTGTCTTCTTGTCGGCTGGTTCAATCTGTTGTCCCCGGAAATCAATGAGTTTCTTTACCAGAAATTATTTTATATTTTAATAGGAATAAGCTTTATTTTTCAAGCCCCTCTTTTATCAAACAAAAATTTTCTTTATCCGATGTATGTTGCAGCGGGACTTTGCATTATCGGTGCATTGTTACCAAGAGAATCTCAATTTGCAGCGATAAAAACCATCGGACTTTTTGCAGGAGTTATCCTCTCGATTTTTAACAGACCTCGACAAGTTCAGCGATAATTTTTGGAAATAAATTTAGAGATTAAAATCCTCTCGCAAATTAAGCGGATTTTTAAACTGAATCTACTCAATCTTTAATCTGCGAGAAAATAAAAAAGTTAATATTCTCCAGATTTCAGAATCTCTTCGAGATAATTTACAAGAAGAACTCTTTCTGCTTTTGTGAGGTTTGCTTTGGGATGTTGAGCGATATATCCCGGAAACGGCATCGAATAATCTTTCACTGATTTTACCGAATTTTCCAGCATATTTTTCTTTAAATCCCTGTTGAAATTTCCCCATTCCGAAAAATTGAGATGTTCTCTCCCTTCATTGATATGATGTTTTATCGACCAGGAAATTGGGGCTACAAAAGCGTAATCGGGATAAACCGTTTCGTTGGAATGACAATCGTAACACGCTTTCTTTAAAACCTCTTGAACATTTTCCGGAGTGTTGAAAACATTCACGAAATTTACTTTTTTATCTACCGGTTTATTCGTTCTGTCCACCGGAATAAACTGGATTAAAGCGATTACAATCAAAAACCAGTAAAGAATTTTACTAAACATTTTCTATGGTTTTTCAGAGGTTTCCGATGTTTCGGTTCCGGTGTTCTTCGGTTCTGGGACAGAAGCAGCTTCTTTGGTTTTGGGTTTCAGATTCCAGTTTTCGCGGATTTCCCAGAGTGGTCTTATTTCTATTTTTTTATCGAAAACATAAATATCCTCGGCAAATTCTCCTGCTTCGAAATCGGAAGAATCCCAAATGCCGTTCTCATTATTATCCACCAAAATTCTCAGCTGATATTTTCCGGGTTTTAAAGAAGTAAAGGTAATTTGAGCTTCTTTTCCGTATTTGGAATAAGCAACATCGCCGCTTTCATTCAGCATCTGAAGCCAAAAATGATAAGTCGGAGAATCCTCAAGAGATAAAATCAGACTTCCGTAATTCTCGGTTTTATCGGCTTCAAAATCAAAACGATAAGATTTGGCGATGGTTTCATAAAAAGAAGAAACCGTTTCTTTCGGTACCGTAAGCGAATATTTTTTACCTTCCTTGAAATCTGCTTTAATGTAAATTTCAAACGGATTTCTCTCCGAAATTTCTGCCGTGAAATGCTGCTGAATGCTGTCTGAAACCAAGCTCCATTTTTCGGGCTGTATTTTTTCGATAAAATAATTTGAGGTCATCACAAAATCCCGATTTGGCGGAAGCAGATTTCCTTTGGTGTTGGAAACCGACATTTCGTTTTTCGTGTTGTAGCGGTAAAAAACCGAAACGGTATCTTGCTTCACACCAATATCGTAACTGAATTTTAAATTCTCATTTCCCGTAATTCCCACATTGAGCTTTTTGGCATCGAACCAGATATTCACGGAATCTGATTTTGGAGCATTCGTAACTTTATAATCCTGCAGTTTTTCGTTTACTGAAAGCACTTTTGCCTCATTCGGATTTCCTTCGAAAAGCATTAAAATTCCTCCCGGAACTTCTTTCATTTCGGTATATTTCGGTGTTTTCTTTGATGGAAACAAATTGATGTTCAGTCCCGAAATGCTTTTATCCAGAACGATTTTATCTTTCAGGAAACCGATATTTTCTTTTCCTTTATCAAATACCGAGTTGGAATTTTCGTCTTCAAATGCCAAAATTCTGTAATTTCCCGGCGATAAATAATTCAGCTCAAAATATCCGTCCGGATCGGCTTTGGTAATGAAGTAAGGTTTTTGTCGGTAATCCATCGAATCTTTTTCCTGATACAATCCGACCACCAAATTCGCTTCTTCCGCTTTTTTGTTTTTGCCGGTCATCATATTTTTCAGTTCGCCGCTGATGTATAAATCGTCAATTTTTTCTCCGGTCGAAAAAGCGAAATTATAATATTGCAGTGCATTCGATTCATTATTATCTACAATAGAATTTCCGAAATTGAAATTGTAGGTGGTATTTGCCTGTAGCGTATCGTCCCATTTGATGAGCAGATATTTATTGGCAATTCCCGAAGGAAGTATTTTTTTTATTTTTTTTAACGGCGGCGAAATAATCAGATGTTTGTTGATGTCTTTCAGCGTGATGTATTCATCGAAATCAATCCGTAGTTCTTTGATGTTTCTGGGAATGTTGATTCTTGCAGTATCGATATTACTTCCCGTAACTTTCGGCGGAATCGTATCTTTCGCTCCTCCTACAGGTGAACCGACTCTTGCACAGGAAACGAGAAAAATACTGAGGGTAATCAGAAAAAGGAGTTTTTTCATTGTTCTTTTAGATATATTTCCAAAGTTTTAGTTCGGTTTTGTATTCAGTTCTTGGTTCTTCAACAAGAAATAATTCAAGTTCTTTTTTGTCGTTGAAACCTCCAATTTTTTGTCTGTAAGTCGCAGATGTTTTCGGGTTTTCAATTTCAAGTTTTCTGTTTTTACTGATTGCTAAAAATTCTTCTTCTTGGTCAATTCCTAAAAATCGTCTATTAGCTAAATTAGCAGCAATTCCTGTCGTCGAACTGCCTGCAAATGGATCTAAAATCCAAGCGTTTGGTTTTGTCGAACCCAAAATTAATCTTGTCAAAACCGAAAGCGGTTTTTGTGTCGGATGTTTTCCACAAGATTTTTCCCAAGGTGCAATTGCAGGCAATTTCCAAACATCTTTCATTTGCTTGTCGCCATTCAATTGCTTCATCAATTCGTAATTGAAATAATGCGGAACTTTCTCGCTTTTCCTTGCCCAAATAATTTGTTCTGTCGAATAAGTAAAATATCTGCACGAAAAATTAGGTGGCGGATTTGTCTTTTCCCAAGTTATTATATTCAAAATTTTAAAACCTAATTCCGTCAAAATTTGCCCAACTGAAAAAATGTTGTGCATTGTTCCACTTATCCAAATGGTTGCGTCATCTTTCATTTTGTCCCGAACCAACGTAAGCCATTTGCGATTAAAGTCATTTATATATCCAAATCCCTCCGATTTGTCCCATTTTCCTTTGTTTACGCTTACTATTTGTCCGTTTTGGATTGATAAGCCGTTGTTCGATAAAAAATAGGGTGGGTCAGCAAAAACCATATCAAATTTATGTTCAAATTCGGGCAAAAGTTTCATTGTATCTCCGTGAAGAAGATAGAAATTATTCTATATATTCTTCAATTTCAGTAGTTACATAATCATTTTCACTTAAAACGATTTCCTCTTTACGATACATCTCTTTTACTCTCGAAACAGCTTCATTAATATTTTTCGCTTCTATCTCAACTATTCTTGATAGAAACTCTTGAACTTCAATTTTAAATGTTTCCATAATTTACTTTTTTATAGTTACCACGACCAACAAATTCAATAATTCCCTTGTCTCGTAAAACTTGTAATTGTTGTCGTATTTTATCTTTGATAAAATTATTGCTTGGATACTTTAATTTCAACTTTTCTTCAAATTTATAAATTTCATCAAGCGTAAAAATTTCTTTTTTGATTAAATCTACACAATTCATTATATCTAAAATCCAACCTTTTGCATCTTTACTTTTTGTTCGTAGAAATAAAGTTCTGTTAAATGTTTCTTTGACAAATTCTTGATTTATTGTTTTCGCATCTTTAATCAGAAATACTTTCCCTGCATCTGCGACTTTTGAAATGTCAATATTGCAACCAACCCAACCTGCTCGTCTTGCTGTTTCGGCTAATGGTGGACGTTTAATGATTATTTCAGGTGTAAAAAACTGCTTCGGAATAATCAAAAAATCATTCACTGTCCAATCTTTGGTATAGGTTAAAAAGAAAAAATTTGGATTATTTTCTGAATTTATTCTTTCAATCATAGTAGAATAAGCTCCATCAGTAATTGTATTTGATAGTTTTCCACTTTTACTTTTTAACTCAAATTCCTCACTACATTTTTTGCAATAAAAATCTGTAACAGGTCGATTATTTTCAAATTCATTTAAAGGTAAATCTCCACAACTCGGACAATATGAATTGTTCAAAACCCAATTTTCTGTCAATAATCTTGCAATTTGAGAATTGCTTGTATAACCTTCAGCCAAATTTGTGTTCAACGCTAAATTCATATTAAGCGGCTGATTGCGTTAGGGATTGCAGTGGAAATCCTTTTTGTGAGGCACGAACAAAAAGATTGAAACGTAAAGCCCGACACTACGAAGCTTAAGCGTAGTGGGGTAACGCCCAAAACACTTATCAGATTACCAAAGGGTTCATTATTATTGAAATTATTTTTCAAATCTAAATTCTTGTTATATAGATTAACGAATATAACAAAAATCAATTTCAACCTTTTAGTAAATCAAACAGAAGTTTACTTCCTATACAAAAAATAATTATTCACCAAATCAATATATGCTTGTTTGGCTTCTTCTTGTCCAACGTCTTTTACTTGGAAAAGCGCATTGGTTTTAAATGCGTTGATGATGGGTTTTTTGCTTCCGGGGCCACTATAATTGTTGGTGGCTTTTTTGTAATAGGCGTATAGCCGCAAAAGGAAATCGGCAGGAAAAGGTTCTGTGTGATTGTTGATGCGGTTTACTGCATCGTTAAACGCTATGTCTAATTCTTCCGGTGTCATGGTTTTTCGGCAATAATACTTACGCCGCCTTTTACTTTTTGGTTGAGTTGTACTTTGATATTGGTATCTAAAGGTAAAAATAAATCTACTCTCGAACCAAATTTTATAAATCCCGAGTCGGCACCTTGCTGTGCCATATCATCTACCTTGGCATAATTGACAATACGTTTTGCCAAAGCTCCGGCAATTTGACGGTACAACACTTT
>CAZTBW010000017.1:0-9151 GCA_964612555.1 uncultured Bdellovibrionales bacterium | reverse complement strand
AGGCGGGCGGCCTGGTGACCGCCCTCGAACACGACGGCTTCGATCTCTACACACCCGAAGCCCTGGCTGCGAATCCGGTCCTCCATGGCCAGATTCAGGTGCTCCTGCGGGACGTCTGTGGGACGCATCCCGGGAGGAAGCCAACTCCTCTCTAGGCCATTGTCGCCAGTGCTGCCGGCGAAATCTCGAACTGCAGTTTCTCTCCAGCCAGGAAGCGCTCGACCTCGGCGACCATCGCCCTTCCCTGTCGCAGATAGGTATCCGCGGTTTGGCCCGCCGCGTGTGGAGAGAGGTAGACATTGGATAGTTGGCGCAGTGGCGAGTCCGCTGCCAACGGTTCCTCGGCAAAGACATCGAGCACCGCGAAGATGCGGTCGCGGAGAAGCTCTTCATACAGCTCATCCTCCTTGACGAGCGCTCCCCGCGACATGTTGATAAACAGTGCGCCATCCCGCAGAAGCCCAAGTCGCCGGCGGTCGACGATACCGATGGTGTCCGGTAAGGCTGGAGCATGCAGGGACACGATGTTCGACTTCCCGAAGATGTCGTCCAGTTCAACCTTGGTCACACCGAGATCGGCAGCCTGTTCCTCGCTGAGGTACGGATCCGAGGCGAGGACAGTCGAACCAAAGGCCCGGAATCTTGCGATTACCGTTCGGCCAACATGCCCGGTACCAACAATCCCGACAACCTGATCGCCCAGCAGACGGCCGGGATAGTCCTGCCGGATGCCGAGCCAGTCAGCGCCAGACTTCATCCCATCGTCCATTTGGTCGAGATTGCGCAGGTAGCGCAGGGTCTGCCCCAGCACCAACTCCGCCACCGCGTCGGCAATGATCGCCGCCGCGTGCGTTGCGCGCAGGCCATTCTCAATCGCGCTCGCTGGTACCAACTTGTGGATCGAGCCAGCCGTGTGAGCGACCAGACCGAGGTCGGACGCCTTGTCCAGGATGTCGGAGGTGAGCGACGGTGTTCCCCAGCCGGTGATGACTGCCTGAACTCCATCGAGCAGCGACGAGAGATCATCGGCGGTTGGTTTGCCATCGGATGCCTCGATCACGTCGGCGAAGGAGGCCAGTTGGGTCTCTGCCGCATCGTCGAGAATCCGCGCACGCATAGGAACAGGAATCAGAACGGCGACTTTGGGTTTGGTCATTGGGTGCTATCCATTCATCTCGCGATACCCGATCGGAGTGCGAGTCACTCCCCTATTTCAATCCGGTTGTGGCAATGCCGCGTACGAAGTACTTCTGGAAGAACAGGAAGACGGCAACGGTCGGCACGATTGCCAGCGTTGCGCCTGCGAGCGTCTCCGGTAGTCCACCGGTCGGCGTTTCCAGCGTCGCCAGTCCGACAGGCAACGTTCGCATCTGCGCCTGGGAGGTCACGATCAATGGGTACAGGAATTCATTCCAGTAGTTCAGGAACTGAATCGTTCCTAGCGTCGCGATGGCAGGCGTCAACATGGGTAGGACGATCTGCCAGAAGATCTGGAACTCGCTGGCACCGTCCATCCGTGCAGCTTCCTCATAGTCCTTGGGCAACCCCTGCAGGTATTGTCTGACCATGAAGATACCGAATGCACTGGTGACACCTGGAAGAATCAGTGCCTGGTAGGTGTTCACCCAACCGATCTTCGAAAGAAGCATGTATTGCGGGATGAGCGTGACTTCGCCAGGAATCATCAGCATCGCCAGAAACGCCCAGAAGAGCACACTGCGACCCGTGAACTGCATGCGAGCGAAGGCGTATCCCGCGGTTGTGGATGTCGCCAGGGCGATTGTTGTTCCGACGGTTGCCACCAGAAGGCTGTTGCCAAACCAGCGCAGGATTTTCGAATGTTCGAGCAGATTCCGATAATTCTCCAGTGTGGGAGATCTCGGGATCCAGTCGATCGGGAATGCTGCCGCCCGGCTGCCGGTCTGCAACGACACCGAGATCATCGCAACGAATGGCGCCACCATGACCACGGCCACCGCAATCAGGATCACGTAGCTGATGGTCATTCGCCCGTATCTGCTGATCAGGACGTTGAATCGAGATGGCGATGGCACATCGTAAAGTGACGGTTCGAGTGGCTTAGTAGACATCTTCATCTCCTCTGAGCACCCGTCGCTGAATCAGGGTTACTGCCAGGATGATCAGGAAGAGTACAAACGCGATGGTCGCTCCATACCCCATCTGGTATTGCTCGAAGGCCCGTACATAGATGTAGTAGACGAGCGTTGTCGAGGCATAGAATGGTCCGCCGCCCGTCATCACATAAGCTGCATCGAACATCTGGAATGAGCCGATGGTCGTCAGGATCGTTGCCAGCACCAGAACGGGCCGCAACAATGGCAGGGTGATACTGAAGAAGATGCGAAACGGGCCGGCGCCATCGAGTCGGGCGGCTTCTTCGATCTCACCAGGAATCGACTGCAGACCGGCCAGCAGGATTAGCATGTTGAAGCCAACATGTTTCCAGACCGCCATGGCCGCGATCGACGGCAGGACGAGATTCGGGTCGGATAGCCAACGTTGTGGCTCCAGCCCAATGTCCGTCAGGAGTCCGTTGATGATGCCGCGCGGCTGGTAGAGCCATCGCCACACGATGGCAACCAGGGCACCAGAGGTCACCACAGGAATGAAGTAGGCCAGCCGGAAGATGCGCATTCCCCGCAGCTGCTGGTTGAGCAGCACTGCCAGCACCAATGCGATCACGATGTCTGGAGGCACCGAATAGAGGGTGTACTTGACTGTATTCCACAACGCCTTCCAGAAAATGTCGTCATTGGCCAGCGTGGTGAAGTTCTTGGTTCCGACGAACGTCGGATCATCGACCATGGTCCAGTCGAACAGCGACAGGACGAGGCTGAACGCAGCCGGACCATGGCGGAAGACCAGAAAGAGGATCAGACTCGGTGCGAGGAAAGCATAGGCCACCAGATTCTGGCGACCGATCCTGCGGCTCCTGCGGCTCCGAGGCACGGCCAGTGATTGGGTTGGTGTGTTCGGTTCCGCAAGAGCCATGCAGCATTATCCCTGCGCGAACAAGTCGTCAACCGCTGCTGCGGCATCGTCCAGCGCCTGTTGTGAATCCTTCTCGCCAATGATGGCGGCCTGGATTTCCGGCACCACGAGCGGCATCAGGTCGCGGCCGTATTTGTGCTTCTGCTCACCGAAGATGAATGGCAGATTCTCTGCCAGGCTGGCAATCTCGGCGTCGTCGGCAAAGATGTTTTCGCGGGCAGCCTCAAGCGCCGGGAAGGTGCCAGCCAGTTCACCGTGGCGCTTCGCGTTCTCGGGACGTGCCAGGAACTCAAGCAGCAGCCCGGCCGCTTCCTTGTTTGAAGAGGACTCGGACAGCGCCCACGAGCGCATGCCACCAAATCCCCACTTCTCGCGGTTGGTCAGGAGCGGGCTAATGGCGTAGTTGAGATCGGGCGCATTCTGGCGCAGTTGGAGCAGTCCGTTGACGAACATGTTGTTGGAGAGTGCTTGGTAACCGAGCGTGAACGGATCCTGACCGGCATCGATCGGCTGTAGATAAGCCGGGTCTGACCAGCCGTTGTCGAAGAGCTCAACGATGAAGTCCAGCGTCTCGACGCCTTCGGCGCTATTGAAGGTTGCCGACGAACCGTCTTCGCTGATTGGTCGCCCGCCTGCCTGGTACAGATAGGGGTAGAACGTGGTGTTGAGGGATGATCCCGAAGCGCTGTACCCAAATCCGGTCAGGAAGGGATCGCCCAGATCCTGAACCGCCTGGCTCAGCGATCGCACGTCATCCCAGGTCTCCGGCAAGGTTGATGTATCCCAGCCAGCCTGCTCCATGAGGTCAAGATTCGCCGCGTAGAGCATCACCTCTCGGTCGTATGGCACGAACCATGTAGAGCCGTCGAGGGTGACTTCGTCGATATACGATTGTTCGTAGCCGCCAAATACGTCGGCCGGTACGTACTCCTGAGCCGGAACGATGGCGTTCGCCTCCGCAAAGCGAATCAGGACATCGGTGGTGATGAAGAACACATCCGGTCCCTGGCCAGCGGCGAGATCAGCCAGGAGCTTGGGATAGCGGTTGTCCCACGGTTGCAGGTCAATGGTCACCGAGACTCCCGGATTCTCTGCCTCGAACTCGGATTTGAAGGAAGCGTAGAGGTCCTCCACTCCGGGGCCAAATGGGAAGATGCGCATCGAAAGGTCCCCGGATACCTGGGCCGCCATCGACCGGCGCGGATTCCAGACACCTGGCAGGAAGGCGGCCGAGGCCGCCGCCGTGGTGGCTCCAGCCACCAGATTGCGGCGAGAAATGTGCGTGGTACCGAGGGTTGGCGATGGGGAATTGTGCTTGGTGGTCAAGTTAGGCTCCCTGACTGTCGTATCGCGTACTGAGGTAGCAGTGGTCCCGAAGAGATACGCAATCACTCCTTTCCATATGCGGGCGACTAGACTCCCGCGATCGTCGCCTGCGCGATGATGCGGTGGGCGATATCCATGGTTTTCCAGGCGTCACCGAAGTGGGACGACGGCAGCGTGCCGAGCCGAATGGCATCGATGAACTCCCGGCTTTTGGCCTGGAATCCGCCGTAGACGAAGAACTCGTCGCTGCTGGCTATTTCCTGGCTGTTGCAGGGCAGGCCAATGGTGTCGCCATCGGCAAACAGGCGGCCGTTCCCCTCGGTGTCGAGCTCGGCGCAGATCCCTGGCGCGTGCATCTCGATCGAAAAGATGCGGCGTCCGCTGGTCCAGCTTGCGAGGAGGATGCCGGTTGCCCCGGTGTCGAACGTCAAAGTGGCGGTGATGAAGTTGATGTCAGGAACATCTGTCCGGCGAACTGCAGACTGGATGTCGATGACCTCTCCCCCACATAGCCAGCGCAAGGTGTCGATGGCGTGCGTGCCGTCGTCGAGCATGTGGTCGACCGCATTGGTGAAAGGGCGTGGATCGTTCTTGTAGAAGCGCACGACTGCATGGCGGATCGGTCCGCGTTCAAGACAAGCATCACGCATGGCCACAGACATTGGCGTCGTCCGACGTTGAAAGCCAACCTGGGTAATCGACCCGGATTGATTTGCCAACGCCACCAGGTTGGCGGTCTGGTGGGGTGTCAGGCCAAGAGGCTTCTCGACAAAGAGGTTGACCCCCTGCTGCAAGAGCCAGACCCAGGTGTCGTACATGTACTGCGGTGGGCCGATCGAATAGACCGCATCGGGCCTCACCTCTTCGACCATCTTCCGATAGTCGCTGTAGCGGCCCGTGATGGTGTACCTGTCGGTGACCTGGTCCAATCGTGCGGGATCCAGTTCGCAAACTGCCGCAATCTCGACGTCTTCAAAGGCAGCCAGCGACGGATAGTGCACTTTTTGTGCCATGTTGCCGGCGCCAATCATGGCCACGCGAACGGTGTCGTTCATCTCGGCTCCCACTTACAGTCTGCTCGGGTAGAGCACGAGTTCCGGCACCATGGCACGCGCCGGAAGATTGAGGATGAAGAGCACTGCGGCTGCTACATCCTCGGGTTGAAGCGCCTGCGCCAGAATCTCCGGTGGTGTGGGTGTGGGGCGATTGAGCACGAGTGGCGTGTCGGTCATGCCCGGGAAAATCACCGAGGTGCGGATGCCGTTCTGGCGCTCCTCTTCCCTCGTGCCATGGGCGAGCCCGACGACAGCTGACTTTGTGGCCTGGTACGAGACGCCTGAGGCGTCCGGTTTCCTGGCGGCGCTTGACGAGACGTGGATGATCAATCCGTCACCCTGCTCGCGCATGTACGGCACGACCGACTGAGTGACGTTGAAGGCGGCAGTCAGGTTGACTGCGACCATGTCATTCCAGCTGTCTGGCGTCAGGTCACTCAGGGCACGTTGCTTGATGTTCTTGCCAATGGTGTTGACCAGGGCGTCAATCCGGCCCAGGCGTTGGTGCGTCTCGGCAATGGCTGCCTGAGCCACCGCCGAATCGGTCATGTCGGCCACCACAGCGGTGGCCTCCCCACCGCTATTGCGAATATCGGTCGCCACGTCCTCGGCAGCCGACGATTGGGAGATCAGAACCAGGTGTGCGCCAGCCTGAGCCGCTGCAACAGCCGTTGCTCGCCCCATGCCACTGCCCGCGCCCGCGATGACAATGCTTGTTCCTTCAAGGGTGCGCTCGGTCATCCTAGAAGACCCCCTGACCACCGTTGACTTCGATCACTTCAGCAGTGAGGAATGACGCCCGCTCGGAGGCAAGGAAAATGACTGCCGAAGCGACATCATCCGGGGTGCCTTCTCGCGCCAGCGGCGTTCGGCCAACTGTGGCCAGCCGCCCTTCGGCGGTGCTGAACTGGTCGTGGAATTGCGTGCCAATCAGGCCCGGAGCGACCGAGTTGACCCGCACACCAGCCGGCCCAAGTTCCTTGGCCAGGGCGCGGGTGAAGGTCAGCACGCCGCCCTTGGCGGTCGCATAGTGGCCAGACCCGGCCCCACCACCATCGTGTGCCGCCAGCGAGCTCACGGTCACAATCGCGCCCTTGGTCTGCTTCAGATGAGGAATGGCAGCCTGACAGATGAGGAACGTGCTGGTCAGGTTGACGGCAATAGCCTTGTTCCACAGTTCGAGCGAGCAGGTTTCGATTGGGCTGCGTTGCAGCAATCCACCTGAGTTGGCGACCACCACGTCAAGGTGACCGTAGGTGGAGATGATCTGATCCAATACTCGCGCAGCTTCACCTGGTTCAGCTAGGTCCGCCTGGATCGCCAGCGCCTTGCCGCCATCGGCTTCGATCGATGCGATGGTTTCGGTGGCACCAGACTCGCTGGTAAACCAGGTCAGCACCACGATGGCGCCTTCACCGGCACATGCCTTGCTGATGCCCCGGCCAATACCGGATGCCCCACCTGTAACGAGAACAACCTTGTCCTGGAGTTCGAGATTCATGACTATGTCCCACTTTCCGCGATCAATCGCTTGATGTAGTTGAGGTCGAGTGCGGTCTGATCCAGAACCTGTGGATATGGAACTTCGTAATGACTGTGGAGGGTCAGCAGCCCATCAAACGTCGTGGAAACCAGATGCCCAACGATCTCATCCCAGGGCACCATGCCATCGGCAAGCCCCAACCAGTCGGAATGCCAGCGCCGCTGACCGGAGTCAGCCAGGGTCGAGGGGAACCAGCCCCCGTTCTTGACACCGACGGTGTTGATCCAGGGTTTGAGAATGTCGAAAGTGAAACGCCAGTCTTCCCGCCCGTCCTGCACCGTCTGGTTGCCGGGATCTGGATAGACGCCCAGAATCCTGGGGTCGTGCCCTTGCAGGAGACCTGCCGTCTGCGCTCCGGAACCGTGAATCGTGCCCCCGTGCAATTGAATCGTGAGCGTGATACCAGCCGCTTCGGCGAGTGTGGCCAACTCATCCAGTTGCCGTCGGGCCGTGTCCAGAAGCGAGAGATAGCCAATTGCCGGGTCATATTTCCAGTAACCGAGGCGGACAACCTTGATCCCGTTTTCGGCAAAACTGCTGAAGAGACGCGGAGTATCGATGGCCGCCGGGTCGGTAAGGTCCGTGGTGGCCATCGGCACACTCAGACCGTCCAGCTTGAGTCGATCTACTGCCGCTCTGATGCCATCGGGATTGGAGGGTTCCACCTGAAATCCGGGCCGAACCAACAGATCGATGCCGTCAAATCCCAGCCGGCCGCCGACGGCGCCGACTTCCTCAATGGACTGACCAAGAAAGAGTTTGGTGAAGAGAACGAGTTGCATGATGACTCCTGGGGGCAATTCAATGAGTTCCGGACATCAGCGTTCCGACATCACGACTCCTCCACGATCGAGGGTGGTGCAGTTGATTGCCGAACAATGATTTCGGTGGGGACCGTCATCACCTGAGCCGGTGCATCGGTGATGCGTTCAAGTCGATCGATCAAGGTGTTGACCGCTTTGGTCATCATGTCTTTCAGGGGCTGGCGCATGGTGGTCAATGGGGGATTGGCTATCTCAGCCATAGCAATGTCGTCGAAGCCGACGATGGACACATCGTGTGGAATCCTCAACCCTGCGTCGCTGACACCGGCGTAGGCTCCGAGCGCGTACATATCGTTCATCGTGACGATGCCGGTCGGAGGTCGTGAACCGGCGAGCAACGCGCGCGCGCCATCGCGTCCGATTTCTGCCCCCTCGACATCGCCGATGCCGGTGTAGCCCGTGCCTTCCCAAAAGAGTTCATGGTCAAACCGGATACCCGCATCGATCAGGGCATTGCGATACCCCTCGAAGCGTTCCAGTCGACTCGATGTTTTCAGCGGGCCAGAGATGAAGCCTATTCGGCGATGACCGAGATCGAGCAAGTGGTTGGTAGCGAGATATCCGCCCTGAACGTTGTCGACGCTGATGCCATCAATTCGGGACTGGGGCATCGCGTCGCCACCAGGAAGACGGCGGTCAAACACCACAACGTGGAGCCCTCGCTCCACCAGGCGCAGGATGTAGTCGAGTGATAGTGGAGATGACCCGAAGATCATGCCACGGACGCCATTTCCCCAAAGCGCCTCGGCGTATCGTTGTTCGAGTTGGGGATCGCGCCCACCGTTGCCGAGAAGGACCTGGTACCCCCGCGCCATGGACGCCTCTTCAACTGCCTGAACAAACGACCCCCAAAAGGGATTGGCAACCGAAGGGATCACGAGTCCGACGATAGGAGCTTGCCCAGTTTTCAACTGTCGGGCCGCCTGGTTCGCCTGATAGCCGAGTTGCTTCATGGCCAACTCGATCCGCTCTCGTGTCGCAGGGCGCATTCGGTCGACTCGACCGTTGAGAAGGTTGGAGACCGTGCTCGTAGAAGTTCCGGCCAGTGCTGCAACTTCCTGGATTGTTACCGGCCGGTTCGCCATAAACTGCATCGTCCTGGTTAGTGTTACGTTCTACCGAAGTTCGACCACTAGTGAATATGGCAGCTGATTTGCGCACGAAGTGTCGTAGCGTGGCCGAGTGGTTCCTTAGTAGAACGTTACACTAAATGACAAGCTCACTGCTGTCAAGCGCGATACGAATTGCACGTTTGTCTGGAAATGCATGCTGTGGTGAGACAAGCCACCGATCAGCAACGTCGGCCGTAGCGACAGGCGTCAGGGCTGGCAATGAGTGCGTGGTACACTCCAGCGGTCGGCAAGGTCGCCAGGACGAGGGGATTTCCACGA
>CAZTBW010000016.1:0-19499 GCA_964612555.1 uncultured Bdellovibrionales bacterium | reverse complement strand
GCTAAAACACTGGTACTTTTTTAATAAACACAACTCTTAGCTACTTCAGCCCCTTAAAATAACACTAGCAGGGTTGTGAAAAACTAAAGCGCCGTACTGCCTCATATACATGAGTAACATTTTTATTATTCGGATCGTAGATCCCGTCTTCCACGAGTTCATCAATCCGAACCTTACCACTGCAATGAACTATCTTGTTTCCATGTAAAATAATACCAACATGACGCAAATTACCTATAACAGAAAATCCGAAAAACAGATCCCCTGGTTTACCATCAACAAGAGAATCAACATTCTCTCCTTGAGTAATTTGTTGGTAAGTGTCCCTTAACAAAGAAATACCAAACAAACGAAACACAACTTGCACAAATCCTGAACAATCCATCCCCAAAGGACTTCTTCCTCCCCATCTATATGGACACCCTAGAGCACTCGAAGCAACTTCTTCAAGTCTTTCAAAACAAAGGGGATTATTCAAACTGCATACCTCTCCGGAAAATGAATACGTATTATCCCCACACTGAAAACAGCCATCCTTATAGTAAGGCAGAAACGCACCTCTGGGAATTACAAGTTTTGAACCACTGGAAGATGTTACATGAGAAATTAAATCTACCGCTGCGCAGACCTCAGAAGAAATATTATTTTCATACTCTTCTTCAGAAACCGCACAGGTATGACGTGAGTCTATCCAGCCTTCATACTCGTCATGGGCAATACGAATCCTGGAGTATCCTCCAAGCACCTCTACTACCTCATACGACTCACCAAATAACAATTCAGAAACAACTTCGGCATTGACTTTGGGCTGCAACAGTACAGGGATGCAACTAAGATTGCAGATAGCATACCGAAATTCTTTCATGTAATATCACTACCTATCTTTTCAGTTCGTATATGTTCGTTAATACAGCACAGAACAATACAATGCTGTCCTGACTTAAGTCAAAGACTCTCCACCATACACTCTTCCTTTACCCTTGCAGGTGCTTCAAGGGATAATATGACCCCATTAATAGTGAAAATTAGTTTATGTAGTACTAATTCCATCTTGATCGAAATAATTTTTTAGACTAACTCTTTCTTACAAGATAGAATAGGTGCTATAGCGCATTGTTCTTTTAAATTTACATATGGTGTGTTTCCCCTTTGAGGTTTTTAACTTTTCTTTTCTATGTAACTTCCAAAAACGGATTTATTTTTTTCTTTTTTCAATTGGAGGTTATGATGAAGAAAGGCATAGGAAGAAGGATTTGGATTGTAGGAGTTTCTGTATTGTTTTTTTGTGGGCTTGTCGTATGGCTCTTTTTCTCACCTCGAGGAGTTGAAGAAGAGGTTTTGGTAGATACTACCGGAGCTTCTCAAGCTCCTTCTCCCGATTTCAGTCTTCGTGGATTTCAGGAACTGAAACGCGAAACAGGAGTTGAGGAGAGAGAACGCCTTGACGGAGAAACTGCAAAAAAATTGATCTATGGTTTGGTGTACAGCTGGATGGGATTTTTATTTATTTTTGGGATACTGTACTATTTATTATACATCCCGGCGAGCAGACCAATGACCGACGACCTTCCAGTGAGACGTTCTCCTGGAGTCGTAATACCGAAACGAGAAATTGAGTGGGATTTTGAAAGATCAGATAACGATCTTGATTAGTCCCATTCAAAAGGTGCTTTCTTGGGGAAACGCACCTCCTTTCGCGCGAATTGCGGGTTTAAGTTTTTTCTATTATTGCTTTACTTCTTTTTGATTGTGACAATTTAACTATACTATAGAAAAAAACCGGCAAAGATAAAGTCTGGTACATATCCAGTCTTTCATCTAAGAACAAATAACCCAGAAGAATGGCGACTACGGGAGTTAGTAGTTCCAGATAACTGGCAGTGGCAGAATCTATATGCTTCAAGCCCGAAAAAAATAATTCAAAAGCAAGAACCAGTGACAAATAAGCGCTCACAACAAGCAGAAGCAAAGTTGAAAAATTGATTGTGAGTAATGCTCTCACATTCGATACATCAATAAAAGCAACCGAAGCCATTAATCCACCTAAAAACATTCTGTAAAATATTAACTGTCTGGAACTGACTCCTCTCCCTATCAGATACTTGGATAAAACCGTATTACTTCCAAAAAAGAATGCTGCTGCTACTGCTGCCAGTATTCCTAGTGTTTGAAGTTCATCCACCTTAATTAAAAACGGATTACCTATAGAAATCATTCCCGAACAAAGTATCGAGAAAATAATCAATGGTGTTTTTTTCCAAGGGATATGATCACCCAGAAAAATTCTTGCAGTCAGAAGAGTAAAAACAGGTTGTAATTTCTCAAGGACGGACACCACACCAGAGTCAATTTTTGTTAATGAGAATACAAGTAAACCCGTACCCAGAACACCGGACGAAAACCCCAGTGCAATTAAAGGCAGGCGGTTTTCCCTATACTTTGCATACAAAACACCAATGGACGGTTTATCAATAAGAAACGTCATCACGGAAGCAAGGATAAAAGTAGTAAACACAAGTACAAGTGGGGGTAAACTCAAAGCAATAATTTTCCAAAGAGGATAAGTCAAACCCCATAGCATAGAAGCCAGTGCAACCAGCATCACCCCATAACTAAAATCACTGTTGAAATATTTTCTCATACTAAATCAAAATAAGTATTAAAAGAAATGTAGTATAAAGAGCAAAACACCTCTTTATTTAGTTACACTTCTGTAGATATTTACACTATCTAAAAAATATAATATATTAGAAAATCAGTATTAGACTTTCAATTTAACATTCATGGATTTTAGTCACTATGATTCGATATATCCTTTACATTAGCCTGTTTTTATATTGCTCATCTGTTGTAGCTAAAGACAGCACTGCGGAAGGCTCCAGTAACACAAATCAGAAAGTACTACATACCGGTTTCGATGAGCCAAAGCCAAATGAGTATATAAACATAGATCCACAAGGAAGTATTACTCGCAGCCAATGTCCTTACACATGCGCTGACAGGGATATTCCCAAAGAACACTGCAAAACATGGACATCAAAAAGCAATCCGGACGATTGCTATGTTCAGGACACAAGAATCAAATCAAATGCCATTCCTTAAGGATGACATCAAAAGAGATGCACAAACTATAAGCATGCACCTAGGAATTAATATATTGGAGAAAAATAAATACTAACCTTTATTTTATTGGCGTATATGTTAGAGTACGTTTCATCAAATTATGGACTGATACTCTTATGTACTTCCCTGCGCTTTGTTTATTCTGGCTTGGACTTGTTTGTGGGGTTTCTTTTTTAGCGACGCCTGTTAAATTTCAGGCACCGTCTTTGACCTTACCTACTGCTCTGGAAGTTGGAAAAGTTACATTTCACTTGTTATCGAAAATTGAATCTGCTTTGGCTGTATTGTTGGTGGTGGTGTGTTTTGTGACAGTTTCAAATATGGGTAGGTATTATTCCATGATGATAACTTCAGGGTTATGTCTTCTTGTCGTGTTACAATTGTTCTGGTTACGTCCCGTTCTTGATGAGCGTCTTGAATTAATAGTAAAGGGAATAGAAGTCTCCCCAAGTTTTCATCATTCGTGGTACATAGGGCTTGAGGTGATAAAAGTGCTACTTCTCCTTATCGGTGCTCTGGGTTTATTCTGGAAACCTCACTCATAAAAGTGCGAGTCCTTACTCTTACGGAGCGTTTAGCTATGTTTGAGCTTTTGATGATTCTATATGTGGGTGATATCCATAAAGATTCAAGTTGTTAGTGTTGGTACTGTATGGTCAAAGGTCAACATCAGTGTCCCGATGTGAGTTTAAGACCTATAATCGAAATGACCAATAGTAATAAAAATCCGATTCTAGACATGGTAACTGGTTCTTTGAAAATAAAGATGCCAAACAGAACAGTTCCGATAGCACCAATTCCTACCCAGACTCCATAGGCAGTGCCAAGTGGAAGTGCTTGTGCCACTTTTGCCAGTAAAAACAGGCTTCCGACAAGAGTAACGAGTGTAAAAATGCTTGGAAAAAGTTTGGTGAATCCCTCGGTATATTTCAATCCAACAGCCCAACACACTTCAAGTAGTCCAGCTAAAAACAAAGTAATCCATGCCCCAGTCATGACAGCCTTCTTTTTGTTATCATCAATAAAAGGCGTCGTCTTGTCTTAACTGGGTACGGCGCGTCTCGTCCAGATTCTTTTGTCAATCTATTCTGTTTACGTAAGAAAAGCAATTGAAATCATAGTTTAGTGAGTCTTTGGTATAAGTTTGGTAATTTTTTCAGTCCCCATCATTGTTATATGCTAACCAGAAGCAATTCCTCTTTCGAGATAGTTTTACTTCGTCTTTGAGTCGCGAGGCATTTACTTAGTTCGGTAAGTAATTCTTTTTCATGTTTTTCGTTTTCGGGTACTTCATTAAGTATATCTATAATTGCTACTTCCAGAGTATCGATTGGTAAACCTGTAGGGGTGACCAGTAAGAAACGTGCAGGGGAGATTTCCAGTAATCTTAGAAATGGAATTGTTTTAAGATATTTGCTTGGACCAACTAAAATAATTGCATTTCCTTTTTCGACTTCTACCAGATGTACTGATTTTTTTATTGGTGAACCTGCGTGTGAAATCCACTCAGTGGCTTTGGCAATTGCAAGTGCTCTGTCCGTATCAATACTGTGCAAGAGTTCCAGCGTGGCTTCAGGTAAGGTAACAGTTACGGAACGACTTGGAGTAGAAAACTTTCTGGGTCTTCCTCCTACATTTAAATGCGTATTTTTCTTTTTGGCTTGTGGCATGCGACCTTTTGATGTTAAAAAATGGTCAATTATTAGGTTTTTACGTTAAAACTATGTCCTCGTCCAATGTATTGAATATATGACGATAGGTCAAGATTAATCCCTGATTTACTGGCGTAATCTACTAAAAATAGAAAAAGCCCAAGGTGTCCTGATCGTGTTTTCAGGGTCACCCGTAATCAGACAATTGATAGATGTTACATAAAAACCTTATTGGAATAAAGGTAAATAGTAGAGAAATTATGAAAAATATAAATTTGATTTTCGCAAATCTTGTCCTCTCTTTTTTTCTGTCATCATGTGGAGGAGGCGGTGGTTCTGACGGTGAAGGAAATCTGGTAAAGGAAGTTACAACGGGATGTGGTGTAGTTAAATCCGGAAGCTTGATCAATCCGTTTCCGCTATATGACGGAGAACAGGCAGTGCTTGAAGAAGTGGTAGGAACCACAATCTTAAAAGTACGGCGAACTGATTCTCTTACTTCTGAATTTATTTCAATTTATGGACTTTCTCCTTCTCCTTCTGTTCATAGAACAAAAATAGCCCTCTGGTCATATGTTGGTAGTACTGTTTATCTGGTAAAGCCGGAATCCGGTGGATGCACAGTGCCTGTACGAGGAGTCGGAAGTCTGGAATCATATCAGGTGATTACTGACTCAGGAATCAATCTTGCTGAATTCCTCGTCAAGCAAAAACTGGGCAGACTTTCTGATGATGCCCTTTGTGGACAAAACCTTTTTGGCAGTTGTGTTGCAAATGGTGGAGCAAGTGGAAGCACGCAAAGATTTGTTGGAAATTTCTTATGGAAACCAAATTCAGAAAGCCCTTATAACAAAGGAGGGGTCAGTGTTATTCTGAATCCTTGTGATGTGGACGTATATGTTAATGGTCAAGAGGTAATGAACTATGGTCCTGGAAATGGCAGATGTATTACGGCACGAAGCCCACACCCAGGATGTCATTTTGGTACAAACATAGAAGTAAAAATAATTGATAAGGTAAGTGGCTTACCGGTAAAATTTGGAACTAATGATTCTTTTACTGTACCAAATGGTTGTGCACGGACAGAGTTTGCAGGTACTGGGGAAGTCTATCATTCGGAAGGTGAGGAAAGTGACAAGGATGAAAAACTTCCATCATGTGTACGTAATAATTCAGATCTGACATACCGACCATCATGGGCTGAGTGCGGAGGAAACGCAGGGGTTCTCATGAAAGGAGAATTTGCTAATGCATTTAATTCAGCTCTCCGGATGCCGGATAATTCTGATAGATTAGACCCTGCTTGTAAGGAAAATGGGTGCAGTCCATATAAAACTCAAGGATTTGTTGACATGGTTGGAGGAAAAATCGCCTGCTATGGAGCACCAGGTAACAGCCCTTATATGTCAGAAGTGGTGCAGGTGAGTGTAAAACGAGAAGGAACAGACAGAAATCCATATCGGGAATGTCTGGATGATCCATCAAAAGAGTCGTAACACTTTCTCGGAATATTAAGAGACGGGAGATAATGAAATATCTTCCGTATAAACCTCTCCCGCACAAATCCTGCTTAACTAAGAGTTCTGAGATGTATCCGGTGAAAAAGTTATTGTTAAGAATCAAAGACTAAAGTATTAGGGAATGAGGGTCGATGTTGAGGGGTGGTTTTTGAATCTTACTCCAAAACTTGTACAAACTCCATTTGAAGCATATGAAAAAAATTTCTGTTTTCTTTTTGTTTGGTTTGTTGTCGCTATTTTCGGTAACTTCCGTTTTCGGAGAATCAATCGTTGTTGCAACAGGGCATAGTTATGCAAAGCCGAGAACAAATCATATTCTGTGGGAGAGAAATACTGAGATTTATTTGCCTGTAAAACAAAGCAATTCGTATTATTGCAGGGGGATTGGAGCGAATTATACAAACATCTTCGATTTTAGTGTTCCCAGTCAAAACCTTACTTTATTTAATTTTCGATCCCTGAATCCTCTTAGCTCTTTATATGACAAATCTGCTTTTGCTTTTGTACCGGCAGCAACTCTTACTACACTTGCGGTTACTGTAAATGTAAATAGATACAACAGTGCTAACGATACATACGGGTCAATTGAATGTGAAGAAACAACTATGTATGGAAGTTTTAACACTGTTGTTGCGGCAAATCCGGTTAATTTTCTTGAAGTTATCAATCTTGATAGCCCAAGCAATAGTCAATTCATAAATGATGTTCCAATCGCTCTCGTAGTACATATCAAAAATTATACAGGAGCAGCGATTAACACTTTTCAGTTCTCACTTGCACCTGGAGAACGAAGAGATGTCGGTATCCATGATATTGCAGGGGCATCTGACACCTTTGGAACCATTATTATAAATCACAACGGAGCACCCGGGTCATTACGAGCAAACCTTTCGAAATATACAATAGAAGGTAACCAGCTCAGAATTACTGCGACTGAGGCGGTAAAACCTAAATAATAATGGAATGGAATGGTCACATTCTAATTTTTCATTTTGAAGTGATCTGAAAGATCGCAAGTTCTGCGAGTTCAAGTTTTGTATAGACAACTCTTGGAATCCTTATGAGAAAATATTTCAACAGTGATTTTAGTTATGGGGTGATGCTGGTTGCACTTGGTTTTCCATTTTTTGTTTGATGTCACGAGCTAATGCTCTTGGGGCAGAAAAAGAAGTTCCTGAAATACTAGACACACCAGGAGTATTTGAACCGTCTTCTGTATGATACACCAATCCTTTATCATCAGAATCAAATAGAAGTCCGCTAAAGTGGATATAGTTTGCACGACTATTTACTTCCATATCCACTTCTTCACTTTGATAACCCATCCCGGTTAAAAAATCTCTTAGTGGTATAAGCTTATTCTCAAGTGGGTTCTCAAGATCTCTAAGAGTATCGTTTTTTTGTGAAAAAATTCTTAATAGGCTATCAGGTGTCCTATCTTCATACTTTTGTTTGTAGGTTGCAATGAATTCTTTCAGTTCTTCATCTTTAAGTACAACATCTGATATGTTCTTTCCTGAAAATAAAGATAAATAGCCTTTTGCATTTGTGGATGACACCACTTCTACTCCATCCGCAAATAGGTAAGCATTGATGGAGGTGTCCCCACTGTTTCCGGCACCTAAGTAAACAGGTACTCCCTGAGCTGTCAGTGACTCTGAAGCTATGATACTGGCAGAAATATTCAATATCATGGAACCTGATAATCTGGTTACGAAGAATATGATAGAAGAAAAGAGAGTTGGATTTGGTAGTGACAAGTGGTAGATGCATTTTGTTACCTTCTAAGCAGCGATATTGCCAGTTATTTTTATTTTCATACCAAGTGAATTAAGAAGTTGATGAAGTGTTGAAAGGCGTGGGTTGCCATCTTCGGATAAAAGTTTGTAAAGACCTTGCCTGGTGATACCACAGTTTTCGGCAAGTGCCGTTATATTTTCTTCCCGGGCATCTATCACGTGTTTCAAAGCGATCATAAATGCTTCCAGAGATTCATTCTCAAGTACCTCAGAGAGATATTCAACAGCATACTCTGGGTTTGCGAGTTTCTTTAAAAGATATGGTTCGTATGGTTTAGTTGGCATAAAGATACTCCTCCCAGAGGTCGTGTGCTTTTTTAATATCACTTGTTTGAGAACTTTTATTTCCACCACCAATCAAAATTATCATGCTATCCTCTTCCAGAGCATAGTAAATACGTAATCCTGAACCTTTGGGAATTCTTAGTTCATATACGCCATTCCCAACAGGTTTATGATCTCCAAAGTTTCCATTTTCAACCCGTGTAAGTCGGGCATCGACAGACCTTTCAAGGTATTTGTCATTAAGACCATTCATCCATTCAAGGAAGGGAATTTTCCCGTCGTTGGTTTCGAGCATGGTTAATCTTCTCTTTTTTATTTCATAAATCATATTGTAAACTATAGTTTGCGCCTGTGTCAAGTTACATTTTTCTCTATCCATTATCGATAAAAATATGCACACGGTGCAGAGAGTGGGGGAATTTTATGATTGCGAGTTCAAGTTTAGATGAGTCAGTTAAAGTAGCTCCTGGAATATCTGCCCCAGGGGGGTAGTAATCAAATCCTGATAACAAAAAAGATAATATAAATAACAACTATGCCGGATAAAGCAGGATAGTTAGCAAATAAACTCTCCAGATACATGGCGAGAACATTAAATCATTGTTTATATTATGTTTTTTGTTATTAGCCCTTCCACTTCAGAAAGGCTTCTGCCCGGAGAAAACGCAATGGCTCAGCGTACTACAGATTTAAACCACTTACCACTTGTCACTACCAAATCCAACTCTCTTTTCTTCTATCATATTCTTCGTAACCAGATTATCAGGTTCCATGATATTGAATATTTCTGCCAGTGTCATAGGTTCAATTGCCTGATAATTAATTTCATGTTCATCAAGAATTTTTTGTGCCTGTTCTACGGGCAGTTTTTCGAATTGATATTCAGCTTTAAGTCTCCCTTTTCGTAACAAGGCTTTGTCTATGTGTTGTCTTTGTGAATTGTAAGTGGCAATTATGGAAATATTAAATACATTACCCATGAGACCATCAGTGATATTAAGAATGGCAGAGACAACGGAAGAAGAATCTCCCGGCTCACGTGCCAATAGTGCTCTTTCGGCATCCTCGATAATCAGGATACTGTGTCGTTTCTTTAACAATGCGGGCAGAAATGATGGTTCAAGCAATGAATCTATGAAAGCTACAGGTACATAGATCATATCTCTTTTCAGAAGCGTTGCGAGGAATTTGATATAAGTCGTTTTACCAGTACCCGGTTCTCCATGTAAAAGATAAAGTCCCGATTCATTCTTTTGTAATGAGCTTACAATATGCTCATGAACAGATTTGAAGTTTTCCTTGTAATATTTTTCAATACAGAAATCTTCCATTACTTCCATTTCAAAGGGTTCGAAAGAAATCGTACCATGTTGATCACGGATGATGGCATGAATCATACTATTATACACTTCATCATGTAAAAACTGATCAAAATCTTCTACTGGCGGTTGAGTACCGGGTCTGTAGTATAGTTCCATATTGAAAAGTTTTGGGGCTGTTTCAACTTGCTTATGTTTACGTGATATTGTTTGTTCAAGACGGATAACACAATCTTTATATAAAAAATTGCCCTTATAACTACCCTCCCCACTTCTTTCATCTAACATATAATAATCTACTTCTGAGTATATCCGCTCTGGTTCCGGCGTGATGGAAGGTATTTCAACGAACTCCGATAAGAGCTGCCCTTCATTACGAAGAAAATCTATTATATCTTCTGTATATGTTCTGTATATATAAATAACTGAAGGTATAACTTCATACGTGGTAGTAAAATAAATTCCGATTGAAAAACTTACTTCAGAATGAGAACCACGAAAATATTTGGTTTCCGGATTTATTTTTACGGGGGTGCCATGACCAAGGTTTTTCGGTAACTGTATTTTGTTTTTCTTCATGTAAAAATAATATGTGCTATTAATGGGTAAAGACGACAATAATATTCAAAGTAAACTCACCCCCGCCCTGACTAACGCAAACTGTAACGACTGTCCAACAGGGCTGAGAACAACAATGAATTCAACCAGTTGTACATTTTTTGCTGTTACTATCTTATTTTGGGATACTTATGTCCTTAATAAATTTTCTTGATAATTTATCCAGGGTTCGTACATAACGGTGACTCTTATGAAGTTTAATGTTTCTGTAGTACCATCACTTCTCTTGATATTTACAAATCTCTTTCTTCCTTCAAAAACCTGGGCGGATTTTGATTGCAGTGATCGGCAGATGTATTTACAACAAATTACCGATGGGGCTCCGGACTGTAATGGAAATCTCGTACCTGATGTATGTGATTTACAACAGGGAGGACAAGGTTTCGGTACGATAACCGATATGCTTGCTGATGATGAGTATTTTGCCTTCGAAAGTTCATTTCATGCGGCTGATGTTGATAATGATACGGATGTCGACATTCTAGGGCACAAAGGATCTGAAGTAGTCCTTCTTAAAAACATGGCAGGAACATTACAACCGCCTGTCACTTTTGATGCAGGGACGGAAATAAGCACGATAGCGGTACTTGATCTTGGAGGGGATGATGCAGTCGATATTGTCGTAGCTCCCGCAGTTGGTAACAGTCTGCTGGTTTTTGGAAACGATGGTAACGGCTCATTTCTTCCCGGAGCTTTTGTAAGTGGTGGAAGTGCCGGAATGCTCTTTGGTGGTGATTTTAACGGAGACGGAAGAGATGACCTTCTTCAAATAACTTCGACTAGTAACAGCACCATTACCCGATTTATTCAGTCAACGGATGGTATTTTGAATCCAGAATTGCCTATTGTGACTGATGTAACATCAATAACAGGAGCTTTTCCGGCAGATATAAATGGCGATGGAATAAGCGATATTATTATCTACTCCAAAACATCGTATCAGGTGTTTCTTGGTGGTGCGGTTCTCACTCCTTTGGATATGGGATTATTTCCTGAGGATCTTAAACCAGAAACAAACATTGCTGTGGTAGATGTGGATGGAGATGGTTTCCTTGATTTATTGTATTCTCACCAGAATACAACGCGACTTCAGGCTGATATCATAGTAGCTCCAGGTAACGGCAGTGGAGATTTCTCATTTGAGAAATCTCTTATGCTTCGTCGTTCTTTTACTCAGGTCGCTACTGGCAATCAATTTAATCCACCATTTGGGGGGTCTTTAACATTAGCTCCTGATATGTATTTTGCCGATTTTGATAATGACGGAGATGTGGATGTTGCACTTCGCAGTGTGAGACTTTCAAATACCGGTGGTCCTGGAGGAACAACCCATATTCAGGAAAACCTGGTACTGTTTGTCAATAATGGGGATGGATATTTCGGTGAAGTACATAGAGTGCGTTTTGGTAATTCCGGAGGATATCTCGTTGCGACAAGTTGGGCAGGCTATGTATTTGCCGATCTTGATGGTAGTGGACTTCCAGATGTAGTGGGCTCATTTGCAGGGGGTATCACAGGCAAACCCAATACTTCGCGTGTATCAGTTTTATGGAATAAACTTCAACCATTCAGCCCGGATGAGAATACTAACGGAATCCCGGATGAATGTTCGGCAAAACTACTCTCCCCTGCATATCTTCCATGGAATAGTTATCTTGACATGATAAACATTCTCGAAGTAACAAACCTCGGGACAACCCGGGAGGAACTTACTTTACGTATCGGGCACGAGCAGATTACTTTTTCACTAGCAGCAGGAGAACAACGAGATATCATCCTTAATGGTTTTTCTTTTTTCCAGCCTGATCAATATGGCATGGTACAACTTGATTTTTCAGGTGACATACGAGCACAAACCGTTTTCTACCGCACTCATGCTTCATCAGTTAACCGAAATGTCTTTGGCGACTATGAGTTTGCTTTTCCCATCCCTGCAACAAACCCTCTAAGAGGAGTCTCCCATCTACCCTTCAATACCTTTTCTCCCAGTAGAAATCCTGTTGAAATGTCGGGACTGGTTGCTCAGTGGATAACGCTTATTAATCTAGATTTTTCAGATTCAATAGATTTTATTGCTCCAAAAAAAGGGTTTCTTGTTTCAACCTATGCCGAGGATGGGCGGTTGCTTGCTCGAAATACGTACTTTCTGCAACCAGGTGAGCGTCTCGATGTAGACGGAGGACATGGTATTGCCGGATCGAACAAAGTAGGATTTCATGAAATCGAGGCTCTTGACCCACATGCGAGATATCTTGCGTACATAACTCGCTATGGTTCTTCCGGTGGAGGTGAACGCTTTACTTTTGCAGTTCCCGTGACTGGATCGCTTCGTCAAGGTATGAAGCGAGAGTTATATGTTGCTGATAATAACATGACCGAGAACTGGCTTGAGTTTACAAATGTAAGCGATCGAAAAATATCTGCCACGATAGAATTTGATATCACATCAGGCGCTACAAGTTATCCGATACCTCTTACTTTTGATCTGCAACCAAGACAAACATATCACCTGCCAGTTAAAAATTTCATGAGTAATCGTGCGGCTTCCGTCTCAGTGTATCCTCATCAGGCAAGTGATGGGTTACTGGTCCAGTCAATGTTCTATACCCGGGATTTTGCATCAGGTTCCTTACAGTCGGTGTATGTGGCAGTTCCTTCCAAAGCAGTTTCACCTATTGTTCGCACATCGTACAATCTGTTTCTGGGAATGTATAACTGGTTACGTATTGCAAATAGTTCTGATACCGCTTCGTTGTACACCGTTCGCATATATCCCTTATCCGGTCGGGATGCCGGACCACTTTTTGAGGGATACTACCAACTTGAACCCCGCCACCTTATAGAGCTTCCTTTACATGAAACTCAAACCTATGGAACTTCAATTAATACGTACGGTCTTATTGAGGTCCAAAGTCAGAACACAGGAAAACCCTCAGTCGAGCTGGTACGAATTAAACCTACAAAAAGCAATTCTTTTGACTTTATTGTTCAAATTCCAGGTTTGTAGTTTTTCAGCACGGATTATTTAATCAGGTGAGATCATCATAGGCATTCATACGGTCTTGTCTTCTCCGTAGCTCATTTGAATATCGTACTCCCAGATTATTTGAATTTTCTTTTGCCCGCAGGGCTATCATCCACGCATAACAAATCTTGCATTAAACCTTGTATTTCTTCTTTAGTTACAAAAACATCATTCATAAAGAGTCCAATTAGTTTACTGGCAAGATATCCTATCCCCGGATTGACATATACAATTCGTGGTCTGATATTGATGATCTCCCCAATTACCTTTACAAGTTCCGTATAGGTAAATGTTTCAGGACCTATAGCGTTTATTATTCTATTATTTTTTAGACAAACCTTATCAAATAAAATCAGAGTGTTCTTAACAGCATCTTCATGTGTAAATGATGAATGGTTAAATCGAACCCAATAAGTATTATAAAGTACTTCAGTACCTTCAAGAGAAGCAATTAACATTTCCGGATTGTCAAAATTAAATGAATGAACTTTAATTTTATCTTTTAAAAAACTTTTCCGATCAGGAGAGTTTGTCAAGGTATTTACTTGTATCCCTGATTCAAGCAATCTTTTTGCAATAAACTTCCCTGAATAACCAAAAGCACCTGTCACTGTGTGTATAGACATAGGGAAAGTTATTTATTGTCCTTGATAGGAAGTACGCAGCCTACCGCGCAGAACATTCCCGTCCTACAAGAGCTGCACTCTTCCCTAGAACACTTCACAAACACAGTGGCTATTATTCAGCAACAGCTTTGGCTACATTTGTAATCTGTTCTTTCGTCAGATTGTTACCAACGATTCTGGCAACGCCATCCTTTCGCTGCACAATGGCAAGCACCTGAGGATCAGTAGGAATAAAAGCAGCACGAACTCCAATATTGGGCAGATCCTCTTTTTCGCCCCCCATTCCTACCCCGGCATTGACCAGGTTGTTAAAATACTCTTCAATACTATACTCATCTTCTGTTATTGCTCCCAGCGTAGTGAACTGTACACTGACAGTTTTGAATCCACTATCACCACGCAACATCCATGGACAAGATGAATGACCAGGGTCGCTTTCCTCGGCACCCATGTCCTGAAAACCAGACACTACAGCAGTAGCAAGTTCTTCAGCCGTAAGTAATGTGGCACACATCGGTCGAGCCGTCCCCGACTCAGCTATAGATTCCACAGGTGCAACCGATAATAAAATCGCTACAGCAAACAAGATTCTGCAATATATTCTGCTCATAAAAATCTGCCTTCCATTTTTTTTAATTTCCGCAGCTTAGCATAAAACTGTACCCCTTCACAGGATAGTTTTATTGAGTAATTACAGACAATTGCGATTTAAATTTTAGTTCTACTGATGAAACAGAATATAACTCTCTCTATCAGGTCGGCGTTCCCAGAGCCAATTTATTTCCTAGATACTAAATTCCATTTCCATCAAAAGCAAAACAATTACGGGGTAAATGCTCTCACGCAGCGAACTCTGTACTGAGCAAGCTTAAAATAAGAATGCTGGCTACCATCTGAGAACGAGAGACCCCACACAAAAAATTCTGGATTCACTGAGTCTTCAGTTGAGCTGTGATAAACATCGGGGGCAAACCCTCCAATCGCAAGACGATTAGTATAAAGACAATTGAGCTGCCCGGAAACCGTTGCGTTATTTCCTGCAGGTAAAAACCAATCGTCATAACAGGTATTACCAGCCTGACACGGAGTGTTTCCTTGCGAATCAACTTCATAGTCGTTGCACAACCCTGCGGCATAGGGGATACCGCCGTGGTGACCAAGCATGGAGACGATCGCACTTGTATTTGAGGCGCCATCAACATTACTTTGTGATCCTGGCATAATAAAAGCACCAAATCCGCCCCATCCTATTGCGATACTATTATCCACAATCGCTGCAATGAGGTTATTGAACCCGCCGTTCAGACAAGCGATCGTTCCACCTCCTGACGATTGACCGATGGTTGTCATTTGATAGGTATAGCCGTTAGTAAGCGTTGCACCACCGGCTGGTGTATCGATTACTACGTCTACCACTCCCACTGCATGGGCTGGTGTGACCGCAGTGACGGTGGTTGAATTGACAACATTCACTGAAGTTGCCGGTACGCCGTTAAAGGTTACCGCTGTCGCACCTGTTAATCCGGTTCCGCTTAAGGTAATCCCAGTGCCCCCGGATGAAGTCCCTGTGTTTGGACTGATGGCGGTAAGTGTAGACCCTGACCCTATCACAATCGATGCAGTAGCCGTATTTGTATTATCGCCTTTTATAGAAAAATTCGTAGCAGCAACCACACTGCTTCCCGGAGTAAAGGTTAAGGTGCAACTAGCAGAGGGAGCGATTGTCGCGCAGGTATTTCCTGTCTCTGCAACATTCCCCTCAAGCGCAGTTCCTGTAAAATCTGATGCGACGTTCAAAACAGTGGCAGTAGCAGAAGTGTTAGTAATCGTTAATATCCCAGTTCCACCACTTGCGATGAGCGTCAACGGCGAGTTAGTGATGCTGATGACCCCCGTCGAGCTTGCAGCAACGGAGACCACAGGTAGCAGCTCACTGGCATTATCACTCACTATCGAAACAGAGCTCGCAGCACGGATGGTATCCCCCGGAGTGAAGCTCAGGGTACAAGACGCTCCAGGTTGCAAATTTTCACAATTAGAGACATCCACCACAACATCATCCCAGTCTGCCGGAAGCACCGCTTGAATGTTCGTTACAGTTACCGTGTTTGACAAATTCGTCAACGACACAGTCCCTGGATTACCACTTTCAGCTACCAGCGTAAGCGAAGAGGTATTGAGCCTCAACTCAGCAAGACAGATCGATCGCTCAGTTGCGGTCGTTTTAAACTCGGCAGTACGATCTGAATTTTGTCGTATTACTTCACCGATTAAAGTCTCTGCGGTGTCTGGTGTGAGAATTACCCCACCGTAGCTATCCTGTGCATCACTTGAGCAAAGGTCAAGCTCAACAACCCCATTCGCAGGTACCTGAACCGGGCTCTCAAAGGGGATCATAGTACCGTCATAACGGTTAACATCCACCTGAGTCGAGCGTTGAGAATCAGTAAGATTTGCCAGCCTGAGCCGACACCCGCCAAGAAAGTTGTTATAAGAGCTTCGCTGGGTAACCCCAAAACCTGCCTTCGGTTCCCCAACAGTAGCAAAAGCAAATCGCAAGGAGTTGTCCAATCCATATTCCAGCAGTAGGCTTATCAACGACTCAGGAATGTTGGAAGAAAACTGAACCTTTCCAGACCCACTTGGAAGATAGTTGTTTAAGACCACATGAGAAGTTGAATTTGCCCGAAGGTATATCGACCCTGGCTGAGTCTGAGTCCTATTTCCCTCCGCATCATACACTGAGAGAGAGACGGTTGCGCCTATATTTCGCGTATTACTGACTTCAAGTACCGAAATACGAGAATCGGTTTGAAACGGAACTGCCATCACATGTCCGGTCGGACGCCTGGCGGAGATTGAGACGACCCCCGCCAGACTGCTTCCCGGAGCACCGACGAAATAATAGCGGTTTGATGAGAGGCGAATTTTTTTGGTGGAGTCCTCAGGAAGCCACTTGATCAGACCAACTCTGTTTGGTCCAACTGAGTGCGTGTCAACATCGAAGCGCCCGTGAGCCGGAATGGTAATACCCACCCGTTTAATTTCAGTTCCATCTCTGTCATAGTAAATCAGGTCTCCCGATTCGTCTGAATACTCTTCGTTTGAAAGTTGAAGCCATCCCTCCACATTATTTGAGAACTCCGAGGCATTAAGGGTAGGAAAGTAATTATTATAAGCAATAAACTGAGAGCCGCTCCGGGCTGGCGTAGATGCAGCGGAGAATGCCCGCGTAAAAGTATTTTCACCAAGTCGATAATTTGACATGCGAACATCCAGCGTATCAGGACTACCCCCCTGAATCGTCGCACAGAGAGTCCCATAAGTCATAGGCTCAAAACCGTTAAGAGTATTAACGACAAGATCAAACTGCTTTGCAGGTTCAAGAGTATAAGATAAACTATCCCGAAGTGTGCCCGCACTATCGCGCAGCGCCAATTTCAGATTGAGAGTAGAGCAGCCAGCACTCCGAAGCTCCATCACCTGCATGTCCTGACTTATAAAGCCATTCCAATCCACGCAGTAGGTTTTGTCTATATGTTCTATAAAGCTATCGGGAGAATCAGGATCTGTTCCATCCTGCTTTTCTTTAGAGTCAAAAACGCCGTCACCATCACTATCAAGTGGCTGAGTAAGAATCTCGGCAGATGCATCTAACAGGAGGTTCGAATGCAATCCAATAAGTAACAGGAAAACTGCGAAGACAAAAGGCTGAGAACAGATTCTCGCCAAAGTTGAGTAGTTTCTCTTACCTTTTCTCATATGCTCCATTTACTCTGCGTTCAGTATATGTATATCTGGTTCGCTTATCGGCTCATCGTACCCCCACGAATACTAGCTGAGCTGAAAGCCCTGTCAAGAAAGAAAATATAAGGGCTTTCTTTTCTCGATACCCTGCGGGTGGCTGTTTGTAATGGCTCTTCATCGTTTAGAGAGGGTTACGTCATTTCCCTCTTCCCTTTCTTCTTCTTTCCTATTTCTTCCTTGTCATTACCATTTACCCGCAAAAGGCAAGCAATAAACTGTAATCACCACGATCTGCTGCTCTCAAGGCGTTTATATACTCCTTGCGTCGTTCATTCATGGAAGCAGGATTGTATTCACCTGCCCAATTAATCGGTGGGAGTTTGTGTAGTTTAAGCAATAAGGCATCTGCCATAATTCGGGCATGCCGTCCGTTACCGTTCGGGAACAGATGAATAAATACCAGGCGGTGGTGAAAACGTATTGCTGCTTCTTTAGCAGGGTAGGTTTCGTATTTCAACCAATAACGCGCATCATCCAATAACATACGAAGTTCCGTACTAATATAGATCGGATCCACGCCAATATTTTTTTCTGTACGACGAAATGTTCCTGCCCAATTCCAAACATCCCCAAATAGTTGTTTATGCAGCTCACGAATATATTCTTCGCTCAAGAGGTCTGAGCGTTTGCTCTTTTGCATCCACATTATACCACTCTGAATGTTAGCCTGTTCCAAATGATCCAGTTCACCACGTGTCATGACGTGTTTGAATTTTAGTCCCTCCATTTCATCAGGGTTTAGTGGTGTTGCACCATAGGGATATTCTATCATTGTTAATTCTCGTCATTCCAAAAATTAGATGGCAAATCCTTGAGCATGTCCATGGCAAGACGGTTGACTTCAAATTCAATTTGTTTTTCTGAAAGAGTTTGTTCTTCCATTGCCATTTGTATAGTACCAGCTTCCACCAGTGAGCGGGCTTTTTCATAGGCACGGATTTTTAAAATAGCCTCTATGCTTTCATTCGGTACGACTGCATAGATAAAACGACAATTCATTGCTGCTGCCATAGACTGCATGGTTTTAATAGTAACTGCTCCTTTCAATTCTGCCTTTTCAGTATTAGACACAAGAGCCCTGGTTTTACCAATCCGACGAGCCAAAGCTGCCGCTGACATGCCAAGGGCATTACGAACAGTACAGAGCCAACCTTCTGGTGGAATTTCTACATCTTGAAACTGTAAAGAAGCCTGATTGACTCTTTCCTTGTATTGACTGGAAATAATAGCTTTAATGCTCATATTACTCTTTAGTTCATTGTATATTGGCAATTGTGTATATTTATATATAAACAATATATTTAAGAATGTCAATATAAATATATACTTTATAGGAAAATTTGTATATATTTATATATACGACTAAGACTAATTATGCTCTTAACCTGATCATTAACACTTTTGGCAATACCCTGAGATTTACCAAAAGGAAAAGAAGCAAAGGCTTTTTGCTTCACCATGTATGATATGTTCAAGAAAGCATCTAGGCAGATACAGAAAGGGGTTTCTTGATACGGAGTTTCCACCGGGGATGTACATCCAAAAGTACACTTTCTCACCATTCCAGAGCAAAACATAACATCAGATGAACACAGTTTAGAACCAAAACACGAGACAAACCTACAAATTTAACGAAGTAAAACTATTTCAAAAAGAAATTTCAATGAGAGTTTGGTGATACTGTTATGTGAAAAGTCAAATCTGAAATAAACGTGTTTGTCCCGA
>CAZTBW010000015.1:0-23384 GCA_964612555.1 uncultured Bdellovibrionales bacterium | reverse complement strand
CATTATAGCCACTTTAGACCTATATCTCGGTCTTAGCTACTTCAGCCCCTATTTTAAATTAGTTTTTCCTGTTGTATGTCCAAAGAGCGTGGTGGGGAAACAAGTCGCCCCACCACGCTCTTGCCCCCGTGAGTATTTTGATTTCCCCCTTTGAATATGGGATTGAAAAACCGGAAAAATTAGTACGTATTACTTTTTAAGTTTTTAGAAAGTACTTGAAAACATTCTTTATTTAGTGATATATATAGAATATTAACACTATTCGAGCTATGACTCGGATAATGTTAATTTATAGAATAACCTCTTGATTTTAAATGATTTATGTTAAGAAGATTTCCTGAACATCTAAAAACTCGTTGGGATGACCCTAAGGGGCTTATTCAGATATTTATTGGTCCAAGACAGGTAGGAAAAACGACTGCGGCAATAGAGCTTTTAAATCCTGATATCACCATTTTTTTCACTGCGGATGCTCCTGCTCCGCCTTCAGTTTCAGTTATTGAAGAAAAATGGAATCTTGCAAGGAAGACACCTTCTCCTGAAAGGACGCTGGTGCTTGATGAGGTACAGAAAATACCTGGGTGGTCAGAAGTCGTAAAACGCCTATGGGATGAAGATCAGCGTAAGAAAATACGTCTTCGTGTAGCTTTATTAGGTAGTTCTGCGCTTCTTATAGAAAAAGGTTTATCAGAGAGTCTTACTGGAAGATTTGAGATAAATTATTTTCCTCATTGGATGTTTTCAGAAATAAAAAACTTAAGCGGATGTTCACTTGAAGAATACGCGTACTTTGGTGGATATCCCAAAGTATATGATTTTAAAGATGATCCGTTAAGGGCAGAAGAATATATCGCTGGCAGTATCGTTGAACCTACTCTGGGAAGAGATATTCTTGCTTTGCATAGTGTAGACAAACCAGCCTTGTTACGACAATTATTCTGGTATGTATCAAAGCTTCCTGCTCAGATTGTAAGTTTTGAGAAAATACTTGGTTCTCTACAGGAACGAGGTAACTCAAGTACTCTGGTACATTATGCGCATCTTCTTTCACTAGCTTTTCTCGTTGTTCCAATATTTAAATATACCAAAGCACCTCATACTTCTAAACGCTCACTTCCCAAATGGATTTTACCTAATAGTGCTCTTATTGACTTTACACTCAAGGAACAAGGACTTACTGGATTTTTGTTTGAAAATTTAGTGGGAGCACATTTTCTTAACCTTTTATATTCTCAAAAACGCTATGAACTCATGTATTGGAGAGAAAGAAATAAAGAAATAGACTACATACTGTGTGAGAGAAATACTCCCATTCTTGCTATTGAAGTTAAAAGCGGACGTAAAAAAAAGGTATACGGAGAAAAACTACTCAGAAGCATTGGTATAGATTGTCCCTTTATGTTGATAGATAGAGATCGGGAGAACTTTTTTTCTACTGCAAGTATTCAAGAGGTACTTGCTATGTTAGAGTAGATTTTTTTAAGTAGTTTATTGTGAATAACGGGTATCTGATATTATTTCAATTATGATTGTATTCAGAGGGGTTGTTTTTACGATACTTTCATTTTACATCGCAATAAGTCCATTGTTTTCACAGGTGCTTGGTTATAATTCAATGTTTTTTCGAAAATGGGTTATGTTTTCCGGTGCAGGAGAAACTGTCTGTGAAGTAAAGTTTTATCATAAAGATGGAGAGATTGAGACAAGTATAGATATGTATGCTTCTCTTGGCTACGCATCAAAAAAAGATGCTCCTCGCTCTCTCAAAAGAATTCAATCCAGGACGCAGGCAATGCAGATTGCAGAAAGAATATGCGGTGCATATTCTTTTGAGAAAGATATTCGTATGTATGCCAGGCAAGGTTCCCGGTCGCATTGGCAAAAATTTGCAGATGGTGAGAAAAATATTTGTAGAAGATATCAGAAAAAATGATCTTTTCAGTTTTTAAGAAAATTTTACAATATCAATCTTCAACCCGGGCAATTGCTCTGGTCAGGATTGGAATTATACCGCTTTTATGGAGTCGTTTTTCCGGTTTTTTTCTGCTTTTTAAAAATATACCCGAAGTGCAAATAGGTATCGGTTTTTTGTTTTTTATTTCCACAATTTTTGTGTTTATCGGGTTTTATACCAGATTTTGGCTTGGGGTTCTGTCTCTTACCATGATTTCTGTATATTACTACGTAGGGTTTGTTATTGGCGTGGAACCACTAACACATCATCATACGTATCTTTTATGTATTACAGTGGTTTTACTTTTTTTTACTCCTTGTGGGTATTCATTTTCGGTAGACAGGTTTTTACGTGTAAGAAATGTCATGAAGAAAGAAAATGTCATGCCCCCAGAAGAAGGACCGCTATGGGCTACGTATCTTATCGCTTTACAGATTAGTGCCATTTATTTCTGGAGTACTTATTCAAAATTAGTCCCTGGATTTCTTTCTGGTGATAGAATGGAACAGATATTCAAGTTCTACTTCTGTAATTATGATTTTATTGAAAGTTCTTACTTTCCTTCAATTATGTTTTTTCTTGCAATTTCTACTATAATTCTTGAGATGGCACTTGCTATCGGTTTATGGTTTTCAAGATTTCATCCATGGATTATTCCTGCTGGAATTATTTTCCATCTCATCTTATTTTACTCCCTTCCTGTAAGTACCTTTAGTTTGACAATGATTTTGCTATATCTGGTATTTATACCACCTGAAAAAGTGCATCGTTTTATTGATATAATGGTGGGCGATGTTGCCAGAAGGAGTTTTCGATAGTAATATTAGTCAATCGTAGTAAGGGTAGATTTTATTTTAGGTTTTTTAGAAAGGAAGTGTTCCATGTCTTTTGAACCGGAAACGGCTTCATTAGTTGAAGAATTTAAACTTCTGACACATGAACTACTTGAATGTGCACGAAAAAGGGCTAGTCGTAAAGGGAAATCCCGACGTGGACTGGCAAGAGGGCACGCGAGGAATCTTTTGAAGAAGAAAGAATCTCTTCGACGTCGTGAATTGTATGAGCTTTTGGCTGGAAAGAAAGGGAAGCACAAAAAGACGCGTCGAAGTATCGAAGTAACGCCCAAAAGGACTGTTTCTGAAATACTAAGACGATTGAAGCAGATAGTTTCCCTTTTTGAAAAAGGTCATGAGGAGTGCATCCTCTATCTGTCTCAAGGTTTCTGTCCCCCGCAGGTTAATAAGATGCTGGGGCGAGCTCTTGGGCGAATTGCACGTAAGAAAGTTAATCTGCGTGATAAAGTTATTCGTTCTGCCGCAAAGAAACTCGAAGGTGCTTTATCGCCTTCTGTGGTTTCTGAATACCTTCCAGTCTTACTGTTGACTGAAAAAGCGGGACTGGTACAGGTAAAAAAGATAATAGAAAATGCTTCTCAGCGAAAGAAGCGTTTGATATTGTTTGCTCTTTTCAGTTTGATTGGCAGGCTTGATCAACAGGCAAAAAATCAAATCGTTGAGATTGCACATATGGTTTGTGATGATTCTTTAAGTAGGGTAACGACGCGTGTTGCCGCTTTGAAGATCGTTTCGAAAGTAGATTATGGAGAATCAAGCATCAGTCGGTTTATCTGTGAGTTGCAAAGACCAGGATGTCATCCTGTTATACGTCGTATCGCGACGGATTCACTTTCGCATGGTTTACGGAAGTTTCATGCGATTAAACCACTGCTCGCTGCTTTTGTTGAGGTAAAAAACAGGAAGCGGGCTCGAATTATACTTAAGTGTATTTCGAGAGTGGGCAATCAAATGCCACCACGCATGCCGATTGCAGACCTTCGCAGGATAGGTGAATATACGTTTAAGTTCCGTTCTCTTGATGAAGTGCTGGCGTTGGCAGTGGCTCAAGTTCCAAGTTGGAATTATTCTGGTGACAGGAGATTGCTATATCTACAACTCCAAAGACATGTACCAGGTATGTCGCCTGTGCAAAAATGCGGGGTAGTCAAGAGTCTGCTTATGGGCTCTTCCGGGCAGTACTTTGCTGTTTAGGGCTGTTTAGGTTGTTCTACGACAGTTGTGAGAACTGCGGTTATACCGCAGTTCTTTATTTTAAATTTTTATTCCTGATAGGGTATTGTACCAGGGGATATTGTTGATGCCGGAAAATATTAATAGTGGCGCGAATGATTTTAAAACAAGTAAAAAAGAAAATGTTGATACGATCAAGTATTGATCGTATCAACAAGGTTTCCTTAAAGTAAATTAGGAGTTGAGAACTTCTAAAGCGAGACCACTTAATTCTGAGCTTTTCCGCTGAAGTTCTTGGAAAAAGTTTTGCGGAGGTTTTTTTTCTAAAATTTTACCCCAAACTCTTTCTCGATATATCTTGACGCACTCAGCGACCACAACGAGCTCTTCAATATTTGGATCTCTTTCGAGAATGGTGTCTGCAATTCTTAATATAATTTCTGGTTGTTGCGAACCAAAAAGCGAGCCAAAAAATATGAACTCTCTTGTGCCATAGCGTAATAACTCGCAGAAATCTTTTGTAGATGGATCCTTCTGAAGGAAGCGATCCCAGGCTTCTTCGGTAAGCTCAGGATGGTTAATCAAGACGGCTCCGATATGAGAGCACTCAACTTTCGTGTGAGATAAGATTTTTCGTCCTGCCTCAATACGTACATCATCAGGTGTACATGGACATTCTGATACTATGTACATCAAATCATCGATTGTAGGAGATTTTAAAAGCCCCAATGCCTCTCGTGCGATTTTTGGCATGTGCTTGTGACGAATTATCAGAATTAATTCACCATTGGAGAGAGCTCGAGACTTGAGCATTCCCCAAGCTTCCAATCGTAATGAACTGTCGCCGACGTAGAATATGACCGAACGTAATTGGTCATTCGAAGGCTCTCTTCTTAAGATCAGACGCGCTGCCTGCTCATTAATCCCGTAGCAAAGATTCCACTTATCAAACATATTCGAACTGTTTATAATGAGATGTTCTAGATGCTCGTTCGATGTCTCCATCGTAATTAGCGCTTCTAACGCACGTTTACTAAGATCTCTGCTATATGTACTAATCAGGACTATCTGATCTGGAGTTGGATCGTGCTTCATTAATCGAATTGCAGCACGATCTTTTATTGTGTCGCCAACATTTGTCCGAATAATTTCTACCAAAATATCATTGCTGATATTTTTCTGAAGCAATTTTTCTGCGAATCGCTCCTTTTTTTCCCTTGTATAAGGACCCCAAAGGAGATACTGTGCATCTTCCTCGCTTGGGTTAATCTTTAGAGATAAGTACCAGCACTTTACTCTATCAAATAACGGGAGTAAAAAGTGTTTGAGCATTTCTTCCCTTTCTTTTTAATTTATGATGTGAACAGCCCTGCCTAATCAGTAAACATACTGATCACACAAGGCTATTCACTCAGCCAAGAAAATTTCAAGGGAATATAAAGAACCTTTAAAATAACACTTTCATTCGCGCCTTCTGTCACAATGCATATACTTGCAATTTTGACAGAAGACACGTTTGTTCATCTACTCATTACTGTAAAGAGAAAGGAGCAGTATAATATACGATTATAATAAAAAATCAATATTTTACCGATGTAAAGGTAGTGAGGATTTTGTGCCCTTAATTGACAATCTATTATGAAATAGATAAGGGTGGTAGGTCACATTTGCTATATGGGTAGTGTTTTTTGTGTTGATCATCTTAGATAAGAAGAATCTTTGAATGGTTTTATATGGTTAGTGATACTCTTTAATGCTTAAGAACCATTAAAGAGTATCACTAACCCGCCAGGTCTGTAACTAAGCTGTACTTAGTAAACAGGTCTTGCAATTTTTTAAAGGAGTAGCCCCTCATGGCTTTTAACCTAACAAAATACGTACAAAACGACTTCGTCGTCTTGCCGGAAGAGAGCACGGCAGTAGTAGATGCCCTGAAGTTCTCAAATTTTTGCATAAATCTTTTGAGAGAGGGTGTGGTCGAAGACATCATCCCGAAGGAAACTTTTCCCCCCGGGCACACGCTTGCAGGAGGGGTTCGTTTTCGCATTTACATCAACCATGAAGGCACCGGTGTTGTCGATATCAGCGACGAGGTGGTTGATGTCGGCAAAAATTTGAGCCTGGAAATAATTAGTATTGTGGAAGCGCGAGTGCGATCACAAGGGCAAGTTAAAGTTTAGTAATTTGCCTTGTTCATTCCTTGGTTACTCAACCTGTTCAGTATCATTGGACAGGTTGAGTTTTATTTTTCTAAAGGTGTTTTAAGGAGATTCTTCTTTATCTAATATGATTTATCGCTCAAAATAACTGTACGTTCAACGAGTCAGTTTAAACAGTACGTTTCCCAAGATCTTTAAATGGTCTTAGAAGATAACCATCCGGGTCAGAGACTACAAATTGACGATTACCCAGTTCATAATTATCAGCGCGATACCATTTCTCTTCAATTGGTATGGTAATAGTACATTGATTATCAAGACAGCGTTTATAGAGGATGTCTATGTCGGAGACCTTAACTTGCAGGTTCATTCCTCTGCCATAGGGGTGGATTAACTCGGCAGTAGAAAATCTTCTGCCTCCCGAGAATGCCTGCTCTATCATAATATTAGACCCTTCAAGGTCAAACATGACAAAATATTCTTCAGGTCTCTCATATAAAACTTTGCAGCCAATGATTTCAGTATAAAATTTTACAGAAGTACCAAAATCTGAAACTACAAGTTCGGGTATTAAGCGGTTAAGGTTCATTGTCATAGGTGTGATCTAAAGTGGTAATAAAGCAGTGTTACTGGTAGTATTTTTCACCAAGTTTTATTTTTTCTCTGCCATTAATCTTACGCCATTGATTGGTGTCTCTTAAGGAATAGGCACATCCGCAGTATTCCTGCATGTAGAATTGTTCCTGTTTGCTTATTTCCAGCATGCGGGTAGCTCCACCACCTTTTCGCCAGTTATATGTCCAATAGGTGATACCGGGATAACGGGACGCTGCCCGTATTCCGCAATCATTGATCTGTTCCATGTTCTTCCACCTGGAAATTCCCAGAGAGCTACTTATGAGAGGAAAGCCGTTTTCATACGCATATAAGGCAGTCCTTTCAAAACGCATGTCAAAACACATGGTACAGCGAATTCCCCGTTCGGGTTCCATCTCCATTCCCTTTGCCCGTTCAAACCAATTATCTACATCATAATCAGCATCTATAAAGGGAATATTATGTTTATCTGCAAAGCGAATGTTCTCATCTTTTCTAAGATCATATTCTTTCTTTGGATGAATATTCGGGTTGTAGAAAAAAATCGTAAAGTTAATCTTTGAAGCAATCATTGCTTCCATAACTTCTCCTGAGCAAGGTGCACAGCAGGAGTGAAGTAGCACCTTGTTGTCCTGTGTATGAGGTGAAGGTAAAGTTAAAAGCTTTCTTTCGATGGTCGCTGTCATATAGTCGTCATATCCACAAATTCATGTACTGCTGTCTGTCTCAGCGTATCATAATCCAGAGCAAGTGATAAGATTTCTTCTTGCTGTTTTTCAGGAAATATTCGTGCGAGATTGATTTTGAATTTTTTTATGAGCTCAGGAATGCCTTCTTCTCTTCTTCGTTTATGCCCAATGGGGTATTCGACAATAATTTCATCCAGAGTGCTGCCATCATGCAGCTCTACAGTTAGAGCATTTGCGATAGAACGCATTTCCGGGTCGTGATAGTCTTTTGTAAACCGCACATCTTCTACGCAATGGATTTTCTCACGTAGTGCGTCAATTCTTGGGTCTTTAGCGACTTCATCTTCATAATCCGCAGCCGTAAGTCTTCCATGAATCAATGGAACAGCAACCATATACTGGATACAATGATCTCTGTCAGCGGGATTGTGGAGGGGTCCTTTTTTGTCGATGATTCGAATTGCTGCTTCATGGGTTCTGATCGAAACTTTTTTTATGTCATCACTGCTTTTTCCACTTTCTTTGAGTTTCTTGTGAATGGTCATTGCAGCTTCTACTGCGGTCTGGGAGTGAAATTCTGCCGGAAAGGATATCTTGAATAACACATGCTCCATTACGTACGAAGCATATTCACGTTGAAACTTGAATTCATGTCCTTTAAAGAGGACATCATAAAATCCCCATGTTTTTGCGGTAAGGGCAGAGGGGTAACCCATTTCTCCGGTCTTTGTGATGAGCGCAAGGCGTACCGCCCTTGAAGTTGCATCTCCTGCAGCCCAGGACTTTCTACTACCTGTATTTGGAGCATGACGGTATGTGCGCAGTGCCTGACCATCTACAAATGCAAGAGAAAGGGCATTAATCAGCTCTTCTCTTGAAAGTCCAATCAGTTTTCCGACTACGGCTGTTGAAGCTATTTTTACAAGTATGACATGATCGAGTCCTACTTTGTTGAAAGAATTCTCAAGAGCAAGGACACCCTGGATTTCATGTGCCCGTATCATGGCGTCCAGTACGTCTTTCATCTGCAGGGCAGGTCGCCCTTCTGAAATTGCAGTTCTTGAAAGCCAGTCTGCGGTAGCAAGGATAGCACCCAGATTGTCAGAAGGATGTCCCCATTCTGCTGCAAGCCAGGTATCATTAAAATCCAGCCAGCGAATCATGGCGCCGATGTTAAAAGCGGCTTGTACGGGGTCTAGTTGAAACTGAGTGCCAGGTACTCTTGCTCCATGAGGAACTACCGTGCCTTTAACTATGGGACCTAAAAGTTTTGTACATGCGGGATAGGTCAATGCTTCAAATCCACAACCCAGAGTATCCAGTAGACAGTAATGAGCAGTTTCAAAAGCAAGTTCACTGCTGATCTTATAATCCAGGACATAATCGGCGATATTTTTTAATACCGCATCAGCTTCTGGTCGTTCGTTGGATATGAATGTTGACATGTGCTTACCGTTTTTCTATTGGGATAAATTCTTTGTTTTCCGGACCGATATAGTTAGCGCTCGGACGGATGATTTTTCCGTCCTGTCTTTGTTCTATGATATGAGCGCCCCAGCCAGTTACTCTTGATATGACAAAGAGCGGAGTAAACATGGAGGTAGGGACACCCATAAGATGATATGACACGGCAGAAAACCAGTCGAGATTCGGAAACATTTTTTTCTCGTTCCACATTACAGTTTCCAGGCGTTCGGCAATATTGAATAAATGCATGGAGCCAGCCTCTTCCGATAATTCTCCGGCGACTTTTTTGATAACAACATTTCTTGGGTCAGAGATGGTATAAACAGGATGTCCAAAGCCAATAATGACTTCCTTTCGTGATAACCTCTCCCGAATGTCCTTTTCGGCTTCATCTGGTGAAGCATATCTTTTCTGAATTTCAAAAGCGGCTTCATTGGCACCGCCGTGTTTGGGTCCTCGAAGTGCCCCGATTGCTCCTGTTACGGCTGAATGTATGTCGGAGCCTGTTCCCGTGATGACTCTTGCGGTAAATGTAGAAGCATTAAACTCATGTTCAGCATACAGGTTGAGAGAAATCTGCATTGCTCGTTCCCATGAAGGAGGGGCTTTTTTTCCGTGAAGCAGGCTTAAGAAATGTCCGCCGATGCTGTCATCATCTGTGTTTACTTCTATGGAGTTTCCGTGATGAGAAAAGTGATACCAGTAGAGTAAGGCAGAGCCGAGAGATGCCAGTAGCTTATCAATTATATTCTTTGCTTCTTCAAGGTCTGATATGTTTTTTTCTTCCTTGACGCACCCGAGCGCAGAAACTGCTGTTCGCATTATATCCATTGGATGAGAGGATGCAGGAAGTTGCTTTAATATGTTTTTTACTGAGTCGGGCAGGTCTCGTAATGATTTAAGTTTTTGTTTATATGTTTGAAGTGTTTGTCTGTCCGGAAGTTCTCCATGGATAAGTAAATACGCAATTTCTTCAAATTCAGCTCCTTCTGCAAGATCAAGAATATCATATCCTCTATAGTGAAGATCATTACCGGTTTTGCCTACGGTGCATAAAGCGGTATTTCCGGCAACTACTCCTGAAAGTGCAACGCTTTTCTTTGGTTTAAATGTTGAGGCGCTTTTATCGCTTGTAGTCTCTGTCATTTTTTATTTTTCTCGAAAAGTACATCAAGTTTTTTTTCATATTCATAATAGCCGATACTCTCATAGAGTTCGGCACGGGTTTGCATTGTATCAATGACGTTTGTCTGGGTGCCATCACTTCGGATATGCTGGTAGACATTTTGTGCAGCTTTATTTGCGGCACGAAACGCAGAAAGTGGATATAGAACCATACTGACACCTGCCTGTTTTAATTCCTCTACGGTAAAAAGAGGAGTCATCCCAAATTCAGTAATATTGGCAAGAATCGGTATTTTTACTGCTTTTGCAAATTGTGTGTACTGGGGTAATTCACGTACTGCTTCTGCGAAAATGAAATCAGCTCCCGCTTCTTTATATGCGATCGCTCGCTCTATGGCTTTATCTATGCCTTCGTTAGCAAGGGCATCGGTCCTTGCTCCAATTACGAAATGTTCATCTGTACGTCCATCAACTGCGGCTTTGATGCGGTCAGCCATTTCTTCTTTTGATACTATTTCTTTACCGGGGCGATGTCCGCAGCGCTTTGCTCCTACCTGATCTTCAATGTGAAGGGCTGCTGCCCCGGATTTAATTAAGGACCTCACTGTACGACTAATGTTAAATGCCGAGGAACCAAAGCCCGTATCCACGTCTACTAATAAAGGGGAGTCGGTTACGTTGGTAATACGGTCAATATCAGTCAGTACGTCTTCCAGTGTGGTGATTCCCAAATCAGGAATGCCCAGAGAACCGGCAGCAACCCCACCACCGGATAAATAGATGGCATTGAAACCGGCTTGTGTTGCAAGCAAGGCGTGGTTTGCGTTTATTGTTCCGACAATTTGAAGTGGTTTCTCCTTTTTTAGAGATTCTCGAAAACGAAGTCCAGGGGAATGAGGTGTAGCTGATGTATTCATCTAAAAATCAGAACATTTTGAGAGGATGCAGTCAAGTCAGTTTTCGCATTTAATGCATGCCAAATGTTATTTTTTACTATTCTTTTTTATTTTTAAAGGTTTTATGATTCCATCCTTGAAAGAAATTGATCTTTGAGCAGATCTCTTGCAAGTGTATCTTTGATTACATAAAGGAATGTACTTCTTATGAAGATATTTAATTATTTACTATGCCTTTTTGTTACCTCTGTGTTTTTGTCATGCGGAGGTGGGGGTGGTTCTTCGGGGGTGGAGTTGAAGGTATTGATCTCTGATCTTGGGTTTCCTGTTCGGGTAGAGGTGCTTGATGATCGTCATTTGCTGCTTGCTGAAGTCAGTACCGGGGTGGTGTTCCAGTTTAATCGGGAAAATTCAGAGCGTAAGGATTTGGTTTCTTTTCAGGCATTTTCTGCTGGTGGTGCGGGTATTTCAGGTTTACTTGTGGATAAAGATTTTTCCAGTAACGGTTTTGTTTTTGTGTATCATACGATGGGGGAGCCTGCGAGAAATGCAGTAAGTCGGATTACTGTCAGAAATGGAGTAGTGGAAGATAATCGAATTCTTCAAATGTTTACTCAAGCGAGTGGGCATAATGGAGGCGGGATGTATCAACTCTCAAACGGTAACATCCTTGTTGGTATAGGAGATGGAGACGTTCCTGCACTTGCACAAGACCTCAACAGATTAGAGGGCAAGATTATTGTCATAAACAGAAATGGTGAAATGCTTGATGTTCACAGGGGTTTTCCAAGAGGAATATACGCCCTTGGTTTCAGGAATCCTTTTGGTATTGATGGGAATGGAGATGGGGATATTTATGTTTCAGATAATGGTCCTGCATGTGATGATGAAGTGAATAAATTACAGCTTGGCGGTAATTATTCCTGGAGGGCAGAGTATCAATGCGGGGTTACTCTTTCAGGGCATGTTTCGCCGATTTATGTCTGGGATGTTTCAGAAGGTATTACTGATCTGGCATATTTCCCTTCAAAAAAGACTCTTGTGACAGCACTGTATAATAAAAATACTTTGGTTTCATTGACATTGAACAGTGCAGGGACTCAAGTAAGAGAGCAGAAGGAGCTTCTGGCTCTTGATGAGCCAATTGTTGGCATTCAGAGAGGGTATAATGATGAGATTTTGTTCACTACACCGACAAGGGTGTACAGTTTCAGGGTTGAGTTCTCAGACCCTGCTCAGGAGTTTCGCCCTCCGTTATAGAAAGGTGAGACCTATATTTTCTGGTCTGTTAGTATTTTCATGATTGTGGAATAATCAAATAAGTATGGAAAACCGAATTCTAAAGCGTTTTGCTGAGTGTGCTCAAGAACTTGATCTTGAGTATCTGATCATTGGAGGATTTGCGGCATCATATTGGGGGAATCCAAGATTCACTGCTGATATTGATTTTGTTATAGAGCGCAGTTCTTTTGAAACGATGAAGACGGTAATGACAAATCTTGGGTATGAGTTGAAATTTGAACATCCTAAAGGGTCTTTTGCTCATTTTGCTCCAGGTATGGGCAGTGATTTCAGAGTCGATTTTATGATCGTGGATGCTTCAACATGGACGGAACTGGTTAGTCAGAAAGGATATGCGGACTTTGGTGGGGGTGCTGTGCATCCGGTTGTTTCACCTAAACACTTGATTTCAATGAAACTTCACGCGGCAAAACAGTCTGATAGAAGTGAATATCTTAAGGATCTTGGCGATATTATCGAGATTATGATTGCCCAGAATCTTACCTTTGAGAATCTCGACAAAGATGGTATACTTGGCAAGTATGGAACTCAATCTACCATCGATGAACTCAAACGACTTTGGCGGGCAAGAGGCGGATCGCTTTAAGTCTGATAAAGAACTTTTTCCGAAGACCTTCCCTCTAATTAAAATGTATGATGAATGTTTTGCGTGGCTACAGCTGGACTGGGTAAGAAAACGGTTTGAGAAAAGATGGGAGAGCCTCAGCTCAAGAGATTTTGAAGTATTCAGGTTGTAACGATTTCCTTCTCCAATAAAGAATGCCAAAAATCTTTTAGTTCGAATTTTACCCTTTCTTGCGATCGCTAAAGAGTAAGTTCCAGATTGTTCTGGATTCTTTGGTCAGGAGGGGTGCTACAATGGAAAGAATCAAAACATAGACTACAACAAAAGATTGCAGAACGGGCATCAGGCTGCTTCCTATTTTTGCCATGATGATAGAGAACTCCCCGCGGGCAGCTAATGTAAAACCAATGTCGAAAGAAGTTTTCTTCTTCATGTCGGAGATTTGAGCGGCGAAATAACCAGAAGCTACGTTACAGATTACAGTTACTATAGCAGCTATAGACGCCCAGAAAACGGCACCACCAAGGGATAAGGGGTCAATCGAAAGCCCAAAGCTGAAAAAGAACATTGCACCAAAAAAGTCTTTAAATGGGAGTATGATTTGTTCGATACGTTTAAGGTATTGGGAGTCAGCAAGTACCAGCCCCACCATCAAGGCACCAATGGCTTCTGCTACGTGAATAGTTTCCGAGAAACCGGCAATGGTAAAAAGAAGAGCAAATATAATAAGGATAAAAATCTCGGAAGACTTAACCTGGAGCACCTTGTCAATATAGGGTATCACTTTTCGTCCCAGAATAAGGAATGTCAATATGAAACCCAATGCAAGCAGGGAGGTTCCTAGAACCGCCCAAAAAGAACTACTTCCAGTGAGAATTAAACCAGATAAAAACGATATATGCATTGCAATGAACAAATCATCAAACATTATCATACCCATGATGACTTCTGTTTCAGGGTTTGCGGTACGTTTTAGATCTGTAAGGACTTTTGCTACAATCGCAGTAGAGGAACTTGTCATAATACCGCATAGTACCATCATTTCTTTAAATGGCAGTTCCATCAACCAGCCAATGAAAAGACCTGAGACAAAGTTCAGACCTACATAAATTGATCCCCCTGCAACTATAGCTTTTCCGGATTTTATCAAACGCCCGACAGAAAATTCTAACCCCAGATAAAACAAGAGGAATAAAATTCCCAGTCGCCCCATAAAATCAATAAAAGGTTTACTCTCTTTAAAGGTAAGGTCGATGCTTCCGATTTGAGGGGAATAGTCTTGTCCCAGTGCCATCCCTATCAAGATAAAAAAGGGTATTACAGAAAAACGGAGCTTTTCTGAAATAAAGCCGACCAGAGCAACTAAGCTTACGGCGACTCCAATTTCTAAAATAAGGGTATGGGATAATTCCATAATAGGGTACGAGGCTCTATTTTTTGTTTTGTTCTGCTGTCAGCAGCAATATATCCTTTAATAACTTGATCTGGTTTCGTTTGCCGGCTACCACCAGAGTGGTGCCCGGGGTAATGACGTAGTCCGGTCCCGGATTAATCACGCTGTCACCGTCTTTTATAGCTGCAATGATGGAAGCTCCGGTTTGCTGCCGCACGTCAAGCTCTCCTATGGATTTCTGAGCACTTGATGCTCCACCCTCAACCTTGTACCACTCAATCATTAGATCATCCAGGGCTACTTCTATGGTTTCCAGAGCTTTTGGCTTGTATGAGAGCCCTCCGATAATCCCTGCTATCTGTCTGGACTCCTCGTCGGTCAGAGTCATTACACAACTGGATTCGTTTTTATCCTCGTCATAACAGTACAACTCACGGCGCCCGGCATCGTGAATAACGACCACCATGTTATCTCCAGCCTCGGTCTCAAATTGATACTTCTTACCAATACCAATAAGATCTGATTCTCTTACGATTGACATGCTTACTAATCTCCTAGAGAGTTAAAAATCGTATAGGAACATAATGTTCCAGACTATTCAAGAACAATATGAAATAAAATTTATAAATCAGCACTACAGCCGCAATTTCTTTGGAAATAAATTATGAGAGAGCGCCGCTAAAAAACCGAAAGTATATATCGGTTTTTGTGTATGGTAAGAGATAATTCTGATCGGGCAATAAAAAATTTACCACAGTGGATTTTGTTGAAGGAACTGAAAAATGAAACAGATGTTATTGCTGCTTGTCTTCTTGTCCGTATCCTGTCTTTCGGGAGTGTCGAGAGCGGAGAATTTCAAGGTAGGGGTGATTGTACCATTGTCCGGTGCGATTGCAGAGTATGGGGTTGCTACAAAAAATGGATTTTAACTTGCGAAACTGGAACACCCTGAAATACTTGGTGCGGTTGAGTTTGTCTATGAAGATTCTCTTTATGACCCTGCGACCGCTCTGACAATTTACCGTAAACTTAGAATGGATAAGGATGTAAGAATAATATTCAATTGGGGAGCAGATACATCCGCCCCACTTATTCCGGTTGCTGAAAAAGATTGCTTTCCACTTTCTGTTCTAACCTCCAGCCAGAAAGTGATGTCAAAAAATAACAAATGCGTAATCGGTTTTACGAACTCAGGTCTTGATTTTGGAAAGACTCTTGCTCGTTATTTAGCCCGACAGAATTTTAAAAAAATTGGTATCGTACATACTGAGAATGACTACATGAATGCTCTGATTGAAGGAATCAAGCTTGAACTGAATTCAGACATTCTTACTATTGCTGCTGCGGTTCAACCAAATGAAATGGATTTCAGGTCTTTGGTTTCCGGTCTTAAAAACAAGGATTTTGATGCTCTTGGTATATTTCTATTTCCTGCTCAGGCGGTGACATTTTATAAACGCATGCAGGAACAGCGTTTTTCTCTTTATACTTTTGGAACAGATGTGTTTGAAAGTCGTGAGGTAGTAGAAAATTCTGGTCTATTGATACAAAATGCAGTGTATCCACACGTGAACGTAGACCCTGTTTTTATGAAGCGTTATAGGGAACGATTTAATAGTGATTCTCAAGTATCTCATGCAGGCTCAGCATATGATTTTGCGTTACTTGTGGGAAAGCTTTTCGGTAATAAAGATAATAAAGTTTTCACCAATACTGAGATTATAGAAAAATTTAAAACCACTGAACCTCAAACCGGAGTGATGGGAGATTACTATTTTTCAGACAGCCCAGAAGATGGTGCCCGGTTTCGTTTTCCAGTTCACGTAAAGAGAGTTAAGGGGAATGATTTTGAAATAGTGGACGAATAGCAGTCGTCAGGGGTTGTAGTCCGGGAATTTTCTTTAATTTTAGTTACTTATAGGGGGAAAGACCCCAGAGGTATCAGCTTATTTGGGTTTTTCTTGAGTTGTGACGATAGTTACTACGTTACATTAACCCGGAAACTAATATCTCTTATTGGTAATGAAAAAGTATGTCCCAGTTGTGATTGAGCCTGATTCCATGAAGCAGGTGTATCTGAATCAGGTGATCAGGGCAGAGCCTGAGTTTACCCGACTTCACGGGTTTAGAAATGTTGAATCTTCTCTTAAGTATCTTAGAACTTCTGAACCTGTTGATGTTGTGATCATATCTTCAGATTTCTCTCAATATGTCATAAACCATTTCATATCCGCTGCAAAGGAAAGCAGAGGAGGAAAAGAGGCGGCGTATGTACTGTTTTCGCCTATGGATCAAGATTCCAGAGAGCATATTGCGACAAGTATGATGGAAGGTATGGATGGGGTTTTATTTTCTCCTTTTTCTGTTCATTCAGTCAGAGAAGTTGCCAGGATTGCGGAACAGGTGCGGAAGAAATTTGAGATGGAGAGAAAAAAAGCAGCTCTGATGTTGCTTTTACCAAATGTTACCGGCGCGCTTGATAGTCTTGCAAAAGCCATTTATGAAGGAGTAAATGTGACTCCTGCCAAAAAGAAATTAATGAGCAGTCTCGATTCAATCACCCCGCTTAGAAAAGAGCTGATGGAAGAGTATTTCTCACGATTATTTGTGCTGTGTGAAGAGGCAAAACCAAGGTTTAAAGAGGGCTCCGCATATACAGGAGCAAGCACCAGGCTTCGCAAAAAACTTAATAAATCTTCCTGAATAGATTTGTCATAGAGCCGCATTAGGGGTAAAACAAGTGCGGTGGTCTATTTAATATTCAATATCTTGAAAACCAGAAGGAGTGTCCGTGAGCGCAAGAAAATATGACGTATATGGCATTGGTAATGCCATAATGGATTTGCAGTTGGAAATAACAGAAGAAGAGCTTCAGAAGTTTGGACTGGAAAAGGGCAGTATGACACTTGCGGAGTCCGCTGAACATCAGAAGTTGTTAGCTGCACTCTTTGGAAAAGAAATCAAGCAATCCAGTGGGGGTTCCGGTGCAAACACTATTATCGCACTTTCCCAGTTAGGAAAAAGTGTTTCCTATGGTTGTATAGTTGGAGATGACCCGAGAGGAAATGAATATTTAAGTGAGCTTAAGGAACTTGGTGTTTCTTTATTTAATGCACCTGTATCCGGTGGCGTTACCGGGCTTTCTATCGTAATGATTACTCCTGATGCGGAACGTACCATGTCAACCTGTTTGGGGATTACGAGTACTTTTTCGCCTGAGCATGTGTCCCCGGAAGTTATTGCGGACAGCAAGTGGATTTATCTGGAGGGATATCTTTTTGCTACTGATACGGGGCGGGCTGCGGTGGGGCATGCTGTTTCCTGTGCAAAGACAAGTGGTACAAAGATTGCGGTAACTCTTTCAGATGGGTTCATTGTTGATTTTTTTAAAGATTCGGTTACGGAAACTATTCGTGAAGCGGATCTTTTGTTTGCAAACAGGAACGAAGCCTTAAGGTACACCGGAGTGGAGGACGAAGTTGAAGCACTCAGGATTTTAAAACAGATGTCCAAAAATGTGGTTATCACACTTGGAGAGAGAGGCGTCTTAGCCAGTTTTGATGGAGTAGAGACTCAGGTTGAAGCGTTTTCTGTAAAAGCAGTCGATGATACCGGAGCCGGGGATATTTTTGCTGCGGGGTTTCTGGATGGAGTCCTCAGAGGGCTTCCCGTGGCTGATTCTGCGAGGCTTGCCTGTTTTCTTGCCGGAAAAGTAGTGTCCCAGTACGGAGCTCGTTTAAAAGGAAATGTTCTCTCGATGGTGGAAAATGAACCTGGTCTACTTTCCTAGCGCGTAGTAGTCTTTTGCTTGGTCTACCAGTTGTATTTACTAAAAGTGAAGCAAGTATCTGAAAGTTCATGATAAGAGACTGGATAATTCAGGAGAGCCATGAGAGGTTTTTTTTCTAATAAATTCAATAGTTTGAGATTTTCGCAGTATTTTAATTTTACACTAATGTTGTGTGTGATCCTCTGTGGGGACATGTGTAAGGTTACTGCCGAGGACATGATGCCACTTGATGCGGTCAGGGAGGAAGCGGATATTAAAAAAGACCTGGCGCATGAGGCTAAGGTTCAGGACCTTTTAAGGGCGCTATCTTCTCCGGATGAGCTTACTCGTGTTGAGGCGGGGATTGAGCTTAGGAAAATAGTTCGTTTATCTGATGCCACAGAACTTTCCCAGATACTCAAACGCGGGAATAACGTAGATAAACAACTTTTTATAGTTGATGCGCTCTCTAAACTTGGAGAAAAGGGTGCGGCTGAAGCACTGCGTTTTGAAACGCGCCATGGTGAGATAGAAAGCAGAAGGGCTGCCACTTCCGCCCTTGGTAAATTAAATACTGATTGGCCTATTCCGGTTCTTGTCAGAACACTTCGTCAGGAAAAAGATCACGAGCTTAGGAAACGTGCTGCCTCTGCACTTGGTACGATCGGTAGCACGCAGGCTATTTATGCAGTTAGAACCAGCATCTCAAAGCTGGAAGATTCTCCAGGTGCCAAGAATGCATCCTATTACGCGCTCGACTATGCACTTGGAAAAATCGACCCACAACGTATTGATACGAACATACCCGCAGGAATGCGTCATACTTTGTACTACAAAGGGATGCGTTACTATTTCTATCATCCCACAATAAGAAAAGGTGCATCTTCACTTCGAAAAGGCTTACGCCCCTGGTTATTGACCTGTATTCACGATGAAGATATGGCTGCAAGTGATACCTTCACTGTTTGCTGGAGGGCTGCCAAGAGAAGACAGATGGCTGTTCTTGTACCGATGTTTGATAATATTAATTATCCTGATTTTGGAACCTTTAATATCAGGGACGAACGAGCTGATATTAAATTACTTGAGCTTATTGAATTTTTAAGTAAGCAGGTAAACCTTTCGGTCAGAGAATTGTATATGTTTGGATACGGTACCGGTGGTGATTTTGTTCAGAGATTCACCCTTGCCTATCCCAAGCGTATAGCGCGGGTAGCATTTGAAGCAAATGAATTTACCAAGCCCGACCCTGAATATATGTTCCCCAGAGGTCTTGGTAGAAATCCACTGGCACCCGATGTTGTCATTGATATGTACACTGTTTTAAAAACAGATATGATGCAGATTCAAAGAAAAGAATCTCCTACCTATAAAGAGGCTCAGGCATTTGGTGAGGCGTATCAGCACTATGCTGACATTAACGGTATTCGGGCAAGACTTGCCACAAAGAAGGTTGATGTAAAGTATGAAATCTGGGCTGAAGCTGAAAAGTATCTTTTTGGCTTTGATTTCTATTAACGCCCGGCTATTTTTTTGATGAAGGGGATTCCTTCAAGCACTGATCTTTTTGCGCGTTTGAGAGAAGTAATTTTTGCCCTTACTGTCATTATCTCCTTGTTCTCAGCCGCAAGTTGAATCTCATTCACTATGAGGGAGAATTGAGTGTAGCCATACATGGAGATATTTCCAAGTTGATACGTGGTGCTGATTATATTTTCAAAATCTTCTTTCTGGATGAAAGATTCAAGTAGTGAAACTTTTTCATCAAGTGTGCTCAGAAAATTAAGTGCAAGCTCAGCATACTGAGTGTTTTCTCTTATGACTTCAGGAATTAATGGGAGAACAGGAAGGTCGAAGCTTTTTTGTTTGATTCCTGAAAGTTCTTTTTCAACGGCGGCAAGAAGTCCTTTCATTCCGCTCAGTTTACTGATGTGGCTGGTACATCCGGCAGCTTTACTTTCCTGATCATCATTTGGACCTGAACGAGCGGTCATTGAGATAATTGGTTGACTGAAGCCTTTTTCTCTTAAAGTTTTTGCAGTGGTATGACCATCCATGATGGGCATTTGAACATCCATAACGATCAGGTCAAATTCTTTTTTCTGATTTTTAGCATTAAGAGCAAGGTCAAGGCATTCTTTCCCATTGTTTACGCAGGTGATCTCAGCACCCGTTTTCTTTAACACCTGACAGAAAATTTCCTGAGAATCCTTGCAATCTTCGGCAAGAAGAATATTGATCTGATGGGGGGACTGGACATCTAATGTAAACATCTCACTACTCCTAAGTATATGGACTGCACACCGCAGTTTTACTTAATCGACCAGAGTTTTGATTTTCTTTAGGAAAAATTCTTAGAGCGCTTGAAAAAGATAGAGAATACAAAGACTTCAGAGTCTTTTTTGCCCTACTTATTTGCTAATTTTTTCATCAGCTCAAGTGGTGAAAGTAGTGTCTCGGAAGGTGGAGGAGGGAGTTTCTTCATGGCACTTTTACTATAGCCTAACTCTTCAATTGCCATTTTTTTTGAAACAGGCTGATAAAGAGGGTCACCAAACAAGATAAGTCTCCAACTGATAAATCTGGTAGTAAGATAGTACACCTCACCCAGTTGATACTTTCCTGAGAGAAGCAGATTAAAAAAATCCGAAGATTTTGGAAAAGAATCAAGATAGGGTTCATCCACGGCACCAATTGTGGCAACTACGCCCCGCTCCAAAAGGTTTTTGCACCAGCCCTTCTCTTCAGGATCTCGTACGCTGATGGCTTCAGCAGATGCTATGTGGTACCCAACCGCACCTTTGGTGAAGGTATAAGAATCCTGATAATTTCTGAGCTGATACCAGCCTGCATACAGCGCAATGTTTTCAGTTTTTCCGGCAAGCTCAGGGCTCCCGTCATACTCAACAGTGAAGCGTTTCCCGACAGGAGCACTGCGGGCAAGTGAAGTGAGGTCTCTGTCCCATTCCCCAAACTGATCTCGTTGCTCCCAGGGGATGCCTCTTGCATCAATCAGGAAATTGCCACCAAGTGTCTGGTTTTCTTCAACTGCAATAGTAGCGTCAACCATTCTTCTTACCATCCCGGCATTTAGCCCATCAAGCCTTCCCACTATTGGAAGAGGAAAGGTCTGGGTCTGGCTGGATGAATTGTCCTTGTACAAAGGGTTTGGCAAGCGACCACTGAGAGGAGCTTTTCCGGGGAGAAGCCAGAAAATGCCAAGCTCACTATCAACGCTGGCGCCGGTATCTTTTTCATTTTCAAGGGTTTCTGAGTTCGCAATTGAAAGAGGTGTGCCGTACATGAGTACATAAACTCGCTTGGCAAAAAGCTCAGGTCTTTTTCTAAATTCATCTTTCAGCGGAAGAAGGATTTTTGAATTGAACTCCTCCCTGCTTATTATTTCATTTTTTGGCATGTCCAGTTCAACGATACTTTCTTCGGGGATGTTTCGTTTTTTAGCATAATATCTTCCAAGATAGATGCTATCTTCAATAGCCGAATTGGAGATCACCAGAACATCATCTGCTGAAAATGCCCCGAGGCATTGAGCTGGTACGAGAAGTATAAAAATAAAAAGAGAGAGGCTGCGGGTCTTCACAGTTTATGTATGTTCTATAAGAAAGTAATTTTTCTTTCCCGTTCTTAAGAGAAGTGCTTTTTTATCAATAAAATCGTTTGAAGAGATTTTATTGTTTACATCGGTAATTTTGACGTGATTTACATACACCCCACCATTTTCAATCAGCTTTCTTCCTGCAGATTTTGATTGAGCCGCCTCACTAAGCACCAGTAATTCCTGAATGGGAATCCCTTCATTTGGAAAGGAGGAGTAGTGAGTAGAAAGTTTGCAGGTTGGAATCTCACCTGAAAGAGCAAGAAGACTTGCCCCGTCAAGTGTCTCGGGTGCCTGGGAGAATAACGCAGTGGTTGCTTTTTTTACTTTTTCAAGCTCATCTTTCCCATGAAGTAAGGTAGTAAGTTCTTCTGCAAGAGCAATTTGAGCGAGTCTTTTTTCCGGAGCTTTTTTGTGTTCGGTGGTAAGTGAGCTGATCTCCTCCAGAGACCGTAAGCTGAAGTAGAGAAGATATTTTTCAATGTCTTCATCCGCTGTGTTCAGCCAGAACTGATAAAAGGCATAAGGGGAGCTCAACTCTTTTGAGAGCCAGACATTTCCCGCCTCACTTTTGCCAAATTTTTTCCCATCCGAGTTTGTTACGAGAGGGAAGGTCAGAGCAAATGCCTGCCCTGAACCCTCACCTTTTTTTCTGATATAATCAAGCCCGGCGGTGATATTGCCCCATTGATCTGAGCCACCTATCTGAAGACGACAGGAGTGTTTCTTGTAAAGATGATAAAAGTCATATGCCTGAAGCAGCATGTAGCTGAATTCTGTATAACTGATTCCCTGATCTCGTTCGGTGAGACGACTTTTTACAGAGTCTTTACTCATCATGTAGTTAACAGAAAAATCTTTTCCAATATCTCTTAAAATTTCAATGTAAGAGAGGTTACCAAGCCAGGAGCCGTTTTCTACAAAAGTAATTTGCGAATTACCGGAGGTATCGGCAACAATTGATTTAATTTGTGTACGAAGTGCGGCAACATTCTTTTTAAGAGTTTCTTCAGGGAGAAGGGATCGTTCGCTGCTTTTTCCTGAAGGGTCTCCTATCATGCCGGTGGCAGACCCGAGTAGAATGACCGCCGAATGTCCCCGTGCGATAAACCGCTTGATGGTTATAAGTGGTAACAAACTTCCTACGTGCAAGCTTTCAGCAGTCGGGTCAAAGCCACAGTAGAAGGTTATAGGTTGTTTTTTAAGAAGAGAAGAGAGTTCCTCGGGGTGACTTGCGTCTTGTAGCTTTCCTCGTTCCCTGAGCTCCTCCAGTAAAGCCCTTGAATTGTCTAATTGTCCACTGCTCATATTTGCCTGTTTCGAAATTCTTTGGGATTTCCGCTGATAAATTTCATATCGGTAACAGCGCCAGAGTATCCCAGCTCGACTAACTTCTCAAGATAGTGCTCTTTTTGCATGCTGAGTTCCTGAGCATACGCCGTATCTATTACCTTAACTGTCAGCATCCCTTTAAGTAATGTTTCGGGGTAAGAGATCTTTGCATAATCATCTCCCACAACATTTTCCCAGGCAGTGATAAAAGAAAAAGACTTTGCTTTTTCTTTTATTTTCTTGTGCCCCAGTACTTTTTCAAGGATACCGGAAATTTCTTGAGGAGTGTTCTTTTTTCCAAAGGATGACATGCTAAGGATTAACTTTTTCGAGTTCAGCTTTCTTTAAAGATGGGTCAAATATATATATTACCTCACCTGATTTACTGAGTGCCATATCCTCTCTTGCTACTTGTTCCAGATACTCAGGGCTGTTTGTCAGCCCATACATGGTGTTCTGTTCCCGAAGGATGGAGGATTTTATTGAAGCAAGT
>CAZTBW010000014.1:0-28584 GCA_964612555.1 uncultured Bdellovibrionales bacterium | reverse complement strand
TTCGTGAGGGGGGAAGGACTGTTGGTGCGGGAGTCGTCGCCGAAATTATCGAGTAGTTTTTAATTACGCCCGTGGCTCAATTGGTAGAGCATCGGACTCCAAATCCGAGGGTTGGGGGTTCGAGTCCCTCCGGGCGTGCCATTTACTCGTAAGGGATGTATATTAACAGGCTGTTTGAGGAATCTGGATTATGGCAAAAGAGCAAGCACAGAAAAATGTGATTGAGGATAAGATAGATTTCTTTAAACAGTCCTGGTCTGAACTGAAAAAAGTTCAACCTCCTACAAGAGAGGAAACCTGGAGAGCAAGTCTGAGTGTTATCTTCATGGTTGCCCTGTTTGGTCTCTTTCTTGGTCTTACCGATCTCATAGTCGGTGGTTTGATTAAGAGTCTCTTGGGTATAGAATAGCTCAACAACACGACTTTTTAGAGTTCTTTGATACCTGATTCCATGGCATACGGGCTAACGCAAACGCCATACCGCAGGTATCTGTTACGCCTGCAAATGTTAGCCCTGCACCGACGAACCCTGATAGAAGTATCGCGTTGGGAAGCCCTGCGTAGTGAAGCAGAACCCCAAGAACAACCAAAGCACCTGCTATAATCCGAACCTGGCGCTCTATTGAGAGAGTTTTTTTACCTTGATTAACAGGAAGTTTTGCTTCTATCCAGGCGTCCATACCTCCAGAAAGGCTTTTTGTTGTTATGTTCTCTCTTGCAAAATCAGTACAAGCAGTTTTTGCACGCCCTCCTTTCTGGCAGGTTACGTAGATAGTCTCTTTTGTGCCACGGTGTGTATTAATAAAATCAGAAAGTTCTTTACTTCCAAGAGGTAAATTCCTTGCTCCAGAAATGTGTACAGACTCAAATTCTCCAGGAGTACGTACATCTATAAGAATTGCCCCGGTATTATTCTTTAGTACCCGGGAAAGTTCTTCAGGGGAAATTAGTTCAACTGACATGGTATCCTTTTTCTCTGTTTATTTTTCATAGAGATATTGCATAATATTAGTATATTATAAAATCGCTCTGTTTCAAAATAGCCATCCGGGAAGCCATCTGGTTTTTTTCTCTTGCACTCATCACATGGTAATCCGATACTTGTACCCATGATAAGTAAATATTTTATAGTCTGGTCATTTATTCCCATTTCTCTTCTCTTGCTATCAGTATGGGGGCTTATAAAGTCCAGAACTGGAAGAAAGCAGGCAGAACCTGTAAGGTTTTATTTTCGACAATTTGTATTTTCCTTTATCATTCTTTGTCTGAGTGAACTTTTTATTTTTTCAGGTATATACTCTGCGCTTGAATCCTATTTTACTTTAGTGCTTCCTGAAGGCTTTCTTGCCTGGATTGTATTTCCTTCCCTTCTTCTTCTTGCTGCCCTACTCCTACCAGGTGAAAAACCACCGTCTGATGTCAGGTTAAGGAATATCTCCAGAAAAAAGAAAAAATAATTATTGTGATGACACCTGCGAGAAAAATATTTCTACTGTTGTCAGTTTTGGTACTCCTGAGTGTGTCTTGTTCCAAAGAGAAGATTCCCGGGGGTCGTATCATTGTCAGGAATGATATTCTGGATAAGGAGTATAATGTTTTTTTTGTAGATCAAATCGTCAGTGCAAATGGAATGGTGCCATTTCGAAAATCACTTTCTCCTGGTGAGCAATTTACCCTCCCTTATAAAAACATTCGAAAGCTCAGGTTTATTCGTCAATATGCAGATCATGCAAAGGTATATCAGGTGACTTGTCCTGCCAGCCTTCAAGTTGAAGTGGTCATGAAGTTAATTGATGTGCACACAAATCGACTGGGTGGAGGATGTTCTCTGACAAAACGGGGAACAATGAATAAAGGTGGAATTGTTACCTGGGAACCGTAACCGCAAGCCCCTCGAAGCCTTGGCGAAGTGGGGCACCTACAGCAGTGATTTCAGTTTTTCAAATTCTTCAAAGAGGTCGGCAGGTTTTTCACCTCGAATAAGCTCAAGGGCAGCTTCTGAGATGCTGATCTGCTGCACAGAACATCTTCTGAAATAAAATTCGCAAGTTTCCCCACTGATGCTCCTGGTATCATCCGCTTCTCCTTTCCCCCCGGAAGTAACTTCGATTGATTCAATTGAGGGAAGATATGTGCAGGAAGTGGCAAATGAAGATTCAGGGGAAAGTTTCATTTCAATTTTTACCTGGGAGATACGAGAGAGTCCTTTTTTGGGTACTCCTGACAGGTGAAGTGTAACCTGTGATTTCATTTTTGCAGTTGAAGTACAGGTAACTTGTATTTCATTTCTGGTAATTTCATGTTTTGTATTTGGAAAAAGTTTTAAAGAGGAGAGAAGCCAGGCTGCAAGACTTATTGCTTCATCGGGAATGTTAGAGTTCTCCTCTTGATTATTTGTATAAATGATATGTATATCAGATATTTTCTCAATCAGTTTTTGTGCTTCCTGAGAGTCATATTGTTCTGAGATAAGCATCCTCCATTTTCCAAGTAATGACCAGCAGATATCTCTGAAAGCAGGTGATGTATAAGGTTCTTTCTCGCTTTGAGGTTTTCTGCTTTCAGTAAATCGATACGGGGCATATGATATTGAGGTATCGATAAGCTCTTTTACTACATGCAAAAGCTGTTCACGGTAAGAAAGTAACTCCATATTTGAAAGTTCAAGGCAAATAGTTTCGATATCCGGAACAAGGTGCGCAAGAATTATGTTCTTGAGGAGTTTTAAGGAGTCTGGATGTACAGATATATGAATCTCTTCAGTTTGAGTGATTGCTCCGGATGTTCCTTTAATTGTTCGACTGTGTATTTCAGTACGAAGCGATTGAGATAAATTCGAATCTACACATATGACAAAAAAGCGGGAAGGGTGAAGTAACGCCAGTTTTTCAATGCACTGAGATATCATGCTATTTTCAGGTGTTTTTCCTCCCTGTTCTCTTGCTTCTGTAAGAATAATTAAATTAGAAAGGGTTGCCCTGATTGTGCCACCTATTTTTTCGCTGCCGTTATTACCGGAGCTTATCCTTACAGACTCTTTTCGGAGACGATCAAGTTCGCTTCCGATACGTGAAGGAGGTACCACGGTAGTCTCTACAGGAGTAGCCATACGCCTTACAGCCTTCTCCATGGGTGGGAAACGCTTTTGATTAAAAGTTCATCGGCAGCAGATGGTCCCCAAGACCCGGCTTCATACCCATACACGGGAGGAGGCTGGACATTTCCTGTGCCTCTCCATGCAGCAAAAATATTCTCAAGAAGATCCCATGCCTGTTCAATTTCGTCATTTCTGGTAAAGAGCGTAGCATCACCTCTCATGGCATCAAGCAGGAGCCGTTCATATGCTTCAGGAGTCTCAACCCCAAAAGAACTACCATAACTGAAGTCCATATTTACTGACTGAACCTGCACTTTAGGACCGGGAGGTTTTGCACTGATCTTGAAAGTTATCCCTTCATCGGGCTGTATCCTGAATGAGAGTACGTTTGATGACCAGTTTCTGGTGTCGTGATCTCTAAAGAGAAGGTGGGGAACATCTTTGAAATGAATACTGATTTCTGTAACCCGTTTAGCAAGACGTTTCCCGGATCTGATGAAAAAAGGTACCCCAGCCCACCGCCAGTTATCAATTGCAAGTTGCATGGCGACATAGGTTTCGGTGCTGGAAGAGGGGTCAACTCCCTGCTCTGCAAGGTATCCCGGGACTTCTTCTCCATCTATTGCGCCACTCTGATAGCGAGCGCGGATTACCCGACTGGATACTCTCTCCGGGGGGATTCTTCTAATTGATTTTAATACCTTTACTTTTTCATCCCGTACCGCATTTGCTTCAAATGCAACGGGTGGTTCAAGTGCTACCAGACAAAGGAGCTGGAGTGCATGATTCTGAATAATATCACGCATGATGCCCGAAGAATCAAAATACCCGGCTCTACTTCCTACCCCAATAGATTCACAAACAGAAATTTCGATATGATCTATATATTTATGATTCCATATAGGCTCAAAGAAACCATTAGAAAAACGAAATACAAGAATATTCTGTACTGTTTCTTTGCCAAGATAATGATCAATTCTGAATATCTGATCTTCTCTCATTGAGTTCAGAAGAGAGTCGTTTAATTCTTTTGCTGACTGTAAGTCGTGACCAAAAGGTTTTTCTACGATTACTCGTGCCTTTGATTCATGAGTTTCTTCAAGAAGCCCTGCTGCGGCAAGGTTTTTGGATATAACATCGAAATATTCCGGGGCAGTTGCCAGATAAAACAGTTTGTTTGCTTTGGTATTACTTTCTTTTTGAATTGAGTCTAATTTGTTTTTTAGTTTTTTATAGCTTTCAGGATCGTCAAAAGGGCACTGCACGTAGAATGTGTGATTTGATAATTCATCCCAGATGGTGTCGTTAATTTCTTTTCTTCTTGAAAATTTTTTAATGTCTGAAAGTAAAGTTTCCCGGAATTCTTTTTCGGGTATGTTTCTTCTTGCAACTCCAATGGTAGTGAAGTGAGTTGGCAAGAGACCATCTACCGCAAGATTGTACAGGGCGGGGACAAGTTTTCTGTGAGTAAGGTCTCCGGTTGCACCAAAAATTACCACAATACAAGGTGCAGCACTCTGCGTTTCTTTTTGAGAACTTCGAAAGGGGTTTGACATGGTAATTAGTTATTATTCTTTAATTAGAAAACACTACGTAAGAGAAGCCTTCTTTGATGAAACTGATGTCAGAAGAGAGTCAAAGGACTCAGCAAACTTCTTAACCCCATCAACCTGAAGTTCTTCCATCAAGCCGGGAAGATCAATCCCGAGTTTTTCCAGCTTTGTCTTAAGTGCCTTTGCCTCATCGAGGTTCCTGCAAATGGTATTTTCAGAAATTTCACCATGATCTACCGTTGCTTCAAGTGTGGCATGAGGAATGGTGTTTACGGTGTCAGCTCCAATCAGTTCTTCTATGTAAATGGTGTCTTTATAGGCAGGATTTTTGGTGCTGGTACTTGCCCATAGGGGGCGTTGAGGTTTCGCTCCTGCTTTTCTGAGGGGAGTGAATTCTTCACCGGAGAATATTTTTTCAAATTGTTCGTAGGCAAGTTTGCAATTGGCAATACCATACTGACCTTTTAGCGTAACAAGGGAAATGTCATCTTTTGCAAGAGTATCAAGTGCAGCATCTACAATGGTATCAACCCGACTTACAAAGAAGCTTGCCACTGAACGTATATGATCGATGGCTTTTCCGGAATCAAGTCTGTTTCTTAGTGCCTCGGAGTAGGTTTTTGCAACCGCAACGTAGTTTTCAACGGAAAAAAGAAGGGTTACATTTATATGGATTCCTTCTTCAAGACATGTCTTGATTGCCGGGAGACATTCAGGTGTTCCCGGGATTTTGATCATGATATTTGGTCTGTTCAGTCTTGAGAACAGTTCTTTCGCCTGAGCTATGGTACCTTCGCTATCTCGGGCAAGTAGAGGAGACACTTCAAGACTTACAAATCCGTCTATCCCTTCGCTTTCCTGATATGTGGGAAGAAGCATGTCGGCAGCCCATGCGATGTCCTGAAGTGCCAGTTCATTAAAAAGACTTTCAACACTTAAGTTGGAATTTTTAAGAGACAATATCTGTCCGTCATAGGAATTTCCTTTTTTCAGGGCAGCGTCAAATATGGAAGGGTTAGAGGTGACTCCTCGCACACCCCATTCTTTGATCAGTTTTGTGAGACTTCCAGAGGTAATGAGCTCTCTGCTCATGTTGTCATACCAGACGCTCTGTCCGTAGGTGAAAATTTTCTGAGCAGGATTTAGAGACATGAAACACTCCACGTATATTTTACTTAAATATCATATTGATATTATTATAAAATATATGTGATTACAAGGTAGCAGAGGGGATGGCTTATGCTTGCCGTTTTATTTAATCTTCTTTTCCAGCTCTTTTCTTGCGTTTTCCGATTTAAATTCTTTTTCTACTTCAATGGCCATTTTTACAAGACCAAGTTCATAGGCAATGGAGGAGCCTAGAAATCTTCCGTTTGAAGTAGGTTTTCTTTTTCTTTTTCTTCTTTCGCTTGTATGCATTTTTCTTGTCCCGTTTTGCTTTTATGAGTGTAACACCTGTACCACTCCTTTGGCATCTATATTTATTTCGCTATTCTTAGCAAAAACCTCAAGAAGAACCGGGAATTTTAGAACGATAAGCAGGCTCTCAAGAGATAAAATAACTCTGGAATTTGCCTGGACGATTCAAGAAATATTATGAAGGGAATGGGGAAAGTGTTGTATTAAATCGGGTAACAAAAGAGTAAAAGTTTTGTCTCTACCCCATAATGGAGCACTAAGTTGCTGTTAAAGCTATATTTTTTAGGTATCTGGATATGGTATTGATAAAGTAATCTCTGCTTTCCCAGGGGACTCTGTGTCCGGTATTCTCCAGGCATTCGTAATATATGTGTTCTTTATTGAGTAATGAGATTTCTTTCGCAATTTCATCAAATTTTTTATCAAGCGAGCCTGTAAGAACAAGACTTGGGCAGGATATCTGAGGAATTACATTCCAGAGAGATTCATTATTGGCTTTTGATGAAAGGAGCCATAGCCTTGAAAGTTTTGTTCGATCAAAATCTCTTTCTGATGGGGGAACGGGATTTGGGATGTTTGCAAAAACGGGAAGTTTCGCCCATTCGCTCATAAGTGTGCCCCAGGGCATGGATGTAAACCGTTCAGCCCATTTTTGGTCATTAGCTATAAGCGCATCTTTTTTGCTGTCATCTTTCAGTCCAGGGTCGGTGCATATGAGTACCAGCCCGGCATATTTTGAGGGATCTTTTTCGTACAAAGAAAGCGCAAAACGTCCACCAAGAGAGTATCCGATCAGGATATTGTTTTTTGTTGGATCAATGCTTCGATCAATGTCATCAATCCATTCTTTCATTGAAGCAGGATTTGTTTCATACAAGTCAGGGCATGAGGTGCTGAAAGGATAGTCGGGTAAATTTTCCTGAAGTTCTGAGATTATAGAATCCCACACCGAAGCTCGCTGAAGCGTTCCATGGAGAAAAATAATGTTGATTTCATTCTGAGTACTCATAAACTTCCTTCCAGTTTTTTTACAGCAGTTGCGGTTTCATGTGAGCGTATTTGAGAAGGGATAAGTGAAAAAGCATTTCTTGCTGCACTATCGTTACCAGAGATTAAATGAGAGAAACCACAGGCTTCGTACACGAGTTTTTTTTCCTCATCTTTCAAGAGTATACTTGAAAACGTAGCTTCCTTCTCAATAACTGAATCATATCTTTTATTAATAAAGAGGGCAAGAATGTCCAGGACTGTGGAGTCTTTATCTTCTTTGTGTGTGTCTTTGCTGTCTTGAAGCACATCTCTGCAAATAAGAAGCGTCCCTTTGTGGCTACCAAGTTTAGTGTACTGATATTGCAGATAAGATATTATTCCGAGTAGATAGTGCCCATAAAACCACTTTGGATTTCTCTGCAGTAGCTTTCTTAAGATATGAGAGAGTTCAGGCAGTGTCTGAGGATTTGCATGCAGGGAGTTATGGAAGGTTCTGAATGCAGAATCTGAAAGCAGAAGTTTTCCAAGCAGGAGAGCCCATTTAATCCTGTAGGTATGTGGCTTAAGGTGCTTCATGGAGCAGTGTACAGGAATTACTTAGTCATTGCATAAATTGCAGGAAGGTTTCTGTATGTATTGTTGTCATCAAAACCCATTCCAACAAGCCATTCTTCTGAGGTGAGTTTAAAAGCGTAGTAGTCGGGAGTATATATTGAACGTTCAGTGTCCCGATATACCATGACCGCAGTTTTAAAGGAGGTAATACCTGTGTCATTAAGATGTTTGGTGAGTACAGACAATACCCGCCCGTTATCACAAATATCATCTATAATTAAAATTGAGTGCTCGTCCAGGCTTCTTGAGATTTCGATAGGGGGTAGTTTCTCATCCAGTATTTGCTCTTTATTGCTTGTGTATGTCTGAAGTTTGCAAAATTCAGCCTGGATATTTTGAGGGATTGATCGTAGCAAGTCGGCAAAAAAGAAAATGGCACCTCTAAGAACACATAGGGCTATAACCGGTTTTCCGGTACGGGAAGTTTCTTCTGATACCCACGAATTGATCTCCAGACCAAGTCGCCGGGTTTCATTTTGAATCTGCTCTGCGCTAAAAACAAGATGGTAGTTCTCAGGTACTTTATACATAATTGTACAGGGTGTTTACCTAAAAAGAAGAGCTTTAATCAAGTTCGTTGATTGCTCGTGTATAACTTCCTCTTGCCCGCATGTCACTTCTTTCAGATGGAATGCTAAAGCTTGCTTTTCGATTGTCACGATATTTGTCATTATCGAGGAGTTTAACGCCTGCAATATCCACCAGATCATCATTATGGTACATCCAGCTATCAATGCGGCTTAAGGTGCACGTAAGGACTGCTCCAAAAATTATTACGGAGACAAACCACACAAGCGCCCATCTCTGATCTTTCCCCCAAGCCCCACATGGGTCTTTCTCATCCAGTTGCCCGTGTGAGTGATTATTATGGTGTGCCATAGTTAAATCCTTGTAAATTGAAACAAAATCCTGCTACATTACTAGCTGATTATCAATTCTTGGACAAGCCTAAGCTGGTATGTTGTAAATAGTAGAAAAAACATGAATTCACACTTACCGGCACATATTTTACGCCAGCTTCAGGCAGCTGAAATAGCAAGAAGGCAGTCCCACAGAAGTGGTGAAGATGAGGAAGTGGCGCACTATAAAAATTTCAGCGCTTCCGAGCTCTATTGTGCGAAATGTAAACGAGCTATGCCGGTACGTGAAAAACTTCTCCTAAGTCTTCCCAGTGGCGATATGTATGATTATATATGCACGGGTTGCGGCAGTTCCCTGGGGACGAAAAAATAGGAGAACGAAAAGTAGGGGAGAAGCCCTTAATCCCTTATCTCTTCTTATCGCAGCCCAGCCGATCTTAAAGTGGCATCAAGCCCTTTCTTGTTAATTGTTCTCAGTGCACGAGTAGATACTTTGAGCTTTACCCATTTCCCGGTGGTAGTGTCAAATATACGCTTTAGCTTAAGATTTGACTGAGAAATCTTTATGGATTTGTTGTTGGCATGACTCACATTATTGCCCTTAAACCTTCCCTTACCAGTAATTTGACATCTCTTGGACATGATTTCAGACCTTTAACTTCAACTGTAATTTGAAAATTCTGCGTTTTAAAATTGGACTGCCTTATAGCCTGTGTCAGTAATTATTTCAAGCCCAGCTCAAATATTCCTACTAAAAAAGTATCCTTTTAGGATTCCAGCGCTTCTACAGCGGGAAGCCTTTTCCCCTCAAGCATAGTAAGAAATGCTCCACCCGCAGTGGAAACAAAGTCCATCTTATCAAATGCATTTTTATGCTGAAGAGCAAGGTCAGTGTCCCCACCTCCAACTACTGTCAGAGCCGATGATTCAGACAGGATATCAATCAAACCATAGGTACCCGCTGAGAACTCAGGTATTTCAAAAGCACCCATTGGTCCATTCCATATAATTGTTTTTGCCCGGTTTAGTGCCGTCTTGAAATCCTGTAGAGTTGAGGGACCAATATCTACTGCGATCATGGTTTGAGGAATACTGCCTACAGACACGGTGCTGGTTTGTGCACCAGGTCTTAAGGCTCCTGCAACCACCACGTCTATAGGAAGATAGAGCGTCTTTCCTTTGTCTGTGAACCAGGCAAGTATATCTTTTGCTGTTTCTACAAACTCTGGTTCGAAAAGTGATCTTCCAATAGAGCGACCTTGCGCAACAAGAAAAGTATTTGCCATTGCTCCCCCCACTATTACAGAGTCAGCAAAGGTACCAACATTTTTTATCGCCTTTATTTTTGTTGAAATTTTAGCTCCGCCAAATACTGCAACCAAAGGACGTGTCGGAGAAAGGCAGGAACGGTTGAAATATTCAACTTCGTCTCTTAAAGTAAACCCGGCAGCTTTTTCCTTAACATACGCAGCCATTCCGGCAGTGCTTGCATGAGCACGATGAGCAGTCGCAAATGCATTGTTGACATAAATGTCGCATAGCTCAGAAAGAGATTTTGAAAATAAAGAATCGTTTCTCTCTTCACCCCCGTGAAATCTAAGGTTTTCAAGAAGAAGTACCTCGCCATCACCCAGATTCTCAATTGCTTCTTTTGCCGCGGGGCTTACACAGTCATCAATAAATGTAACTTCTGTTTTTAGAAGTTGAGAAAGTCGTTCACCAACCGGTTTCAGCGACAAGGAAGCCACCCTCTCCCCATTTGGTCGACCCATATGTCCTGCGACTATGATTCGCGCTTTTTTCTCACGAAGATATTCCAGAGTGCTCACTGCTGCCTTTATCCTGTGGTCGTCAGCAATCGTGCCGTCATCATTCATGGGGACATCAAGATCACAGCGTACAAACACTTTTTTAGATTGTATTTCTTTTAAATCTTCAATGCTTTTCACAGTACCAGTCCCTATTTTATATTCTATGTTTTTATATGCCGGTCGGTTCGTCAATAAATATCCACTCTATAGCACACTGTTTTGCAATATGTTCAGATATGGCTCGAACTCCAAAAGTCTCAGTTGCATAATGTCCGGCAAATATTGCATTAAGTTTGTTTTCTTTGCAAAAATGATATGCAAACTGTTTTGGCTCCCCGGTGATAAAAGTATCAAAGCCCTCTTCTTTAAACAAATATAATGAATCAGCAGCAGACCCGCTGACTACACATATGTTCTGAGGGATGTCCGGACCAAAGCCCAGTACCAAAGGATGCTTCATTCCCCCGGGTACCGCACTCAGGAGTTCGGAGATGGCAGTACATGAAAGTTTTTTCTCATTTACCCCCTTATATCCTATGTGCACCCCCCCATAAGGGATGGCAGTTTTAAGTTCCGTGAGCTTCAAAATCTCTCTTGCAATAATGACATTATTACCAAATGCAGCATGGGCATCCAGCGGTAAATGGATTCCTATAAGGCTGATATTATTATCGAGAAGGAATTTAATCTTATCCTTAAAGACACCAAGTATGGGATCCGTTTTTCCCCACAAGAGCCCATGATGAGTGATAAGAAGATCAACTCCCTGACGGGCAGCTTCCCCAGCTACTGAAAGACTGAAATCTACTGCCGCTCCAATTTTTTTCACAGAGGAACAGGCTTCAACCTGAAGTCCGTTTACAGATGAATCCTCAAATGAGGAATAGTTAAATTCTCTCATTAAAATACTGCATATATTATGCAAGGAAGTGCTCATTTTTAAGTCTTTTTTCTCTATTTAACTTTTAGACACTTGAATATAAGTGGATATACTACTAAAAGCTACTTCAAAGTAAAAATGACATAAGAATTTTTCCTTATAAACTATTAAATTTCTAAGCTGAATAGGTGCGGTACTGTGTGTGCATGGTTCTCAAGAAGTAAGGCTCCCAAGCCTGTAGAAGATTCCGATAAACTGGATATACCGGGTGGACTTTGGGTCAAGTGTAAGGGTTGTGGCGAGATTATCTATGTTCGGGAGTTAGAGCGAAATCTATACGTTTGCCCGAAGTGCGGGTACCATTTCAGACTCAGTGCTCAGCAGAGGATAGACCTTCTTAGTGATCGGCAGAGTTTTGATGAATTTAATATGCACCTTCGTCCGGCTGACCCGCTCCAGTTCAAGGATTCGGTCAAGTACAGGGATCGTATAAAGAAAGCTGAAAAAAAAGAAGTGTTCGAAGCAGTGCGTACCGGGTATGCACGCATGGAAGGGCTTCGTGTTGCGCTTGGGGTTTTTGACTTCAGTTATATGGGCGGCAGCATGGGGGCAGTGGTTGGAGAAAAGCTTACGAGAATGGTGGAGCGTGCAGTTCAGGAAAAACTCCCGGTTCTGATTGTTTCATCTTCAGGTGGTGCCCGTATGCAGGAAGGAATATTCTCTCTTATGCAGATGGCAAAAGTGAGTGCAGCACTGGTACGACTTTCTGAAAATCACCTTCCGTATATTTCCCTGATGACTGACCCCACCACAGGTGGAGTCGCTGCTTCTTTTGCCATGCAGGGAGATCTGAACATAGCAGAACCGGGAGCACTTATCGGATTTGCAGGACCTCGGGTAATAGAGAACACCATTAGAAGCAAGCTTCCGGAAGGGTTCCAGACATCAGAATTTCTATTGGAGCATGGAATGCTTGATATGATTATTGAAAGGTCTGCACTGAAGGGTCGTATTGCAGAATTGTTTCAATTGCTTCTAAAATCCTGAATGACAACGTATGGCATTTTCAGTACCGCCTCATGTTAGTGACCTTGGAGTTCGACAGGGTTATTTTGTGCGGGGTTACTTTGTGCGGTTGGTCTATCTGTTTGTACTGATATTGCTTGGCACGACTCAAGGGTTTGCCCAGATTCAGGTAATGCCCCCGGATCGTCGTTACATATTCCTTGAAGATCAGATGAAGCGTGAGCGTGCAATTGAAAGGAAACGGGAATTTAAACAGAAACGATCACAGGCTTCAGCATCTAAAGCAGTGCAGGGGGCAAGCCTGCCTTTTGATATTTCCGCAGACACCATTGATTTTGATACAAGTGGAAGCACCCTTGAAGCAGCAGGGAATGTGATCATATCGTATGCCTCTCTCATAGCTGAAGCCTCCCAAGCGAAAGTTGATACCCTGAAAAATGAAGCAGAACTCTTGGATGATGTCAGGGTCAGTGACGTTAATTCCAACTTGCTTGCACGAACTGCCCGCTTGAATTTTGAAACAGGTGAAGCGCTGATGGAGGACGCCACGCTTTACTTTGCCGAAGGGGATTATCACGTAAAAGCAAAAAAAATTACAAGAAGCCCTCAGGATGAGTTTAAGTTATCTGATACTTTTATGACCACCTGCGTCTGTCCTGATGGTGATGACTGTCCTCCGTGGAGTATCTATTCTGAAAGAGCTAAAATTCAAAGAGATGGCTATGGACAGGCATGGAATTCGTCCATGCGGGTATATGATTTTCCAGTGTTTTATCTTCCATATCTTTTCTTCCCTGCCAAGACTGAGCGCCAATCCGGATTTCTCCCCGCAACGTTTGGTGTTGGGAGAAGATCAGGGTTTAGCCTCTCAGTTCCTTTCTTCTGGGCTATAAACAATTCTACTGATGCTACTGTTACGGCAGTATATGAGGCAAAGATAAGGACTGGTGGGGAGATAGAGTTTAGAAAAATGTTTGCACGGAATCATAACCTTGAAATGGGCGTTCTCTATTTTGATGAAGCTCAGCGAGAGGGGCGGCTGTTAGGGACAAGAGTGGATGGTATTGCAGACCCGAATCTGAAAGAACAGCGTTATGCAGGGTTTATTGATGAATCGTGGTCAACCAAAGTTTTGGGACATCCTGTCCAGTTAATCATAGATGGGCACTACGTCAGTGATAATTTACTACCTCGGGAAATGGAACGGGATAGAATCGCACGTCAGGAAGATCGATTTGTCACTTCTTCAGCAGTGGTACGAACCCCCGTAGGTGAATCGTTCAGCCTTGACCTTTCTTCTGAATACAACCAGGCAATGGTTACCAGTAATGATTTCGTGTTTCAGAGACTTCCCGAGCTTTCCCTTACGGGCATGGAATACTATCGCCCTTTTGGTGAAAATCCGTTTGGACTTCGGCTCGTTTTATCTCATTCTGTGACATCTACGAACTTCATTAGAAAAGAAGATTACATGGGTATGCGACATGAGATTGAGGAAACTGCAAAACTACCTTTTTTCATTGGAAATTATCTTGAAGGATCTATTCAGGGGGGAGTGCGAGCTTCATACTACTCTCTTTCATCTCGAGATACCCTTGAAACAGTGACGACTGAGGAAGGGCTTGCAGATTCTGACGATATGATAGATCCAATTGAGGAAGATGATTTTTTACCAAAAACCTCAGATCGTCTTATCCCCTCTCTTGATACACGGGTAGGTACCGTGTTTGAGAAAGTAATTCCACTTAGGGAAGGTAATTTTTTCAAATTTATTGGAGAGCTTGGAAAATCAGGAAAAAGTCAGGAACTGGTTCGGGTTAAGCATACTATAGAGCCTAATATCAGACACCTGTATGTGGCAAATGTAGATCAGAGTATGAATCCTCAGTTTGATTCAAAAGATCGGCTCGCACAAAGAAATGTGATCAATTATGGTATTACTCAGCGTTTCTTTGGTCGCTATGAACCGAGAAATCCTTATGTCTATGGAGTTGAAGAGACTGCGCCCCGAGTTGAAGATTTGCAAGGTCTGTCTGCCTCAGGTCCATTAGATGAGAGTGTGCAATTTGGAGTAGACCCCTTGTCAGATACCGAATATGCTTCTCTTAGAAGAGGGAATGTTGAAGAGATGCTTACGTTCAGGCTTTCTCAAAGTTACAATCTTCTTGACAACCCTCCGGGTTCTACCAGCTCAAGTTCCTTTTCAGATGTAGCCGCAGATGTGGCAATGTATCCCAATGAGTATATCCGGGTAAGAACAAGGACAGATTTTAATCTTGAATCGAACTCATTCAGTTCTTATTTAATTGAGGGGCAGTTGAGTAACAATCGTGGTGATCTGATTAGAAGCAGGTTGCGTTTTGTTGAAAACAGTATCCGTCAGCTTGAAAGTGGAATTGAGTTTGGTCTTACGGACAGGATTCGTCTCGGGTATTACAGTAGATGGGATGATCAGATAAAAGATTTTATTGAGCAAAGAGGGGGAATAAGAATAGTCAGCTCATGTAACTGCTGGATGCTTGATTTTCTGGTGACCGATCAGACAAACCCCGATGATACCCGGGTTTCATTTAATCTGACCTTGCTTGGGCTGGGAGAGCTGGGTAATACCTTTTTTACTAATGTAAGCGGGAGAAATGAGCGAGTTTCCGGGCAATAATTACAAAGTTTGATCGTGGAGCAGCACTATAGTACGGTAGTGTGTATTTTGAATAATAAAAAATAGGTAATTACATAACAGTATGAAAGGAGTAATTCTCGCTGGTGGTTTGGGTTCAAGGCTTTCCCCTTGTACTCTTGTGACAAACAAGCATTTGTTACCGGTCTATGATCAGCCTATGATTTATTATCCAATCAAGGCAATGATTAATGCCGGGATAACTGACATTCTTGTTGTTACAGGAGGTCATTTTGCAGGTGATTTTCTTAAACTTCTCAGAAATGGGCAGGAGTTTGGTCTTAAGCATATGGATTACACATATCAGGAAGGAGAAGGAGGTATTGCGGCGGCACTCTCACTTGCTGAATTTTTTGCGGGTGGTGAGAAGATTTGTGTCATTCTTGGAGATAATATCATTGAAGGTAATATCTGTAAGGCAAAAGAGGATTATGAGAAGCAGGAGTCAGGTGCAAAAATTCTTCTTAAGGAAGTTCCTGATGCTAATCGTTTTGGTGTGGTTGAATTAGTTGATGGTAAGGTAAAGAGAATAATCGAGAAGCCTAAAGATCCCCCATCCAATCTTGCCGTCACCGGAATATATTTTTACGATGCCTCGGTTTTTAAATTTATCTCTTCTCTTTCACCATCAGCTCGGGGTGAGCTTGAAATTACTGATGTAAATAACATGTATCTCGAAAGAGGGGATCTTACATATGATGTTCTTGAGGGGTGGTGGACTGACGCCGGTACATTTGAATCCCTTAGAAGAGCAACGAACCTTGTTGCTGAGTCAGGCGCAAATAAGCTTACAATGTAAAGAGGGAATTAGTATTCATGAAAGTTCTGGTAACAGGTGGCGCAGGATTTATCGGGTCGAATTTTGTCAGGTGGGTGCTTGAAGGGGCAGGAAAAGGACAAGGGATTGGTAGTCTTGTAGTGCTGGATGCGCTTACTTATGCAGGAAATCTGGAAAATCTTAAAGGGCTTGAAGAAGTAAGCACTTTCAGGTTTGTCAAAGGTGACATACGTGACACTGTTCTGGTTCGTGAATTATTTTCTGATGAAAAATTTGATGCAGTCGTCCATTTTGCAGCAGAAAGTCATGTTGATCGTTCTATTGTGGATCCACTCTCCTTTGTGAGAACAAATGTGGAAGGTACTCAGGTACTTCTGCATGCGGCTATGGATTCTTCAGTTTCTAGTTTTCTTCATGTTTCAACTGATGAAGTGTATGGTTCATTGGGTCCAACGGGTAAATTTACTGAAAACACTCCACTTGATCCAAGTAGTGCATATTCAGCATCAAAAGCAGCTTCAGATCTCCTGGTTCTTGCAGCGTATAAGACACATGGGTATCATGCCATGGTTACTCGCTGCACAAATAACTATGGGGCATACCAGTTTCCTGAAAAACTGATACCTCTTTTTATAACAAATGCGCTTCAGGATATTCCTCTTCCCTTATACGGAGATGGAAAAAATGTAAGAAGCTGGTTGCATGTAGATGATCATTCTCGTGCTCTTCTTATGGTACTCAAAAATGGTCGGGCAGGTGAGGTGTATAATATTGGTGGTTCGGATGAGTCAGAGAAAGAGAATAGTGAAGTAACCAGAAGTATTCTTTCACTTCTGGGTAAGTCTGCTAATTTAATACGCCATGTAGAAGACAGAAAGGGACATGACCGAAGGTATGCGGTCGACTACTCTAAAATAAAGAAGGAACTTGGTTGGGAGCCGCGTGTTGCCTTTGAAGAAGGGTTACAGCAAACCATTGAATGGTATAATAATAACCTGGAATGGTGGCAAAGAGTTAAGTCAGGAGAGTATATGAAGTTCTATGAAGAGTATTATGGGAATCGTATTCTTCTTGGGACTATAGAATAAAGAAGTATTTTTCTGGAGTGATTGCGTGAGCTCTGAAGCTATTATTGGAATTATTGGGGCAAGTGGGATGTTAGGGACTTCTCTGGTCTCGCTCTGTGAAAAGAACAAGCGCCCCCATGTGAGGGGTGCATTCTCTCATCCTGATGTTCGTTCTTATGCAAAGGTCGATGTACGAGATCTGGAAATGCTACAGTTCTTCATTGATTCCTGGAAACCTTCTATTATTATTAATGCAAGTGCATATACCAATGTTGATGGAGCAGAAAAGGAATATGCTACTGCACTTGACATTAATGCAAGTGGAGTCAGAAATCTTGCTGAGGTTTGCAAAAAGAATAATATATACCTGATTCATATTTCAACTGATTATGTGTTTGGAGGGGAGAAGCATACTAAGCGACCTCATGTTCCTTTTAAGGAAAATGAAGAGAACTCGCCTGTAGGTATGTATGGGTATAGTAAGTATCTTGGGGAAGCTTTCATAAGAGCGATATATCCGGATAATTCTCTTGTGATCAGGACAAGCTGGTTGCATGGGAAAGGGGGGAGGAATTTTATTGATACCATTTCACGTCTCTCCAAGGAAAAGGAAGAGCTTTTAGTAGTAGATGATCAAACAGGAAGCCTTACCTGGACAAACTGGTTATCTGAAGTTATTCTGGATGTAATGGATAAGCGAATAACCGGAGTACTGCATGCCTCAGCATATGATGAGGGTACCTGGTTTGATGTTGCAAAATATATTGTTGAAAAAAATGGTTCTTCCTGTAGAGTGTTACCGCAATCCACAGCAGAATCCGGTCGACCTGCACCACGTCCTGGATATTCCAAATTGAGTGTTGATTCACTGACTGAAATAAGTGGGATACGACCACCGTCCTGGCGTGAATTTGTTGACATGCATATTGCCGACGTTGAACATTAATTTGGGGCAGCATTAATTCAGGTATTTATGAAAGCAAGTGATTTTTTTAAAGGAAAACTGGAGCCAAAAAAGGATGTTGTCCTTGTGACGATGGCAGGCGGAAGTGGTACCAGGTTTTGGCCTCTTAGTAGAGCTTCTCGTCCCAAGCAGTTTCTTCCTCTTTCAAAAAACGGGAAAACTCTTATAGAAGATTCAATGACTCGACTTGAGTCTTTAGTAGGAGCAAATGCTTCAATGGTGGTTACCGCACAGGAACAGGCAGCACTTGTTTTGGCTACGGTTCCTTCTGCCGGGATATTGATGGAACCCCTGGCAAAAAATACTGCGGCTTGTATTGGATTATCCGCTTATTATATTCTTCAGACAGTTGGTGATATTCCGATGATTTGCACTCCGGCAGATCATCTGGTGAGCGGAGATGAGGAACTTCGGGGAGTTTTTAAGAAGGCATGTGATCTTGCCAGAAAAGAAAGCGTTCTTATCACTATTGGAATTAAACCGCATTCTCCCGAAACAGGATATGGGTATATACGAAGAGGTGTTCCATATAAAGACTCTGACGGAAAGCCAAGTGGTGCATTTTCAGTTGCGCAGTTTGTAGAGAAACCCGATGTTGTCACTGCAAATACGTATGTTGAGTCAGGAGAGTTTTACTGGAATAGCGGGATGTTTGTATGGAGACCTTCTGTGTTTCTTGAAGCACTTGAATCCTTACTTCCTGAAACTGCACGTATTACCAAAGCGTGTGCGGAAATGATTAGTAAAGGAAGTGGATCTATGGAGCAGGTGCATGCTCTGTACAAGGAGCTGGAATCTATTTCTGTTGATTTTGGGGTAATGGAAAAAGCGAGTAATGTTGTTGTTTTTCCGGGGCATAATTTTGAGTGGAGTGATATTGGGTCTTGGTCGTCCTGGTATGAGTCTGCTATTAAGGATTCAAGTGATGGCTTTCAAAATGTAGTGAAGGGTGATGTAATCCTGCTTGCATCTGAAGGTTGTGCCGTGCTTTCTGCAAAAGAGATGGGGCTTGATTCAGTTATGGGTGATTCAAATAAGAAAAAACGATTGATAGCAGCAGTTGGGCTTGAAGATGTTATTATAGTTGATACTGAAGACTGTCTTTTAGTATGCAAAAAAAGTGAAGCACAACGGGTGCGTCATGTGGTTGATGTTTTGAAAAAAAAGAAAGAAACTGATTTTATTTAAAATGAATGAGGAAAGTGTCTCATATGCTAGTGCAGGTGAATGATTATGAGTAAAAAGACGGCTTTAATTACTGGAATTACCGGGCAGGATGGATCGTATCTGGCAGAATTGTTACTTGAAAAAGGATACCGTGTTGTGGGTATGGTCAGAAGGGCAAGTAGCGAAAACTATGAGCGCATTGAACATATTCGAGACTCAATAGAGTTACGACAGGGGGATCTTCTGGATCAGATGTCCCTTATTCGTTTGATGGAAGAGGTGAAACCTGATGAGGTTTACAATCTTGCTGCTCAGAGTTTTGTCCCCACAAGTTGGGATCAGGCGCTTCTTACAGGTGAGTACACCGCACTTGGCGTTACGAGAGTACTTGAAGCAATTCGGGTGGTCAATCCAAAGATAAAAATGTACCAGGCTTCCAGTTCTGAAATGTACGGGCGTGTTCAGGAAGTGCCTCAGAGTGAGGTTACTCCTTTATATCCTCGATCTCCATATGGTGTTGCGAAATGTTATGGACATTATATCACCATCAATTATCGGGAAAGTTATGACCTTTTTGCCGTGTCGGGGATTTTATTTAATCATGAGTCTCCACGACGAGGTCTTGAGTTTGTAACCAGAAAAGTTTCGGATGGCGTTGCAAGAATTGTACTGGGGATGAGAAATGAACTTAGGATGGGTAATCTTGATGCAAAGCGGGATTGGGGGTTTGCGGGGGATTATGTAAAAGCAATGTGGCTTATGTTGCAACAGAATGAACCGGATGATTATGTGATTGCAACGGGAAAGACTTTTTCTGTGAGAGATCTTGTGGAGGAAGCATTTAAGGTGGCTGATCTTGATTGGGAAAAATATGTAGTCATAGATGAGCGTTTTATACGTCCGGCTGAGGTGGATTTGCTTATTGGTAATCCTTCCAAGGCAGAAAAGAGACTTGGCTGGAAACCTGAAGTAGATTTCAAGGGTCTTGTTAAAATGATGGTAGAAGCTGATATTGAGAGATTATCCAGATTAAGAAAGTAAAAAGGGCAAGAAAATAAAAAGGCGAAAAAGTAGAAGAGATAAAGCATGAGAGTATTGGTTACAGGTGGTTTGGGTTTTGCGGGTACGCACCTTGCGAAACATTTAGTTGAGTGTCGTGATGATGTGGCTCTTACGTATCTTCCGCAAAAAGATATTGTTCGATCTTCCGAAATAGAACTATTGGAAGAGGCTCGTAAAAAAGCAGTGCCCCGCTCAGTGCAGCATATTGCTCTGAATATGTGTAATCCTCAGGAGGTGAGTCAGGTAGTATCACTCATGCAACCTGATATTATATTTCATTTGGCAGCCTTGGCGTTTGTGCCTTCTGGAGAAGATGGAACACGAGAAGTTTTTGAAGTGAATACCATGGGTACTTTGAATCTTCTTGAAGCGGTGAGGGACTGTTGTCCGCTTGCACGGGTACTCCTTGTGAGTTCATCTGAGGTATATGGTATTCCTCGACCCGGTACACTTCCCCTGAGTGAGCAGGCAGAGATGAGACCAATTTCTGCATATGGGGTTAGTAAAGCAGCAGCAGAGCAGCTTGGATATAAATTCAGTGTTCGGGATGGTCTGCATATTGTTTCTGTTCGTCCTTTTCCTCATGTAGGTCCCTATCAGGAGGACAGATTTGCACTTTCGAGTTTTGCTCGTCAGATTGCCGAGATCAAGCTTGGTAAGCGAGAGGCGGTAATTGAAGTAGGGAATGTTGAAGTTAAACGTGATTTTTCTGATGTATCTGATATCGTGCGTGGATACCGGGAGGCTGCCCTTAATGGACGCAGTGGAGAGGCATATAATCTGTGTTCGGGAAATGCCTATGTGTTGTCAGAATTAATATCCAGGCTTCTTACTATTGCAGGGGTTGAAGCTGAAATTAAAATTGACCAAAGCAGAGTTCGTGCTACTGATATTCAGGAGCATATGGGAAGTTATGCCAAGGCGGGTAAGGATTTTGGTTGGAAACCAAGAGTGGAAGTTGAAGCAATGCTGGGAAGTTTATTTGCATACTGGCTTGAAGTTCTTTCATAAAAATCGTAACGGATAAATATGGTGTCTTCAGAAAGTTTTCTAAGTAGTATTGAGACGTATCCAAAGGAGCTGCAAAAGCGACTGCGAAGGATTCGAACAGGAATATTCATACCCGAGGAAGTTCTTGCAGATATTGAATCGAACTATCGTAATTGGCTTTCTTTGAATCAGATTTCGGTTAAGCTTGATGAAAAGCTTGATAAACGAATTTTTGGTACTGAGGCGCCCATGCTCAGCTATCTTCCCGAAGGGCAGGAGTGCTTTTGTGGTTTTTTAGCTCCACTTAAGGGTAGTGATGAGGGAGCTACCTTACTTGAGGGAATACCCAGGAGTGAGTCTTCTGCAATTTCGGGAGCAAATTTTCTGCATCCAAAAGATAATTGGTTTTCCGATCACAGCAATATCAAGATTCGACGATCTGTGACTCATGGAACTTTTATTGATTTCAAAATACGTGATACTACGTTTTCAATTAAAGAGTCTCTTATTCGAAATCTTTCCGAGCTTCTCAGGTCTTCTGCGAGATTTTCAGACGAATTTCCCGAATTACAACGATCTCTTCGAGATGTAATTTTTGTTGTTCATAAGATGCTTACAGATAGTCGGTTTGTTTCTCCCAAAAAACCCTTATTTGTTCCCGAGCAAGTTGCTAATCAGAATGCCAACTTTCTTATTTATAAAAATCTGGTGTTGGTTTTTACCGGTGATTATACCCTGTGTGATTTTTATGAATTACGTGGCAAAAATTTCAAGCAGAAAGTGCTTGAAGAAATTAAGCTCTTAAAAGGTACCAGTAAGAGCAGAGTGTTTGAAGCACTTGAAATCAGTTCATCAAAAACAGGGTTTTATCTCAGGGCAAAAATAAAAGGTAAATACCTTTCTATTGATACGTATGCTATTGTGGATTTAATTGATATAGTGCCGTATTCCAACTGGATGCTCTCCAAAGTGCCTTCCAGATTTACCGTCAAGGATGTGTTCAATGCCATAGGCGGTGCTCTTAAGTATGCTGACTGGGTGAACATGAGTTCACTTTCTATGGATTCAAATAGCAGTGTGGCTCCTCCTAAAGCCAGATTCGAGCTGAAGTATATTCCCTGGACTTTTGTTGTTGAAAGAAAAAATACCATTTCAAAATTTGTTGATGGTGGTATGAAGCGCGGTGGTAAAAACGATAGACCAGTCAGGAGAAACACAGGAAGAAACGAAAGGGGGAAGACTGGTGGAAAAGCTAAGGAAAAACCCCTAAAGAAAAACACAAATCCATCGTGAATTTCGTAATGTCTCAAGTGGCTGATGTGAAACTCTACGTACGTGTAGCTATTTTAGTGGTATTGTTTTTTCTTTCCAGTTCTGGCTATGCAGAGAGTGCATCTCAAAAGGGCACATCTCAAAAAGGGTCAAGGGGCGCTACTCCTGTTTTAGTTACGGCAGATATTTCAGGTAATATTATAAGAAGTAACTCAAGGAAGGAGCATTACATTCCAGCCTCTATAATCAAGATTGCTACCGCATCTTATGCTCTTTTTACTTTTGGGGAGAATCATACATTTTCAACATATTTTTACGAAAGTCCCACGAATGATCTTGTGATTCGTGGGGCAGGAGATCCCGGTTTTACTTCTCGTGATCTTGAAGCTGCCTGTAAGGAAATCGCAAAAAAGAAAAAGAAGTTTAACAGGATTATTTTTGATACAACTTTTTATGCTGATGAATTGCATGTTCCCGGCAGAGGTGTCTCAAGTAATCCTTATGATGCTCCAATCAGTCCACTTGCGATTAATTATAATACCGTCGCAGTTCAAAAATATAAAAATGGAACCATCGTCTCAGGAGAGACAGAAACACCACTTACTTCATTTGCGAAAAATATTGGAAAAGGGCTTTCTCAGGGGAATCATCGAATAAGGGTAGGAAACGACCCTTCAGATGGTTTGAAACAACTGCATGAGCTTACAAAGATTTTTCTTGCGAATGAAGGCGTGTCTGTTATGGGAGATTATCTCATAAAAAAGACACCACCTGAATCAACATTATTTTATACGTATGAATCTTCAAAAATGCTCAAAGATCATGTTCGGGATATGTTGAAATATTCAAACAACTTTATAGCAAATCAATTGTTTTATGTAACTTCTGCGTATTATTCAGGTACTCCTGCGCGATTTGCTTCGGCAAAGGAGAATTTTAAAAAATTTCTGGAACGGGAACTTGGCTTTGAGGGTGATTTCATCATTGAGGAAGGTGCTGGTTTATCAAGAAATAATAAACTCACAATTCCTCAAGGAATTAATATGCTTAGATACTTCTACCCTTACCGGGATTTGCTTCCTCAGGAGAATACTATATTCTACAAAAGTGGTACTCTTAGTGGTGTTAGTAACCTTGCGGGGTATCACGCAGGATCTGAGCCTGTTTTGTTTTTGTATTTTGACACTACTGCCCGTGCGGTAAGTGATCGGGTGCAAAGTGTTTCACGATTGCTGAAAAAATAGATTACATAAGTATGGCTAAAGTGGTGTTTACGAATGGTTGTTTTGATGTCCTTCACGTTGGGCATGTTCGGTATTTAAAAGATGCTCGAGCAATGGGGGATAAACTGGTTGTTGGCTTAAATAGTGATGCTTCTGTGAAGCGTCTAAAAGGAGCGCTTCGACCAATTCACACTCAAGACGAACGAAAAGAGATGCTTCTTTCCCTGAGCTGCATTGATGAAGTGATGATTTTTGATGAAGATACACCTCTTCGGTTAATTCAGGAAGTAAAGCCGGATGTCTTGGTCAAGGGTGGGGACTGGGCAGTTGAATCAATTGTTGGGGCAGATTTTGTAATGCAGAATGGTGGTAGTGTACATTCTCTTCCTTTTCATGAAGGATATTCCAGTACGAACACGATTCAAAAAATTGTTGAAGTGTATGGTGCTGATGATAAAAAATAAAATACATATTCTTGATGATCTTGTTGTTGATCAGATTGCTGCCGGTGAAGTTGTTGAGCGCCCCGCTTCTGTAGTCAAGGAGCTGATAGAGAATGCTCTTGATGCGGGAGCGTCTGATATCTCAGTTTCTGTCCTCAATGGAGGGATTTCTTTGATAGAAGTGAAAGATGATGGGTATGGCATGTCTCAGGAAGATCTATTACTGAGTGTGCAGAGATTTGGTACTTCTAAGGTTTATAAAAGTGAAGACCTCATATATGTCGCTACCTACGGTTTTCGGGGTGAGGCGTTACCCTCAATAGCCTCAGTGAGTGCTCTTACCATTATCACCAGAGAAAGAGGCAGTACGCAGGCATATCAATTATTTCTTGAGGGGGGAAGGGAAACTGAGGTAAGTGAACGTGCTGCTCCTCAGGGGACTACGGTTAGAATTGAAAATTTATTCTTTAATGTTCCTGCGAGAAAGAAATTTCTTAAAAGTGAAAAATCAGAAGCGAATGCTATTCGCTCTGTAGTTTCAGATTTTGCACTTGCAAGACCTGAGGTAAGATTTCTCCTATATGAAGATGGGAAGGAAGTTTTTCAGACTCTGGGGAGTGAAGATTTAAAAACCCGGATACTCCATAGCAAGCTTGTTCAGAATGATTGTTTTGAAATTTCACTTAAGAGACCTTACCGGGATTCTGGTAAGGAAGTTTTTGTTAAGGGGTATTTGAACCAGCCTATATTTTCTCCACGTGTGGGTTCCAAAATCCGGTTTATTGTGAATGGAAGAATAGTGAAAAGCCCACTTTTACTGCGAGCGGTGCGTGATGGTTTCGGAGCTTATCTTAAGCCGGGATATTTTCCTTGTGGGGCGATCTCTTTGAATATCCCTCCTGAAGATGTTGATGTTAATGTGCATCCGCAAAAGACAGAGGTAAGATTTCGATATGAAGCACTATTATTTTCTGTTGTTAAGGAAGCTGTTTCAAGAGGGCTTCAGAACACCTCTGAGTCGGCACTGGTAGAAGAGAAGGTTTATAGATTAGAGCCTCGAAAATCTGTAGCTCAGGAAGTTCAGTCTGAAATTACTTTTGTCGGTAATGGCTCTGTGATTGATCCGGATATTGGTCGAGAATGGTTATCTACTCGGGTCGAAAGTAATAAGCCGAGTTGTGATGTAGTGGATGTGCCAGAACCAAAACAGAGAAATCTTCGTTATATTGGGCAAATTTTTAAGCTTTATTTGTTGTTTGAAGGGAAAGAAAATTTTGCAATTATTGATATGCACGCAGCTCATGAGCGGGTAATGTTTTATCGCCTGAAGGAAGCATTTATGAAAAAAATGGTTCCGGTTCAGGAGCTTTTGATTCCTGTAAGTGTGCCCCTGACTGTGATTGATGATATTGAAGATATAGAAACAAAGATGGATGCTCTTAAGGCATTTGGTATTCATGCTGAAGTTCGTAGTGATGAAGTGTTGATCAGGGCGATTCCTGATATGCTTTATGAGGAGGACTTGTCAAAGATTATAGTTGATCTGATTACCTCTGTTCCTGTTTCCGGAATAGAAACTCGTATTGAGCAATCAGTTGACCATTATCTTTCAAAGCTTGCATGTTATGGTTCGGTACGAAGGGGAGCCGTGCTTGACAGTGCTCATGTGTATGCACTTATAGATCAGCTTTTTGAAGCTGAAAATTCCGGTTGGTGTCCTCATGGAAGACCTGTAATCTGGTGGATATCGGCAAATGAACTTGAGAAGAAATTTGGTAGAGTTCTGTAGCTACTTATTGTGTAGTTTCTTGTTATGAAGGTAGTACCTATTCCTGTCATATGTATTAGTGGAGCTACTGCCAGTGGTAAGTCTTCGTTTGCGCTCGCACTTGCAAAGGAGCTGGGTGGAGAGATTATCAATGCTGATTCGGTACAAGTATATCGGGGCTTTGATATTGGAAGCGCCAAACCTGTGCAGTCTGAACTCCTGGAAGTTCCACATCATTTAATATCGCATGTTAATCCATTGGAACACTACTCGGTGGGGCGTTTCAGGAAGGAAGCCATGCAGTGTATTGTTGATATTTTTAATCGTGGCAAGGTTCCGATTGTTGTTGGGGGTACCGGCTTATATATAAGGGGGTTATTTTCATCTTTTCTTGATTCGTGGGGATTTTCTTTTGGCGAAGAAATGCTTGAGAAAATTCTTTCTCGTGTTTCAACTGATCAGGAAGGTGTTTTTCTTCATGGACTTCTTCAGGTGCTTGATCATGAGACTGCTTCCAGGTTTCCTCTTCAGGATACCCGGAGGGTAAGTAGATCGCTGATACAGATTTTATCGAGTGGAGTTCCGCTTACTGCTCTTAAATCGGTGAGAAATTTTCCTGTTAAAAGTTATTCAGAAAAGAATATGGATTTACCTGACTACAGGCTTTGTCCTCTTGTATGGATTCTTGGGCAAAAAAGAGAGAAATTGTATGGGCAAATAAATGCTCGGGTCTTAAAGATGATAGATGAGGGTTTGGTAAAAGAGGTGGGAGAGTTGCTACTGAGTGTACCGAAGGATGCCCCACCATTTCTTTCTATTGGGTATCGGCATCTAAGTTCCCTTGATTATTCAAAATTTCCTGAACTTCCTCATGTTCCCGATGATTTAATTGAAGAAATTCAGCGTGATACGAGAAGGTTTGCCAAGAGACAGCTCACCTGGTGGCGGAATCAGCCTAATGTTCTTGATTGGAAATCCGTTTTTGAGGTATGCTCAGACGATCTTGAGGTTTCGATTACACCACCTCCTGCCTCTCCTTATAATTATAAGGATAATGAGATAAGTGGGACGAGAGAGCTTTGTGAGCTCTATCTGAAGAAATTTTCCAGTAGATTTGTTAATATGGTGCAAGGTGGGGGTGCTCCTTTTGTTGTTTCAGATAGAGGGGAGCCGGATGTCTGGTATGGAAGCTTGAGTATTGAAGTCGATGGAAAATGACTGATACTCAGGAAATTTTTTGAGCCAATAGTATAAAAAGTAAAGTATAGAGTTTTACATGGTAGATTTTGGACAATATCTCGATTTTGAGAAACCGGTAGTCGAAGTAGAAGAAGAGTTAAAGCGACTGAAATCTCTTGTTGAATCTGGTGATACTTCCGTTCTTTCGGAAGTTGAAAAGATTGAAAAAAAACTTACGAAAGTACGTTCTGAAGTGTATGGTACCTTGAAGCCATATCAACAGGTTCGGCTTTCACGGCATTTTGAAAGACCTTTTACTCTTGATTATGTTACTCGCCTGATCACTGATTTTCACGAGCTGCATGGTGACAGAAACTTTGGTGATGATGCTGCGATGGTAGGTGGGATTGGTCGTTTCGATAGTGTCCCTGTTATGATAGTCGGTCAACAGAGGGGGCGTTCTACTCAGGAGCGGATTAAAAGAAATTTTGGTATGACCATGCCGGAAGGGAACAGAAAAGCTCAGCGATTATTTAAACTTGCTGAAAAATTTAGGCTGCCTTTGCTGTTATTTATTGATACCCAAGGTGCATTCCCGGGTATTGATGCTGAAGCCCGGGGGCAAGCTGAGGCAATAGCTTCAAGTATTTATATGCTTGCAGGGCTTAAAACGCCTGTTATTTCAATTGTAATTGGGGAAGGAGGCAGTGGAGGGGCTTTAGCTTTGGGGGTTTGTGACCGATTATTAATGTTAGAGAATGCGATATATTCAGTCATCAGTCCCGAGGGTTGTGCTTCAATTCTTTGGGGTAAAAGCGAAGGTGAGAGTATGGCAACATATTCTGAACTTGCTGCTGAGTCTCTTAAGATAACTTCCCAGTCTCTTCTTCAGCTTGGAGTAGTTGATGAAGTAGTGAAAGAGCCTGAGGGTTGTGCTCACAGAGATCATGATAAAGCGGCAGACATGCTTGCTCATGTGATCTCAAAACATTTAAGAGAGCTGCTTAAAACTGATGTTGATGAGCTTTTATCTAAACGATATGAAAAGTTCAGAGCTCTTGGAGTTTTTGAAGAGAAATAAGCTGATATCTTTTTATTTCTTACTATTTTGTTAAATGTTAATTGAAGTAAAGAAGACGTTGTAGATATCCTTCAGGATTTCAGTATTTGCTGATCTGTTTATTCTGCCACGTTGTCAATGAAAAGGGAGACCATGCAAGAAAGTAAATTACCACCAGGTTACGTACCACTAACTCACCATACCTTATCTGGCTATAATAGCGGAAATGGTGAATCAAGAAATCAACGACCACGGTCTTCCCAGAATGGTTCTTCTGAAGGTAATAATCGTTCAAGAGGTTCCAATAATGGTCAGGGTAGAGGAGGGCAAAGGCGAAGAGGCTCCAGACCACGCCCGGGGGGAAAGCCCGTATCTTCACCATCTTCTGATGAATAAGATACTATATTTGTCAGTTCATTAGACCCTTGCTTTTTTTACTTGTCCCATTATAGATTACCGACCTAATTTGGTGGGGTGCCCGAGTGGCTAAAGGGGACGGGCTGTAAACCCGTTGCGCTACGCGCTACATAGGTTCGAATCCTATCCCCACCAGTTTCTTTTGTATTGTAAGGTTTTTTGATTTTGTTTTGCTTCTATATTACTATCGGGGCAGGAATTTTATTTGTACCGATTTTATTTGTACCAACATATGCGGGAGTAGCTCAGTTGGTAGAGCATCAGCC
>CAZTBW010000013.1:0-45504 GCA_964612555.1 uncultured Bdellovibrionales bacterium | reverse complement strand
GCTAAAACACTGGTACTTTTTTAATAAACACAACTCTTAGCTACTTCAGCCCCTTCTTTTTTTACTTTTGGAGAGGTTAATATTATGTGGAAGACTCTGCATACGTGTAAGCAATGGCAGTTCCAGGTACGTGAAGACAGTTGCGATTACAGAATCGTCAATCTTGGGTCAGATGGATCTCGACAGTTCTATCAGGCTTTTTCGGGGCAATACGGGGAACCTCTGTTGGAGCCTGAACCTGATCTCGCCGTCGAACCTCCTTTCGGTTGCATCTACAAAAATGCAACCGAGGAGATTGTAATTCCCGATCAAAAAATTTCGGGGATTATCTGTCGTGATGAGAGCGGGGCAGTGGTGTTGCGTGTAAGTTTAACTAACGCACGCAATAAGAACATTCCATGGTCACTTGATCAGAATGGCGCCCTTACGGTAGATGAGAAAATCTTCTACCTATACGCACTGGTGCAGAAGGACAAAAATCGCATTCGTAACTACGATGCATTTTTTGCTTCATCTCCACCTTCCGACGGCAACGTCGTAGTTTATGAGCTTGAAGACTTGGTCAAAAGCTCGGTGTAGGTATCGCGTTTTTTTATTACGCGGAGAGAGCATTGGCTCTCTCCGCTTTGGACAAAGCAGCGCTTTTCAATCATTGTATTTTAATGAGTGCAAATCCCTTATAGATATCTTCTTCAAGAAGACAAACTGCTATCATAACCAGCAAGTACATCCGAAAGAGTCCAATCGCTGATAGGAACTTCACCATCAACCCGCTTTGATGTTTGACGCAGTGCTTCGAGAAAAAGCATTTCTCCTTGAGAGAGACCTGAATTTATTTCAGGTCGATCACGGTACTGTTTTGCCCTGAATGCATAAGATATTTCAGATAAGGAAAGTTTTTCAGGTGAAACGGTGAGGGCTCTCCGATGAGTTTCAGGGTCATTGGAAGTTATCAAACCGGCATCAGATAAAATACCAAGACAGGTTCTCACCAGAACCGGGTCAGAACCAGTCTCTACCGCTATCTCACTTTCAGTCGGAAGAGAATCTCCCTGCTGGAACCTTTGCCCAATTACACAAAGTATTCTCAAACCAAGAAGCCCCCCGATCTCTCCAAGTTCACTTGCATATTTTCTGAGCCCGGAAAGAGTTTTGATACTTCCAGCCTGATAGGCAATCTGTGCCCCGAATAATACAACTACCCAAGCCAGATATAGCCAGAAAAGAAACAGGGGCAGAGAAACCAATACCCCGTAGAACACCTTGTAAGTGGTAGAAAGACCAATATAATAAGCAAACCCACGCTTGGTGAGCTCAAAAAGAACCGCAGAGAAAAGCGCCCCAAGCATTGCATCCCCAAGACTGACTCGGGCAGCAGGCAGTTTGTAAAATAAAACTGTCAAAAGAAGGAAAATTGCAAGTACCGGAACTCCAAAATCAAATAACGTATACAGACTGGAAGAGCTTGTAGAACTTGAAAGAGCTACCGATGTAAATTTTGCATACCAATAAAAAGAAAGAAGAACCAGTAAAGGTCCCAAAGTTATAACAGCCCAGAAGTTAATTATTTTTGATATTATGGTTAGCTCAGAACTTACTCTCCAGACCACATTCAGTGAACTCTCAATAGTATTAACAAGAGCTATGCCGGAAAATACCAGAACAGGTAAAGAGAGCAGCCCAAGAGCTCGAACCACCTCCCCAAGCTCAAGAAGATACATACTTAACTGCTCCTTCAGATTGGCCAGAATATCACCCTCATCGGATGGCAGGAGCTGTTCCAGTAGACTTCCAAATCGTTCATCAACAAAATTGGAATCAACATTAAACCCACTGAAAATACCAAATACAAGAGCCACCCCAGGAACAAGAGCAAAGAGTGAAGTATACGCAAGAGAAGACGCACGTGAGAAACAATCATCCCACCAGAATTTGGAAGTAGCCCTTAAGAGAACCTGCACGAGCCACCAAAATGCATTTTTAATCTTATTAAGAACTATCATCTACGCTGCTTTCTTTTGACGTTCCCGATCAGCTTTTGTTGCAAGTTGCCCACAGGCAGCACTGATATCCATCCCTTTTGACCAACGAATAGTAGAATTCATACCTGCTGCAAGCAGACGTTCCTGCCATTCATATATTCGTTTATTACTGGGCGGATAAAATCCAAGCCCTGCATTTGCATTATAAGGTATGAGATTAATTTTTGAAGGAATGTTACGCAATAACTTGGGAAGTCGAAGAAGGTCTTCATCTGAATCATTAACCCCTGCAAGCATCACATATTCTATAGTGATTCGCTTACCCGGTTTCAAGGGATATTCTCGCAGGGCTTCCAGAAGCTCAGACAAAGGATAACGCTTATTAATTGGCATTATAGCTTCACGAACTTCGTCAGTAGTAGCATTAAGAGATATGGCAAGATTTGCACGTGCTCCACTCGCTCCAAACTCTCTAATGGCAGGAACAAGCCCCGAAGTAGAAACAGTTATCTTCCTGCCTGAAAAATCAAAACCATACTGATCATTAAGAATTTTCACTGCAGCAATTACTGACTTTTTATTATGAAGTGGTTCACCCATTCCCATAAATACAATATTCTGGAAGGGATCTGCCTGCCCCTCTCCTCCCCGCTCCCCCCTTGCAATAACATCTTCCTGGACAGAAATAACCTGACCAATAATTTCTGCAGGAGTGAGATTTCTTTTTAAACCCATCTGGGCAGTTCGACAGAACTTACAACCAATAGCACACCCCACCTGAGATGAAACACAAAGAGTATACCGCTTAGGCTGACAAATAAGAACTGATTCTACTTCAGAGCCATCCTGTAAACGAAAGAGATATTTCCTTGAACCATCAACCGAGTGTTCAATCTGAACAACTTCAGGACGAGAAATAAAAAAACGCTCTTCGAGTTGCCCACGAAATAACTTGGAAAGGTCGGTCATATCAGAAAAAGATCTGACTTTTCTCCGATACAACCAGGAATAAATCTGCCTTGAGCGGTAGGGAGTAACCGGAAACTCATCAGTAAGAAGCGCACACAAGGCATCCCTTTCTATACCAAGTATGTCTATACGCCCAGACATCCCTGCAGAACCAAGTAGCTCTGTAGACCCAGATATACCTGTAAACTCTGTGTGCTCCACTGTATGCGCTCCAAATCCTCTTTCCCCGAATAACTACAGATCAGGAAAGAAAAAATTTACTTCTATTTTAGCGTTTTCAAGACTATCAGACCCATGAACAGTATTTGCATCAATGCTTTCTGCAAAATCTGCACGAATAGTACCTGGCTTTGCTTCCTTTGGGTTCGTTGCACCCATAATATCCCGATTAAGCTGCACTGCATTTACACCCTCCAGAACTGACACAAGCACAGGACCTGAAGTCATAAAACTTACCAGATCTTTATAAAAAGGACGTTCTTTATGAACCTCATAAAAAGAGCCCGCAAGATTTTCATCAAGCTGAAGCATTTTTGCAGCTACTATTTTTAGCCCCGCATCTTCAAACCTGCTTAATATCTTTCCAATAACATTCTTCTTAACCCCATCAGGTTTAATGATAGAAAGTGTTCTTTCAACTGCCATATGTCTTCTTACCTTACTGTTTATCCATTATGTTACTATATTAAAAATTGTGCGTTATACGTTTAAATACCCATTACTTCAGCTACCATTTTACCCATATCCGCAGGAGATGAAACGGTATGCACCCCGGCAGCCTTCATGGCATCAAACTTGTCCTTTGCAGTTCCTTTACCACCACTTATAATAGCACCAGCGTGTCCCATTCTCCTTCCAGGAGGAGCAGTAGCACCCGCAACAAAGCCAATAACAGGCTTTTTGCAATTACTCTTAATCCATTCACAGGCTTCTTCCTCAGCAGTACCACCAATCTCACCAATCATGACGATACAGTCTGTTTCAGAATCATTCGTAAAAAGCTCAAGACAATCAATAAAGTTAGTTCCATTCAAAGGGTCTCCCCCTATACCGATACAAGTGGACTGCCCGATACCACGCTTGGTGAGCTGCCCAACTGCTTCATAAGTTAAGGTACCAGAACGGGAAACAACTCCCACAGAACCCTTCTTGTGTATATGACCCGGCATAATACCAATCTTGCACTCATCAGGAGTGATAATCCCGGGACAGTTTGGACCAATAAGTCTTGTAGAGGTAGTTTTAAGATAACTCTTTACTGCAAGCATGTCCTGAACCGGGATACCCTCAGTAATACAGACTACAAGCTCAAGACCTGCATCAACAGCCTCTATTATTGAATCTGCCGCAAACGGAGGAGGAACAAATATCATGGAAGCATTAGCACCCGTCTCTCTCACCGCTTCCTCTACCGTATCAAACACAGGAAATCCTTCGATCTCTGAACCACCCTTTCCAGGAGTAACCCCTCCTGAAAGTTTGGTACCATAATCCTTACAGCCCTTTGAATGAAACAGACCAGACTTACCAGTAATACCCTGGGTGATTAATCTGGTATCCGAATTAACTAAAACTGACATGCAATCTCCTTAGATATCCTTCCTAAATAACATTCTCAATGACCCCCCCTGGAGTAAAAAACTACGACTGATTAACCGCTTCAACGATCTTCTTCGCTGCCTCATCCATATCATCAGCAGGGATAATCTTCAGCCCGGATTCAGCAAGCATTTTTTTTCCAAGATCAACATTAGTCCCTTGAAGCCGAACCACCAGCGGAACTGAGATACTCAATGTCTTTGCAGCGGCAATCACCCCGGCAGCAATAACATCACAACGCATAATACCTCCGAAAATATTCACCAGAACACCCTTAACTGATGTATCCTGAAGTATAAGGCGAAACGCTTCCCGCACCTGATCTTCACTCGCCCCACCTCCAACATCAAGAAAGTTCGCAGGTTCACCACCTGCCTGTTTGATGATATCCATCGTAGCCATGGCTAAACCCGCACCATTAACCATACACCCAATGTTACCATCAAGCGCAACGTAGTTAATACCTAATTCATTTGCCCGTATCTCACGCTCATCAATTTCATCATAGTCCATGAAATTGAACGCCTCTTTTTGCCTAAAAAGTGCATTGTCATCAATGCTCAATTTTGCATCAAGACAGATATAAGAACCCTCTTTTGTCCGAATCAAAGGGTTGATCTCAAGCATGGTACAGTCAACTCCACGAAATGCTGTGTAGAGGTTCTTTAACAAAGCACCAAACGCTCTCATCTCTGCTTTCGGAATATTTAAAAAATATCCAACTTTTCTCGCATGAAAATCCTGAAAACCACTTTCAAACGCAACACGAACGGTAAGAATTTTTTCAGGATGGGCTTCAGCTACTTCTTCAATCTCAACTCCACCTTCAGCCGATGCGATAATTGAGACACATGCATTTTCACGATCAACTATCAGACTCAGGTAATACTCTTTATCAATAGCAGCACCCGCTTCTACCCAGACTTTTCTTACCAGTACACCCTCAGCACCTGTCTGCGGAGATACCAGCTTCATTCCAATGATGGACTCACCATGCTGAAACGCCTCATCAGGAGACTTGGCAAGTTTCACTCCTCCTGCTTTACCTCTTCCTCCGGCATGAACTTGTGCCTTTACCACACACACACCTGAACCAAGATTAACCGCCGCTTTCTGCGCTTCACGAGGAGTGTACGCCAGAAAACCGGGAAGCACAGGAACCTTGTATTTTGATAATAAGCTCTTTGCCTGATACTCGTGTAAATTCATTATGCGTTCACCATTATTTTCTAATTATCTTTTATCTGTAAAAATACTTAAGAAGGAAGAACCGCAACAAGTTCTTTTACTGCATCTGCGCTCACTGCAAGTTCTTTCTTTTCAGAATCAGTAAGCTCAATTTCAATTATCTTCTCAATCCCTCCTGCACCGATAACAAGCGGAACACCGATATAGAGATCCTTATACCCATATTCACCATTTAAACATGCAGCACATGGAAGCACCTTCTTCTGATCTAAAAGATAGCTCTCAGCCATTTCAATAGCAGAAGCAGCAGGTGAAAAATATGCAGAACCCGTCTTTAAGAGAACGACAACCTCACCACCCGCACCACGCACTCGCTTTTCAATCTCAGAAAGACGATCAGATGACACAAAATTGCTAACTGGAATTCCATTCACTGAAGTATGAGAGCGAACTGGCACCATGGTATCACCATGACCACCAAGTACCATCGCATTCACTGACTCCGGAGTAACCCCTATCTCTTCTGCAAGAAAAGCACGGTATCTCGCTGAATCAAGTACCCCTGCCATACCGACAACCCGCTGGGCAGGAAATCCGGTTTTTTTCTGACAAAGCGTAACCATTGCATCAAGCGGATTGGAAACCACTATCACAAAACTTTCAGGTGCATATTTTTTTATCCCTTCAGCAACTGAAGTCATGATACTTGCATTTGTCGCTAAAAGATCATCACGACTCATCCCGGGCTTTCTGGCGATACCGGCAGTAATGATGCACACATCAGCACCTGCAATATCTTCATAGGAATTTGTGCCCATTATACTTGAGGAAGTAGAAAGAACAGGAATCGCATGGCTTAAATCAAGTGCCTTTCCCTGAGGCATACCTTCAAGCACATCAAAAAGAACCACATCCCCCATCTCTTTTATCAGGGCGAGATACGCAAGGGCACCACCAATATTTCCAGCACCAATAAGAGCAATTTTCTTTCTTCTCATGATAAATAAGCCTAACTAATTAGAAACACTAAATAAGTATAAAAACGAAGGGGTTCTGATGCGCAGATAAATAGCACAAAGTCCCCATAAATCCAAATATTTAGTTATAGTTAATTGTGAAAAAGTCAGGTAGCTTACTTGGAAATCTCAGCTATCAAGGCATCATACTTTGCTCGATTCATAAGATCAGACAAAGCAGATTCATCAGTAACTTTGATCTTAATCATCCAGGCATCAGTAAAAGGTGCTTCGTTTACCAGCTGAGGCTCATCACTCAGACGTTCATTCACCTCAACAATTTCGCCATCCAGAGGTGCATAAATATCGCTAACCGCTTTAACCGACTCTATCGTGAACATCGAATCATGTCGCTTAACACCAGCTCCAACAGGTGGCAGATCAACATATACCACATCACCAAGCTCCTGCTGAGCGTAATCAGTAATACCGACTACATAGAGCTCTCCCTCTTTCCTTATCCATTCATGATCTTCAGTGTAAAAACAACTTTCAGGTCTATCACTCATCACAAAATCCTCCTTAAAATGGCAAGGTGATACTACATCAACTTATATAAAAAGAAAAATGAACTGTCTTCACCGACTCTCTTCAGACACCATCATCGACGAATACCTAAAAAGAACAAACGCACAAGGTCTGACGACTGTTTCCTGAGGTTTAATGAATCCGGATGACGAATAGACTCCATAATAATGCCACTCAAATAGGCACAAAGTGCTAAAGTTAAAATGCATGGTTCAACCGAATCAGACAAATGTCCCTTTCTTTTCGCTCTATCAAAATATTGATCAAAAAGCCTCCGGGCTTCACATTGACGCTCAGATTGTGCTGCCAATAAATCCTGGATATCTCCGGAGTAATCACATTTGAGCATCAGAATAGTAAAAATTTGACGCTTTTCAAGATTATCCTCTATATCCTCCAGGAGCCGTGTAACCAACTCCTCCAACTGGTTCAAAGGGTCAGGATGCTCATGCTCCAGATCCTGTAAAACCATCTCCAGAAATGGTGTGTGAAGAATATCCTGTAAGGCAATAAACAGTTCCGTCTTATTTTTAAAATGCCAATACACAGCACCACGAGTAACACCGGCAACTTCAGCAATTTCATTAAGACTTGCCCGGGCAACTCCCCTGTCCAGAAAAACCTGAGACGCAGCAGACAATATCCGCTTACGAGTCTCTAACGCTTCTTCTTTCTTTTTTCGAGCCATCTTAGATACCTAGTAAATTTATATAAAATAGACCATTACGCTACTTTGTTAAATTTTCCCTAAATAATTTATAATGCTTAGAATTGACAACATACATACATGAATGTATGTTATTAAAATACTACTTGTCAAGTTTATTAAAAATAACACCGCACTGACATTCCGAACTTTCCCTGAAAAGGGCTGCCGGAAAGTTTGTACTGCACACTCAAAGGGACCTAACTCATGAAACCAAAATTACTCATTGCCTCGGGAAGCCTCGTACTTCTTGCAACCTTGGCACTCATAATGAGATCAGGTAATCAACCTCAAGCACAATCTTCTGATACGGACACAGCACCTCTGATTGCCGTAAGCACCCAGATCATATCAAAGCAGGAAATAGACATTCATGAGTTTCTGCCCGGAAGAACATCCGCTTTTGAAGTTGCAGAAATCCGTCCCCAGATTTCAGGGATTATCACGGAGCGTCTGTTTCAGGAAGGAAGTAAGGTAGAACAGGGGCAACAACTATATCAGATTGATGCAGCTCCATACGAAGCCGCGCTCCAGAGCGCAGAAGCTGATCTTTCAAAAGCCAAAGCCAACTTAAAATCCATTGATGCAAAAGCAAAACGATTTAAAGAGCTCATCAAGATAGAAGCAATCAGTCAGCAAGACTATGATGACGTAACCGCAGGTCTCCTCCAGGCTCAAGCCGATATCGCCATTGCAAACGCGGCAGTACGAACCGCAACCATAAACCTTGATTACACAAAAGTATATGCTCCGATCAGCGGTCATATCGGCAAATCTCTTGTAACAAAAGGAACTCTGGTAACCCAGAACCAGACAGGAACACTTACCACAATCACAAGACTAGACCCGATCTACGTAGACATGGCAGTTTCCAGCAGTGAGTTGTTCCGCATGCGACAACTTGCCGGAAACGACTTAAAACTCAGTGTAGAATTATTTCTTGAAGGTTCCGACACCCCCTACCCGCATAAAGGAGAGTTTCAATTTGCAGATGTTACGGTTGATCAAACAACAAGCTCAGTACAGTTGCGATCTATATTCCCGAATCCGGACGGCTTATTACTTCCTGGAATGTTTGTCCGCACCAAGCTCAATGTTACCTCAATTAAAGGTATTCTCGTACCGCAAAAAGCAACCACACGTGGAGCCGATACCAGACTTTCAGTCTGGGTTGTAAACAAGGATAACACGGTATCCAGACGCTTGATAAAAACAAGTCAGACCCTGAAAGATTCCTGGCTCATCACCGAAGGAATCTCGAACAATGAAACAATTGTTATCGAGGGTATCCAAAAACTTCGTGAGGGAATGAAAGTACAACCATCAACCAGTGATGAAATATAAAAGCAGAAACAATGGTAACATCAAGGAATAACAGCTAATGGCAAGATTTTTTATTGATCGTCCCGTTTTTGCCTGGGTATTGGCAATCGTTACCATGCTGGCGGGGGCACTTTCTATTTTGAGACTCCCGGTAGAACAATATCCCAGCATTGCTCCTCCCACTGTAGCCATCAACGCCAGCTACCCCGGAGCCAATGCGCAAACGGTTGAAAACAGCGTTACCCAGATTATCGAACAAAGATTAACCGGTATCGATTATCTGCGTTATTTCAACTCATCCAGCTCTGATGGCACCATGACTATCACCTTAACCTTTGAACCTGAGGCAGACCCGGATATCGCTCAGGTACAAACGCAAAACAAAATTCAGGCAGCACTCACCCAACTTCCTCAAGAAGTGCAGGCACTCGGGGTACGGGTGACCAAATCCAATAACAATTTTCTACTCGTAATAGGCTTGACAACCACAGACGGAAGTATCAGTCAGCAAACGCTTGCCGACATTGCCGTATCAAAACTTCAGGAAGTTATTGCCCGGACTAATGGCGTAGGTGACGTAAATGTTTTCGGAGATCAGCACGCCATGCGCATATGGCTCGACCCTGATCGTCTGTTCAGTTACAATCTGACCGTTCTGGACGTAAGACGAGCAATCGAAGTTCAAAACATGGACGTTTCCTCGGGACAACTGGGAGGCTTACCCGCCGTCAAAGGACAACAACTGAACGCTACCATTACCGCCCAATCCAGACTGAAAACTGTTGATGATTTCAACTCAATACTTATCAAAGTGAATCCGGACGGGTCTCAAATTCGCCTCAAAGACGTGGCACGGGTAGAACTCGGATCGGAAGGATACTCAAGAATCGTCAGATACAAACAACGACCGGCGGTAGGAATGGGGGTCAGCCTTGCAACCGGAGCAAATGCTCTTGAAACAGCCGATGCAATCAAAACAAAAATGAAAGAACTAGCAAGTTTCCTTCCCCCCGAAGTGGAAGTTATATATCCTTACGATACGACTCCCTTTGTCAAGGTATCCATTATGGGAGTAGTAAGAACGCTCATAGAAGCAGTGATACTGGTATTTCTTGTTATGTACCTTTTCCTGCAAAATATCAGGGCTACTCTTGTACCCACAATTGCAGTTCCGGTAGTTCTCCTTGGTACTTTTGCGGTCCTGGCTGCCTTTGGGTTCAGTATTAATGTTCTTACCATGTTTGCCATGGTTCTTGCGATCGGTCTTCTGGTTGATGACGCCATCGTGGTAGTCGAGAACGTCGAACGAATCATGGCGGAGGAAGGCTTAAGCCCCAAGGAAGCGACCAGAAAGTCAATGGATCAAATCTCAGGAGCCCTGATCGGTATCGCTCTGGTTCTTTCGGCAGTGTTTGTTCCCATGGCATTTTTCAGTGGGTCTGCCGGAGCCATTTACCGTCAGTTCTCGATTACAATAGTCTCTGCCATGGCTTTATCAGTACTGGTTGCCATGATTCTCTCCCCCTCTTTATGCGCAACACTTTTAAAGCCGGTCGAAAAAGGTCACGGTGAAAAAACTACCGGATTCTTTGGCTGGTTCAACAGACACTTTAACCGAAGCAGGGATTTATATCAGAAAGGTTCACGATATATAAGCGGAAGAAAATCCCGTTTTTTTGCTATCTATGGCGGGCTCCTTGCAGTCATGGTTTTTATTTTCTTCAGAATTCCAACTTCCTTTCTTCCCGATGAAGATCAGGGTAACATGATGATGATGATTAACACTCCTGCAAGCTCCACCGCAGAACGCACCATGGACAGTGTTAAACAAGTAGAAAGCTATCTGCTGGAAAACGAATCGGACACCATTAAACATCTTTTTACGGTTGTCGGATTCAGTTTCGCCGGTTCTGCACAAAATGCCGCAATTGGTTTTGCCGGACTTCACGACTGGGATGAACGATCTAAAAAAGAACAGCATGTATTTTCTCTTGCACAGCGAACCATGCAAGCATTTTCTCAAATCAAAGATGCTACCGCTTTCAGCTTCTATCCACCTCCAATCCGAGAGCTGGGTAATGCCTCGGGTTTTGATTTCCAGCTGGTAGATCGAAGCGGACACGGGCACGAAGAACTGATGAAGGCACGGGGAGAACTCCTTGGTAAAGCAGCAGAAAACCCACTTCTAACGGCAGTTCGTCCAAACGGTCTTGACGATGTCCCTCAATACAGACTCACCATAGACAACGAAAAAGCGACCGCTATGGGGGTTTCAATATCTGATATCAACCAAACGCTCCAGAGTGCATGGGGGTCAACCTATATAAATGATTTTGTAGACCAGGGAAGAATCAAACGAGTGTACATGCAAGCCGATGCACCGTACAGGATGCTCCCTGAAGACATCAATCGCTGGTACGTAAGAAACAATGCTCAGGAAATGGTTCCCTTCAGCTCATTTTCTACCGCAGAGTGGAGTTACGGGTCTCCAAAGCTTGAAAGATTTAACGGTCTTTCATCTGTCAATATCCAGGGAGCCCCTGCCCCCGGGATAAGCTCGGGAGTAGCCATGGCTCAAATTCAAAAAATAGTTAACGAACTGCCCGAAGGGTTTGGACTTGAATGGTCAGGTCTGTCATATGAAGAACGCCTGAGCGGAGCTCAAACCCCTGCTCTGTATGCTTTATCCATACTCGTTGTTTTTCTCTGTCTTGCCGCACTGTATGAAAGCTGGTCAGTCCCCTTTGCAGTAATGCTGGCTGTCCCCCTTGGAATTATTGGTACCATATTAACAGCCTGGATTGCAGGAAAGAATAACGACGTATATTTTCAGGTAGCACTTCTTACAACCGTTGGATTATCATCAAAAAACGCTATCCTGATTGTGGAGTTTGCAAAAGATCTCTACGACGAAGGGCATGATTTGATTGAAGCTACTCTCAGTGCCGCCAAACTCAGATTCAGACCGATTCTCATGACTTCCATTGCGTTTATTCTCGGAGTAACTCCGCTTGCTATTGCCAGTGGTGCAGGCTCAGCCAGTCAGAACGCCATAGGTCTTGGTGTGATGGGCGGAATGGTCGCAGCTACCACCATTGCAATATTCTTTGTCCCGATGTTCTATATTTTTATTCAGGGGCTTACCTCAAGAAAATCTTCAAAACATCATCTCCTGATTACCTCAACGCTATTTCTATCCTCATGCGCAATCGTAGGTCCGGATTACAAGCGTCCCGAACTGAATCTACCTGAACACTACAATGCCGAATCAAAGTTAGATGCAGATAAAGTCAATCTCCAAAAAAGTGATACTCCACAGATATGGTGGCAGTCGTTTAAAGATCCTGTTCTGGAAGACTTAATCAAACTTTCTTCAGAACAAAACCTCAATATTCAGATAGCCCTTCAGAGAGTGCAACAGGCAAAAGCATTATCGTATAATGCCCTTGCCGATTTTCTTCCTGTCGCCGGCATATTCGGTCAATATATCGACAATAAAACTTCTGCCGCACGGTTTCCCGGTCTTGCGACTCAGGGAATTGAATTTCAAATATACACTGCGGGAGTAGACGTTTCCTGGGAGCTGGATCTTTTCGGAAGAATTGCACGCTCCTTTGAAGCAATAAGAGAGCTGGAAAATAAAGCGGTATTTAATTCAATTGATGCTCTCAACATGCTTCAATCTGAAATTGCGATAGCATATATCCAGCTACGAGGTGCTCAAAACCAGAAACATATTGCCGAGACAAATGCAAAAAACCAAAATGACACTCTCTCATTACTTGAAAAAAGGTTCACGAGTGGCATCATTGGTTCTCTCGACCTGGAAAGAGCAAAAGCACAGAACTACCTCACCCGTTCAAAAGTTGTTGCCTATGACACCTTAATCAACAACGCACTTAACCGAATCTCTTCTCTACTGGGTAAATACCCTGGTGATCTTCCGTCTGATCTCAAAGATATAAAACCAATACCCAAGTACGAGGGTCCGGTTACCATCTCAGAACCTGCCCAGATAATCGCACGTAGACCCGATCTTCGTATGGCTGAAGCACAAGCACACTCAGCCACTGCTGAAGTAGGCTTACACATGGCTGACCTCTTCCCCAGAATCAGTTTTACAGGAGCACTCTCAAGAGATGCAAGACACATAGGTGATCTCGATGACAGACGAGCTGCAGAGGCATATACTTTTGGTCCTCGAATCACCTGGGCAATACTGGACGCTCCACATATTGTAAGTAGAATAAAAGCTTCCAGAAGAAATGCACAGGCAGAAGTCCTGACCTATCAGAACAGTGTCATCAAAGCACTTGAAGAAGTGGATAACTCTCTTGTCGCAATCGGGAACCTGCAAGAAAGCCTGGAATTACTGAGTAATGCCGCAGAATCCAGTCGTAAAGCCGAACAAATCGCCAAAGCACAATATGAAGCCGGTTTTATCAGCTATCTTGACCTACTCCTGGCACAGACTTCCACCCTGGAAGCAGAAAATACCCTTGCACAGGCACAAATTGAATCATCACTGTCTTTCGTTAGCCTGTTTAAGGCACTGGGCGGTGCCTGGGAAGAGGAAAAAACAGAGAGCTAAAAACTCTGTTTGTCACTTTTTATAAAAAGGCAGCGGAACTTTTTTGACTGGAAGTTTCTTATCCCGCATCAAAACATTTAATTCAGTATCATCCCCGGCAAAAGCGGGAAGTACCAGAGCAAGCCCAATAGCTTTATCTACAGTAGGTGTCTTGGTACCACTGGTAACCCATCCAACGGTTTTCTCATTGTGCAGTACCGAATACTCTCCCCGTATTATTCCACTGCCTATCACCTCAAGCCCAACAAGTACCGGAGATACCCCGACGTGTTTTTGCTGTTCAAGTGCAGGAGCACCCAGAAAAAATCCTTTATCAAAGGATACAAATCTTTCAAGACCGGCACTTAAAGGCGTTATATCTTCTCTGATTTCATGCCCGTGCAGTGGCAGGCATGCCTCAAGCCGCAGTGTATCTCTCGCCCCCAATCCACAGGGAATCAAAGGTATCGAAATCTTTTCAGCCGTATTAAAAAAACCTGACCAGACCTGTTCAGCGTATTCTACCGGAAGAAAAATTTCACATCCATCCTCACCGGAATATCCCGTTCTGGCAAGAAGACAGGGAACTTCCGGTTTTGCATATTCCATAATCATGCTGAATGAAAAGCGCTTCATGGAAGTGAGCTCCGCTCCAAAATGGGCTACAAGGAGTTTCATAGCAAAAGGTCCCTGAATCGCAAATTGAGCATACTTTTCAGTCAGATTCTTAATCACACAATCAAAAGAAGATCGTTCTGATTCAGGTTTGGAAATATCACCTTCCTTACACCTCTCCTGAAACCAGTCAAAAACAGCGTCCACGTTGGAAGCGTTTGCACATACAAAGAAATCCTGTTCAGACAAACGATAGATAATGATATCGTCAATTACACCTCCCGCGTGATTAAGCACCAGACCATATTGTGCCTTTCCGGGAACCGTCTTTGAGACATCATTCGTACTTATATAATTAAGAAATGAAAGCGCATCACTTCCCTGAACCAGTAATTCACCCATGTGGCTGACATCAAAAATACCCACTGATTCACGAACCGCAGCATGCTCTTCCTTTATCCCGACATATTGCACGGGCATATTCCATCCGGCAAAAGGGACAAGCTTGCCCCCCAATCTCTTATGTAGTTCTCGCAGTGGCAGTTCTTTTAATTCCATAGCATTCTCTATTCCTGCTTACCTTTTTTAATATTCTTTTCAGCACAGATCATCACATTTCTCATTAACATTGCAAGCGTCATCGGACCGACTCCCCCGGGAACGGGAGTAATTGCAGCAGCTTTCTTGCTACATCCTTCAAAATCCATATCTCCTTTTAAACCCTTTCCTTCAATATAAGTAAGACCTACATCAATAAGAATGCTTCCTTCTTTAATCATGGAAGGAGTAAGAAGTGAGGGCACTCCACAGGCAGATACGATAATGTCTGCATCGGAAGATAATTTTTTCAAATCTTTTGCTGATGTTTTTGAATGAGCAACACTCACCGTAGCGTCAGAAGCCTGAAGAAGAAGCGATACCGGCTTTCCTACCAGAACCGATCTTCCAATTACAAGTGCGTTCATTCCCTCAAGAGAAGTAGTACCTTTAAGTTTCCGACACGCATCATGAATAAGATACAGTACTCCGACAGGAGTACATGGTAGAAGTGCTTTATACAAACCATCTTCAGATTTTTCCAATACCTCCAGACGAGTACGAACAAGAGCACCAAGAGAAAAAGAAGAAATAGCATCAACATCTTTGTGAGGGGGAATTACGTCCAATAACTCTGACTCCCTGAACTGAGAAGGAAATGGAAGCTGCAAGAGAATTGCATCAATGTCTGAATCTTCTGAAAATGTTTGAATTTCTTTTTTGGCGTCTTTTTCGGAAGTTGAAGAGGAAACAGTATGAGATCTTACCTTAATCCCCAAACTTTCCCCTAGCTTTTTCTTTTTTTCTATATATTTTCCTGAAGCCTCATCTTCTCCAATCTGAATCAAACACAAGGAAGGACTCCGACCAATGTGCGAAGTCAAGTTCTCTGCAAGCTCTTTAGTGCCGAAATTTATCGTTTCAGCCTGTTTCTTACCATCTATAACGTAGCAACTCATGCTTTTATTCCTATGACAATCAAGGTAATATGGTATATATTACAGAGTGTTTTTATTGTATAAAAGCCGGGAAGTCTACATTAAGCTATGTAAAAACCTGTAAATTCATAAAAAGGTGCCCTATATGAAGCTCGGTGTTCCTAAAGAGAGAAAGCCAAACGAAAAAAGAATTGCGATTACTCCTGAAAACGCAGGGATACTGTCAAAAAATGGTTGGGATGTCTTTATTGAAAAAGATGCGGGGCTTGGAAGTGGTTTCAGTAATGAAGAATTCATTTCACAGGGAGCAAACATCCTCCCTGATCTTTCAAGTATCTGGGAAACTGCTGATCTGCTTTTAAAAGTTAAAGAGCCTGCACCTGAAGAGTACGAACTAATGCGAGAATCCCAAATTGTATTCTCCTTCCTTCATCCTGCTGCAAGCAGGGAGCTTACTCAGGAAATGCTGAGAAGCAAAATTATCGGGCTTGATTATGATCTTGTAGAGACAGATGATAAACGACTACCTATCCTCGAACCTATGAGCATGATTGCCGGAGCTCTTTCTGTTCACTGTGGAGCTGAGGCGATGCTCTCTCAAAATGGTGGCACGGGACTTCTTCTTGAAAAACTGCTTGATTCTCCGGCAGCACGAGTTCTGGTAATTGGAGGAGGAATATCAGGAGCTGAAGCAATAAGAAAAGCCGCACGACTTTCCGCAGACGTATGTGTACTCGATATTAACCAACAAAAACTTGATACACTGAAATCATTTCACCCTGAAATCACTACAAGAAAATCAACTCCCGAAAACATCAGAGAAGAGCTTCAGAAAGCCGACCTCATCATTGGAGCGGTTCTTATCCCCGGCGCCCGTGCCCCGATCCTTATCTCTAAAGAGATGCTTAGTCTCTGTAAAAAGGGCGCAGTGCTTGTAGACATATCAATTGACCAGGGAGGTATTGCTGAAACCAGCAAAGCTACAACTCTCAGTGCACCAAGTTATGTAGTAAATGGTGTCATTCACTACTGTGTCAGTAACATGCCGGCTATGGTTCCAAGAACAGCAAGCATGGCTCTTTCAAAAAGAACCCTTCCGTACCTCCTGGAGTTAAACAAGAAACCCTTGAATGAAATTCTTGCTACCGAAAATGATATCAGTAGATCCTTAGTGTGTATTGAGGGAGGACTTACAAATCAACATATCGCTGAAGCATTTGGTATGGAAATGTCACCAATACCCTGGAAGTAGCGATAATTATCTCTACCTCATCACCACCGGTGCAATAGTAGAAAGATCCTGCAAACGCTCACTCAATGCCGAAGCGCATATTCTGGTATTCCTGGAGTTAGAAGGCAGGGCATTTTTACTGAAGTGATCTCTGACCATTTCAAGCCACCAGGGGTCAAGGTACCTGGCAAGAGAACCGAGTAGTATCACTTCAGGTGAAAAAATACAGGAAAGAGTTATGCACAGCTGAGATAGTCTACACGCAGACTCTTCTAACAAGGAACGAGCAGCTTCATTACCTTCTCTTGCTTTCTCAGCAATTTCTTTTACTGTAACATCTGCTGAAAATATTTGAGGAAAACGATGGTTAGCAAGAATGGCAATCCCCGTACCTGAGCAAAAAAGCTCAACCTGCCCCTTTCTTGGAATACCGGAAAACAGCATGTCTGGAAGATCAGAAGAATCACTTAACAAACTATACCCAACCTCAGGTGATTCACCATCAGGACCTGAAAGAACTCTTCCATTTAACATAACACCTGAACCACAACCCGTGGCACAGGTAAGATACACAGAATGAGAAGTCCCCTTTGCTGCACCCCAAAGAAATTCTGCCTGCAAACAGGCTGCCGCGTCATGCTGCACCACAACCGGGAAAGACCCCTCAGAGAAACTAATAACATTTCCCAACTGCCCGATACAAATTTCCATCAGTACATCCCGCAAAGGAACATCTCCCCAATTCGGTAAATGGGGAGGAGAAAGCACCTCTCCTGTCCTCATGTTCATGGGACCACCAACACTTACTCCAAGACCACACACCCTTGAAGAATATACCCTTGCACAATTCCCAAGAAGCTGCCGGGCAGTAACAATAAACCTCTCAATCATCTGATCAAAACCGGGAGTTGTTGCCGTTACCCACTCTTCACGCGCAATAATACTTCCATCAGAAGTTCCAATAACAACAGCACACTTCGTTCCACCGATATCCCAACCCAAAATGGGTACGTTATTTTTCAGACTAGAGCTCAATCAGTTCTCCACAGAAAGGATAATTATTTCGAGGCTGACATAGATTAACAAATAGCTGGTCTATGTCAGCCCCTATATTCCAAGCTTTTTCAAGTAAGAAATTCATCTATAACTTGAACAAGTCATTAAAATTCAACACCTTTTCTTTATTTCTTGCCATTGTACTAAAATATAGTACAATATATTTATGAAGCTAGATTTCCAGCTAATTAAAAACATATGTAAGAGTCGTTCAATTTCTCTTTCCACAATGCTTTACCAGGCTGGGGTGAGTAGGACTGCGTTTTATTCTTTGGTTAAACAGAACTCTCTGATACCGAAATCTGTACATAGCCTTGCTGATACTCTGGAAGTTCCTGTTGAAGAATTGATTCAGGAATCACCTTTGAAAAAAACATTCCGCTTACAAAAGAAACTTGAGGATATTATAAAAAAAAATCCTGATATTTCCAGAGAAAATATCTGGCACACACTTCTACTACTGGAAGAACCTTCTATAAACCGTTTGGACAGGGCATTGATTCGTGGCAGAAAGTCTGTTTACTCAAAAAGAAATTAATTTTTTAAAAATATTAAAAAATCATGAAGTTGATTTCATTATTATTGGCTTATCCGCAGCTGCACTACAGGGAGCTCCTGTGGTCACTCAGGATATTGACATCTGGTTCAAAGATTTACACTCTCCTAATTTCAAGAAAGCCCTCAAAGAAGCAAAAGTTACTTACGTCCCACCAATAGGTCTAAACCCTCCCATGTTTGCCGGCGAGTCTTCCGAATTAATTGACATTGTATTAGGAGTAACTGGCTTGAATAATTTTGATGAAGAAGTAAAAGATACCATAGAAATAGAGCTTTCAACTTTTTCCGTAAAAGTCCTTTCCCTGGAAAAAATAATAAAAAGTAAAAAAACACTAGGTAGAACTAAAGATAAACTGGTGCTTCCCGTACTTGAAGACGTACTAAAAACCTTGAAGTCTATATAAGGTTATGGATGAATCGGTAATACACTAAAAGAATTTCTTAGCCTTGGCTAAAAGATCATCCGCGATAGAACCGTCCCCATCCTTATCCAGGAATGACTTTGCAAGTGCGGCTATGCCTCCTTCTGAACTTCCGGCGCTGCTCATGACTGAAGTTATGAGTGAAGAGATCCCCTTATCTTTACTGAGTACTCCAAAAATTGCCGGCAGAAGCCCGGACAGAAAAGAATTTATAGCACTTTGTTGAACATCGAATTGCTTAGACAATTCAGAAACCATTCCACTTGCTGATGCCTCTCCACCCATTACCATATCAAAAAGTTTTTTACCCATAGACTGCATATTGGAATCAAACAATTGCTTTGGATTTTGCTGCAAAGAAGAAAGATCAAGACCAGAGAGAACACTCATAATTTTCCCTGAAACTTCAGGATTAGTTAAGCTTGATTGAAATGTCTCAGTAATTTTAGGAAGTAACTTTGAAGAAATACCCTCAACTTGCTCTGAGCCAATCCCGGACTTTTCCATTAAAGTATTTAAAATTTCTTTATTGTCACCCGAAAACATGGTTTCTAGAATATTCATAACTCTCTCGCAATTTTAGGTACGCATTTATAAGTAGGAACTACCGATAGCAGCTTAAGGAGAAAGAATCAAATAATCTCAATTTTTAAGGTAAGTTAGTATAAACAAGCTTTTTCTATATTGGAAAATAATAGCTTTTTCCGGATGTTTTGATGTACACTCCGAGGATAAAAGAAATGCTGTTTACCTGAATAACTGTACAATATTGTTGTCTACGAATCTGGAACTCAAGACATGGATCTACAGATAGCGCAACGACTTAATCGCGTAGGGTCGTGAGCGTATGTCTGTCTTTGCGTTATTTCTTGTTGTTATCGCGGCGGTACTACACGCAAGCTGGAACTATCTGGTTAAGAAAAAAAATGACGGAATAGTTTTCGTTTTTAATATGTCACTGCTCAGCTCAGTGATATGGGCTCCGGTCACGATGGGCATTCTGCTGTTTTACCCGGAAGAGAGTTTTCTGCTTTGGGGTACTCGTGAATGGATCGTCGTATTTTTGAGTGCAATAGTTCATCTGGCATATTCTTTGGCTCTTCTGTATGGATATTCGATTGCTCCGTTTTCTATCGTTTATCCACTTGCCCGGGGAACCGGTCCACTGATTTCTTCAGTTTCTGCAGTGGTGTTATTCAATGAGCTGGTGACCACTTATTCTGTTATCGGGATTCTTCTGATTATTACTGGTATATTTGTAATAAGCTGGGCACCAGAAGCTGCTACTTTGGACAGGAAAACAATTCAGTCTGGCGTACTATGGGGAATATGTACTGGCATTTTTATCTCTCTTTATACTCTTATAGATGCCTATGGAGTAAAAACTCTTGAGATGAATCCTGTGCTGTATGATTTTTGGGCGCAATTTCTCCGTGCCGGCATTTTACTTCCGTATGTAATGAAAAATTCAAAAAAAGTTATCCATAGTATGAAGTTGAATTTCAGATCTATTCTCATAGTATCAATTTTCAGTCCTCTGGCTTATATTCTTGTTCTGACCGCCATGAAAATCGCACCTGTCAGTCATGTCGCTCCGGCACGAGAACTTTCAATGCTTATAGGAGCATTCCTTGGTGGAAAATTACTGAATGAAGGATTTCTTGGAAGAAGAATGATCGGTGCCGGGATGATTGGTTTTGGAGTCATCACTTTGATGGTCTGAAATTTATATTAAAAACAGATAAAAACAATACGGACTATACAGTTTTAAGCTATAACACTGCCAATTTCATTACTGACGTTACCCAACTAGAAAACTAAGAAGTACTTTTGGCGCAAAACCATTTACCAGGAGTAAAAAAATAAGAAACCAGAGAACCGCACGTTCTCTACCTGCAAGAGCCATGCTTTTATCTATGCTTTCCAAACGAGGTCCATAAAAAACCCTTGCAAACAATCTAAAACATGAAAAACCATTAAGAGTAAGAGCTGTGGTGATGATAATCACAAAAACTATATGCGTATTAACACCAACACCCAACATAATCTCTTCCTGTATAAAACCAATTGTTCCGGGAAATCCCACTAAAGAAAGAGTACAAATGAGGTAACATACCGCAAGTTCAGGAAAAGAAGATGCGAGACCCGTAGGAAAAAGAACTCCTTTCACTCCAAGACGTGCAGTGAGCAATGAACAAACAGCAACAAGACCACATAAAGCAACTATAAGATTCAAACTATCAACCAAGGAAACCAATTGCCCCCCAACACCCAAACCATTAACACCAATAACCATTAAGCATACATGACTTAGATACAGATAACCGGGAATACGTTTTAGGCGTATCTCTCTAAAAAAAGATATTGCAGAATAAAGAAGCCCAATTACTCCACACACCAATCCCACAAAAAATAGTGCCGGTATTTTTTGAAGTACGGGAATATAAAGACGAAAAAAAATCAAAATACCCCCCTCGACTACGAATAAAGGAAGAAAAATAGTATTTCGTGGAGCACCAAGAAAAGGAACTACCCAACTATGGAATGGGAAAATTCCCAAAGCAACAAAAGCGCTCAAGGAAATTGCAAAAATTCCAACTGCGCTCGGATCAGTGGAAATAAAAGTATCCAGAAAGGCGATACACAAACCGAGCACCGTAAGCCCATGATAAAGCTTAAACACCCTTCCTCGTAATACTTTTTTTGAGTCCTCAGATATTTTTTTTCTGTGGTAATCAAAAGATTCCATCAGCATCAGATATAGTATAATTGCAATAAAAAGAAATATTCTCACATCCAAGGTCATCCCAAGCAGCAATAACAACGAATGAATACAGTACACATGACTCATTCTCACCCGAACAGATGGGTATCTGGGACTTAAAAGAGAACCAGCACACAAAACAAACGACTGAAGCAAACAGAATAGAAGCCCCCAATGGCTTAACCCATAAGAATGTAGAGGTGGAAATTCACTGAAAGACAAGGACATTTGCAGTTCTTCATCTATGGAAAGAACTTCAGGAAAAGCAAACAAAGTGAGAAGGAAAAAAATAATATGCGCCAAAGAAACAAAAATCGCCAAAGATCGTCGAAAAAGTATTTCTCCATCTTCTTCTTTTTTCTCCATGAAAAATTCAAAAATTGCGGCACATAAACTCAACAGTATTGGAAATAACGATGCAGTATTCATAAGTTAAAAAACCTCTGTTTCCTCAACTTTTTCATTTGAAATAAATCTTAACCATCGTTCTTCAGTTTTCGAAAACTTGTATGAAAGACGCTCCAGCAGAAGAATCAAATTGCTCGGTCCCCATGTATCTTTCAATGCGAGGTCAAATGCCATGCTGAATATTTTATCTTTGATTCTCTTTGGAAACAGAACCCGGAAAATACTTGCAGTTGGCTGATATTGCATGGTTATCGGAGCACCACCACGATGAGAGTCACTAAAATCAATAAATTCATGGATTATAGAAGCAGATTTCAATATCTGATATGTCCTTAAAAACGCATGTCCCAAACAATGGAAAATAGCGAGGTGGTAAAACCCCAGTCCGATCTCAATAAACATGACCCCTACCTGAGACAAGGAGGCATAGGCAAGCGCACTCTTTATATCACTTTGAATTTGTGTGAGGAGAGCACCATATACGGCAGAAATTGCACCCAACAAACAGAATGCCATTTTCGCTATAAATGGAACTTCAAATTCCATGCACAACCTCAATAACAAATATACACCTGCATGAATGGAAAGACCTCCGTAAAAGATAGCGCTTGAAGAAGTTGGACCTTCCATCGCCTTTGGAAGCCATGAAGAAAAAGGATATTGAGCCGACTTTCCCATAGCTGAAAAGAGCAGCAACAGGGGAACAAGAATCATAAATTGTTCTGGTAGTACTTTCTTTATTTCCGAAATTCCAAACATATAGTGAGGCAATAAAGACGAAAGGAGAATAGATGTAGTGAGTAGTCCTATATCACTTATTCTATACGCCCAAAATGCATGTAGTGCATTATCAACGGTTTCACGTCTCACATTGAAAAATGAAATAAGAAGTGCAGATGTTAAACCGACTATCTCCCAGCCAATAAAGGTTACTTGAAAATCAGCCCCCATAAAAAGAATGAGAATGCCATTAAAAAAGAGTGTTATTAAAAAGAAAAACCTGAAAAAACCTTCATCACTATGAAGATAATTCTCTGAAAAAACGCCAACAACATTTGATAAAATGCTTGCCATTATCACAAACCAGATAGAAAGACTGTCAAGCATCAAAGCGAAATTTACCTTGTGGTTTCCAAGAGAAAACATATGCCAATGAATGACCTGAACAGGAACCACAGAATCTGACAGCAGACTTTGACGCAAAAATACCATCGCCATATATATAGTTGAAAACAAACATATAACCTGACCGTACACCACTGTTCGTTTCACTATTGCTTCATTCTTTTTCATAGGAGAAATAGCAAGTATCGAAAGAAAAATAAGTGAAACAAAAGGAGCTAAAAAAACCAAAGACCCGATTATATGCCAATCCATTTTTAATACTCTCCAGAAATAAAATCTCACATACGTAATTATCGGCGAATTTGTACAAACTCCAAGTGTCCATCACGACCTGCCGCCCAATCAAGTGATGAGGACGTGCCAGAAATTCCTATGTTCATTTCATCAAATAGTTGAAATTCACCTTTTTCCGTAAGATAATACAAAGCATTCGTCTCTGCTGAATAGGAAAACAATACTATCCATTGATTCTCTACTGCTTTCCTAATACTACTTTCATTAATAATTATTTCTTTTAGTGTTGCAGGTTCTGCCTCTATAACAGTCATAAGCCGTACTGGTTCATGAATTTCTACCATTTGGGAAGGAAGACCCGTACGAAGATCACTGCAATAACCGCTCATTAATCCCAATAAAGAGACCACATTATGAGGCAATTTAGTACCAGCTCCATATTGTTGATTGTCTATTGAGGAAAAGAAATATTCGAGGTTTATTCCCATGCATACGGGTATAACCGCACGAAGAAGATTACTGAGTGCTGAAGAATCGAGATCAACGGTTTTATCGTAAGATACAAGAAACGCACGTCGATCAAGAAAAAGATCCCGTGTAAATTGTCGCCGTCCTATAACACAAAAAGCATTTGTGGCATGTCCATACTCCGGACGAGGTTGAGCAATATGATATGCACGAGACTCTGCATGAGCAAGTGCTTCCCTGGCATCATGTAATACCACTTCATCAAACCTGCGACACCGCTCCAGGGCATTTCGCGCACGAGCTACTTCAATATCTTTACGTAACTTTTCAAATAATTTTTGATGAGTATCAGGAAGTAAATCTACATCAAAATACTCCACTTCATCAGTGCAAGTATTATGGTATGCAGCGACAAAATGAGTAGTATCAGAAATATTGATTCCTTCTTTTTTTATACCTTCCCGTACGTCTTTCCGGTTTGCCATAAGAGAAAACACTCGTGGATTAAGACGAGCCGGACGACCACCACAGGCACCGCAATCGTAAGCGGAACGATATGGATTATTAGAACTGAAAGAACCGTGCCCCATAATTATTACGAGTGGGGCAATTTCTTTCACCATACCGGAAGTAAGAAGCAGGGTTTTAACCCGGTATATCATTTCCTCTAATGTATAATGTTCAGTATCCGTATCTGAATTTTCACTGGCATATACAAGGACTCCTTCATCATTCGATGTCAATAAAAAATGTTTCAAATACTTCTTTATTTTATAACTAAGCCCGGGAGAAAGAGTGGAAAAAGAAAGCGGAATCAGTGCTAATACACCAGCCGATGCCAAAAACCATCCTTTAACCAAAGAACGGGACTCTGCTTCCATCATTACTTCTATTTCAGATCGGACTTTTTTTATCCACTTTACGCCAGAAAAATGTTGTTCTCGCCCTGGTTTGGGACGTACATGCACCCGGTGTGTCGGCAATACATTCGCCGGACAAAATGCAGCAGGACGTTCATAAAGACTATGAAACTCTGCATCAACTCCAAAAAAACCAGCGGTACCAAAGGTTTCATACTCCTCATTCATCTCTTCAATGTGTCGACGAAAAGATTCCTCCCTGTCATCAAGACAACAAAGTATCTGACATTTTGCCTGTTTCGCCTGATGATGAATATTTTCATTATGAGAAATGATTGCAGCAGCAGCTCTGGAATAAAGATTCCATTCATACGCTTTATGCCAGGTTCTTAATCTGGAAATTTTAGGAAATCGCATAATCTCTTCAACAAGCATCGCTCGCTCCTCAAGTGATTGAAGTAACAATTGTACTCCAGAGACCCCCCAAAACTGAAATGTTAAAAATAAATGATACGCATGTTCAGGATACGCATGATAATCAAATGAAACATCACCGCTGAACAAAGAAGAATCAACTCCATGTTGCTCTGGTAACTCCTGTCGATGCTGCTTTGCAGCATGCTCAAGCAATAAGCGGATGCATAAAAAATCGGAGAGATCTGCACAAACATCAAACTCAGATATATTCTTTTTAGCTTGAACAATCATGCCCGCCCATCCTTTCAACAAAAGGGCTTTTCTCAAAAGAAAAGATTGCCAATCCCCCACCGGAACCTGCCAATCACGCAGTATCATCCCAATAATTTCCTTACTTTCTCTTCCTTCATATTGAGAAAAATCATGACGTAACCATCGAGGGCGTAATAAAGAAGCACGTTTCATGTGCTCCAAAAAAGAAAAAAGCAGTCCTTTTGAGCGATTTGAAACATGAAGATGAGCCAAACCAACATCAAGAAATGCTGCCGTAAATTTCACTACGTATGGGGTAACCAAAGTTTCAATATGAGAGGGTGGCTGCGAAGAATATTCTATATTATGCTCAAAAAACGAAGGGGAAAATTCCAATGCAAGTAAGGCGGAAGCCAACCACAGTAATATCAACGAATCTTTTTCCATCCACTCACTTATCTTCTTCTCAAAAACTTCTTTGTTTATTCGCTCCAACCAGATGGTAGGTACATACCCACCCCATTTTGCAATCTTAGAAATTTTAGAATTGATTTCTTCGATCAAAGCTTTAGAAAAATTCTCTTTATCTTGATTTAAAAATTTGTTTCTTTTTTCCTGATGTACGGTTTCATGGAATTTTTCAAGCTGCCCATCTTCTAATAGACGCCATCTAAGTGTTTCTGAGTTACTACTCACAGGTGCTGCTAACATCAGAGAACGGTATAATTTTCTCTTTGAATAAGAAAACATCCAGGGAGTACCATCCAGATTACTTTCTTTGAGTGCACGATTAAGGTCGGATTGAGCGATTCTGCCCCTTTGGTACTCTTCCTGATATCTCTGCTCACTTAAATAAGGACGAGCAGAGTATATACTTGCTGCTTTTTCTACTCCATCGAAAAAGTTATATTCTTCAAAATGATGCAAAGTATTATGATGTACGAAACTCTGTATCGGTCCCTGGGAAGGGAGTAAATGAGATACCACATTGATGATATCCTCAAGCAGCATTTGCTCATCAATGTCCACCTCTTTTGAGGTTGACGAAGAAATTTTCTCCATAAAGAGATACAAAGCTCCTGCGCATAGCGATAATTAAACTCAAACAGGTCGATGTCGAGTCTACTTATGGCTCGGCTGGCCTCGTCTTTTTGAAAATATACTCCCCTCAATTTAGGGAGTCAATAAGGCTTTAGCTATGTCTCCGGTATAGACCTGAAAAGAATGGCGGGGCGGACGGGACTCGAACCCGCGACCTCCGACGTGACAGGCCGGCGTTCTAACCAGCTGAACTACCACCCCGCAAAGTGTTTTTGAAACACAGTGTCACTAAAAACTTTTTTAAACCCTTTAAGAAAAACAGGAGTGATAAAATATATCACTACTCAACGCGTCTTGCCCTTCGATGCGAAGCGGTGCTTCTTACTCAGGGCAATTTTTTGCGAAGCAAAAAATTGGTGGGCGCTACAGGGATCGAACCTGTGACCCCAAGCTTGTAAGGCTTGTGCTCTACCAGCTGAGCTAAACGCCCCTAAATAAACCTACGTGAGCACAAGACTTACAAAAAATACACTGTAGGCCTGTGCCCCTCACCCAAAGGGTGAAAATCTAACACTACAGCTGAGCTAAACGCCCCTATGTTATAACTACTGCATCTGAGCTAAACGCTCATTAAAACAGCATTTGAGCGAGGGAGATTACATAAGTTGACCCTCTCAGTCAACTACAGAAATTGTAATGGATTTAAGGGTTTCATTTTGGATAGAGATAATAGTTCTTAATTTTTCTCAAGAATAGAGATAAAATTAAAGGGTAAGCTTCTCACATAGGTAAAGTGAGAAGCTTACCCCTGGAAGATCAATCAGTGAGTTACCACACCTTCTGAGACATCACCTTCTGAGCCAGGGGAAATTTGTGCATTTGGTTTTGCGCCTTCCCGTTTTGGGAATAAACGCTCATGCCGTTCCTTCTTTTCTTCAAAAAGTTTTTGAAAGTGTTCATGATTTTCAATCACAAGCGCCTCTCTCAGAACTTCATCCGCTTCACTGGCAGTAATAATCTCAAGACCTTTCCTTACAGATGTCGGGATTTCTTCTATATCCTTCTCATTCTCTTTCGGAATAAGAATCCTGGTAATTCCACCACGATGAGCAGCAAGCACTTTTTCTTTTAACCCACCAATTGGAAGCACCCTTCCCCGTAAGGTGATTTCACCGGTCATGGCGATATTTCTGTCAACGGGAACACCGGTAAGCGCAGAAGTTATTGCAGTAACCATGGCAACACCCGCCGAAGGACCATCCTTAGGAATCGCACCTTCAGGAACATGCACGTGAATATCTACATTAAAGTAAAAATCCTTTGGCAGACCAAAAAATGAACTTCTTGACCTCACATACATCATGGCAGCCTGAGCAGACTCCTGCATTACATCCCCAAGCTTACCCGTAATTATCAAACGCCCCCGACCAGGCACTACTGCCACTTCAATAACAAGGAGCTCTCCCCCAACCTCTGTCCAGGCAAGCCCGGTAACAGTACCGATCTGGTTTACCGATTCAAGCTTACCATACTTGAATTTCTTGACCCCCAGATAGCGCTCAATACTACTTTCAAAAACTTCCACATTCTTTTTCTCACCACCCTTCACTATCTCTACCGCTACTTTCCTGCACACACCATCAATGGTTCTCTCAAGAGTCCGCACCCCCGCTTCCCGGGTGTAGTGCCGAATAATGGAAAGAACTGTTTCATCAGGGATGGTTACGTTATCAGTTGCTAAACCATTCTTTTCACAACTTCTTGGCACCAGATATTTCTTTGCGATTTGAAGCTTTTCAAGTTCTGTATATCCGGCAATCCGAATCAACTCCATTCTGTCCAGTAATGGTCGCGGAATGTTCTGCTCATAGTTGGCAGTGGTAATAAACATAACATTTGAAAGATCATAATCAACATCAAGATAATGATCAGCAAAGGTATTATTCTGCTCAGGGTCAAGTACTTCAAGAAGCGCAGAAGCCGGGTCTCCTCTAAAATCAGCAGACATTTTGTCTATTTCATCAAGAAGAAAAACGGGATTACTTTTACCGGCTTTTTTTAACGACTGAATAAGTTTTCCCGGTAATGCTCCGATATAAGTCCTTCTATGACCTCTGATCTCGGCTTCATCTCTCACCCCACCAAGAGCAATCCTTACAAACTCTCTACCGGTAGATCGTGCAATAGATTTCCCAAGACTGGTTTTACCGACCCCCGGAGGACCAATAAGACACAGGATGGGACCTCTGATCTTACCTACCAGTTTATGGACAGCAAGGTGTTCCAATATCCTGTCCTTGACTCTTCCAAGCCCATAATGATCATCATCGAGAATCTTTTCCGCTTCTTCCAGATCAAGCTTGTCTTCAGAATATTCGCCCCAGGGAAGTGAAAGCATCCAGTCAACATAGTTTCTTACTACAGTAGCTTCCGCAGACATGGGAGACATCATTTTGAGTTTACGAATCTCTTTATCAGTCTTCTCACGAGCATCTTCAGGCATTTCTTTTGATTTCAGCTTATCTTCAAGCTCCTGAATCTCATTCCTAAAATCGTCCTTTTCCCCAAGCTCTTTTTGAATGGCACGCATCTGTTCATTAAGATAGTACTCCTTCTGAGTCTTCTCCATCTGCTTTTTGACACGAGTTCTGATTCTTTTCTCAACCTGAAGTATCTCAATTTCAGACTTCATGTGAGTATAAATTTTTTCAAGCCTTTGAGTAGGGTCGTCAGCTTCCAGAATCTCCTGCTTGTCCTCAAGCTTAATGTTCATCAGATGAACAATAATCGCATCAGCAAGTCTGAACGGATCTTCAATGGCATTGATCTGATGAATCATCTCAGGGCTGATTTTCTTTCCGAGCTTCACGTAGGATTCAAAAGCAGAAGTTACTGAACGAATAAGCCCTTTAAGATCAGAAGTAATTTCTGCCTTTTCAGGAAGTTCTTCTACGTTTACAAGAAAGTAATCATCAGTCTCAAGATAGTTCTGAATCTTTGCTCGCCTCTTACCTTCAAGAAGAACTTTAACAGTCCCATCAGCGAGTTTCATCATTTGCATGATATCACCAAGCGTACCTACCTGATAAATATCTTCAGGGTTCGGATGGTGTGTCTTTGCTTCACGTTGAGCAGCAAGCATGATCGGTTTTTTCTGACGCTCAGCCTCTTCAAGCGCACGCACACTTTTCTCTCTACCAATAAAAAGTGGCACTACCATTTGCGGAAATATAATAATGTCTCGTAACGCGATTAATGGTACCGGATTGTAACTCTGACTACTCATAAATTTTCCTTATTCTCCCTGTAAGTCTACCACCACCTCATAAATACTCAGCATGATATACTTTTAAAGATTATCCTCTATCTATACATTTGCGCAATTCTATAAGTTTTAGCAAGGAAATCTAATCTGCACTTCAGCTTCTCTGAATATACTACGTATTAAGACGCAAGATGCAAAGAAAGAGACACTACTTTTTAAAATATCAAATAAATGTCGACTAAAATACGAAAGAATATTTATGCTGATTCAGCCTGATGATGCTCGTAGACTATCAGTGGCTGTTCTTTATTGATGATAGTATCCTCGGATATGACAACCTCCTTGATATCAGGCTGGGAAGGAACCTCATACATAAGCTCAAGCATGATTTCCTCAAGAATTGCCCGTAAACCCCTGGCTCCAAGTTTTCGTTGTAGTGCAAGAGAAGCAATCGCCTTTAGAGATTCATCGGTAAACTTCAGCTTAACCTCTTCAATCTCAAAAAGCCTTTGGTACTGCTTCACAAGAGCGTTCTTGGGTTCAGTAAGGATTTTGATAAGAGCCTTCTCGTCAAGCTCATCCAGAGTAGCAACAACAGGCAATCTTCCGATGAATTCAGGAATCAAACCAAATTTAAGTAAATCTTCGGGTTGAATATCATCAAACCAGCGTTTGGTCTGAGAAGGAGTTTTAACTGAGGTGTTAAATCCCATAACACTCCCTATTGATCTCCTGCGAATGATATCTTCCATACCGAGAAAAGCACCACCACAGATAAAAAGAATATTTGATGTATCGACCTGAAGAAACTCCTGCTGGGGATGCTTCCTTCCTCCTTTTGGCGGAATGCTTGCAGTCGTACCTTCCAGAAGTTTAAGTAGTGCCTGCTGCACCCCTTCTCCGGAAACATCTCTGGTAATAGACGGGTTCTCAGATTTCTTCGAAATTTTGTCTATCTCATCAATATAGACGATACCCCGCTCTGCCCGCTCTACATCATAATCGGCTGCCTGAAGTAAGCTCAGGATGATATTCTCAACATCCTCACCCACATAGCCGGCTTCAGTTAAATTGGTCGCATCAGCTATGGTAAAGGGCACATCGAGCATACGTGCAAGAGTTTGTGCAAGGAGAGTCTTTCCAGACCCGGTCGGACCAAGAAGAAGAACATTGGATTTTGCAATTTCTACAGTACTTGAACCACTAGACTTTGCTTTAGCCTTTTCATCAAGTCTCTTGTAGTGATTGTAAACCGCAACAGAGAGAACTTTCTTTGCCTTATCCTGTCCGATAACATACTCATCAAGAAAAGCTCTTATTTCCCTGGGCTTTGCGATTTTACTGTCACTGGCACCAGCCCCAACCTCCTCATCCACCTCATCAACAATAATATCATTACAGAGGTCTATACACTGGTCACAAATATACACCCCAGGTCCCGCTATCAGCTTCCTGACCTCCTCCTGGGTCGCTCCACAGAAACTACAACAGAGCCCTGATTGACCTCTTTCTTTATCCGATCCTTTCGCCACTAATTCACCCTGTAATTACTCAATATTGACTAAAAATTATATTCTAACTGGTTATGACGATCTTTGCCCAGTGTAAATACTAAAAAAAAGATAACTTGCTAATTTCATTATAAATAACATAAAATATAATAAAGAAACGGGCAGCAAATACACCAAAAAAACCCGATTCAAACAAGCACTAAAAATCACCCCATCCTATTATCGTATTCCAATTCCTCCGGTCTCACAGAGCCTAAAAAAAACACTAGCCTCGCAGAGTATAAATATAAAACTACGGTTTGGTCTCACAGAGTAAAATATTATTTGAGCGGCGTTGGTCTCACGGAATATACCGAATCAATAAGACCGTATTCCTTCGCCTCAGATGCGGACATGAAATAATCCCGCTCTGCATCCTGAGCAAGCTTATCCAGAGGCTGTCCGGTATGATCGGATAGCATCTTGTTTAATGCCTGCTTTAGTCTCAGCATTTCTCTTGCGTGAATTTCAACATCTGTCACCTGACCAGAATATCCACCCAGTGGTTGGTGAATCATTATTCTTGAGTTCTTTAAGGATATCCTCTTCCCCTTCGCTCCTGCTGCAAGCAGAAAAGCTCCCATACTCGCAGCTTGACCAACACATACAGTAGAGACATCAGGGGCTATGTATTGCATGGTATCGTAGATGGCAAGACCCGCAGTAACAGAACCACCGGGAGAGTTAATGTAAAAAAAGATGTCTTTTTCAGGATCATCAGATTCCAGAAAAAGCAGCTGAGCAATGATAACATTAGCGACTGCATCAGTTACCTCACTACCAAGAAAAATAATCCTGTCTTTTAAAAGGCGAGAGTAAATGTCATAGGAACGCTCCCCTTTACCTGTCTGCTCAATTACATACGGCACATAATAACTCATCTGACCCACCTACTGTTTACGTCTAATATTTTCAATATTCAATATACTGAAACCCCTTAAGATTTGAAAGCTATTTATTACTTTCTTCTCTTGAAATTTCTTTTTCTTTTATTTTCATTTTTCCTGCAAGCAGATTCGTCAAGGCACGTACAGAACAAAGGCGCTGAAGGTTTTCCATCTGGGTCGGGTATCCATACTCTCTTTCTATGTCTTTACGCTCAACTCCGGTCTCTCTGCTGATATCATCAAGCATTGATTCAACTTCATCTTTACCTGAGGTAATTTTAAAATCCTTAAGAAGCTGTTCAACTACCACACCTCGTTTTACTCTGCTCCCCGCCTGATCTTTAAGAAACTCTCTATATTGCACCACAGGAGCTTGATGAAAATCCTCTTTGGAAGGATCAAGTAATCGCATCTCAGCAAGCATATAGCGAATCTCACGATCAATAAGTGCCTGAGGGACTTCAAAATCATTTTCCCTTACCACTGCATCGATCATGGCGTTATCTCTGGAGTCTCTGTTCTTCTGATCAAAACTCCTTTTAAGATCCTTTTCGATAAACTCTTTAAGCTCTTCCAGAGTTTCTGCAACTCCGGTGCGTTTTGCCAGATCATCACTTAACTCAGGAAGGACTTTTTTCTTTATTTTTTCAAGGGTAATCTTGAATAGTACTTCCTTTGAAGCTCCTTCTTCATTGCCAGACTCTTTAGCCGCAGGAAGCATATGAAGAACTTCTCTCGTTTCACCAACTGAAATTCCAATCAGTGCTTTTTCAATATCCTCAGGAAGCTGATTTTTTCCTAATTCAAGCTGAACACTCTCCCCTTTTAAATCATCAGAGGCTTCACCACTAGCTTCCCCTGTATAGGAGATAGTTATAAAGTCGCCATCCTGAACGGTAGTACGATCTTCTACATCGACCACTTCTCCAAACATCTCAGGCACAGACCCCAAACGCTCTTCAAGATCTTCAGGGCTAAAATTTCTAACCTCAACTTCGACCTCAACACCTTCAATTTTATTTATTTCAGGTTCAGGATACAGACTGAGCACCATGCTTACCGCAATCGGTTCACCTTCCTTGGCTTCATGCATGGTAAAATCACTCGTCCCGACAAGAGAGAGTTTATTTTCATCAACTGTCTTTCTTAATGCTTCATTCACGATATCCGATACGATATCGGTATGGATTTGACTGCCGTACATTTTAGCCACCATGGCACGCGGGGCACGACCCGGTCTAAACCCTTTAAGATGAGCTTTACTGGTAATTCTCGAAAGCTCTTTTTGAAACTTGTTGTTAAAAGACTGGGGTTCAATTTTTAATGAAAAATTTTTCTCTACACTCGATCGCTCAGATATTTCTACTTCGTACGACATGACTTAACTCTTGGGTAATTATTTATAAAATCTAATATTTTTTGGTGTGAGGAGAATAGTTATTTGAGGAAATTTTTGCAAATATGCGTGGCATACAAGGTTTGGTCTCACAGAGCCTAAAAAATGGTTTGGTCTCGCAGAGCCAAAATAAATGGTTTTGCCTCGCAGAGCCAAAAAAAACTGCCGGAGGAGGGACTCGAACCCCCACGCCGTGAAGCACTAGGTTCTAAGCCTAGCGTGTCTGCCAATTCCACCACTCCGGCAAAAGAGTGCCATCTTATAATCAATAAACCTCTAGAAAGACAATAGGGAGACTAAAAAAAGACAATTTTTTTTGTTCAAAATTACAAAATTAAATCAACGTAAAAACTACACGAATTTAATTAAGAAATTATTATTCTACCAAAGCTCTTAACTTGGTATTACTACTTTCTTTGAGTAGCAGTCGGTACCGTCCGGATTGACGCATCTCAAATTTAGTAGAGGCGGTGAGCGCCTTTTTTGCAAGATTCATTTTAAACTCTTCATCTTTGATATCGTCGATACGACTTAAGACTACCGAACCAAGCCCGAAACGATCTTCGGTCGAAACATCTTCAAGTAGCGCCTCCTGAACATCTTTCCTGAAAGAAAGACCCAGAAGAATCTTTTCAGCATTAATGGCAGCCTGAGCAGGCTTATCCCTGAGTCTGAGAAGCAGCAACTGGGAGACCAGCTCATCTTCACCACCAGCAAGCTCAATCAAACTTTCCACTGTGAACACCGGATGCCTTGCAGTGAGCTCCTGAAGTATTGCAGGATTAATGTCGACTTCAGCAGAAGAACTCAGAGGCATTAAAAAAACAAAAAAAGTAAACAAACAAAAAATAATTCGTTTAGTCATAGAAGAAACTTGAAAGAGTTAAAGTCAGTAAGATGTTGAGGGCTAACAAACAACCCTCAACATCGAAACAAGCAAGAGACTAGAGCACCGTCTCTTTTAGTGCCTTATTTGGGGTGAAAGCAACCTTTTTCTTTGCAGAAATCTTGATTGGCTCTCTTGTTTTAGGGTTGATACCCATTCTTGCCTTTGTTCTGCGAACCTGGAATTTACCAAGACCGGGAAGGGTCAGCTTATACCCACTCTTAAGAGCAGCCTGAATCATTGAGGTAAAATTGTCGTAAAACTCTTTTGCCCCTTTTCTCTTTTCAAAACCGCAGTAAGAAGCAATGCTGTCAAGTAACTCAGCTTGAGTGTACTGAAGTGTCTTCTTGTTTTTTGGAATAATAAGAGCAGGCTTCTTTGGTTCAACAATAAGTGGTCGCTTCGGAGCAGCCGGTTTTGCGGCAACTTTCTTAACGGCTTTTGCTTTCTTTGGAGCAGCTTTCTTCGCTGCAACTTTCTTTGCTGCGGGCTTCTTTTTCGCAGCAGGTTTCTTTTTAGCCGCAGGCTTTTTGGCAGCAGCTTTTTTTGCAGGTGCCTTTTTCTTTGCAGCAGCCTTCTTTACTGTCTTCTTAACGGCTTTCTTTGGAGCAGCTTTCTTCGCTGCGGGTTTCTTTTTTGTAGCCACTTTTATATTTCCTCCATTAAATGATCTTCATCATATTACGTAATATTAACTAGCAGAAATGCTCAGCAATTTTTCCCATCTTTACACGCATGTTCATACAACTTCAAGAAAAAAATGAAGATGAAAAAAAAATTTGAACGATTCACCTGCTCTAAACAAGGCTCGAAAGAAGGCTCTCATACTGTTCACAAACAGCTTCCCAGGAGTACTCTTTAACGGCATGGGCATAGGCAGACTTTCTTAATCGCATCATTTCAGAGGGGTTTTCAAGTATGTGTGTTAGCTGAAGGGAAAGATCGGAAACATCGTTTTTATTATAAAAAACGGCAACTTTATCAACCACTTCCCTATGTTCGGGAACTTCATTTGCAATAATGCAGTTTGCAAACCCCATTGCTTCAACAAGAGCCGGATGAGTTCCCCCAACCTCTGTTGCCTGAAAGTACAACTTTGCAGCTCTCTGAAGGGTCTCATACTCCTTGTCGAACCTGTATCCCAGGAATCTGATTTGATCAGATGCGTGAGCATACAAGCTCATCTTAAAGGACTCAGAGTAAGGGGCATCGCCAACAATGACCAGGGGATGTTTTTCTCTCAGCTCCCGGGAAATACCCTGATAAGCCGCAATAACTTTGTCTGCGTTGTTTTCAGGTTCGAGCCTGCTTACATAAAGAAGATAATTACCTGCTGAAAGGTTAAGAGATTGTAAATACTTAACTTCCTCAGCTTCCAGAAAGCTGAAATCATCAAGCGATTTCAGCTCTGCATGTGCAGCGGGGAGCATTCTCGCTCCGTATCTTATAACGTGAGAATCTCTTGCATATCGATCAAGGTAATATGATTTTATATAATTTGCATCAGATATCAATCTTGTTCCAAATAGAGATGACGTCATCTCACCAAGAAGATACCATGCCCTTCCAAGAGCATTCCACTTCCTTCTCGTACGCTCAATACCATCTACGTTAATGACAACAGGCATACCTCCAAGAAAGGGCATCCAGGCAAAAACACTGTTGGCGGCATTACACAAAAGAACAATATCTACAGGTTTTTTATATAAATCAAAAAATGAAAGGAATGTGTGAAGAGGAGTCTCCAGATACTTATGGCGAACAGCAGGAATCATACGTAACTCCATACCTTTATAAGCAGACAAATGATCAGATTTATTGTCTCCCTTATAGTATCTCCCGTAAACAACTACTGTATGACCTTTTTTAACCAGGCGCTCCCCAAGTTGTTCCGCAAAGGTCTCAAAACCTCCATATCGGGCAGGAACACCCCTGGTCCCACAAATAGCAACCCTGAAACTATTTTTCATGTAATTCTGCGATTAACGTAATGAATAAAAATTAATAATCAGTTATATCTTGTTTTTCTCTATTACAGTAACAAGATTAAGCATGAGACTACAAGAACTGTTTCATTCAACAAAGACAACTGAAAAAAATCTCTTGGGTGGATATACCAATAATGCCTACTCCCGCCCGGAAAGAGCTGCTGAGATTCCAAAGTGGGTACCCGAACCACCAGTAGAAGTAATGATGCCGGTGTATAACCAGGATGAATACCTTGAGTCCTCGGTACAATCTGTTCTTTCTCAGGATTATTCAAGCCTGAAGCTTAGAATCATTGATGATGGCTCAGACACAGCAGCGACAGAAAGACTAAAAGCCTTCTCTGATAACGAAAAACTCACAATTCAAAGACAAAACAATAAAGGACTTCCGGAAACCCTGAACAATTTAAGCACCACCTGCTTTTCCCGGATTCCTCCGGCAGAATTAACCACCTGGCACTCCGGGGATAATATCTATTCTCAAAATGCCATAAGAATCATGGCTCATTTTCTTATAGCAAATCCTGACATTTCTCTTGCTTTCAGTAATGTACGACTGATTGATGAGAAGGGAGTTCCTTATCAGAACTCAGATTATCGCAGGCAAGATCAAGACCCTTCTGACAGTTCCATACTTAATCTGAAATATTCAAGCCGGCTTCTATCCTTATTCAATGATAACTTTATTAACGCTTCCTTTCTTTTCAGGACTGAGCTCGACCGACTGGTACCCCCATACCAGCCTTCAGACCTGGGATATGAAGACTACAAACACTGGCTCATGCTTACAGGATTAGCCGATGGAGCACATATTGGCTACCCACAGCCACTCTATGAGTATCGTCTCCACAGAAATGCACTGAGCAGCACCTTGTCTCAGGAAAGTCTCAGAAAAAAACAGCTTCCATTTGTAAAAAGAGCAGCACTCGCACAAAAAGTGATATCAGGAGAAATACCTGCAATATTATCATCCAGTAATCATACTTTTAAACTTGAGATTCCTGAATCACATACAAAAGAAACTCTCACCCTGCACCCGGTACCTCTTGAGGACTTTTGTATTCATAAAAGTCATTTAAATTCGCTGTCCTTTCCGGCATATACTCTGGAGAACAATCTAAGTTATCTACAGACACTTCCAGCCTCATTCAATGTCTCTGAAGCACTTCTTCGATCAAGAGGAAAATATCTGGGGGCATATGGCAGCCAACTGCCGGATGAGGGTATCATTGGAATCTTTGCCCCTTCTGATTCCGAGTTACATGAAGGTGAAATAAGCAGGTTCATATCTGTACACCCCGACTGCGGGTTCATACTCATTGCACAATCTGAAAGCGAGAGGGCTTCTTCGGATAGAATATTTCTGGGCACATCCTGTGCAAAAAATATCCGTATAATAGACACCAGAGAGTTTTCTTCCTCTGAATATGATCTCTATAACCCTTCCCTTCTCTATGCACTGGGGAGCGTAGATGCAATTGCCTCTCTTCTTGCGTTTGAATCAGCAGATACCTTGAAAAAAAGAACTACCCACTTTGGTTTTCACCCGGTAACAGATCAGATTGATTTTATTGCTGAAGCCTCTTTTGCTGCCGCCGTAAAAAGACCACTCCTTGCACCTGCTCACTACTCCTTTTTGTGCAGGAACCCCACAAGAACACTCCCTGTGGTGTTTCCCTGGAGCAGCAGCGAGACTCTTCCCGGAAACCTGATTGATTATAAAAATGATATCTCTGAAAACTCCTGCGATGCGACATTAAGAGCATTCGCCCCTGATCATAGAAGAAGACAAATTTTATCCATGATACTAAATGGGTTTATCAATTCTTGAGAAAATAGCCAGTTTAATTGGTATTAGCAGACGGCAGGGCAAGACCCCCTCGAAGCTTTAGCGAAGTGGGGCAGTTTTATTTAATCGTTTGCAAATCAACCTGTAATGTTGTTTGATGCCGGGGTGAGTTTTACTATTGGAAACATAACAGGAACATTATGAAAGTTACTCCTATGCTTAGACTATCATCAAAAAAAATAATCAGTTCATCTTTGGCTCTTGCCATGACAATCGGAGTGCACAGCACAGCACTATCTGTTGCAGAGGCTGCCGATATGGATCAAAAGGCTTTTAATAAAGCCATGGATTCGTATCTGAATGAAGAAGGAAATGTTGAAAAGATCAGTACTGCAATTCAGGCACATTTTAACAAGAAGCGTGAACTGGAAGCAAAAGAGGCTAGCAAAGCCGAAGAAAAGAGACTTGAAGAGCAATTCAAGAACCCGGTCAAAATTGACGTGGGAGATAGCCCATTTAAAGGTCCAAAAAACGCTAAAGTTACCATAGTTGAGTTTTCTGATTTCCAGTGCCCTTACTGTTCAAGAGGAAAGGCAATTATGGAAGAAGTACTTGAAGCCTATCCAAAAGATGTCCGGGTAGTGTTTAAACACCTTCCGCTGGATTTTCATCCCCAAGCCATGCCCGCTTCAAAAGCAACTGTTGCTGCCGGGAAACAAAACAAATTCTGGGAAATGCACGACAAGGTATTCGACAATCAGGGAAAACTCTCTGACACCTACTACGAAGAAGCAGCCAAGGAACTTGGACTTGACGTGGAAAAATTCAAAAAGGATTTCTCCGACCCCAAGACAGAAGAGATTGTTAAAAAAGACCTTGCTCTTGCAAAAAGTCTTGGAGTACAGGGCACCCCTAACTTCTATATCAATGGGGTGAACTTGAGAGGGGCATATCCTCTTCCTGAGTTTAAGAAGATTATTGATCGTTGGTTGGAGAAGAAATAGATAGCAGATACATGACCACCCCACTTCGCCCGTTTTCCTTTTTTGCGGAAAAGGAAAACGGTGCTTCGTGGGGTAGCGCTGTGCGATTAAATAAATTTAATTGGGCAGCGCTACTTTTCTAAAATCTCTCTCAACTCCTTACTCATGGTGCAGCGTGGAACGCGAATCATGCGAGGTGCCAGAGTAAATCCGTCCTTATCTACTTCACTTGCTTTTTGCTTTTCCTGTACATAAAACCTCCCAAAATCAGGGACGCTTGTTCCTTTATCCTCGAGCATTCGTGTTGTAATTTTTTCAAATGTTTTGGTAATTACTGACAAGGAAAGGGATTTTGATATTCCTGTCTCTTCTGCCACTTCTTCTATCAGATCATCAAAAGAGCTATTCGCGGACAAAAGACCGGGATGGGCAATATATAAAAACCCAAGAAAACTTAAAACTATGTGCTTCATATTTCCACTGGCGATTATCGTTTATACTCTAAACAATATCGCAGGAAGTATTATTTTGTTGCAGACTTTCCCGGGTTTCGTCTTGAAAATAATGATTTCAAGCCTGAAAAACCCGGACTTGTCAGTTTTAGCTGCATCCCTCTGCTACCAATCTGCCCAAGTGCATTAGCATTTGAGGAGGAAATAAAGGTGAATTCTCCGGAGGGCCAATGTTCTTTAAAATACTCCGGATTGTCAGGATGTACCAGATCAAAGGCATGAAATCCATATTTCTCAACAAGCTCTTTTACTGCATTCACCCGATGTGGGGTATTATCCAGTCTTGTAGGAAGCAGGATTCCGCCACGAGATTCTACCACTTCAATTATTCTCTTTAATTCCTCCCTGAGAGTAAACGCCTTCCTTCCTTTTGCATTCTCCGGAATACCCAACTCCTCCAAAATACCGTTAATCTCTTTAGAAGAATATTCTTCGGGAAAAAGAGCCACAAAAGAAACCTCATGACACCCTCCGACAGCACATTGCAGATCTACTCCGGGAAGAATGGTGACACTGGTTTCACGAGCTTCGTTCTTAACCAGATCAACAAAATCGGCAGTGTTGTAATCAGTGATTGCGATCATGTCCAATCCCTTGGACTTGGCAAGCCGTACCATTGCCGCAGCAGGATCAATACCCCCGGTAGAGAAATACCCTTCAGACACCGGTGTATGCACCCGAAGATCAATAGCATATTTTTTTGCACCTTTTGGGGGTTTTGCAATAAAAGCGGCTTTCTTTTTTGCTTTTTTATCTTTTGACAGCTCTTGATTCTTCTTTGCAGCTTCACGAAACGGTCTCAACATTTCATCTGAGGGAGTTGCCAGCATCTGAAGACTCACACGAGATTCTGACTGATTTTCTCTCTCAGCTATTTCCTTCAGCTTTTCCTTTTTACTCTTTGCAATAGCTTCCTTCTCTGCTTGAGTCAGGGGCTGTGCTTTAACCTTAGCTGCCTTAGAGATCTTTTTTGGCGATTTTTCCTGCTCTGCCTTCTTCTTTTTTTGAGACGCCTGAGTCACCACCTTACTTTTTGTTTTTTGTGAACTTTTTTTCTTTTGAACAGGTGCCTTTGCCTTACTGTTCTTCCCCGATTCAGCCTTTTTGGAAGAGGCAGCAGCAGGTTTCATTTTTTGAGCAGGTTTTTTAGTGGCGCCTTTTTTTACGGTATTTTTTGCAGGGCTCTTTGCAGGGTTTTTTGCAACTGACTTCTTTGATTTCTTGTTTTTGGAAACACTCGCCATATAAACCTGTTATCTATGAAATTTATAGAAAATCACCTGCACTGAGTACATTAAGTTATTAATCTAATAAATTTAATACCTTAAATAAAAACTCGTACAGCTTATCTAGCTATTACGCTTTTAAATTCAGATGTTATATGCTCCAGATCAGATTCAGTAGATGTAAGTACCTGATCTCCTTTTTCTTTTACGAACTGTATCCGGACAAGTTCAATCCTGTGACCTTCTACTTTCTCAACGGTAATTGAAATCCCCTCTTGAGGAAGAACTTCCCCATTCTCTGAAGTACTGGCTGAAGTATCAGCAGGGACATCAGCATTTGAAGATTTTTCTGATTTCTCATTAATAAACAGCTCATTTTCAGCAGAAATAAAAATAGTATCGTAGCGTTTCGGGATTTGACCAAGACAAGTAAAAATAAAACCTGCGATTGTATCATACTGCCCTTCAGGTATTGAGAGATCATATCTTTCATTGATATCTGCAACCAACACTCCACCTCCAATCAACAAATCTCCATTCTCATCCTCAATACAATCATATTCCGGCTCATCATTTTCATCAAAGATATCTCCAACGATCTCTTCAATAATATCCTCAAGAGTAACTACACCATCAACACCCCCATGTTCATCAAGGACAACGGTCATATGGAGTTTGCGTTTTCTGAATTCATTCAGTAATTCGTCTATTGGTTTGGTTCCGGGTATATAATAGGGCTGGCGCATTACTTTTCTTACTTCAAACTTTTTTGCCTGTTTTTCAACGAGATATGGCATGACATCACGAGCAAGCAAAATACCAAGGACATCATCAACCCGCTCCCCTCTTACCGGATATCTTGAAAAGCCAGTATCGAGAATAATCCCCACCACCTCATCCAGAGTAGAGTTAACCTTTATGGCAATAATGTCAGTCCTGGGGGTCATCACTTCACGAGCAATTGTCTCCGAAAAACCCACCACTCCACGTATCATTCTTGCCTGATCAGTCCCAATTTCGGTATTTGATGAAGGTACAGAGGAAAACAATCGCTTGATTTCAGTAAGTGAGAGAGTGGCACGTCCGGCATGTTTCAAGCTCAATCCCAGCGGTTTTAGAAAAAGATTTGCAAGCCCATACACTGAAGCACTCAGAAGGTAAGTACATTGTGAAAATATTTTCAAAGGAGTTGCAAGCATCTTCAAGGTAGCATCGGGAAACGCCGTACCAAGAGTCTTTACAAACAGCTCCCCAAAAATAACATAAATAAATGCAAGAGAAAGAAGTGCCAGGGCAAAGGAAATACCAAGAGAAAAATGTTCAAAATTATCTAGAACAGAAAAATAAGAAATAACAAATGGAGTCAGGGTAGTCTGAAAGAAGCTTATCCCAAGATACCCGATTACAAGACTACAAATAGTGACACCCAACTGAATTGAAGTAAGGGCGATTTCCGAGTGTTTCAAAAGCCACTTTGTAGCTTTATTCGGCAGAGAGCTATCATCTGATCCCTCCTCTTCCTCCCCGGATTTCAAGGGACTGAAAGACACAAGCGCATACTCGGCGGCAACGAACATACCGTTGACTATGATAAGGACTGCAATAGGAACAAGACTGATTAAAGAACTCGACGGCTCAGGATCCATGAATAGGGTAAATATACTCCTCGATAGATAAATAAAAACTTCAAAGGAACATTATAGCACAACACATCATCTTAAGCATTATTTTTTACTAAATATATAGATTCTCTACTTATTTTGTGAAGTTAGCTGATTTTAATTCTTTCCTTAGACAATAAAAATCTTCATACTTGGACGATATAATTAAATCATATTGATAAAAAAATAATAAACAAAAAAGCACTGCATGAAAGATATATTCAACTCTTATGGCAGCTCCATTGAAGATGCCAGCAGACCTATTTACTGGAACCTGCCCTCTGTTTATAACAAGATTATACTATATGTAATTTTTGCAATTTCTCTTGCCATTTTTTTTAATGGAATTCTCCAACGCATACTTCTCTGGAAAAAAGGTCGTAAAACCGGTAACGAAAGATCACTCACACCTGAAAGGATTTTCTGGGCTTTTGCAAATATAGCCCTGCAACGAAAAGTAAGTCAGGATAGACAAGCTGGTTTATTTCATGCCTTGATAGTCATAGGTTTTTTTATTCTCCTCATCACCACCACCGCAGTGATGCTCCAATACGATTTTGGAATCAATGTCTACAAGGGGCTCCCCTATCTGATTCTCACCGTCTTAAGTGATGCCTTTGGTTTTCTGTTTCTTGTCGGAATATCGCTTGCATATAAAAGACGCTATCTTGATGCGCCTGACAAACTACATTCGAACTTTGGGGACAAGTTCATGCTCCAACTACTTCTCTGGATGTTGGTTCAGGGATTTCTTCTTGAAGGTTTAAGAATACACGCAACAGTTGACCCCTGGGCTCACTATTCTTTTGTTGGTCTTGCCGTAAGCAAATTTTTCTGGGCACTCTCTCCCGAAGCCACCAGTTATCTTCATTTTGGAATATGGTGGATACACGTTATCACTTTTTTTGCTTTCCTTGCCCTGCTCCCTTACACAAAATTCCTGCATATTATCTCCAGCAGTCTTAACCTGTTCTTTATTGAGCTTAAAAAACCAAAAGGGGCGCTAAAATCACCAGGGGATCTTGAGAAACTCCTTGAAGCAGCCATGGAATCAGGAGATGAAGACTTTTCACTCGGAGTTGCTACTATTAAAGACCTGGACTGGAAATCAAGACTTGATCTTGATGCCTGTACTTCCTGCGGAAGATGTCAAAGTGTATGCCCTGCCTATCACAGTGGGAAAATACTTTCTCCAAAATGGCTCATTCTCGATACTCGTGACCACATGCTGAGTCTTCACACAAAAAACATGTTTGATACAAATGAAGATCAGGAATCCCAACACATATTTTCCCCTTTACTTCGTGCACTAAAAAAACTGGATGCAGAGCTTCTTTCTTTTTTCATGCTCAGGGAATCTCCAAGTCTGTATCCTGAAACATACCGAAGAGCTGACAACGAACTCACCCAACATGCCACTAAAGATGGGCTTGGAAAATCAATTGATGCCCGACTTGCCGGCGAGGTCATGGATGAAGATGTTTTCTGGTCATGCACTACGTGCAGAGCCTGTATGGAAATATGCCCCGTAGGAATAGAACACGTTGATCTCATAGTTGAAACCCGCAGAAATTTATTACTCATACAGGGGTCTGCACCTTCGGAAGCACAACCGATTCTTAGAGCCATCGAATCTCAGGGAACACCCGTAGGTGATGCAGCTTCCCGCGAGGACTGGACTAAAGGACTGGAAATCCCTTTTATAAAGGCAGGGGACAGTGTTGATATTCTGTACTGGGTTGGTTGCATAAGTGCATACGATACCAGAAAACAAAAAATTGCGAAGTCCATGGTACAGATTCTAAACGCCGCCGGGCTATCCTGGGGCATGCTTGGAAACCTGGAGCGCTGCACCGGAGACCCTGCAAGAAGACTTGGAGATGAAAACACCTTTCAGCAATCTGCAAAAGCAAATATCGCCACCTTTCAGAGCATTACATTTAACAGAATCGTCACCCACTGCCCACATTGCTTTAACACTATTCGAAATGAGTACCCGGATTTTGGAAGCATCAGTGATCGACCTGCCGAGATCCTTCACCACTCAAGCTTCATTCAGGAGCTCATCACCTCTGAAAAAATAAAAGTACACTCAGACGACGAGAAGCACATCACCTTCCATGACCCCTGCTACCTTGGGCGCTACAACGACATCTACGAAGAGCCAAGAGAAACCCTCATCCAAATCGGAAAAAACAAACTCACTGAAATGCAGTCCAACAAAAAGAAAAGCATGTGCTGTGGAGCAGGAGGTGGGCACTACTGGTTTGACATGAAAGTAGGAGAACGAGTCAATGTACAAAGAGTAAATCAAGCTTCAGAAACCGGAGCCGAAATAATAGCCACCGCCTGCCCCTTCTGCATGCAAATGATGGAAGACGGGATTAAACTTACCGATAAAGAAGAGTCTATACAGGTACGTGACATTGCTGAATTGGTGGCAGAGGCGATGATTCAATAAGAGTCAGAATTAAAAGCTAATCATATTTTGGTTAGTGTTGTCAGAGTTGCTATGTTGAAATGACGAGAATGTCTTTAAACTCCTGTTTGACCC
>CAZTBW010000012.1:0-79457 GCA_964612555.1 uncultured Bdellovibrionales bacterium | reverse complement strand
CGGGACAAACACGTTTATTTCAGATTTGACTTTTCACATAACAGTATCACCAAAACAGGCGTATGCTATGCTTGTCTCTAAAACCTTGACATTTATGCAAGATACTGTCAAAATATGACAGTATCTTGCATAAATAATATGAATAATTTAATCAGAAACATTTTAAAAATATCTCCTCATGATTATTTTTCGGATTCGGAAGTATCCGTTTTGTTAGGTGAGGGGAAATCTGCTGATGCAAAGTCTGGTATTATAAAGCGGCTGGTTCAAAAGGGTGAGCTTATCAGGTTAAAACGGGGGGTGTTTGTTTTAGCTGAGGAGTATCGTCGTCGCCCGATTAATTTGTTTGAGCTCTCAGATATTTTATATCATCCCTCGTATGTAGGGTTACACTCTGCCCTTTCATTTCATGGAGCCATACCAGAGGCAGTATATTCAGTTACATGTCTTACTACTAACCGAAGTAGAAATTTTAATACCGAGATAGGATACTTTTCCTATACGTATGTCAATAATCATATATTTAATAAAGGTCTATTGTATCAAAACACAAACACTGGTTCATTTGTAGTATCTTCGCTAGAGAAGACAATTTTGGATTACATATATATACATAAAAAAGAATGGATTGATAGTTCCTCTATGGTGCGTGATCTGCGTATTGATCTTGAAGTAGTTAATTCCCTAAATGCTTCGCTTATTCTTGAATTAGCTTCATTTTATCACTCAAAAAGGGTTGAAAAATTTGCCGTGCAATTATCCAGAAATCTCGGGGAGGCTAATATATGAGTGCAAAGCTTATACAGGAAAGACTAAAATCATATAAACCACAGTCAACTGAGGAAGAGCAAAATGCACTTAAAGAGATTACTCAAGAGGTTGCACTTCTCGCACTTTCAAGGGCAGATTTTTTTAAAAAGGCTGTCTTTCACGGGGGTACATGTTTAAGAATTTTTCATGGACTTAATCGTTTTTCTGAGGATCTAGATTTTGCACTTACAAAGACAGATTTGAAATTTGATTTTACTTTTTATTTAAAAAAATTAGCAGATGAGTTTGCTATATATGGGTACGAGCCTGAAATTCAGGATAGGTCAAAAGCCGATGAAATAGTAAAAAAAGCCTTTCTTAAAGATGATTCAATTGGAAAACAATTACACCTTAACTATCCGTACCTTTCAGGAGGGCAGAGGAAAATAAAAATCAAACTTGAAGTTGATACTAATCCACCACGCAGTGGAGTTGCTCAAGTTTCATACCACAACTTTCCACTTCCTTTTTCGGTAACAACATATAACTTGCCATCACTTTTTGCAGGAAAAATTCATGCGTTATTATGCAGGGACTATGTGAAAGGTCGGGATTGGTATGATCTTTTGTGGTATATGAGATTTGATATAAAACCCAATCTGGAATTTTTAATGTCTTCATTGGTTCAAACAGGACATTTGGAGTCTGGCATTACAATTTCCAACGCATGGATTCAAGAAAAACTTGAACATAAAATAAAAATAATAGATTGGGAAAAGGCTAAAGACGATATTGTGAGGTTTGTTAAGCCAAACGAGATTGACTCTATTAGCATTTGGTGTGCTGAGCTATTTCTCGGGGTGATTCAAAAGCTTGGCTGATGGGTACCACATATATTTGTTCTTTATACCAGGTGGGTGGAGTCAAAAAAACAAAAACCCCCATCTCTTGACATTTTTAGTCTCTTATAGTATTAGGCTTTCCTGCGATTGGTTTGGAATATTACCCGGAGGCGATGGAACGGTATGTCTTTTGAAATGTTTAAATCTGGCAAGTTACACTTTTCTCAACTCGAAGTTGGAGTTTTGAGATGTCTTGTGGAAAAAAATAATCGCCCAAACTCCAGTAATCTGACTGAACTTACTGAAATTATTCAGAGCACTACCACCAGAGATCAGGATGAAATCCTGAGAGCTCTGTACACCCTTGAAGGGAAAGGTCTGGTTTCTCCTGACCCGGTGGGAGACTTCACAAGCACCAAGTGGAAGGCAACTGAACATGGGGTCGGCACCATGAGTGTAATTGAAGCTTCACTCGGTAAAGGTCAAAAAGCCGCATAACGTGCGTCTCTAACCTCGAAATCACTTTTTTTTGACTCCTTATCATAACATATCTGAACTACTATATAAATGAGGATGTGGAATGAGTCGGGCGCTTTCAATGATAGATACGGTGCTGGAAAGAGGTTCTCTTAGTGAGAAAGAGCACGAGCGCATCATGGAGCTCATTCACAAGGATGGTAAAATTGATCAGGAAGAAAGTGAAAAACTTTCCCTCCTTTTTAATGCAATCAAATCAGGAAAAGTAGTTTACACTTCTGAAGAAAAATATAGCCAAAAAGATGATACTTCTTTCAGTTCACTGAGAGAGGAAGCTCTTCAGAGAGATGTCGGGCGAGATATCAGTAAACGCTCTCCCACTGTTACACCTGATACACCTGAGCAAATATCGAATATTGAAATTTTCGATTCTCAGGCTGCGGATTATGAAAATCCCCTTACAAATTCATCAGCTCAGGATTCCCATGCAGATTCTTCTGAAAATTTTTCTCACCTGTTTGGGCTTCAGGAATACGCAATAAGTCCCCGCAGTGAAGTATTTCATAAAGTCACAGAGAGGATGCTTGAAGCCCAGCTCAATGGAAGGCTCTGGATGAAAACCCGTGCAATGATTGCATACCAGGGGGCGGTAAAGTTCCGAAGAGAAGGAATCACTGAACACGGTCTTGGAAAACTCATCAAACGTGGTCTCACCGGAGAGACAACACCTCTTAGCGCTGCCGAGGGTAAAGGCTCACTCTTTCTTGCAGACCAAGGAAAAAAAATTGCCCTGGTAAAACTCAAGGGAGTACCAATTTATGTCCAGTCACAACACATCCTTGCTTTTGAAGACAGCGTAAACTGGGATATCCAACCTCTATTTAATATTGGTACTGCCCTTGCCGGTGGACTCTTTCATATCTGTTTTAGTGGCAGAGGAAAAATTGCCTTTACTTCAGAGTTCGACCCTATTGTCCTGAGAGTAACTCCCGGTTCAAGCATTATGACTGATGCAGCAGCTACAGTAGGATGGTCCAGTGGTGTCGTCCCATCAGTAAGGACTGACATTAACATTCAAACCCTGATAGGCAGAACCAGTGGCGAAACCCTCCAACTCAGGTTTGAAGGAGACGGGGTGGTAATTGTACAGCCATACGAAACAGGATTTGTAAAAGAATAGGCAGCAGACTTCTGAAAAAGCCTGATTTTGAGTCGAGGTCGGGTGAACGGAAATTGAGAGGAGCGGAGTTTACTGTAGTAAATGAGCACCGGAGCAATGTTCCGTTCGCCCGAGATCGACCAAAAGCGGGCTTTTTCACTAGAGAATATAAGTATCTTCTTCTTCAGCGTCGGGTCGATTGGCTCCTGCGAGTATTGACTGAGCGTCATCTCTTATCATGGCAGAAAGCCCGTTGATTATCTTCACATGCCGTGCTACTTCTTCCCAGTTTTCACCGGCAATATGAGTCTTTAGAGTTTCAGCGAGAGATCGTTGTTTTAGAACAACATCACTGTACTGATCTATTCTGTGGAGTACATCCTCGGGAACATTTTCCTTTTGAGAAAGCACCTCTTTTGTCATCTCGATGCACCTGTCAAGATCATCGAATGACTCCATCAACTTACTTACCAATACCTCAGTCGTCATAAAACCCTCTCCCATAGATCACAAAACTAGATCGTAACAACCCATAGTCTGAAGAAAAACCGGAATTAAGTCAATTAAATTATAACTACCCGAAATAAATGAAATAAATTTCAGTATAAAAACCCATCAGAACCTAGCAGCAAACACTCTGGTCGCAAACCATTTCGTTTCAGGGTTTTCTTCTATAGCAAGAGCTACCTGTTTGGAAGTATGTGGAAGGTATTCCTTCTTCTCATGGTTTTGAGAGTGGTGCTTGATATCGGCATCAGTGAAGGATTGAAAATCCAGTTTATGTAAAGAATTGGGAATAACAGAAGAGTGCTTTTTCAGTAATTTCTGATTTTTATCATACAGGAGGGAAACTATCTCCATAGAAGGTATGGCTTCATCAGAAGTATTTAAAATATACCCCTTGATAATTATCCATCCTGATTTAGAGTCACTGGAAGCCGTGACAGTAGCATTGACGGGACTAAAAGATACTCCCTGAGGGGGAGCTTTAATAGCCAGAGGAGTGGTAAGACCCAGGAGAGAAGCAAAATAGGAACTTATCACGCCGTGATTTCCACTGCGATTCTCGCTGCCAAGAGAGTGCTCATTAATCCTGAATGCCCAGAAACATAATATAAGCATAAGAAAAAAAGGCAGAGACCAGGCTACAAGAAAGGAAACGTATAAATCTGATATATTCTGTAAAAACGAAGGTGGTTTTATATTTATACCCTTGAATGAGAAACCATCCCACTTAACTGAATCCCGTTTTATTAAAGGAATGTGTTCGCTATCTTCTTCTTTCAGAAAATTCTTAAAATCCTCTTCCTGCAAGGAAAAAGAAGAACCACCAAGACCATCTCTCTTTAAAACGGTAGTATGCTGCATGCTTCTGTTAATACTTTCAGAAGAGGCTTCATCATGTTCAGAAGTCAATGAGCGAAGTAATACATCCCCTTCTTTGGAACCTGATTCCACTTGCTTATCTTTTTCTGTATCCTTAAATGGAACAAGTGCCGTTCCAGCCATCTTTGTAAGAAGATCAGAAGCACTGCCTTTCTCTTCTTTGGGGGAATCTTTACCAAGAGTATCCCTGGAGAAGACTTTAGTATCATCAGGAGCAAGCTCTCTGGAACGCTTTTGAGAACTGAGGTCAACTTCGTACGGAAGATCAGGATTTGAACTCTCCCAGGATACTGATATTCCCTTGATTTTACCTGATTCAATATCTTCATCATCAATATAATGGGTCTCCGAATCCAGCTCAGGAAAAAGTGACAACTGCGACTCCTCGTCTGTTTCATCAGAGAACTTCCCTTCATCAAAATCAGTTCCTTCAGTATTTGCAGAAGAAGGTGCTTGCTCCTCCCCGGCACCTGATACACCAAGACTCCAGGCTTGTTCAGAAACCGGCAAGTCTTCCGGCAAGTCTTTCTGATTTTCAAATTCAGTTTCTCTTACATCACCCGGTGTTTCATCTTCTTTATTCTGGAGAGAACGAAGAAGATCAAGAGCATGTGAAGATTTAGGAGACGAATCATCTTCAAGCGAAAAAACAGTACTGCACCTTGAACAGTGAAACTTTGGATTTTCGACACCCAGAATTTGAGACTCATTGATGGCAAATTTAGTGTTACATGCAGGACATTGTATGATTTTATTCATTGACTGTACTAAATGATCAGCTTTTCTTTATTATTTTCTTGTACTATTATGTCGTATCATTTTACTGTTTTACTGTCTTAAAGACCAGTATTTTTTATCCGATACTCTTCCATAGGGGCATTCATAAAAACCGTTAAAGCGTATGAAGGACAAGAAGAATAAAAATTTATCCGGGGGGGAATACACCTGGTGCCCCGGGAAACGTGCAGTTGAGGAGCTTATATTGCACCGTCCTCACAGAATTATTGAAGTTCTCCTCACTAAAGACTCTGCCCTGACACCTCTCTGTATGGAAAAACTCAGTTCTCACCAGATACCAGTCCAGGTCATTGGAAAGGATGAATTCCTGACATGTGACCCTTCTTTTGAATCCATTAACCACCAGTGGATATCCGCAAAAATTACTCGGGCTTCCTCTATAGGGTATCAACAAATCTTTGATAAGGTTTTAAAGGAAGAACATCCTCTGGTCATTGTCCTTGATCAGATTCAGGATCCCCAAAATCTTGGAGCTATCTTTCGAGTATGTGAGTGCGGTGGGGTTTCTGCTCTCATGCTCACAAGCAAGAGAAGTGCCCATGTAAGTCCTCTGGTAAGAAAGATCAGCGCAGGAGCAACTGAGTTTATTCCTTTTTCTGAGATTAATAACCTTGCACAGGTGATTTCTCATGCGAAGGAGAAAGGGTTCTGGGTTTATGGAGCATCTCTCTCACCCAGGAGTGAAGAACTTTATAGTGCCAGAATTCATCAACCAACCATGCTCATCATGGGCTCAGAACACTCAGGACTCAGAAAACAAACCGAAGCCCTTTGTGATCAATTGATATATATTCCTCAGTATGGCTCCCTTCAGTCCATGAACGTGGTATCTTCCACGGCAGTATTAGTCTTTGAACTTCAAAGAAGATTACGGTATGAAAAGGGGAAGATGTAATTAATTTACGACACATACTAGCATGAAAGAACTCATTTTATCCGGCATTCAACCTTCAGCATCTCAAGTGCACCTCGGTAACTATCTTGGTGCAATGAAGCGATTTGTTGAACTTCAGGAGCAGCACCCCTTACTCGTCTGTATAGTAGATTTACATGCTCTCACCTCAGTTACAAAAAAAGAAGAGCTAAGAGAAAATACTCTTTCTCTTGCTGCTGCTTATTTTGCAGTGGGGCTCTTAAAAGAATCGACCATAGTTTTCAAGCAATCTGACATCCCCGAAGTGTGTGAACTAAGCTGGTATTTCTCCTGCCAGTTCCCTTTGGGTTTACTTGAGCGTGCTCATGCATTTAAAGATAAAAAAGCAAAAAAAGAACAGGTCAATGCAGGGTTGATGTTTTATCCGATACTAATGGCAGCTGACATCCTGCTTTATAAGGCAGAGAAAGTTCCCGTTGGTGCAGATCAAAAGCAGCATCTGGAAATGACAAGAGAAATTGCCGAAAAATTCAACTTCCATTTTGGAACTGATTTCCCCATACCTGAACCTTTAATTGAAGAGTCTACCGGTATTATCCCAGGTCTTGATGGAAAGAAAATGTCCAAAAGTTATAACAACTATATCGGGCTGTTTGAAAGCGATAAGGATATTACTAAAAAAATCAAGCGCATCGTGACAGATTCCAAAGGGGTGGAAGAAAAGAAAGACCCCGAATCCTGCACCATCTTCAAGCTCTATTCTCATTTTGCAAGCAGTGAGGAGAGAGATGACCTGGCATCCCAGTACCGTAGTGGTGGGATTGGATATGGTGCAGCAAAGGAACTTCTTGCCAAGGTAGTTCTGAGAGAACTTGCACCGATCAGAGAGCGCTATGAATACTACATGGGAAGACCGGACGAAATAAGAGAGCTTCTGTCAGATGGGAAAAAACGGGCTTCAGAGATTGCTTCAAAAACGATTGAGGAAGTAAGAGAGTCGCTTGGGCTCAGGTAATGTTACCGCAACTCTTCTTTCAAGATACTCATATAACGATTTATCACCTTTTCCCGATCACCTTCCAGGGCACCTTCCAAGGAAAGAGCTCCCTTTTTTTGTTCAATCTTGAGTCGTGCAAGGGATTTTGCGGTTCGTTCTTTAACTTCGGAAAAGAGGAGATCAAACTCACTGGATACACTCTTTGAGTGCTGCTCAGGAGTTCTGAAATAATCAGCTCCCGAAATGATAGTAATATTTTTTGTTTTCAGCGCATTTTGTACATCGCTTCCAAAATTATTAATCAGATCAAGACTGACAAAGACCGTAAGCCCTGAGAAGGAAGGATGTGCCCTCAAACCATCAATAAAGGACAGCAACTGATCTCTATCCCCTGAAGTAATAGAATCAAAAATGATACAGTCGACAGAATGTTCCAGTAACTTTATTCTGGCATCTTTACACTGACGGGCGTGAATCAGGCTGGAACCAATCCCTTTCCAGACCTCAATATCATCAGTAACGATCAGGACACTCTGAGTGGAAATATTCATACTACTCATGGTCAAGCAAACTAAACTCTACTGCCTGAGTGTAGCGTGCAGGTATATCATAAGGATCGTCCACAAGCGGAGAACCAAGACGGACAGACTTTAACACAAATCGCCTGGGCTCAAGTCCTGCCGAAACAAATTCTCTGGCAATCGCCTGAGCTCTTCTTTTACCCAGGTAAGAAGAATAGAAAGAATCCTCACCATGTGATGCCTGATAACTGGTAATCAACACCCTGGATGATGGATTTGCCATCATGTACTTTCGAGCGATGGCTCGGGCAAGAAGCTTTCCACTTCTTGAAACCTGCACCCTGTCCCCAATAAAAAATTCATCAGCAGGAAAGATGTCACGGTCAGGATGGATTTCATTCTTTTTCTCGTAGTGCATAAGCAGTACATTCTGCACCCAGATATCTTCATGCAAACGGTCAACCTCTTCGAGAAGACGCAATTCCTCTTCTTCAATCAGATCAATCCCCAAACCATGCAGTGAACCCCATACCGCCCCAAAGAGAGCACCAATAACCACACCCGGACCACTTGGCGCTGAAAGCTGGGCACCGGTGATCATACCGCTTCCCGCACCCAGAAGACCTCCCGTAATCAGACCAAGACCTTGCTTGTCCGGACCTGCTATTGGCTTGGTTGAACCTGAACAAGCACTGAAAAACAGAGCAAAGGGAATCAATAATCCGGGCGTAATAAATCTAATAACATTCTTACTCATAGCACACTCTACCAGCACGATTCGATATGTGGTTCATGATCAAAACTCACCCTGCAAACAGGAAAAGCATCTCCTACCTGAGACTTTACCTCTTCAGGATTGACCTTCCCCACTATAACAGAAAAAATCGCATCTGGCGTAAGGTTATTTTCAGCATAAGAAAGCAATTCTTCTTTTGAAATCTTATTAATTTTATCGACAAAGCTTGTATCATAATCTTTGGGAAAGCCGTACAAATCCAGAAGCACCGGTCTTCTTGCGGCATAGGCGGGGTCTTCAAATTTGAAAACGTAACTTTTTGTAATGGAAACCCTTGATGACTCCACTTCCTCTTCAGGTAGATACCCCTCCTGAACACTCTTCAGTAGTGAATATGTGGTAGAAAAAGCATTCAAGGCAGATTCAGCTCTCGTTCCCAAAGCAACCCTGAAACTACCTTCAATCATACTTGAATCAAAACCTCCCCGGATTGAGTACACAAGCCCTCTTCTCTCTCTTATTTCTTTAAACAAGAGGGAATTAAAACCTGATGAACCAAGTACTCTGTTAAAAAATACTTCCTCAAAGACAGTATCAGAATCTCTTGGAAGACTCTTGTGACCAAGAATTATATTTGCCTGCTCGAACTCACTCTCGATAACATAAATACCACGAGGTGGTGTATAGCTTTGATCAAAACTTGTAAATCTGGGAAGTGGCTTCACTCCGGAAAGAGGTTTCCAACCGGAAAATTGATTCTCAACTTCAGATTTTAACTTGTCTCCATCCAGATCGCCCACCAGTACAAGAACCGCTCCTTCAGGTACAAAGAGCCTTGCATGCATACGCTTCATCATATCGATTGATATTTTATCGATCGAACTTATACTCAAAGGAGTGTACCATGGAGAGTTCTCTCCATAGAGCAGTTTGGTGAAAAGCATGGAAGCCATTACTTCAGGACTATCTTTTCTCCTTCGTATTCCTTCTTTAGAAAGTTTCTTCCAGAGACTGAGCCGTCCCTCATTAAATACCGGGGCAGTAACAATCCTCTTGAAATATGAAAAAATCTCCTCAAAATCTTCACTTAAGGAGGAAAAAGATACGGTGGTAACCTCAAAATCCTGAGAAGCTTCTATTTTTGCTGCTTTCATATCAAGAAGCGTATCGAAGTTATCCGGAGACAATTCAGCTATAGCACCTTCACGCATCTGCTGAACCATAACACCGGAAAGTTCTGAAATACCTGAGTCATTACTCAGACTCCCCTTAGGGAGATACAGGGCACCGGAAACAAGTGGCAATTCAGGTCTGTAATAATAAACAACCTCCAGACCATTATCCATCTTCCAGCGATCAACCTCAGGGGGTTTTATGGACACCGTACCGGGAAGAATATCCTGAGGAGAAGATATTCTGTTACATATCCCGCACCCCAAAAAACCTGAGGCAAGAAATAAAAACAGACAAATAAATAAACTGGTTCTCAAATTTGCTAAGCTTTTCATAAAATCAATAGTAACGGTTATTATTCTTGTCTTATTTCAACTAGAGTTCTGTTATTAACAGTAAAATATTTTCTGGCTGTTTCCTGTACTTCCTCTAAAGTTACTTTCTCAATGTCTTCAAGGTCTTTAAAAAAAGTCTCCCACCCATCAAAAAGTAACTCATTGACACCCAGAGTTCTTGCAAGCCCGGAGTTACTCTGAAGCCGGTGTAGTATCTGAACTTTTAGACGCTTCCTTGCGGCATCAAGCAGCTCTTCAGTAAGAAGAGAACCTCCAAGCCCTTCAAGGATAGACTGTATCCGCTTTACGGCTTCATCAACTGGGACATGAGAACGGGGAGTACCATGAACGATAAATACAGGGTCATACCTGCTTCCCGGAGCCTCACCCGAAGAAACAGAAACCATTATCTGCTCATCCCTGACAAGGGTTTTTTGAAAAATGGAAGACCTTCCATCATCAAGAATACTGCTTATAAGGTTAAAATGGAGAGAGGCGGGGTCGGGTGCGGTAGGGATATGATATGCCACCATAAACTCAGGTTCTGAAGCAAAAAGAACTTTGGCACTTCTTTCTCCAGCCTGCTTTGCAGGATAGACTCTCTGCCGAGGAAGTTCGGTATCAGGCTTTGGCAATCTTCCAAAGTATTTTTTGGCAAGCCTTTCTACCTCTGATGCAGTCACATCCCCAACAATGGTAATCACTATGTTATCTGCACGATAAAAAGTCTTATGCAGGTACTCAGCATCTGATTTAACAAGATTTGATAAATCCTGCTTCCAGCCGATTGTAGGTACTCCGTAAGGATGATCCCAGTAGGCAGTAGCCAAAAGTGCTTCATATAACTTGCCGGAAGGATTATCATCTGTTCTCATCCTTCTCTCTTCATGCACCACATCAAGCTCTTTATAAAACTGCCTGAATACTGGCTTTAGAAGCCTCTCTGATTCAATTGAGAAGAGAAACTCCAGCTCTGATGAGGGTAAAGATACTGTATAGACAGTATAGTCCTTGCTGGTTCCTGCATTAAGCCCACTTGCTCCCCGAGTCTGATACTGGGAAGTAAAAGCTCCAATATCCCAGATGTCCTCAAGCTTTGATTCTATTTCTCGTAACTTCCCCTGCCCTGCTTCTGTTTTCTCCTCCCTCTCCTTCTCAAAGAGCGTATCATACTCCCCGATCAAAGGAAGCTCGGTAGCAAGGTCTTTCGTACCCAGGGTTTCAGTACCCTTAAAAGCCATATGTTCAAGAAGGTGAGCGGCACCACTTGCGCCAACCAACTCGTCTGCACCCCCGACTTTCACCCAAACCTGGGCACTGAATACAGGAGCTACATCATTTTTCACAAAAACGATTCTTAATCCGTTATCAAGGGTGATCTTCTGAACTTTTTTTTGCAAGGAATCAAAATCAGATGCCTCAATATTTGTCAGGAGAAGGCAATTAAAAATTATTGAAACAGCGACACAGCCAGATATATTTTTCAAATCACTAAAATTCAGCATTCTTTCTCTATTGATTTATATAATTAACTTCAGACAACAGAATAAAACATATACCTAATAAGTGAATTTTATAAATATAAAAACCCCTTTCCTACAAAAGCAAAATATTGCTATCGTACCTGTGAATTTAACTGTTTTGAGCTTTATGAAAAAAATTGATCTTCCTGAACATCTACACGATTTTACTCATCAAAATAGAGGCGAATATCCTGTTACTGCAAGCAGACTGATGCTGCTTTTTCTGTTCAGTTTCCTGTGCACAGCCTCAAGCATGAAAGGCTGTGATGAAGATGTTACCTTGGGAGTACCTGATAACGGCACTGAAAGCCCTACCCCGACTCCCAGTGAAAGTGAAACGCCCACTCCAACCCCAACAACAGGCTTTTTCCCAACTGCCACTCCGACCCCAACTTTTAATCCTTTTTTACCTGTGACGACCCCTACCCCGACTTTTAATCCTAATCCAACCCCGACCCCGACACAAAGTGGAGAATCAGAAAGTCTCTCCATGCTGGACTCCGACAAGGACGGTCTTACTGATGAGGAAGAAAAAAATATAGGAACCGACCCATTCAACCCTGATACTGACAATGACGGGTACTCAGATGGATTTGAGGTACAACACGGCTCAAATCCGCTTGACCCCAATAGTGTACCCAACTTTTAAAAAAAGGGTAGCCAATTTTCAGTGTAACAGTTTTTAATTTGTAGCAGCCTTGGTACGGCTGGCGCTACTTAAAGACTCACCAAGAGAACTTTCTTCAAGTCGGGTCTTTTCTTCTTCAAAATCCATCACCACACCAGAATCTTCAATGGTGTAAGATCTTGCAATACGATCCAGGATTCCGTTTATAAACATCGGGGCATCATCCGAGGAGAATTTTTTTGCGATCTCTATCGCTTCATTAATGCTTACACTATGAGGGATATCTCTTAGAAAATATAATTCAAACACTGCAACCCGAAGAATTGCACGATCTACACGTGCCATCCTGATAAGAGGCCAGTTAAGGCTTGTAGAGGATATAATACTGTCTATTTTTTTCTGCTTACTTACAGTTCCAAGAATCAAAGAGGTAGAAAAGCTCCTGCTTGATTGCGGGATTGCAAACTCTTTATAAAAAACTTCCAGCACCTCTTCATCCACCACTCCGGCAAACTCAGACATATACAATGCCTGCACCGCAACTTCTCTCGCCTGACGACGTATACCCATTTGAACTACCCCTAAGTTGGGTATCAGGTACTCATTCATAGCTGCTTTCAATCCTTAAAGTGACGTGTTTTCAGCGGTAGAACAATTATTTCAAAAACTGTTCTATTCTGGTCAAGCTATCAAAAGAGAAATCCTTTATCAAGCTGCTAACACGAGCAGGATGAAACCCGAACCTGATCCATAATCACCAATAATGACTATGAATATTATGAATATTTCCCGCGAAATGTTACTTTGGAGTCTTAACTTCCTGCTATTACTGATCTTTGAACACCTGAAGCTGGTGACCCATTCTTTCTTTCTTTGTTTGTAGATACGCCATGTTTTCAGCCTGGGGGGGGATTTCTATGGGAATCCTTTCCTGAACAGTGATTGAGAAACGCTTGAGAGCTTCCAACTTATCCGGGTTATTGGTCATTAAGGATATACGACTGATCTGCATAAGCTTGAGAATGTTTGCAGCTACCCGGTAATCCCTGCCATCGGCAGGAAGTCCAAGATGAAGATTCGCATCAACCGTATCCATTCCTTTCTCCTGAAGTTCATATGCACGGAGCTTGTTAGCAAGCCCGATACCTCTTCCCTCCTGTTGCAGATAAATCAATATACCATTGCCTCTATCAAGCATGAATGACAAGGCGGCATCTAGCTGAGGACCACAGTCACATCTTAAACTCCCAAAAACATCCCCCGTCAAACACTCTGAATGTATCCGAACAGGAAGCACTTCTTCCTTTCCGTCCCCGAATTGCAAAGCAAAATGTTCCATGCCATCAATGTCATCATAAAAAATCTTGAGCTGCACCTGACATTCCTGGCTGCCCCTATCAGGTAAGGCAGAGCGAATAATTGAAGAAAGCGGAACAATCTTTTCTTCCACAAGCCTGATACTTGTCTCAAAGGAGGTACGATATGTGACAAGATCATCAATAGTACAACAGAGTATCTTGTGCTGAGCTGCAAACAATTTGAGTGCATCTCCACGGAGCATGTTTCCTGAGGCGTCCATAACTTCACAGATCACACCATAGGGGTCATATCCGGCAAGTCGGGCAAGGTCAGAAGACCCCTCTGTTTGACCTCGTCTCTGCAAAACCCCCCCCGGACGTGCAACTACCGGAACAACAAAACCCGGAGAAATAAAATCTTTTGATTTTACCTCAGACCTGGCAGCTTCTGTAATAGTAAAGGCACGAGAGGAAGCAGTCACTCCAACACCATGAACAGAGACATGATCAAAGGGACTTGCAAAATTTGTCCCGAACATACTTTCGTTATGTTCTACCTGTAATGAAAGACCGAGTTCCTTCATTCTGCCTTGCGTAAGAGACATACAGATAAGCCCCTTTCCGTGTTCCATCATAAAAGAGACAGATTTTTTTGTGATTTTACTTGCGATGTACACAAGATCTCCTTCATTCTCCCGATCAGCATCATCACTGAGAATAACAGGCATACCGGAAGAAAGCTCTTCCAGCACCGCTCCTATAAGATCGTGAGAAGGTTTAAATGAATTCATCACACATCACCGGAATCAGGTGCCAATGCATGAACAACATAACGGGCTACAGGGTCAATCTCAAGATTAAGCACGGTACCCGCTTCATATGTACAAAAACAAGTCGTCTCAAAAGTATGCGGGATTATATAGACAGTAAATACCGTCTCCAGATCACGCAGATAACTTTCTCCAATAGTAAGACTCACCCCGTTAAGAGACACGGAGCCTTTAGAAGCAAGATAAGGATAATATTCATGCCCTGTAGAAAAAGTAAATTTCCAGCTCTTCCCCTCTGCTTCAATCGCAAAAATCCTGCAAATGGTATCAACATGTCCATACACAAGATGACCATCCAGGCTATCTCCCATTCTCAAACTTGGTTCAAGATGCACCTGAAGACTTTTAAAATCCTCCTGCAAGAGAGAAGAAAATGCTGAGCGTCTCAGAGTTTCAGCAGAGAGAAAAAATCTGGCTCTCCCCATCTCATTCTCACTCAGCTCATTCTCACCCATCTCATTCTCACTCAGCTCAACTTCACAGACAGTAAGACACACCCCCTGAACTGCTATGGAATCACCTATAGTAACTTTATTAGTAAAGAGCGAAGAAGAAATTTCCACAAGACTCCCCTCTCCCCCGTCCTCTCTTTGTCTTTCAAGTACTTGCAGCGTCCCTGTATGTCGAATAATCCCCGAAAACATAAACTATTTTATACTTTTCCATATATTTCATAACTCAGCGAAGCAGATTTTTGCACATATTTACGCATTAGGGAAACATCTGCATTCCAGACTTTCCAGACACTGCTTTCTTTTGCAAAAAGGGGTATCCGTATCACCCTTAAGGAAGAAAAACATGAGTGTTCAAGATATATCTTAAGCTTTTCAGGACTCTCCACAAGACTTCCCAAATGATAGTATGGAAAGGGGTCAGCACTACTCAACTCCTCACTACTCAACTCCCCCGTGACTGATTGAACATTTTTTTTGGATAAGGACTGATACCGCTTTAACGCCTTCCTTATTATGGGGTTCGAATCAGAATGGGTATCTGCAAGCATCAAACCATTAAGTGAAAGAACCACATATACATCAAGAGTTTTTTGTTGATTAAGAACCCATCTTCTCCAAGGCTCAAGAAATTCCATACATATGCTCGCATACTCAGATAGCTCTACCTGAATACCTTTTTCTTTAAGAATCTCTGCTCCACCTGAGGCAGCACCGGTAGGGTCATATGTCCCAAACACCACCCGACTTATCCCCGCTTCAATAATGGCGTCCGTACAAGGAGGAGTTCTTCCAAAATGAGAACAGGGTTCAAGTGTAACATATAAGGTGCTGTCAAGGAGATCTCGCTTTTCTTTACACGCTTCAATTGCAAGTTTCTCCGCATGCCCGGAGCCTGCTTTTTTATGATATGAGGCTGAAATTACCTTGGTATTTTTAGCAATCACTGCACCCACAGGAGGATTGGGAAACACTCCCCCGTAGCCTTTTCGGGCAAGGGCAAGGGCATATTTCATCAGACGAATATCAAGAGCGGACGTGGCGCTACTGCTTTTCGACATTTTCGATTAAGGTAAGTTGCTTACCTAATCTGAGTTCTCTTCCGTGCCCTCTGCCGGCTTTCTTGATTGGACGGACATTTGGTGGAAAAGATTCCCCGGAATCACCATCTCCGGAAATACAGTGCAGCTTGGCGGGGGAAGAAAGTTGATTCAAAGTTTCAAAAAACTCGTTCACATCAGAAAACTCACGATAGACACTTGCAAATCTGACATATGCAACCTGATCAAGCGCTTTTAGAGATTCACTTACCAGAGAGCCGATCACATCACTGGAAACTTCCTTCTCCGCCCCTTCAAGAAGAACCGTTTCTATATGTTTGACTGCCTCTTCAAGATCAATGATGCTGACAGGTCTTTTCTCACATGCTCTTCGCATCCCTAAAAGTACCTTGTCACGATCAAAAGACTCCCTCTGTCCTCCCTTCTTGATAACCATGGGAAGACTTTCTTCGATTCTCTCAAAAGTGGTAAAGCGAAACTCGCAAGACTCACATTCTCTCCTTCTTCGGACAGAACGACCATCCACTCCCTCACGAGAGTCAATAACACGCATCTTGCTGGAATCGCACCGAGGGCATTTCATACCTAAAAACTAACCTAAAACATATAAACGATCAAGTATTTCTATGAAACCTTGAAGATCTATAAGAACAAAATATCCTCTGAGTTTTACTAGGAATTCATTTCCTCCGGGTAAAAGTACTCTCAAACCTGGAAATTCTCTTTAAGAAACTCCAGATCAAGTTCAGGATAGACCGGGAAACGCCCCATAAGAGCGCTCACCTTTTCCCGTGCCTGTTTCCGGATTGAAGAATCGAGCACGTAATTACTCTTACTTGGTTTTCCGGCATTTGCTCCGTTTTCAATCAGGGCAGGAGAAGTTCCACTGATAACCAGTTTGATAATTGAGGCAATTTCTTTCATCTCCTCAGCACCCATTCCCAGAGTAGTCACCGCAGGAGTCCCAACCCGTAGTCCGCTTGTAAACCATGCCCCATTAGGGTCATAGGGAAGAGAGTTCCTGTTTAATGTTACACCACATTCTCTGAGCGCTCCCTCAGCATGCCTTCCGGTTAGCCCAAAAGGTCTCATATCAAGGAGCATGAGATGGTTATCAGTACCTCCGGTAGCTACTTCTATGCCTTCATCAATACATGCCTGGGCAAGTGTTTTGGCATTTTGAACTATCTTCTTCGCATAATCCTTGAACGAAGGACTGTTTGCTTCCGTAAATGCAACCGCTTTTGCAGCTATGACATGAGGAAGTGGTCCTCCAATTACATATGGGCATCCCTTGTCAACAAACTCCTTAAACTCCCTGGTGCAAAGAATGATTCCGCCTCGTGGACCTCTCAGTGTTTTATGAGTGGTTGAGGTAACAATATGCGCAAAGGGTATCGGGTTCTCATCTCCCTGAAAAATCCCCCCGGCAACCAGACCCGCAAAGTGAGCCATGTCAACCATAAGGACGGCATTAACAGAATCTGCAATTTCACGTAGCTTTCTGAAATTCAGCGCACGTGGATACGCACTGTAACCCGCAATTAACAAAAGAGGCTTCAGAGCAGAGACCTGCGCTGCAATATCATCGTAGTCCAAAAGCCAGTTATCTTCCCGCACTTTATAGGAGTGCGCCTCAAACAGTTGCGCTGATATGTTAAAACGATAACCATGCGTCAGATGACCACCGGAATAATAATCAAGACCAATAAGTTTCTGATTTCCAAGTGCTTTACGATATTCAGCCCATTCGGTTTCAGTTAAATCATTAATCTTTTCCTTCTGAAACTTTTCAAGCACCGCCCCACCAACCCGTGCGTGTAAAACCGACATAAATGCAACCATATTCGCATCAGCACCCGAGTGAGGTTGCACATATGCATGATCACAATTAAAAAGTTTTTTTGCCTGTTCACAGGCTTCGATCTCAAGACTGTCTACATTGTCACAGCCTGCATAAAAACGATGTTCCGGATACCCTTCGGCATATTTATCAGTCAGGAGATTACCCATTGCAGCCTGAGTGGGAAGAGAGCAATAATTCTCACTTGCGATAAGTTTAAGATTAGACCTTTGAGCTTCAAGTTCAGCTACGATGCTGTTTGCCACTCCGGGAGAAACGGAAGCTATTTGTGACAAGTTTGAGATATAGGACACGAACGATTCATTAAATTCAGCTCCTGCCCCTTCAGGATACTTTGCAAGATACTTTGCAAGAACAGAATGTGCCATCAGTTATTCTCCCCATTTATTTACAATTCGATTATTAGAAAAAAAAAGGGCTCATCAAAGAGCCCCCTTCTTTATACGATACCTTTTGTTGGTATCAAAGAACTTACCAGTCCCCCTATCTACAATCAAATACTAGGACGTATGGTTTTGAATGTACTTTACGGCATCACCAACGGTAAGAATCTTTTCAGCATCTTCATCTGAAATCTCAATATCATACTCTTCTTCAAGAGCCATAACAAGCTCTACGATATCAAGAGAATCAGCTCCAAGATCTTCGATAAATGAAGCGCTTTCATTAACTTCTTCAGCAGCAACACCAAGTTGCTCCACGATGATACTTTTTACTTTTTCAGCGGTTGACGCACCAGATGTAGACATGAGCTATCCTAATCCTCCGACAAATTTGTCTTAATTAAACAATTACTAAAATTTAAAATCCATCTCTAAACTAATCTCGCTTTAGACCCTTTACCAATAACAGGAAACATCAGTTCCGGCTATTGATGACACATAAAATGAGTCAGAATAGAACACCAAATAAACTATAGCCTGTAACTAAAATCAAGTACCAGAAACAAATTTCAGGCTAAAATTTAGGATGTCTTATGGGAAAAAACCTTTAAATGCAAGTATTTTATCCATTTAAACTACATATAAAGACCACCATTAACCCCAATAATCTGCCCTGTGATATATTTTGCGGCAGGACTGGAGAGAAACCCCACAAGCTGAGCCACATCATCCGCTTCTCCCAAGGTACCAAGAGGGATAGATTCCAGAAGTGGTTTTACCTGTTCTTCGGTCATTTCTGAGGTCATGTCAGTTTTGATAAAACCGGGTGTCACTGCATTTACAGTAATCCCTCTGCTGCCTACTTCTTTCGCCAGACTTTTGGTAAAACCGAACACACCTGCCTTTGATGCCGCATAGGAGGTCTGCCCTGCATTACCCATCTCACCAATTACAGAACTGATATTGATAATCCTGCCATAACGGGCTTTCATCATCGGCTTAACCGCAGCTTTGGAACAAAGAAATGTACCGGTCAGATTTGTTCTGATCACCCTGTCCCAATCTTCAAGCTTCATCCGTAACAGAAGATTATCGCCGGTAATACCAGCGTTATTGACCAGAATATCAAGTCTTCCATGACGTTCAAGTATCGCTTTATAACTCGCCTCAACCTGCTCCTCATTCCCGACATCAAAGCCCTCACAAGAAGGCTCCGGTGCATCCAGATTCCGAATCTCCTGTGCTACCTCTTCCGCCTTTGTCTTATTTGAACTGTAATTTATTACTACTGTCGCACCACTTTTTGCGAGCACCTTTGCTATCTCGCTTCCTATTCCCCTGGAACCCCCTGTAACCAGCGCAACTTTTCCCTCTAGCATATTCTTTCTCCTGTTCTATTCCTGTGTCAATGAAGACAAACTCTCATCAACATGATCCATCATCTGTTCTTCAAGTCTGTGCATTGCAGAAGTAATCTTTTCAGTCATCCCACTTTCTACAAAATTTTTAGCAAGACGAAGAGCGCTCTTTACGGCACGGGCATCGGATGAGCCATGAAGCACCAAAGCAAGCTTTTTCAGACCCAGAAGTGGTGCACCCCCATGTTCAGAATAATCAAATTTCTTTCTGAATACCTGATTAAGAAGCCCCCTGCTGAGTAACAAACCAAGACGTGCAAAAGGACGCCGGTCAGATTCATATTTGATCTGTTTATAGATCATGGTCACACAACCCTCCATTGCCTTTAAAAGCACATTACCCACAAAACCATCACAGACGATAACATCCGCTTTTGAGGTGGTAACATCACGCCCTTCAACGTAGCCAACGTAATTCAGCGTTTCCATTCGGGAAAGCATCTGTGAAGCTGCACGAATCATGTCGGTGCCTTTTGATGATTCCGAACCATTTGCAAGAAGAGCGATACGGGGATTTTTCACTTCGAATAATGAAGAATGATAAATTGCTCCCATAACCGCAAACTGCATCAGATGACTTGCATGGCAGTCAACATTTGCACCGGAATCTATCACCACATTTGGTAAACCATCCCCGTACGTCGGTATCAGGGTAGCAATGGCAGGTCTTTCAATGCCGGGGAGGAGTCCACAGAGGATTCTCCCGGCAGCCATCATTGCTCCGGAATTACCAGAGCTTAGAACCGCACTTGCACGCTCTTCCATAACAAGACGATACGCCACACAGAGGGAAGCCTCAGGTTTTCTGCGAACCGCCTTTGCAGGCGAATCCTCCATATCGATGACTTCTGGAGCGTGGACAATCTCAAAAGGAAGAGAGCTCGCACCAAGTGAAGATAGATGGGCACGTAACTCATCCTCCCTACCTACCAGAATGCTTTTTGCCCCGAATTCCTTATAGGCAATTACCGCCCCTTCTACCTGAACAGCAGAACCAAGATCCCCACCCATCGCATCAAGTGCAACCGGCAAAGTACTCACATTTTTTGAAGATGAGGTCATTAAAAGATCACAACAGAAAAAGGATACAACAGAGAAAAAAATACAACTCAGTACCCGTACACGTATCAACAACACTCATACAGGGATTCACAAGTGTTAAATAATTATTCAGCAGACGAAAGTCCCGGAATAATCAACTTCCCGTTATAGTGTCCACACTCTGTACAAATCGCATAAGCCGCTTTTTGAGCACCACAACTACTACAGGTAGAAGCTTTCTTTGGAACCAATCCATGATGCGAACGGCGCATATCCCTTCTTGATCTTGATGTCTTTCTTTTAGGAGCTTGCATGAGACAAATCCTCTTAAATAAATTCTATATAAAATCTTCCTGCAATGGAGTTGGGCTATATATAAGATATTGAAATATATTACAATAGTCGCATAAAAATATTAAAAAGATAATGGTATTAAAGCCTTACGAAATATACTGCTTTAACTTGATAAACGGTGATTCTGAGGGGTTTTCCCCTGAGGCATCCGAAAGCTCTCCCTCTTTTCTGCAACTACAGCCGGCAATATTCAGATTTTTGCCACACGTAGCACATAAGCCCTTGCAATCCTCTGAACAATAAATGGTATGGGGGATAGAAAGTATAAGGAGTTCCTCAAGCGCCTCCGTACAATCAAGAACCTCTCCCTGATAAACTACGTATCCAATATCATCAAAATCATTATTATTTCTTTTTGGCTTGAAAATAAGATCAACCGGAATATCCAGGCATTTTCTGGCTTCCTCCCCACAACGCCCGCATAATGTTTTGTACTCCGATGTCATATTTCCACTCATTTCAACAGTTTGCCCGTCTGAACGAAGATCAAGCCGAACCGGTACGGGCTTACTGAAGATCACCGCCGGCTGGGACAGGGATGATTCGGAAGAAATATTAAGAGGCTCATTTATCCTCTTTGAAAGCAAATCAAGAGAAAGCTCAAAAACAAGGGATAAGCCTTCCTGAGGGATATCTGATACTCGTACCTTGGTGTAATTATATTCCATATGGATAATTAAGACAGTTAAAAAATTCTTTTTTACTATTTTACTATCTTATCGTCATTTGACTTAAAATGTAAAATCATGATCATTTAGCACTATTGCCCATCCTGCATTTATTAACATGGCAATAAAACCACAGGATACAAGAATATGATAAACAAAGTAATTCTTCTTGGACGACTTGGAGCAGACCCTGAGCTCAGATACACCCAGAACAGAACTGCTGTTTGCACCCTTAAAATCGCAACCAATGAGCGAAGAAAAGGAGCAGATGGGCAATGGACTGAGCACACCGAGTGGCATAACGTGGTTACCTTTGGAAAAACCGCTGAAAACTGCAATCAGTACCTCAAAAAAGGTCGGCAGGCATTCATTGAGGGAAAAATTCAAACAAGAAAGTATCAGGGAGACGACGGCAAGGATCGTTACTGGACTGAAATCATCGCCCAGACTGTTCAGTTCGTAGGCGGAGGCAGAAGTGATGAAAGTTCTTATGGCTCTTCAGATGACAGTATCCCCGCTCCATCATCATACGATTCAGGCTCAAGTGGTTCAATTGGCGAGTCTGTTTCATTTGAAGATGACGATATTCCGTTTTAAGTATGACTTGAGTGCGCATAATAAGCTTGCTATCTTCAAGATTTAAATTAACAATGTGCTAGTAGACTTTATCAAAGTGGTAAGTCTATTTGTCTTGTCTTAAACTGGCTGAACACGACATTCAATGTCTAAAGCCTGATTAAGTAGGTGGTCAAAATAATATACTGAACTTAGAACTTATATGGAGGGATCTATTTTCGATTTTTTAAGTCTCGCTTCAATCTTTATCCTGGTTGTAATTAACGGTTTTTTTGTTGCTTCGGAATTTGCTCTTGTCAGTATTCGACGTTCTCGTGTGGATGAGCTGGTTTCACAGAAAGTACGCGGAGCAAAAGCTGTCACACGTGCCGTAAAAAATCTGGACCATTATATTGCGGGAACTCAAATTGGTATTACTCTGAGCAGTCTTGCCTTGGGGTGGGTTGGAGAACCCGCGCTTGTTCATTTGATAGAACCATGGGTGCTCCTGCTCCCTCTAGGAAGCGCCTCCGCGGCAGTCACTCATACTATCGCCATTTGCATTGCATTCACCGCAATCACCTTTCTTCATGTAGTACTGGGAGAACTCATCCCGAAATCTCTAGCGCTCCAAAAACCCGAGAGAGTTTCCCTGCTTATCGGAACTCCCATGGCAATATGTGTGGCTTTCTTTCGCCCACTGATCTGGACTCTCAATGGTTGCGGTAACTTTATTCTCCGCAGAATGGGAATGAATCCCTCAAGCGAGGCACATTCCGTACATTCAGTTGAAGAACTTCACATCCTTGTTCGCCAGAGCCACGCAGCAGGGATACTTGATGATCTGGAACGGGAAATGTTACAACGCACTTTCCAGTTCAGCGAGCTCGTAGCAAGAGATATCATGATCCCCAGGATTAATGTACAAATGCTGAATATAGCAAATCCCGTAGAAGAATCTTTAAGCAGAATATCTTCAAGCATTCACTCCAAAATGCCTGTTTATGAAAACACTGAGGATAACATTATCGGAATTGTCCATGTACAGGATGTCTTCAAACGTCTCAGGAAAACAGAACCACTAGAAAGCATACGAGAACTCATGCGCCCCCCTCTGCTCGTTCCGGAAAGCATACACCTGGATCAGCTCTTAACCCGATTTCGTGACAATCGAACTCATATGGCAATAGTCCTGGATGAGTACGGCTCTGCCGCAGGACTTGTCACACTGGAAGACCTGATTGAAGAAGTTTTTGGAGAAATACAGGACACACTTGAAGCAGAACTTCCAAGCATTTCAAAAATGGTGGATGGAAAAATACAGGTAAGAGGAGATGTAGGATTGCACGAGTTAAGAAGCTACCTCGGCATCGATCTGGAAGACCCTGAAGTAAGCACTGTTGCCGGATACGTAATGAAACAACTGGGGCGAGTAGCACGTCTTCATGACACGGTAGAAACCCCTTTTGGCAGTATTCAGGTAACCAATATGGCACGCTTGAGAATAACAGAAGTTATAATAACTCCCAACATACCACTCGAGGATGGTGACGTGGAAAAGTAAAAGGCGCTGTCTATAAAAATCCAGGGCTTTAAGTATCAGCGTTCTAAATATCAAGGGCAGCAGACCTTCTGTCAAACAGGGCGTCAAGACGAATTGAAATAAAAGGTGTTCTTCTGTAATCTCTATCCTCAGGGAATGCTATTCCGGGTTCCAGAACAAGATGAAGCCATTTTCCAATTAAAGGCGCACGATATCGCAGGGAAGCTCGATACGTATCAATCACCGGGTCGGGGTCAGTAACAGCAACCATTGCAAGTGCCACCGATAAGGTCTTATCTTCTGATAGTCTGCTTAGATATGACATTTCCTCAAAAAACTCGAAGCCTCTACTCTCTTCTGACCAGAACACTTCATTTCTTAAACGAAGAAACCTGTCTTCATCTATCAAACGATTGAAATCCAGACGACTTCTGCTCCCATAGCCTTCTTTTCTTTCCACGAAAAACATCTGGGCGGGCTCCATAGACCATACTTCAGAAAGTTCAAACCAGATACTACCCCGAATCCGCGCGAACAGGTTAAGACCACCGGATAGTCTCGCTCCTGCATCCGTTGTTAACTGATATTTTTCATTTTTCAATATGAAATATCTCAAAGCCCCCGAACCACCATCCCGATTCGTCTGTCGTATAAAATCATCTGACTGAGGAGTATCCTCTACCCGCTCGCTTCTCTGATATGCATCTCCATTTTCCACCTCAAATATAAGCCGTAACTTTTCTGAGAGCTTATCAAGATTAAAACCGGCACCAACCCTTTGGCGAATCCTCATGGCATCTGCCGTTCTGAACCTGAGTTCAAAACCAAGCCGAATCCAGTCATCCTGGCGCTGCTCGATACTTCTTGCATCATTAAACAACGCATCAATTTCATCCGTAAGACTGAACAGAGAACTTGAAATACTCGACCGAGTTTCTTCAAAGAGCTCTCCATCTTCATTACCTTCTTGCGTATGAGCCTCCTGTTCCTCTGCAAAAGCAGAAGGAAGCACGAACAGGTACAGGAACAAAAAAAAGATGAAAATATGAATTTTCGTCATTCCACTTGATTTAAAAAAATTTGGGTGATGCAAGGTTCGAACTTGCGACCCGCTGATTAAGAGTCAGCTGCTCTACCAACTGAGCTAATCACCCGTGTGTGGTTTGTCTGGGGTGAGTGATGGGGCTTGAACCCACGACCTTCGGAGCCACAATCCGACGCTCTAGCCAACTGAGCTACACCCACCATAAAAAACGCCCAAAAGCCTTATATGGCTAACGAAAAGCCTCACAAGGTGAGGTAAAGTGTCGAAATTTCAATTAAAAGTCAAGTCTCATTATTCAATCACCACATAAGAGCCAGAAACTTCCTGTATAAAATCCGACATTTGAAGGGATACAAGAAGAATATGTAACTCAGCGTCCGAAAATAAACCAAGCTCCTGTAATTTATCATAGGTGGAATATCCCTCCCGGAGCTTTTTGATTAAGAGACTTTCTTGATCGGTTATTTCCTTTCCGGGGTTTTTAAGCTCTTCTGGTTTCGAGACTATAATTTCAGGTTTTAATCGGGAAAGCTTTCTTTTGGGACTTTTTCTGGTAGCTTTGGGAAGAGCGTCACACAGGAGCTCAACTATATGAGACACCGAACGAACGGGAGTGGCACCTTCAGAAAGTATCTTGTTACACCCGGCACTACAAGGAGCATCAATCGCACCGGGTACCGCATACACATCCCTCCCCTGCTCAAGTGCAAGCCGAGCAGTTATCAAACTCCCGCTCCTCTCTTCAGCTTCCACAACAAGCACACCGGATGACAGACCACTTATGATGCGATTCCTTCTCGGGAAAAGATAGCCCCTTGGACTCTGATAAAGCCCATACTCACTTATCACACAACCTCCCGCCTCAATAATATCTAAAGCCAGCTTTCTATGAAGCGAGGGGTACACCTCAACAAGCCCCGAACCCAGTACCGCAACAGTTGGAAAATCGGCTTTTGCATTGAGCGCCCCCTCGTGTGCACACTTATCAACCCCATACGCAAGTCCACTTACAACAGTAAAACCTGCCTCACAAACAGCTCTTGAAATTTTCTTTGTTACTGATACCCCATACGGAGTAATCTTTCTTGAACCAACAATTGCAAATAACCTGGACGCTGAAATCAACTCAGCCGGACATTCTTTTTTACTGTTTATAAATAATATTAATGGAGGATCTTCAATCTCAAACAACACCCCCGGATAGTTTTCACTCGTAATGGAGACACAACGGATTCCCATTCTGCAAGCATCTCTCAGCTCCGCCTCTGCCCTAGCCCAATACCTGTCAGCAGGTATGGGAATAGAAGCTTCAAGCTCCTCACGGCTTATATTTTTCTCGGCATACTGCTTGAATACCCGACAATGCTTCGTGGAGCTAAAACCGGATTCCAGCCCCAACGCATGCATAAAGACCTCCAAGTCTCCAAATTCCTTGTTTTTTTTACCCATTATACAATTTTAGAATATAGTCCTTTCTGTCGATAATAATGCTAATGGGGTACGGGCACTCTCTCCCTACCTGATATCGCCTAAAGACGGAGTCTTACTCGAAAAAAATGGAAACTTTTTCTGTATTTCTAAAAAAAATCGCTCTGGATTCAAAAGACGCCCAAGGGGTGTTCAAGAATTCGCTTATCGAAGTGCTTTGCATCGATGAAGATGAAGCAGAAGAAATAATTCAGACTATCCCGGGGGTCATTGAAAAAGACCTCAGTAAACCCGCCGCTGATGCAATTGCGGACATATTCAGTTCTATCGGGGCAGTGGTGGAAGTGCAAAACTCTATTGATAGTCTTACCTCACTCCATGAATTTGAAGATGAAGCCGAGCCTGAACCTGAGTTTGAACCCGAGAATATATTTGAGTCTGAACCTGAAGTTGAACCCGAAGCTGAGCCTGAGCTTGAGTTTAAACCTGATATAACTGAAATTCATTCAGCAGCAGACATAACAGAGCTGACAGATACTGATGACGAGCTTAGACTCTACAATATAGAACCGGAACCGGAAATTGAGACTCCCGCCCCCGAACCTGAGAAAAAGGAAGATGATAAAGATTTTGACTTTGATTTCTCCGGACTTTCACTTGAAGATGACGATGAACCCACCACCCCCCTTAGCAAGATCATAAAAAACGACGAGGAGTCCCTACTCGATCTCGCTCTTGCTTTTGAAGAATCACAGAATAAATTAAAAAGTGTTCCATTTACAAACAAAGATTCTCAGGTCGTATCAGAAGCAAAAGAAGAACAGACAAAAGTAGAACAAAGCAGGGAAAATTTCGCTCTTGAACTGGATACACCGACACCTACAAAAGATGACACCCCACTTAAACAGAATAAAAAAGAAACAAAACCGGAAGTAGAAAATAACAATATTCAGGAAATTCAAAAATCCTTAAATGAAGCTATTGTAAAAAACACCGCCACTAAAGAAGCTACAGAGCAGAACACTATTGATGTTGATGTAGCAGTTGATATAGATATAGTAAGGGAAAAGGTTATTCCAAAAACCTCCCGGAAGCGTAACTATCCGATGGCTGTTTCAGGGCTTGTCGCAGTTATTCTGGCGATATATTTTCTAATCCCTTCAGGCTCCGAGCCCTCAAAGCAAATTTCGGGAATGCAAACCTCGGGAATCTCCCCGGAAGTCGTACAACAACTCATTAACGCTCAAAAACCAAAAAAGACACAAAGCAAGATAAAGGATGAACTCCTGTCATCTCAAAAGAAAGTTTTTGAATCACGGTTATCCAATGAACTCTGGGAAATGAAAACCAGAGTAGAGTCTACAAAAGGCTCCATAACAACTCTTGATCTACAATTCAGTGCCCATAAAATCCCTCTTCCTGAAGCAGAGGAGTATGTAAAAAAACAATTCATTCCCAGAATTGTCACAATAGGGATGACTTTTCGAGGAAGTGGCACGGGGGATACTCTCTCAAACAACATAAATGTATCATCAAGAATTTATACAAAGATCGGAACCAAAAGAAAACGCTTCACCGTACCCCTTACTGCCGAGCTTAATGAAGCAGGAAAGATACTCACCCTCTATTCTGATAAAAACCATCAAAGCATCCCACCGGGTACCTACACGATAGAGCCTACGGATAAAAACCCGGATTCAATAACTCCAAAGATTTATTTCATCATCCCCCTTACACAACAGGAAATTAAAGAAGTCATTTCCAAAGAGCCTGAATCTAAAATCTCAGTGAAAAAGAAATAAATATTTGATATTCTACCGCTTTATGCTGTAAACTTGGCAAAAAATATCAGTACCTTTACCCCTGACCCTTTATGTCAAAAAAAAGAACTCTTTTAAAAGAAATCATTCCCGATGATTTAAAAGGTGTAACTGAGCTTCATGTTCATCTTGGAGGCTCTGTTCCCATATATCGCCTGTGGGAAATGGGAATGACCAGAGGAATACGGGGAGTGGGAGACTCTTATGAGGATTTTATAACTCTTTTACATAGAAGCTCTGATCGGCTGGGAAATCTGGACGACTATCTTGAGATTTTCGATACGGTTGAGCTGATTCAGGCAGGTCCTCAGGCCGTTCGTGAAAGTATCATGATAGCCATTAACGGTGCATACCGCACCGGTGGCATGACCCGGCTTGCCCCCGGGGGAGAAGGGGGTGACCCTGAGCCTGCATTTTCAATTAACCAGCTTGAACTCAGATTCAACCCCCTCAAACGAACGGGTGCCCACAAAACCAGATCCGGCATCAGTGGTTTGTACGATGCAGATCGAATTATCCGGGCAGCTTGTGAAGCCGCAGAAGAAAGCGAAATTGCTTACCGGAGCAAGATTAAAACGGGGCTTATTGCATGCTTCGGTAGAGATATGTCATGGGAAATGAATAAAATTCTTGCAGAAAAAATCGCCCACTGGAGAGTCTCTCAAAAGAAACTGGTTGGTATAGACCTTGCGGGACCAGAATCAGTCCTTCCCATGAAAGAGGACAAGGAACTCACCATGCTTGCAGAACTCTATGACCTTGCGGCGGGAGATGTTCTTGGGCGAACTGTGCATGTGGGAGAAACCGGTCATATCTCAGTTGATACTTTTATAGCTACGCTACAGGCATGCAAAGCGCATCGTGTGGGGCATCCGGTAGTTGCTGCAAAAGCGTACTGGGAGAATAATGACAAGAGGGGTCTTGTATATCTTGCCGATAAAAATATTTCCTGCGAATTATGTGTCAAATCCAACCTGCTTACCAAAGCGGTGGCGGATGCCGCTGAATACAAAAAATTTATTGCTACTCTGGATGAATTCGGAATCAAGTACACTTTCTCAACTGACTCCCCTGCCCTCCAGCTTACCACCCTCGGTAATGAGCTACAGTTTTTACTGGATCACGATGCAATTTCAATAGAACAATTATTAAGAGCACTTCGCACGGCAAAAGAAGTAAGTTTCATTCAATACAGGGATTAGGATACTAGTACATATGCTCACATTAACAGGAAGAAAAACGAAAATTGTTGCCACCATTGGTCCTGCTTCCAGTTCAAAAGAAGTCGTTCGGGCAATTATTCAGGCTGGGGTCAATGTAATAAGGATGAATTTCTCCCACGGCACTCATGAAGATCATAAACGCACGTATGATATTGTTCGCTCGGAAGCCGCAGACCTTAAAACTCATATCGCGGTATTTGTTGACTTGTGTGGTCCCAAGGTAAGAATTGGTCCCGTAACGGATGGGGAAATTTACCTTTCTGAAGGTTCGTTTATAGATTTATATCATTTCAACTCATCTAACAGTTCTCAGGAGGGTACTCCCGAAAGGTTGTATATTGAAGCCTTCGACCCTGTAAAAGTAATACAAATTGGTCATAAAGCACTTCTTGCAGATGGAAGAATCATGCTTGTTGCAACTGAGGTACATGCTGAGTACGTAAGGTGCCATGTAATTTCCGGTGGCAAGCTTCGTTCCCGTTCCGGTATTTCAGTTCCCGAGTCAAAACTTGACCTTCCCTGTCTTACGGATAAAGACAAGCTCGATCTTGCCTGGGCAATTGAGAACAAGGTGGATTATATCGCCCTTTCCTTTGTTGGAAGTGCAAAAGATATAGAAGATGCTCATATAGAGATGGATAAACATGGTGTCAGAATCCCCGTCATCTCCAAAATAGAACGTGCAAGCAGCCTTGATGAGATTACTGCTATCGTCGGGGCATCAGATGCAGTGATGGTAGCCCGGGGTGATCTGGGTCTTGAGCTCCCGCTGGAACGAGTCCCCGCAGCGCAGCGCTTTATCATCAATGAAGCTAACCTCAGCGGCAAACCCGTTATCACTGCAACGCAAATGCTCATGTCAATGGTAAACGAGATAAGACCTACCAGAGCAGAAGTAAGTGATGTCTACACGGCGGTTAGGGATGGAACAGACGCGGTCATGCTTTCAGAAGAAACAGCAATCGGTAAAAACCCGGTGCAATCAGTCCAGGTCTTGTCCAGTATCCTCCTTGAAGCGGAAAAGGAATTTCAATTAAATCGCCCATCCACCATGACTCAAAGACGTATCGCCGATGATCAGGTTGCTGACGCGGTTTGTTTTGCTGCCTCAAACGCCTCTTCAAAACTTGCCTGTTCAGCCATTATTGCATGCACAGAAACAGGCTCAACTGCCACCCTGATGGCAAAATATCGCCCACAGGCACAGATATTTGGTGCAACCTCAGTTCAAAAAACCCTGCCAAAGATGGCACTTCTTTGGGGAGTCGTTCCCCTATTTATTGAACTTAGTCAGGATGAAACAGGGATGGAGCATGAAGTTACTCAAACACTTATTGCCGCCCGTGACACTTTTGGACTTAAACCGGGTTCCCGGGTAGTCATCACCGTAGGCTTAAGAAGTAAAAAAACAGGTTCCACCAATGTGATGGAAGTAAGAGAGATACCCAGAATGTAGTTGCCAGAATAAAATTACCAGAACGACGTTAGGGATGCTACCCAACGGCAAGCTTTAAAGGAAATACCACATCTCTGGTTCTAAAACTGTCTTCAACATAACTATTATCAAAACGACCCTCAGAAAGAAGCCGTTCAGTCACACGATACATCTCTTTTGCAAGCCCACCGACATCATACGACCAGAAAATTTCCATCGAATCACCGGAAAGCAGACGCTCCAGAACAATATCAGTTTCATTAGAACCGGGAAGGGCAAGGTACACAAGATCTCCGATTCCACTCACCTGACATGAGTCCTGTAGTGAGAAAATCAAATCTGAATGCTCCCTTATCATCGAAGGAAGGAGTGATACATTCTTGTTTGGAATCCCCTGTTCTTTCAGCGCAAGCACCAAAGCAATTGGAAGAAGATCTGCAATCTTGTAGCACTTTCTACCACGCACTATCCTCTCCCCACTTGGAGAACCCACACCACTTTGATTATAGGAAGTAAGCTGGGAAAGCACTAATTTACGGGCAGGGAACAAGTCCTGAAGAATAACCCTCGCTTCAGTTGCGGTAAATTCAAGTTTTTCAATAGAAACCAAAGGCATATTCAGAGACATATAAGGAAAAAATCACTCTAAAAATAATTATACGTAGTTGTTTCGCATACTTTCACCATTTGCAAAAGAGGTTATTTTTGTGTCTTTAATATTTTTTTGATAGTCTCTCACTTTTGCTATTGAGCTATTAGATAAATCGGGTGAGAGTTCCAAAAACATCATTTTCAGGGAGTTGTATCGATGTCTGAAGAAATAAATCTACTATCCAGAGAAGAAGCGGCTTTACTTGCCGGCGTCTGTATTGAGACGATAGAGCGCTATAGAGACCTGGGGCTTTTAAGAAAATATCAAAAAGATTCAGAAGAACGGTTTTCAGAGGAAGACATAAAGCTCCTGTTTAATGCCCGAATAAGAAACAGAACAAAAACCGATGTTTCGACTGGGAAATCCCGGATTTTTTCCACCCCTCCAGTTGTTGAATCTCCTAGCAACTATCAGGAACAACCCAAGAGTGTTACCGGTGGCGCTGAAGAGGAACTTCCAAGGCTCCAGGACATCCTCAAGGAAGTCGAGACCAGCTCTCCTGAGTCCGCTGGCGAAACAAGCATGAGGTCTTCAAACGAAACTGAATACGACATTGATGAGAGTGCATTTGATGAGGGAAGAAGCATACACCAATATTCCAGAGCTGGAACATATCCGGATATCTCAAGTATCGAATTACTTGAACTGACAAAAACATTAAAAGATCAGCTTGAAATAGTAAAAGAAGAAAGGAACTGGTTGAGAAAGCGAATTGAGAAACTCGAATCCCAGACTGAAAGAGATCAAATGCTTCGAATGGCGGAGTCTGAAACAATCAGAACCTTGATTTCCCAAAAGGAGAATAGAAAAAACCCCTGGTCTTTCCTCCTCTCCTGGACGAAACCTAAAACTGAGACATCAAATAACAAGATTGAAAATCAGCAGAAATAAAAAAGGCGACTTTCAAAAGTCGCCTTTTTGGAATACGCAATAAATCTTATTCTCCCCCGATTTACTCTGCGGGAGGCAACTCCATCGCATCGCCTGCCGAACCAACACTGAACTGCACTCGTCTATTCGCTGCTCTTGCCCAATCAGTCTCCTCGGTAAAGAGAGGTTTACCTTCTCCATAACTGACAGGTGAAAGCCTGCTTGCGGGGACACCAAGACTTGCCAGTTCAGAGATCACTGCCTGAGCTCTGCGCTCACCAAGTTTCATATTGTACTCGTCTGAACCTTTGTAATCGGTATGTCCTTCAACGACAATATTAAGCTCCGGCATAGTTTCAAGAAGCTTAGCAATCTGCTTTACACGACCTTTCCCAAGGCTATTAAGATTCGCTTTATCAAAATCGAAATTCACATCCGGAATAAATACCTGGCTGCTATTTTCCATTCCGAAAAGCCCCGCCTGAGGGTCCGTATCTTCAGGGTTCATCCGGTTCACGTAGGGCGCAACATTTCGGCAATTTGGGACTCCCTCATTCCCATCAAAGCACACGGTCTGACGAAAATCATACGGCTCCCTGTATCCCATCACACTTCTGGTAACTTCGTTACTTGCTGCAAAGGCACTCAAGGGTCTGAAAATCGCTTCACGCGCTACCCATCCGATCGGGTGCACCACGTATGCAAGAACTCTCAGCGGATGAGACTCACTCTCTCTCCAGCGAGGTGACTGGTGATATGTCATAATGCCGTTATCTCTGGGAAGTAAATCCTGAGCAGAAGCAACATCACCACCAAGCAGAGTCAGTGATAGAGATAAAAACATTAACGACTTTGCTATTTTGTTTCTGTGTAGCGTGAGAAACATAATCTTAAGCTCCATTAAATATGCGTGGGTTTAAACCCATCGTTAAAATTATTTAGAAAGTACTGCTTATCTTTAACTGCCCTGTACCGTAATACACTGTACCGTACTATACTGTACTGCACTCGCTTACATACTATCGCTCCTTTTCCCAAGAATCTTGATAAGGGAAAATCAGGGACAACAAGTGAAGTAAAGAAATACTACGCTCTTATGATGGTACAATGGTACCACAGGATTTAAAGAAATGCTTACTTTAAGAAAAAAGAAACTGTTAATTGAAATATACAGGGTAGATCAGTAAGCTATTACAGACTGATCATATAAGGAATATGCATTTATTCCACCATCTAAATTATAAACATTTTCAAAACCCGATTCCTGAAGGTACCGGGTTACCATGGCGCTTCTCAGTCCACAGCGACAGATCACGACAGTCTTTTCAGAGTTTGTAATCTCTTCAGAAATTTTATCCATGCGCTCTTCCATGTCCATCATCGGGACAAGCACCGAACCTTCAATGTGGGTAAGCGAAAACTCCTCTCGTTCTCTCACGTCGAGTAAAAAAATGGAGCCTGCATCAGTTTCTGAAATCAGGTGATGAAATTCATCTGCGCTTATTTGCGGAACCATAAAAACTGCCAGAAGAACTAAGAGAACGAGTGCCCGCAACCACAGGTTCTTGTCGCATTAGGGTTACTGAACTTGAACCCCGTACCATTAAGACCTGAAACATAATCCACCTCTGCACCCTTAAGATATTGCAGGCTCGCCATATCAACATAAATTTTAAGCCCACTCACTTCAAAGACAGAGTCCCCCGGTCTTAGCTCATTGGAAAAATCAAGTGCATACTGTAAACCTGAGCAGCCACCCCCATGAACAGCTATTCTTAGACCGTGATCAGTTAAGCCCTCCTCGGCTAATGCCTTCTTCGCCATCTCAATCGCTTTTTCAGTAACGGAAATCGGTAAGCCTCCCTCTATCTCCTTACCCACTTCCGCACTTACTCCATCGCTATCCACACTTTCATTAACCATATTTACGCTCCAAAAATAAAAATACTACAAAAAAAGTCCTAAATAAGACAAGCCCGCTCCAATTTATTCTCCGGTACCACAGCCATTTTTCTATTCTAACACACTTTTCGACTTAATTAAAAGATTCTAACTTACTAAAAACAAGCATCTTTTTTTATTACATTTTATTTATCACAAGCTTTGAAGCTGAGATCATACTGCAAACTATGTGATTGTGAGGATATTTGATTCTCACTAAGTTTTGGGGTAATTAGTACCTCAAATGAAGTGCCGGCTTCCTCAGTGAAGTAAAACCTCAGCGGAGTTGGTGCAAATTGTTAAGATAATCTTTTTACAAGAAGAAGTAAGGATTAAAAAGGAGTTTGATTAAGATGTACAAGTCAATTAGATATTTTCTGACAGTTCTTTTATTCGGTTTGTTTACTGTCCAGACCAACAACGCACATGCGGTGCCCTACAACATGGGATTCGATTTATCCAATGTTGAGCTCACCATGTATGTTCTTATTCCACATTCGAATACCACCTACGCTCTGAACTTTTCCGGAGGTAGTGGAACACTACACACCGGACCTTCCGGCAACAGTACTGTATCCTGGAACACTAACGGATTTTCTCTTACCGGTGCCTATATTGCCAATGGAAATAACTGGAACTCTATTTCCTACTCCGGCAACCCTGGGTCTTTTTCCGGTAACGGTAGCTTCCTTGCAAACTTTTCCGGTAACTCAGCCAGCGCAGCTTCAGGAGCTCCCGGTTCCGGAGGGTTCACCAACCTTTCAGGGATTACTCTTGGAGGCAATCAGTTTAATTTTCTAGCAAATAACGGTCTTGGTTTGTATGATGGTCTATCCATCACTCCTAGCGGGAACGGTCTTTTCTATGATTTTTATGCCTCGCTCTTTACACTTGATGGAGGACTTTACCTTAACGGAGTGTACTACGACGCATGCTTCTACCTTGACTACAATGGAACCATGTCTCAAATTCCTGAGCCAGCTACCATGGGTCTTCTGTTCTCAGGGCTACTAGGTGGAGTTGCTACAAGAAGAAGACAAAAAAGAGCTCTAAAAGCTTAACTGTTCAAATCCTGAATAAACTTTCTTCTTTAAAAGATTATCAAAGCCGGGCAGTATATATTGCCCGGCTTTTTTATTGCCCGACTACCATCAAAAGACAGTCCCCTCTACAGAAATCAAAAGACCCCGGAAAGCAAATTTTTTATTACATAACCAACTGAAAATACAGCCTTTTTTTATTTTTTTATCTAATTTATCACAATTTTTGAAGCAACTACCATATCACTATCGATACTACCTTGTGAGGGATATTAAATTACTACTAACTTTTAGGGTAATTTATACCGAAGATAAGAGTATCAACTTCTTTAATGAAGTAAGTACGAAATTATTAAAATAATCTTTTATAGAAAATTAAGGATTAAAGGGAGTTTGATGAAGATGTACAAGTCAATTAAATATTTTCTGACAGTTCTATTATTCGGTTTGTTTACTGTCCAAACCAATGTTCATGCAACAACAATTGCTAATGGTCAGTATTCCTTTGTAAATGGTAGCTCTGCAACCGCATACGTTTTAGGCGGACCGCTTGATTACTCTTATGCCTTGCAGTTTGGGATCTCTGGTATGGTAAACGTCGTTAATGGTGTTTTATCATTCACTGATGCTGTTTTAAGTTTTACACACGGATATGCATCTTACGATGGTGCTACCTGGACTAGTCTTGCAGGTGGTACTGGAGGTGGTCATACCTCTTATACCGTCAATAGTAATGGTCAAGGGAGCGGAACACTTGCCATGGGAGTCTCTGGTCTACAAGGTACAGAATTTGGTTCTAGTTTTTCCATTCTGGCGAGCCTCCTTAACGTAGATAGTTTCCAGGTTAATCCTAATGGCTTAGGCTTTACTCTTACATCTGCTGATCTTCAAGCACTTCTTGGAGGAATTGGAGGAAGTGAACTATGTGTTTACTTGGATATGAATGCGCAATTAGCCCCTATTCCTGAACCAGCCACCATGGGTCTCTTGATCTCAGGTCTGCTAGGTGGAGTTGCCACAAGAAGAAGACAAAAAAAGGCGGTGGAAGCTTAATAGCTTAAATCCCTAGAAACTTTTTCTTTAAAAGATTATAAAGCCAGGCACTTGTTGCCTGGCTTTTTTTTATGGCTTACTATTGCCAATATATTAAATACTTAAAACCAAGCAATATGTCAGAAAGTCCAACTAATCTATCACTGGAAGAAAAACACTATTCTCCAAAAGCCATTGAAGATTCCACATATGATAAATGGAAAAAAGCAGGCGTTTTCAATGCTGACCCCAAGTCAAACAAGCCACCATTTTCAATCGTAATTCCCCCACCAAATGTAACAGGCAGGCTCCACATGGGGCATGCCTTGAACGACTCCATCCAGGACTGCCTCTCCCGTTTCAAGCGAATGGATGGATTTGATGTTCTCTGGATACCAGGTACTGATCATGCGGGCATTTCCACCCAAAGCGTGGTGAAAAAACACCTCGATGCTGAAGGTATAGACTTTCGAAGCCTTGGCAGAGAAAAAGTTATTGAAAGAATCTGGGAATGGAAAGAAAAGTACGGTAATCAGATTCTCCTTCAACTTGAAAAACTGGGAGCATCATGCGACTGGTCAAGGCTTCGCTTTACCATGGATGAAGGACTCTCCCAGGCAGTACGAGTTGCTTTTAAAAAACTCTATGATCAAGATCTCATCTACAGAGGAAAGTATATTGTAAACTGGTGCCCCGTTGATCAAACTGCCCTTTCAGATGATGAAGTAAGCACAAAGGAAGGCGGTGAGCCTGGGTATTTATGGCATATAAAATATCCAATAGTCGGGTCTACAGATTTTGTAACCATTGCAACTACAAGACCAGAAACCATGCTTGGTGATGTCGCCGTTGCAGTCAATCCGAAAGATGAAAGGTACCAGAACCTCATTGGTAAAATGGTCATGCTTCCCCTTTCCAACCGTGAAATTCCCATTATTGCAGATGATTATGTTGACCGAAGTTTTGGTACCGGATGTCTGAAAATCACCCCTGCCCATGACCCTAATGATTTTCAGATCGGGCTTCGCCACGCACTGCCCCAAATCAACATAATGAATAACGATGCAACAATAAGTGATGAAGCTCCACAAGCATTCAGAGGACTTGACAGATTTGTCTGTAGGGAAAAAGTCGTTGAAGAGCTTACCCGCCTTGGGCTACTTGCCAAAGTCGAAGAACGCATGACCCCGGTTGGCAGGGCAGAACGCTCAAAAGCAATAATAGAATATCGGCTCAGCGACCAATGGTTTGTAAAGATGAAACCACTTGCTGAAAAAGCACTTGCTGCATCTGACAAAGGGGAGCTTACTCTGCTTCCTGACAGATGGGACAAAGTATACCGTCACTGGCTTGAGAACACGAGAGACTGGTGCATATCCCGTCAAATTTGGTGGGGGCACCAGATCCCCGCATGGTACCACCGTGAATCAGGCGAGATTCTTGTTGACAGTAAAACTCCTGAAGAAGTTCTAAAAAATCCTGATCTCTGGCAACAAGATCAGGATGTACTTGACACCTGGTTCAGCTCTGCCCTCTGGCCTTATTCAACAATGGGATGGCCTGATAAAACTGAATATCTGGATAGATACTATCCTACATCAGTACTCACCACTGCAAAGGATATTATCTATTTCTGGGTAGCACGCATGGTGATGACCGGTCTTAACTTCATGGAAAAAGTTCCTTTTAAAACAGTGTACTTTCACCCCGTCGTGTGCGATGCACGTGGCGAGACCATGTCCAAATCCAAAGGGAACGGTATAGACCCTCTTCACGTGATACATGGAGCAAGTGCAAAGGAACTGGAAGGTCCCATTATGGATGCCCGTCCTTCCAACATGGAAGAACTGCTTTCTGAACTCCATAAAAATCATCCTGATGGCTTTAATGGAGTTGGTGCAGATGCCCTTCGAATAACTCTTTTCTCACTTAACTCACAGGCACAGCAGGTACAACTGAGTTTTCAGAAGTTTGATGAAATTGGACGACGTTTTACCGATAAACTCTGGAACGCATCCCGATTCGTCATTTCGAAGCTGGAAGGAGCTGAAATCATTCCCTATACACTTTCAGAACTATCAATAGAAGACCGCTGGATACTTGGACAACTCGATAGATGTGTTTCAGAAGTAAGAGCCGCACTTGATGAATATCGCTTCCATGAAGCAGTATCTTCAATGTTTCATTTTTTCTGGGATGATTTCTGTGACTGGTATCTTGAACTCTCAAAGGAAAATCTGAAAAATAAAGGATCAAATGATGCTAAAATAAAACAAACAATTCTTGCAGAAGTTTTTTCCCGGACACTAAAACTCCTTCATCCCTTTGTTCCTTTTATTACTGAAGAACTGTGGGCACACCTGCAGAATACACTAAAGAACAGTACGCATGATGTAATTGATCACCACATGATAGCTCTTGCGAGTTTTCCTGAAGATTCCAGACGGTATTCCAAACAAGACCATGAAGACTTCCAGATGATACAAGAGATCGTAAAGAAGCTTAGAAATGTACGCTCTGAACTGGGTCTTTCAGCACATAAGCCAGTGCCGGTAGCGTGGAAGAGTGGTTCTGATAAAATGCATACTCTGGTAAATGAGAATGCTACTCTCATAAAAAACGCTGCTTCTCTTACTTCTTTTGAAGTTACAAACAAAAAACCCGAGGGTCATATTTCTGCTATTATGACTGACCTTGAACTGTACATTGATCTTTCATCATCTATAGACATAAAGGCGGAAGTCACACGCAATAAAAAACAGATTGAAAAGCTTAATAAGGAAGCAAGCACAATAAGTGCAAGACTTGAAAACCCGAATTTCATGAATAAAGCACCTGAAGAAGTTAAAAATGAGACCAGACAGCAGCTTGAAATAATCAAGGGCAAGATCGAGCAAATTGGGAAAATTATCAGTGAACTGGAAGGCTAGCCCGAATATCTCAGCAACTCTAATAAAAATACTATAGACCAACTCATACATTTCTGATTAAATTCGTCACTGGACACCTTCTATTTATTACGTGAGGTATAGTAGTGGACTCATTTTCTCAATTTCTGCATATTCTCGAAGCTCCGTTTCCAATTGCGTTTATCGCAGTACTTCTTATGCTTCTTTTCAGTGCATTCCTGAAAGTATCTCTGGTGTTTGGGTTTCTTCGGGTCGGACTTGGGATGGATTCTTTCGGGGGAACTTTTCTTACTGCTGGCATCTCCCTGGTTATTGCATACTTCATCATGTACCCCACTTTTGAAAAAACCTTTAGCACCGCACCAACTGAGTGCAAAAAAAATACTGAAGCCTGCCTGGATCATGTTGCAAAAAACTGGAAGGAGTATGTAGCTAAAGAAGTTTCATCTGAGGAAAAAGAAAAATTCGCTTCTCTTGCCAAAAAACTTGGAGACGGAAAATCTGAAAGTATCTCAGAAGAAGACGTTACCGATGTTAGCCAGTGGCATATCCTTGCCCCCGCTTTTGTGGTTTCTGAGATCAAAAAAGCCTTCTCCATTGGTATCAAGATTCTGCTTCCTTTTCTGGTGATAGATCTGGTGGTGGGATATATCTTTACTGCGCTCAGTATTACTGCTCTAAGTGCGTCTGCACTTTCGTTTCCACTTAAGATCCTTGCTTTTACTGCGCTTAATGGCTGGTCTCTTGTTGTTGAAAATCTCATCAAAGGCAGCACAGGGGGGTAGTTCATGGAAGAGTTTTATTTTTTCTGGAATGCCTTTAACCTCATTGCGATTCTTACCGGAGCCCTTGGCATAGGTTTACTTATTGGTGCCATAGTTTCCGGAGCTATTTCAGTAATCACTCAAATTGAAGACCCTGCACTTTCTTTTTTTGGACGACTCGCTGGTTTTCTTCTTGGAATATATCTTGTAGCCCCTTTTGTACTTTCAAGCTTTCAGGAGTTTGCCCTTGTTATATGGGGTGAACAAGGTACCTACCAGTGATTATAGCTCTATGAACCTTCCTGAGATCACTTCACTGCTCTTACTTTTACTCCTTAGCATCTGCGTATTCCCTGTCCAGAAAATAAGCCTGTTTATCGCTCCACTGAGCTTTCTTACCGCACTACTACTTATGACCTTTTATGGAGGACATTTACCTTTAGAAAAACAGTACCACAGTGTCCTTTATATAGGAGCCTCTTTTATAATTATAAGCATACTAGTGCGTCTGTCTTCGCTCTGGATAGCAAGACTCATTTCTGAACCTCTTTCTTCCAATGAGCGCATAATAGGAGTGTTTCATACCTCATTTCCAAAAACTCTTCTTATAATCATTCAAGCTTTTATATTTCTTAGCTTCCTTGATTCAAAATACTTGTGGGATTATGTGTTTTCATATCGTCTGTTTGAGCGCAGTGCCATTCCCCAGCAAGTACTAACAATTTCTCTGGGTTTTCTCCTTTTAATACTTCCTGCGGTTTTATCGGGTATTGTCATCAGTATATTCATATTCATTCTTTCTGCATTACCTTCGGGTAAACGCTTTACTCCACTTTTTTCCATCCTTCATTCCATAGTTTTATTATCCGCCTTTTATTATTCTCTTCCAGTACTGGTACAGGCAATAAATGGAGTTACCAAAAGCTAGGCAAAAAAATGTCCCACGATAAACAATATCCACTCACTGAAACCAAACGAAAAGAGCTTAGAAGTAAAGGCATAGTCCCCTACTCAACCATTAGTGTTCGAACACTATTTCTTGCGTGCTTATTTGCTATCAGCGGACTGCTGTTTGTACAGCTTCCGGGAAATTTTTTCTTGAATCAATCTTACACTTTCCCGGAGATGTCACCGGATATTGATGTATTTAACTCTCTGGTATTTTATATGCTATCCGGGTGCATCCTTGGGTTTTCCCTTGTTTTACTTCTTGGTTTTATCCAAACAAATTTCCTGATTCTCCCCTATAGAAAATACAAAAGTGGAATCAAAGTACAACAAAAAAGGCTTACCCTAAACAAACAGTTTCAAGCCACTTTTATTACCATGCTCCTCGCTTCTATACTTGGAATCATAACTGCACTTTTTCTACATCAGTTTTTTAATACCTTTTTGAAGCTTGAACCTCAACCTGCTTCAATCTACTTCTTTTACATACTAAGAGTTCTTTCCTTTGAGTTCTTTCTCTATGGGCTAAGCCTCTTCCTGGTATTTCTCGCAGTGCTGGCTTTTATATATAAACGAGTAAGATTTCTTGAAGAGCACAAGATGAGTAGAGTCGAATTACTTGAAGAAATGAGAGACTCCTGATTGATTTATTATAGACACGAGTTGTTTTTGCAGGCTACAATACGAACATGAATAATGTATCAAAAGAATTCAAGTTCAACCCGCTAATGGCACTTGTGCCAAATGAAGGTAATTTTAAGGATTTAGGAGGCTTCATTACCCACGCCAAAGAGCGTATTTCACAGATTGATACTGAAATTATTTCAGATAATATGCAAGATGAGAAACGCAAGCGACTCCTTGTAACAGAGCGTGAAATGTTACTCCTTGTATGTGACTGGGTAGGACTGAAGGAGTAGAACAATATATTCAAGTATTTATGAACGAACTAAAAGAAATACTATACTCCCCCAAAAACCTTTCAGGGCTTTACAGCCTCGCACGAATGTATTTCTCAAGTGGCTTTGATTCAAAAGCTGAAAAAATATGTCTGGGGTTACTTTCCATTTCAGAAACTGACTCTCTGGCACGATTACTGATTGCTGCAATTCATCTTGAGCGTGGCAATTATTCACTCGCAGCTAATCACTATCGGATTGCCTCTCAGGACAGTGTATATTCACAACAGGCACGCTTTGGTTTACTTGCCTGTTACTCAGGCTTAATGGACCAGGCACGAGCCTCAATGCTTGCAGAAGAACTCGAGAAAGAAAAAGAAACCTTTTCTGAAGAACTGAAAATACTTTTTGACCTGTTCAAAAGAAGTATTGAACTAAAGAAAGTGAGTGGTAAAAGTTAACAGCAGAGCTTCCTAAACGTCCAACACACCTTTTTTCCATTCATAGGCGAGCCCAAGAACGAGGATGAACATAAAAGGAAGTACGGCGTAGAAACCGTAAGAGCCCATTTCTTTTAAGCTCACTGCCCAAGGGTAGAGAAAAACAACCTCAACGTCGAATACAATAAAAGTCATAGCAATGAGGTAGAACTTTACAGAATGCCTCCCACTCACATCACCAGTAGCTACAGTACCGCACTCGAAAGGATCGTCTTTAACTTCGGACTTTCTCTGAGGTCCAAGCAAAGCCGAAAGCCCAAGAACAGTAACAAGAAATCCTGCAACCAGAATCATCAAAACAAGAAGGGGAAAATAAGTATCAAACATAAATTATATCTGTTATATCTATACTGAATTATTTTCTGAGTATTCTAGACCCGTTTTGTAAGTCGGGCAAGGAAAGTATTTGAAAATAGAAAATTATTATCATAAAAAATATATGTTTTAGGTCTCTCATGAAAGAAGATAAGAGAAAAATTCTGGATGCCACAAACTCGATAGCAGAGGAATTCTTTCGGATTTCCAGAGAGCAACCTGACTCCGTATTTGCCAAAATCAGAACTCCACTCTCCAGTGACCCTTCCAGTGATGCTTCCAGCTCTGGAAACTCAGATTCTGAAGAGGTCTACTTCTGGAAAGAAATTACCACTTCAGAAATCTCCAAAAAAGTTGCAGGGGCAGCACTCTATCTGAAAGACCTTGGAGTTGAAAAAGGCTCAAAAGTAGGAATCATCTCAAACTCGAGAATCGAATGGCTTATCGCAGACCTTGCTATTTTATCTGTGGGGGGCATATCCGTTTCCATTTATCAATCACTACTGCCAAAGGAGATGGCATTTATACTCCATGACTCTGGAGCAAAAGTAGTTTTTGCAGAAAACCAGGAACAGATCAATAAGCTTGAAGAAATATCAAAGGGCACCTGGGAAATGCCAAAAACAGAGTTGCATGACGAAAGAAGTGTTCCGGTAGAAATTCATTCAGTCATAACTTTCGAACCATGCGAAACCTCTTCACTTGTAATGAAAAATATCAATGATATATTTTCAGAAGAATCTTCTGACTCAGTCCTTTCATTTTGCCCCGAAGCCTCTATCAAGAGAGATGATCTTGCCTCTCTTGTCTATACTTCAGGCACTACTGGTGCTCCAAAAGGAGTGATGCAAACACACGGCAATCATTTATCCAACGTCAGGCAAGTACTTGATTCAGGTTTAATGATACCCCAAGCCACTATCTTCCTGTTTTTACCCCTCGCCCATTCGTTTGCAAGATTAATGGGGTATCTCGGAGCGCTCACTGACCTCTCAGTAAGTTTTCCTGAAGTTGCGGACAAGAAAACATCAAAACTGAACCCTTCGATTATTCTAAGAGATATGGCAGAATCCAACTCTGATATTTTTCCAATCGTTCCAAGATTTCTTGAAAAAATAAAAGATCAACTGCAATTACAGAGCCAGAAAAAAGGTCTCAGTGGTTTTCTACTTAGAACCACATTTAACAATGCTGCAAGACATGCTTCCGACTCCAGATCCCTGCTAGACTCCCTGCTATTTTGTCTACTCGCCCCGATGAGGAAAGTTATAAGAAAGAAGCTTTTCGGGTCAAAATTTAAATACTGTGTAAGTGGAGGAGCTAAATTAAGCGTTTCAGTACACGAATTTTTTGATGCTCTTGGTTTCCCGATTTATGAAGGATACGGTCTGACAGAAACGGTCGTAGCCACAAATGCATGTAAACCTGGCGCTCAAAAAATTGGTTCCGTTGGAAGAGTACTCTCTTCGGATATTGAAGTTAAAATACTTCCTGATGGAGAAGTTTCGTACAGGGGAGCAAATGTTTCACCAGGGTATCTCAACAGACCTCGTGCAAATAAAGAATCCTGGACAGAAGATGGCTGGTTCCTTACAGGAGACCTCGGACATATTGACGATGAAGGCTTTCTCTATATTACTGGTAGAAAAAAAGAAATCATTGTCACATCTGGTGGAAAAAATGTCCCTCCTCTTCCTATTGAAGAAAAGCTGATGGATTCTCCCCTCATTTCACAGGCAGTAGTCATAGGAGATGGAAGAAAATATTGTTCTGCAATTATCACTATCAATAAAGAAGCTGTTATGAATCTTGCATCAGACAGGGGAGAAAAAATAGAAATTACCAAACCAAATGAATGCACTGTAATTATGCGCTACCTCTGGGAGCATATTGACTCTGTAAATGCCACCCTTGCTTCTTATGAAAGCATCAAGAAAATCCATGTTCCTGAGGAAGAGTTCAGTGTCGAAAACAGTCTTCTCACTCCATCTATGAAGGTAAGGAGAAAAGAAGTGGAAAAAAGGTTTTCCGATGAAATTGAGAGGTTTTATAAATAAACATTTTCCCTCTACAGTTTTCAAAATCGCACACTATTTTTTAATTAGTTTTTAATTAGCGTTTATAGAGTCTCTTTTTTTGTGATATGTGTTTACCTATCTAGACACCTTATTAACCACTTAAATAAAGCTGTGTAAGATGTATAAAAAAATATCTGCTCTAGTTACCGTCATCATTTTTGTAAGTATAGTTTCATACTTTTTTTATTATAATCCTCACGAAGTTTCTATTCGTTTTGGCTCTGAAAGTACTTATACCCTGCCCCTTGCACTGACTCTTATTCTCAGTTTCTTTTTTGGGGTAATTTTTGTGACCCTCTTTGCGGTCTTCTTCGGTCTCAAGTTCAAACTTGAGCAGTGGAAACTTGCCCGTCAAATGAAATTAAAAGACTCTCACTATGAAGACTTGAAAAAGGCACACGACCTGATCTCTTTAAAAGATGCTGAAGCTGCAAGATCAATGTTACAAAGAGTTCTCCTGAAAGACCCCCATGACATTATGTCTCGTCTTGCACTCGCAAAAACCTGGTTACTACAAAATAATTCAGAAGAAGCCCTTAGAGTGCTCGAGGAAACCCGTGCCACTGAAAGAAAATCACCTGCACTTTTGATTGCCATTGCAGAAGCACAAGTTGCCGCAGGAAATAAAACCGCTGCTCACGACAGTATCCTCCTGGCACTTCGAGAGCATCCAAAAAACATATATCTCCTTGAAAAAGCTGTCTCACTGAGTAAAGACCTTGGAAAGCTTGGAGATGCAAGGTTTCTTACTGAAGAACTGATGCGTGTTTCTCCTTATGCAGAACAGGAGCGCATATCACAGTTAATGGCAATGATATCACTTGAGGAAATATCAAAACTGAAGAGTGAGAATATTGAAGCATACGAAGCAGAACTTCAAAAAATCATGAAGAACCACAAGGACCACACCCCTGCACAATTAAAATACGCTGAACTGTTATTTGAAAAGAAAGAAAGTGAGCAGGCTATTAAATCATTAAAGAAAACTCTCAGTAAGTACCACTCAATTGAAGCACTTCAAATGCTGGTACAATTCTGGCTTTCAACTGACAATCCTTCCATGGCACTCAGCACTTTGCGAGAGTCAATTGAAAGTGCCTCTAAAGAGCTTTCAATTGCGGCACAAACCTTACTTGCACAAACGCTCCTGCACCTGGAACACACCGATGAAGCAAAACAGGAAATCAAGGAGCTTGAAACCCAATTCAGTAAAGACCCGGATAAAGCTTCATTTCTCCTGGCACTACAGGCAAAGCTGGATTCAAAAACTCCAGGGCGAACCAAGACTAACCTCTCACTTGAAAAGATAATCATCAAGGAAACAGAGCAGGCAGGTCTTCCGACCCTTGCAAGATCAATTATTCATCCCAATCTCAATGAATAAAAAAAACACTCCCCTGCTCCTTGCCATTCTGGATGGAGTCGCTCTTAATCCTGATTCAAATCACAATGCAGTTACTGCTGCACGTACACCCGTTCTTGATAGCCTGTTTGAAAGCTGTCCACATACTACCCTCTCCAGCTTTGGAAGCCGCGTTGGTTTACCTGAAGGGCAAATGGGTAATTCCGAAGTGGGTCATTTAACCATTGGCTTGGGACGAGTAATAGAACAAGACCTTAGTAGAATAAATAGAACCGCTCACAATGATCTATTTAACTTCATACCACTTTTTGCAGACACCATTAAAGAATTAAAAGAGAAGCAGACTACTCTACATTTTATTGGTCTAAGCAGCACCGGTGGGGTTCATAGTGAACTTGGGCATCTTGTCTCCATGGTGCGCTGTGCCGCCACACTTGGAGCACCTTCAGTCGCACTGCATCTTATTTCGGATGGAAGGGACAGACCTCAAAAAGATGCCATACATGAACTGGCTATACTTGAAAAAGAACTCTCCGGGATCAAGGAAAAATTTCCTGATTGCAGGATACAAATAGCAAGTATCATTGGTCGCTATTACGCAATGGATCGGGACACTCGCTGGGAAAGAACCGAAAAGGCATATCGACTATTTACAGAAGGCGTGGGAACAAAGGTACCATCAGTAGAGAAAGCGCTGGAACTCTCATACCAGAATGACATATACGATGAGTTTGTTGACGCATATGTAATAGAACAGAGAGACATTGAAGGGGCAGACTCTACAGAAACCACTATCAGAGACAATGATGCCATCATCTTTTACAATTTCAGAGCTGACAGAATGAGGCAAATCGTCTCTGCTTTTTTCTCCAGAGAATGGTCTCACTTTAAGAGAAGAAAACATCCTGAACTCTCCAGACTGATTACTTTAACCGAATATGATGAAAAATATCCCTCTGAAATCCTCTTTCCCCCGCAAGAGATGAAAAACTCTCTTGGCGAAGTAGTATCTCTTAACGGCTACTCTCAACTAAGAATCGCTGAGACTGAAAAATATCCTCATGTAACTTATTTCTTTAATGGCGGTAGTGAAGTCAATTTTCAAAACGAGGAAAGAATACTTGTCCCCTCACCAAGAGATGTAAAAACATATGATCTCAAACCTGAAATGAGTGCGATTGAGATCACTGAAAAGCTCCGCTCTCGCATAGAGCAGGGAGGGATTGATGTAATCATTCTTAATTTCGCAAACTGTGACATGGTCGGTCATACCGGAGATTTCAGTGCTGCGCTAAAAGCGGTAGAGACAGTTGATTCGTGTCTTGGCATACTACTCAAAGTTATCAGGGAACACGGAGGAGTCGCAGTTATTACCGCAGACCATGGCAATGCCGACCAAATGGTAGATTACAAAACCGGCGAACCACACACCTACCACACTATCCATCCGGTACCCTTTATCATCTTCAACTACAAAAGCACCAACCCCATCCACTTACGCCAGGGTGGCTCCCTTGCAGATATTGCACCGAGTATCCTTAATTTACTTGAACTCCCCATACCCTCTGAAATGACTGGCACATCTTTGATTATTTCTGCTTAGATTCAGTGAACACTTAATATAAACAACCGCTTAGAAAGCCTGATACTCTATAGGCGCAAGAAAACACCCACAAAAAAACGGAAGAATAATCGGGAAGCTTGGGGGAGGCTTTTTTCGCCGACAGCGGCGAACGTCCGATGCAAGGAAAAACGCCACCCGAGGCATGCTCCTTTTTCTTTCCACACAGTAGTGTCAATTTACCCTAAAATTCAATTAAAAATGAGAAAAGAATACAAATAAAGCGATAACAATTGAGATAAACCAATTTATTATCAAAAACATATGTCCCTTTCCCTTTTACGCTCGCAACATCCCTTATTGGCTCCTGCTTTTGACCTGTTGTTTCCACCTGCATGCACCATTTGTCAGAAAGCACTCACGCAATTAAATCCGGAACCTGTAAAACCAAACGGACTCCCCCCAAAAAACACCCAAATACTAAGACACCTCACTCAAAAACTTTTATGTAAAAGGTGTTTAAAAGAACTATTGGTAAACAGAATTTTGTACGAGATAGAGCCTCATTGTGCTTGCTGTGGAAGGTTTTGCAAGACTACAAGAGATACGCCTTTATGCCTTCTGTGTCAGGAAAACAGGGCATATAAAAATCTGAGAATACGATCTATATTTTATTATCAGGAAGCAGCTCGATCTCTCATCCATAACATGAAATATCAACAAAAAACTGAAATAGCGAATTTAATAAGTCTTATGCTCATAACTGCTCTTCCCGCTTTATTTCTTCCAGGTTCGGCATATTACGCAAAAGAACTATCCGGAGCTCAACTTGGTTGGGACACAATATGTTATATCCCTTCATACAAAGGAAATATTGTTAAGCGAGGATTTTACAGCACCCATTTTATAGCAAGAAAGCTCTCAAAGATACTTAATATACCACTACTCGAAATTCGACTCGAAACTATAAAAAATACGGGAACCCCAAGGTCTCTGCTACCCAAAGGAAAAAAAGAGACTCAGGAAATACCTCACTTTAAAACTCAATTAAAGACAGATAAACGCTCAGAAATTTCAAGAATATTACTCCTGGATGATGTAATCACAACAGGAGCTTCACTGCAGGGGGCACTTCTTGCTCTAGGTTCTCAACAAATACAGAAAATAGATGTAGTGAGCATAGCTCAATCTAAACACCTTCACAGGTACCTTTTTAAGTGATACTTCTATTCTGTAAAAGAATATTTGATTAAATGAAAATACTTCCGTCCATCTTTATATCCCTGTTAATCTGGAGCCTCACTGCTTGCGATACCAGTGTAGAATCAAGTAACCATGAATACATGGAAAAACGTATTTCCCAACTGGAACGACAAACATCGTTTCTCGAAAGAAGACTTTCCGAGATTGAAAAACAAGGTAGTAATCATACAAAAAATACCTCGCCAGTTATAAAAAGAAATATCACATTTGAACTTGATGACGGGTACTTTGATGACCCGTATTTTGGTACAAATGACACCTCTACCATAATGATCATCTATACTGACTTACGCTGTAAAAGCTGTAGGGATTTCCTATTAAATACCCTTCCTGAGTTAAGAAAACACTTTAGCACCTCTGACAATATTCAAATCAGAATACGAGACTTTCCTCTTTCTGCATCATCATTCAGTAAAACTCTGGCAATGGCTGCACACTGCGCTGGCGAAAAAGGTAAATACTGGGAATATCTTACACAGATGTTATCCAGCACTATCAAGTCTGATCAGGATATTTTTGGTATTACAGATACTATCCCCGAGATAGAAAAAAGCACCTTCACAAACTGTATCAATTCAGGGAAATACCAACGTGAAATTGAGCTGGATAAAGAGCATGGAAAATCCCTTGGAATAAAAGGTACTCCCAGTATTATAATTGCAAAAAGGATAAGTAACAGATTATATTCGGGGACAATGATACGAGGTAATCAACCCCTTGGCTTACTCCTCGATGAATTAAATTTCTTACGGTAATTTTCTCAGACTAAGTTAATGACAGATTCACATCTAAAAATTTTAATTATTGATGATGATAAGAATTTCAGAAAAATATTATCAATGAGATTAAAGAGCAGATATAAAAACTGCTCCATTCAGGAAGCCGGAACGCTCGACTCTGCCCGAAAAATATTAACTGAAATATTAAATGAAAAAACATTTGATCTGATAATTCTTGATCAACACCTCCCGGATGGTACTGGTTCGGATTTTCTTTCTGAAGAAGCTACCAGCACTACTCCAGTTCTATCCATGAGCTCGGATGAAGCTCCCGAAATCCCGGCAACTACACTGGTCAAAGGTGCACGATTTTTTCTTTCCAAGAAAAATGTTTCTGAACCTTTTTTTTTACCACTGACTGAATCATTAATTGAACGCTCTCAGGTTGAAAAGAAAATGCGGGAAACTGCTCGATCTGCCGAGATACTTGAATCAGTAAAGACACTCTTAAGAACTCTTCGGCATGAAATCAATAACCCCCTAGGAGCCGTATTTGGAGCCATGTACGTACTGCGCTCAGATAGTACTCTCTCAGAAGACAATTCCAGGGCACTGCATCTTATCCATGAGAGTACTCAGAGAATAAAAAAAGTACTTGATGCCCTGTCAGAAACAACAGAACTAGAGATTGTAGATAAAGCAACTGAAAAACTCTTTCAAATCCCGGGAGACCCGGAGTGGAATAAAAAATAGTGGAACAAAAAATGAAAGAAATACCGACAAGAGATAACGTACAAGAATCAGACTCCTGGGATTTAAAACCTCTATTCCGGGACACTGCTGCCTGGGAAAATGAAAAGAAAGAAACAGAAGAAAGCATGGGCACTATCTCAAGCTGGAAAGGAAGACTGGGTAGCAGTGCCGAAATCCTGAAAGAAGTGCTGGATTTTCATTTTTCAGTACTTCAAAGATTGGAAAACATCTACACCTATGCTCATCTTCTTAACGACCAGGACGTTACTAATAGTAAAGCAAATGCCAAGCTACAGGAGGCACAGTCTTTATGGGTTTCATACAGCACCCAGGCAAGCTTTATAGCCCCTGAACTAATGGCTCAGGCACCAGAGTTCCTTGAAAAAATTATAAAAAATCCTCAATTCAAAAAATATCAGATGTTTCTGGGAGAGCTTGAAAGAAGAAGAGCTCATACGAAAAAAGAAAGTGAGGAAGAACTGCTTTCGCTTTCCGGAGAAGTACTTTCATCAAGCGGTAAGATTTTTAGACAATTAACCGATGGTGATCTTACTTTTGAAGACGTAATAGTAGATGGAACTCCAAGACCTCTGAGTCACTCTTCCTATATCAGTTTCCTGCTTAATCCGTCTCGTGAGGTGCGCTCTGATGCATTCACCAAATACTACAAAACCTATGATGCTCATAAATTGTCTCTTGCTGCGATCTTGCAATCGAATCTAAAAAAAGACACATTTATCGCACGTGCCAGAGGATACCGATCAAGTAAAGCGCTTGGGTTATTTGGGGATAATATCCCTGAAACTGTGTACGACACCCTGGTTCGTGAAACTACGAGTGGCTTAAAAGATTCTTTACATACATATTATAAACTTAGAAAGAATGTCTTTGAGTATGATACTCAATATATTTATGACACGTATGTACCGCTTATTTCCAATCCACCAAAAGGCTATCCATATGACCATGCCGTAGAGCTTCTTACCCAGGCACTTTCTCCTCTTGGTGAAGAGTATACCGAAATATTAAAAAAGGGGCTTTCCAGTGACAAATGGGTAGACCGCTTTGAAAACAAGGGGAAAAGAAGCGGAGCGTATTCATCCGGGACATATACCAGTCCTCCTTATATACTTATGAACTATAAGGAAGACTCCATTGAAAGTCTTTACACTCTTGCACATGAAGCTGGACACTCCATGCATTCATTTTTAGCAAATAAATCGCAAGACTACCCCACTCATTCATACACAATTTTTGTTGCTGAAGTTGCAAGTACTTTAAACGAACTACTCCTTACTAAATACTTATTAAAAAATAAAAGTGAGGATTCAGATTTCTGTGCATACCTTCTTAATTACCAGCTTGATGCTATAAAAGGAACATTTTTCAGACAAACTATGTTTGCTGAATTTGAAGACCTGACTCACTCAGCATCAGATAAAAACGAACCACTCACCATTGACTCTTTCAGGAGCATATATCGCTCGCTTTTAAGTAAATATTTTGGCGACAGTGTGACCCTTGGGACACTTGATGATCTGGAGTGTCTCAGAATACCTCATTTTTATTCTTCTTTCTATGTTTTTAAATATGCTACGGGTATTTCTGCCGCAATTTCATTAGCAGAAAACATATATAGTGGAGACAAAGCTGCAAGAGATCGCTATTTACATTTCCTTTCTTCCGGGGGCAGTAAATACTCTCTGGAACTACTCCAGGAAGCAGGTGCGGATTTGTCAACAGCAGAGCCTTTTATCGCCACTATGAAAGTATTTAACGACACTCTGAAAGAACTCTGCAAAACACAAGGGTGGGAACTTCCTCTATAAAAAACATGCTTGAGAAAGGAAATACTCATACGCAGGATACTTCTTCAAGAAGAAACTCATATATTGTCAGTGTCTGTATTTTATTAAGTCGTCTTTCGGGGCTTTTACGAGAGATACTCCTCGCACATTTTTTAGGAACCAGTATTTATTCTGATGCTTTTAAAGCTGCACTTAGAATCCCCAATCTCCTCCAAAACCTTTTTGGTGAGGGAGTTCTATCAGCTTCTTTCATTCCTGAATATGTCCGCTTAAGAAAAAATAATGCAAATGAAGCTGCTACACTTCTTGCAAAGGAAACTGGGATATTACTTCTTATCACGGGTACTTTTCTTGCAACCTTGGGAATTATTTTCAGTGAAGAGTTGGTCGGGGTCTTTGCTCCTGGATTTACAAGTGAAACGAGGCTCCTTACATCAAAACTACTTGAGATACTCTTTCCAGCCACTGCAATACTGATGCTCTCAGCATGGTGTCTTGGGATTCTTAACAGCCATAAACATTTTGCACTTTCATACTCTGCTCCCCTGCTCTGGAATGCAAGTATTATCACAGGACTTCTGCTCCTTATGCTCCCTTTTACAAGTTCATATTCCATGGGGGATACCGTCCTTCACATAAGCTATTTTGTACTTCTTGGAAGCCTTCTTCAGCTATTAGTACAAGTTCCAAAAACCTTTTCATATATTAAAGGGAAAGCACATACAGGTATTTTATCACTCAGCACTCATACAAAAACGGTGCTTAAAGGCTTCTTACCTGTCTCACTTGGAAGAGGAGTTATTCAGATCAGCGCATATATAGATACCATCATAGCGAGTCTGCTTTCTTCCGGATCTTTATCAATACTCATGTACGCACAGTCTATTTTTTTACTGCCTGTGAGCATATTTGGTATGGCAGTTTCAGCGGCAGAGCTTCCAGATCTTTCAAAAGATAAAGATTTGATGTATGAGCCCGACACCAGGAATAAATTTATTGATCGACTTCAGGAAGCAAAAGGAAGATTACTTTTTTTCATACTCCCATGCATAATGATGTTTATCTTTTGCGGCGAGTCAATCATTACATTTATTTTCAGATCAGGACAGTTTGACCAGAAGAGCGCAGCGCTGGTGTCATACATGCTGGGAGTGCTCGCACTTGGGCTCCTTCCCTCTACTCTCTCCAGACTCATTTCTTCGGGACTGTACGCCTTATCATTCCATACTATCGTTAGCAAAATATCTATTTACAGACTTCTCTTTGGTTCCATACTCGGAGCCTGTATTTCTCTTTTCATCATGCCAAAAACTTCACTCCCAATGGAGTTTCATGTTCTGGGTCTTGGTATAGGCTCTGCCATTGGAGCATGGGTGGAGCTATATTTCCTGCATCATATTTTGAATTCAAGAAACAGTCTCTCGATCTTACTCTATGGTGCAAAAAACACACTCTATCCTCCTTTACTGGCATCTCTTCTCTCCATACTTCCAGGATTTCTCCTGCAGGAGTTTCTTAGTGATAAAGGCAGATTCCTTCAGATTCTTCCACTCTTGGGCTATATTATTTCATACTTATTACTTTGCAGAATTATGAAAGTAAAAGAGCTTGATTATATTGTTACTTCGCTGTTAAAACAGATACGGCATAGTAAATAACTCTTTAGGTCTCACAAATGAAATTACTGAAACTGATCTTGCTACTTGGCATAACTCTATCTATTGCATATCTCTGGCGCTACACAGATAAACTTAACACAATTGAGAAGACTGCTCCCTGGACTACCACAACCACCATCCCTCAAATAATAGGAAAGAATGTAGAAGGAATTCGCATTGAAGCGCATGACAATAAAAGCGGTATCAGGGAATTTTCTCTTTATCTGACACAAGGTGAAATCACCTCCTCACTGGAAAAAATATTATATGCAGACCCTGTTCTTACACACATATCTGAACCGAAAACTCAGGATATCCATACCACTTTCAAAGAAGGAAACGCAAAATTAGCGCTTCACATAAAAGACGCCAGCATATGGGGTAATGAGCTGATACAAGAATTTAATGTAGTGCTTGATTTCAAATCACCAAAACTTTCTGTTGTATCAAGGCAGCACCTTGCGGTGCAGGGAGGAGCGGAATTTGTCCTCCTGGAAGCCAGTGATACCACTCTTAAAGAAGTTGGGGTTATGATCGACTCTTACACATTCAAAGCCATTCCTGCAGAATCCCTTGACACAGAATTTACAGGTTCCAATATCTATGCAAGCCTTTTTGCACTACCACTGGAAATCGACAATCCCCAACCAAAAGCATATGCCAGAGATGAAGCCGGAAACCTTACTGCAATTCCACTCTCATTCAGAGTAAAACCATATCGCTTAAGAAACACTGCCCCTAATGTAAGTGAAGGATTTGTGCAGGAAAAAGTAAAGCCATTATTTGATGAGTATCTATCAGAACTTTCGGCAGAAGAGAGAATAAATATTGATTCTGAAGACCCGATCACTCTTTTTAGAACCGTGAACGAAAATTATCGTGCAGCACTTCAGGATAAACTCTCACGTTTACCCTTATCTAATAACCCCTTGCCTTCAGATCAATTCATAAAACCCATGGCATCGGCAACCACTTCAAATTTTGGTGAGCTTAGAGCATATACGGTAAATGGAAAACCGGCGGGCGGGTCTCGACATGATGGTCTTGATCTTGCCTCCGTTCTTAGAGACTCCGTTGTTGCCACCAACAGCGGGAAAGTAATATTTGCCGATTCACTGGGAATTTATGGAAACGCCGTTGTCATTGATCACGGAATGTACCTCACCTCTCTTTACGGACACCTTTCATCAATCAGCGTTTCGACAGGGGAGCACGTTTCACAAGGACAGGAAATTGGCAGAAGTGGCACATCAGGTCTTGCAGGTGGAGATCATCTCCATTTTGAATTCAGAATAAATAATGTACCCGTAACACCAATAGAATGGTGGGATCCCCACTGGATCAAAGACCATATTACGGGAAAAACAGACGAGGCAAAACGCCAGTACCTGAAGATCGAATAACATCAGTAAATGGTATAAAACTTAGTACTATCAGGGATTTATAAGAGGGTGGTGCTTTCTTTTCTTCTTTTTGACTGATCCTCTCTCTGTATTTATCAAGTTCATTTGTAGATTTTTCTACTAATTCATTTATATTTTAAGTGGTTTTTTTAATCTTAGGTTCCTGGGAGGTTTTATGCTGTGGCAAAGAGTAGAAGTACCCCACGATAATCATGAATTATCGTTTTTAAAATGTCTTGGAGTCAAATTTAACAGGGCTCCATCTGACATAACAGTTACAATTGTTGGAGGTGGTCTGGCTGGCTTAATTGCTGGATTTGAGGCAGAAGCTCTTGGCTTCGATGTACAAATCATTGAAGGTAGAACTCATCGCAATGGAGGAAGAATACACACAAAAACAGATCTGGTACCAGGTTTGTGGGCAGAAGCAGGTCCTGAATTTATCAGCCCTGCACACAGTATCTTCAGATGGTATACACGAAAGTTTGGACTCTCCCTCATTGAGACTACAGGAATGGAATTATCACCATTCACCCCTATTCTTCCTGATGAAAGAATCTGTCGTCGTGAATTCCATGACCATTCAATTTCTCTGAGAGAAATTTTAATAATGGAAGCCAGTAGACTTTCACTGGACACTACAATATTCACTGAAGAACTTGAAAGAATTGATAGAGACACTTTATGGGAGTTAGTTGATAAACATTCTTTCCCGGAAAGTGTAAAAAAATTCTTTGAGACTCATTTTGAATTTGAAAATGGAATTAATCCAAGAAAAATTGGACTACTTCCATACCTGATTCTGGTAAGAAGTCATCAGGATGGTTTTTTTGAAAATCTGGAGAAATTCAGAATTGATGGTGGACTTTCTCAACTGACACATGCTCTGGAAAATAAGTTGTATGGTTTGATAATGAATCAGTCTGCTGTAAAAAAAATAATCCGGGATAAGAAATTTACTCTCCTTCTTGAAAAGAAAGATGAAAATAATGAAAAACTCGAAACAAACAGTGACGTAGTAATTCTAACAGTTCCTCCACGCTTGTGGGATAGTGGAAAGTTGATTGATATGATGCTTCCTTCTGACCTTATTCCCCAGATGGGTGACTCGATAAAAGTTCTTATCCGGGTTCCGCGCGAAATAAAAGTCTCTACAGGTATCCTGCCAAGCGCATTTCTTGAAAGAGATACCCTGGTTCAAGCAATCTGGGAAAGTGGTATTGGTGAAAACAACACACATAAAATCATTACCATTATGTGTGGTGGAAGTGCTGCTGAGCGGTTGACGAGAATGAATCAGCAGGAAGCTACACGCCTCATCATTGGTGAAATCGGGAAATATTATCCAGAGTTATTATCACTGAGCAGTAAAGGAAATTTCTACTTCAAAGACTGGGGAAGAAGAAAGCTTACAGGCTGTGGATATGGATGCCCTGCTCCATACGAACTAACCGACTTTAGACCCGAACTTGAAGAGATGCTTCCCCAGAATCTCTACCTTTGTGGAGAATGGAATTCATGGGAAATGTGGGGATACATGGAAGGCGCAATCCGTAGTGCATTGACTACTATTTTAAAAATATGTCGCACATATGGAGCTGAAATTCCCGCTGAGCTACAAAGCATTATGGTTCACTGATCAAAAAGCAGATTACCTCATACGTAATCTGCTTTTTTTATTATATTAACTTTTAAGCTTTCTTGAGTTCAACAACAAAAGTAAAGAAGTAAGAATCACTATGGTTGCTCCAAGAATTTGGGCGCTTGATAGTGTTTTTTCAAAGAGCAGGTACGCAAGGGGAAATGCAAAAATTGGACCCAGACAGCGAAGGGCAGAATTAAGCCAGTGAACAACCCCTTTCAGTGAGTAAAACCATAAAACAGTACTGGCGAAATAATAAAGGATGGTTGTAAGAAATAAATAATACAAACCATGATATACTGACTCATTTTCACTCAATACTCCAAAATCATAATACAAGGCAAAAGGCAGAAGCAGTAAACCGGAACAGAGGTTTGTAAGCATGCTTGACTCCATGGAACCAAGAGTTTCTGCTATCTTCTTTCCCGGGTAATACACTGATGCACTTGCAAGGAGACCAAGGATAATAAGAAAATCGCCCAAATGCTCAAGCGAAAGTGATAAGTCACTCCCACTTGAAAGCAGCACCGCTCCCATAATATGAACCAATAACAGTAATATTTCCTTTCCAGATACCTTTTCTTTAAACACCAGCCAGTGAATTAATAAAAGCAGATATGATTCCATCTTGGTAAGAAACATGGTTTTTACGCTACTGGTGTACAACAAGGCATTTAGAAACAGCAGAAAACCAATTACATTTCGCACCAGTACAACTACAATAAAGGTATTTTTTATACGAAGCAGTTTTAAAAAAAGCTCCCGATTAAGACGATGATACACAAAAGGAAGTAACAAACACGCAGCACATAAGGATGCAAAACTGCTTACAATTAATGGACTGAGGCTACGTACCGCTTCTTCTTCAAAAATCCATGCAACACTTGAAAAGATAGCACTAAAAACTCCAGCAAAAACATATTTTTTATGAAGAAAATACTGCCCTGACATTTTATAGAGGCTTTAAACCAGCTTCAATTTCTTCCCTCCTGTGTTCAAGAAATGGGGGAAGAGCAAGTGTTTCACCAAGTGTCTCAATTGACTCATCACTTGCAAAGCCTGGTCCATCAGTGGCAAGTTCAAAAAGTATTCCATTCGGCTCTCTAAAATACAGACTTTTAAAATAGTAACGATCTACCGGACCACTGGAAGGAATCCGAAGATCCTTCAGGCGTTTTGCCCATGCGTCATACTGTTCAAATGTTGGTATCCTGAATGCAACATGATGTACTCCACCTGCTCCAAGACGAGCTTTAGGAGCATCAGGTTCATGAAGCACATGAAGCTCAGCATGAGAACCTTTACCTTCCATCAAAAAAACACGTACAGGAACTTCCGTACCTTCATTAAAGGAACTTTGAATCTGATATGTTCTACTTTCTTTAAAGTTAAGTACTTTTTTAAGAACTTCGGAAGTCGCCTCAATATCGCTCACACTGATCATAATAGGACCAAGCCCCTGCAATTGATACTCAGATGGTATATCCGAAAAGTCTCTTGCTTCTCCCTTAGGTCCTGCCGGATCCACCACAAGCATTAAACGCTGACCTTCCGGATCTTCGTATTCAATAATCTGGCTTCCATCTCTTTCAGAAATCTTTGAAGAAGAAACATTAAATTCTGAAAAACGTTCTTCCCAGTATTCCAACGCTTTAAGATTTTGCACCCTGTACCCAGTACGGACAATACTGTCTGTGCCACGCTTTTCAGGAACAGCGTTCCAATCAAAAAAAGTAATATCAGTACCAGGAGTACCCACTTTGTCTGCATAAAATAAATGATAGGCTGAGACATCATCCTGATTCACCGTCTTTTTTACCAACCTGAGTCCCAGGACTTTTGAATAAAAATCAAGATTAGCTTTTGTATTACGGGTAACTGCAGTCAGGTGATGAATACCATATAATTCCATATCGCCTTCCTTTATTCTACGTACAAAATCTACTCTGGAAGTAATACCACTTCATGTGTGGGATATAAATTAAACTCTTTCAACATCAGAGTGATAGATTCTTTCGTTACTTCCTTTGTCCGCTTAAGCTCTTCTTCGATTGGGACATATCTCCCCTGATACATCCAGTCAAAACCACATGACATCATTCTACGCATAGTGCTTTCTCCCTGGAGCACAAGACGTGTTGCGGTCTTGGTCTTTGCTCTTTCCAGATCATCTTCTGAGAAATCCTGAGCCGACTTCATCACATTACCAAGAATTTCCTTAACACTGTCCAAACTGGATGGTAGTGTACTGGCATAACCATACATCACCCCTACCCCATCCATCTGTTCAGATTCAATTGAAGCACTATCAGCCAAGCCAGAATCAACCAGCGCCCAAAACGCCTTTGAACCAGAACTATCTCCTATCACCGTAGTAAGCACATCTGCATCATACTGAAACTTACTTCCAACTTCAGGTCCGGGAGTAAGAAGCATTACATGCGCTCGATTAATATCTGCTTTTTTCAGGGTTTTAGTAACGGGTAGTGTCGTTGGTGATTTATACTCAGGACGATCTCTTAACACTTTACTGTCTTTCCAATGAGAACAGTATTTCGATGCCAGGTCACATAATTCATCAAAATCAAAATTACCACTTACCGAAAGAACCATATTAGATGGTTGGTATCTGGAAGTGAAATATTCATACATCTGATCCCTTGAAAGATCACTGATAGTCTCTATACTTCCTAATACTGAATTACCAGCAGGGTGTGGACTAAAGTAAGTGCTGAGCGCCGACTCAAGAAGCATGTAGGTGGGGCGATCTTGATATAACGCTATTTCTTCCAGTATCACTTTCTTCTCAACAGCAAATTCCTCAGGATCAATCACCGATCTCATCATGTCACTAAGAAGTTCCAGTGATTTTGAGAAATATTCAGGAAGCACTGCCATGTAATACACCGTGCTCTCCTCTGAGGTAAAGGCATTTGCCTGAGCGCCAATTGCACCCATTTCATAAGTAAGCTCAAGAGCAGATCTGTGTTCTGTCCCTTTAAAAAGCATGTGTTCCAGGAAGTGAGATACTCCAGCGATAGTACTGCTTTCATCTCGGGCACCGGTTTTAACAAAAAAACCGGTAGCTACACTTACTGCACTGGGACGATACTCACCAACAATATTCAGTCCATTATCGAGAACCGCATGTTTAAAGGTAACTGACATAGTCTAAAAACTCCTTCTAAAAACTTCCTGATTATATTCCAGATTCACCATTCACCTTATAGTGATAACTCTTTTACCCCAAGAGTCTGGAGAGTCACAGGTGCTACCGGATACTTCTTTGCATAGGCAACTAATCTTTTTTCATCAATGGCATCGATTCCTTCTTTAATCTCCTGAAGTGTACGAATCCTCCCAAGGTTCCACCAGTCGCTTGCTACTGCCGAAGCTCGGGCATTACTCGATTCACTTTGCATAATGACTCTTGTCTTAAGATCAACTTTAGCTCGATCAAGTTCCTCTTTAGAAACTCCATCTTCTATGCTTTTAAGCTGATCTAACATAACTAAAAGGGTTTCTTCGCCATTTTCAGGGGTAGTTCCGGCAGAAGCAATAATTGCACTACGATTTCGAGCAGCGCTATGACTTGCAGACACCCGATACACAAGCCCTCTCTTCTCTCTCACCTCAATAAAAAGACGTCCGGACATACCACCGGAAAGAACATTAACTGCAACTCGTGCAGCATAATAGTCAGGGTCGTCAATTCCAACACTTGGATACGCAAGGGCTATTTGAAGTTGCGCAGTTTCTTTTTTGAAAAAAGAACTTTTAGATTCCGTGGAAAGCGGTGGAACAGTCAAACGCTGGACTCCTCCTTCCCAGTTTGAAAAAAGTTCGCTTGCTAATTTTTTAAACTCATTCCAGGAAAACTTTCCAGCGACACTCAAGATAGACCCCTTAGCTCCAAAGTAAGTCTCATAATGTTGCTGAAGGCTTTTCTGACTCACTGCCTGCACACCCGATGCCGTACCAAGAGTAGTTCTTGAAAATGGAGCTGGATAAAATTCAGCAGAAAGAAGTTCCATAACCTTACTTGCGGGCTCATCCTCAATCGCAGCAAGATCCTGCAGAACCAGACTTTTGACTGAAGGTAGCTCATCTTCAGGAAACCTTGGCTCAAGAAGCATTTTTTTAAACAACCTAAGTCCCTGAGAAAGATTTTCAGAAAGTAAGGTTCCGGAAAAGTTACTGGCTTCCATTCCACTTGCATAGCCTTTCTGAAGCCCAATCTTTTCGCACTCGTCTGAAAATTCTTTTGCAGTAAACTCTCCAGACCCTTTTTGAAGCATCTCAGACAGGATATTAGCCATTCCAAGCTCTGACCCTGGATCGTGCACCGCACCGAGTGGTACAAAACATGAAAAAGCAACTGAGTTTACTCCTTCAATTGGTTCTCCCAATAAGGTTAAGCCATTTGGCAGTTCTTCAATAAAGAATTCTTGTTTTTTCAAAAGACCTCTGGTTACACACGTGATAATTTAATTTATAATGGTAAATACGAATAAATTAATGTATCTCGATGGAAACTACAACATCTTGTTATAAATGTGGCAAAAGCCTCTCCCTGAAGGTCGGAAGTATTATTTCCCGATCTGAGGAGTGTGAGCACTGTCATACTGATGTTCGAGTTTGTAGAAATTGCAAACATTACAACACCAAAGCATATAATGAATGTAATGAACCTCAATCAGAGAGAGTTCTTGATAAAGAAAGAGGAAATTTTTGTGATTATTTCTATCTGACCGGTGGTGGAGCGGATAAAGCTTCCACACCTGAGAATGACATTAAATCCAAATTTGATGCATTATTTAAGTAGTTATTTCTTGCCTGCACCATCTGAAGGGTGATGTTTATGGTTCCCGGGCGCATGATGATGTGGTCGTGTTCCCTGTTGTTGTCTGATCTGGTGAGTATCAACATTAAGCAGTAATCCCTGAGGGGTTCTTCTCTGCTCCGGGTCGTCAAAGGGCTGAGGAGCCGGGGCTACTTCGACTGGTCCTCTTGTAGACCACCTTCTTACTTTTTTTCCGTCCTGAGTTGTAACTTCCTCCCCTGGATATGGTTCCCGCAGCTTTTCTTCTTCTTGAGAAGCTGCTGAAACATGAGAGAAGGCAAGAACAAGTAACAGAAGTAAAGTTCCCTTTAGAAATTTCATTCAAATAACCCTGATATCTTTTTTGAAAAAAATTAATTTATATAACTACAAAATAGTATATCATAAAATCACATATCGAGGGGTAAGTTTATTTATTAAATATTACGTACACTTACAAATACAGAAGGAGCATACGTATACAAATGGCACACACCACATTCGCTACTGAATCAAAATTACACTTTCTTGGACATTCCTGTGTTTTAATCGAAAACGGCAGCGGTCAGAACATCCTTATTGACCCCTTCCTTTCACAAAATCCTGCATACCCCTCCTCCTTCAGCACCCTCCCTCTTTCGGATGTTGATTTTATAGTTCTTACTCATGGGCACAGCGATCATACTGCTGATGCAATAGAGACGGCACTAGTCAACAAAGCTAAGGTATGTGCCACCTATGAGCTTGCAATGCTTATACACAAATTTTCCAATTCAGACATTGAAGTGATTCCAATGAACAAGGGAGGAAGTGTGACGCTCCCTGGTACCAAAATAAAAGTAACTCTTACTCATGCATTTCACTCAAGCTCCTTTGATGCTCCTGATGGAAACACTTATTACGCCGGGGAAGCCTGCGGAGTCATTGTTACGCTTGAAAATGGTAAGAGCATCTATCATGCGGGTGATACCTGCTTCTTTACGGAGATGGAACTGATTAAAACAAAATACAGCCCTGAGATTGCACTTCTCCCGATTGGTGATTGTTTCACTATGGGTCCTGAAGAAGCCGCTCGCTCTGCTCGAACACTTGGAGTAAAAACAGCAATTCCAATACATTGGGGGACATTTCCTCTTCTGAGCGGAACCCCTGAAGAATTCAAATCACAATGTGAACGAATGGATATTGAAGCAAGAATCCTCAAACCAGGCGAGTCTATAACTGTATAAACGACAACTCCATCTTCAACATTACATTTTTGAACGCAAAAAAATAAAGTGAAATCAATGTCTTACCATGGGACATTTATAAGCATCTATAATCACTTACTTTATTTTTGTACAAAAAAGTACACTTTTTGAAAAAAATTCCTAAAGTTATTCACCGGTTCTGCCGTTTCTAATTTTGTCAGCAGCGTTTGTACAAATTTGTACAGTACAATCGCAGCTTTTAGTAACGGTAGTAACAGGTAAGTGTAAAAAGAAGATGGAAAATATGGAAGCAAAAAATCTGGGCAGGATGCTTAAAGAAAGTCAAAATGGAGAGGACAACAAGGGAACAAAAGAATATCGAAGAAAAACTGCTCCAAGACCAAGGAGTTTAACCACCCTTAAACTTGAGATCATCTCTGAACGAGCAAGAAAAATCCAGAGAATTAAAGACGCCGTTGAAAGTGGTAACTACAACATTGATGCAAAGCAGGTAGCCCAGTCACTTATGAAACACTTCGATGAAGGGGATCTGGAGTAGAGCGGGATAAAACAACTACGGATTAGTATCATCTAAAGAGAAATCTTCAGGTAAGCCAAATAACACCGGGGGATCAACCAGCTGAATGCCAGCCCCCTTGATTCTTGACCAGATATCTCTAAGCTGTTCTTTCATTTCCTCATCAAGCATCGAAAGTTTATCATTATCTGAAAGTATCTGATTAATAGCTATTACAGAATGAAGCTTGGACTCATCTTCCTGCAAAGTTCTTTCAGCAATATCATTGATGTACTCAACTAACATCTCTTTGGATACTGAATTAGACTTGGAATCAGAAGATTTTGATTTTTTTGGAGAATTACTTTTTGCCATCTGAGAGCCCTTTACCTCTTGGTACATTTATTTCTTAATATTCTTATATATTGAGATTATACAAAATAGTCATGGTTTCAAAAAAGCACAATAGATAATTATTAAATCTCACGGTATTTAAATATCAGGCTGCTTATCAGGAATACTGCCACTGCATAGGAGAACGAATAAACAAAAAGAGCAGTCATTTCTGAAAGACTGAGCCCCTCTCCATATAAAAGTTGATCATAGGGAGTTAACATACTCAGGTCGGGAAGTATCCAGGAAATTGCTTTAATCATCACGAGCACAACTGAAGACACCTCTTCTTCTTTCAGAAAATATGAAAGGTAATGAATAGATTTTCCGGAAATATACATCGCCACTGTAAATATCCCGGGAAGAACCGGGGTCACCGCCACCGATGAGAAAAAGATGGTTAAAGACGCTATAATCAGAATCTCAAGATACATTACATATAAAGCCTGAAAAAAAAGCCAGTCAAATGCACCCTCCATGGGAAAAACAAAAAGCATAAGAGCACACATCATAAGACTTACAAGTACCCAGGAAGTAAGTGCGAGCCCTCCCAACTTACCTAAGAGAAACTCTCCCCGGGAAACCGGTTTTGATAATATATTATATATAGTCTTATTACTGATCTCTTTTTGAAAAAGAACTACCCCTGCAATGACGGTACAAATCATACCACTGAGAGAGATCACTGCGTAACCAAAACTCTTTACCACACGAAACTGTTCACCAATGCTTACAGAACCAAACAAGGCAGATACTACAATTATAAATGCGGCAAAAAACAGCACCGAATGAAGAATTTTACTTCGTACCGCTTCCCTGAAAGTATTGATAACTATAGATGTAATTTTCATTATTTTTTAGCACTGGTAGCAGAAATAAAAATATCTTCAAGAGTACGATGTGCTCTTGAAAATTCAAGAACCGTAAACTCATAATCGAAACAAAACTTCATCAATCTTCTCGCCTCTTCGTATCCTGAAAATTCGTATATACTTACTCCTGATACGATCTTACCACTCGTCACATGGGACAAGATTTCTTTCAGCATATCAGAACTCTCTCCACTGCTTACAGAACCAAGATCCCCTCGTACACTGACTTTGTAAACAGCTTCTCCGGAATCAAGAAGCTGCCCGATATTAATTTCTTCCCCGATTCTCCCTTTGTTTAATATTACCGCCCGGTCACAAAGCATCTCAATATCAGATAATATATGAGATGAAATAATCATGCTCGTACCTTGTTTCTTAAGGTCTAATAAAAGGTTTCTTATTTCCACTCTGGCAAGAGGGTCAAGCCCGGAAAAAGGTTCATCGAGAATTAAAAGTGACGGATTATTCAGGAGCACCTGAGCAAGCCCCACGCGCTGCTGCTGACCTTTTGAAAGACTTTTCACTTTATCTTTTGCTTTATGTAAAAGAGCTAAACGATCCAGTACATATTTGACTCTTTCTGTGCGCTCTGAGGGGCGTATGGAAAACAGTGCAGCATAAAAGTTAAGCGTTTCTTCCACTGTTAAATATTGATAAAAATATGGCTGCTCAGGTAAAAATCCTATTTCAGTTCTTTGAGCGGGTGAAAAAAGTGGGCTTCCCTTAAAATGAATTTCTCCCGCATCCGGTATCAAAAATCCAAGAATGTTCTTTATAGTAGTTGTCTTTCCGGCTCCATTTGCACCAAGGAGTGCAAAACTCTCCCCTTCTGCTACTGAGAACGATATTCCTTCAATCCCTGCTTTCTTTTTAAAAGTCCAGTGTGATCGAAATGATTTTGAAAGATCTTTTACTTGCAATATGCTATTCATTACTCACCCAAGCTTCTTTTTTGGCAATACCAGTTTTTGCTGTTTTACCCGGGAAGTGCAAGCCTTTTTTTCCTTTTAAAGAAAAGACCTCATTTGTGTTAGCATCATATTGATATGGATCTCCATACGGATCGTGGGGGAAAAACTTTACATACCCTTTCAAAAGAAGATCATCCAAACTTTCAGGTGTATGACCTTGCTCGTTATGATAGGTTTTAATGATTTCTTCAAGCACTCCAATCTCCCTTGTGACATAGGCAAGACGTATGCGCTCTTTAAGTGCGTTCTTTGCTCTTTCGTCTCTGGTAGATTTTATGCTTGCTTTCAGAAAAGCAATTGCACTCTCAACATCACCACTGGCAGAGATCAGACGAGACGCAAGGGAAGAAAGAAAAACGGGGGCATCGGGAAGTTTCGCAGCAAACTCAAAGTCCTTTCTTGCAGTATCTAAATCTTCAAGAAAATACCAATAAGTAAAACCACGCAAATAATAATATCTCCAGTAGTCAGGGTCATGCTTAATACCTTTGGAAAGAATTGCAATACAGCGATTTGGCTCACGGGCAATCCATGAAACCAGAGTACCACAAAACTCAAATACATGACGCCCTTTAGGGTTAAGTTCAGTGACCAGATCGCACATATGACTGAACCATGGCATTGCTTTTTTAGTCTCAAACTGAGAGCCGAAATAGTGGATGGTATTAAACCAGAGTACGGTTGAAACAAAATGTTCATATCCAAGGGTAGTGGCTTTAACTGCCTCAATTTTGGGAAGGTAGAGCGGAGGAGAATATTCTGATGCATTTTCCTGTTTTAATGGTGAAGTGAAGAGAAGACTTCTGGAATAATAGACAAAGGCGATAGCAAGAAAAAACAGTAACAGCTTAAACACGCAACTTGCCTGCAAACCGCCTGCCTGAAGACTATCAGACTGTAAACCATTAGCTCGGAGCATTTTCAGGGGACATCCTTGGATTGTATTATATGCACACCGTAGCTGATAATAATGCAGGATTAAGACTTTGCCAATAAAAAAGGCGGACTATAAAGTCCGCCTTGGGTAGTAAGTTACTAACTTACTATTAGCTGCCAATACCAGGAGCAGTTGGAGCACAAGCACCAGCCATAACCTCGTTAGTCATGGTGTTACCTTCAGCACCAGTTGATGCCCAAGCGTATTCTCTGTCACCTTGATCGTGACAAGAAGCGCCTGAGAACTCGTCAGCAGTGCCAGCACTGTCTGCCGCTTCAAAGTCAATTTGAACCCCTTGGCTGAGAACAAAACCTGGAAGAACGCCTACACAGTCATTAGAGCAACTTGCATATTGTTCTTCATCAACAAAGTAAGCTTCTTCTGAAGTGATACCGTTTCTCAAGTCAGTTTGCGCTCTACCGTTGAAAGCTTTTTTCTTGTACTCAGAGAACTGAGGAATCGCAATTGCAGCAAGAATACCGATAATTGCAATTACCACCAGAAGTTCAATAAGTGTAAAACCACTTTCTTTCTTCATAGTATTTTTCATTTTTTAATGCTCCATTCTTTAGGGTTACGAATCAGATTTTTGTCAATTCTCAGGGGTCAATATTGATCTCTGAAAATCTTCACGCTCCCGAGAGTTATCGTCAAAAACCGGAAACGTATTCAGTACTTTTTGATGCAAGAGAGGTGCCAGAGAATTATTTTTTTTTAATCACTGAGTAAGAGTATAAATAACCAATAATTTTAGTCGCTTATCCCAAGACAACAAATACCCGACCCCATAATCAAACCAAGCCCGAAAATAACAAAAAACGTCACCCCAAAGTGAAAAGACAATTTTTGTCACCCCTCCCTGAAACGGAGAGCTTCAGTGTCGAGGCTGATATTCTGCATATTTTAACTTTAAACATATTAAACCTGGCTTTTGCACAGGGCTCAGAAGACATATCAGAATATATCAGGTGAATGGGAGCGGGCGCGGGTAACTGCTTGAAAACTCTCCTATAAACTGCATTGAGCCGATCAGATCAAATAATCGGCTCATTTTTAGCTTTTTTTTGAGCCGATTGTTCGATATAATCGGCTCATGAAATATAACTGGCAACTTTCAGACTGGACTGAATTTACCTTTCAATTGGGGTCTTCTGAAAAAGCTCTTTTTACTTTTGCCCAGCGAGCAGGGCGTGCAAGTGGCTTACTTGAGGGCTTATCTGAGAATATTCAGACAGAAACTGTCATTGAGATGATGGTTCTCGAGGCTATTAAAACATCCGAAATTGAAGGTGAATATTTAAATCGTGAGGATGTCATGTCCTCTATCCGTAATAACCTGGGATTGGCAATCCCCAAAGAACACATAGAGGACAAGAGAGCTGAGGGAGTTGCAGCACTCACTATCGCCGTTCGCAACCACTACGATGAACCATTGAGTAAAGCGATGTTATTAGACTGGCATAATACTCTGATGCAGCATAACCAGAAGATTAAAAAAGGAGCGTGGCGTACACATGAGGAACCAATGCAAGTTATTTCCGGTGCTGTAGGAAAAGAAAAAACCCACTTCGAAGCCCCACCATCCAGACAAGTACCACAAGAAATGGACGCCTTCATTACATGGTTCAATGATACCGCACCGGGAGGTAAAAAAGAAATCGACCAACCACCTGTTCGATCAGCTATAGCACATTTATATTTTGAAAGTATTCACCCCTTTGAAGATGGCAACGGACGAATAGGTAGATTCATATCTGAAAAAGCCTTGCTTCAAGGAACAGGAAGCCCTGTTCTTCTTAGCTTATCAACAGTTATAGAGACAAATAAAAACGCTTACTATAACGCACTAAAGACTGCTCAACGATCAAATGAAATAAGCAGGTGGGTTGAATATTTTGTAATGATTTGTCTTGAAGCGCAGTCACATGCTGAAGAACAAATCCACTTCAGCTTGAAAAAAACAAGACTGTTTGATCGTTTTAAAGACAGGCTTAATGAACGACAAACCAAAGTTGTACGCCGTATGCTGAAAGAAGGACTCTCTGGATTTAAGGGAGGTATGAGTGCTAAAAAATACATTGCCATTACCAGAACCTCAAAAGCAACAGCCACAAGAGACTTGCAGGAACTTAAGCAGATGGGGGTTTTAAAACTGGAAGGCAGTGGCAGAAATAGCAAATACAGCCTGAATCTTGAGGGAAACTAATCCTTACTGATCTTTCAGGCATTTCATAAACAAAGCATAAGGTTTTTCTGATTTGAAAGAAGCGCAAGAAAAAGAGTCGTACTCCATAAAACCTCTTGTGCTCCTTATAAATCATAGATCAAATCGAAAAAGGCAAATCAGACATTGAAGAAATATCTGATCAGGCTCCATGCCATAAATAGCAAGAAGCAGAAGCCTAGTATCTGGCAGATAAATAGAAAAGGCTGTGCAGTACCCAAACCCGCGGAACTCGCGGCATTCGTACTGATCAAATGATATTTCATGTGAGTTGGGAGATTGGAACATCTTTTACATTTCACAATCTGATTTCCCTCACATGATTCGATTACCCGATCCAAAAATGAGATATGAGACTTGAGCGCATCTCCGCTAAGGTCTTTCTTACCATCTTCAAAACTAATGCGTCGCATTTCTTTTTGAACTATTTTGAGAAGCTCGACCATATCTTCTCTGGTATAAGGGCACTCATCACCAAGAAAGACGTGTCCCCTCATATCATCAATCCGCACTTTTAAACCTTGTAAAATGCCAAAATTGACATTCAGAGTGCCAAGTTCCGAACCTCCTTCCCCATCAGGGTAAGAAGGAAGCCATTCACCCTCTTCTCTTTCCCCAATACTAACAATCTCCATGCTCATACCATGCATGATTCCTGTTAGAACAGAGTCACAGATAGTTAATGCACTAACCGCCATGCAGTCACTGCATTTTGTGTCTTTTTCAGTCATTTTTTTTTAATGCCTTATAGGAGGTAGGAAACCAGGCAAGAAAACCGTTTTCTCTTGCGCCGATCTCATAACTCATCAAGAAAAGAGATCGGCACAACAAAGATCAAATCAGACTACCCGCTCAAAAGAATGGAAAGGAACAGAAATGAGTGTATCGTTCTTATATTTTTTAGTCAAAAATAAAGAAATATTGCGTAGTAATTACAATAGCTTAAAAACATATTGCTTATTCATTGCCAGTATATCCCTAAAATGGTAATATACTGGCAATGAATATTAAACTCCTTCCTAAAATCAAAACTCCGGAACTTACCACTAGCATGCTACTGGGGATTTTGTCTGATTACAAAGATCCAAGAAAAAAAATCAGCAGCCTCACTAAAAATAATTTCCTTATTCCGGTAAAACAGGGTGTCTACATTACTTCGCACAATCTTGGGCTTCGGTCATACTCTCTGGAAATTTTAGCGAACCTGATTTATGCCCCATCATACATTTCACTCGAAAGTGCTTTAAGTACTTATGGATTTATTCCTGAAAAAACTACCAGCATAACATCTGTATGCCTGGGCAAAGGGAAAAAATTCTCAACCTCTATAGGCAGCTTTGAATACTTCCATCTTAAAAACACATTATATTCCAAAGGAGTCATTCTATATGAAATCTTTGAAAAAATTTTTTGTCTTCATGCAAGCCCGGAAAAATGTCTCTTTGACTTCCTCTACTTCAGGGAAAAAAAGGGAGAGTTCCTGAATCAGGCAGATTACTTTGATTATATAATAGAGTCATACAGACTTGACTTAAGCCAAATGAGAACAACAATTGACAAGAAGAAGCTGAAATCCTTATCCAGATATTACACACAGACACATATTATATGGTTTACTGATACTTTGTTAAAGGTCTTATGAATGAAGCTATAGAGCAGATGCTCGCAACATATTCTCCGGCATCAAAAGCAGATTATGAAAATGCGATAAAGGAAATACTCCAGGAGTTAATTCTCCTTGGATTATATCGGGCAGATTTTTTTGAGAAAGCTGCTTTCTATGGGGGAAGTGCCATGAGAATTGTTCATGGTCTCAACAGGTTTTCAGAAGATCTTGATTTTACTCTGTTTAAACAAGATCCCCTATTTGCAATAGACTCATATTTCCCCATAATCTCAAGAGAGCTTGAAGCATATGGGTTTAAAGTAGAATTAAACAAAATAAAAAAGAACAAACCAGAAACGATAGAATCCGCTTTTTTAAAAACGAATACTCATCTTGTCTTTTTAGACATCGAGGGAGCAAAACATTTTTCAAAAAATATACAAAAGGGTAGCTTGATTAAAATCAAATTTGAGATAGACATAGACCCTCCTGTTTCATTTGACACCGAAATAAAAACCTTACTGCTCCCAACCCCCTATACCGTAAAAATATTAACGCTCCCTTCCCTTTTTGCAGGTAAAATGCATGCGGTACTAATGAGAAAATGGAAGTTACGAGTTAAAGGAAGAGACTTTTATGATCTGGCATGGTTTCTCTCAAGAGATATTCCATTAAAAAAAGAATACCTGGAAGAAAAACTTCTTGAATCCACAGGAACCGACACCCCCCTGACAAGAGAAATTCTGATCAGCCTTTTTAAGGAAAGAATATCTCAGATAGATTGGCAACTTGCGAAACAAGATATACTTCCTTTTATCAGCGATAAAAAGAGTGTAGAAATCTGGTCTGAAGATTTTTTTAGTGCGGTTATTGATAAGATCAGGTTTGAATGAGATTGATTCATACGCTCACTGGGAACAGGAAAGCACAGTTTTCTGTATCAATAAAAGACATTACCTATGGTTTTCTTAAGCCAATTTGTTACATTTTTACTTGAGTCTATAAATTTTTGATCCGTCATATTCAAATTTTTTCCACCACTTCCCTCAAATGCCATACAAACCCAAATACCAGGAATTAACGCTAACTTTTCCTCAATAGCCATATCCTTGAAGTGAACATCTTCTTCCATAACGACATTCACAAAATTGAGAAGACCTGCATGGTTTAACATGAAATTTGTGTTTACAATCGTTTCAAATCGCTTTCTTAATACTTTTGCAACAGATTTTGAGCATTTAGAACCTGAACCAAATTTAACAATACTTTGTAGGTAAATCATATGAACACATGCAATAGCAGAATAATAAGATAGGCGAAAATTTGAATTTTGATGCTGCTCTGCTGTTTTTTTTAGAAAGTCATTATGCAAAATCAACTCAGAAGATTGAGACAATATTGAATCAAACGCCAAGTCAAAAGCTTTAAGTGCTATAATTTCTTCTTCACTTTTTCTGAAAAATCCCATAAATTTCCACCAAATAAGAAGCTTTAACTCTAACAATTCAGCTTCATTGTCTGTTTATCTTTCACTCTCAAAGGAATACTTTTACAAAGTAATACGTATTTCCATATTTTTCCCAATACACTTCAACTTTGCATAAAAAATTCATATGAAAGATACAATGAAACAAAGTGTAATAAGCAACTAATGAAATATAATCTAGAAAAAAGTCTGTTTGATTCTGTTACAAATGTTGCAAATTCAACATTAATCATTGCAAGAGGAGTTTTTAAAAAACTCTCTCCTTGTAAATTATTAATCAATCCAATTATATAAAATATTATTATAAGAGAACAAAAATGGACGGTAAAAAATTGACCATCATCAATACCAGATAGAATCCGACCTGAACCAATTGAAAAAAGAATCAAAAAAGGAAGAGATGAAAAAAAAGTTTTATGGTTAGTGGAAAATAGAAAAATAATTCTCAATATTATAAGATTGAATATCAAATAAAAAAAATAAGACATGCGATATATTATCCTAACTATATCACTCCCTTTTTCTCTTCTCAAAGCATATACCAATACCCTACTTTAACCTTTAAAATAGGGGTTTCCTGCTGTCTTCTTATAAAACATCCCTTTTGTATTTGATTTCTCAAAATAAGAGAAAAGCATTTGTGTAATCATCCTCATAAACTCAAGAGGATCCTTGGGATCTGATTCTTTACATTCTTTCATTTTCACAAGAGCAAACGTAAGAGGTTCACTATAAAAGAGAGTTCCAATTAGCGGAACTACTCCTCCAGAAGTAGAAGTAGTTAACAAGACTGATTCCGGGAGAGTTTGAAGAGAGATATAAATTTTGCGTAATTCATCCATCGTAAGATTATATGTCTGAACTGTATTAATAATAGACTTATCCATCATACATACGCTTAGAAATCTTTCACGAAAAGCATCTCGAGCAGCTGGGAGATCTCCTGAAAGTGCGTCATCCAGCATTTTCATTAAATCTACTGGGGTTCCACTTGAATGATGGATTTGTGTGTATTCTCGACACAAGGACATAAATTTGAAATATTTGCATATTCGATAAATCATTTACTATTTCCAATTAATTCAATATTCAGGCTTTTGATTCAAAGATTAAACTTCGTTGTCCTATACCCCCCTAGGATCAAATCCAAATAAACGAAGGATCCCTAGTATAAGAAAGCCGACAAACAGTGGCCACCATTCCATCGTGTTAAATGAAAGAATTGCTGACCCTCCATAGGCTATGGAGGCAAGTAAAAGACCTATATGACGTGAATAAGTAAATCCATAAAACAACGAGAATCCCATTAAGACAAAAACAAACTGAATTACATGAAGAAGAATAGTCATATTGTTACTTTACAAATAAAGATACTCTGATTTAGTGCACCGCAAAAGGCGATATCAGAGCCATCACCAGTCATCGTATATCTAAGATTAGGTACAAAATTCTCAAATAAATGTCAATACACACAGTCAAAATACCAAGACAATATATTAGGGCATTAGAATAGGAGGATATTCTGTCTTTTTAGTCGTTGTTAATTGCCATAGCCTAGAAAATAAAAAGGGAATGGCTATGATTTCTTCACAGTTAAAAGAAGCAATAAATAAGTCTGGAATGTCCTTATACCGTGTTGCCCTGGAGGCAAAGATTGATTCTGCCGTCCTGAGACGTTTCATGAATGATGAAGCAGATATTAGAATCTCCACAGCAGATAAACTCGCTGAAGCTCTAAATTTGGAACTTAAAATCAAGAAAAATGAGCGGAAAAATAAATAAAAAAATCATAACATCACCACAGACTTTGAATGTTTCTTATGCCAATTGATCTGATTATTCGTGTCCTTTCTATTTTTGGTCTTAATTCTATTCCTCTACTTGGCTGGTTTGGGGGTGAATGGTCTGAGGGGACGGTTCTTGCGGTTTATCTGCTGGAAACTTTGTTGATGATTTTTTTTATTGGGGTAAGGATTTTTCTCCATCGGAGAATGACGGGTAAATCCGGACATTTGAGATCACCCGGGAGTGCCTCCGTGATTGATAGATTGAATGAATCAAAGAACTCTGACCCAAACCATTTTTTGCTTTCCTATCTTAAGATAATGATACCCTTTGTACTTGTTCAGGGGTTTTTGATTACTATTATTCTTTATGTCTTTTCCGACATGGAGGGCATGGAGGATACCGCAGTTTCTTTTGATGACCTGGTAAAAGGAATCAGTGGAATGACGTTTTTTCTTGGATTGTACTTTATTCTTGATTTAATCAAATTAAGAGAAATGCCTTTTGCCTGGATGAAGAGTGTTACTGAACATTCCATGGGGCGAGTAATGGTGTTTCAATTTGCGATTCTTGTTGGCTTGCCTCTTATGGCATTTATGGATCAGCCGAGGGTGTTCTTTATGATCTTTGTCGGTCTAAAAACTCTTCTTGATTTCAGCATCTATCTCCCGGCATACGACCCAAAAGAACCACCACGCTGGCTGTGTTATCTCATGGATAAAATCCCCGGCTCAGGAGCTGGAGAGAATGGCTCTGGCGGATTTGCCGCATATTGGCGTGCAGACGTTGAAATGCAGCGGGAATTACGGGCAATCGACGAACTTCCAATGCCCCAAGCTGCGACCCCCTCCCTATCCAACACCTAAACCCCAATATCCATCACTCACACCATCCATATTAAACAAACTGGCGTACTTTGTTTAGTACAGCAATTTTATTGTCTAATTGGGTGGCTGTTTCTATATATTCAACATTTATTTTATGCATCGAATTATTAAATTTATTGACATCTATATACATATAATTTATCATATAATATATGCGCACTACTTTAAACATTCCTGAAGACCTCCTGGAAGAGGCAAGAACTCTACTGGGTTTTCAGTCAAAAACTGATGCGGTGATTGTTGCACTTAGAGAGCTTATAAAATCAAAAAGAATTGAAGAGCTCAAAAATTCTTATGGCAAAATTGATATCAAAGTAGACATAAACAAGTCACGGCGCAGAAAAGTCACAACCAGAAGTAAATAATGCCCAAAAACAAGAAAGTAGTGATAGACACCTCTGTCTGGATAGCTTACTTCAAAGGCTCAAGTGCCAGCATACGATCAAGATTCGATGATTTACTGGACACCGGAAATATTCTCCTGGTTTCTCCCGTAAAAATGGAACTTCTATCAGGGGTTAAACAACAGGAGATATTCAGACTGGAAAGGATTTTTCAAGCGGTAGACCCTTTCATCCCGGATTCTGCCACATGGGAATATGTCGAAGAGTGTATAAAAAAATCTTCCAGAAAAGGTATCAGGTTTGGCATTATGGATTTACTGATCGCCGCAAGCGCGCACCAAAACACTTGCCTGTTATGGTCACTGGATAAAGACTTTCTCAAAATGGAAAAACTGGAATTAGTGCATTTGTATTCATAAATTGAACCTATTGCAGCTTAAAAAATCGCTCCTTAAGGACCATTAAAAAAAATGTGCGGCTTACCAGCAGTAGTGCAAAAACCCGATTAAAAGATCAGGAGCTGATTTTCAATGCACTCTGGCAGTGCCTTATTGAACAGGATATTGAATCTTTCAAAGAAATTCTAAAAGCTCATGTCGATGCAATGAACAAAACAGAACTCGCTGAAAAATCAAAAACATCCCGAAGAACGCTTTATCGAATTCTTTCAACTGAAGGAAATCCAACTTTGAAAAGTATATCCAGGGTGCTAAATGCTTTGTATGGATAAAAATATAACAAAATTAACTCATTAAACATGAGATTGTTTTATTGTTTCTTATGCACTAATATTTCGAACGGGTATTTGGACAATATTAAGTCTCGGGTCGTCCTGCTGAAACATTTGCCCTGCTGAGGATTAAATCCTCATTCTTTCTCATTCAAATAAAATTAGAAGACATGCTATCCGACAAGAACTTTCTTCTTGTCGGTGTTCTGAAAGGTTCTTACAATGAAAGGTATAACAATGGAGAATCAAAAAAAATTATGGATGTTAGATCAAATTAAAGAGATCAAAAATAAACATAACGTGGGCACTCGGAATATTTACAAAGTTCTCACATTAAGACTGGTTCACGAAGAATTAGCCAGGGAGGTCTCTGAGAAAACTGGTAGAAAGATATCATACCGATTTTTAATGAATTTTCTTAAACGGTTTGAATGGGCAATAAGTTGTATTATTTCATACCAAATGCTGTCATTCCGATACAAATATGGCGATGAATATGATATTCAGAAGCTCACTTGTGGTTTGAAAATCGTTGCATTTGAGGAAAAGATAGAAGAATCAAAGATCGATTCAGATCAGATGGTGTTCTACCCTGAGTATCAAAAATTTATGTTTGAAGAATTTTCCTTCTTACACTCACACTATCCCAAAAAAGTGAAGGAAGTAGAGAAAATTATCTCTAAGGTTAAGCTACGACTGGCAGGTTCATCATTAACAACAACTCTTGAGGATATTGAAGAATTTTTTTTACATTTCATCCCTAAACTAGAGAAAGGAGAGACGGTGAATAACACTTCGACTGAGTTTGATCAATTTGAACAATTTGCTCAGATGAGAAATCATCTCGAACTCAAACGGTCGGGTATTACGAAGTCTTTGAAAAAGCTTTTTTCTTCATTTGCCGATGATATGGAAGAAGAATTAACTTCACAAGAAAAATTATTACTTTACTCTCCAGATTGTCTTTACGAACGAGCTAAAAGAGAAATGATACTTGGTCGTATGGAAGTAGAACAAGAAATTGCTATCGCCACCTGTTTTCAGCACAACATTTTCTCTAAAATCTCAGCGGAAATGATCGAGGAAGTAAAGGAAAATTTAAAAAAGATGATTACCAATGCAACTGTTGAATTGAAACGCTTTCAGGAACAAATGCAATCCCCAGATCCTTTCTTGAAACATTGGTCAACCGATACGGCTAAACTAATTCAAGAATATATAGGTAGCCGACGCTACCAACTAAAAGCATTAACAACCTCAAAACCTTTCCTTCTGAAATATTTTAACTCATAAGGAAAGGATAAGAAGGCGTTTTTCAAAGAAACCAGGCTTAAACACCTGGTTTCTTTTTTTATGTTATTTAGAACACCGATAAGATTTTCTTTAACTATTCTTTTTCTTCATAGTCTTTTTCAAATTAGCAATATCAACCAAATCCTGTGGTCTTCCAGCAGATTTTTTTAAAAGAAGTAAGTCTTTAATTCCAACATAATTAACATTAATACCCAAAAGCTTTCCCTTTACCTTATTTTTCCATGCGGTGGAAAACTCAAGCACACCCATTCCACAAATAAAATCTACTCTCATTGGCTCTTTTCCCAGTTTGAGGAAATGATCTGAAAATGTAAAAAACTCCTCATCTATTGAATCAACAGGAGCCCCAAAATCTCTGAGGACTTTATAAACGAGTCTGGCATTTTTTCTGGAATTATCAATCCATATATCAATATCTTTGGTATAGCGAGGCTCGTGATGAAACGCCAAGGCATATCCACCAACAATTAAAAACTTAACCTTTTCTTCTACCAAGCTTGACAACAGTTCTATCAAGTCCGAGTTCTCTTTTTTTGCAGCCATTGCCAAGATGATAATCTATAAAGATACTATATGTTTCTTCTACTTTTTTGTCCGGAGCAGTAGTTCTGATTAGATAGCTTTCAAGGTCTTCGTTTTTACGCTGAGTTTTCTTATTAAAATTACCAGTTTCCATCAAAAAATTGTTTTTCTTAATAATCGTCATGTCTTTTATTATAATACATTTTGCATATGACAACACTTAAAAAATTTTCCCCTAATCCACTACTACCTTTTTATTCACATACTCATAATACCCTTCATCCCCACAATCCTTTCCAAAACCGGAGTCTTTGACTCCTCCAAAAGGGATATAGGGGTTTAGTCCGGCGGGTTTGTTGATATAGACGAAGCCGCTTTCGAGTTTTCTGGCGATGGTTTCGGCTTTTTTGGGGTCGGTAGTGTAGACGGCAGCACCTAGTCCGTATCTTGAAAGATTGGCGATCGCTACTGCGTGCTCGGGGTTGTTTGCCCGATAGAGGCTTGCAACGGGTCCGAAAAACTCTTCATCAGTTGAAAAACCACGATCTTCACTTTCTTCAAGCACCATGGGAGAGAAAAAATATCCCGCCCCATCAAGCGCCCCTCCGTCAAGAAGTACTTTTACTCCACTCGACTTTGCTTTTTGAACCTGATTAATGAGAGTTTCATAGATATCTTTTCTTGCAAGTGGTCCATAATCACTTCTTTCATCAAAAGGATCACCACATTGTTTTTTACTCATCTCACGAATAAAAGCATCTCTAAACTCTTCATACACTGATGACTCAACTATCATTCGTTTACTTCCGCAACACACTTGCCCTGCATTACTGCAACGTGCCCCTGCCGCATCCATTGCCGCCTTCTCTATATCCGCATCTCCAAGAACAATAAAAGGGTCAGAACCACCAAGCTCAAGCAGTATGGGGGTAATATGTTTTCCTGCAACAGAAGCAAGATGCGCCCCAACTTTTGCGCTACCGACAAAAGAAACTTTCCTGATTCTCGAATCAGCAATCAGTTTTTCCGCCAATTCATTCTCAAGAAGTACCACCGAACAGGAACCCTCCGGAAAACCTGCCTCCATAATAAGCTCCTCAAAAACAAGAGCACAGCGAGCCACATTCGGAGCCGGTTTTACCAACACCGTGTTTCCCGTTAAAAGTGCAGGAAGTGCACAACGTAACAAAGTCCCTACCGGAACATTCCATGGAGTAATGGCAAATACCACTCCAAGCGGATCAAAACACATCTTCGCAGGATGCTTTGCCCCAGGATACTCAATCTCCTCAGGCTCCAGAACTCCCTCAAGACGCTCCAACGCATGATCACAAATATCAAGAAGTCGCTTTATCTCAGCCTCCGCATGAGCCCTCACCTTACCCATCTCAGAAACAATAACCTGAATAATCTCCTCACGCCTCGCATCCACAATCTTTCTAAGATTTGCAACATAAACAAGCTTCTGCTGAACAGGAACTTCCCGCCAAGACCTCTGAACCTCACACGCCCTCCCCAACACCGCCTCAAGCTCAGCAGAACCAAGACTCTCAAATTCCTCAATCACCTCTTCTGTCGCTGGATTTATACTGATATACATACGAAATTCTCCTTTACGTGACATACATATTCTACACTTCTTCATATAATTAGACAAAGGCTGGGGTGCGAGCAGGGGTGGTGCGCGGGCAGGGGCAAGCCCTGCCCCTACAATTTGGTTTTCAATAGGTAAAAATGTTGTGGGTAGATTGTTTTTCAATAAAGAAAAATTATTGGTGGCTTGTTTTTTTTAATAAACAAAAATATGAGTAGTTCACGATAGAAAATCACCGACCACCACAGGAACAAACACTGGGAGAGGAAAGCTTTTATTCTTTTTGCGAAAACTCAAGCGGACTGAGGACAAGTAGACCGTACAAAACATACACAACTAACCGTTCCGAGGGAGCCATTTGAGCAAAAAGAATAAAAGCTTTCCTCTCCCAAGCAGGAACGACCAACAACCCCCACAAACAAAAAGGGGCAAACAGAATTTTCTGTTTGCCCCTTCTCTGAGTAAGCGTATATTACTCGATAATTTCGGCGACGACTCCCGCACCAACAGTCCTTCCCCCCTCACGAA
>CAZTBW010000011.1:0-103601 GCA_964612555.1 uncultured Bdellovibrionales bacterium | reverse complement strand
CAGCTAAAACACTGGTACTTTTTTAATAAACACAACTCTTAGCTACTTCAGCCCCAAACCAAATATACCCCACGACGTAGTCTAAAGGTTTTTCGCTTACACCTTCACACTACATCGGGTTAATCTTCTACCCTATAAAAATTGATCCCCATTTTACCCTTATGAAAGAAGCGAATCAACCGGAGCCCATATGGACAGGGGCAGAACCCTGTCCGCTAATTCTGTCGAACACCGTAAATATTCGATTTTATAATGATTTACACGGACAGTAGAATAAAAATAAAGGCGGGGAAAAAGAAGAGGGGCAGGGAGTGCCTTTCGTCGAACTCAGCCGCAGTGAGGGCAAGAGACCAGTCAAGTAATCCAGGAATATACTACCCGAGCAGTTTATCCTGAGCTTGCCGAAGGGAGCCATTCGACGAAAGGCACTCCCTGCCCCTCTTCTTGGGGTTGGGGAGGAAATATAACAAAATCAACTTAATATTTTCTATACAACAATAACCACAAAAAACAGGGAGCTCCTACCAAACTCGTGATAATGCCAACGGGTATTTCGAGTGGGGAAAACAGTATTCTTGAAATTGTATCCATAAGTACAAGAAATATCCCTCCAAGGAGCATGGAAAGGGGTAAGAGCTGTTTATGGGAACTTCCGGCAAATTGTCTTCCAACATGCGGTATAATAAGACCAATAAAACCTATAGGACCACACACCGCAACAAAAACACCGGTAACAAATGCGGTCGTCCAGATCACAAGTATGGTGACTTTATCTATGTCTACCCCTCTTCCCTTTGCAAACTCCGCACCTGCCTGAACAAGATCAAATGAAGGTATATGCCTGAATACAAAGTACATGGATACTAACAATACAACGCCGGGCATCACTACCGATGAAAGATCAGTAATTTCAAGTCCTCCTGCAAGCCAGCGATAAATCTCAAACGAACGCTCCACTCCCCCAAGATATTGAAGAAAATATATGCCCGAAGAAGAAAGAAAACCAAATGCAAGACCTACAAGCAGTAAGGTAGCAGGAGCCCGAACCCTTCCACTTTGATATAAAACAAGCATAATCATCAAGGAAATAAAAGAAAACAGTATTGCAAAAACTGCCGGATAAATCCCCGGAAGACGAAAGAATAAAGCTATCACCGCTCCAAATGATGCCGTACTTGCAACACCAAGAGTGTAGGGTGATACAAGATCATTTCTAAAAAAAGACTGCAAGATAACACCACACAGTGCAAGACCACTTCCCACTATCATTCCCAAAAATACCCGTGGCACACGAAGTGACCATATAATATTCCACTGCTCCTCTGATGATGGAATAAAAAAACCACTGGCTCCAAATAAAGGAGCAAGCAGAAGTACCACTGCACTAAAAAGGAAAAGTATTATAAATGTACCTGTTCTCATTTTTTTATTTTCTCTTTACAGAAACTCCCTGCGGATTTCCATTCTCATCCCGGTACACGGTACATGAAACTCCATACAAGGTATCTAAATACCCTTCCCTGATACAAGACTCGGTATCAGTAAAAAACATCTGATTACCCGACATATCAAGCCCCAGCACCTGATCTGCAAGAGTAACGGCAAACCCCACATCATGAGTGGCTAATAATACAATGTTTCCCTGTTCTTTCTTTTTCAGACACATTTCTTTTAGTAAGCACATGCCTTCAGGGTCAAGATGGGTTTCAGGTTCATCAAGAAGATAGAGGCTTGCCTGCTGTCTGAACACAGCTCCAAGTAATAATCTCTGAAACTCTCCCTGAGACAATTTTGAAACTCGTGTGTCCCCAAGATGTTCTATTTTCCAGAAAGATAATACCTCCCTGTATGTATCTCTATCTGAAGTACCTGTCTGAACCGTCCCGCATATTCCTTCACATATGGCAAGAAATTGTATGGCGCTTACCTCCGGTTTTGAAAACCCGGAAGAACCAAGATGACTGATATATTTTGCCCGCTCCACAACGGAACATTTTGAAAGGTCTTTTTCTTCCAGTATAAATTCTGATAACTCTGATGCTTTTCCGTCCAGCATACTTTTTAAAAGGGTAGTCTTACCCGCACCATTTTTTCCGATTATAACTCCAACCTGAGACCTCTCAAGTTGAAATGAGATATCACCAAGTATTTTCTTTCCTGAAACTTCAAGCCGGGGGATTTTACAGATATATGCCGTACTCATAATGGTGCAGATTTTCCGATTTTTTCTTTCAGCATACGGACAAATAGTTCGCTTATCCTGTAATACTTCGCCCCCGGAAGTTGTGGAGAGGTACCATATATCCAGATAATATGAGCATTTTTAAATCCTTTTTCCAGTGCTTCCTCCACTGATTCATTTTTTGTTTCCCGCAAGACAAAAATAATTTCGGGTGCCAAACTCAAAACCCCCTCCATACCAATAGGCGCGTACATAAGATCAGAGTGAAGTGCATTTTTTAATCCCAGTTTCTGAAGCATATCCCCATAAAAACTATGCTGCGCTCCGGCATAAAATCTTTTTCTAAATGTACCTCCTTCATCAAGAAGCACTAGAAAAGAGCTGCCCTCAGGTAGAAAAGACAAGATTTCTTTTTTCTGAGCTTCCATTTCCTTACGTGCATGCTCCAGTGTTTCTTCTACAAGAGGTTCTTTCCCGAAAATATGTCCAAGTCTTCGAAATGAATTTTCAATATCCTGAATACTTTCATTAGGAAATTCTTCAACTGTGAGACCAAGAGATCGGAGTTTCTGAGGAGTTTTTGAAGCTCCTTTCATGCTCAGTACCAGATCGGGCTTCAGAGAAAGTACTTTTTCAATACTGGTATCAAGATACCCTCCTGCATCAGGAACCTCTTTTTCCCTCCCGGGAATTTTGCAATAAGACGTCTTACCAACTATTCTTTTCTCAAGACCAAGCTCTATCAACATTTCAGTTATAACCGGAGCAAGTGAGACCAGCCTCTGTGGTGTGTGCTCCTCTTGCGGATACACCTGAAGTGATGCTTCCTGTGAGCTTGCCCACCCAAAGGGCATCAGCAGAAAAAAGCATATAAGTACCGGAGTGATAAATTTAAGCACTTTTATTAATGATTAAGATACGTTACATTTTAGCTGGAATTAACCTTAATACTTGCACCAAAATGAATCAAATAATGCAAAAATCCAAGAAAAGCCTGATATGCAAGATACTTTTACTTACTCTTATCTGCCTCTCCCTTAACGCATGCGTTAAAAAGCCCAGAGAAGCCACAGAAGGGGCAAAATCGAGAGTGGCACAGGTTTCTATTGAATATCTGAGACTATGCTTTCTGGGTAATATGAAGCTTATAAACTCCTATGTACTTTTAAGTGAATATTTAAAAAACCAGGGCTTAAGCCTTGATGAATATACAAGTGAAATTGAAAGGCTCCCCAGAAGATGGCAGGTAGACACACACCCGGTGCTTCAACTGGTGCTACTGGAAGTAAATGTCAGGGATGATAAAGCAAAAACCTATTTTCAAAGAGGCGGAGCCGAAAGCGATTTTCCCCGAATCGAAATTGAACTTGAGTGGTCAGGGACTAGCTGGGTGATAACTAATGATACAATTTTTGGGGTGGGTGGGCTTTTTCAAAACCGCAGATGAAGGAAGTTTTATGTGTGCGTATAAAATAAAAAATGCGATCAGAAGCTTCCTCCTGATCGCATTTTGATTTTAAGGTAAGTGTCTCTTACCTTTTTATTCCTTGATGGCAGTCCAGCTATATTCAGCGGTGCTCTCTTCCTCCATAAAGTCACCAAGAACCACAGTTTTACCCTTCATGGATTTTCCATCTTTTGAAAGGATTGCGGTTGACTTGAGCTTAACTCCTCTGATATTCGCAGATGCAAATGAAAGCTCAGTAAAGCCGTTTTCATTCACTCTCTTCTTACCTCTCAGGTAAACAGAGCTTATCAGGGACGATTCTTTCTCTCCTGATACTTCAGAACTTGAGATTGAATATCCATCAAGTACCATGGCATCTTCTTCAAAGGAGTTGAAAACAAACAATCCTTCATGCTGAACCTCACCTTCTATTCTCCAATTCCACTGACCTTGAACTGAACCTGGAGTTGATTTACCGTAAGAAGAAACTTCTTCTGTCATGAAGTCTACCTCTTCAGGTAAGCCAGAGTCATATTTTGGCTCATCCATTATCGATACCATATTAAGATACCGCATTACCTCAGCAGGACTTGCAAGCTTTGGAGTGTACCAATCAACTGATGCACCTACTAACACGGTTCCATCTTCCTTAACTCGCTCGTAACCAATCTGGAGCTGGATGTCTCTTTCAAGACCACCTTCAACTGATGGATCTACATTATAGTGAATCACAGTAATTCCAAGCTCAGTTACAGGAATAACCTCACCTTCTTCACTTACCGCATTTCGGTTTTTGTCAAACCAAAGGCTTAGAGAAGAAAGCTCTTCACCATCAACTTTGCCATTTCCATTGCTGTCAAGTGTAGCAAGTGCTTCATAACCATGCTTCCATGGACTTGGCTGAACGCTTGCAGAAGATGACAATGAAGCGGTCTTCTTTCCACCAAAAGCCCAGTTACCAAAGAGTTGAACAGGAGATGAAACCACTCCTGTTTTTTCAGGGTCAAACACCAGAAGTGGTGCTGACTCTGATGCCTTCCAAAGAAGCCAGCTCTTTTCACCGCTCATATCAAGTGAACCATATACTGGAACACCTGAGCTATCACCTGTCGGCTCTCCCCAAAGAAGAGAAATTGGGGTTGATAATTCAATATTGGCATGTGCAAGACTAACTATTTTACATTTATTTATCTCATCCTGTGTAGCAGGCTCACAGGTTTTTGGATTGTAAACCAGATGTCCACTAGAACAAGCACTTTCAACTTTTTTCTTTTTCCCATCACCTTCATCAATATAAATCGAGTGCGGACGAAGTATCCACGAACCTGTACAAACAAATCCTTTCATCCGTTCTATGAAAGCACCATATTGATCGTCATTATAGACCTTGGCTTGATGCATTTTTAGTCCAGATAATTTCCCTATTAATTTCTCCATGCAATGATTTAAATCACCTGAAAAAATATCGCGCGGATTAGTTAGCCTTTTATTATTTTTATGTTTCGCTTTACCGTTTAGAATCTCGTTATCGATTGACTGAGTAAGCTTTCCAAGACCTCCCACCGGACACTGATCAGGTTCTGGTGTCGGCTTTGGTGTAGGAGTTGGGCACGCAGGAGGAGGAGGACATTTAGCGCACGTTTTACATGTTTTACATGTTGGAGCAGGCGGACGATCTGGAGGACAAACAGGACACTCTTCCTGCTTACAAGAAAGACCAGTAGGACGTCGCAGGTCAGCAGGGTCAAAACCAGGCGCCGCTTCTACCCTAAGCCCACTAAAGAGCAACGCAAACGTAGCCGCAAACAACATCCGAACAAGGAATTTATTGCTAAAATTTTTCATAATATACTTTCCAGAGAATTGTGTGAGTAAACAAACAACTTGCAAAAACAGCTTTTCATACCAAAGAGAAATCTGAGGTAAAAAAGACTACCTGAGTTATCGTCAGCTTCCTGGAAAATGTTACATTAAAAATATATTTTTAATAAATTGGGGCGCTTAACTGAAAACATGAGGGGGTATTTCATGTTTTCAGTAAAATTTCATGTTTTCAGTAAATCTGTGTGGCTCAATCTATTTTATTGCAAGTGCCAGCTCATCAGAAGTGTCGTTTAGCTGGCTCTCGATTACAGGAGTAGCATTAACTGCATGCCCTTTATGACCTGCATCGTGATGATCTACCCCATGCATCCCACCAAGAATTGGCGCTATAGTCAGACCTACAAGAGAGGTAAGCTTGATAAGAATATTCATTGATGGACCGGAAGTATCCTTAAAGGGGTCTCCGACAGTATCTCCGGTGACAGCTGCCTTGTGTGGGTCTGAACCTTTATAAAAAGTCTCTCCTCCTATCTGAACTCCTTTCTCAAAGGACTTTTTAGCATTATCCCATGCTCCACCGGCATTAGATTGGAAAATCGCCCAGAGTACTCCTGAAACAGTTACCCCTGCCATGTAACCACCAAGCGCCTCTGCTCCCATAATAAATCCAACCAGAATCGGGACAATAAGAGTAATGGCACCGGGAAGCATCATCTCTCTGATTGCAGCATTGGTAGAGATCTCTACACATCTTCCATAATCAGGCTTTCCAGTGCCTTCCATGATACCTGCAATTTCCCTGAACTGTCTTCTTACTTCATTCACCATGTCCATGGCAGCCCTTCCCACCGCACTCATGGCAAGTGCAGAGAACACCACCGGAATCATCCCACCAAGAAAGAGTGCTGCAAGCACTTTTGCATCAAAAATATTGATTCCCTTAATTCCCGTAAAGGTCACATAAGCAGCAAAAAGGGCAAGTGAAGTAAGCGCTGCTGAAGCAATCGCAAAACCTTTACCAATGGCAGCAGTAGTATTTCCCACAGAATCAAGAATATCAGTTCGCATCCTTACTTCTTTTGGAAGCTCACTCATCTCAGCAACTCCGCCTGCATTATCCGCAATAGGACCAAATGCATCTATTGCAAGCTGCATGGCAGTGGTTGCCATCATGGCAGAAGCTGCAATTCCCACTCCATAAAATCCGGCAAAAGAATATGCTGCCCAGATCGCCCCTGCAAAAAGCACTGTTGGGAGCCAGGTTGACATCATTCCAACGGCAAGCCCTGCAATAATGTTAGTAGCACCGCCTGTTGCAGACTGTTCAATAATAGAGAGAACGGGTTTTTTACCCATACCGGTGTAGTACTCAGTGATCATTGAAATGAGGGCACCTACACCTAAACCTACTACTACGGCATAAAACACATTTACTGAGGGTGTAGTAACAATTGCAAAATCCCCCTTAAAAAATATACTCATTTGAATCTCAGGAGGAAGCATACACTTGATTATAAAGAATGAGGCAATTCCTGTAAGAATAATAGAAGTCCAGTTACCAAGATTAAGAGCATTCTGAACATCCTGCTCTCCGGATTCTGAAGAATCCTTGATTCTCACAAACGCCATACCAATAATGGAAAAGATAATTCCAAGACCTGCAATTACAAGAGGTAAAAGTATGGGTCCCATACCACTGAAGCCATCCCCCACAAGAGACCCGCCCATATCACGAATGACATAATTACCAAGCACCATAGAGGCAAGTACTGTCGCAACATAGGAACCAAAAAGATCGGCACCCATACCTGCAACATCACCTACGTTATCACCAACATTATCTGCAATAGTAGCAGGGTTTCTTGGGTCATCCTCAGGAATACCGGCTTCAACTTTTCCAACAAGATCAGCTCCCACATCAGCCGCTTTGGTGTAAATACCACCTCCCACACGGGCAAAAAGTGCTATGGATTCTGCTCCAAGAGAAAAGCCTGCAAGAGTTTCGAGGATAGTGGACATCTCTGCGGTGTTAGTCCAGCTCCCACCCATGAGAAAACAAAAGAGAAGCGAAAACACGAGCCCCAAACCAAACACCGCAAGACCTGCAACTCCAAGCCCCATCACGGAGCCTCCCTTGAAAGAAACCTCAAGTGCCTTTGAAAGACTTGTCCTTGCAGCTTGTGTCGTTCTTACGTTTGCCTTGGTGGCTATACGCATACCGATGTATCCTGCAAGAATTGATGACACTGCACCAAACACAAATGCAAGAACAATTGACCAGTGCTGGGTCTCCCCCATCGTGGCAAGCACCCCAAGAAGCGCACCTGCTATAAGAATAAATATACTGAGCACCCGATACTCGGCTTTAAGAAACGCCATTGCACCATCTGCAATCGCCTGAGAAATTTCTTTCATTTTTGCTTCACCCGCATCCTGCCTGCCAACCCAGGAAGCAAGAAAAAACATATACACAAGACCGATTAATCCAAATGCAGGAAGCCAGTAAACTAAATTGTCCATAATGAGCACTTTATAATTAACTATAGAAATTGTGATTATTTAAAATAGAACCAGGAAACGTGCCGTTCTTGGTAACCTCTACCAAATGTTTTCATAAGTGTCTATAAAACTTGATAAGTTTCTGGCACAAGAGATGCACTGTACATAGGTAGATTTTTACTACCCGAGGTGAGTGCAAACTATGAGCTCGATATATACTGATAACTTTAAGCAGATTCTTAATAGAGTAAACTCCAGATCAAAACTGGAGGCTTCAGAGCCTCTGAAGAAAGCAAAAAAGAACGATGAGTTTGCAAAACTCCTTTCAAGTATCGAAAATAAAAAGGATTTTTTAAATACCTCAAAAACTGAAAAAAAAGAAGCAAGCCCCCGCATTCTTACAAACATGGGTTCTGATGCTGAAAGAAGCTATAGTAAAATAGCGAGTTATGAACCTTCAAAAACCCTTCCCCAGACAATACTGGGAGACATCCCGCTTGAAGATGAGGAAATAAAAAGCGTCAATAATCCTGTCACTTCTGACAATGTTACCACACAAACACAGGAAAAACCGCTAATTCCCCTCAAAGATAGAATAGAGCCGCCCGCTTCAGCAACTAAAATAGAAACCGGTAAGAAAACAATTTCTGATAAAAAAACATCCTTCGATACTCAGGAAATCAAAAATATCATTACAACCGCCGGGAGATACCACGGAGTAGACCCAAGTCTTGGGCTTGCAATTGCTCAGGTAGAGTCTGCACTGAAGCCTGATGCCGTAAGTAAAGACGGTTTTGCTTCCAAAGGAATTTTTCAGTTACTGGATTCAACGGCAGAGGACATGCGATCTCTTACCGGAATGAACGAACCGTATCAGCCCTTTGACCCCGGTATGAATTCATTTCTTGGTATGGGATATTTGAGACGCCTCCTTGATATATTCAGTCAGGACTCTCAAATTACCAATTCGACAAAAACAACAGCGGCGAAATCTGCCTCTGAGTTAGAAAAAATTGCCGTCGCTGCGTATAACGCCGGAGAAGGAAGTGTCGCCCGGGCTCAGGAATACGCAAGATCTTTAGGAAAAGATCCTTCTCTTTTTTCTTCAATAGAACCTCATTTACCTGCCATAACAAGGAGTTATGTGAAGAAGGTACATGCCATCCGTACAAGGATTAATTCCGTAACTTCCAGTGAAGACATAAGTTAAATCTCCTTGGCACAGTACATGCTTATCAGTGACAGTGCTGCGGGGTTTTACATGTGGCAAGAGGTATGAAGTTTCAAGTTCAGAAGTATGAAGCAGTTTGTCAGGAATTAGACGAGGGACTTGCGCAAGGATTAAAGCGCTTTTGTAAACAAATTATTAGTACATTAGTAATACAACCATCTCCAAGGAATGTGGCTTTAAGGAAAAAGCGTGCGGCACTAGAGGTGGTGGAAAAAAGTCAGGGAGACTAGTTCCATGGGAATCAATATAAGAACTAACGTAGAATCTATCCGGGCACAGCGTGACCTTAATGCAACAAGTGATCGCCTGCGTACCGCTTATGCACGATTATCATCTGGTCTTCGCATAACCAGAGCTGCGGACGATGCGGCGGGTCTTGCGATTGCTGAACAGCTTAGAGCCGACCAGCGTGTTGCCACCGTTGCAATACGAAACGCAAACGATGGTGTATCTATCATTGGTATTACTGATGGAGCCATGAATGAAATTACCAGCTCTCTTATACGTCTTGCCGAGCTTGCAGAACAATCTGCAAACGGTGTGTATGACACCACGCAAAGGTCGGGACTCCAACTTGAATTTACCGCAGTAGCAAGTGAAATTGACCGTATTGCTGCTACCACTGAATTTAACGGCTTAAAGCTTCTGACAAGCAGTGATGACGTTACTTTCCAGGTAGGTTTTGATGGTAGTTCCAACTCTCAAATTACCTATAATGGTATTCAGGCAACCCTTGCTTCTATTGGACTTCGATCAAGTGGAACCTCGGATATCCTGTTCTCTATTAACGATACCACCGCAGCAGGCGCTCAAGTGGCAGCCCGAAGTGCTCTGGATGCGGTAAAAATTGCAATTAACTCACTCACAAGAGCAAGAGGTACTCTTGGTTCTGCGGAAAGCCGACTTAATATTGCAATTCAAAATATGCAGGTTGCAAGAGAAAACTTTGCTGCGGCAGAATCCAGAATCAGAGACGTTGACGTAGCCTACGAAGCGGCAGAATTAACTCGCCTTAACATTCTGCAACAGGCTGCAACATCAGTTCTGGCACAAGCAAACCAGCAGCCGGGACTTGCATTGTCTCTACTACAAGGATAGCAAGACCTTGCTTAAACATTCCAAAAAAAGCGCCCTTTGTGGCGCTTTTTTTGCTTTAAGGTAAACGTATTACCTGTTAGTAATACCCCTGAGACAATATGAAAAAGTTTCTATGAATTCAAAAAAAGAATATAAGATTTTGTATATCAAACCTGGGTACGTTCCCCCTCCTGACAACCCAGAGCAGGATGAATTTTTCCATCTTTCAGAACGTCTCGGGGGACATGTGCTAAACCCTGTCTGGGATACGCACTTTAAATCCTCGTTTACCAGAAATACATTTACTTATCACCTGTTTAGAAGCTGGAAAATTCCAAAACCTTTCAGATCATTTGCAGACCTCCTTTTTTACATCTTGAAAGGACTGACTATCTATTATTTCAACAGAGATAAGTATGATGCAATCGTTTCATTTGGGACAAATAAAACAGGAGTGGGAGCTCTTATTCTAAAAATGCTCACCGGAGCAAAACTCATCATTGATGTTCCCGGAAATCCTTCAAAATATTTTATAAGCCACGAAAAAGTCCCTCCACTGTCATCCAGAGTAAAACACCATATTGGGATTTTCCTTTTCCGTCTTATTGCAGGGAAAGCTGATATGCTAAAACTCCTTTACCCCACTCAACTTGAAGGTTTCCCTTCCTTAAAAAATAGTCCTCGAAGAATTTTTTTTGCGATCGCCCCACTTTCTCATATTGAACTGAAAGACCCTGCTGATGATAACTTTATCTTCTTTCTTGGCTCTCCCTGGTACCTCAAAGGTGTTGATATTCTGATCTCTGCTTTTCATCTAATCAAAGATGAGTTTCCGGATATCAAACTTAAAATCGCCGGTTACACTGAAAACCCGGAAGAATTTTATGCACTTGCTAAAAACGACCCAAGAATTGAATTTATTGTCCCAGGAGTTCCAAACACAAAAGCGCTTGAAATATTCTCTCGTTGCAGCCTTTTTGTGCTGCCCTCACGAACCGAAGCTATGGGGCGGGTACTTCTCGAAGCAATGGCATTTAGAAAGCCTGTAATCGGGACAAATGTCGACGGTATCCCTACCATTGTAAAAGATTCTTATAACGGACTTCTCTTCGAAAAAGAAAATGCCGAAGATCTTGCATCAAAAATCAGAACCATCCTTAGTAACCCCGCACTCGCAAAAACACTTGGTAAAAATGGAAGGAAATTCGTCCTTGAAGAGACTTCAAATGAGCGCTACATAGAACTCTTCCACGAGATGGTCAAATCTTCCCTCTCTTAAGAGTCTGTTATATTCGTTATGTAATCAACCATCTTTTCAGCAAACACCTTATGACCCGCAGCATCAAAATGTAAGCCATCGAGGCTACTGGGCTTCAGGAACTTGCCTGCATCAACAAAACCACACTTAAACTCTTTTGCTACAGCCGAGTAGTACCTTGCCAGTTCTTGTGATTTCTCGACAGCACCATCAAACTCCTTGTAAAACTCGTAAATAAAATGGGTACATGGCGGAGGACAAACAATGACCGCACTTGCGGGAGCATGGGATCCTTTCATCGCACAATCTAGCAACTCACGCACCCCTTCCGCAATTTCCCGGGGAGAAAGATTAAATCGTGATTTTAAATCATTTGCCCCAAGAGCAAAAATAGCGATATCAAGGGGAGAGTGAGTTTCCAGAACTATCGGTAAAAAAGTTTTTCCATTTCTGTTATCCCACTCAGGGTCATCCCGTACCGTAGTTCTTCCAACCAGACCTTCTTCAATAACAAGAAACTTTTCTCCCAAAGCTTTTTGAACCAGACACGTCCAACGAATACCAGTATCAAAACGCCCTCTGGTATCAGGATCCCGACCCCAGGTGTTTGAATCTCCGTAACAAAGAATTGATTGAACTTTCATGCTTCTCCGACTATGTTTTTAATTTCTACCTTGACTCAGAAAATTCTTTCCACATTTTGATGCACGACCATGGCACGATCTTTTATCTTATTTCTTTAAGTCGTTCGAGGTCGATTTCAACTCTCATCTTGATTGTCTCCTTGGTAACTTGACGTTCAGATATATCATTTAGCCAAGCAGATACAGGTATTGCCTTATACATCCTTCGAAGACCACTTCCCAGAAAATCATCTGCTTCATGCTGTTCCAGTTCCGTGGGATATAAAAGATTGATTGCTTTTATTACCTCTTCCTTCTCTGAGATTTCATAGGAAGAAGCAGAAAAGTACAAACATCTCCTGTTATTGTCTCCCCTTTTTCGAGTTGAATCATATAAAGTACAATATGTTTTAGGGTTATTTCTTATATTTATAGAGTGCTCTGCTTCTTTCCATGAACTCCAATAAAAATTCAGCTCCTCGTCCGGGGCAGCATACACCGGAGTATTCCACGGAACCGCATTCTTATCAGCAGTTGCTATATTTAAATATTCTACCTTCTCTATTAATTCTTTAGCTCTCTGCTCTAAATCCATAGATTCCTTTGTTGAGATACTGACATTTACTTCAAGAGATGTGACTTATAGTCGGTAGACGTTTTGTCTACGGAATAATATTCCTTGTCAAATGGTAAAAAAACAAAATGAACATTCACCAAGAACACCAAAGAAATCACCACTACTTGATTCACTTGGTGCTGTTATAAAAAAACGACGAATTGCCGTCAAGCTTAGTCAAGAAGAACTGGCTTACAAAGCTGGTTTTGATCGCACTTATATAAGCTTAATTGAACGTGGGCAAAGAAACATCACGTTTCTTAACCTACAAACATTTGCAAAGGCACTTGGATGCTCCATGTCTGACTTAATTTTTGAGGCTGAGGGTGGCATTAAAACCAAGAGATAGAATTCACAAAGCACAAATCACTGCTGGAATAACGGGAAGAAAAAGAGGACATGAGTTTGAAAGAGCGCTAACTGCAAAAATCAACCTTTTAATTACGAGCTTTCAACAGTCCATAACTCCAGCTAAGGGGAAACATGTATTTAATGGCATTCCTGAGGAATTATTAATATTCTACATATGGCAAATCAAAGCATATAAGAAACTGCAAAAATTCCGTGCTTTTTCTTTAGGCGGTCATGCTACTGGGGAAGGCGGTTGTGAATATTTACTTGAAAATGGGGAGGCGCTGAAACGTGCAAAAAGTGACGTATTGATTGAAATAGAAGCTGATAACTCTATCGAACACATTGGAGTTTCCGTTAAAACATGTTCCAAAAAAAGCCCTACCAATGACCAACTGTTTTGTTCTACAGCTGATGCATTTTGTAATCTTTTAGTGGAAAATGAAATCAATGTTCCTGATATAGCTCGACAAGGACTTAAGATGTTTTGTGGCGATAAGGGACTTCGTCCATTAGATCTGTCTCCCAATTCTAAAAGAATAAATTCTGAACGATGGTTTTGGGAGGAAATTCCTAAAGAAGCTATAGAACTATGGACTAATATCTTCAATAACAACCAAGCAAAGATAACGGAGCTACTACTTTGTAAAGGCTATTCGAATGACCCCATACCACCCCAATTTATTTTTCATCAAACAGTTGCGTATGATGATTGGAATAAAATGGAAGTAGCATTGTTTTCAGTAGAAGAACTGATCCAATTATCTTGTCAGTATTCTCCTTTTACAACTAGCAGTTACTTCGTTAGAAAAGGTCGCTTTAAAGATCCCAGCACCCCACACTTAGCCCCTCGCTTTGGTCTTATACAATTCCAAAGACTAGGAAATAAACAGAATGCTACTCAACTACAATTTAACCTACAAGCTGGCTATTTCTATAAACTTTCTCTTGAAGATGAGTCCTAGCAAACGTCCCTCGATCCCTTATGTGTGCTGCAATCGCCTGAGCGAAAAGTGGAGGCACCGCATTTCCAATAGCAGTTCGTATTTTTCCAAGATTTCCTACTAATGAAAAGTTGTCAGGAAATGTTTGTATCCTCATTGCTTCACGAATTGTAAGAGATCTATGTTGTTCGGGATGTACCGTGCGAGAAGCAGAAATCATACCAAAAGTTGTTTGTATAGTAGCACCTGGCTCGTCCCATCTTAAGCGTTTATAGGTTGTGTTATAACCAGAAGGAGGTCTGTGCTCCTTCTTTTTATTATCATGGGCACTGCACCCTTCTGGTGTGTGTCTCAACCATTCAATTACATGCGAAGGATGATCGACCGCAAAATGCAGAGGATCGTTTGTAGCTTCTTCGCCAGAGCCAATTTTTTCGAGATCTCCTGTGGCATCTCTAAAAGTTTGAATGGGTCTTAATTTACTTCCAAATAGGGGCAACACATTTCCTATATTCCCGTGAGTAGGAGCTGGAAAAGTTGGTATCAAATCAGGTAAATCTTTTCGTGTAGCAATAAAAAAAACTCTCTCCCTACATTGTGGAACTCCATAATCTTGTGCATTTAATTCCCTGTATTCAACTCGATAACCGATCTCGGTAAATAATGTAATTATGTTGTCCTTAACGAAACTTTTATCTGGCGCTTTCATTGATGTTAAAAGTTTTACATTTTCCATAACCACATATCGAGGTTGAAGAATCTGCGCTATTCTTAGCATATGGTGAAACAACCGATTTCTCTTGTCGTCTCGATCTCTTTTTCCAACTAAGCTGAACCCCTGACAAGGTGGGCCACCTAATAAAATATCTAAACCAGCTTCTGGCACAGGCCAATTCATAATTTCTTCATCTTTAATTTTAGTTATATCGGTTCCGAGACACTTAGTTGTTGGGAAATTAAGTTCATATATCTGGCGAAAAGCCTCTTCAATCTCCACATAGCCTAGAATGTTAAATCCTGCATTGGCAAAACCAAGACACTTACCTCCACATCCAGCAAATAAAGAGATAGCCGTTAAGTTGCTTGTACTAAACTTTAGTGGCTGCCCTTTAAACTTTATGTCTTTACGCTTGCGCTGAATCCCTACTCCTCCATGCCTTATTTGTTTTTTTTTGAGCTTCTTTATTTCCTCTTCTGAAAGAGAATTTATGATTTTTATCAGCTTTTTCGTAAGGCTCACATCAGCTTCTAACTTTCCTAATTCTATTGCCGAAAGTTGTGCTTGTTTCATTCCAGCAAGTTGAGCCAGTTTCGATTGGCTTAATCCTTTTGATTTTCTCAATTTTAATAACTCTTCACCCATGCAATAATCCTTGATTCTATAAAACTCTTAGTAGACTATACGTCACATCAGGCGATGTCAATCATTATATCATCAAGACATCATTTTTAGTTGCTCCAAAATGGTTTAGTCGCAGAATATCTACTTAATCCTCGAAACTGTGAATAACGTAATTAACAGACTTAAAAAACGTAAGTATGGGAAATATAAAAGAAGGTAAGAAAGAGTACGGGAGATATTCAGCGGAATTTAAATCGGAAGTGTCCAAGCTTGCGGAGCTGAAACTGCAAAGTACTGGAGATAAGTGGGCAAGGCTACTACCTTTAGCGGAATAAGAAAGGCAATTCAAAAGCAAAGCGCAAAAATAATCCTTGCAAGAAGATTCTAATCATTAAAAAAACATTTCACCAAAAGATACCCTAAGGTCGAACAGATAGGAATCGTAAAAATCCAGGCAAGTAACATACGATTTATAACTATCCAGTTTGCTGCGGACAGTTTTTTTGCCGTACCCACTCCAACTATGCAGGAAGAAATAACGTGAGTTGTTGATAAGGGGATTCCGAAAAAGCTTGCGCCTTGAATTACCATTGCTGCACTTGTTTCTGCCGCAAAACCATTAATAGGTTTGAGAAATACGATTTTATGTCCCAATGTCTGAATAATTCTCCACCCACCAGCCATTGTTCCAAGTGCCATAACTATCGCACATATTACTTTGACCCATACAGGAATGGAAAATGCCCCCGTATCCTCCATTTTTAGAAAAAATAAATACTCCGGCAGATTTTGAAAACTTCCTTCTTTAGTCGCAGTCAGAAGAAGGAGAACGATGATACCCATTATCTTTTGCGCATCATTAAGACCATGAGAAAATCCCATCCATGCACTTGAAAAAATCTGTAATCTTTTAAAAGATTGCGAAACTCTTTTTGGTCTGAAACGCACAATAACCGCATAGATAAATCCCATAAACAGCAAGCTGAATAAAAATCCAATTACAGGAGAAGTCGTCATGGGAATAAGCACTTTATACAGTACTCCCGCATGATGTCCCTGTGCATCAAGTTCTGAAAATTTGATTGCATCCAAATTATTTTTTGCTTTTGCAAATGTACTTCCAATAATACCCCCAATCAGGGCATGACTTGAACTCGATGGCAGCCCCCACCACCACGTTACAAGGTTCCAGATAATTCCTGCAAGTAAGCCCGCAAGGATTACTTCAGATGTAACAAAATTTATATCTACAAGACCCGTCCCGATTGTCGTTGCAACCGCAGTTCCAGTCATTGCACCCATGAAATTCATTACGCTTGCAAGAAGAATTGCTTTTCTTGGGGTTAGAACTTTTGTTGCAACAACTGTTGCAATTGCGTTTGCTGTGTCATGAAAGCCGTTAATATATTCAAATGCTAAAGCTACAAAGATAGTTATGATTACTAGTGTCACGATTTATCAGAATAAGGGTTATTATCAATATTGAATTTTAGTGATATTTTTTTCTGGAATATCCACGATCAATAGAATAAGGTCAAATTATTATAAATTCATACATTTTTGCCAAGGTAACATGAAACTATATCTTTCTTCTTATCAGCTTGGAGAAAAAGTTGATTTCCTGAAAACACATTGTGAAAAATCTGGCAGGGTGCTGGATTATATCCCCAATGCCCTGGATTTTACTACGGCTGATCCGATCCGTAAACGAGATCACATTGCTCAGGATTCTGCCTTACTGGGGGATTTAGGCTTTTCGGTACGTGTTCTTGATCTTCGTGAATATTTTGGAAAAACAGATGCCCTGAAAGAAAGATTGAGTGAAGCATCTTCTGTCTGGGTATCCGGAGGTAATACCTTTATTCTCAGACAAACAATGCACCTTAGTGGTTTTGATGAGCTCATGTTTTCATATTTAAGTAAACGACATGATTTCCTGTACGGGGGATATAGTGCCGGCTGTTGTGTGCTCTCACCAGACCTTTCATACTTGCAGCAGGTAGACAACCCAAATGATTTTCCTTATCCGGATATTCAGGAGACGATCTGGGATGGTTTGGGCTATATTGATTTTGCTTTTCTTCCTCATTACAGATCTGACCACCCTGAATCAGCAGCAATTGAGAAAGAGGTTGAATATTGCATAGAAAACAAGCTGTTATTTTTAGCACTGAGAGACGGTGAGGTTTTAATTGAAGAGGAGGAGTAGTGCCAAACTAACTTGTTGAGGGGGTACGCTTTGACCGGGCAATTACAGAAATTTCTATCCCTGACAGCAGGTATAATCATCGCATTGTTTTTATATTTTGCCAATCCTTTTGGTGTAGATGCAAATGCGGTGAAGGTACTTGCCGTTGCCGGATTAATGATCACCTGGTGGGTGACAGATGCACTGCCGATGCCGGTAGTTGCGCTACTGCCTATTATATTCTTTCCACTACTGGGTGTTTCACCTATTAAGGAGGTTTCCACCTCTTACGCAAATCCCGTAATTTATCTTTTTATGGGAGGGTTCATGCTGGGTTTAGCCATTGAGAAATGGAACCTGCACAAACGAATTGCTTTGACTATTATCAGCATTGTAGGAACCAGCGGGAACAGAATCATCCTGGGTTTTATTGTAGCTACTGGATTGATCAGCATGTGGATCAGCAATACCGCTACTACCATGATGATGTTTCCCATTGCCATTTCAGTGATCAACGTGATGGAAGAACACAATAAAGGCAAAGGAAATATACGCAACTTTTCTCTCGCCATCATGTTATCCATTGCCTATGCTTCCAACCTGGCAGGCATTTCCACTATCATCGGTACACCACCCAATCTGGCGTACGCAGGTTATATCAAACAGACAATTGGCTATAACATCAGTTTTATGAACTGGATGGCTGTTTGTACTCCCTTAGCCATTCTGCTTTTGTTTTGCCTGTATTGGGTGCTGGTAAAATTGCTGTTCCCAAATCATATCCAGTCCAGCGAAGCCACACATGACTTTATTCGAAAGGAAATACAAAAACTGGGATCTATGACGATAGCAGAAAAAAGAGTGCTAGTGATTTTCATCGCTACTGCATTGTTATGGATGTTTAGAGGATTAATTACAAAGATTACTTTGTTTTCAAAACTGGATGATACCATCATTGCATTACTAGCTGCTATTGCTTTATTTATCTGTCCTTCGGGGTCAAAGGATTCCAAAAACAGTGCATTACTTGAATGGTCTGACACTTCCAAAATGGCTTGGGGTATTTTGATTCTCTTTGGTGGTGGCATAGCCCTGGCTGGGGCTTTGGAAAAGGCGGGATTGATTGAGCAGTTAGGTCTGTGGCTCGCGCAGTTTTCTGGCAACACTTTTTTATTAATAGTGCTGGTTTGTGTGATCGGGATATTCCTAAGTGAGCTGATGAGTAACCTGGCGCAGGTAATTGTGTTTGCGCCTGTATTAACTTCTTTGGCAATTGCATTAAAAATGGATCCGCTCCTCTTAGGTATACCCATGACATTGGCAGCAAGTTGTGCTGGCATGCTACCTATGGGCACTCCACCAAACGCCATTGTATTTGCAAGTGGGCATATTCAGTTAAAAGATATGTTAAAAGCCGGACTCGTGATGAATCTGGTATCTGTTGCACTGATTGTATTATTCAGCTGGTTTGTACTGCCACTGGTGATGAGGACGGGGTGAATAAAGAAACAAACTCTTAGGTGCCGAATCCTTTCCAGTTCGGCAAATACCTTCTTAAGCAACCGACGCACGAGATCTCTTAAACCAAAAACCGATTCTGAAAATCAGATTAATGGCTCCGAGTGTACATCCAGCGCATGCAATGGTCAGTAATGTTGAAAATACAACTTCACCCGATCTGAAATACAGCAATATAGCGAATGCAAGTGAACCGCTCATACCGCCAATAACAATCGGGACGAATCTGAGGAGGTCTTCAGTCCTCTCTCTAATCATGAGGAGAAGACTCGCAGGCAAAAGAGCCACCGAAAGAAAACCCAATCTGAAAGACATAGCATGAAGAAAGAATTCTTCATCAGGCGAAGAATCAGAATCATACATATGGATGCCCATGAGAAAATAGTGGAACCATCCAATCGATGATGCCACAAGGAGTAGCGAAAAAATAGCAATGATCAACTCAATCAAGACAGTCCCGATTCGTTCAATCGTTTTCATCAAAAACCTTTCAATTTAAAAAAGTGAAACGGGGGATTCAGCACATAAGAGTTTGTTAAATTTCTACCGGAATAAACAAATGAGAAAGAGCAAAATAAGGTGGCAAATGATCCCTAAGTAGCATAAAAAACACGACAAATCAAAGATTCCCATGCCCCTTAAACTTATCTCTTAAGATGCCGTAATCTATAAGGCAGGCATCGGTGCATCTCTTTCCCGTACACAGACATTTATAAATACCCTTCAGGTACAGTCAGAAAACTATGCAGCGGCAGCTTCCCAAATTACAGATGTTGACGTAGCAGAGGAAAGTGTACGACTCACAAAAACACAAATTCTCCAACAAACAGCAAGTGCAGTTCTTGCTCAGGCAAATATGCAACCTGAAATTATACTCAAGCTACTGAAAGACTCCCAAAACACCAACTAAACAAACCTTATTCTTTTCCTCTCTTCATAGTACTGAATTTACGTAAACCAATTCTGGAATAGCCTTTTGGAAAATCATCAAAATGCGTAAACTCCTGGTATCCGATTTTCTTATAAAAATCTGCGGCTTGCCAACTTTGAGTCCAAAGCCAAAGACCTTGAAGATTTTCTGATCCTGCATACTCCTCTGCACGTGTCATTAACATTGTACCAAGTCCTTTTTCCCGATGGGGGTCAGCAACCCAAAGCTCATCTACGTACATCCAGTCCCAGAATACATCAGCTGTCAGCACTCCAATCAGTTGTTGTTGATCATGCACAAGCCAGCTAAGTGGTATTTTTTCCAAAGGAGGAGCAGAAACAAAACTCGAATGTCGAGAAAAACCAGTACTAACAACTGCCTGCTCTTCAGGTGTTAATTCACCAATTCGAAATTCTATCTCGGTCATAGTAAAGGTTTCCAATATTTGAACTACCCAATACCTCAAGGGTACTCATCGAAATCCTGAATGTAAACGGTAAAACGTACGGATAAAATTTTCGTGACATAGCCAGTCACTAAAAAGGCTAGTAGAAGCAGATTGATACACTTTTTATTTTATGCTATACTTGGGACATGTCTATGCAAACATCTTCAGTATTATCGAATAGAATTACGGTCAATTCCTCCCAGTGCAATGGGCGCCCTTGTATCAGAGGTATGAGAATACGAGTAAGTGATGTTTTGGATTTGCTTGCAGCAGGTCTTAATACTAAAGAAATCCTGGAAGAATTACCCGATCTTGAACCAGATGATATAAAAGCAGCGATTCAATATGCTGCCCGTAAGGTAAATCATGCGGTGCTCGCTGCATGAGAATCTGCTTAGATGCTCATCTTTCTCCCCAGATTGCTCAGTGGATTTCAAAACAGTTTGGAATAGAAGCAGTTCCCGTCCGTGATATTGGGCTTAGAGACGCCTCTGATGAAGAAATATTTTTTCAAACAAGAAAAGCTCAAACCATAGTAATGACAAAAGATAGTGATTTTATTCGCCTTATTGATCAATACGGCATCCCTCCTCAAGTTATCTGGCTGACTTGTGGAAATACCTCAAACGAAAATTTAAAACGAATTCTTACCACAACTCTAAAAGAAGCTCTCAGTCTCTTACCACAAGGAGATGCTATTGTAGAAATTGCTGAGGGATGACCGTTTAATACTACCGTAGCAAATCCGCTCAAACGCTTTTACACATTTCTGCAACCTTTTCAATTGCGATCCGGGGACTTGTGAGTATTGGAACACCTGACGTTTTTAATTGTTCCGCTGCGGGTGCCATTGAACCTTGTGCCAAAACCATTACATCAAGTGTTGAGAGTTTATCTTTCAAAAAATTCACTATTTCTGAAATATATGATTCTTTATTTCCTGCCTCCCAATATGACCAGGCTGTTTCGCACAAAAATTCAGTAATAGTTACCTGCTTATTCATATCAGTAGCTACCTGTTCTATTAGAGTTCTGGTTGGAATGATAGTACTTTTTAAAGCAGCGGCAATTCCAATTCTTGAACCAGTCGACACTGCAAGTTCTACCATTGGTCTATCAATTCGAATTATTTTATTTGAAGTCAGCGATTGCATCTGCTCGGCAGAGCCACCCAGTGTTGAACAACTACAAAGTATTACGGCTCCTGCTTTTTCTGGTATAGACAATATGATTTCTTTTACCGTATCCGCGATAGCATCTGTAATACCATCTTTTTGTGCCTCACCCAGAAGTTCAGGATAAACAATATTTTCATGATCTATCTCTGGTGCAATTTCACTGAGCAGATTATCCAGGTTTTCCACCATGTAGGGAGAAGGATGAAAAATATAGAGCTGACTCATTGTATGCCTTTGTATTGATACGTTTATCGTTCTCTCAACTTCTTATTATACTCTTCACTTTTACCCGGAGGGATTGTAAGCCATTGCCACTCGTCAGGGGTCAGAAGCCTGCTTAAATAAACAATCTGCCCTAATTCAACTCCATTACATACACATGCGTATTTCGATCAGGAGAAAATCCATCATCACCAAGATTCCGAATTGAAGCGATCACAAGCCCAGCTTCTTTTGCAAGACGATGCATTGTGTAAGTATCGTGAGAATACTGAGTATGATTTTCTTGCCAAACTTCTTTTCCAGACTTGTCAACAAATGACAGGGTTATCAAGGAACCTTTTGTTTCTTCATCAAGTCGATGAGACCAGCATAAAGTTCCTTTCCCTAACTCTTGTACTGAAGACTTTTCACGCCACTCTTCCCAAAGTAGTTTTGGAGATGAATAATCAAAAATCATTTTCCCCTCTGTTTTAAGAATTTGACTACAACTTGTAAAAAATTTTTCTAACTCAGCTTCGTTAAGATAATTCAAACTATCAAAACCACTTACAATCAGATCAAAGGGTTCTAAGCTACTATCTCCAATCGAACAAAAACCACCAACCACTACTTCATCATAAATTGAGCCTGCATAGCCAAGCATTTCCAAAGATCGGTCAAGAGCAGTAATATGAAAATCTCCTTTCTCTCCAAGAAGCCTGGCACCGATTCCCGACCCAGCCCCAACATCAAGCACTCGCCCTGACTTAACTCCAAGACGAACCACTTCACGCACTATCCCATCCTGCCAGGTATCACGAGCAAGATCACCAACAGATTCTTCATAAATCTCATACCATCGACTAAATTCTGTGCTCATTTTTTTATTTGATGTCAGTACTTAACTCTCCATTCCAATTGTAATCATTACGGAGCAGATAAAATATCAACCAATCCATTGTTAATAAAATATTTATCTCTACCCGATTCGATAACCGAAAGGATTTTTAATTTGACCAACTCATCCAGATATTTTGCAACGGTTTGACGTTTGGCGATTCCAACTTCTTCTAAAAACGCAATCTTGGTGTATGGATGTGTAAAGATTGCTTCAACCAGCTCATGACTATACATTTTTGGTACTTTCTCTTTCAGAATTGAAGCAATAGATTCCTGCTCCTTGCAAATTTTATTTACCCTTCTCAGGGTATCTGTTGCAGCATCTGAAACCGCATCCAGTATATACATAATCCAGTTTTCCCATTTTTGATCTGTGGTGACCTCTCTTAAACCTTTGTAATAATCTTCTTTATTTCTAAGGATATATCCACTAAGAAATAAAACGGGATAATCCAAGAGTTTTCGATCTAGTAAAAAGAGAATATTGATAATTCTTCCAGTCCTGCCATTACCATCACTAAAAGGATGAATCGCTTCAAACTGATAATGAAGTAAAGCAAGTTTCACTAAAGGATCAAAACTGTCCTCTGCATAAACGAACTGCTCAAGTTCAAATAACTTTTTTCTAATAACCTCTTCCCCTTCAGGCGGAGTATAAATAATTTCGCCCGTTCTTTGATTTGCAATTTTAACTCCCGGTACCTTTCTTACACCTTCACTGGTATGTCTAATGATCTGAACAATCTCTTCAAATAAACGTGTTCCAAGAATGTTTCCCACCTTCAGTTTTTTAAAACCATGAAACAAAGCGTGGCGATACCGGATAACTTCTTTCGTAACAGGATCAATCATCCCTTCCTTATCAATATCCGCTTTGAACAATTTATCCGTTGTCGTTACAAGGTTTTCTATTTCTGATGAAGATTGAGCTTCTCTAAGACCAATTGCCCTTACCAGTATTTCCGGGTTTGGGATTCTTAAAACAGCCTGTTTTAATTCCGATAATTCAGATCGAGCATCTATAAGTCGCTTAAGCACTCTTGCTGATTCAAGATTAACCCCTTCAGGAGGTAAGGAAGGTAAATTATTATACGGTTTATTAGATAAAAACACTGTAATTTCAAATAATTATGTGCGACGGTAAATTAATATGTTTATTTTTTTCGATTTTTTAAACATATTTACACAATATGTTGATACCATCAACATATCAATCTTATCCATAAAGTTTCCGAATCACCAAAGTATTATAAGATACTGTAATAAAACAATATTTTGTAGAACAAAAAGGGATATGTTTATTTTTTTCGATTTTTTAAACATATTTTACCAATATGTCGATTCCATAAACATATCCCTCATTTGCTCCTTTGATAATGTCAGTACACTAATGGACCACAGTTTGATGGATCTATTCTCGTATAGATTATAAAGGAGCTTGGAAACATTGCAGGATATTCTCGATTTCTGGTTTCTCAGAAAAAATTGAAGTTTCTCAGCCCAGAAAATACGTATCGAAATGCGTATAAAAACTTCTTTCCTTGTTCCCAATTGCGCTGTGACACCAGAGGATATTTTCTGGAATATTCTCTTCCTCAATATCCTCCGCATCCAGAAACACATCCAGGTCATCCAGAACAGACACCTCGGCATAGCCTGAATCAGATAATGCGAACATCATCATGTAGGGGATTAAATTACTTATTGATGAGGAAGTCTCGTACATTCCTTCGTGATAGTAAAAACCCTTTTCTTCAGCAAAAGCGCTTAACTTCTCATCGTCAATGTCAAAACCCCCTTTACTAAACCTGACTCTCTGCTCATTTGTTTCTTCCATAGGAAGTATAAAACTCTCCACAAGAGGAAAAGTTGAATATCCCTTTTTTATCTCTTCATAATCATAGAAACATTCCATTACAGGTTTTTGTTCTTCTGATTTGAATCCACGTGATTCAAATGAAAGACAGACCCTACCCTTATTACCATCATTCCCAAAACTAACCCTGTTTCCTTCCAACAAATTAATCCACGAAACCGTAAGATCCTCAATAGAAAGGGCTTTATTTACAAATAAAGACAACTCTTCAAAACGAGCATTATTGTGAATGACAGTGGCAACAGGTTTCATAACATCTTCTCCATTAATTTTTACAATACCTCCACCTGTTATCGTAAAAACTCAGAACTTGTCCCACATGAAAGCAAAAAACCTGTATTAAGCTTGATAAAAACATTAAGATTATTTTAAATCACTAGCCGAAGGGTTTGAAATGCCATATCAGATATTAATTAATTTATATCTGAAAGAATGCACCCTACAACAAAAAAAGCCAAAACTTTCCTGGAAAAGCAGTTCTGGAAATAACATAAGGAAATAATTACCAGCTTTGAATCGTGCTCTAATGTATTAACCCAACAAGTTGATACTTCCACAAAAAAACATAGGTAAAATTTTATAACCTAATTTTCCTATAACTCTCCATACTTTTACACAATTTCAAAACAAAATTTCACACCAACTTGCCAGAGTATCAGGCATAGAAAACAGAAAAACTTAGAACTTTAATTGACTGTGACTATTTTGAGTAGATTTTTGATTGAGAGATCGGTACGTCGCTGTTACGATTTAATTAGGGGAATAATGGTAGTATAAACCTTTCCACCTCGCTTTAATAGGCCAAAAACTGCTACCTTACCTCCAGCACCTCGACCCCGTTTCCCTTTACGCATACCACCAAAATAGCTCTCATCAGCTTCGACTTCTCCTGATAGCTCATAACTTGGTTGCTTACTCGCTATGAGTTGACGCAATCGCATGAAAAATTTCGCTGCTGTATTAACTTGGACTCCAACTACATCAGCCGCTGCTCTACTCGTCGCACCGGCTACAAAGTGTCTACCAAGCAGCTCTGTTGACGAGCCGATAGACGGCTTCTCCGTTCATACATAATAGCTATTTTAGTCCTTTTATCGAACCTTAGCTACGACAGCCCCAAAAAATTAAAGAAGATAGAAACTACATAACCTGAACCTTTTTATATTCAGTCAGATCCTTTATTCTTTTCTGAATTACCATCCGTAATTTCTCACTCTCTCTCACCGGATCCTCAAACCAATCAGTAGACCAGATTCTATAAAGATACCAACCTAAACCTTCCAAAACTTCCTGTCTCAAACGATCCCGATCTCTTGCCGAACGAGATGAATGGTAGGTAGCACCATCACACTCTACGCCCATAATAAACCCATGAGGCCAATCTGGATGTCTCACACCAATATCGATTGAGTACCCCTTTACCCCTACCTGGGGAACTGCCTCACAACCTATGGATCGGATCTGTTTAATCACATACTCTTCAAAATCCGAGTCCGGCATCTTACCCAAGGGCGTCCCCATTTCCAGAACTCCGGTACTGGAATATTCAAGCCAACACTTAAGCATATATACCCCAGGATTCCCATTTTCATCTGCGCGAATATCTGAAGCGGTCATGGAAGAAAAAGTAACGATTCTTTCTTTCGCTCTTGAAAAAAGTACATTCAAACGACGCTTCCCTGCTACGCCATTGATTGGACCAAAACGCTGCATAACAGGATCCCCCTCTTTCTCAGGGCCATACACTGTTCCAATAAAAATGACATCTCTCTCATCTCCCTGAACATTTTCTAGATTTTTGATAAAAAATGATTCCAAACCCTCCTTTTCTTCCTCCCATTTTTCGATATATCTCATCGCATGAGGATGGTGTTCCAAAGCATAATTCATTTCATCAATGAGCAAATCTCTCTGCTTCTGGTTCAATAAGACAACCCCCAGAGACTTATTCTCATGCTCCTTCATAAAATGAAGGATTGCATCTACCATAACCTTAGCTTCTTCGGTATTGACTCCTGAAGAATAGGCGCCATTAACCTTCTGATACGAAACTCCCATAACTGGATTATTCTCGTAAGCAGAAGGAAAAACTACAAGATCACCACTGTAAACATGCTTATTCGAAAATGAAATAAGACTAGAATTCCTTGAACGATAATGCCAACGAAGTCGTCGTGCTGGCCTGAAACAGGCATTAGCCATTTCAAGAATAGACTCTTCCGAAACCTTCTCATCTTCATCTGCCTCTTCATCTTCCAGTACTTTACGAAAAAAACCTGTCGGAGGTAATTGATTGGTATCACCAACTACCATTGCCTGTTTTGATCGAACCAATGCACCTACTGCATCCTCAGGAGTCATCTGGGAAGCTTCATCAATAATAACAAGGTCGAACTCAATTCCTCCCTTTGGCAAATACTGCGCAACTGCCAAAGGAGACATCATCCAGCACGGCTTAAGTTCTAATAAGGCTTCGGCTGATCGTTTTGTTAAACTTCTGATCGAAACATAGCGTTGTTTTTTCGATATCTCATTCCTTAACAATGCGAGCTCTGTATACTCACTCTTTCTCCCCGAGCTGATTCCTCTGGGTGGATGGGCTTTATGAAAAAGCTCTGACTGCAATCGTTGACGTGAAAGCTTTATAATTTTGCGATCCATTTCCCGAATCTGCTTTCTTAAATTATCAAGCTTCATTCCATTATATGACACCAATGTCTTGCCATAAAGATGATAAATATCACGTGCCATTTGACGCATGATAACTGCCTCAACTATTGTCGGAATGTTATTTTTCCCTTCAGAAATGACACTCTCAACAAGAGGTAGATATCCATCTTCCTCAATACGTTTTTTCACAGATAGAAAACGAGAATGAGCGATTAAACCATCTCGATCTTTGGAAGCCCCACTCATCCATTCAGAAAATTTTGCATAAGACATATCTCCCATTAAATTATCTGAAGTTGAGTTCATACTGAGAACGATCTGCTCCAAAAATTGAAAGGCTCTTGAATCACACTCGATAACCTGAGATGCCAGTTTCCGTAAATCAACTTGCATGCCTTTTTCCAAAGCAAAGACAACACCATCACGAATACTGCTACCCATATCCAACAATGACGCAACAAAAGAAATAGTATTTTTCAATTCGTCGTGAACAGTTTGTTCTCCCTTAAAAAAATTACCTAGCATATCTTTCACGTGATCATTTTTTCTCAAGACTTCTCTCTCATCCAAAAGCAGTTCAAAGTTCACGGGAATTTCAAGAAGTTCATTTTTCTGCATTTTTTCTGGATAGCGAAACACTTCACCGAGAATCTTCAAATCAGTAATGTCAGACTCAGAAGTCCTCAAATTCTCTTCTAATGCAAAAATTAAATCATAAATCTCCTCCAATCGTAACTCCTTCATATTATGAATCGGATGATTTTCTTCCAATATCGGCAAAGATTCTATCATCTCCAGCTCACTATATTTTAGGAAATTTCTTAAGGAGGTATATTCAGAACCAGAAAAACACTCATCGACCTGCTTGAAAAAACAAATAACTTTCATAAAAGGAGAGAAATCACTATTTAGAGAATCAAAATATGGCCCAAGCATTTCCCTAACTATTTCATTTTCAGCAAAATCTCTGACATCTGATTGCCAAGCTGCCAAATCTCTGAACATACTTACAGCATGTTCCTTTCGGAACTTGCTCTCTTTACAAATAGAAAAATAAAACTTTCTAGCTTTCCTGTAATCCCTTGAAAAAAAAGAAAACAAACTCGCCGAAGCAAGAATTGTAATATTTTTTTCTACTGTAATATGATCTATCTTCGATGGAAGAGTAAATTTTTCATCCAGAAGTTTCTGCTTCTCTCGTAACAATTTAAGTTTTTCATGCTGTTTTTCAAGGAGAATTTGAATTGATGGATCATCCAGTTGTTGCTTACGTAATCCAAGCACCTGCCTTGACAACGAAGTAACCAGTTTGGTAACTTTTAAGATATCAGATGCAGTACAATTTTTGAATATTTTTGAGATATTAACAATTCTTTCATATATTTTTTTAACTTGCCTGTGGTCTTCCAATGATTTCTCATACACAGTTACAAGAGAGTTTAGATCTTCATTTCTGATTGAAGCCAGGTTATGCTTCAAACAAAGATCTCTAATTTTCAGCAAATCCTCAGATGAAGTTGAATCAATATCTGATGATAGATATTGAGCAGTCCGATCTCTTTCACTTTGCCACGAACCTACTTCCTTCAAATAACTACTAACAATTTCAAGCTCCTCCAAAGAAGTAATTCTTTTTATAAACTCAATCTCTTCTCTTAAAAAAGGGTCTGGGAACGAATGGAGCAGATCATTCAATTCCTGCAAATTTTGTCGTGCTGCTATTTCTTGAATCCCGTATTGAATGAGATGTGTCCTTTTTTCAGCTGCCTCCCTGAATAATTCCGAAACTTCTGCGGCCAAATCAAGTAATTCATTCACATGAAATGGATCTATATTAGGAACCTGAATCTTGCTCCAATACTCTGAATGAGCAGTAACATTTCTCCATGACTCTTCTATTTGCTCACATGAATGGAGAATTTTTTTTAACTTCTCAGAAGAAATATTCTTTACATCTGGACAGAAAAATTTTGAAACAGCACTTGAAAAATCTCGGATCAGATCAGAATATCTGATACTGCGTCCAAGAACAGTATGAACATCAAGATCGCTCTCAGCATACTTTGAAGAAACAATTTCAATATATGATTTCAATTTTTTTCTTGCTTCACGATACTGCTCTATTGCACGATCAAGTTCTGATGGATTCGGACATGACTCCATCTCAATTCGATCTCTTATAGAAGAAATAACCTGTTCCTTAGTTGAACGACTCGCCAGTAATGGTAAAATAAAATTACCTATTCCAGCTGCATCAAGACGAGACCTTACAACCTCCAATGCTGCAGATTTCTCAGCAATAAAAAGAACCTTCTTCCCTGAAGCTAAAGATGAAGCTATTGTATTGACTATGGTCTGCGACTTTCCTGTTCCCGGAGGTCCTTCAACTGCCAGATTTCTGCCGTTCGCTATATCCACCATAGTACTGAACTGGGAAGAGTCCGCATCGGAAACAAGATAAGGAACCTTGCTTTCTATTTCAGCCTTATCAACATCATACTCCTCACCGAAAGGTGAGAGATCAGTGCTCATTTCCGATCCACCAAACAAAGCAGAAACGATCTCATTTGATGCAAAATCCCATTCTTTCGGATCAAGGTCATGATACATCGCAAGCCTAGCAGAAGGAAAAACTCCTATCGCAGCCCACCTTCTAACTCTCCAAATCATATTTTTAGGACTTTGTTTTGCAACTTCCAGAAAATACTCTTCTAAATCCTGACCATCAAATTCAGGTAAGACGATGTTAAATTCAAGCCGCAGCTTTTCTGCAAGAACGTTGTTTATATGAGCCTCTCCTTCGTCACTACTCACCCAAAACTCCTGACCATAGCGACTTCGCTTCTTTTCAATTTGCACAGGAGTTAAAATCAATGGAGAAAATTGAGTAGAGCGACTATTACCATCCTCCCATTCCAAAAAACCAAACGTGGCATGCAAAACACCAATACCCGTCTCCTCTTTCCAGGTTTTTTCCTTGGTAAAAAGCCCATTCAAACGTCTTTCCAATATATCAGGTAAAAGAAGAGTCTGAATATCCCTGTCCACATGTCTTCCATCTTCATGGCGATCCTCACTGGTTGGTAATTCATAATTCGGCATAATACCGTGATTTCTGGCATGCTGCTGGAGAGAAAGATTATCTTTCGTCTGTCTTTCTGGCATGTTTAATCTGGTTCTTAGCCGATCTTTTAATTCATGCTCAAATTGCGCAAATAAATTCGGAGCATCATCACTTTCCTGATCAATCTTATCCAATTGAGCTATATAAACCTCATCATTGATTCTGGCCTCAGCTAATGCATCTTGAAACTCTCTTGACTGCTCATCCGGTGGATTAGTTCCCAAATTTGGAAGTGAAACAATTCTCATCTCATTCGCAAGAAGAGATTGAAGCAAAAATTCTGGAACTTCGTCAACAATCCGGACTAAGGAATTTGAGCGATCAGAAAATTTAGTTGAAATTAAAGGATTTCTTCTACTTAAATCAAGGAGTTTAGGACGTAATCGGTCAATCTTGCTGTTAACCAAATCCAGCAAACCTGAACTTGAACCTTTCCCCTCTCCATGACTTACTTTATTCATATTTCCCCCTGTCCTTTCCTGTTTCTTCTCCGAAAACTCTCAAAATTCTAAAATACAATTCCATAACATAACCTGCATTTACAAATTGAACTTATATTCAATAGACAAATAGAAGTGTCAGCTAAACGCATTTTAAGTAAAAAACTCAAAAATACAGGAATATAAATTTTTTACTCTATAATCAACATAAAATTAAAACCGTTCACCAATTAAAAACACCCTAGCAAAAAATTCCTGTATGCAAAACACGATCGTCCCGTTTCAAACCAAAGGTAAAAAATAGACCAAAAACAAACACACTACCCCCATACCTCTTATATGATTGTTTGAGAACATTCACCACATTTCAGCACGTTAAGATGCTATATACTCCCCTCGAATCAACACTTTTAGCAATGAAAAGATTCTGCTATAACCTGAAGAAAAACTTGAGCAAACATGAGTATATCTATCGCTGTAATCGATTTGGAAACCACAGGCCTCTCTCCTTGGCGAAATGACCGGATAGTCGAGCTGGGCATCGTGACAATAAATGTAGATGGGACAATCCTCTCTAAATACGAAACAATCATAAATCCGGAAAGAGATGTTGGGCCAACAAGAATTCATAAACTCACCGCAAGTGATGTGATTCATGCCCCCAAATTTCAAGATATCGCTGGTGATCTTACTCTTCTACTTTCCAGCTGCGACTTCATTGCAGGACACAACATAAGTTTTGACCATAGATTTTTATTACATGAGTACCAAAGACTTGGATACGCACTTCCAGAACTACCTTTAATATGTACTTCACAACTTTTAGGGAGAAGAAAACTACAACATTGTTGCGATGAGTATGGCATTTTCCTTGGAGAAGACGCGCACAGTGCTCTTGCTGACGCTACCGCAACGGCTAAGCTTCTTTCTATACTAATATCAGACTCTCCAACAATTATTAAAGAACATATTCCATCCAACCATACCTGGCCGCAAATAACACCATTAAATACCTCTCCTCTAATTAGAAAAAAAATTAAAGAAAAACCCAATAGACCTGAAATAAAAACAAGTGCTGTTACCGAAGCTCTCCGAACGAACTCCTATGATCTTGAAGGAACGACTCCAAACGAAATCACTTATCAAGTATTATTAGATCGTGTCCTCGAAGATCGAATCATTGATGAACATGAATATAAAGATCTATCACGGGCGGTTATAGAACTAGGACTAACGGAACATCAGATACAAGCAGTTCATAAAAGATATATATACCACTTAGTAGTGAAAGTCCTGGCTGATAATATAATTACAGAAGAAGAGCAAAAAGATCTGATTCTAGTTGCCAATCTTCTCAACTACGACTTTAAACAATTGGAAGAAATGATTAACATCTGCTCATCACAGCTCGCACCTTTTAGAGGAAGCCTCAAGTCGGAGAAATTAGCAAACCTAAAAGATCTCCGAGTCTGTTTTACAGGCGAACTGATGTCAACACTTAACGGCCATCCGATAACAAGAACTTTAGCCGAAACTCTAGCCGAGAAAGCTGGATTAATACCCTGCAAAAGCGTTACAAAAAAACTGGATATTCTCGTTGTTGCTGATCCCAATACTCAATCAAATAAAGCAAAAAAAGCCAAGGGATATGGCATAAAGATCATTGCGGAATGTAGTTTTTGGGAATCAATTGCGATAGCTGTGGATTAATGTAAGCGTTTCCGCAGCGATGTTGTTGACACTTCCATCTACCAGTATAAGTAAATAGAATTCCTCCTGTTAAGGAGTCTTCTTTTTCCAAAATTTCGGAGTAAGTAAATGCACCTCTCTTGCAGGTTGACAATCGAGCCGTATCAAAACATCCTGAACATACTCCCAGGGAGACACCTTATTCATCCTGCAAAACTCGATTAACGTATACGCAATAGCCGCATACTTGGCCCCAACCTCAGACCATTCAGTTCTTCTTCTCCACGGCAAGCGGTCTAATAGTTCTCTCCACATGATTATTTGATACAGGAATATCCCCATGCTCAAGAAACTGGGAAAGCTCAGTAAACATATCCTGCCCCCCCTAAGCACTGATCTCAAGACGGATGCCGTGAGGGAGTTCAAGGATGATCTCTTTTCTCTTTCCTCCTTCAGTGTTTTCCAGGGGGAGAGAGATCAGCGGGTAGAACTTCTTGTTCTTCTTCTTGCTTTTATTCTCAAAAGAAGTTTCTGTGCTGTGTCTTTCTACGTGATAGCAGAACGTGCTTGGGGATAGTTTATGTTCTACGCAGAAACCTTTAAGGCTTACTGAGCTTTTATTATACAGGTCTACCAGGCTTCTCCAGTCTCTTTGAGCTTGCTTCATTTCTTGTCTCCTTCTGCTTTACTATAAAAATGCAGAATGATGGATTTTTTGCCTTTCGGAAAGGACGTCCTTGGGGAATCGCTTACGCAAAGCCATAAACAATGGACCATCCAGAGATTAGTACGTCACTGTTACTATTTAATGAGGGGAGTTAGTTGAATATACGTTCCAAATGTAACCCCAGAGGAATTATATTAAATCAAAATTTCTTCTCAACATAACCTCCAAAAACTACCTCACATATACTCGTACCGCATTCGATTTGGTCAATAAACACTGAAACAAATTCATCTCTATCAGAAGGACCATAAGCAATTCCCATATAACTATGACATCTTCCCACAGAACGATCATGAAAAACAAAGAACCCATCATTTTCTTCATTTATCCCTCCTTGAAATACGGCTCTTCCTCGTATGTTTGTTGCATCCAGAATGATGTAATCTCTATCTTGGTTTACTGTATGAACAGATGAAAATGTATTTGGAACCCCTGATAATCTGCAGTGATTTTCAAGAAGTTGATATTTGACTTCATAGACACCCGGGAAGCTTGGTCCTCCCCCACCTCCCCCGCAAGCAGAAAAAGTAAATATCAAACCAGCAAAGAAGATAATCCTCAACCTAATTAAAACTGTTATATCCACTGTTTAATCTCCTTATAATCTTTATATATGGATTCTAAAAAAGAACGGCTATTACCTGTATGCAGTCTTCTTTCCAGTATTACCAAGTTGATGACTATTTATTCTGGTGATTATTTCTTGCGCTATATATTCACCTAATCTGCTACGTGAAGCTTCCACTATTTCTGGAGTTACGCTCGTATCGTATTGGGTAAAAAAGATACCGCCAATAAGAGGAATGATTCCAACTTCAAGCCAACCTATTTCTGTCCATGTCCGATTTATATCTGCATGACGAACATCAAGTTGAATTGGCAAAGTAAAGGCATCTAGTAAACGACCAGTAGAAGCCTCTTGTAAGCGAATATCCGTATCAAAATTTACCTTATAAACGTAACCATGCCAGGCTGGAGCCCAGATCAAAAAACCAGGCCAATTGATAAGAAAATTATATCCCGATCCCTTATACGCAGGCTTTACCGTAATATTCACTATAACTTTTGCAGCCTGACTATCTTTGGAAGAAGCATAATAAGGGAAATATATCGTCCCCCGTGAAAGCTGTATCATCTTCTCTCCAACCGCCTTGATGATCTGCTCACCATACATGTCACCACCACTGGGAACGATACCAATATTCAGAGATGGATCATTAATTGCGGTGACGTAACTACCACTAAAGGATGAAAGATTCTTGATCTCCAGCGAATGGCTGCAAGCAGAGCAAAGGACCACGAACACCATAAGTACTTGTAATAATAAATATTTTCTCATAGCAAATTATTCCCCCTCTTTCATTTCAAGAACATAAAACCAGGCGAAAAAGCACTGACATCTCTGCTTATCCTTATCCGGATAAGGAAATCTATCCCCATAAAGATAGATAGTCAAGCTAATAGAATCAGGCATGAAAAAAAGCCTGTCAAAATTAGAAATAACCTTTGCAAAGAAACTCAAACAAACTAGAGGGGAAGAATCTCAGGTGAAGTTTGCAAAAAGAATCGGTATAGCCCAATCGACACTGAACAGAATTGAGAACGGAGAACAATCCGTTACTCTTCATTTGGTAGAACGAATTGCGAATCGATTGAAAATCGATGTATTTGAGTTGTTAAGGTGAGGTAATTTGAAGGATTGAATCGGGTTAGTTTACCATATTCCCATTGATATGATTGATTTAGCCTGAAAATTGAAAAAATTAAATCGGAAATGTGTTGATACGATAGAAGTAAACCCCGCACCAGCTACCTTATCTTTTAGTCATATAATTCATGGATTTAAGATGCTGAATATAACATGATACTTTATTCTGAATTTAGAAATACTGACCTTCAAAATAAAGAGCAACCTCAAAATCAAATCGAAACTCCCGAATCCGAACCATGGATATTCGTTGAAGAGGAAGCAACCAAACTATGGAGTATAAGACCCTTTGTTCAATAAATTTCAAAAAGAGGATTCAAGATGCTGCCTTTTCTGCTGTAGAATAAATAAAAATCTAATTTCATATAATCAGGAAATAACTTAATCATGCGTTATAAAAAATTCATAATCGAAAATTATCGAGCCATAAAAAAACCTCTTAGCATAGACTTGAAAGAAAAATCATTAATTCCCATCATTGGAGTTAATGAATGTGGCAAAACAACAATACTACATGCGCTACTTTCTTTTGACTATTATAATGATAAGTCCAACAAAGAAATAAAGCATTTGCAAGACACTACTAATTTGTATGAAAGCAATCCCAAAGCTCCAATCATTAAAGCAGAAATAGAAATTTCTAAATCGGATCTTAAAGAAATAATCAATGAAGTAATCAACGAAGAGGATGTCTCAGATAACTTAAATACGAATCTCAGATTAAAAGATTTTGATTCCTTGATTATTGAAAGAAATCTACAATCAAAGGAATATAACATAAAAGGAATAAACAATCTGAATAATGCTAATACAAATAACCTGATAGCAAAAAAAATTATTTCAAGATTGCCATACATTTTATATTTTGACGATTTTAAAGATTCAGTTCCTGATGAAATTGAAATAGTTAATGATGAAGGGTCACAATCAGGATGGTTAGCTATCGTTGATACTCTTTTTAATTCGACAGATAAGCATTTTTCTGTTTTCGATTTAAAAGATAAAGAAGATCGACAGCGTAAGAGCATAATATCGAAGGTCCAGAGGAAATTAAATGATACTTTAACAAAAGAATGGGCGAATTTCCGTCTTGACGATCTAGGAGCTTTAGAAATTTCGATCAATTATCATGAAAGCAAAATAAATGAGGCCACTCGGTCCCTATTAAAATTTGATGTAGTTGAAAAAGATACTAATGGTGACGAGCATTATTTTTATGTTCGTAATCGTAGTAAAGGATTTTATTGGTTTTTTAATTTCGTTATGAAACTTGAATTCAATCCAAAAGTTGTTGATTTCGAAGATACCGTAAATTCAATATATGTCCTAGATGAACCAGGATCATACCTACATGCCCTAGCTCAAGAAAAGTTATGTAAAAAACTAAAAACACTCTCTAGTAAAAATCATGTTATTTATTGCACACATTCTCATCATCTACTTAATCCAGAAATAATACCAATAAACAACGTTAAAGTTGCAGAGAAAGACGGGAATGGCAACGTTTCATTAAAAGCAATATATGATCATGAAGGAACTATCAACCAGCGTCGCACTGCTTATCAACCTCTATATGATGCTTTGCAATTAAGACCACTAGCTATTGATCTTAATACCTCAAAGAATGTACTCATAGTAGAGGGTATTATAGATAAATATTTGTTTGAACTTTTCACAAAATCTCCAACCTTCATAGTACTTCCTTCCGTTGGAGCTAGTTCTATATCTTATTTTATAAGTGTGATGATTGCCTGGAGAGTTCCATATCGAGCATTATGGGATGACGACGACACAGGTCGTCGTGAATTAAACAAGGCAAAAGAATTCTTTGGAAACAACGAGGCATGCAATTTTTTCACTCTTAACAAAGATAATAAAAAAAACAATACCATCATTCAAGATTTATTTGATAGTGAAGACATAGAAATGATAAAACAAGCATTGAACATTCCACGAGATACTCGTTTTGATAAAACAATTTCAAGCCTATATTACTCACCAGAAAAAAACTCTATAATAAAAAGTCTTACAGGAAGTACTAAACAAAATTTTCAAGAATTACTTGATCAACTCAAATTAAATTGATGCTGCTCACCAATATGGGTTCAAGCTTTAGGAAATAACACCACTGTAGAATCGATAACTTATACATGGCTGCTGCTCAACCATCGAGAGCAACACTTAGTGAGTACTAAAAAGGCTCTTCCGTTACTTCTTCTCCGAAAATAATTTCTTCCCCATCAATCATCCGTTTTGCCACAGATTTTATCTCTGTTTCGGTTAAACGCTCAAGTGACCAACCAGCAACAAATTTTGCAGAATTCGATCTTGGAAGCTTTTCCTTTGCAAGATCGCGAATTTTCACTTTAGCAGGCATCGCTGCTCCTTCACCGACAAAGATTGCTTCTTGCTGCGCCAAATTCGGCAATGCTTTCGTCATTCCGGATAGCCCATCAGGAAGAAACCGTGAGACTTGCTGCTGATCACCAGCATTAGTCAATCTCAGGACAAGCCATGTTCCACACTGAGCGATCACCGTGCTTTCAATATCCGACGGTCGTTGACTGACAAGCATAAGGCCAATCCCGTACTTTCGACCTTCTCTCGCAATACGACGAATTGCAGCTTGTGCTGCGGCGTACTCTGCCTCTCCTCTGTCAGGCACATACCGATGAGCTTCCTCACAGACAAGAAGAACAGGATCTTTCTTTCGTTCTTCATCCGTTTGATAAAGCTTGTACTGAAACAAAAGCCGGGCAAGCATTGATGCGAGAGGCCCAGCTACTTCATTGGGAAGCCCTGATATGTCCATGATTCGAATCGGTTTTTTACATCCATTATCCCCATTACGGCGACCAACCAACTGACCAATAACTTGCTCTAATGTAGGTGTACTGGCAGACCAATTGGACATCATGAAATTAATTCTCGGATCACGACGAATAACCGCTAGCTTATCAATAATCGACTTGAATGACTTATTAAAGTCCGTTGCCGTTATCGCTACCATCTCGCTGTTACTCACCCGCGCGGCTTGCACATAGAGAATATGGTTATGTAACTCGTCAAGGCAAAAAGGTCTTGGCTTGTCATGGTCAAACGAAAGAATGCGTTCATGAGATACTCCAAGCTTCGGACGTGGGGTATCAAAATCAAGGCCATCATTTGGGGCATTGCTTCCATGAGACGATGGAGCTTTATCAACAACTCCGGCTGCAACCATTCTGGCATGTGTCAAAGCTTTATAGATAATATTATTTTGTGACGTTGCCTCAAATTCTGTTTTTCCAATTACAAGCATGCGGAATTCATCGGCGGACATCAACCAATATGGAAGCCTAATCAGCTCGCCCACAGCTTCTCCATTATTGGGTAGGTCATAGGCTCGGTATTGGATCGCAATTTCACCGAATGCGCTTCCATATTCTCCGTGTGGATCAAGAATTACAATTCGAGGATCAGAGCTACTGCCATCTGGCTGTTTGTGTTCAACCATACTATGCAATAATACTGCAACTGCACCTGATTTTCCTGAACCGGTAGAACCTAAAACAGCGCAGTGCATACCAAGCATCTTATCCACGTTCGCACGACAGACGGCATTATCTGCTCCAGCATAGTAAGCAAACTCAACCAATGGATTATAGCTATTATCAGATCGATCACCTTCTGCAGCTCCATAGATGGCAAGTATCTCTTCACGGGTCAATAAGTGCACGGTTTGGCGCGGCAACGGATAGGTTGTAACACCACGGGATAAACGCAACTTTGAGCCTGACGAATTCCATATTGCTTCCGAAAAGAGCTCCACCTCCATTAGTCGTTGATCAGCCTCTGGCGAAATCGGTAATCCAGATTCAAGATGTTCTTCCGAACGCATCCGCAAAAGTGTAACAAAGCCAAGAATCACTTTGCGGCCAAAATGAATCTTCACCATGCTTCCAACCTGTCCGATTGGATAAACTCTTCCTTCGTGAGTTCTAGTTAGCTCAGTAACATCACCAGAAAGCTCAACTTTAATTGTAGCTCCTGACACTTCGACAATCTCACCAACCTTCAAATCCGGGATTAATTCAAAAAGATTACTCATGCCAAACAAGCCTCAGGTCCACTTTGAAGTAAACGAGTCACACCCTGTAACTTCCACCAATCAAGTTTCCCCGGAGCAGATGGTTTAACCAATGGGCCTTCCTTACCAGCGTAGATACCATCTTCCGTAATTACGTATAGACGCTTTCCCCAATCCTGGTTTCTCCACTCATTTAGTACTAAGTTCAATTGATTAGAAAACGCAAGTATCGTCGTCTTGTTCCCAGATTGATCCATCGCAAGTTTAATTTCTTGATTAATGTGTTCGTCTCCAAAGCTATAGCCGCAAATCGCAAAAAGATTTTCTTCTCGACTATTTAGTACCCGACGAAGCAAATCAAACTGTGACGCAAAGGGATCTCGTTGTGTCGCAATGTATTTTGTCGACTGTGGGTAAATAAGAACATGCGAACTTTCCTTTGGATAACAATCACTATCGCGAACTCGCCACACTCTACCATCCTTTCCTAAACGCCAATCAATTGAACCGTGGAGCTTGACAACTTGAGCTCGAATTCCAATGGCAGGATCATTATCGCCGAATCTGAAGGATCGAAACCCGATTGCTCCCCCTTCAAATCCATCCCAATATGGAATAAATTCCAATGCCAAAGCATCTTCAATCAACGTGTCGTAATTAGTCGTAAAAAACTTGATCGGGTGACGACGATCACTAATATTCTTTTGCCGATGACAGAATATTGCTCTTACGAAGTCAAGTTGATGTTGGATAGAAACAATTGGGGCATTAAAAGTGCCAACCTGCTCCTCACAATCTGCATCGCTACCTTCCGCATAACCCCATCGCACAATGTTTGCGATTGATACTAACAAACTCTGATGAAATTTGTCGAGATCCTCTAGTGCAAACTTCGCTTCACCGAAGTTCACTTCTTTGTTCTTGCATCTCTCCGCAATTGCACGACGATCCGCAATATGGCTTAGAATATGTTCAATGTGACAACTATCATCCAGTTCGTCCTTAATTCGCTGCAATGCTAGACAATGTGTTGCGTTGGTGGTTGTTGCAATAACCTGCTTAGTTAATCCTTTCATCAATGGAATTCCTGAATCAACACTTGTACCTGCACCAAATAACCATGACTGGCTGGCAGAGTTTAGTAAATTATCAAGCTGCTGAAGTACATCCGCATCACTGTTCTCTAAATCCACCTCAAACACCTAATCTTTTCACTTGTTCACAATAATTTTTTAAAGAACTTTCGATCTATACCTTGATACTAAGCATCCAAGGACCAACAGCTTTAAGGACACACTGCAACCATTCATCTAAAACTTCTGCAACTGCCTTGCTACTTCACTGTAAATTCATAACTTAATTTCTTAATATCTACTCCTGCTTCTCCACCCACCCTTCAAAACTAGGCAATCTGAATCTCCTCTTCAATTCATCCCTCACACACCCTTCTATCGCCTCCTGAAACCTTGGTGCTGCGAGGATTCTTTTTAGGGATTTCATTTTGTTTTCGGTTTCGGCGAAGAGTTCGCCGAGTTCTGCTGGTGCCATGCGGGTCATGATGCAGGTTAGTTCGTTGTCGATCCAGGTGCGGTATTGGGTGCGTCGGGGGTCAGTGGAGGGGATGGTGTCCGTCTTTGGGACGTTTGTTCTTTTTGCGGTTTTGGGGGGGGCAGCGGCTTTGAAGATTTTGTGTTCGGGGCGTCGGCTTTGTGGGGGGGCGGGAAAGGTCTGGTAGTTTGCTGAGCCTTCAGGTTTTCTTTCTTCAGGGAGGGTGATTTTGTAAGGGCTTTCTACGGCACGGTAGAGAAAACCTATAGGGCTTTTTGAGACTCGTTTGTCAGATCGGGCACAGAGATCATCGTAGTAGTCTATGATTTTTCTTACTTTCTTTAGGGATTCGAGGCTTTGAAAGGAAAGGAGTTTATCGATTTGTCGCTCCATGATGCCACGCTCAATAAGAAGTGCAGTGATGTCGCTTTTTAGGGTAGTGTCTGTCGGAGTATTTGCGGTGGTTTTATTTTGAAAGTCGAATTGTTGGGCTTCGTCGGTGTTCTTTCTTACATGAAGGGCGCCTGAGATTTTTTTTGCCCTCACCTCACCTCTTTGGTTGTTTTCTTCATCTGCCTGTTTTAGTGATCGCACCGAAGTTGTGCCGTTTACTGCAACAAAACGGATGATGGAATTTTGTCCTTCACCGAGGAATTCGTAAGATGAGAGGAAGCCGATCTCTACGAGCTCTTTTAATGCCGGGGTAAGTTGCTGTCTGATGCTGGAGACGTATTTGTAAGTTCTTGATAAGCCGATTTTTTCAAATGCAAGGGTAAAAAGATGCGCATCAAGAGTGTTTTTGAAATAGAAGTGCTTGTCGAGATAGCGGTAGAGTCTTCTTGCTACGGCGCTTTTTAGTGAGAAGTAGAGATCAAGGTCGAGTTTTTTTATGTAGCCTGATTTGAAAGATTCAAAAAGTCTGTCGTTCCAGAAGAAGAAACTGTTTTTTTCGCCCCCTGCCCGCTCGTCGTTGAACTCGAAAGAGTCGATGATACCGAAGGTTGATATCTGGTATGACTTGCTGGCGTTGTCGTAGAAAGAGTTTGAGTTGATTTTGACACCACTCAGGCGATTGAAGGATTTAACAAGTCTCTGGTAACTTCTGCCCTCGGTGCTCCATCTGAGGATTTTAAGGAGTTCATAGCGAGTGAAATAGACTTTGGGGTCTCTGAAGTCCTGATCCATGGTAAGACGGATGAGACCAAGAAGTACGTCGTCGTCAGTGGCGGTGGGAAGTCCGAATCTATCTGCTCCGGTAATAATCCAGCGACGCTCCACTGTTTCGCCTTTTGGACCACGGGTGTAGTCTGTGAACTCAAGGGTTTTTACTTTGCTGTCTACGCGTGTGGAAAGAACGGCGAGGGGGAACTCGGCAAGGTTCATTTCGTCGCGAGAGATGCTTGATTTGAGTTTCTGTTTTGCTTTTTGTAGGCTGGTGGGGATGTAGTTGGTACTTCCGGTATTGAATTGGGATGGAAAGACACCGTTGGAGGATAGATTGTTGAAAGATATACCGCCGGAAGTTGATTCTGAGGAATCGAAAATCTGTTGCATGTCGGCTTCTGCCAGATTTTGTTTTATTTCCAGGTTTTGATTCATCTGCCTTTGTTTAATCCTTCCGGTGTTTAATCTAAATTCACTAAAGCAAGTTAAAGCAAATCAGTAAAGGGTTTAGAAATAATAAATAAATTACTTCAAATAACTTTTACTATCGTAAACAGTTGTTAGCAGGGTACGCCCTCGTAGTTCAAGAGTACTTTTTTTAGTATAATAAGTAATCTATTAGGGAGAAGAATTATTTAGTAATTTCAAATATTTAAGGGCGAAATTTTATTTGAAAACACGATATAATTTATTTTGATTCACAATTGAGCCTCCTTCAATGCTCGATATGTTTTTGTTTCATACACGATAGACTTAGTTCAAATCGGATGTTTTTATAATGAAACACGATACTTAAGTTGTTTCCCGATGTTCCTTTAGATATTACTTACTTCAAAACACGAAAGCTTGCCTGATTCAGTGATTTTTTCTTTATTCACGTGTTTCCAAATAAGGGCTCTTAATTCAATGCACGATGTTTTTATCGTGTACGGGGATAAATACTGCTAATATTCAGTCTTTATACTACTTTATGTTACTTAAAGTAAGAGATTCTGGCGTTTTTTGGGCTTGTTTTTTGTGAATTTGGCTGGAAAGAGGGCTCGTACACGTGCTTCGTACTAAGTAAAAATACACTCAAAACCCCTAAAAGAAGACCTTTCCTCATTTACTTATTTCAAATCACGTGTACATTAGAACACGTCCAAAGTGAATAAATCAGGAGGTATCATCTGTGCACCTTAAAACCTATGCAATTGTAAATCAGAAAGGAGGAGTAGGGAAGACAACTACCTCGGTGAATCTTGCTGCTTCCCTGGCAGAGGCAGGCAATAAAGTTCTTGCGGTTGATCTTGATGCGCAGGCAAATCTATCTGCTCACCTTGGTTATCCAACAGAAGATCCGAATTTTGAAAAAAAATCCATGTACGATGTTCTGAGATATGACACGCCAATATCAGAGATTGTAGTAGAGGTGGATACTAATCTTTTTCTGGCACCCTCAAGTCTTTTGCTGAGTGCTGCTGATCTTGAACTGGGTGGTGTTATTGGAAGGGAGCAGATTCTTAGAAAAGCACTTGCCCCAGTACACGATACCTATGATTACATAATAATAGATTGCCCACCTTCACTTGGTTTACTCTCTCTGAATGGGCTTGTGGCTGCAAGTAAAGTGATTGTTCCTGTGCAGTCTGAATTCCTTGCACTTCACGGGGTGCGCCAGCTTCTTGATACTATAGACCAGGTGAGAAGTGCTTATAATCCTGCTCTTCAGGTGGGGGGAGTTTTACTTTGTTTACATGATGCAAGAAGACGTCTTGATAAGACGGTAGCTGATACGGTACGTGAGTACTTCGGAAGTCTGGTATTTTCTATAGTAGTAAGAACCAATGTTGCACTTGCAGAGGCTCCAGCCAGAGGATGTTCCATTCTCAGGTATGATCCCAAATCTCCAGGTGCAGATGATTACAGAAATTTAGCAAAAGAGGTCATGGAAAATGAGTCGCAAATTAGTAAAATTCGACGTGAATCCGCTGCTTAGTGGTCCAACGCTTGAAGCAAGAAATAAATCCGGAAGCCCCTACAGGGTAATAGCCATAAACGATATTGATGTTGATCCCGATCAACCAAGACGCTCATTTGATGCAGAGTCCATTGCAGAACTTGCAACTTCAATTGAGACATACGGTCTTCTTTGTCCGATTCTTGTAAAGCTAACACAAGGTGGCACATATCGTCTGGTAAGTGGAGAGCGTCGCTTGCGGGCATGTAAAGCACTTGGGCTTGAAACTATTCCTGCTATCCTTGATTCTGATGATGATGACAGTTCCACAACTCTTGCAAAACAGTTAGTTGAGAATATTCAGAGAAGTGACCTTAATCCAATGGAAAAGGCGCTTGCTGTTGGGCAGATGAAAGAGCGTTATTCTTTAAGTATTCGTGATATTGCAGCACAGCTTGGTATTTCCAAGTCTGCCGTTCAAAGAAGCCTGGAGCTCCTTGAGTTGCCTGATGACCTTCAAGCAGCCCTTATTTCTGGAGCCCCGGAATCTAAAGTTTTGGCATTGTCAAAAGTTAAAGATATTTCAAAGAGAAAGAAATTACTTGAAGATCTCGACAACCTTTCAAGACTAGAGCTTCAGGATTTAATAGATGTTGGATTGGAAGATTCTAAAGTGTCCCACGGTGGGACAGCAGGGAAAGGAAAGCGAGGTGGCAAAACATCTGCTTCTTCTACTGAAGATATGCGAATCGAGGAAGATATTAGAAAAGCGCTTGGTTTAAGAATTTCAATTCAAAGAAGCCCCAAAAATCCTGAAAAGGGTAAGATAATGATAGATTTTTATTCTCTATCTGATCTTGATGAGGTGTATAGGCGTCTTAGTTAAGCTGTTCATGCCTGAATTCCCCCTCCTCCCAAAAAATAGAGGTGGAGAGGGTCTTTCGTCGAATGGCTCGCTCGGGTAGGATGTTTCTTGTAACTTGTTAGCCCCTTGCCCTCACTGCGCTTGAGTTCTCCTACAGACCCTCTCCACCTCTATTTTTTACCCCTCCTGTATTTTCTTTCCCATAGTATTAAGTGTCCCACGGTGGGACACTTTTGGGTGTCCATATAAAGATGCTATGATAACGCTTGTTATGGATACTGTGATGCCGTTTACCTTGCGAGCCCTTGTTTTATAGTGTACTGAACTAAGAGAAGAAAGTGTCCCACGGTGGGACACTTAATACTAAGGAGGGTTTTTGCTTAATGCCTGAAAAAAATCATTATGAGACCTTAAGAAGTGCAGCGTACTCTGCTCTTGAGGGGTATATGGATAGGTTTGAGGGCTCTGAGGCTCTTAAAAGGGTAGTTGAGTACTCTCTTCTTGGTGAGGGCAAGTTATTTAGACCAGTTCTTTCAGCGGCTGTGGCTGAAATTTTTAATGTTTCGGAGAAAAGATTAAAAGCTATTCAAATAGCGGTTGAGCTGGTTCATGCTTCATCTCTGATGCATGATGATCTTCCGTGTCTTGATGATGATGACATGAGGAGAGGTAAACCCAGTGCTCATAAAGTTTTTGGTGAAGGTCTTACTCTTCTTACAGGAGATTATCTTCTTTCAGCCGCATCAAAAGAAATTCTGTACATGAATGAAACTCATGAGATCATCTCTTCTGTTGCAAAATCTCTTAATACTGCCATCTGCGATATGTGCGAAGGGCAGATTCTGGATCTGGAAATCCGGAATAGGGATAAAACAGAATCCTTAAATCATGAGCAATTACTATATGTTATACAGGAAATGAACTTAAGGAAGACAGGGGCTTTAATTCGTTTTTCTCTTATAGCTCCACTCTATTTATCTTCAGAGGTTTCAGGTGCAGAGATCGACATCATCAAACATTATGCAAATAACCTTTCTGTTCTTTATCAGCTATGTGATGATCTTCTTGATTCAAAACACGATACCAAGAAGGGTGACTATCGTGAAATCAACTATGTTGATGTCCTTGGGAAAGATAAATCCGAAGCCTATGCTGATAAGCTTGTTGAGGACTCAGTAATCGCTCTTGAACCCCTTGGCGATAGAGCTAAGTTTTTGAAATATCTCGTTAATTTTGTTAGAAAGCAATAGATTTGGGTTATTTTCCTTTCACTTTTTCATCTTTAAATTCTTGTATCGTGTACTGACTTAAAAGCTATCGAGTACTGAATTAAGAGGAGTAGAGACAAGCTTTATCAGATTTAGCGAAGGGGAGTTTGAACGGATTATTTTAGATAAATTATTGATATTTCTAAGATAAATCGTTTTTTCAATAAATGATAGGTCATCCTATCATTTTAGCTGGCGTATAAGGATAGAGCCTAAAGTTTGCTTAACGGACATGAATATAGTAAGAAAAGTTTCTGTTTTAAGCGTCCCATTTTTCTTTCACATCCCTGAATCAGAGTAAACAGACCACAACCATTTTTTTAGTTGTGGCACTCGAAGAGGTTTTGAGTGTTAGGTTTTTTAAAAAAAGGAGATAAAAAAAGATGTACGACAAACCAATACTATCCTCTGTTGAATGTACTTCCCCGATACTGGGGAATGTTGTGTTACAAGGAAAAGCTGCTGAGTTTTTTGTTGAAAAAGTCCAAAACAGCCGAATCGCAGTTATAGTAGTAGCAACTGCTATTGGAATAATTGTTGGTTTTATTGGAAGCTATCTCATGCTTTGGAGTCATATAAAAAGTGAAAACTCCAAAGCGACGCTTCGTCTGGAAGAAGAGGCTGAAAAGTTGGCAAATTTCCGACAGGAATTGTTTGCCGGAAACCTGGCTCCAACAATGTTGCTCATTACTTCCGAAGCCAAAGAGGCTTTGAAAGGAGAGTTGGGAAGTTTCACAAGTGAGCAAATTCAAGCCTCAGTCCAAAAACTTCGGTTGGAGCTCGCTCATAACGGCGCAACAAATGGCAGACAGATATTTTTGCCAGACGATGTAAAAGTCGCATATTTTAATGATTATAGGGAGATGAATAGTTTCATAAATGAGAATAAAGGGCGAATAGATATTATAGATATCAAAATGTACAGCAGAGGCAGATATATTCTCTACAGGGAAAGATTCGCCGCGAGCGCGAGTGCGAGCTCAGATGTTAAACAGACCTTGCCAGAGGACGCAGAGGTACGTACGGAACGTATACGTATTGACGCTGTGCAGAATGTTAGTCACATATCGAATGGCATCTACCCATTTATCAACTCTGAAGCATGTATAGGCATATTGGTAACATTGCTCGGTAGTGGAACGTTCGGCTTACTCGGTTATTTATTCATGAATTATTAAAGTAAAAAATTCATGAAACGAATGAGGCGCTCTTTTCAAACTCAACCAGTTTTTAAAAGAGTGCCTCATTTAAATGAATGGAGTAGTTGGTAGATTGTAAGGTTTTTTATTGTAGAGTTGTTTATTCTGTTTCTGATTTTTTCTTTGATTTACTTATGGGTAGGCAGGTGCTCCTCGTGGTGGTTTTTAAAAGAACACCAGGAGGAGCATTGTGCTTTACCCGGAAAAGATTCTCTTCTCACACCTCGTTGGTGAGAGAGGAGCAGGGTATTTTCGGGAGTTTCTTAGGAGAAAAAAATGGAATATGGAAAAAATGGAGAAGGGTTGTTAGGAAAAGAAGAGTGTAGCAAGACTGGCTACACGGCGCTGCACGGGGCTTTTTTGTGGGTTTTTATCTTGATGATAATAACCTTAATGGGATCAGGGGAGTTGATCGGTCAGTCGCCGAGAGTGCAACCCCCAAAAGTTCAAGAACAAAAAGAACAGCGGTACACACTTCTGGTTTCTGTGTTTCCTGATGGAAACCTGAATAATGAAGATTTTCTTCTTCTACTCAGTGAGCAACTTGCAATCAAGTTGCTTGAAGAGAGGGGAATGGAGCCTACCCTTGAAAATATCAAGAATGTACTTCAAGAAGCAAAAGCGGGACTTTAAAGAACTGCTGAGTAGAGACTAGTAGCAAGTACACAAACGGGGGTTGAGATGAGGTTGATTCTATCTACCAACTCTCCCCCTTTTTCAGAAACAACATAGTACCAACAGATATTCAGGCGCTAATCAGAGGTACATTGGAGTTCCTCTTTGTTGTCATAAAAGAGAAAGCCCTCTTCCTCAAAAATTGAGCTGACGCATTTTTTGTCTTTTTTCTGATTGCTTGCAAGAAAAATACATGGGGTGGATATGAACCATATTTTGTTATTTCTGCATACTTTACCACCAGAGAGAACTTCTTCTTCGGTACCATCTGTCAGAAGATCAAATCCGCACTTCAGTTTTATGTAAGCTTTTTCATTGGTTCTGACGTGTACACAAACATCCGCAGATGCGGGTAGAGTCAGTGCGAGCTGTAACGCACAGAAGAGAAAGAAAAGAGTGAGCATTTTAGTTTGTATCACAGCGTATCCCGGCTCCACCCATTATTCTTTTGTCTCTGTAATTAATAGTACCTGAATCATACATAATGTCGCTTTCACAAGATGAATTCTGCTCGTTAGTGCTGACTGCACGATACATACAAGGTAATTTGATTGCACCAAAAAGAGTGTAAGTGATATTTCCTTTACATAAGCTCTGACCAGGTGAAACTTTTTCTGGGGTACCCATTGTAAGAATTTCAAATCCGCATCTCAGTGAAATAGATGTTTCTTCTTTCGTATCTACTCTGACACAAGCATTTGCAGATACCGGAGAAGGCAGAAAAATATATAAAGTGCACAAGACAGAAAATAGAATATAATTATGTTTCATACACTCATGTCCTCTTTTTTAAATTCTTGCCTGGCTTACAGTTAAAAAATTTTATTCCAATAAAAATGCTTCAAGGTATTCTTCTCTGGAAACTTTTGTTGAGCCATCAAGGTCGAGTTTTTCCTTGAATATATTCCTGTAATACGCAAGATATTCATCTTTTGATGCGACCCCATCATTATCAGTGTCATATGGCAGGGAGTGAGTCGTGTTTTGATCTGAATCAAAATCCTCCTGTTCAAGTGTCAAATCACCATCGGCGTCGTACTGTTTAAATTTTGCAATAAATGCAGCTTCAAATTCATCCTTGGTAAGATAGCCGTCTTTATCGGCGTCAATCGCATCAAAAAGATTGAGCATAGTTGTTTTGAAACTCTTCTGATCAGCTTCACTTAAGTGAGAAAGAGGACCACTCCCCGAAGAACCACCACAGGCAGAGAGGTTGAGGAGTAATATAAACAATAGCAGGAATGAAAAGGTGTTATTTTTCATCGTTATCACTTTATCTTTAGGAATTATCAATTGAGTAGAGCGTTTGTTTGGTACCTGCTCTACAGGAGGATATTTCGACAGGAACTCCCCAAATGTTTAGCGGACAAATGCTTTCAGGTCGTACAGCGTAAAATTAAGCAGGGAATAATTTGTTTTATTACAGCTAGTTAGGCGTAATAAAACAAATTTATTGAAAATGTATTCTCTTGTATTGGCAGTGGTGCTTGTTTGATAAAATTTTTTGATATTTCTGGAACCGTTGCATTGATCTTTGACTTTTTATACGGCTATTTCTGCAAGTACTTCTTTAAAATTATCCGGAGTACAGAAGATTTCTTTTTTAGCTGAAGGGAATTGTGAATAAAATTCTTCAAATCCTTTGTGATGGCGTTCTTTTGGAATATCGGTCGTTACTTGTATTGGAATAATTCCTTCGGAGTTTTGAATAACGAAATCAACTTCATTTTTGCCTTTCCAGTATGAAACTTCGTTAAAAAATCTTTTCAAAGCAAGAAATACGATCAGCTCAAAATCTTTTCCAGTATCATTTCCTGTTTTGGTAATTACAGACTTTCTAAAAGCAGAATCTATCGGGTAATATTTGTTGTTTCTTCTTATCCTTTGTCTTTCAGAAAAGCTGAAAAAGGGACAGGAAAATAAAAGATAGGCGTTTTCATAATATTCAATATAACTGGAGACCGTGTCTGCGGATATGCCTAATGCCCCAGACAGTTTTCGGTAACTGCACTCAGACCCGGCAGATTCAAAAAGCACTTTTGCAAGTTGACGAAGTGCCTGCGGGTTGGAAAGTCCCGTTCTGTAAAGGATATCTTTTTGAATAATGTCATCAAAGTACTGGCGAAGCATGGCAGAAGGGTCATCTGATTCCAGTACCCCGGGAAAGCCGCCGGTTCTTATGTAATCCATAAGGGATAGTTCTGGTGTTACGGAAAGTCTTTCTTCATATGAGAATGGGTAAAGGCTAAGAGTTTTGTGCCTTCCGGTAAGTTTACTTCCAAGCTCCCTTGAAAGCAGTGAGGCATTAGATCCGGTGATAATAAAGTGATTATTGGAAGGACGTTCTATTTGTGTGTGAATCCATTTGTGCCAGTTATCAACATTCTGAATTTCATCAAAGAAGAAATAGAGTTTTCTATTATCGCCATGTCTTGATCTAAAAAGACTTACAATTTCATCGAATAAAGAAGTGTTCAAAGAGCCGACAAGTCTTGGATCTTCAAAATTAATAATCAGACAGTCTTTTTTATCCAATTTGTAGCGTTCGATAAGTTGGAGCAGTAAGGTAGATTTTCCCGATCGTCTGACTCCCTGAACAGCGAGTACCAATTTGGGATCCAGATTTGTAGGAATTTGAATAGTCCTTGGTACAGATTTCGGTATTTTCTTATCCCAAAAACTCCAAAATTCAGTAATTTCAAGCAGTTGCATGATGTTGCCTTACATTGCAGGATTCATTCGTCAATATAGCATTGACGAATGAATCCTGCAATGTAAATTTGCTGTTCTCACTACAGTGGCAGCAAAACCGGGACAAGTATAACACTTACAATCATTACAATAATCGTTAAAGGAACTCCCACTTTTACGAAGTCAAAGAAGCGGTATCCTCCCGGGGTGACGACCAGAGTATTTACCGGTGAAGAGACCGGGGTCATAAAAGCGGCGGATGCTGCAAGTGCAACAATCATTGCAAACGGATAAGGGGAAGCGCCCAGCTGTTCTGCTATGGTAAGAGCTACGGGAGCCATGAGTACCGCAGTTGCAGTGTTAGAAATAAAAACACCGAGAAGACTTGTCGTTAAAAATAAGGCAGCGAGAGTACCATGGGTTCCAAGCCCCTCAGTTACAGAAATCAGAGCAGTCGAAGCAATATCAATACCCCCAGTCCTTTGCAGTGCTATTGAAAATGGTAACATTCCAACAATCAGAACAATAGTTTTCCAGTCAATAGAGCGATAGGCACTCTCATAGTCTATACAACCAAAAAGTCCCATCAGGAGACAACCAATTAAAGCAGCCTGCACATTGGGAAGGATACCGGTAACCATCATCAGAATGACAAAGAGAAGAATCAGCACGGCAGGAACCGTTTTTCCAGGGGCAGGGAGAATGTCATCAAACTCCGCAGGCAGGGTAATTGGTACAAGGTCTCTGCTACTTCGAACAAGTAAATTGGTGATGGCTCGCCACCTGCCTATGACAAGTAGGGTGTCCCCGATCTTTAATTTTTCGTCTCTATGGGTGGTATTTATGGCTTCAATTCCGCGACGTATGCCAAGTACAGAAAGATTGAGCTTTGTACGGAATTTGGCTTCAATAATGGTTTTGCCTACAAAGGCTGAGTCAGCAGGAACTATTACTTCAACCATGCCTATTTCCTGGGAGAAATCAGTAAAATTGTTTCCTGCAAGTGGCAGCACTTCAAGTTTCAGAAGCTCCCCCTGTGTTTCTAAATCAGCTTCCGAATTTAAAAACTGAGTGAATACCACGTCGCCCTTATGAAGATCAGTTCTTGCAGTTGGTGGTATGAGTTTATGACCACGTTGAATCGCAATAATATTTACACCAAGAGTTTGTCTCAGGTCGGCAGCTCCGAGTGTTTTTCCAATCAAAGAAGAGCCTTCCTTAATGATCAGACGACGCCCTTTTTCAGCAAGGTCATAACGCCCGACCCAGTCTGAAAATGTCGGTCGGGGTACCTGCCCTGATTCAGAATCATCTGTAGATGAGGAGAGCCAGCGTCTTGCATATTTCATGTAAATGATGGCAAGAATCAAAACGGGAATTCCTACGGGAGTAAAGCTGAAAAAATTAAAACCTGCTTCACCACGTCGTATCAGTTCACTATTAATGATCAGGTTTGGAGTTGTTGCAATAAGGGTGGTCATACCACTTACAAGAGCTGCAACACTGAGTGGCATCATGAGTTGTGAGGGTGGGATTCCGGTTCTGCGGCAAATTCTAAGCACCACAGGTACAAAAATTGCTGTCACGGCGGTAGAACTCATCGAAGTACCCAGTAAACACGCTGTTATCATCAGGAGTGTTATCAAACGTGTTTCCTGGTGACCTGCTTTTGCCACAAGTTTGTCTCCAAGTTTTCGTACAACACCGGTACGAACCAGCCCCTCGCCAAGAATAAAGAGGGCAACAATAAGTATTATGTTCGGGTCACTAAACCCCTTGAGTGCCTCCGAGACAGTGACAGCTCCTGTCAGGGGGAGAAAACAAATAACAAAAAGTGCAACCGCATCCATCCGGGGACGATTCAGTACAAACATGACAATGCTTGTTGCAAGAAACAGTAATACCAAAACTAATTGCGTGGTCATGGCAAAGGATTATTCCGTTTTTAGTAAAGCCACAGGTAAATATCTGCTCAGGCAGAATTCGTGAAGCTAGCATTATAGAGGAAGAGACAACAGACCCTTCCGGATGGAGAGCTACTCCCCGATCTTTTTTTTGCTTAAAGTAAGAAGTTAATATCTTCACTGATAGTAATGGGCTAGCTCTCTTATTAACAAATTCCGAGTGGTCTTGACGGAGGTAAAATGTCCGAAATCGAATAAAGTGAGTTGAAAAAAGAAATCTATATGTTGACAAGAAGGAGCTTCAGGAACACTATATATTGTGCTTTTTACGCATAAAGTTCCTGTTTGATATTTACAACTTAATAGAGAGAAGATGATTATGGTCAAAGTTTACAGTAAGCCTGCCTGTGTTCAGTGTACCGCAACAACAACAGAAATGGACCGTAAGGGGATTTCTTATGAAGTTATTGATATCACTGAAGACGATACGGCATTCGAGCTGGTAACGGGTCTTGGCTATAAGCAGGCTCCGGTTGTAATTGCAGGGGAAGAGCACTGGTCAGGTTTCAGACCTGATAAGATTGGCACTCTTGTAAGCCTGTCCTAGTTTTATATGGCGGGTTTTCATATGCCTGAACGAGTTTCATTTCTGCCAGGTGTGTACGTATGAGCGAACCTTTACTTGTCTATTTCTCAAGTCAATCACTCAACACGCATCGTTTTGTTGAGAAACTTGGAATCAGGGCACTACAGATACCGCTCTCGTCTGCTGAAATACCTCTGTTTCACGTTGATGAGGAGTATATTCTCATATGCCCAACATTTGCAGGAGATGATGGAAGAGGTGCGGTGCCAAAGCAGGTAATAAAATTTCTTAATGTCCCTCGACACAGAAGTCTTCTTCGTGGTGTAATCGCTTCGGGGAGCAGGAACTTTGGCAGATATTTTGGGTATTCAGGAAATGTTATTTCAAAAAAATGTGGGGTTCCTTTACTCTACAAGTTTGAACTTATGGGAACTCCTGAAGATGTACTAAAAGTAAGGCATGGTATCTCTACTTTCTGGAAGTCTGCTTCTTTAAGGGAATTAGAGCCGGTTCATGCATAAGACACAAGTAAAGAATAATATGATATGGGGATAATATAATATGGCAGTAGCTGCGCTTGCTCCAAAAAATGATGATCATCTTAATACCCTGGAGGTTCTGGAGCGTGTTGCCCAGAAAGATGATATCAGTCTGGATTATCATGCGCTTAATGCTATGCTTAACCTCTATGATGAGCAGGGTCGTATCCAGTTTGATATGGATAGAAAAGCTGCGCGTCAGTATTTTCTGAAACACGTTAATCAGAACACTGTTTTTTTTCATAATCTGGAGGAAAAGCTTGGACATCTGGTGATGCAGGGCTATTACGAAAGTCATGTCCTTGAGCAGTATGATTATGACTTTGTAAGGGATTTGTATGACTACGCCTATGCCAAAAAGTTTCGTTTTCAAACTTTTCTTGGAGCGTATAAGTACTATACTGCATATACTCTCAAGACTTTTGATGGAGAGCGCTACCTTGAGCGTTATGAAGACCGTGTAGTGATTGCTGCACTTACTCTTGCCCAGGGTGATGAAGTGATGGCACGACGACTTGTTGATGAAATCGTTTCAGGGCGTTTTCAGCCTGCAACCCCGACGTTTCTTAATGCAGGAAAAAAACAGAGAGGGGAGCTGGTGTCCTGCTTTCTTTTGAGAGTCGAGGATAATATGGAGTCTATTGGGCGCTCTATCAATTCGGCTTTGCAGCTTTCCAAAAGAGGTGGAGGGGTAGCGCTTCTTCTTTCCAATATCAGAGAAATGGGGGCACCTATCAAGAAAGTTGAGGGACAGTCTTCGGGAGTTGTGCCGATAATGAAACTTCTGGAAGATGCTTTTTCCTACGCGAATCAGCTTGGTTCACGTCAGGGAGCGGGTGCGGTGTATTTACAGGCGCACCACCCGGATATCATGAAATTTCTTGATACCAAGAGAGAAAATGCGGACGAGAAAATTCGTATCAAGACCCTTTCACTTGGTGTGGTCATTCCGGATATAACTTTTGAGCTCGCAAAAAATAATGAAGATATGTACCTCTTTTCGCCTTATGATGTGGAAAAAGTGTACGCAATGCCTTTTTCTCAGATTTCTGTGACTGAAAAATATCGTGAGATGGTGGATAACAAACGAATCCGCAAGAAAAAAATCAAGGCAAGGGAGTTTTTTAAGACACTTGCAGAAATTCAGTTTGAGTCAGGGTACCCTTACATCATGTTTGAAGATAATGTGAACAAGGCAAATGCAATTCATGGAAAAATAACCATGAGTAATCTTTGCTCGGAGATTCTTCAGATTAACACTCCTTGTGAATTTAATGCTGACCTTGGCTATAAGTCCATAGGTGCAGATATTTCCTGTAATCTTGGCTCCATGAACATTGCAAAGGCGATGGAATCACCTGATTTTGGTAAGACTGTAGAGACCGCTATAAGAGCCCTTACTGCAGTTTCTGATATGAGTAACCTTGAGTGTGTTCCTTCTGTAGCGGAAGGTAACCGCAGATCGCACGCAATTGGTTTGGGTCAGATGAACCTTCATGGCTACCTGGCAAAAGAGAGAATCTTTTATGGCTCGGAAGAGGGGATTGATTTTACCAATATATATTTTTACACCGTAACCTACCACGCTATCCGGGCTTCAAATAAGATTGCTCAGGAGCGTAAAGAGACTTTTTATGAATTTGAGAAATCCAAGTACGCAAGTGGTGAGTACTTTGATAAGTACATTGACAAGAAGTGGGAGCCGGCAACTGATAAGGTAAAAGAAATTTTTAAAGATGCGGGGATTCACATTCCGACTCAGGAAGACTGGAAGGCGCTTAAGAAGTCAGTTATGGAACATGGTTTGTACAATGCGTATTTGCAGGCAGTTCCTCCTACTGGTTCCATTTCGTATATTAATAACTCGACCTCATCCATACACCCGATTGCTTCCCGCATTGAGATCAGAAAAGAGGGAAAGATTGGTCGTGTGTATTATCCTGCACCATACATGACAAATGACAATCTTGAGTACTATCAGGATGCCTATGAAATAGGTCCGGAGAAAATTATTGATACCTATGCAGCAGCGACAGAGCACGTAGATCAGGGTTTATCCTTAACCCTTTTCTTCCCTGATACTGCAACCACTCGTGACATTAACAAGGCGCAAATATATGCCTGGAAGAAAGGCATTAAAACTATTTATTACATACGTCTGAGACAGATGGCACTTGAAGGGACAGAAGTGCAGGGTTGTGTATCCTGTAGTTTATAAGAATTATTGAAGTAGTCATTGAAGTAAGGGGTGTCATATCGTGAATACAAACGTCGTACCAATTGAAAGTGTGATGAATCAGCCAGTAAACTATATAAAGGCAATTAACTGGAACAGGTTGAATGATGAAAAAGACCTTGAAGTCTGGAATCGCCTGACTACCAACTTCTGGTTGCCTGAAAAGGTGCCTCTCTCAAATGACATCCAGTCATGGGCGCTCCTTACAGGGGAGGAACAAAGACTTACGATTCGTGTGTTTACAGGTTTAACTCTTCTTGACACGATTCAAAGTGTCATAGGTGCTCCAACTCTTATGAAGGATGCGGTAACCCCACATGAAGAAGCAATTTTGAGTAACATTGCTTTTATGGAAGCAGTACATGCAAGATCATACTCTTCCATATTTTCAACTCTTTGTTCCACCAAGGATGTGGATGATGCATACCAGTGGAGTCAGGAGAATGAGTTTCTACAAAGAAAATCTGCTTTGATTCTTGAAAAATATGATGGAAAAGACCCTTTAAAAAAGAAGATTGCAAGTGTATTTCTTGAAAGTTTTCTTTTCTATTCAGGATTTTATCTACCTATGTACTGGTCAAGTAGGGCACGTCTTACAAACACGGCAGATCTGATTCGTCTTATTATCAGGGATGAAGCGATTCATGGGTATTATGTAGGCTACAAGTTCCAGAAAGCATATACGCAGTTAACCCCCATTGAGCAGGTAGAGATCAAGAATTTTGCAATCTCACTTATGATGGATCTCTATGATAATGAGGTCAAGTATACCCAAACGCTTTATGATGCGATTGATTTGACTGAAGATGTGAAGAAATTTCTCCATTATAACGCAAACAAGGCTCTGATGAATCTTGGTTTTGAAGCACTTTTCCCACCGGAAATTTGCGATGTAAGCCCCGCAATTCTTTCTGCCCTTTCACCAAATTCAGATGAGAACCACGACTTCTTCTCTGGTTCCGGTTCATCCTATGTGATTGGCAAAGCGGAAGAAACTGAGGACGAGGACTGGGATTTCTAAGCTGCGTTTCTTAGTGAACTGGATCTTTTATTTTTCTTGGGTTTATCGGGGTCAAGCTTATCAGGGTCGAAGTGCAGGCTCTTTATTGAGCGGAGTTTTTCTTTTCCGTTGATGATTCTTATAACTTTGTTCCATTTTTTTCTGTTAAGAATCGGTTTTAGGGGCTGTTCTTCCTGAAGGATTAATGGAAAGGCATCTTTGATTTGGGCATCCCAGAGTGGTGCATATATCAGGAGGTCATTTGGGTATACCGTCGTTCTTTCAGTTCCTTCATGCAGACCTTCAAATGGTTCATCAACATTAAGATACCCGTAATCATCAGTAAGTTGTTCTCCCGGGTAGATGTCACGGACGGCTATTTCAAAATCATAAGCGGTTGAAAGGCAGTTTGAGTTAAAGCTGTGATTCACAAAACGGGCAATGTCCCAGCAGAGGACATAGTTTCCAAGCTGGTTTCGGTAACAGTATTTATCGAGAATCTCCTTATAGGGTGGTGAAAAGGCTTCAATCTGAGCCGGGGTGAACTCCCGGTCAAGCTCATCAAGTACCCAGGTTATGGTTCCTTTTGGTATGAACTTTGTAGCTACTACTCCATATCCAATGGTTTCATTAATCCATTTTACTTCAGTGTCAGGGTGAATCATACAGGTTTTAAAAATTAGGGCACTGACTGCATCAGCGCAAATCCAGCTATACTCCTTTTTTTAAAAAAAGCCAGATGGTTTTTTATAGTCTTAGAGGTCGGCAAAAAACCCCAAATGCTATAGGGATCAGGTCTGGAATCTGGTTTTTACGGTTTTTCTTGTACGTGATGAAAAGCTGAAGGATGGAGACCAAACCTTCAGCAAAAAATGATATTGTCAATTTGCAAATATAAAAGTTATTCAAATTGACGTTGTTTAACTGTAAACTCCCTCATAAGATCGTAAAGAAGCATCTTTGCGTCTGATGATGCGCCTGTTTGTCCAAGAATTTTATTCATTGCGAGGTATGCAAAGAAGTCGAATCCCAGGGCATCGCGCTTGAGGAAGTTTTGATCAAGGATACGTGGATCCCAGGTGCGTTTGTCGATTTCCATGTCTGATGGAAGGAATGATGAAATATCCGGAACACCACCAGTGAAGACTCCCGGAATGGGAATCAGCGGAGCACCCAGGAATTCTTCATTCCAGTTTTCAAGGAAATACCGCAAGAGGAATGTCCCGGAATATTTATATTCCTGGGATGCTCCCATGGAGTGTCCGTTGAAAACCATAAAACAAGGGGTATCCTCGTTCAGACTTTGCCAGAACTTCAAATCCCTTGAAAGCATTTCTGCTTCTGTATCAAGCGAAAATCCGCTCTTACCGGCATAGCCTTCAAATGCCCAGTAGCCATCTCCAACTGCACCCAGAGCGGGATTACCTTTGTTTGCACGTGCTCCGTGCAGACACTGAACAAAAAACTCAGTAGTACTCAACCTGAGAATAGTAGGCATGTGCCAGCCCTCAGGTTTTTTTGGTGCAGGGATAGAAACTATCAGGTAGTCAATCCGGGCTGGATTGTCTGGTTCTGTATTAACAAACTGACCAGAGCTGATTGAGTTTACATGATAACTACACCTTGAGTTTGTGCCACGTTTATCAGTGCCCAGCATTTCATGTCGATACGGTTCAAAACGTCTGGTTTCGGGATTGAAACCAGTGTTATACCAATAGATTCTTCCCTCGACCTCTCCATTCGCACATTGTTGGATGAATGGTATGGGTTCCTTTTCAGTATGAAGATCAGTTCGATAGAAATGGACTGGTTCTAATTCAACTCCCTTAGGTGTACCTTTGTGATCTACTGTGGCTGCTGTTATATCATCCGAAATAACTTTCCTTGATTCTTCGGACTCGCCGATGATCATCGCAGAAGCAGACCAGCCGTTACTTTCCCAGAGTAAGCCTGAAGGAGTTCTAAGGCTCCTTTCATCAGCACTGCCTTCTGATTTTCCAGCGGCAGTTGTATTACCAATGGCAATTGTTTTGCCATTTTGTAGCTCCGTCATTGCCCAGTGAAGGACAATGTAAGGAGAAGTTCTTGGAAGCACACGATCGTTAAACTGGAACGTGATTGGTTTTTTCGTTCCCCCATCGTAGGGACCTCCATTAACCACAAGAAGTCGTTTTCTTCCTGCGCCGACTGCTATAGTGTGGATACCACCAAACTCCTGTTCCGAAAGCCAGGGCATTGCAACATGAATGACCTTGGGTTCAAACGGATTTTCGCAAGAATAGGAAGACAGGTCTACGCAGGAACCAAGTTTGTCCATAGCAGCAGCACCATATACTGCAAGATAACTGGGCCAAAAGAACAAGATGTCCCCAGCCATGCGGTTACCGAACTTGGGACGAACTACGCTCCATGAAAAAGGAACTCCCTGAGAGATCGCATCAAAGTAAATTTCCATGATACATTCCTCGCTCAGATGGCAGGGGTCTGCCGCCTGGTGCCTGGGGTATTGCCTGGCGGTATGGAGTGCTTTCACTGTTGACCCGTGTCGTATTGCGTACTCCTCCCAGGTTTGCACCCCGGCATTTCCGAATTCGTCAACGTGTACCATCATAAATAATCTGCTTCCAAGGTATATCCTGGAGTGATTAGGGATATCGCTAAATGCCATTTCTGCGTTTTGATAATGAGCAGCATTAATGGCAGCCACCAAATCACTGACTTGGTGAGAACCTGGAACCAGCATGTTCTCGGGCAATCCCATAAAGGGACTACTAATAGTTGCACCTGGGTTGTCAGTCCCCAGGATACATTCTTTGGGGATTCGCATTGGATTCTCCTTTTGAGGGAATGTGTAGTGTCTTTTGGAGCAAAAAAAGAGTAAAACCAGATGTCTCCATCTTCTCTGCTGTTAATCGGATAAATTAACAGAGGAGAAGATAGACTTCGTCTACAAGGAAGAGAATGTGAAAGAATCGAGGGGAAAGTCCTAGCACCGGAACCAGGAAATGTCAGTATTTTAAGATGGCTTTTCTCTAGAATGATTATTCTAGAGTTTTTGGATTGAATATAAAAAGTAGGAAATTTAGGGGTTTAGGTTGACAATTTGTAGTTTGAAAAAGATAGTATGCTGCCGCTGCCATTAGGTTAATGATCATTGAATTTGTAAACGAATGTAGGGGGGCAACCCTTGCGGTTGCCCGCTGAGTGCTGACCCATGTTTAATTCCCTTTCTTTTCTAAAAAAACCTTTACTGTCCTGTGTGCTCATACTTTTTGTTTTGGGTGGGGTTTATCTTTTACTGAAAGATGGAAATCTCTTTGTGAAGGAAGCTGAGAAGGCAAGGAGTCAATATGAAGTATGTCGAAAACCTACTTTTGAAGAAATGGAAGAACATTTCAGGGATGAAGCAGGGACTAAAGCAGTTCCGGCAGAGTTTGATGCCAAACCTGGTGAAATTTGTGGAAATGGAAGAGTCTTTTACTGTAGTTCAAGAGACAGGGGAAAACCAATTCCTGAAAGTTGGCTTCCTCCTCCCCCTCCCGGGACAGTTCCTGATTATGAAGGACCAGGTCCTTTTGAGGAATTTAAAGAATCTCCTTATGCCATGCCTGCAAGTAAGCGAGTTCTTGGAAGACCCGCCATCATTGATCTGAATGAACCTGATTTTATTACGGCATCAAAGCGCATTATTGCTAAAGATAAACTTCGACTTGGGGTATCAGGAAGAGAAGAGCTAAGCTCAAGACTTGAGCTGAAAGGAGAGCAGTATGTCAATCTTTCTCACGAGCGATTTAAAACTGTAGATGATGAAACGCTTGCAAAGGAACTTCTTTCACAGGGAATTTCTCTGGTGCTGTTTGATAAAACGCAAACTCAAGTCGCTCCCTGGGTAGAAGAAGAATATAACTCTCTCCATATTCGTCTGAGAGATGCTCTGGAGACAGACTGGTTTCATCCAGTGGTAATTGGCTCGGGGGCAGCGCTCTATCGTATTGCAAAACCTTTTATTATTTCCACAGAAGACAAACAAAAACTCACTACCTACACCAGAAAACTCATGCAGGGAAAGAAGGTTCCGGAACCTGATATTATGCGCAGTCCTTCCGAGTTTGGTATGCCGTACTTTAGAGTTATAGTTTCGCTTAGATGGAGAGAGAAAGAAGGCTTAAAAGGAAGAAAGTTTGTAAAACGTATTTCCCGGGCAAAAACACTTCCTGCTGCCATAAGAACCTCAGTAAAGAAGATCAGTAATGAATGGGATAAAATTTCACTTTCAGTAATAAAAGATTCTACCATTTCAGTGACTGTAATCCCTGATACTTTGAAAGAAGCGGTTGATCACATGGAGATTGAGCTTGAAGTCATCCACGATACTGCGGTTATTACTGATCGGACTGTAAAAAATACCGTGTGGAATCTTGAGCTTGGGCTTCATGGGGTTACTGTATGGTATAAAAACAGGATGCACTATCTGGAGCCTGCCTATGCCGTGCATATGGAGGTCAAGAGTGAAGTGCAGTTTGTCGAGCAAATGCTGAAAAAAAGGAAATTACACAAGTTTCTTAGAGACCCCAGGAAGAGGTCTAATTTCTGGAGAGAGAAAGTCCTTTATGAAAGCAGGTGGGAAAATGACAAAGACCTTAGATTTGAAAGATTCAGGACAATCCATTGGATAGAATCTCTAGCGTCAGATAAAGAGAAGAAAAGACGCATTATAGAGCTTTATCGTGGAGTACCCCTGATTGAACAGGCTCAGGTAAATAAAGAAGCGCTCATTAATTCTCTAAAATATGGTTCTTCCTGGTTACTCAACCATCAATCAAGTGACGGACAGTATGCCTATAAATATACCCCGACGAATAAACCTGACAGAAGATGGGAAGCAGGGGGGAACATTGTTCGTCATGCTCTGAACCCTTATACTCTTTTAATGGTCTATAAAATTGTTAAAGATCCGGCATATCTTGAAAGTGCAAAGAAAGGGATAGAGTTCACTCTGTCCTTTTTACGAACAGAGGGGAATCGTTGTGTTGTCTGCCATCGAGACCCTCCTGCACCTTATTACAATGCAAAAATGGGTACAGTTGCTGTTACCATTCTTTCCATTCTTAAGCTTGGGGAGGTTTCTGATATTTCAGAATATCATGAAGTGTTGAAATGCTTTGGTGAACAGCTTCTTTATATGCAGGATAAGAATGGTCATTATCGTCAATATGATGTTCCTGAAGATCATCCATATTACGGGGCAGAGAATACGATTGCACCCGGGGAGATCATTTTTGCACTTTCCCGCCTTTATACCTACTTTAAGGATGAACGATATAAAGATTCAATTGATCGGGCGCTGCCCTGGTACATGGATGTCTGGAGGCATTTGAAAAAGAAAAGCACCGGTGATGGTATATACAGTGAAGAAGACAGGGCTAATCTGATTGGTATTGTACCCTGGCTTGTTACTGCAATGAATGATCTTCATGGAAGTACCCGGGAGCAAAAATATGCTGACATTGCTTTTGAACAGCAGGACTGGATTGATGAAACATTCTTTTACTATCCCGCCCGATCAAAATACCCTGATTATGTTGGTGCATCTTTTAAAATGCATTATGAACTTCCTGCAATTAACTCCTGTCAGTATGCAGAGGGTGCAGCAGCAGCATATGATCTGGGTTTACGCACAGGAAAGAAAGACATTAACAGGATGCGTGAAGTGGTACTCCAAAGCATGCGTTTTTGTTTACAGCTCCAGTTTACAGGCTATGATGACAGCTTCTTCATTCCCGTGCCTGAAGAAGTCTTCGGCGGGTATCGCTATACTATCGGACACCTTCGCCTAAGAAATGACTACAGCTATCACGCCATGGCAGCCATAGCACAGGCAGTGGAATATTTACGGGATGAGGATTATCCTTAGATTTTGCATATATATTTATGCAAAAAGCATATTATAATTTGCATTTTGTCCTGCTTTTCGTGTAGAATAAAAAAATGGTAGCAAGTCTTTCTCTGGAAAAACTAAAAAAAAGCATGGAATCCCAAGGGGTTAAAACCTTGAATGATCTTGCAAAACTTTCTGGTGTTCATAGGAATACCTTATATCCCTATATCCGAGGTGAAAAACCTGTTTATGCTCCGCCAATTGTGCAGATTGCCAGGGCTTTAAAGGTTGACCCATTGACTCTTTGTGACAGGGAAGAGTTGTCTGTTGATCAGGAAATAGTGAGGATTTCTAATAGTCTTGTTGCATCTTTCGGCTGTAAATATGATTCTCTTGTAGTTGTCCTTTTTGGTTCGAGAGCAAGGGGTCAGGCAAAAAAGTTTTCTGATTTTGACCTTGGTGTAAGTAGTGGGTTGAATCCAGTCTCTTTTAAAGATTTTCTGTCCATGAAAGATCATGTTGAGAATCTTGCAGATGATTTGATTTATAAAGTTGATCTCGTTAACCTTGACAACGCACCAGACTGGTTCCTTGCTAATTTGCTTCAAACAGATTCATCAGGTAATCATACTGGTCTCGTGTTTTTATCTGGCAGTAAGGATACCTATCATTTTTTACGTGGGAGGGCATATGGAGCAATCAAAGCTGACCTTACCTCTGCCCCTACAGGGGAATAAAAATGAAAACAAAGGCGGGGTAAAAGAAGAGTGGCAGGGAGTGGCTTTTGGAGAACTCAAGCGGACTGAGAGCACAGGCATTAACACGTGAACCTAACTTATACAGCTCGAGGGAGCCATTCGACGAAAGGCACTCCCTGCCACTCTTCTTGGGGTGGGGTGATGGTGATAGCATCGGGCGTTAACGGGCAGGGGCGAGCCCTGCCCCTACGGGGATAATTCCAAATGTCCCCTTATCTTGCGAATGTCCTGAAAAGCGTATATTGCTTTATCCATGGAAAATCTAATCTTACGAATCAAGGAAAAAGAGTTATCAATCTATGAGATTGATGCTGGTAGTGCCTCCAAAAAAAATACACTGCAAAGATTTATTGCAAGTACTCCTCAATCAAGAAGAATTACTAATGATCCGCTTTGTATTGGATGTGAGTACACGGAGCTTCTTGAGGATGCTTGTAGTGTTATTCTTGAGGGGGTGTATCCGGTGCTTAGTGCTGGAATCAAGGCTGCTTTTGAGGAGAAGAAAACCTCAGTTCTGCACGTTCTTAGAGGAGGGCTTAATTTTGGTTTGAGGAATGCTTTGCATCGTTCATATGGGTGGAACATTCACAGGTCAACTTACGTAAGTGCTCAACGAAAAAGAAAAGAAGAAAAATCTGAAGACTGGTGCATTACCGAAACCAATTATCAAAAACCATCATTCCCTGAAATTGCTTTTATCGTATGTGGTGATGTTGTTGCAACAGGCACAAGCCTTGAATATGCCTTTAGTGAATCAATCAGGATGGCACAAGTTGAAGCTAAGGAAATTTCAGGTTTTATGTTTTTTACTATTGGGGGAATAAGATCAGAAGAGATTCTCCTGGAACTTGAAAAGGAAGCACAGCGTTTGTTTCCTTCTTATGCAGGTTCTGTAGTGATATATCTGGAAGGTCGATTTCTTGTTCCTGATATTGAAACCCCACTTTCTATTAAGGAGACCGGGACAGACCTTGTCCGTCGGGAGAGCCTTCTTTCGCTTGAATTTATCCAGTCACAATTTGAAAATCCTCTTTATCCACTGGAGCGTTGTACGATCTATGATGCGGGTTCCCGGTCCTTTTCATACAGTGAATATTTGCAGGACGTACTTGAGTATTGGGAGAAAGTACAGGAAGTGGCAGTCAAGGGAGTAAGTTTTCAGGAATATCTGAATGAGCGGTTTCCTGAATTACTCAATTATGGACAGTTTGATTCTTTTGAAACGCTGGACTTACGTGAACTCGCAGAACATCAGATCAGGAACATAAAAACTATTTTTTCGACTGATTAAGGATTCTTTCGTCACCGGATCTTCTCGTAAACCCTTCAGAATCAAACATTTCAAGAATCACAACTGCAAGATTTCTTGAAATTGAAAAAAAGTCTCTAAAATCAGAAAGCGTGAAACCTGTGGCAAAAGCAGCATTTGAAGTAAGTCTGGACTTAATGTCTTCAATAAATGGTATGGAAAAAACATGAGTACGAATGACCTTTATTTGTTTTGTGCTTTGGAGGATTTTTAGAAGTTTCTGTATTTCTTTTTCCTCCACAGAAAGGTCTTTCAGAAGAGTTCCTTTTGCAATTGCAGGTTCTTTTGCAAGAAGCGCCTCTATTTTTTCAAGCAGTCCCTGCTCTTTTTTACTTAAATCAACTGAAAATGTGGCAAGCTTTATTGTGCCGTTAGAATATTTAAAAGCAGAGGAGAGTATTTTTTCAAGAACCGGTTCCGTGATTTCAGATATACCTAATGTTTTTGCAAGCTGTGAAAGAGGCATACCGGGCGAAACAGGGTTTTTTGAATGATAATGAGCAAGTATCTTCTCAAGACGTATAAGAAAAAGCTCTTTAAAATGAAGATTAAAGTAAGTGCCGGATGAAATTGGGAGAATGTCTTCTTCATTCAGAAGAGAAGCAATATGCTCTTTTGAACAGCTCAGGCAAATCTGGAAAAGTTGCTGCTGTGTTAAAAAATGCCTTGTATGGGCACGTAATTCAGTGCGGGCGATATTTTTAGATGAAGTGTACTCTTTGTATGCTTTTTTACATGCTGCGATCTGTTGTGATCGAAATTCTCTTTTTAGGAGTCTTCCATAAGAGGTCAGTACAATACCACCTCCAATAGTGTCTCCCTCTCTAATTATAAATCTGTCACCAGCTACCGCAGTGGTAGGGGTCTGAAGTCGAAATTGAACATAAGCTTCCTCGCCTTCTTCGATAGAAGAAGATTCCATGGGATATGCGCTTACAGTGGTTTTAAAAGTCCCAAGATGAAGCTGATAAAGGCGTTTACGAACAAGAGGTCGTGAAGAAGTATTTTTGAACCAGACAAGAATTTCCCGGGTAGGAGAAAACATCCCGGGGGTGAATAGTGTACTACCTCGTATGAAGGCATCGTTTTCGATTTTTCGAATATTCAGGGCTGAGCTGATATGAGACCTTGTAGACTCTTTTTCACTTCTGTAGTTTTGAATATAACGAAGTGTTCCTATGGAGTCACCCTTTGCAGGGGGAGGGTAAACTTCGAATTGTGCTCCTTTTTGAATACTACCGTGAGAGGGTACTCCTGTAACAATACTTCCATGACCTTTGCTGTTAAAACAGGTACGTACAAACATACGAAAGGCAGTATGTTCAGATTCCCGGGGGATTGAAAAACCGGAAATGGTCTTTTCAATAAGGGAATGGAGTTCCTGAATGCCGGTATTTTTCGTGTTTGATACAAATACGGGTTCTTCTGATTGCATGTTGTAAGAAGAAATGAGTGAAAGCACTTCAAGAGCAAGTGTGTGTGTCTGTTCAGAATCCGCAAGATCGACTTTAGTGATAACGGGTATGACTATAGAGGCTCCCAGGTGATAGGCAATTCTGAGATGTTCAATTGTCTGGGGCATTATTCCATCATCTGCTGCAACGACAAGAAGAATAATATCAACCGAGGACGCCCCGGAAACCATGTTTTTTATGAAATCTTCATGACCGGGGACATCAAGTAATCCGCAGACTCTTCCATCGGAAAGAGTAAAAGGGGCAACTGCAAAGTCGATACTCATCCCGCGGGCTTTTTCTTCGGGGTGCTGGTCGGTTTCAAACTGGGTGAGTGCTCTTACGAGAGAGGTTTTTCCATGATCTACGTGACCTGCGGTACCAATAATTAAAGGAATAACTTCAGACATGAATGTGCTAGCTCAAAAACGCTTGTATAGCTTTTGCTACGTCAATATCATCTTCGGGGTCAATCGTTCTCATTTCAAAGAGAAGGGAGTTCTGATGAATATGAGGAAAGATAAGGGGGTTGTGTAAGTGTAATTTGGTAAGTACTGCTTTGGGTGATCTGTTCTCAAGGGGGATGGAGATGGCACATGAGGGAACGCCTGAGTCTGGAGTGGAGCCTCCGCCAAGGTAGGCAGTAGATTTTACAAGACTCAGCTCGCTTAAGTTACCTGCTTTTTTTATGATCTCGGCTCCCCGATCTTCAAGACTTTTGGTGGAACGTGAAAGCATTTGATATACGGGAATATCATGAATGTGTGTACCATTTGCAAATGCACTCAGTGCAGTTTCCATTCCTCGAAGTGTGAGTTTGCAGACCCTGAACATTCTGCTGAATGAATTTTTCCTGATTGTTTCGATGGCAGACTTTGATCCGCAAATGATTCCGGCTTGTGGTCCCCCAATGAGTTTATCTCCACTAAAACAGCATGCAAGTACTCCTGCCGAAATAACTTCTCTTACGGTGGGTTCATGGGGAAGTCCCCATTCATTCATGGATACAAGGGCACCACTTCCAAGATCAACTATGACCGGAATCCCATGTTTTTTACCAAGCGTGCAGAGTTCTTCAAGGGAGGGAATTGAGGCAAAACCATGAATTCTGAAATTAGACTGGTGTACATATAAGAAAGCGCCGGTGTTTTCAGTAATTGCAGAAGCATAATCTTTAAGGTGAGTTTTGTTTGTGGTGCCGACTTCTTTCATAATGCAGCCACTTTCAGCCATAATATCGGGCATTCGATAGGATCCTCCTATCTCAACAAGATGTCCTCTGCTGATGATGACTTCTTTTCCTGTAAAGAGGGATCTGAGCATAAGAAATGTTGCAGCAGCATTGTTGTTTACAATGGTGGAGGCTTCAGCGCCACTTAGGTGATGCATGAGCATTTCGATATACTCTTCACGTAAAGACCTTTGATTTGAAAGGGGGTCAATTTGAACTAGGTTATATTTCAGGGCAATGTTTAAATTTTCGGCACATTGATTTCCCAGCGGAGCTCTTCCAAGTCCCGTATGCAGAATAATACCGGTTGCATTGATACATTTTCTGTTTTGAGGGGGAAGACATTTTGAGAGGGTAAGAACATCGTGAATAATTTTCTCATGAATTTTTCCCTGATAGATTTCATCTTCAGGGATGTTGTTGATTTCTTCTCTCAGGGTAGAAAGCGCCTTGTGGGTGAGTAAGGTCAGGATCCCTTCTCCGAGGGAGTTTTTGACAGGTGAGAGCGCAGGGTCATTTAGAATTTTATGAACTGCCGGGATATGTCGTCGAACATTGTCCATATAGGGTTCTTGATAGCGCTCCTCGTCCAGGGTTGAAAAATGGCGGAAGTGTATGGGAGTCGAACCCACCTGGGACTTATTAAGCCCCATAACGGTTTTGAAGACCGCAGACATCACCGGACATCAGACACTTCCCCGTTTCGAATATTTAATAAATATAATACTTTGGATGAATAACCAAGGGTCAGGATGCGAGAAAGATGCTAAAGTTTAAATATGCCCATGATTTATTAACGAGAGTTTTAATAGGGTATGTGCTTTTGCATTCCAATCAAGGATAAGTGTCAAGCACACGATTATATCTAAACCATGAATAACATTGATAGGTTAGAAGTTTTCTTTAGCTTTGCGTGTCCATGATTACAGGTGGTCTGAATAAATTTTTTTCCTTAATTACTGTCATCTGCCTTGGCTGTCTCATTTCTGTTTTTTCGAATGCGATTAATTTAGAGCAGGCGTGTGCTCAAAATACGCAGTACAAGGACTACCAGCATACAGGGAAACCGAACGATACGACTGGTACAGCAGAGGGAATTGTCGCTGATAATATAGACCGTGCGTATGACAAGATTAATGAATTTGTTGAGCAGCATGGAAACAGAATTGGAGAAATGCCAAAGCAAGTTGGAGAGCGTGATAGACGCTTTGGTCACCAAAGTCCGCAGCGGCACCCTCTTGATCGTCTCGATGGAAAACTTGACCCGGCACGATCCTGGATTGAGTACACGGCAGATAGCAGGACTATCCTGAATGATCTTACCTTTCCTCAATGTATGGAGCCTCGACTTATTGCAGAAAAGAAAAATGGAAATGTTACTATCCATGATCCACTAAATGCAGCATATGCTGCTGCATGTGCCTTGAATTGTCCTCAGCTTTTATTTGTAGCTAACAGAAATTGGCAGGTGGTTTCATATTATTGGCCGGAATATCAGGTAAGCGTGAATAAAGCCGGTGCTCAAATGATAGACCCGGATATTGTAAATGAAGATAGAGGACAAAAAGAGTTATATAGAATCCGAACATCAATTTCAGAAGAAACAGATTCGGAAAGAGGACAGGCAGTGAAGCAGTACCAGCTTCTCATGGAGATGGGCATACCAACCGAAAAATTTAAAAACCCGGATTGGCATAGAGCCCCTCGTGAATTTTTTCTGAGACAAGATCAGGAACTTCGATATCCAAGTGCCATGCGCCCAAATGCCTTTTGGAGAGCTGCAAATAACAGGAGACGATTTCTTTTAGGATATCGCTTTAATGATACCTGTCTTTTTAATGCGCTGGATCTTCCAACGGGACAGAAAAAGATTATAGCGAACAGATATGACCAGGGAGTGTATGCCATCCTTGCTCGTTACCCTGAAGTGAGAAAAAGATTAGACCCAAGAAGATATAAATATACAAGCAGTCAGATAACAAATCTGGAACTATACAAACACAATCCTTCCCCGACTCAGTTCAGGGAGAACTTATGTGCTTCGTGGAGGATGGGTACTAATCCGGAAGTGTATGGAGATTTAGCTAAAGTAGGGTTCCAATCCCTAGATGATAAAGACTATCTGGATTACTGTCTTCCTGGTGGGTATGCCCTCAGTGGTTCTATGGTGTATCCAAAAAATACTCCGCGACTACAGGCTGATGCTGCACGGGTGGTGATGGCAGCTATATATTTTTCCAATGATTCACTGAATCAAATCAGACAGATGAACAGTGGAGGTAAAAGGCTTTCAAAATTTACCTTGTATTCAAACAGGAGAAATTCGGTTGTAAATCGTTATGTTAATTTTGAGGTAAGCCCCGGTGATAATAAAAGTAAAGTAGTCTGGCTTGATAAGTTACAGAGAATATACCCAACCCAACCCATTGTTAATGCTGATGCAAAAGGAGGAGAATCAAGCAGAGTAGTGCGAACGGGTCTTATGCAAAGAGGGTCTCACTGCTTCCGACCTGAAGATATTCCCAATTGGTCTGGTGAAGGTGTGACTAATAAATCTGAATGGCCTCTTGGTCTTGCTTTATCTTCATCAGATCATTTTGGAGAAACAAGATGGGCAATCTGGAATAGAAGGATTGTGTGTTCATGTGAAGACTTTGGATGGTCAGGGGGCTGTCTGAACCTTAATGATGGTGATAATGATGAAGGCAGGTTTGCAGGGACTTTAGGATTCACCGGAAGAGAAATGCCACCTGCATTTCAAAAAGCAATCCCAGGTATAAGAGGACTTGCTGATCAGACCGGTGCTCCATCATCAAATCGTCATGCATTTGCCGGATTAAATTTGAATGCTGTTGGAGGTGATTCAAGAATAGCAGGAAGTACCATGCCGATTATGCCTCAGAGGAGTGGACCACCACCAGAGGTACCACCTGAGCCGCCAATCGATCCTTCTTTATTTTTATGTATTTTGCCTCAAGATAAAGAGAATCAGGGGCAGCAGGGGAATAATGGTCAGGGAGGTCAACCTGGTGGTAACAATGGAGGTAATGGTACTAATGCTGGTGGTGAAGCAGGTGGGGGTGGAGCAACTCCAGGTGGAGGAAGTTCAGGTGGAGGAGTGCCGAGTACAGGCGGAGGCGACGGAGGCTTCTGGGGAGGAGGTGTTGACGGAGGAGGTTTTGGGGGAGGAGGTACCTGAGGACCTGGCGGCTGTTTCCGCGGTGCGGAAACATTACAAAACTACAGGATAGCAAAACTTGTTGATCAAAAAGGATCACAAACTTCTCTTTCATTGGGTAAGACTCTTAGCTGTACCTCACCTGAAAGTTGCAGGCAGGAGATAGCTGACAGTATAAATACAAAGTCTAAGTTTACTAATGCGGCAAAGACTTCCTGTGTCAAAAGAACAGACGGAGCCTCAGGGCGGGAATATTATGAATGTGGAGGTATTTCCAGTACTGAAAATGATCGGGAGTCACTGAGAAACAGGCAGAAGGATTGAACAGGTGGTAGTTGTTTTTATGACCCTTCCGGTGGAGGGGGCTCAACAAATACAGGTGGTTCGACAGGTGGCTCAGGTCAAGGAGGTCAGGGATCTCAAGGAGGGGCTCAGGGTGGAGGAGGTCAGGATTTTATGAATTGTATCCCTATTGAGCAGATATATGGTAATCAGGCAGGAGGAGCCGGTGGTTCATGTTCGGGCGGGAACTGCGGAGGTGGTGCAGGCGGGGGCTCTGGAGGAGGCACTTGCTCCGGAGGTAATTGTAGTGGGGGTGCAGGTGGCGGTGGTGGAGCCGGTGGAGGTAGTGGTGGCACAGGAGGAATATTACCGGGTATTGGTGGAGGAGGTTTAGGTGGTTTGGGTGGAATCTTTGGAGGTTCTGGTGGCTCAACCTCAACTCCTACGCCCACTCCATCACGACCACCGGATGAGCTTCCTGATTCAGGATATCAATTTTAAAGAGCTATACGTATGAAGAAAGAATTCATTGTTATTTTTTTTACGGTGCTGTTTTTTTCAGGTACTGTATCGGCAGTTGATCAGGATTTCTTTGCTAAAGACAAAAAATCTCCCTTTTATGTTTCGCCGGTGGTCAGTGTGATTATATCCGGAACTGATCAGCGTCATATGTCAGAAGTCCTTTCACATGCAGTTCGATTGTCAAGAAAAGTTCCAGTAAGAAATGTATTGGTCTTTCATAAGGGGCAGGGGATAGAACGCTTAAGTCATCTTCCCGAAATGGAGAGTGAGTCAACCGAGATGCTTGAGAAATTACAAATAAAACTTCCAGAAAACCCATACCGTGCATATTTTCAGGAATTGGGTTTGTATAGTACGGGACTTAAATCTCCTGAAACTATTCTAAAAAGATTGAAAATATCATACTCCCCAACATGGGTCGTTCGTTATGAGGGGAAAGATTATATATACGAAGGGTACACTGAAATAAATCGCTTTTTCTCAAATGATGGGAGCTTTCTGCCACAATGAAAGTGACACACACGAAGTTACTTTTTGTCGTATTGGCTGGTGTTTGTTTTTTGGTAAACATACCTTTTGTGTTTGCTATTGATTATCTGTTTGAAAATTCTGCTCCGGTTGCACAACATAACAAGAAAAGAAGTTCTGTTACTTTTCCTGTTTCTTCTGAAACTCCCCTTAAAAACAAAAACCCCGAATCAGGATTACAGGAAATGGTTATGGGAGTGTTTTTTGTTCCTTTGGGAACAACTGAAGAACAGAAAATTGATAAAGAAGCTTTGGGATATAACGCAATTGAGCGTTGCAGCAAAAGTTCTGTGGAGCTCGATGAGGTATATCACGATACACCGGGGTCAGAAGCTCTTAATCTGGTGATATATGACCCGAGGTATTCTTCAGAAAACAGGAAAGCCGGAAAGTATGATGGTGTGGCAGTCCCCTGGGATCCATTATACGATGTATCTGCCGGCAGTTTGACAGTAGATGCCCAAATGCAGGATTTGGCACGAGTACTTGCACCAGACTGCTTGCCCGCACGTTTCAGGTTCGTGTATATTGGCAGCAAGCGGTATCAGGAAATCAGATACGGCGAAAAAGCGTGGGAAAAAGAGGCGCCAACCACTGAGAGCGCTAAATAGCTTTCGTAAATAGTTCTGGTTTTTCTCCTAACTCTATCAAGGAAGATTTTTACATGGATATCAAACTTACCCAATTTTCTCATGGTGCCGGCTGCGGATGCAAGATTTCACAAAAGGTCTTGGGTGAAATCTTGTCAAATAGTAAAGACAATAGCGCTTTTGCCAGCCTTCTTGTTGGCAATTCCGATTTTGATGATGCTGCCGTTTTTGATCTGGGTGATGGTACTGCGATTATCGGCACCACTGATTTTTTCATGCCGATTGTTGACGATGCTTTTAATTTCGGAAGAATTGCCGCAGTGAACGCCATCAGTGACGTGTACGCCATGGGGGGTACTCCTCTTCTTTCGATTGCTATTTTGGGATTTCCTGTTGATAAAATTCCTCCTGAAGTTGCCGGAAGAATAATAGTGGGAGCAAGAGAAGCCTGTAAGGATGCGGGCATACCGCTTGGAGGAGGACACAGCATTGATGCACCGGAGCCGATTTTTGGGCTTGCTGTGACCGGAAGGGTTTCTATTGACTCTATTAAAAGAAACAGTACCGGAATTGCAGGTGATCTTTTGTATCTTACAAAACCTATTGGAGTTGGTATTCTAAGCACTGCTCAAAAAAAGGGTTTACTTCTGGCTGAGCATGAAGGGATGGCAGAAAAGAGTATGATTCGTCTTAATTCTATCGGTGCAAGGTTTGGAGGGGAGTCCTATGTACATGCCATGACTGACGTTACCGGCTTTGGTCTTATGGGGCACCTTTCAGAGATTTGTAAGGGAAGTGGTCTAAGTGCAGTTATTAATTTTTCCGGCGTTCCACTTCTTGATTCAGAGGCGCTTGATTTTTATATCTCCAAAAAGAGTATCCCCGGAGGAACTCACAGAAACTTTGACAGCATAAAAGATAGAATCGCACCTCTTACTGAATGCCAAAAAGCTATCCTTTGCGACCCCCAGACAAGTGGAGGTCTACTCATAGCAATCGACCCCGGATATCAGGACGAATTCGAAACGCTCCTTGCTGAACATGGACTGCCAAATCATCCTGTTGGTACACTCGAAGCACCACAGGATGTTTTGATTCGGGTTATTGATTAAGACAGTGTTTGGGAACATTCCCTCAAGGTAAATCAATAACCCGCTTTTTAACTACTATTAGTTTGCCTGCATGAGCGTCACTTCGTCCCCTGCCCCGGAGCGGAAAAGGTCGTTGTAGACGAGTGCATAGACGCAGTAGGTGTAAGGCACTGTTATGAGAATTCCGATACCAAACGCGATAATACCAAGATATCCAATAATGGTTGCAGCGATAGACAGAAGCAGGATTTGAGTAGGTGCAGCCTTTATAGCTTCAATAGTTGCATTGACGGCTTCTATGACAGAAGTGGTTTTCTCAAATGCGATCAGAGGAAGCGCAATAGTGAAAACTGCTCCACAAAGAGCACACGTGAGGAGAAGATCAATGAAACTACCGAGAGTACCTAGCATGCTAAATACTGCTGTGATAATAAAACTTACTACAATAAATCCGATAAAGAGAAGTAGCGCTGGCAGAAATACTTGAAAACCATCAAACACATCCGTTGCTTTAGGAGCTTCTTCGCCTGCTATTGGCTTAGCAATTTTTGAGCAAAGCTTGATAAATCCTGCCATCATTGCTCCCCCAAGAATTCCAATGGTGCATATCGTAAGTGCAACAGCAATAAGAAATCCCCCGATGATGGTCGTAAAATTGTTTTTATAGACTTCAAATGCGTTCTTTAAATAATCAACGACCTGGATAGATTTCAATTTTTCTACGGGGACGGAAATAGACATAGGAAGGATCCTCCAATCTTACTTAATCTTGTATTAGCGCACTATAGATTCAGGCTACAATAAATCTTCAAAGAGTCATAACCCTTATGGGACGTAATGTAAAGTTATATCAGGGTGTTGGTAAATTGTTTAACTATCTGAATATATTAGTATTTGCCTTGTGCTCGCTGCCTTCTGCGGTGTTTTCTCAGCTTCATGAAGCGGCTTATGTGCCGGAATCTTATGAGGCGGTGCAGGAAAATACCGCTCCGGGATATCCATCCGTGGATGGTTTTTTCGGAAAAAAGACCGGTGAAAACAGTTTTTTCAGGGCAAAAGATGTTTCAAGCTCAAGTATGTTCGATTCAAGCTCTGCGGTTCCATCCTTTGAAGGTGTTTCTAATGTAATTGCAGTAGAGCCCCGGGAAGAAGTGAAGCAATATGAAATAGAAGTCCGAAACGAGAAAGAAGAATATCCGGTTTCCCAAAATGAGGAGCAGGGGTCTGAAGAGACTGAAGCTGAAGTACCGGAACCAGTAAAACAACTGGACTCTTCAATTGAAAGGGCAATGAATGAATCTTCTTCTGACCCAAAGATTCAATCCGCCTTGAAAGCCTCCAGAGATATTCGTGAGGCAATATTTGGGAAAAAAGTGGTTGCAGCAGAAACAGTTAAAACCAAAGGCAACCAACAGAATAAGGGAAAAGAGGAATCGGTAAGATTCTAGGTTCTTTTTGGAAGATTTTTTATAAGAGTTTTTTTGGGGGTTCGTGATGTCAAAAAAATCAATATTTAAACTGAGCGAAGAAGCCCCGGCTCAACACCTTGCACTTCTTGCAGTGGTTGGAGTGATAGTTTTTTTGAGCATAGTTGATGCGATAAAGGGTCCTTCTGTCAGTATCGAACCTGAAGAACGGGTGCTTAGACCTGGTGAATCCCGCTATGCAAATCCGGAAATGAACTGGTACGAACGAATATTCTGCCGTGGGTATCAGCGCTCTTTCAAATATCTGTGCAGTTATCGCTTACTGCACCCTCTGAAATCTCAGTTTGAAGCCGAGAACAAAATGATACGTGAAGCGCCACCGCCTTCAGATTCAGTAGTTCTTTATCGGGGACATCTGAGAGGTCAAAAGAGTGGGTTCGGAGGAAGGATACAGCTGGATATAGATGGGGAATAAGTATGCCACATTTTTTTTAAAGACCTGCATAACAGTAGTGTAGAGCCGTATCTCAGTGGGGTCTGAGAAAAGTTTTAATTTTGTGTTTGTGATTAGGAGAAGTGTTATGAAAATAAAAAATAAATTGAACATGGTAAAAGACATTTTTACTAATGGGTGTGTTGCTGCATCTGTAAGAACTACGGAAGGGCATAAAGCGCTTCTATTTCTTTTGGGAACAGTCCTTTTCTTTACTGCTGGTGCTGATTCAGCGCATGCAGGTATGGGTAGCTTTGGGATGGCATGTAACAAAATGCTTTTATTGATTGAGGGAGCATTCGGTGCACTGGTTGCCGCAACTGCCGGAGTGGCTGCTATTGTTGCAGCAGCACTAGGAGGTTTCAAAATGGCTTGGGCACTGGTGGTTGTTGCGATTGGATCTTTTGTTCTAAGAGCATTTATAACCATTTTTAACGGAGTATGTGGATAGGCGACACAATTGAACAAGGTGTAGTGTTTATTTTATATAAAGACAATTTAAAAACCAGGGTATTCAGTCATGCGACACGTCATTTCAGATATGGCTATATTGATAAAACTGAATACCCAGTTTTATTGTGAGCAGCTGAAAAATACTTTAAGCAGGTACTCATCCTGTGTTCTTTTTATCACTGGTGGATTGCTGATTGTTGCAGGAACATTAGCAATTGCACAGGGGCAGACCGATCCGGTTCGGTTAGAGACTTATGATCCAGAAGGTGTGTGTTGTGTTGGAATGCCTGAACCAGTTTTGTTTGTTCTTCCTCCAGAACCAATACTGGTTGTGCTCGGACCAGAACAATTGAACACTATTGACCCTGAAATTGTTAATGTTGACCCGGGGCAGATAGCAGCGATCGATCCTATCGACCCTGAACCACTTGAAGCCGACTATGATGACACTCTAAACAGATTCGCTGCGGGTAATCTTCTGATGTTTATTGAGGGGTCTTTTGGAGCACTGATCATGATAACAGCGGGGCTTGGAGCTATCATTGCAGGTGCATTTGGAGCCTACAAAGCCGCGATCTCACTTCTCTTTGTTGCAGTTGGGGCGTTTATATTAAGAGCACTCGTTTCACTCTTTTTTGGAACCAATTACGATGCCTACTCGGCAGGTGGAATAGAGTTTGTTGGAGGTGGTTTATGATGAAAGAAGCTAGAGTTTTTCTTGAGCAGTTAAAAAATTATTATCTTTTTCTGGCTGTTACTTTGATGAGTTCGAGGTTTGTTAAGCTTGGTGTTTTTGTGTTTCTGGCACTTGTTCTGACATCAGATTCGGTACATGCCTATGATGGAACAAAATATAAAGAAATATGCAGCAAGACACTTGACATGCTTCATGGAGGATTTGGGGCACTGCTGATGGCAAGTGCGGGAGTAGGGGCGATAGTGGCATCTGCTACGGGTGGGTTCAGGCTTGCATGGGCACTTGTGGTGGTAGCTCTGGGAGCCTTTACTTTGAAAGAGTATCAGGAAATCTGGTTTGAGCCGTGTTAGGAGGAGGTGGAGAATGGGTACATGCAGTAATCGAGTGATTGGCAGGGTAAAGTTAGTTTTAATTGTATTTTCACTTATCTTGCTCCATGGAGTGAGTGAAGCTTTTGCTCAGGATACTGCGCAAGGAGCACATATTTTTAAAAATGCAGCGTGTAACCTGCTTACACAAGTGCTTACTCAGCATTTTGGTTCGATGCTGACTATTCTTGCAGGGACATTTGCAATAATAAGTTCAGTGGTGGGTTCGTTTAGAATGGCGTGGGTACTGGTTTTTGTTTCTGTTGGGATTTTTATATTTCCGAATATAGTTGAGATATTTTTCCCTGATATTTCTCAAGGCTGCTAGAGTATCTAAAGGAAGGTAACTATGAGAGCTAAAAAATATTTACGCAAATCAAATAAACTGCGTCTGGGAGCCTTGCTTGTGGCGATCAATTTTCTGGTGATTCCCTCTTCTGTATACGCCTTTGCAAGTGTGGAATTTGCGATACGTGAGATCTGTGGACATATGCAGGGGAGCCTTGGTGGATTACTTATGGCAACTGCGGGAGTGGGAGGGCTGATTTCTGCGGCGTTTGGGAACATGAAAGCGATGTACTCCTGCGTAATAACAGCTATTGGAGCATTTACTATTTCTTCCATGCTGAGTCTGCACTTTAGTGATGCAGCAGCCTTGTGTAATGGAGGAGGCGGAGGCGGCGGTGGTGGAACTGCAAGGACAAAACTCTCAAGATCACTTAATGAAGACCCTTATGGGGCTACTGCCGAAGTCTCAAGATTCAATGTTGAGCAGGCGGTCAAGACGTATATTGAAAAAAGCAATACTGCGATTGGAACGAACCCCGGCACCGATACCAGCCTTGAAAAATATGCTGACCCGTATCAGGAAGAGTCTGATATGGAGCTGTTTTAGAATGAATTTTAAAAATTCTTTCAGTTTGCTTTTCTGTGGTGTGTTGTTTTGTCTGCTGGTCTTTATTCCAGAAGTGCATGCACAAAACGCTCACGAACCCTGGGAAGGTGCTTATTCTGAAGAAGCTTTTGCCGGAGGAGAGATTCGTCAGGTTTATTGTGATCTGGTGCAGTTAACTGAGGGTACTTTTGGTGGTCTCCTTTTTGCGGCTGCCGGAGTCATGGCGCTTGGTTTTGCTGCCTTTGGCATGTCTCATCATTCACATACTGCGGTTATGACCGGGATTGGTGCTTTTGCTATTAGTGCGGGGGTGAGTCTTTACTTTGGTGATCTTGGTTGTGGGGGAGGGGGTGGTGAGAGTGGTGGAGGAACTGCCACTGCCCGGACAGAAGCAAAAGATATTATGACCCACGGTGAATTTTATTCAGATACGATTGATGAGAACGATCTGTTCTAGCGGTTTCTGGTAAATCGTTCAAGAGATGCAGGATATGCTTTGAGTCGAATGGCTCACTCGGACAGAATAAATGTGGGTTGCATGCTAAAGTAATTGTCCTCGCTCCGCTTGAGTTCAACTCAAAGCATATCCTGCATCTCTTTCTATCTTCTCTTTCTATTTTTTAATTTATATATTTTGTTCTTTTTATTTATAGTATTTGTTCGGTTAGTTTCGAGTGAACATTGGCGACAAGAATAATTTTGTCGGTTGATTTTACTATGTGGTCGTTACTTGGGTTGATGTGGTGTTCCATGTAATCATTTCCTTCCTCGGGGTAGTCTAGTGCTATGATGATGGCGTTGTGTTCTCGTTTGAAATGGTCAAAAAGTTCAATGAACCTTTTTCCAATGAAGTTTTTTGGGACATCTACTTTTTGTAAATAGGCGCCGTCTTTTTTGCTTAGGAGATCGCTTACTACTGTGCTGATTCCTCTGTTGATTACTGCTGATGCGAATAGTCCGGCAGATATGCTTGCTCTTGAGACGATTTCTTCGACCCCCGCGATTCGTAGATGCGTTGCATTTACTTCATCTATGAGTTCAGCACAGGTGAAGATTTTGGGGTTTATTTTTTCTATGGTGAGGGCTGCAAGTACGGTTCTTGCGTCACGAACCTGATCGCTCAGGTTATTTCCCCTGTCAGAGAGAATAATGGCAGAACGTGCACGTCGGGTTCCGGCACGTTCAAGGATTTCCATCTTTGTAAAATCATCTTTTATATGAAACATTCGTTTGGAATTTTTTACTCTGGATTCCGAGATTATATCGGCATCTGTTTCAGCAATTACCACCACTCCTTGTTGCCAGATTTCTTTGGACATTTCCAGTTCTGTAAGGGCAATGGCAGCGAGCCGATCCCATCCACAAATGATAGTATGTCCTTTCAGATCATTAAGAGTAAGTTCTTTTTCGTCCATTTTTACCTTCCAATAGTTAGTCATCGTAGATGAGACGGCACCAACAAAAATAGCAAATACCATAAGCCCGGAAATCGCGACGAGTACTTCCACCAGCCGAGACCAGGGAGAATCAGGTAATTCACTGATTACTTCCCCTGAGACAAAAAGAAAAGTAGTGCTCCAGATTCTGTCCATAAACTGAGATAGTGAAATACTTGTCTCAGTCGGGGGGGCTTCAATCGTGAGGATGATGAGAGTCCAGCAAACTACCAGTACTACAGAGGTTAAGAAGATTACAAAAAAGAGACCTACCGATTGCTCGGCTTGGTTTGTGAGCCATCCTGTTCGTCTGAGAAGTATCATAAAGGCTCTGCTGAGTCGTAAAATCCGAAGGAGTCTGAGCAGGCGAAAAGACCTGAAAAATCTTAGTAGAGGAAGGACTGCAAGTATGTCAATCCAGTAGTTTTTAAAGAAAACTTTTTTACTTGGTGCAACGTACCAGCGTAGACTTAACTCAACTACGAAAACCCAGGTTAGCATATCATTCGCAAAAATGACTGAGTTAAGATCTTTCCCGGGAGGAAGGAAGAACTCTGCAAATACCAGAACAACACTGACAAGAATAAGTAAGGCAACCCCGACCTCAAAAAGTGCCGAATCTATAATTGCCTGAAGTTTTCTTTTAACTTTTCGGTCAGTACCGCTGAAATAATTTTCTTCTTTTGAGGGCATAGAACAGGGGGTTATAAAGAGAGTAAAAAATCTGCCTATAATATCTTATAATTGTTGGTTTTTTTGCAAGGATATTAATTTTCTTGTTCGGATATCAAATAATACTGAAGCAATTCATTAAAATTGTACGACACTTTTATGTACAGGGTGGAGAGGAGTGGTGAGAGCATGTAAAAAACAATTTAGGTAATGATATGAAATACTTAATCTTTTCTCTGGCTACAATATTGAGTTTGGCTTTTACTCCGGTTAATTCTCATGCTCTTTCGGTAGTAGCACCTCAGGGAACATTTTCCCTGTTTGGTAGTTTTGGTTATCTATCGGCAGACGGTAGCAGTGAGATTTTGTACACGGTAAGCCAAAGTCTGTCGTCTATCAGTCTTGTTGGTAATGTTGTGCATGCGACTATTGTTGCTTTTTCTGGTGGAACTTCATTCACTTCTACATTTTCCTTTGGTTACGACATCTACAATGGGAGTTTGTCATCATTAGCTAGTAATGGGGCAATTGGTGGTGCTACCTTGAGTGATCATACTGGGGAACATTCCTTTAATTTTGTAATAGATTCAGGATCTTCTGCTGGAATTAATCCTATAATTGGTTTTGCAAACGGATTGTATTCTCTTGATGGATGGCTATTTAACATGCCGTTTTTTGCATATTCTGCTGACAATAGAGCCCCAGTGTACGGTGGCTTATTCAATTTAGGTCTTGGACCGATGCTCTCATCCTGCCCTTCCGGCTGTCAGATTCCTGAACCAATGACAATGAGTCTTTTAGCAGCAGGGCTTTTGGGTGGGGCTGCGAGGAAGAGAAAGAAAGGCTTCAGCGAGTGTTAGTGGCGGGAAAATCAAGATTTTGTCTCATATAGGGCGGTATTTGCTAATTAGCTGGAGTTTTTTTTTAATTTGTCGATCTTATATGGTACAAGTGGTCTCAACACTTCAAAATATGGGGACAGGAGACAATAAATAAGCACTTATAATATGCTATAATTATTGCCTTTTTGGTAAAATTAGTAGGTTTTGTTGATTAATTATTAATTATATGTCACATAGGGACTGAAGCAAGTCATAAGGTATTTAAGACTATGTTGTGTGGTATTTGGAGTTTTAGTTTTACAGTGAAATGGATTTGTTGATTATATTTAAATAATTTGGGTAGTAATATGAAGTATTTAATCTTTTCTTTAACCGCAATCTTAGGGTTCGCATTTGCACCGCTTGATTCTCATGCAGCTACAGAGAGCTTTTCGCATAAAGCTACTGTTGCTGGTGCTTTTGATGTTTATGCCGCTGGAGTATATACGTCTGAAAACTTGATTACTCCTTCTTCTGATAATTCAGGAGTGTCCGTATTTTCCTCCTCCGTAGTGTCGCATCCTGTTTCTCAGGATACTGCGAAGCCAATCGGTTTCAGTGGTGATAGCTCAGCGGTAGATTATTCTCCTGATTTTCAGGCAAATCATCCAGTTTCCCTTGATCTTGGTAACATTGGTAACATAAAACCTCTTGTCGAGAGCCCAACTATGGCTGTTCCCTTCTATGCTCGTGTTCTTTACAAAGGTAGTAAGGCGGATAATCAGTTCGCAGGCTGGTTCGATACCAAGCTGGGCAAAAGACTCCCAGGCGATTTAGAATGTCCTTCCTGCCAAATTCCTGAGCCAATGACAATGAGCCTTTTAGCCGCAGGGCTTTTGGGTGGGGCTTTGAAGAGAAGAAGATCTCCTGTAGCTGCTTAATCTAGGCAGACTTTGAAAAGGAGCTTATTGGAGCCTTGTTTGAATGGACTCCTGAGCTCCTTTCAGAATGAACCTTACCGTCTTTTTTGTAATTTGTATCTTCAATAGCAGGTCGTGCGTTGATGATTGATATGGTGTTTGACACCAGACCAAGGGAGGTTTTCAGAATATCTCCATTTTCAGCATTCAGTTTCTTTACAGACTCGGTACAGGATTTCAGCTCTTCGCATGAAATTTCCAGTTTGTGCCGTAAGTTCTGATCTTCACACGTCTCTATGCACTCTGATATTTTAAAAGTGTTTCTGCCTCTGGGTGACTTTACATAGCCAAGATCACCCAGAATTGATGATCGCTCATCTGCATGCTCTAGAACATCAACAAGAAGTTTTTCTTTTCTCTTTTGCACTTCAGCAAGCTTATCTGTTTTCAGTGTTACGATACAGTTTCTTTCCTCTGCAAGGAGAGAAAGAAGTTTTTCCTGAAACCGTGTTTCCTTAATCAGATTACTTAATAGTTTTTCAAAACTTTTTGGTGACATAGTTCGCGTCGCAGTTTAGACCTCTACCTCACCATCAACGGCAAAAGAGATAATTGAGCGAGCCACTTCACGAGTATCAACGGCATAGGTTCCGTTTTGTACCTGTGCCTTTAGTGCTGCAATTTTATCTTCTCTTGCAACCTGATCCTGTTCAAGGATTGAAGAGATTTTCGATAGCTGACGTGAACGACTGGAAATAGTAACCGTGTCAAAACCCTCACGAGAGATTTGATGCGCCTGCTGTTCCTGTTCCTGGTACTGATTAGCTTTTGCTTTTTTGGTCTGGGCAGAACCTAGTGAAACTTCACTTCCAATAATTTTTTTTATATCCATAGCAATATGACTCCGATCTATCCATAGTTATTTAAAAATGCCACACCAGCACTTGCCCTTATCCATTAGGGACTAAAGAGATACTCATACTGCACCCATAACTCTTCATCGACAAACCATGTCTATATTGCGCCTCCACTCCACCGAAAAAGAGCCATCCCGTCCTTTAGCCATATCTCACTAGTTTAGATGCAGCAAAGTACGTTTGGATGCTCCAAAGCACTTATCGGCAGCTACTCAAGAAAACATTTCCAAGTAATTAACTTGTAATTCCTTTGTAGACCCTCATATAATTTACAAGCAATAAACATACCAAAATACAGAATATTTTAAATATTCACTAAGCAGCTGAATCTATTTGATAAAACTTTTTGTTTAGGAGCTACCTTTGCTGAGGAAGTGTCTAAATTAAAGACAATATCCTGACTCCTCAGGCAATATTTTCTTCTTTTTTCTTTTCCGAAAACTTCTCCGGGGAGACATTCAGGTTCTTTGAGAGCTCTCTTGCGACAAATTTCTTCACCCCCATACCTTCACCCTTGGAGATTTCATCTGCCATTGCCTGATTGAACATATCTCTGAATATATTCCCCTCATTGGAGCTCTCTCCAAAGATACCCTCTTTGGAATTTGACCACATTTCCTGAAGCATCTTGTGTACCAGCAGCGACTCAAACCCCGATGCTGCCTTATCAATCTCCTGAGGGCTTGTGCTTTTTCTTTTCTGAAGTAACTCCGCTTTTGAAGCAGCAGTACCAGTGCTCATATAAACGGCGTCACTACCGGGAGTAATTTTAGTCATCTCGTTTATTCCTTACATTATCACCAGTTCAGCTTGTAGCGCCCCTGCCTGTTTCAGTGCCTGAAAAATTGCTATCAGGTCACGAGGAGTTGCTCCAAGACTGTTTAAACCATCTACTACTTCCCCAAGATTTACTCCTTTCTCTACAACCTGAATTTGACCACCTTCTTCACTTACGTCTATATCTGTGTTCTGAACCACTGTGGTCTCACCTCCTGCAAGTGCATTCGGTTGAGACACTTGCGTTTCTGAGCGAATGGTGATGTTAAGATTACCATGTGCCAGTGCAACGGTAGACACTCTGACATCCTCTCCTATAATGACCGTTCCCGTTCTTTCGTTAACAACTACACGAGCCGGAATATCCGGTTGTACTTCAAGTTGCTCCAGTCTTGCGATAAGATGAATCGGGGCAACCGCAAGTGTGGGGTCTAAAGGAACAAGCACACTCGCACTATCAAGTGCGGTCGCTTTATGTGTTCCAAAAAAGCTATTTATAACTTCCTGAACTCTTGTAATGGTAACAAAATCGGGTTGACGAAGTACAATTCGTACCTGCCCGCTTGCAAAAAGATCAAATGGAATGGAACGCTCTACCGAACCACCAAGTGGCACCCGGGCAACGGTAGCGTGGTTCTTTTGAGCAGTGTCACCACCACTGCTTACTACAAACCCACCCAGAGACACCGCTCCCTGGGCAACCGCATACACATTACCATCGGCTCCCTTAAGAGGGGTCATCAAGAGGACTCCGCCCTGAAGGCTTTTTGCATCACCCATTGAGGACAGGGTTACGTCAATCTTACTTCCAGGTCTGACAAATGGAGGTAGTTCTGCGGTAACCATCACTGCTGCAATGTTTGCAAGCTGGAGTGTTTTAGGGTCTATCCTGATACCGAGCCTTTCAAGAAGGTTCGTCATGGTTTGAGGAGTAAAGGCGGCTCCTCTCTGGTCTCCGGTACCTTCAAGACCTACCACCACTCCATATCCGATCAGGTGATTACCTCGCACTCCTTCTATGTCGGCAATGTCCTTAAGACGAGCTGCCTGTGCCGATGAAGCAAGAAGGCTTATACAAATCAGTAAGTAAGGAAAAACTTTTTTCATATTCTCACCACATTAAAATGGCCATAGTTTATTAAATAATGTCGCTCCCCAGCCCGGAGCCTGTGCATCGGACAGTGTTCCATGTCCGTAGAAATCTATTCTCATATTTGCAACACGGTTTGAATCAACCCTGTTGTCGGCACTGATGTCTCTCTGGCGTATCAGACCACTGATCACCATGATTTCTTCTTCAGCATTGATTGCTACAATCTTACTTCCTTCAATTCTGAGTACCCCATTAGGAAGTACCTCAAGAACGACACCCGATATCTGCCCCTGTAATTGAGCTTGTCGCTGCATATCGCCTTCACCTCTGAACTCTTTTTCGGTACTTGCCTGAACCAGTGCCTCCGGGTTCAGTGCGGTATTGTTGGCAGCCCAGTGCTTTGTTTCAATTCCAAAGAGGCTGGTGATTCCCGCAAGAAGATCAAATTCAGATCTGGTTTGAGTGTTCGCCCGCTTTCTTCCAAGTGTTCTGTCATTAATGTCAATCGTTACAACGTCCATTGGACCAAATGCACGATGATCATTAAACAAAAATACATTTTGAGAAGACTCCATCCATAAAGATGGATTAGCCGTCATTTGTCCCTGTACATATGGAGCCCTGCTTGCAGGGGGTGGTACTGGTTCAAGTGATGCGTGCTGATAGGAAGGGGAGGGGGAAGAACCGAGTCCTGCAAGCTGCCCTCTTGCGGACGCGGTTCCTCCCCCCATCATGATCGGTTCTGGCTCTGGTATGGTTCTGGGTGCGGAGTATGATCGTTTCAAGGAGAGTCCCTCATCAAGAAATCGAGAGTCTCCCCGGTATGTTTCGTGGGAACGAAAGTCTTCTACTTTTGGCTCAGCTGATTTTAATGTACTTTCAAGCCGAGCTCTCTGAGTAGATTTTCTAAAACTGTAAGAGGATACGTCACCGTCACCAACAGCTTTTGAAAATTCTTCTGCGGGATATTGCCCGCTTCCAAACTGGGGAGAGCTTGATAGTCCGCATCCCGAAAGAAGAGCCCCCGAAATAAGAGAGCCCGAAATAAGAGAGCGGAGTAAACTTGCTTTGATCGTGTTAAATTTCATAGTTCCTTTTCTTTCTCTTTTAAAAAACTCTTTTAAATCCTATTTAAGTACCAATACCTCTTCAGCATTGAGCACTTTACCTTTTACAATCTTATTTGATCTGTCATTTCTTACCTGTATGACGTTATCTGAAAAACCGGGTTCCATTGAGATTCCGGAAGCGGTCGCAGTAAGCCCTCCACTTTTGTAAATCATTTTCACGAGCTTCCCTCTTTCTATCACCGGAGGTATGTCAAGGTCGGATAGCCTAACAGGCTCTCCTGATGAAAGACTTTTTATTACCCGCTTACCTGTTATTTCTTCGGGAGAGAGTGCAATATCAATTGGTAAAGTTGCAAGATTGGTTCTTATAACCTGTATATCAGCCGCTCCGATAACTGAGCCTCTGTCGAGTCTGCCACGTACTACCGGTATGGATTTCCAGTCATCTACCAGGGCAGTGGCGAGAAAACGGGCACTTGCCTGATCTTTTTGACGTGCCGTCACACGAATTGGCATCTTCCCTCGGTCTGGTGCACCAAGAGTTTCTATATGGTAGGTGGTCTCTCCTGCGGGTATGACCTGATCGGTCTCCCATTCTACTCCTTTTACGGCGATTTCCAGTGTGAGATCGGACTGTAGTTGTGCTTTGGCTGCACTGAGCACCTCTTCTTTTGAAATAGAGCGCCCACCACGTATAATCTTTATTTCTACCGGGATTGAGTAACCAAATGCATCCAGAGGAATACCCTGTGCTTCTATTGACTCAAGAATCTTTGTACCGGGTATTGTTATATTTTCGAGAGGACGAAGTTTGACGCCAAGTGTAGTGCCCTTTAAATCATTCAGCAGTGTTTCAAACTCTTCAAATCTGCCTTCTATCGAAGCAATATCTCCAAGTAAAACTGTTTCAGAGTTTACCTGCACTTCACTGGCGATACTCAGTCGGGGACGATACTCCTGAGCAGTTGCAGGGAGTGCAAATGAACAAAAAAGGCTAATCAAAAAAACTCGTTTCATATTGCTTATCTCTTCACGTTAATTGCAGTAGAAAGAAGCTGATCTGCGGTTTGAATAACTTTTGAATTCGCTTCGTATGCTCTTTGTCCGGTTACCATTTGTACAATTTCTTCAACCACACTCACGTTGGAACTTTCAACAAAACCTTGTGCGAGGGTACCTACCCCGTTCAGTCCGGGAATTGATATGATTGGCTGTCCTGATGATTCAGTCTGGTTTAAAAGATTTCTTCCCATAGCTCGAAGTCCTGCAGGGTTAGGAAAACGTGCAACCTGTATCTGCCCAACCTGCTGTGCAGCAGGAGCACCAGGCTGCACTACGTTGACGAATCCATCAGATGTGATGGTAATACTTGTTGCATCCGGAGGAATGTTAATTGCAGGGGTTAGAATGTATCCATCAGAGTTTACCAGGGCACCGGTTGCATCCAGTTTGAACGCGCCACTTCTGGTAAATGTGATCTCACCGGTTGGAAGAGTAAGCTGGAAAAAACCATCTCCTTCAATCGCAATATCAAGTGGGTTATTGGTTGATTCAAAATCACCTTGAGAGTGGATTTTACCTACTGCGGCGGGACGTACTCCAAGACCAATCTGAATACCTCCTGGGCTTGTACCTACCTGAGTGGCGGCAGTGCCCGGTTCTTCAATGATCTGGTACATCAGATCCTGAAAATCCGCTTTGTTTTTCTTAAATCCGGTAGTGTTTACGTTTGCAAGGTTGTTTGCGATTACATCAAGATTTAACTGCTGTGCAATCATTCCTGTAGCTGCGGTGAAGAGTGATCGTATCATAATTTTTCCCCTTTATACCCTTATCTGTTTACTCTGAGGTTCGTTTCATTCATTTCGTTGATAGTTTGAACTGACTTGGTATATCCTTCAAAAGCTCTTTGTGTTGCAATCATTTCAACCATTGCTTCCACCACTGAAACATTGGGCAGTTCAACTGATTCGGGTATCAGTTTGGGCTCAATATTTTCAGGATCTGTTCCCGGAGGCATTTTAAAGCGAACTCCTGCCTCCTTTACCAGCTGATCAAGGTTATCAACCTGTACCACCTTGACTCTTCCAACTACCTGCTGATCCACTACGACTGTTCCGCTCTTAGTAATCCTTGCATTAGCCGAGAGAATCGGTATCTCTCCACCTTCTCCCATGACGGACATGCCGTCTGCGGTTGAGAGCATGCCGTCTCCGTTTATGGTAAAGTTACCCGCTCTTGTCAGGCGCTCACCTTCGGGGGTGAGAATTGTAAAAAATTGATTCGGTTCAACCAGTGCAACATTCAGAGGTGCTCCGGTGTGTTCAACAGGACCTGCGCTGAAATCGGTCTTTACTTCTATATCTCGCACGCCCGGGGTGCTTTTTTGATCAAAGGTGGCTCGAGAAGGCATATTTTCAAGTGTACTTGCCAGGGTGTCGGTAAATTCCTGTTGACGGGCTACGAGCCTGCTTGCCTTGAATCCGACCGTGTTTACGTTTGCGAGGTTGTTTGCAATTATTTCAAGTCGTCTCGACTCTAACAAACCACCTGATGCTGCTGTATATATTCCTCGTTCCATCTCTTATCCTTTAGAAGAGTTCAGACTCATTTGTGCTGCTATGTATATTCAACTTCCCTACAGATTTTGCCACGGGTTTCGCTACAGGGTCTCTTACGATACCTCTTACCCTTCGGATTTCTTTTTCTTCAAGTGCTTTTGGTAAGGGAAGATTCTCCTTTTGTGCCCGTTCTCTAAGAAGACTGTCCAGATGTCTTATTTCAGATACAGGCAGTTCCAGTTTTCTGGCTACAATATGAAGTTCTCTTCCGGCAAGAAGAAGACGTTTTGCAATTTTAAATGCAACAGGGTCTACGATGCTTGTCTGCTGAAAAATCTCGTTATCGTGTTTTTCCTCTTCGTCTTTTTCTATTTCTATCTGACTTTTAAGTGTCGTGGCTTTTGCTTCATTGGAAATCTTGCCAAGTGAGGTAAGTGTTTTGTATCTCAGGCTTGCTCCTTTGGCGGCAGTTATTTCTTCGCTGCTGTTTTGTGCCCAGGGTGGATCAATGACGATATTTTCCTGATCGTTTGATGAAGATGTTTTCTTTAAAGAAAGGTCATCAAATTCAGAAGGAGCGGAGTCACTTAGAGATTTTGTTTCTGAAATAGTTTTTTCTGCTCTTTCCAGAAGAGAAGTGAGTTCACGTTGTCTGTGGCGGATGTTTTTATCAAAGACTTCCGAGGCATCACTTGCTTCTGTAATAAGTGTTTTTAGAGATTTCTCCAGTTCCTGAAGTTCTTCTCTCCATAACTCTCTTTGTTTTTTAAGAGCGTTCTTGTCAGTGAAGAGTGTTTTTATGCATATACCAGCTACCAGGAGCCCAAATCCTATGTCCGCAAACTGATTTATACTTATGTTTTGTAAAAATTCCATTATTTTTCCCCAATCGAACATTTCTCAGCAAAAACTCCTCTGTCAAAAAAACATTTTTTAAAGAGGTTTTGCGTCATTCACTTGACTCCAAAAACTCGAAATGTCTTTTTTCTATAAGCCTATAACAGTAAAAACCTTTATATTTACAGCATGTTATATGTCATAGGTTTTTCTCTCAGGGTTTAAAGTGCAATTTGCAAGCCAAGTCCGAATATTATTAGCGAAAGTTTTTGAGCAGATTATTCGATAATTGGTACAGGGAACTGATTTGAGAAAAAACAGGTAGCTATATTTCAGTACGCAGGAGAGTTTTCATGGAACAGGGTATGTCGACAAAACGAGAGATCAAGGTGGTGCTTGCAGATGATCATAAACTTGTAAGAACGGGCATACGCCTCATGCTTGAGAGTCTGGGTGGCTATCAGGTCGTAGCTGAAACTGATGGCGGGATTGATACTCTTAGAGCGGTCAGTGACCATAAACCCGATTTACTGATTTTAGATATGCAAATGCCAAATCTTGGTGGAATGGAAGTTTTAAGCAGACTCTCAGGTGATGTTCTTGCTCCGAAGGTTCTGGTGGTGTCTGCGGTAGAGCCCGGAAAATATGTTTCGGATGTAATCAATAAAGGAGCATCCGGCTTTTTACCCAAAGAAGTCACGAAAGAAGAGTTCGAACTTGCGTTAAGAACAATTCAGGAAAATAAAAAATATGTGAGCCCATCCGTGTCTGAGTATTTGCTCCATGGTACAAAAGGTGGAGTTATTGATGTACTCAGCGATAGAGAAAAAGAAGTGTTCAAGCTTTTAGCGGAAGGAAAGAAAAATAAAGAAATTGCAAAGATGCTTTATGTTTCCCCACGTACAATTGACACTCACCGTTTGAATATAATGAAAAAACTTGGTTTTCAGACAAACGGTGAGCTCGCAAATTTTGCAATGAAGCATGAATTAATTTAAACCCTGAGCGAGCAAAGCGAGTCGAACGGGTTATTTCTTCAAAAGATCCCTGATCTCGGCTAAGAGCGTTTCTTCTGCACTCGGTGCGGGAGGACTTGCAGGGGCAGCCTCTTCGTTCTTTCTCAGCGAGTTCAGACCTTTCACCATCATGAAAATCGCAAATGCAACAATGGTGAAATCAAAAACAGTTTGAATGAATTGACCGTATTTTAAAGTTACCGGATCGCCACTGAGGGGAGCCGTGAGTTGAAGTGAAAGCCCCGTAAAATCAACTCCGCCGGCAAGTAAACCCACCAGAGGCATCACCACGTCCCCTACCAATGACGATACGATTTTACCAAAAGCCCCACCGATGATAATACCTACCGCCATATCCATGGCGTTTCCTTTAACCGCAAATTCTCTGAATTCTTTTACAAGTCCCATAGTGTTTTCTCTTTGTTTATTTTTATTCTGAGTTATCCCTTCGTCCCCTGCCCTTATCCTTTATCCGAAGGGTTCCACTGAGCAATCTGTTCCCCTTTGATAAGTTTTATCCAGGCGATTGCTATTGCCAGATTTGAAACTACAAGAAAAAGAGGGATTTTACAATATATCTTGTTTTGATACCCCGGGACGAAATACCCTATGGCGGCAAGCAGTAAAAGCAGTAATTGCAGATACCATACTAATGCCCAAAAATGAGAGCAGGAGGATAAAAAATAACTGCTGAAAAAAAGAAATAAAAAGAAAAGAGGAACACTCCAGCGATAGACTTTATGGGAGATAAGCTGAAACGAGAAAAATCCGTATGAGGAGGGGTTGAGAAATTCCGAGTTTGAAAATAAAGCCTTCATTCCCCTGAGTACTGTACGAACCTTTCTTTGAAACTCTTTTTCGACATTATGAACCGCTTTATAGTACGCAAGCACATCAGGAGCGTGTCTTCCCCGAAGCCCTCGTTTGACGGTAGAAAGAAGAAGAGCAAAATCACTTGGTATTTTTTCTGAAATGGTATCAGCGATTTCTTTTCTTACCGCAAAACACGAGCCACTGAGTCCTACCAGCGTGGATAGCTTTGACTCCATCTCACGAATCTCCATCTCATACTTTACATACGCACTTTCCCCACTTTTGCCCGATTCATCGAGTACTTTATCAATACTGCTGATAGCTCCCACTTCAAAGTCAGAAAAATAGTAAAGAGTTGCATCTAGTGCGGAGTAATCAAGGAGAACTTTTGCATCGGTAAACATGATAATTTCACTACGAGCGTGGGAGATAGCATTTTTCTGTGCCTTTTCTTTTCCTCCTCTTTTTGGAAGTGAAATGAACTGAACTCCTTTAGTGCGGAACTCTTCTGCAATTTGTCCGGTCATATCATCACTGGCGTCATCAGCTATAAGTACCTGCACCCTCGGTTCTTTACTTTGCAGTTCATCTTCAACCGTATGAGTACCAAAAGAGAGGGAAAGGGTGTTGGTGATCTTTTCCCTTATAGATTTTTCCTCATTCCTTGCTGCTATTATAACAGTGATGGATTCGGGTCTGTTATTTGGGTCATAATTGTTTTCAGATTCGGAGGTTCGATCAAGAAAATATAAAATGGCAGCATAACCGAAATAGGCATACACGATAGAAAACAGGCTCATGACGGCAATGTAAGCAAGCATTATTTACTTTCCTTTGATAATGATTAAAATTTTCTTAACATCGTCAGAATCAAGATATTTATGAAGTGGTAAAGTAATAACAGATCGTGAAACAGTATGTGCCCCTTTTGTATCAAAAATACCGCTTTCAGGAGTGTTTTTAATGAATGTTTTGATCTGTGGGTATTCTGATATCAATTTTGGATAAGAAAAGGAGATACCGTGTTTTCTTACAAAATGGTCACAACCTTTAAGCTTCTTTCTTGCATCCGGATTTATTATGAGAGGAATCCTTATTGGAATAATTTCTTCCGGAACGAGATCTTTTATTATTGAAGAATAGAGATTAAGTGCCTTATGAATTTCTGCTTTACGATTCGGGAAGATACTCAGGCAGGAAAATATTCCGGCAGTAGTGGCTTTACCGGCTACAAGTAATTTATTATTTGTTTTTACTTTTGTTTCTCCTATTCCACTTCCTGGTAAGTGAAAAGGAATCCAGTATAGCAGAGGTTTTTCCAATAACCATAGAGAGAAGAGTTTGAGCACATAGCAGGCTGAAGAAAAAAAACTCTCTTCTTTTAAGGAACCATAATTATGTTTTATGTTTTCGTTTAATCTGGAAAACAGGAGATTCTTATAGTCTTCTTTTGGAACAAGGAGCATCCCTCCTCCTGCTGCAGAAAATGCCTTACCACGACCAAAGCTGAACACGCTGATTTCTTTGGTTGATATGCTTTTGATATCTGTCAGGTTCAGGGCAGACTGACATGCGTCATTTACAGGATATATATTGTCAGGGATATTTTCAGGTCTGTAATCGGGGTACCCATAAAGGTTGGAGAAAAGGATGGCTCCAACAGAGCTGTCCTGAAGTGTTCTTTCTACAGATTGAATTTCGGGTTGAAGTGTAAGGCTTGAGATATCAAATAATGAAAGTGTATAACCCGCATCAATTGCAGCAGTTGCAACATCAGGGCAGGTGTAGGCACTTAAGGCAAGTGTGTTTTTAGCAGATACATTAGTAATAGCCGAAAGTGACAGAGTTATAGCTGATTTGGCATTATTGAAAAGATATACGTGGTGTTGAGGATAGAGGTTCTCTATGGAGGTTCTCAGGTCTTTCTTGTTTAGAAAGAGGTTTTTTAAAAATAAAAAAGGAGAAACAGTGGAGCCAGCCGGAGGAAGTGATCGCAGGGAGCAAAAAAATCCTGAAATAGATGAAATAGTTTTACGGGAAGTGGTGCTCATGGTAGATGATTCAGTGTGTCAACATCAACGTGCAATTAGAGTACTATAATTTTTCATCATGCAACAATTACAGAGTTCCAGATCTCTTGCAATAAGCGTTGATGTGGAAGAATACTATCACGCAGCCAATCTATCCAGTGTCTGTCCTGTCAGGAGATGGCATGAGATGCCTTCCCGACTTGAATATTCTACCCGTAGAGTCCTCGATATATTTGACGAAACTAATCAAAAAGGTACTTTTTTTGTTCTTGGGTATTGTGCAAGGAGGTATCCTCATATTGTTAAAGAGATAGTTTCAAGGGGGCATGAGTTAGCCTCACACGGGTATGCTCATAAAATTGCTTATTACCAGAACAGAAAGCAGTTCTTTCGTGATGTCCAAAGAAGCAAGCTTCTTCTGGAAGACATTTCAGGAGTTCAGGTTTTGGGGTACCGTGCCCCGAATTTTTCCATCAAGGATGAAAACATATGGGCATACGAGGTGTTGAAAGAGGTTGGCTATGAGTATGATTCAAGTTTGTATCCGGTATATCACGACCGATATGGAAATCCTCATAGATCAATTGCCCCTGAGGTAAGAGAAACCGGAAACGGTGCTATTTCAATTTTTCCTCTCACCATATTTCAGTTATCATTTTTGAAACGCAGCTTTCGCATACCGGTTGCAGGGGGAGCCTACTGGAGGCTTCTTCCCGAACCTTTGATACGCGCCATGCTTTCAAGAAATCTTGCCACCACGAATATCCCCGTAATCTGCTATCTCCACCCCTGGGAAATAGACTCGGGGCAGCCTTATTTTGCCTCTCTCTCCGCTGGAAAAAAGATGCGACATTATTATAGAGTTGGTGGGTTTGAGAGGAAGCTTAAGAATATAATGTCTTGTTTTTCATCAGTCCCCATTCGGGAGCTTATGATCAGAAAAGATACTTAATAAAGATTACACTCCCAAGTATGGATATCAGTATAAAGGCTACGAGACTGATAATTTTTTTGATGAGGGAGATTCTTCTGAGAATCTTCTCACTATCTCTTACATGGTGTAGCGTTGGAAGGATAGCCAGTTCATCTTTACGGAAGTGTTCCTGCTCGACATACACCAGATCGGTGTACAGTTCATTTGCGCTTTGATACCGATACTCGGGGTCGATTGAGAGGAGCTTCATTATTATTTCACTAAGTGGTGATGGGCAGTCTTCCCGTAATTGTTCGACGGGGATAGCGTCACGAGAAAATTTTTCCATTAACTCTTCAAGCGTGTTTGAATATCCAAATGGGTGCTTGTGTGTAAATAACTCGTAAAGCATCACTCCGAGAGAAAAAAGATCAGACCTTGGGTCAAAAAGTCCTCTTTTAACGTATTCGGGAGCCATATAGTTTATGGTTCCGACAAGAGAACCATTGGAAGTAATTCTGGTGACTTCACTGGAGAAAGAAATCCCGAAATCGGCAATCTTGATCTGACCGTCTGCTGAAAATAAAATGTTCTCAGGTTTTATGTCTCTGTGAACAATTTCTTTTTCATGTATTGCATCAAGCCCGGATGCAAGCTGTTTGGCAATGAGTATAAAAGTGGTGCTTGGTATTTCCTTGTTGGAATCAAGAACGTCTCTTAAATCCCCACCCGGTGCATATTCCATTATGTATGCAAGTGCCTTTCCGTGGAACATGCAATCGATGCTTCTGAGTACATTCGGGTGCTGTACCTGATAGGAAGCCATGACTTCTGCCTGAAACCTTCTTGCTGCATTGGCGCTTTTTGGAAAACTTACTTTCAGTGCATATACTTTTGATGGTTCACTTCTTCTGTGACATTTGTAAATGACCGCAGTACCCCCATCATTTACTCGCTCTCCGACCACATAGTCCTCTCCGATAACAGTTCCTTCCTCAAGCTCAAGGTTGTCCTTGCCTTTGCCCTCTGTTGCAAGAAGCTGATCACGTAAAGAATTTATAAGAGTATGGTCAAATTTCGACATTCGCTAATCTAAGCATTCAGTTTTACTAGTTATAATTAATCGACAAGGTTTCACTACTGCTAAAGCAATATATAGCGCTATTTTTTGTTTGTAAGTTCAATAGGTTAGTAAGTTAGCGGAGAAAACCCCTTTACTATACGCCTCTATCGTACTCTATGAAGGCTTCGATCATTTTGAAACTTCCTGCAATTACACAGAGAGAGTTTTTATGAGTGATCTTTGGGTTTGAGAAAATTTCATTAAAAGTATCTATCCCCCTGCCTTCATCCAGGTGAGAAGCAAGTACTTTTGTCGGGACGGCTTCATTTGAAAACGAATACCAGAACAAATTGCAGGGAGGTAGTTCTTTATGAAGTTCATTTTTGAGTATGCCCAGCAGTTCTTTCCAGTTTCTTCGGGAGTAAAACCCGAATACGTAGTTGATATGGCTGAACTTGTGACTTGTGACGAGGATTCTCAAGTATTCGAGTAGCGCGTGAATGCCTTCCGGGTTATGAGCCGCATCAAGGAGGACTGGTATGGTAGTATGATATATCAGCTCTGCCCTTCCCGGGAGTTCTGTGGTGTGTATGCCTTTAGAGATATTTTCAGTTTTTAGTTTAAGAATGCGTCCTGCAGTATATGCCAGCTTTGCGTTGGACTTTTTATAGCCGTACAGGTTTTTAAATTCAGAGGTAAATGCGGATGGTGGTGAGAGATTTTCATCTTTTAAAGTGTGGAGTATTACCCCGGTATTTTCACAGACAGATTGGATTACTTTCAGTGCTTCTTCGGGAATGTTCCCACAGAGTGCCGGAGTTCCTTGTTTTATAATTCCGGCTTTATTAGAGGCGATTGAAGAAAGAGTATTTCCAAGTTGTTCTTCATGGTCAATGGCAATGCTTGTTATGATAGAGAGTGCAGGTTTTTTTATGAGGTTTGTCGCATCGTATCTGCCCCCAAGTCCCGTTTCTATCACGGCATAATGAACCGCTTTGTTTTTGAAAAGAAGAAATATCGCACAGGTCACCGCAACGAAATATGTTGGGTTAAGTGATAGTTCTTCACAAACTCTTTTTATTTCTTCAAGTGCAAGAGAAAGGTCTTCACTTTTAACGGGTTTGGAGTTTATTCTGGCACGTTCTTCAACTAGTAAAATGTGGGGAGATGTCATCAAGCCGATTTTTTTTTCAGGGTGTTCATGTTGCAGAATGGAAGATAAATAATGCGCGACACTTCCCTTTCCGTTTGTGCCGGCAATATGGATACAGGGATAGGCATCCTGAGGGTTTGAAAGTGTATCAAGAATCAGTTTTGGTTCTTCAAGTGGAGAGAAATTTTTACCATCCCAGGGGGGGAGTGAATTCAACCAGTCCAGCCCGGGATATTCCTTGTTATAGAGTGGATGCATGCTGGTGCTTTAGTGAGGGATGCATTCGGCAAGCACTTGTAGTGCAAGCTCCTTTGTTTTCCTGAGGTCTCTTGAGATTTGTACCGCATTTGAAAGAAACACGAGTGATCTGCCGCTGTAAGGGTCAAGCCATAATCCAACACCACTTGAGCTCCAGAAGCCGATTACCGTTTTGGTGTCAGAGAGTTTGTAATGCTCCCAGCCGAAGGGATATGAAAGCTCACTGTCTTTTGAGGTATCGGGGTTCAGGAGATGACATCCCGTAAACATTTGGGAGATAGGGCTTGAAAAGAATTTTCCCCTACCACATTTTTCACTGGCACGTATGGAGTCATTCAGTATTGAAAGATAAGTGATCAGATCCTGAGAGGAGCCGAATAGTCCGTTATGAGAAGCAATCCCGCCAAGTGCCCATGCCACTTCATCCAGTACTTCGCCATGCAGTCGTTTTTTACGCCAGGAGCACTGAGTAGTTGGAATGATCAACTCTTCTGAAACACTGATTGTCTTTCTCCTGATTTGTTCAAGATCGATAAAACCCGTGCTCTCTAACTTGAAAGGACGTGCCATAAACTGTGAGAACAGTTTGTTAAGAGGACTTCCGGAAACTACTTCTATGATCTGACCAAGCAGTAAATATCCGATATCGCTTTGTTGATGCACCTTACCGGGGACATTATCCAGACGGCTGCGATAAATTTCCTTGTAAAGAAGATGTAGTGCGGACCTTCTTGTAATTAAGGAATTAAGGGTTGGGGCTCCTTTAATCAGAGTTCTATGAAGTGGCAGGTGGGAAGTATATCCCGAAGTGTGATTCAGGAGGTGAATGATCTTCATGCTTTCTTTACCTGCAGAGCCAAAAGTCTGAAGGACTCGGGAGACTTTCACCTGAGGGTCAATCAGTTTTTGTTCAACAAGTTTCATAAGAATGGGTGCCGTGACAAGAACCTGGGTTGCGGTGCCGAGATCAAAAATCATTCCGCGTTTTAAAGGGACTTGATCAGAGGGAGATTTTTCCAAAGATGAAACCCCATACGCTTTATGAAAGAGAACAGTGCCGTTCTCGGCAAGGATAACTTCCGCGCCGGGTGTGATCATTTTTGATTTTTCCTGAAGCGGTGCATCACCGGATGGAGTAACCGCAGGGCATGTCAGGGGAGTAATCAAGGCATCAATTTTTTCTTTCAGTGGAGTATTGGCTGAAGTATGTCCATTTGCCGGAGCATGGTTGGGGGTAGCATCGTTAAGGGTAGTGTGGTTGCGGGTATGGTCGGTTGTTGTTGAGGAGGTTTGCGTCATAAAAATATTTTTGGTTGCTATTCAATGGGGCTTTCAAGGATACATAATAAATCATCTTTAATCAAAGCCATACAACCAATTGGAATTGGTAGGCTTTTACCCCAGTGCCCGACAGGGAGTTCCTTGAGGACGGGATAGGGGAACGGTGAGAGGGTGTCGGAAATGAATTTATCCATGACACTGTCAACGTCAGGTCCATTAGGACTTTCACATTTTGCAAACCTGCCAAAACACAGTCCTGAAAGAGCATCAAGCTTTCCGGCTAATAACAATTGAAACAACATACGCTTGATTTTATAGGGTGCTTCCCCAACTTCTTCCAGTAACAGAATGCAATTTGAGTAATCCACATCGTATGGTGTCCCAAGGAGGCTTACCAGTGTTGTAAGATTTCCCGCAAGTAATCGTCCCTGAAGTGAGTGTCCTTTTTTTACGCTACGTCCTGGAATATCAAGCCTGAAGTCGGGGTCGCTGATAAGTTTTATTAAAGTATCAATGGAGTCTTTGGCGTCGCCGGAGTTTGTATAGTCTGCAAACTCCGCACCCAGAGTAGGTCCGTGAATTGAAGGAATACCGGAACGAAAAGGAGTTTGAATCAGAAAACTGCTTACATCCGATTGTCCTATAAGTAATTTTTTTTGAGTTCCAAGCACCTTGAATGGAAAGTCTGAAATGATCTCAAGACTTCCCGTGACGCCCCGGGCTGCGAGTAAAACATCCACCTCGGGGTTGTTTATTGCCTGTTCTATGGAAGTAAGTCGTTCTTTTCGGGAACCGTTAGTAAATTCATAAGTGTAATCAGCATAATATGCGTAAGGCTCAAGAGGTGCCTGGAGCGTATATCCCAGAGACCTTATATTTTGATATCCCAGCTCAGTTCTTTCTTTGGATAAGGGACCTCCGGGGGTAACTATCCCAAAGGTTTTAGATAGTTTTCTTGCTTTTGAAATTGCTGCCTGTAGCGTTGTCATGTGGTTTACCCGATTAAAACACTTATCTATTTGAAATTACTTGAACAATCTTCTTTTTACAATGTTTTTGGCTAAAGAAGTTTTATTTTTTTACCGATTTCATGTCCATTGGTTCCGTATTACGGATTTTTGGTTTTTTACACCGATTCAAACCAGGATATGAAGATTTTAATTACCGAGAGTGACCCTAACAGACAACGTCAGCTTAGAACTATACTCACAAGTCTGGGTCATAAATCTGCCAACATTGAAACTGCCTCAGATGGAAAGTCTACCATGAGCAGTGCCAGAAAGAAAAAATTTGATATGATGTTTCTCTGTCATGAGATTGGGGGAATAAACGGTTTGGAGCTGATCAAGGAGCTCAAAAGCTCTTCTTTCAAGAGTGTCCCCATCATTTTATTTAGTCCAAATTTAAGTAAGGAAGTGCTTCTTGAAGGGCATCAGATCGGGGCAAATGGTTTTTTAAGTTATCCTTTTTCTGTAAATGATGTTGAAAGTTCCATGATCATGGCAATAAAAAATTCGAGATAGTGTTGCCTATTTTTCTCTCCTCTCCTAGTCTAGTATCACGTCAAATTAATTTACTAATAAAATAGTGTAGTACTATCCTCCGAAGCACCCCCCTGCGCCCCAGGAAGGGTGCTACGGGGGGGCGAAGGTGGAAAAGAGGAAACATGTTCGGTGCCTTAACAGACAAGTTTGAAAATATCTTTAAATCTCTGCGCTCAAGAGGTGTTTTAACTGAGAGTGATATTGATGCTGCGCTTGAAGAAATCAAGATAGCCCTTCTTGAGGCTGATGTGTCATTACAGGTGGTAAAAAGTTTCTGCTCTAATATACGCCAGGAGGCATTGGGGATGAAGGTGATGAAGAGCCTTAATCCCGGGCAGATGGTTATAAAGTTTGTGCATGATGAGCTTGTAAAAACTCTGGGTGAAACTTCACCTTTAAATCTGCGTTTCAGCCCTCCCGTGATTATAGTGATGGTGGGTTTACAGGGGTCTGGTAAGACTACTTCAACTGCGAAACTGGCAAAATATCTTAAGGAAGATCATAAGCGAAAACCCCTTATGGTTTCTGTGGATGTGTATCGACCTGCTGCGATAGAACAACTTGCAACCTTAGCCGGGCAGATTGATGTTTCTGTGTTTCCTTCATCAACGAGTGAATCTCCAAAGGATATTGCGGTTCGTGCACGACAGCATGCAGAGCAGGCAGGGTATGATACGCTCTTGATTGATACTGCCGGGCGGCTTCAGATTGATACCACGCTTATGGATGAGTTGATTGATATAGTTGAAGCGGTTGAACCTCATGAGGTACTTTTAGTAGCCGATTCCATGACAGGTCAGGAGGCGGTAAAGGTAGCAAAGGCGTTTGATGAAGCGCTTGAGCTGGATGGTCTTATTTTGACCAAGCTTGATGGGGACTCAAGAGGTGGTGCTGCGCTTTCGATGCGGGCAATTACAGGAAAGCCGATCAAGTTTGTTGGTATGGGTGAGAAAGCTGATGCGCTTGAAATGTTTCAGCCGGACAGGATGGCTTCACGTATTCTTGGAATGGGAGATGTACTTTCGCTGATAGAGAAAGCATCCAAACAGGTTTCAGAAGAGGAAGCGAAAAAACTTCAGAAGAAATTCAAGAAAGATCAGTTCTCTCTTGAAGATTTTTATTCTCAACTTCAAATGATAAAAAAAATGGGGTCAATCAGTTCCCTGATGAAGATGATTCCGGGTGCTTCCAAAATAAGTGAGCAGCTTGATGGCGGGGTGGCAGAAAAAGAAATGTCCCGGGTGGAGGCAATTATCCTTTCAATGACCAGAGAGGAGAGGGCAGAGCACACCATTATTAACGGGAGCAGAAAGAAGAGAATTGCTCAGGGAAGTGGAACTTCTGTAGAAGACGTAAATAAGCTCCTGACTCAATTTGGAACCATGAAGAAAATGATGAAAAACGTGAGCAAAATGGGACCAAATGCGCTACGTGGAATGGGTCAGATGGGTAATATGGCTAATTTTAGTAATCTTATGCGGGGAGGAAAGTTTCCGCAGTAGGTTCCTGAACCCTGCGTGGGCTTGAGTTTTTCTTTATCAGAGTGTATATCCTGACTCCTCTGAATTTTTATATATTCGGAAATAATTGATTTTTGTGCCTTAGTAATTATAATTATTAGATAAATTTTTATGTCAGTACATATTAGACTTGCAAGACTTGGTAGAAAAAAACTTCCTTTTTACAGAATTGTTGCTGCTGATAAGGATGCAAGTCGGGATGGACGATTTATTGAAGTGCTTGGTACTGTTAATCCGGTATTAAATCCTCCAAAGGTTGAGCTTAAGCATGATCGGGTAAAGCACTGGGTAGGAGTAGGTGCTCAGCTTACCGACACTGCATATCAAATCGTTGAAAAAGAGATTCCGGGATATGTATCCGGAGTTTTATCCGAGCGCACAAAAAAGATTCAGGCAAAAAGAGCCGCTCGAAAAAAACGAGAAAAAGCTTAGGGGGTGGAAAGCCTAAAGAAGGAAGCTTGGCGAGTTTTTTTCTTGCATCGGACTGTCGCCGCTGTCGGCGAAAAAAACTCGCCAAGCTTCCTTCTTTAGACTTCAGTTTTTATTTGAGTGTACCACTGTCTTATTTGAGTGTACCACTACGCCCCGTGCATTTAAGAGGGGAGTGCTTCGTGGGGTCTGTCTTCCCGATGTTTGCAATAGTCTAAAAATCAGTTGTGGCTGATTATATATCCTTTAATAGTGTGAGTGCTAGCTGTGGTTGGATGTTTGCCTGTGCAAGTACTGCAGCACCGGCTTGTTGGAGTATCTGGCTTGCTGCGAGCTTTGCGGATTCTTCTGCAACATCAGTGTCAGTGATTTGAGATGCTGCGCTTGCGTAGTTTTGAGTCATGGTTGAAAGGTTTGAAATGGCGGTGTCGATTCGGGAAGTAGAGGCACCGATTCCGGCTTGGGCTAGGTTCAAGGTTTCAAGTCGTTGTTTTGAAAGAGCAAGTGTCACACGTGCGCTTGCCTGGTTTGAAACAACCATGCCTGCAAGTTCATTAACTCCGGTTTTTGACATGTCACGCATGAAAATATCTAACACCCCATTTGTATCACCTCCTATCAGATTGTTAGAATCACTATGAAAAAATACTCTACTACCATCAGCAGAAATGACACCCACTTTTGGATTGGGACTCGCATCGACTTCTCCATTAGTTGATCTACTTACAAGTTCTATTTCACCTGTAAACAAATCTTTTCGATATATTTGGTGCCCACTAACTCCTGAAGCAAGGTTAGAAGAATCCGAAGTAAATACCACATAACGACCATCCGCACTTATCTCTACATCACTACTGGTACCATTCCCATGCACCCCATCCTGAGTACCACTGCCCAACTTTACTTTTCCCGTCTCAAGATCTTTCACATATATCTGCCAGCCACTCACACCAGAAATCAGATTGGTTGCAAATGATCTGAACGCAACATAACGACCGTCTGAGCTTATGTCTGCGTAATAACTACTATTACTACCCGATATTTCATTCTCATTACTACTTGCCACCCTTATTTCTCCCGTCTGGAGATCCTTTACATATATCTGCCATCCACTCGCACCAGTAACCAGATTAGTGGAGTCTGAGTGAAAAACAACATAACGACCATCTGCACTTACCTTCCCAATAGCACTAACTCCATTCCCTTGCATTCCACTCTGATTACTGTTTGCCAGCTTTAGTTCGCCTGTAGTTAAATCCTTGAGATAAACCTGCTGCCCGGTCACTCCGGGAATCAGGTTGGTAGCTGTTGAGTCAAACACAATATAACGACCATCTGCGTTTATACTTGCACTAGCACTTGGAGCATTTCCATGCACCCCATCCTGAGTGCCGCTGCCCAGACGTATCTCTCCTGTCTGAAGGTCTTTTATATAGATTTGTTCTCCGCTGACTCCTGAAACAAAATTGCTAGAGTCTGATGTAAATACAAGATGACGACCGTCATCACTTAGTTTACCTCTCCAACTACTTTCATTTCCCGGCACTCCACTCTGAGTACTACTTCCTAAACGTAATTCTCCTGTTTCCAGATTTTTAACATATATATGACCTCCACTAACTCCGGGAAGGAGATTGTTCGCATCTGAGAAAAAAGCGAGGAAACGCCCATCTGCGCTCACTGAATAGAGATAACTTTGTCCATTAGCCTGCCCTCCACTACTATTTGTACTTACCCGCACCGTCTCCCCGGCAGAATATAGACCAAAAGCATCACTCACCAACTCCTTTCCAACCTGAACCGCTAATCCCCCAGCTTCCCCATAACCACCTTGTAAATTCACTAGCGTATTAGCACCCGTTAACAACTTCATGTCATTAAACTTCGTACTATGAAGAATCCTGTTATACTCATTCTGTAAAGCCGTAACCTCATCTTGAAGCGGTTTTCTCTGAGCACTACTCAAAGTCCCATTAGCACTCTGCTCCGCAATCTCCTGAATACGAAACATAATATTACTCATCTCCCCAATCGCACTCTCGGCAATGTTTAGATAACTGATACCATCGTTCAGGTTACGTATTCCCTGAGAAAGTACTGCTCTGTCTGCATTAAGCAGAGAAGAAACAGAAAGACCCGCTGCATCATCCGATGCACGATTGATTCTCATCCCGCTTGAAAGTCTACTAAAAGAAGTTTCAAGATTCTTACTCGTCTGAGTAAGGTTTCTCTGAGCGGTAAGAGAGGCTATGTTGGTAGTTAAGGAAAGTCTACTCATAGGAAGACCCCCTCAAGCAAGGCGCACGGGTGACGTTGGACGCACGCATCCTTTTGAAAAAACCAGACTGCGAATAAACTACTACTCATCCTTGTACTGCTTACTTCCGTGTACAAAACCTGTTCCGTGGTTTTGTAATTTTCAAATACGTAAGCGTAACAAACACTTACCCTTTTAAAATCGACCCTTTCAGGTTAATACTTGATGATTTGATGAGATTCTATAAGTAACTGAATTTCTTAGATTTAACCGCAGATGGACGCGGATAAACGCAGATTCTTATTCTCGATTAATTTTAGTGCCGCATTCCTGGCAAGTGTCAGAGTTGCTATGTTGAAATGACGAGAATGTCTTTAAACTCCTGTTTGAC
>CAZTBW010000010.1:0-112730 GCA_964612555.1 uncultured Bdellovibrionales bacterium | reverse complement strand
AGAAAGCTGCCTTCGCCATCGGTGTTCCTCCTGATATCTACGCATTTCACCGCTACACCAGGAATTCCGCTTTCCTCTCTTACCCTCTAGCCATATAGTATCCAGTGCACTTCCGGGGTTAAGCCCCGGGCTTTCACACCAGACTTACATGGCCGCCTACACGCTCTTTACGCCCAATAATTCCGAACAACGCTTGCACCCTCCGTATTACCGCGGCTGCTGGCACGGAGTTAGCCGGTGCTTTTTCTGCAGGTACAGTCAAGTTTCCCTTCTTCCCTGCTAAAAGAACTTTACGACCCGAGGGCCTTCATCATTCACGCGGCATTGCTGGATCAGGGTTTCCCCCATTGTCCAATATTCCCAACTGCTGCCTCCCGTGGGAGTCTGGACCGTGTTTCAGTTCCAGTGTGGCTGATCATCCTCTCAGACCAGCTACCCATCGTAGCCTTGGTAAGCCGTTACCTTACCAACAAGCTAATGGGCCGCAACCCGATCTCATCGCGCCCGAAGGCTTTACCAAAAAAGTCCAGAGACTCTTTCAGATCATTCGGTATTAGCTCCGGTTTCCCGGAGTTGTCCCCAGCGATGAGGGACGTTAGTTACGTGTTACTCACCCGTGCGCCACTGTACTCGTGACCGAAGTCACTTTCTCGTTCGACTTGCATGTTTTAAGCATGCCGCAAGCGTTCGTTCTGAGCCAGGATCAAACTCTCCAGTTTGAAAAGCTGCTGTATATCGTCAGTGAATCCTGTATAGCACTGACTTATTGTGGTCATGCTCTCTCAAAGAAGAACACGCCACAAACAAATTTACTTTTCGACATATACGTCGCAACCAAAAGAATTGCACTAAGTGCAATATTTTGGAGCATCTACGAACTTAAGACTTTGGATATGTTGTCATATACCAAAGCTGCTCTCTTCTACCCATTCCAGCAATGTAAACCGTGACCAGCAGTCAAAGCAAAACAACAAGCCTGAAACTGCCTTCTGCGTCATCGGGAGGCGATTTCTATACTAAGTGATTTTAGAATACAAGCCCTTCAAGAGATAAAACTGAAGATTTTTTTACATTTTTTTAACAATTTAAAATGCGATAAATCTTATGCCTATATCTCCTCTTATCCACGCTTGTTTTCATACAGAAGTAAGAAAAACGCCCAAGGATTAATATGTAAGCATTAATTTCAGGTAATCAAGGAATTAGAAAAAGTTTCTGGTACGTATTATTTCAGACTTGAAACCAGCTAATATTCATATCAAACTTAAGTAATTTCAGAATGTTATAACTAAATTCTCTTAAATTTTAACTGTAAATTAATATCTTTCATTAGGGTGGTTTTGGGGAGTCTAGCTGAGACTTCCGCTGGCAGGGTTCTGAAAAAGCCCGCTAATCGTATTCAAAGAAATGACCTGGTAGCATCTGATTCATCGGGAAAGAGCCACCGGAATGTGGTCCAAAATAGAAACGAATCATGGCACTTGTTGTCCAGACTTCTTCACCACCTATAGTTGAATATTCGACGCCCCCCATCAACTTGAGACGATGTTTTGCAATGTAATAGTTCAGACCAAGATATGCGGCGTTATACATATCTCCCTTTGAAAGACCTGCCCCCTCTTCGTATCTTTGTTGAGCACTCAAGCCTTTCTCATCACTTGAGATTGCAAACTGATAGCGTGTTGCAAGCTGAAGAGTATCTGTCAGAAAATAACTTGGTTGAAAATTAATTCCAACTGCATTTCCATCCTCACTTTCAAACCCCGCTGTTACTTCCACTACAAGCGCCGCAGATTCTTTTGTAAGAATCAGTGCCGATGAAATCCCATCTTCAAATCTGTCCAGGTTAGTAGCCCGATCATTAGCATTACTGTGGAGGTAGGTGACATGAAAGTAAGAAGAATCGGCACCAAAAAGCCGATCTAAATCATAGTACGCCGCACCTAAAAAAGAATAACCTGAATCAAGATTCGTAAAGGAATCTCCCATATTTCTTCCGGTAGCATTAGAGAAGAAACCTGTATAATACGTTGTTTTTCCGATCTCCCCTTGAAGAGTCACCGCCGGAGTATAATCAAGACCAAACATATTCGTAAACATACTGCGTTCAAGATAATTGATATATCGACTGGACACATTTCTATCATGTGTAAAGCGATGTTTTTGCTGACCCACCGTAAGAAGAATCTCAGGAGAGAAAGCCCACTGCGCCCACAACTCTGAAAACCCATCGTAAAAAGGACTTACATCACTGCCGCTCACCATCTGGGCATGCAGGGTAAGAGACTTCAGCAGTTTCATTTGTCCACCCATTCTCAGCCGACGTGTTTCATATCCATCGTCATCAGGATTCCCGCTTCCATCTGCCCGGTAGTATTGACCATGATAACGACCTAAAAGCCACACCTCCTGAATAATATCGTGAGAGTCATTTTTATATATCCTCCCCAGATTTTCTAACTTCTCTCCCAACACATGCTCATAGGACTCTTTATCGTTTTTCTCCTCATCATTTTGTCTCCCGGGGGCAGCACCGGCATACCCAATACCAATCAGAAGTTGAACTACAATGAGAATGACAGAAAATCGTACCATGAAGACGGATTAAGAAATGAAATAAGATCCCATGACAACACTCCTAACACAGTAGAATTGAAACCGAAATAACGTCTGAAGAACCGAGGAGGACTCCCGCAAAGGAATTATAGTAACCGTATTTACAAACAGGCTAAGGTATGATTAGTGACCCCCTTAAATCTGCCATAAGGAACATAGCCAAGAGCAATGTAAATGTAAGAGACTCATATAGGTAAAAGCTCAGTCATGGTGCACCCGGAAGAAACAGAAGGACTGACAATAAGCGAAAAGGTTTCTGATTTAATTGATCAGAATGCACTTAGTGCCCTTGCCGAGCTTTGTGCAGAGCTGCGCCCCCCTGAAATCGCGGACGCCATTTCTCATCTTGTCGATACTGAAAAATGCTGGCTCGTGTTTTCTGTTCTTGAGCCGGAATCGGCAGCGCTTGTATTTCCCTTACTTGCCCATGAAAAACAAAGGCAGCTCATTGAAGAGTCTTCAGGAGAACAGTTAAGAGATATACTGAATAATATGCTCCCGGATGACCGTACCGCATTATTCGGCACAACTCCTCCGGAACTCCTTCCAAAGCTTCTCTCATTTTTAAGTCCTGCTGAGAGAAAACAGGCACAACTCCTTTTGAATTATCCTCCTGACAGTATCGGGCGACTGATCACCCCCAATTACGTAACAGTAAGAGCTGAATGGAGCCCCGAACACGTATTCAGATACATCCGAAGATACGGTGAAGAAGCAGAATCTTTTGAATCATTATACGTAGTAGATGAAACAGGAGTTCTTGTAGATGAAGTAAGTCTTAGGAGCGTTCTCCTTGCAGACCCCAAAGACACCATCGCATCGCTCATTGACGGGCAGGTGGTATTTCTAAATGCCACCGATGACCGTGAACAGGCAGTACACGCAATGGAGCGTTACGACCAGGGGGTTTTACCGGTAGTCGATGACAAAATGAGAATGCTTGGCATTGTCACCTTTGACGATATTGCCGATGTTGCAAAAGTTGAAACCACCGAAGACTTTCATAAGGTCGCCGGTATAGACCCTCTTGAATCTACCTACCGTGAAACCGGAATTCTGAAATTATTCTCCACCCGCATCCGTTGGCTTCTGATTCTTATCGGAGTTAACATTCTTTCTCTTGCAATTATAGCTTTCTATGAAAACACATTAAATTCAATGATCGCCCTTGCCTTTTTTCTTCCCCTCCTTATCGGAAGCGGAGGAAACACCGGCTCTCAAGTTGCAACCCTGGTGATACGTGCACTTGCCACAAAAGATATAGAAGTGTCTCAGTGGTTAAAAATTCTTATGAAAGAGTACGCTCTGGGTATTTGCCTTGGTCTTGCCATGGGGTTTGCAAGTTTCGTTCTTGGCTACATCAAAGGAGGAATGCAGGTAGGACTTATCGTAAGCCTTTCAATGTTTGCAATTGTCCTCGCATCAAACCTGATTGGAACACTACTACCTTTCATACTCACAAAACTAAAAATCGACCCCGCCCTTGCAAGCAGCCCTCTGGTAACGACCCTTGCCGATGCAACGGGATTGTTGATTTATTTTTCTATAGCGACGGCTGTTTTGGGCAGCCAGTAAAAATACCGAAAATAGCTCAGGACTAGTGCCGAGCTATACCTCAATTTGATAGCATAACCTTTAGCTAAAGGTTATGTATATTTCATGCTATTACATGTTGTTTACGGTCTGACACCGATACATGGCACAACTTTTGGTGGAGTATGCCAGTACTCAATGAAGTCCATCAAGAAGGTATCATCCTCGTCAAGAAGACCTTTAATGTCGCCTCTTCCAACACCCGGGTTAGTGAAACTACCGCTCAATAATCCTTCATTTACAGAAAATGTACCTGAAAAATGGTTTCCGCTATTGATGGGTTGACCTGCCCTTTTCTTTTGAAAAGTGCCGTTCTCATTAAAAATCCAGTAACTGGTAGTATTTTCCTTCCTGATCAGCCACACTCCTGCGAAGTCCTTTGCAGTAGCAACATCGCTATCAACACTATTATCAATATCAATAGTACCACCTACATCATCAGCAGCATCACCTCCTCCACTTCCACCGCAGCCTGCCACCAAGCCAAATGTAATAACCATCATAGCTATTGCTAATACACGAACCATCCATTTTGTCTTTATCATATATTCTCCGTTTTAGTGAAACTCTCATATCTTCTTATAGCCTCACATTATTTGTTTGCCGCATTTGTGTGCCTAAGCTAAAAGGCACCAAAACTAAAATGCCCAGCGCTCCATGCTTAATACAACGTCAATCTTCCAGAAAATTTATAATTGGAAAGCGCACATGTCAAGGAGAGGTTCATATACCCCAATACCTTTCGGAAAATGTTTTCAGCTTCTGCGAAGCAACAAAACTTTCTCTTTAAGTTTCATAAATCTTTGATCTTTCTTTTTCACCGGATGTCTGATCGCATGCAGTATAACCCAGCACACCTCAGGTGATACATTTCCTTTTAACCATGAAGTAAGCGTATCAAATCCCAACTCTTCATCCACTTTGATAATGTCCCCCATGGCATTGGCAACAGATCGTCTTACATAGAGCACCGGATCATTTTTCAGTTTATTCAAAACGGGAAGGGTTAAAGCCGGATCTTCTCTTACCCAATCAATTCCCTGTCCCCAGGGAAGACGCACCCGAAGCCCTTCTGAGGCGAGTCTCCTTACATGAAAATTCCTGTCTCTTGACCATTCTTTTGTGATTTTGAGAATTCGCTTTTTATCATGCCGGGCAATAGGTCGAATTGCAAATTCACCTGTAAAACGCTTTGTTAATTCATAAATGAAATCCAGAGAAGCAGAAACATCCACCAGAGCCTTATTCTCCACAAACTGCGAAATCGGATATAAATAAAACCCATGATTCATCATCCCCGTTTCATAAGGATATTCAGACCCTAACAGATTCTTCAATTTTTTAAGCTTCCCGACATAAGAAGACCCAAGATGAAGATCAAGAAGATCTGAAACAAGATTCAACCGCTGCTTTAATTCAAGACTGCGATATTTCTTTTTATACTCTTTTACAAACCGACCCTGATCAGAAAGCCCTAGCTCACCTGCAAGAATATTAACAAAAGAAACTCCATACCAATCTTTCAATAACTTGCTTTTGTTTTGAATTTCGTGGAATGGTGAATTATGATTTTTGGCAGGCATACGGTTTTATTTTGGTTTATATAACTTCTTTCCCATTAATCATCACAATATAAAACATCTCAAAAGATTACTCAAAAACTATACTTCTCGCGAGTTCAAGTTTAGTAATTCATCTCTGATAATTACCTCAAAATCGTTATGGTAGTTAAAATTATAACGAGGTCTAAAAAACAATAGAAAATACCGTTTCCATTTCACTTCTGCTAAGTCCTCCGTGATGTCCCTTGTAAGGCTCAGGAATATATAGACCCTCTTCTTTCCAGTTCACAGAGTAACCTTCATAGGGAATAACTATCACATCACCAATTCTTTCTGAAAAATGCGAAGAAAGTGGTTGTGGTCCAAGTATTCCGAAAGCGGCTATTTCTTCACGTGTAAAAACATCTGCGGCTCCCCGAAGCTTTTCCCTTAAAATTGTTGCAAGTACGGTTGAGGCTCCCTCTTGTGCGTATAATAAAAGATTTCTATAACCTCCACCAAAACGAATAATGTTTCCTGACGGAGTTCTTGCAAGATATTCAAATATTTCAGGACATAGTTTGTTAACATACAAGGTTTGTAATGGATCAATTGTGACTTGCCCATGGTCAGCGGTCATAGTGATTGCCACATTTTTATTACCCAATATTAAAAGAAGCCTTTCCAGCTCCTTCAGAATGTCTTCTGCACACACTTTAGCTTCAACAGTTTCTGGTCCATATTTATGGCAGATAGAATCGTAATCCGGAATATAGAGATAGTGAAACTGTTTTCCATCGTAACTTTTAATATTTTGTATCAAGCGAGAAATACCATCTGAAAGTTTAGAATAAGGAATAATCTCTGAATCTTTCCCAAAATAATTCCCGTATATACTAGGTTCAATCTCATCAGGAGCATATCGAAAAGACATAACTCCTTTCTCCTTCAAATCTGCAAAATAGTTTTTGCGAGGTAAAATCTCTGACAACTCCCTTCCCCCAATCAGCGTTCCCAGTTTTGATTCATTATAATAATTCAACTTAAAAGGATTAATTACCCCTTCGACCTTCGGCTCATAATAAAACCACTCACAAACACCAGTTTCATAAACCGGTACTCCGCTAAGGAGCGTAGTAACATGGGCTGCCGTAGTTGAAGGAAATTGCGACGTAGTCGGAATGCAAAACCCCTGATTCAAAAATGTTTGTAGAAATAATGAATTATCTGAAAATGAATTAAATGACTTTCTTCCAAATGCATCAAAAAGAATAAACACAACTTTATCAACACCTCCGGGCAAGTGACTCATCGCCTCAGAAAGAAAAACATCTCTTTTGGTTTCACCCACAATCAATGTTTCCAAAACACCGGGAACCGATGAAAAACAGTTCCCACCATACTGCGGAATCAGGAAGTCCTTACATAATTCCATTATAAACTTTCCTTTACAGACAAAGAATGTCTCTATAGAGATTTACTATATAAAACATCCTCAATTTACTTAAATAAAAAGATAATAATTATAGTATATTAAAAATTGTTTGGTAAATACTTTTGTTATACTATCCATACTATGGTAATTTGGATAATATGAATGAACTACTAACCAACCTTATCAAAAGGCAGCGCACTGAAATTTCCAGTATTATCAACGCTGCATATGTTCGTCGTAATCTTACCGAAGATATTTCCAAAAACCTGGACACCGACTCCATAAAGGTAATAATGGGACCTCGACGTTCAGGTAAATCAAGTCTTGCATTACAGGTACTTGATGGAAAAAAGTTTGCTTATTTTAACTTTGAAGATGAAGAATTAAATTTCGAATTTACCGCAGAACAAATCCTTGAATGCTTTAATGCGGTGTACCCAAATTTTGAATACATCCTCTTTGATGAAATTCAGCTGTTTCATAAATGGGAACATCTGGTAAATCGCCTACACCGACTAGGAAGAAACATTATTATCACTGGTTCCAACTCAAAACTGCTCAGTAGTGAACTCGCCTCATCATTAACAGGAAGATATCTTGAATATCAGCTTCTGCCTTTTTCATATTCTGAATATCTCTCAGCAAACAAGCATTCACGAAATCTCGAATCCTTTTTACAGTACCTGCAAATGGGAGGATTTCCTTCAGTTGTTACTAATCGTACCAAATCTTCTGATTTTTTGTTAACGCTTTGGGACGCCATAATTCTGAAAGATATGGTACTGCGTTACAAAATCCGTCGCATCAGTGAACTTAAAAATCTTTTGTACTTAATAGTAACAACAATGACGGGAAGAGCTAGCTCAAGGTCTCTATCACGAGCCTTGCACGGTCAATTAACTCATTCAACAATCTCCAAGTATACAGGGTGGGCTGAAGGAGCATATCTTTGCTGCGCTCTACAAAACTACTCTTTTAAACCACGTGAACGAGTCAATTCAGAAAAGAAATTTTATATTTACGATAATGGATTTTTCAGTGCACAGAAAACTTCCGGGGCAAGTGATTTTGGTAAACTTCTTGAAAACCATGTGTTCATAGAATTTTGCAGATATGGTCTAATTCCAAATATAAATCTTTTTAGCTACCAGACCAAATCTGGATATGAAGTTGATTTTTATATCACTCCTGCAAGCGGTAAAGCCAGATTAATTCAAGTTACCTATTCCGCAATTACGGCAAAAACTCTTGATCGTGAAACACGAGCATTGATCACTGCTGCTAAAGAGCTTCAGGTAAAAGATTTATATATTGTTACCTGTGACGATTCAGAGCAACAATTGGAAATACATGGTAAAAAAATAAATATTATTCCTGCCTGGAGTGAAGAGCTTGCAACATGGAAGAATCAGTAAAACACAAAAAAACCTACTCCATTCTTTTTACCCTGCTTCCTTTTATCCCGGTATTTATTTTTTCCTTTTACGTCCTTTCAAACTTCCAGAACTTTCCTAACGCTGACGATTTTGATTCTTTACTGGATTTTCTGAATCGGTTTGTGCTCGGGGAAAGTACGTATGATTCTCTGGCTCTTCTTTTTGAAAGACATACACAACATTTTAGAACCCCGGATAGAATCTTTGCACTGTTCACTTATCTGCTAACAGGAGGTCTGAATTTTTATTTCTTCTCTTTTCTGGGATTAAGCGGTTTATGCATAACATTTTTCCTGCTTGCTCGCTCCACTAAAAAACCCTCTTACCCCCTCCTCCCCCTTGTACTTGCGCTGATCTTTTTTCAACCCACCTACGTAGAAGCAACTCAATGGGCGAACAACTGCGTACAATTCATCTGGATAAATGTATTCGCTCTACTATCCTTTATTTATTTTCGAAAAAATCCTTTTCTAACTCTATTGTTTTCAGTGTGCGCAATTCTTACTCAGGGAAACGGAATATGTATCTTGCCTTCTATTATCCTTTTTCTCATTTACAAGAGAGAATTTAATAAAACTTTATTTTTCTATCTTGTTTCGCTCGTAGTAATTCTCCTTGCATTTAATTTTTCAAGCCTTACAAGTTCCGGGAACAAACTAAACATTACTTCCGAATTCATATATGCCCTGGAGATGCTGGGGTCTTCTATTGGGTACTACAGCAAACAAGTCTCATTTATTACCGGAAGTATTATTGCCATACTTTCAGCTTTTCTCGTTCTTAAAGTAAAACGAGAAGAAGAATATCTTATACTCTTCCTGCTTTTTTTATGTGGAAGTTGCCTTGCCACAGCACATTTCAGGCTCAGTCTGGATCCAAAATCATCTTACACCACAAGCAGATATACACTCATGTCAGTACTGGCAATTGTAAGTATTTTAAAGCTTTCTGAAAAATTCTTCGTGAAAAAACCTTTCCTCTCAACATTCCTGCTCATTCCAGCCTTCCTCTTTTCGGTACAATCCTACAAACTACTCACAGATCAGTACTACCTCAGAAAAGAGCTCATACAAGATAGCATGATACGGTGGCATCTTTTCAAAAAAGGACTGCTCTACAAACCGGAACTCAGAGCAGAACAAATACTTGAACACTCTATCCAGCTAAAAACCTTCACCCCTAAAGAACCTGAAGTTAGCACATCAGAAGTTTCACAAGTGTTAATCCCGGAAGAAAGTGCTGATAGCATACAAGGAATCTGGTCAATTGAACACAAACTATGCAGTGATGATTATCTTCTGATTGATGGCTGGGTAACAAGCAAACACTCCAACGCTGAATTCCAGAATATGTATCTGGAATATGCCAAGATCAGATACAAAGGAGAACAAAGACACAGACCTGACGTAAATCTTCTTTTAGCAAAATCACCCCATAAAGTACGCTCAAGAAAAAGTGGTTTTTTCTTTCTCATCCCGAGAAATGGAGACACAAATCACGATTTTGCAAAAATAGTGGTAGTAAATAACACAGGGAACTGGTCACAAAGAAAAATCCCACTTGAAGAAATCTGCCCGCCTTCAAGTTAAGCCATATAAACACTCATATAAAAACTAATATTTACAGCAAGATAGCATAAAACAAGTTAATTTTAACATATATGTTAAAATTAACTTGTAATTTTTCATATCAATGTTAAAATAACAACATGTCAGAGAGATATCTTACCAAGCACATTCTGGATGATCTGAAAAAGAAAATGGTCTTTCTGTCAGGTCCAAGACAGGTGGGTAAAACCACTCTCGCAAAGCATATACTCAAAGAACATTTCAATGATAAAAATCTTATCTCTTATTTGAACTGGGATAATGATGAAGATAGATCTAAAATCATTAGTAAAGATTTTAATAAAGATAAGATTATAGTTTTCGATGAAATTCATAAATACACAAGATGGCGAAATTATCTCAAAGGTTTTTATGATAAAAACGAACCTCAGACAAAAATCTTTGTTACTGGAAGCGCTCGTCTGGATATGTACAGACGAGGCGGTGATTCGCTTCAAGGTAGATACTTTCTGCTCAGAATGTTCCCTTATACAGTGAAGGAGCTTGGAATAGAAAATTCAAAAGACTTTCACTCTCTTCTTGAGTTAAGTGGCTTCCCGGAACCTCTCTTCTCTGCATCAAAAAAAGAAAAAAATCGTTGGGCACTCAGCTATAGAACTCGACTTTTCAAAGAAGATATTAACAATCTTGAACAAATTAAGGATATGGGTTCAATGGAACTTTTATCTACAAGACTTCCAGAGCTGGTTGGAAGCCCCTTATCCTATAACAGCTTAAGGGAAGATCTTCAGGTTTCTCATAACTCAGTGGTACGCTGGTGCGATATATTGGAGAAACTATTTTACATCTTTCGACTCATGCCCTTTGGTTCGCCTAAAATCAGGGCTGTTAAAAAAGAAGCGAAACATTATCAGATGGATTGGTCTCTCGCTGATAGCATAGGAGCAAAATTTGAGAATCTTGTCGCAGTACATCTTTTAAAATGGTGCAACTATTTGGAGGATACTGAGGGAAGAGAACTTGAGTTACGATATTTCAGAGATTCAAATCAGAGAGAAGTTGATTTCGTCATCATAGAAAAACGACAACCTCTTATGTTTATCGAAGTCAAATATGGAAGCAAGGAAATCTCCCCTCATCTCAAATACCTGAAAAACAAATATCCAAAAGTCCGGGCAGTACAATTAATTGAAAAAGATGGGGTACATAGTTTTGATAAAAACGATATTGAACTATTGTCAGTAGTACGTTTTCTGAATGAATTAATTTAAAATACAAACCTGTTTTGACAAAGGCTAATCAACCATTTTAACCAATTCTCCATTTCTAATCTGATACAGATCAGCATGAATAGATCTTGCTGCACCATCATTATCAATTGTTATGGTGCCGGATAAGCCATTATAGTTGGAGACTTGACGCATATAGTTTTGTAGATATACAGAGACAGACCCCTTTTCCTTATCTTGTTGTTTAAGGTAGTCACGAAAACCTGCTGCAATCAACCTGACCGCATCGTAAGAAGGAAAAGTTGAGACCTCAAATCAGGAGCATCACGACCAGTTTTTTCCTTAAACGCCAACAGGAACTTTTGAAACTCATTACTTCTTGGAGCAAGGTAGCTAGAAAGTATTGTACCTTCATCAGCCTTAGCGGCTGCCTTCCTGAACCCGGGGCTGTTCACTGTATTCAGAGCGTAAAACTGTTGCTTCATCCCCATGTTTCTTGCCTGAGACATAGCATTGCTCAGTTCGTAATAGCCGTATAAAAATAGCGAATTAACTTTACGTTGTTTAGCACCAAGCAGTATAGATCGAAAATCAGTCGTATCGGCTGGATAACTTTCAAATAAAACAACTTTTCCGCCGCCATCTTCAATACGATTTTTTGCAGCACTACTTACTATCTCCATAAAAGGATCATTACCATAATAAATAATACCTACCGGACTACCTTGATTGTTCAATACATGATTCGCAGCCAAAATACCCAAACCTTCTGTCTTGGGTGCAATGCAAATAAAGTTTTCTGGCAGCTCGGCAATAGGTTCATTACAGTCAAGGGTATCCAGCACAAGAATCTGATCATTCTGTACCTGATTCTTCAAGGCGAATAGAGCGCCATAGGTCAACATGAATAAAAGATCGACCTTTTCAAAATTAACTAACCTCTTATAAGCAGGCAGTGTTTTAGCTGTTTGATATTGATCATCTTCTATCAACAGCTTTAATACGATATCGCCCGCTTTATTCTCCTCTTCAATTGCTATCTGTATAGCCGGAAGAGCATCTATACCAAGCACTGCTGCATTACCAGTCAGTGGTCCTATGAAACCGATTTTTAAAACTGGTATCGCTGAATCTGAAGTTTCGGCAATAAGATAGATCGGAATCAACAAAATAAACAGAATTGTGAACAAACCCCTAAGAGCACCATTAATCATAACTATTACCCATTCTCACTTATTGCTTTTTTGACTTTTTCTTATGGCTCTTTTCTCAAAAAGGTTTTCTTCACCTGCTTCTATCTGCGCAATTGCTATCAAATTTTAAAGAATTAATCTAGAACTCCATATCCCTTTCAAAATGACACGTATATCCACCAGGATTTTTTTGCAGGTAATCCTGATGGTAGTCTTCTGCCAGCGTGAAGCTTTTAAGTGGTTCTATTTGTGTTACTATTTCAGATTTCCAGATCTTTGCACTTTCCAGTTGCTGTATGACTGATTTTGCAATTTCTTTTTGTTTTTCATCGGAATAAAAAATTGCCGAACGATACTGAGTGCCAATATCATTACCCTGTCGATTTACTGTAGTTGGATCATGGATTCTGAAAAAATATTTGAGGATGCTTTCCAGATTCGTTTTCGAAGAGTCGAACTGTATCCTTAGCGCTTCAGCATGCCCGGTTCTACCCGTTTTTACAAAATCATACCTTGCCTTATCAGCCTCTCCTCCAGTGTACCCAACTTCAGTATTCATCACCCCTTCAAATTTCCTGAACAATTCTTCCATTCCCCAGAAGCAACCACCTGCAAGTACTATTTCTTCCATAACAACACCATTTATATTTTCTGTTGGCTCTGCAACACACACTGATGGCGTGCAAACATACATTGCTATAAGTAAGATAAAACGATTCAATTTTATTCAGTACCAAATGAGTATTTCTGATAATTATACTCCTTCCTGATTACATGGCAATTCCGATAAAAGACCTTAAAGAAAAACTCTGCGACATACATATAAATCTATGTACATTTTCTCCTGAATCATTCATAACATTCTACAATGACCACTAAAAACACGCCCATAAGAACTCTAATATCAGTTGAAGAATTTCAAAAAAAAGTTGCCGAGGACAAATCACCTGCAATGGAAGCTGCAAGGCTTATTGCAACAGTAGTGCAATCTCTCCCTACAATTCCAAACACAGAAGGAGTCACGCCCCTGGCGTATGTAGTTGGTGGGTATGTACGAGACATGCTCCTTGGACTAAGTCCAAAAGATGTTGATGTCCAGGTATATGGGGTAGCACCTCAGGATTTAGAAATAGTGATTAACTCGATATTTCCCGGAAAAGTAAAAAAAGTTGGTAAATCTTTTGAGATTTTAAAAGTTGAGCTTGCCAGTGGTGAAGAAATAGACGTTTCAATATCTCGCCCTATACCCAAAGAGGGGCAGGAAAAATTTGAGCATGGTGACCCCTTTGTTTCTCCTGAATTAGCTGCCAGGTTAAGAGATTTTACATTCAATAATGTTGCAGTCGATCCCCTGACTGTAGAACTCTTTGACTGGTTTGGGTGCAGAGCAGATCTGGAAAATGGAATTATCCGAATGATGATTGACGACATGGTATCTTATCGTCCCGTCAATGTGTATCGGGGGATTCAATTTGCTGCCAGAATGGAACTCACGCCAGATGATCATTACTATAAAGTAATGAAAGAAGTCGTTTCATCTGAAAGAGTAAAGAAGTTACACCCTCGGGTGGTGAGGCAGGAATGGGAGAAGCTACTTGTAAAAGGCAGAAAACCTTCACTCGGTTTTGAAATAGCCCGTTCGATTGGTCTTCTGCAAAGTGAATTTCCTGGTTTTGTAGAAGCACTTGATTCTGTGGATAATTGGAACACTCTTTTATCTATTCTTGATTTTCTCCGGCAGGAAAAAATCTTGTCTCTTATTAACAAAGAAAGACATTTTGTCTTTATAAACTCAATTATTATTTATGCACTACCAGAACATGAAAGAAAAACTGTTGGTACAAGCTACCTAAACAGGATTGCAGTACGGGGTAGGTTAGCAGAAATTGTTTTTTCACTGATTGAAGGTGTTCCAGAACTACCTGTACTTGTTTCTGATCTTATTTCATTAAATAAAAATATAGAGAATTCTGCCACCACACTCCCAGAAAAAATACCTCCAAAAAACAAACTCCCGGGACTCAAACTGCGCCCTGGAGTAACACGCCCCCAATCAATATCACCAAAACAACTTAAAATTGAAAAAGTTCAAAATTTTCTCAAACTGATAGCACCCTATACCTGGGAAGAGTTTTGCGTATTTTCCAATTTTGTCGGAGCAGAATTGGAAGAAGAAATTAGATACATTAACAAAGAAACAGCCAGATAGTACGCAGCCAGTTTGGGGTTTTTATTTCAGAACTTAAAATGATTTCATCATAACATACTATACTTATTATTAATTCTAGTAGCTCTTCATAAAATACATTTTTCATGTATAATTAACACTGCGAAACTCTTCTTCCTTCTCATATATAAAACTGTTGATGTGTAGCACCTAATGTTTTCCATGCAGGATAAGCTTCATGTATCTTGCTTGGAGAGCATACTTTTGTTCTTCTCTCATGAACGCTGGCAACGCTCGTGAGAATCTTACTTGCCGATAAAGGTTTTTAAACATGAAGCCTACTATCCTTTGCATCGGGGCTCCTCCAGGAACGGGAAAGTCAACCATTGTTCCGCTTATGAGAAAAAAGATCGACTCTTATCATTTTTCCGCGAGCCCTTATCCGTGGATTTCTCTTGATAATGAATGGTCTTTCTCAATGAATATGAGAAAATTGTGTTCAGATAAATCTGGTATACCTTTGGATTCACCAGATTTTGTCAGAGCATTCAATCTTCAAGGGCAACTTGATTACCAGGCAACGGCTCGAAACATCGCATCGCAAGGTATGAATGTGATCATGCCGGGTCCTTTTGAAGATCTCACTCCCATAATTGGAGATGTTACTCTCTTCTGGAAGATGCGACACCAGGACTTCTCAGAATTCAGATTCATTGTAATCTATCTTCTGATGCATCCGAAAAAACGACTGAGCCCTGAAGAGATCATTGGTCACCCATCCATGGAAGAAATTGAACTGACAATCAGAGAACGCCTTAAAAAACGTGGCGAGAACAATCCTGTTCAGCAGACCTTGGATGCTGACAAACTTGGAGAGCACTATTACTCTACAAGGTCTCAAAAAGTGCTTCGCTCCATTGCGATGTTTCCTGAGATCGGTCTGGTCACATTTCGACCAGACGAAGATCCCGAAACTATCGCTTGGCGCCTCACAAAAACCGCCGTCGAGCATGTTCTCATGTAGGCTTTTCATATAGACGGTTTTAAAAAAACAATATTACCCTGAAGTATATCTTCAGGGTATTCTATTACTTCCTTTCAATCTAAAAGCAACCAGGCACAAATACTCATAACAATAAATGCGAGAAAAAAAATGATGCTATATAAAAGAGTTTTCAGATAGCCACGAGTTGTTAGCAGATACCATGGCAAAATTATGAACCATCCGGACAAGAACAAAGAACCGATATCAGAAGGAAGTTTTACATTGTAATGTAAAGAATCCCGTTTGAGCCAATAAACCAGAATATAAAGCCATAAGAACAAAGAAAGTACTTCAATAAGCTCAGAGTTTTCATTGGGCATTCCTTTTTCAGACATTGCCAAATAAAAAGAACAAAGAATAAGATAAAGAAAAATATTCCTGGAAGTTCCGGGGATAAAACATTCCGGAATCATGCTTCGTTTATTGTTCATAACAAGTAAGATTTATTGAATATGTACTTGTTATGAATTATAACAGGCTTTCTCTACGTAGTGGAAGTATATCTTTTCTATTTATCTTTCTTCCAGAACTCAAACAGTCCATAGAAGCCATTTGGTTCAGTTGTAGAAATGTAAGGTCTCCATTTGTTACTGCCAAACCCGTGTTTCCTTTGATAGGCAATCCAGTATGAAGTATTTGGTTTTGCAAATAATTCAAGAGATATTGGAATAAATGATTTTCCAAACTCAGGCTCATCAATAGAAACTTCAAGGCGGTACTTGCCAGCAGGTATTTTGGAATTCCAGCGTAGCACTCCTAATCTCTCCTCAGCAGCAGTATTACCTCTCTTCTTGTACGCAACAACACTGAGGTAATTTTGTATCCTGACCTTTGCAGACTCTGCATCTGAAAGATTTGAACCGTCATATGAAGCCATATAACAAGATGACAAAAAGGGAAGAATCATTATTGATAAGAAAAATTTATTCATTGTCAGCTCCATTTTGAAATAGTCCTTGTCATCAGGCTCGAACATACTGATCGACACAGGAAGAAACAGACTGAAAAGAAATTACAAAGATTGAGAAGTGCTAAGCCCGTAAATTTAAAAGATAAAAAAATAAGTACCTTAAATACTTGACATTTTTTCTATATAGTAGCATTATTTTAGTATCTATTATTCGTGTTCTTTCACATTCCATCTTGATTATACAACAACAGCTCAATGTGCAGGGCTCCGGATTTTTTACGCTCGGGGGTCTTTCTCATTGAGCGTGATTCAGGTTTTACGCTTTTTGTCTTTTTCCACACTCCAAACCCAAAGAAAAGGTTATCATGTTTGTTTTTATTTTAGCTTTAATAGCAAGCATCTTCTTTGGGTTGGACGGAAACATCCCAAAGTACCTAGGTGTTCATGTAGAAGACGGCGTTATCGCCGCCGCACTCAGAGCATTTGGCGCGATAGTGTTTCTTCTACTGCTGAGAAGAGGGTCTTTTCCCAAACTTAACGCAAGCTTTTTAGCCTCTGCCTGTTGTTCCGCGATGGGTAGTCTGCTGTTCGTTCTTGCAATACTACGAATCCCAACAGGAGCTGCATTGATTCTCTTTCATGCAGCCATCCTTTGGATAATCCTCGCAAAGTGGATTACACGTTCGGCAGTCAGCAAGCTCGACATTATTACCGGAATACTGGTATTTGTTGGGCTTGTCATAGTCTGCTACCAGGATAATGCTCTGAAAAACCCGGAGGGTTGGATACTGGGCATTCTTTCCGGAATGTCATTTGCAGGATATTTGTACTTTACTGAACTTCATGACAGAAAATACAAAAACCCTGCCGTGTATAAGGACTCATTCCTTTTTGCACAGATAATAGTAGTCGCTCTTGGTGTCATAAAAATTGGTGCATCGTACCCCGAAATGCCAAAGACACCTGGAAGCGCACTACTTGGACTCTGCATTATGGGGCTTTTCTATGGTGTAGGATATACCATCCTCGGAAAAGCCATGCACAAGGGCTCAAGCCACCTTGTTGGCATATACATTGGAGGAATGGAACCTCCAATTGGAATACTCTTCGGATTTCTTTTATTGGGAGATAAAATACCTCCTCAGGTTTACGCAGGGTTTTTGCTTATTCTTACCGCAATCTCGGTACGAGGCATAATCCTGTATAAAAAAGAAAAACGACAGAATATAGAATAATTTCAGGTTGAGCAGGGCAAAAGGCTAATATCTTCTGCCCTACAAAGGTTTCTTCACGCTCAACCTGAACAATATAAAATATCTCTATAAAGCAAATTCCCCAGAAACATATAAGATAGTATAGAAGAATGATCTGGATAAAAATAAATCAGGGTCTATGTAATGAAAAAACGATTGATCTGGGGTGGAGTATTTCTATGTATCTGCACTCTCATTTTATATTTTTCATTCCTGTATATTGCCAGACTTGGTTCATATGGGCTTCAGACGTATCTGGAATCAAAAGGAGTGATCGTCCACTCTCTTTCTCTGGAACGCCCCGGAATTAATTCACTACACCTTAAAGAGCTTTCGGGAATAATGGAAACAGAGGAGATTTTATCCTCTTTTGAAATTCGGGGATTAACTATTCCTTATTCACTGTTACAAATAGTAAGTGGCTTAGGTTCTGTACAGGAGCTGAAACATAAGTCAGGTGGCTTACATGCAGATCTGTTAGCAGCTACTTTTCAAACAAAAGAAAAGAGCGAATCATCAGAGATAGAGGAAAAGACAAAGAAAAAAATATTTCAAACGATTTCCGAAATCGAAAAACATATTCATTTTTTCTTTAATTCACATTCCCTGAAAATAAATGATTTAAAAATCACCTATGGTGATTTTCTCACTACCAGGGGCACTTTTGGCATCTTTCCAGAACAAAATACTGAGCCGGAATCTCAGGAAGAAGTTTCTCAAAAACAGCAAAAAAAGAAGCTTAAATTACTACTTCCAGAAATACAATCATCCAGAAACGCCTTTCATGGTGGTAAAGGATTTATTGAAGCGGACTTGGAAAATGCTCTCCTCAAGAAGATAGTAATTTCCCTTGATTCACCTTTCGTTCGAACAGATGCTTTTGAAATCGGGCTGCATAAAATCGAACTTGCAATGCAGGAAGAGAAAGGAAAGCTAAACATCTCACTTACTCCCTTTATCCATAATCAAAAGACCAAAAAGAAAGAATCTATTCACGCAAACCTCCTTTTTGGTGAAGAAGACATGAAATACACCGCCACACTCCAGACAAAAGGTTTCGAACTCTCACTATCTCAGTCTCCCTTATCACCAGAAACAGAAGGAATATATTTTAAAAACAACACCCTTTCTCTTCCTGCTATTTATACCACAGGGACTATTTCCTTGAGCGGAAAAATCCCGGGAACACCTCTCATTAAAAAAGGAGCATTAGTCCTTGAGTCAAAAGAACCTGTTTCCATGAATATTGAGCCATTCTCTCTCTCCAGCTTAAAAGCAGAACTTGAAATACAAAAGTCTTCTGCCTCTGGCGTGCTGATACAGACAAAACTTTTTGCTTCAAAACTGGAAGGTCCCATTCAGGGAGAAAATCTCGAAGGGAACATGGACATACAACTAAAAAATGATTTTACACCCCGGGAAATCCGTCTCACTAATGCACGTCTTGGTGTTTTTGGAGGATACATTACTGCCCGCTCAGATCGAATATTTCCCTTCGAAAAAGAAACGGACGTTTTTCTTGAAGGGCATGATATCGAAATCGAAGATGTTTTATCCCTGTACCCAAATAGTGTTCAAGGGAGCGGAAAAATACACGCTTCCCTCCCGCTCCATATTTCTAAAGAAGGTGTACATATGGAAAATGGTATCATTCAGGGAAAAGATGGTGGAATTCTGCGCTATACCGGTGGGGGGCTTTCTGCGGGTGGTAATCAGAATCTTCAAATAGTTGCCAAAGCGCTTGAAAACTATCATTATACAAACCTGGAGGCACGTGCTGATTATTCTTTAGAGGGAGACCTCTTCCTGTCATTACAACTGCAAGGAAGAAACCCTGATTATATGAATGAACGACCAATTCATTTTAATCTGAACCTCGAAGAAAATATTCCCGCACTGATAAAGAGCCTCACCATTGGTAAAAACATTGTAGGACAAATTAATGAGCAGTATCAAAAAAAGTAGGGCATACGCTGTGAAATATTTTTTCTTTCTCTTTGTACATGCCTGCCTTCCAAGTGCCTGTACTCCGCGAGTCGAACTTGGGGGTTCAGATAAACCAATTACTATTAACATGAATGTCAAAATTGATCATGAAGTACGAGTAAAGGTGGAAAAAGATCTTGATTCGGTTATTTCAGCAGACAGTGATCTTTTCTAAAAGCTTTGGTTAAAAATATGTCTAAAAACTTTTTTGGAGAATTTGCAATGAATAAATTGAATCGCATCAGCTCTTATTGTATTGGATTATTTTTTTTAAGCATATGCTTTGTTCAACCGGTATTTGCACTGGAGCTGGACTCTGCAAAAGCCTCTGGTCTTGTAGGAGAGCAGACAAATGGTTATCTGGGCGCAGTCTCCTCTACCCCTTCTGCGGAAGTTCAACACCTTGTAAACGACATCAATCAAAAGCGTAAAAAAGCATATCAGGATATTGCAACAAAAAACGGAACCAAGATTACAGATGTAGAAAAACTAGCCGCACAAAAAGCTATCGAAAAAACAGCAAAAGGACATTATATCCAGACTAACGGACAGTGGGTTAAAAAATAGATTAATTATAGGTCTATTCCACCACCTCATAAAAATCACCTGAGATTTTCTTTATGTGAATTGGCGGATACAGTCTTTTGCCATACTCTTTGGTATCTTCAAATACATATTGTCCCATGATACCTTCGTAGGCATCCAGTGAGGAAACATAATCGAGATGTTTTTTATAAAACTCGGGGTCTTTTTTGAATAAAGTAGCAATCATCATTGCGAAATCATACGCAGTACCACTGTATGTCACCTGAGAATCTTCCTTATATTCTTTCTTGTATTTTTCATAATAGGCATCTGATATTTTATGACTTGGGTAAACTGCCCCTTGGATAAAAGCACCCGAACCTTTTATTTCGGTTCGGCTTTCCATAAAATCCGCCCCGAATGTAGGTTTAGAATAATTTTGTAACTGCAAGTTTCTATAAAAATTCTGCACCTGCCCTGCATAGAGCATAACACCAAGAGCGTCCACATTTTTTGATTTTAATTTTGTAACATGAGATTTAAAATCACTATCTTCTGCAAAGACCGTTTCATGGTAGACTATCTCCTGTTCATCACCCAGACTCTCTTTAAGTCCATCAATAATCCCACTTACATACAGATTCTCAACAGAAATTATTCCAAGTTTTTTTAAATTATTTTTATCTAAATATTCTACCAAGCGGACTCCAAGCAGTCTGGAAGTTGGTGCAAATGCAATCACACATGACACATTTTTAAATGCATTTGTTGAAAAGTCAGCAACAAAAAGTGGGTAACATTCTTTTTCTGCAAGTGGTATCAAGGGAGACGAAGGATTAGAACCCCAACTATAAATGAGCTTCACCTCTTTATTATTTCGGAGTTTTCTATACGCACTTATTGAAAGCTTGGGGTCATATTGTGAATCTTCATAAACAAAATCTATACCTGAAAACAACTCCGGATGATCTTTCCTTGCCAACTCAAATCCATTTTTACTCGCAACCCCATACTCTGCCAAAGCACCCGTAAGTGGGAGAATAATACCAAACTTTTTAGAGTCGGAGTGCGCCTTGGTTGCCACAACAAATTGAGAAAAACAGAATACCATGAGGACTAGAAATTTCATTTTCATATTGTTATGTCTCTCTCACTATTGCACTTATTTCACTAAAAAGAAGAGAAGCACCATCATAGATGTGTACTTCTCAATATCGGCATCCAATATTATTCAACCGAACCAGTAACAGCCTGGACGGCATTGTCTGATGCTTTCTCGGCATCAACTATACCTTCTGCGGAGTTCGCTATATCAGCAATTGCAGAGTCAGCCTGTTTACTTGCTTTTTCTGCATCGACCGCACCTTCTGCAGAATCAGCGATATCATTTATTGCAGATTCGGCGTTATCGCTTACTTTTTCCGCATCAATAGCACCTTTTAGACTGTTTGCAATATCATTAATAGCACTGGATGCATTATCCATGGCTTTCTCAACATTAACTATGTCTTCTGCAACAACAGAACCCACAGTCAAAACAAACAATGCAAGCAAGCCAGTAATCATATATTTTTTATACATAAATTCCTCAAGATTTATTCTATTATTTTACATAGAGATATTTATACCAAAAAGTTACCCATATTGCACAATATCTGCTACCATAGCCCTATCTACCAAATCTCTGAGGTGTTCATAATTATGGCAAAAATTGTTTTACCTATAGTTTTTCTTCTAAGCTTTCTCACATCGGGGTGCGTGTCAAATCCCACACCCCTTACCGATAAGAACTCTGAACTCACCCATGGTAATGTCCAGATGAATCTTATTGCCGGAAAAACTACGAAAGCCGAGGTCATTGAAGTATTTGGCTCTCCCAACATCACTACTCGTGATGGTGCCGGTAGAGAAGTATGGACATATCAACGAGCTGCTCAGGTTCAGCAATCATCACGTCAGGAAGGTTACTGGACTATTATATTCGCAGGTCGCTCAAGCCAGGCGAGTGGTTTTGAAACTACCTCACGAATGATTACCCTTATCATTAAATTCGATAAAAATGATCGGGTAGTGGACTTTAGAAGCAGAACTTCCAATTTTTAGGTATCGTAACTTACGCTTGCTCTTTATGAAAAAACTCTTCTTGATTCTTGCAGTATCTTGTCTTCTACAAACAAGCTCTTGTGTACTTACCCCACCGACTCCTCCTCTTACCCCACTAGAAGTCCAAAGCCTCCAGACAAGAGAATTTGAAGCTACAAAACAAATTGTGTTTGCAAGTGTGATGTCAGTCTTTCAGGATTTGGGATACATCATTCAAAGTGCAGATATAACTACCGGATTTATTACCGCTCAAAGTGCGGCAAAGAGTAATTCAGGGTTCCACTCTTTATCAAACGTAGCTCTAACAAATGTAACTACCGTCTCTCAAACCTCTGCTACTGCTTTTGTAGAAGAAATTGCAAACAGAACTCGAGTACGACTTAACTTTGTAAATGTAAATATGCGCTCCTTCGAGCAGGGACAATCAGATAGAAATGACACTCCCATACTAAGCGCAATGACCTATCAAAATGCCTTCGAAAGAATCGAAAACGAAATCTTCGTAAGAAACCCGAGATAACCCCCCGAAGCACCCACAGGGGCGAAGGGGGGTATGTGCGTCATTTTGTCGCATTGAGTAAAAGAAAATTCTCTTTATAATCCCCAATAATCCTAACATTATTAGAACCAAGCGGAGCACAATTATATGTATATGGGGAAAATATCACAAAACATCTCTTTCTTATTGATACTCTTTTTCTTGATTTGTTCTATTCAGGCTTGCGGGGGAAGCTCTTCCGGATCAGGAGGTGTTCTCATTGAAGGCATTCTCACTGAAGGAAGCGGTACAGATCATAATTCTCGCATAAAGCACGGGGCTAATGAGTCTATCGAGGAAGTTATGGTTTGCGCACTCGGAAAATGTTCCCGAACAGATGGAAAAGGACAATGGGGGTTTTATATAGAAGAAGAAAATTTCGAGCATACCGTTTTATTTTCAGTTGATGGACATGGAATAAATACAACTGTCACTCTCTCCTTCCCTCATGATACGAATGAAGCGTTTATACACTTTGAGCACAATCACGGAAAAGTCATAATCCACCATATGAACATTAATGGCACCCAAGCACATTCCCATGAAGCCGATCATGGAAATAATAACGAGGGTCATGATCATAACCATGGATAACATCAATAGAGACATGATACGCTTTTCAATCGCTCACAAAACCACACAAAACAGACTTCCCCTAACCTGTCTGCTTTTATGTTTTTTCATACTACTCCCCAGTAATTCATTCGCCTGCGATCCCTGTAGTTTATATAATGTTTCGCGATTACTTGGGACTGAAAAAAATTCCTTTACTATTTCTTTAAGTGAGCAATATACGAAATTTAAAAATATCAATAAAGACCTTACCCCACGAGAAGGTGAGATTGGTCGTGATTTTAGCGTTACTCAATTTGCCATTGCATATGATTTCCTTGACAATCTCGGTCTCCAACTCACACTCCCATTGATATATAGAAATTACGACATGTACGAAAGATTCTCTCCCAAATCAGATTCTGATTTGGGCATTGGAGATATGGTCATAAGTACCAACTATACCCCCCTCAACTACAATAACGGAAAATTATTCAGCTTACTTGTATTAACTTTTGGAATAAAACTTCCTACAGGTGATACCGGAAGTTTGAAAAACATTCCCGCTGATCCCGCAGGGACTCTCAGTGGTTCATCCGCGAGTAAACACCATACTGTTAGTGGGGCTCTGGGTGGCAGAGCGCTTGCTCTGGGAAGTGGCTCACTTGATTATCTTTTTGGAATAAGCTCACTCAATCGTTATGACAGATATTTATTTCTCGCAAATATCCAGTATAGCCACAGGACAGAAGGCTCATTCAATTATGAATTTGGAAATGATTTTATCTGGTCTCTTGGTCCCGGGTATTATGTATATGTCACTGAAGAGACAACCCTCGCACTACGTGGTGTTCTATCAGGTGAATATAAAGAGAAAGATACGTTCCAGGATATTCGAGTTGCAAAATCTCAGATAAATAATACGTACATAGGTCCGGAAATTATTCTGAGTTTAAAAAATTCTCTTATCTTTGATACAGGAATTGATTTTCTTGTTTCAGACCGGGGTGCTTCTTCTCTGATCGTACCTTCGTTTCGTGTAAGAAGTGGGATATCTTATCGGTTTTAGTGTCACTAAAAAAGCGGGGCATTCATGTATACACATCAATGCCCCTAGGTTTGAAAGAACCTTCTTACTGCCTGAAATGGCATTGTCCCATCGTCCTTTGACCATACGATAACATGATCAGGAACATTGTGAACCCTGCAGGCACGTTTCACCTCAAGTTCACTCAGATGGTCGCCAAGGATATAAATCCTGACTTGTGACCAATCCAGGAACTTTGTCCTCTCAAGGAGTGACATAATGGCACATGCTTGAATCATGACCCGCTTCTTATGCACGATAAATGCAATTTTGAGCGAGTCAAATTTTTCCAAATGGGATCTCAATGCTTTTAACATCGGAGTTCCCAAAAGACAGAACCCAACACGGGTTCTGCACAACAGACTCCACAAGTCCGAGTCGGGTAGTGCTACCAGCTCAGCCTCGGGGATTGCTGTGTCAGGTCTTGTCTTCAAAGAAGCCCGGGGCAGTGTAAACTCCGAACTTGCTGAAAAGACAAACCTGCCTTTTACAAATTTCTTCAACATAGTGAAAACCTCCTAAAAAAAAGAAACCTTCAAGAGATATTATCAATGCTAGCACCCGTAAGTAAGCATTTAAAATTTAATTAAGGACAAAGTAGTTTTTAAAAGATCAGTTTGAATCAAGGATGTCCTATTTAGGACATTTATGTCTATTATTCCAGGTAGTAATCAAGGCTGACTACCACTCTAAGAGTTTTTTCTCTTTGAGAATGTTCACTCAGGTTAAAAACTTTATCTCTCCCAAGAATTTGAAAAAGCCCCTGGTTTGCAGTTTTGATCTTACCAATTTGACTGTTTGAGTCGCTTGCAAATTGCTGTGCAGCTTCACGAGCACTTTTGGTGGCTTCAGCAATCATCTCGGGTTTATAATCATTAAGTTTCGTAAAAGCATATACCGGTTCAGCCTCTGAACTGTAGTGCCCCTCAAGGAAAACTCCCTGATCAATAAGCTCCGAAACAGCCTGCGATGCGTTTTCAATCATCAGAGGACGATCACTTCTAACCATTAAATTTTCACTCAATTGAAAAGATGTTTTTGTATACCTACCGAACTCGTCGGGAATGGAAATTTCCTGCACCTCTACCCTTTTCACACTGATCTCTTCCTCTTTAATCCCGTACTTTTTCAAATAGTCACGCACTGCCTTTTGTGACTCTTTCAACTTTACCCTGGTCTGATCAAGCGTCGGGGCTTTTGAAATATGCCTGATACTCCAATATGCCATATCAGACTCGACCTCCCTTTCAGCCACACCCTTCACACTCACTACCCGATTCCCGGAACTAAAGCGCTTCAGACCATCAGAGGCAAGAAAACCCGTACCAATAAGTCCAAAAGTAAGAAAAAGATATGATAGCAGCTCAATTTTCTTCATAAAGAATCGAATAAAAGATCTCGGTTAAAACACTTATATCCATATCTTTCTATCCCAGTATGGTGAATTTGACTATAATATGATTAATTCGGAATATTAAAAAAACTTCAACCCCAGTAATTTAATCTGATAATTTATCCAAACTATGCCTAACGACAGAATAGATAATCCTTTCCGTCTTGGTATTAGTAATAATATAGAGAAGGCGATATTAAAAAAGATAGTTAAGGGAGTTGAGCTTCCTCTTGAAAAATTAACCTATCTTGATTATCTCGCTCATGCCTATGAGGAAGCTCTTGGTGAGGAAATTGACTCAAAAGATTTCATTGATCTGGCACTGAAAAAACTTTCTATTTCTTTTACCCTGCCAGACGAAGAGTTAAACCGCATCCCCAAAAAAGGACCTGTCGTGGTGGTTGCCAACCATCCTTTCGGTGGAATAGAGGGCTTACTACTGATACACCTTCTTCAAAAAATAAGACCTGACAGCAAAATACTTGCAAACTTTATTTTGGGGCGCATTAAAGAAATAAAAAATCATTTTATTTTCGTAGACCCATTTGGAACAAAGAGCAGTACAAGAAAAAATACTCAACCCCTTCGTGATGCAATCGAATATCTTGATCAGGGTGGTTTAATCGCGACTTTTCCTTCCGGCACCGTATCTCATTTTCAGTGGAAACTGCGACAAGTATCCGACCCCGAGTGGAACAAAAACATTGCCCGTATTGTGAGAAGATCGGAAGCATCGGTCGTCCCTCTCTATTTCGAAGGGCATAACGGTCTCCTGTTTCAGTGTGCAGGGCTTATTCATCCGCTGTTAAGAACAGCACTTCTTCCCAGAGAACTGGCTAATAAGGCGAATAAAAAACTCTCTATTAAAATCGGCTCTGTCATCCCCTGGGATCGTCTTAAAGAGTTTCAATCTGATGATGAAGTAATCGGATACCTTCGGCTTCGCACCTACATTCTTGGAAGCTCCGAGCATGACACAAAACTGTTAAAAAAAAGAACCAGAAAGAAAAGTACCACAGCAAGCCGAACGCTTGAAGAAATTGTCCCCGCAGTAGACCCAACTCTGATGACCAGAGAAATCAATGCTCTCCCCTTTGAACAAATACTCCTTGAAAACAGCGACTATCAGGTAGTATATGCAAAAGCAAACCAGATTCCTTTTTCTTTAAGAGAGATTGGACGTTTACGTGAAACGACTTTCAGGGAAGTTTCAGAAGGCACCGGAAAAAGAATAGATCTTGATGGTTTTGACAACTACTACACACATCTCTTTATATGGAATCAGGCGAAGTGCGAGATAGTAGGTGCGTATCGTCTTGCAAGTGTAGGTGATGTGCTTGAACAATTTGGGGTAAGCGGTCTCTATACCAGCACTCTTTTCGCATATAAAAGAAAACTTCTTGAACAGCTTTGCCCCGCACTTGAACTTGGAAGATCATTTATTCGCTCCGAATACCAAAGACACTACTCTTCCCTGCATATGCTCTGGCGTGGCATAGGTACCTATGTACATCAAAATCCCGAATTCAAAATACTCTTTGGAACGGTGAGCATCAGTAATGAATACAATTCCGTATCAAGAATGTTAATCGCTTCTTTTCTGAGGGGTAATAATTATCTTCCGGAATTTGCCCGACTCATCAAAGCCAAAAACCCTCATCGCTCTTTCCCCCTTCGTGGAGTAGATTCTCAAACAACCAGTGTTATCGTAAAAGACCTGAGAGACGTTAATGAACTCCTCGCAGAAATTGAAGCAAAACACCATTCCATTCCAGTGCTCCTGAAACAATACCTTCGCCTCGGAGGAAAACTACTTGGTTTTAACATAGATAAAAACTTTGGTGACGCCCTTGATGGGCTGATATACGTCGACCTCAGTGAAACCGATCAGAAAACCCTTGAAAAATACCTGGGGAAAGAAGAAACCGTAGAGTTTCTGAAATATCACAAAAAACTATAAAATTTCCTGTTCTTCTCGGATACCTACCTCAGACTCCAATCTTCCACACTCCTTTTTCTGTAAATGCTTCGATGGTTTGTCTTTGAGCTTTGTTTATCAAGTTTGACAGGGATGTTTTGGATGTCTTTCTGTATTCTTGTAAAGTAAGAATTTTTTTTCCTTCCAAATAGGCTAAGCGTTTATGATAGCTATTTGTAAGCGCAAGTCCTATTATTTTTTCCATACGTTCTGTTTTTTTATTTTTTTGAAACTCTTCAAATGCCAGATAATATTCGCTCCTATTTGAGTATTTAATATTAATAGGAACATAACCTTCTCTAATTAAAAAACAGTCCATTAGAACTCTTCCAATTCTTCCATTACCATCTACAAAAGGATGTATGTATTCAAATGTTAAATGCTGTAAAGCCAGTTTCTTGATAATATGCTCCTCTGGCTTTGAATTATATTCGGTAAGCATTCCTTCAAGCCTTAAAAGTACTTCCTTGGGGTCGGGAGCAATATGCGTTCCTACTCGCACCCATTCATTTTCTTTTCTAAATCTTCCGGCTATGTCATCTCGTATATTTGATAACAACATTTTGTGTAACAACAGAATAATATCCAAAGTAAGGCTTGATTCTTTTGCCTTTAGATCGATATAGGAAAGAACTCTTGCCAGATTTTTTGCTTCAAATAATTCTCTTTGCGAAATAAACCTCTCAAGATCAATTTCCATAAGAACACGTTCCGTCTCTTCAAGACTTAATGTGCTGTTCTCAATAGCATTTGAATTGTAAACAAGCTCTGGAACCTCTGCTTCCCTGATCAGCCTCAGAAGATCTTCTTTTCCGGAAATAGACTCATAATACCTACTTCTTAAATCAAGAATCCTTCCGTAAAAAGATGATATTTTTGCCATAACCGTGAAAATCTATCTAAATAAGGTCAATATTCACGGTTATCATAGTCATAAGCGTGAATATTGGCAAGATTATCACCGTCTGGAAACTTGCTAGGGGATCTTCTTCCCGTGTGGGTCTTGATCGGGAAACTTTGATTCGGTTTGTAGCAGTTCCTGCATTTCAGTATCGGTATAATGCTCAAACCCATCGGCATGAGGGTGTACCTGGGATGCCATATACCCTGCTTCATCACTTAAGTATGCCTCCCACAGTCTATGGCTTCTGATGATACTTTCGGCTCTTTTCAACCCCTTTTGCTGTAACTGATATTTACCTCCTTTTGGGGTAACATACCCAAGAAGGCGAGCGTATAGTAGTACCAGAGGTGAAGAAACACTTTCTGTATTACCTCCTTCATGCGCCCGATACAAACCTGCCAGATAATCATCAATCTTGATAGTGTAGCGATGCCACGCTCTTACCATGCAGGCACTCACCACACCGGAAGAAGGGGAAAATAAAAACAATACCAGAAAAAAGACCCCTGAAAATACGCTTATCATTCCCGCTGAGTTTGTACTTTCAAACCCGAAATATCCAGGCAGCAAGACCGCAGCCCCGTGTCCGGTAACTACAAATAAAATTGAAAACAAAATAGCCAGAAATAAAATTACCCGGGATTTTCGTGAAACCAGATGGGCACACGAAACAGGTACCACAAACAGCGTAAGAACAAGAATCGTACCAAATATTTCAAAACACAGCACTGCGGTAACCGCAACAAGGACAAGAAATAAATAATGAAATACCCGGGGATGAGCGCCTTGCATTTCAGCAAAAACTTCATCAAAAGAAGATAACAATAATTCTTTATAAAAACTGAAAACAAAGATGCTGTTTACCAGGAGAAGCAGTAAAAGACCTGGAAGTGAGCCAGGATATTCATAGCCGAAAAAAGTAGTTGAAAGAAGTGGTGCAAGCTCAATATTACCAAAAAGAACACAGGCAGGATCCAGATCAACAAAATCTGCCGCATATACAATCAGAATTAATCCAAGCGCAAATAATGTAATAAAACTGATACCAAGCGCCGCCCCTTCATCCACTCTCCCTTTTTCCCTGATATATTCGGTGGCAAGCACCAGCACCACTCCACACAAGGAAGCAAACAAAAGCGCAGTACTATCACTTCGGGATTGAAAAAGAATAAACGCAAGAGCAATACCCGGAAGTACTGAGTGACTGATTGCATCGCCAAGCATACTCATCTTTCTTAATACAAGAAAATGCCCTAAAAGAGTGGCGTTAATTGCACAAAGACCACCCAATACGAATATCCATCCGTCAAGATCCCAATAAAATGTGAGTGGAAAATGAGCGTTCATAAATTCAGGATATTGGATGTGGGCTTTTTATTATTTGAGTTGATTCACGCTGTGCGAGAAGATACTCCAGCTCTCTCACTATATGGGGCTCAAGAACGTGTTCTATCCTGTCTGCACTTCGATCAATCATGGCAGGTGCTATATCAGCATACTCTAAAAGAAAGAGTTCCCATAAGCGGTGCTGATGCACAATCTGCTCTGCTTCAAGCACCCCTTTGGATGATAAAGAATATCTGTTCTCACCCCTCTGGATAACACTGGCGGAAGATATCAGTTCAGCTAACATCTTCTGTAATTTATTGCGGGTAAGTGCATCCTCAAAAGAATGAATTTCTTCAAAAGACAGTACCTGATCTGCCATATAGGCGTGATCACCTGTCTTTCCATGTGCAAGTTCCAGATATTCAAACCAGAACCTGAGTACATGATCTCGAAACATTTTTCTCTGATACCTTACCTGCTCAAGATAATTCCAGACAAGCCCCTGTGATGGGGCGAACAAAAAACTTACTATAAAAATGGCAACAGAAGATAGTACAATCATAGGACCAGATGGAACACCGCTGAAAACAGTACTCAGAAAAGTTCCTATACTTGTTGAAAGGGCTCCAAGAAAACCAGCCCCCCAAAGAATTCGTGAAAAGGAATGAGTCCAGAATCTCATACTCACTCCGGGGATAAGCAGCAGCGCAAGAACCAAAAGAACCCCCACCGCCTGAATCCCCGTGATGCACACAAGGAGCACCAAAAAGTAATACACACACTCATAAAACCTGACTGAAATTCCTTTCAATTTCGCATAAGACTGATCAAAGCTGATAAGAAATATCGGGCGGTAACATATCAACAGAACACTTACTACGAACAAACATATAGACCCATTAACAAAAATATCTTTTCGCTGCATGGTTGCGGCACTTCCATACAGATATGATTCTATACTGACCACAAACACTCCGGGGAGTTGTTGTACTACTGAAAGGATACTGACCCCAACACCAAAAAACACACTTAAAACAAGAGCAAGCACCACATCATTTTTTAAAATGGTATATCTTTGTACCGCATACAAGGTAGCAATTCCCAAAGCTCCACTGATGATACCTCCGATATATAAATAAGAGTGATAGGTATCTGTGTTCCAGCCCACGCTGTATAATGAAAAGAAAAGCACGGCACATGCAATTCCCGGAACCATTGCATGACTGATGACATCACCAAGAAGTGCGGTCTTTCTAACAACCATGAAGCTTCCAATCATCCCGCTTACAAACCCAAGAAGGGCGGTACCTGAAAGAACCTGAAAAAAGGTATAGGTAAACATATAAAAATGTTATCCGGTGGATTTCTTTCTGCGCATTATTTCAAGCACTTCGTCCAGAAGGGTTAGTTTTCCTCCATAGGTTTTTTGAAGATTTTCTTTTGTGAGCATGTCAGAGGTTAATCCATATCCGACAAGTCTCATGTTAAGTAAAAGAACATGCGAGAAATAATCTGCAACAGTATGAAGATCATGATGGATTACAAGAGTGGTACGTCCTTCACTCTGAAATTGTTTTAGTATTTCCACTATTGCTTTCTCCGTTGCCGCATCAACCGCAGCAAAGGGTTCGTCCATCAAATACAAATCTGCATTCTGAACAAGCGCACGGGCTAAAAATGTTCTTTGCTGCTGTCCACCCGAAAGCTGACTGATCTGACGATTGGCAAGATGCGCGATACCAACACGATCAAGTGCTTCAAGTGCCTTCAGGCGATGTGCCCGTGTGACTCTCCTGCCAACTCCCAGGGTATGATATAATCCGGTAAGTACCACTTCAATGACACTTATGGGAAAATCCCAGTCAATGCTCTCTCTTTGCGGCATGTAGGCTATCAGCCCCCGTACTTCTTTCAAAGATTTTCCAAAAAAACTGACCTTACCCGAAGCACGCGGTAATAACCCAAGCATCGCAAGAATCATGGTACTTTTTCCAGCCCCGTTTGGACCAAGAACCCCCACAAGAGAACCTTTGGCAACTGAAAAGTTAAGATCCCATATCACGGGTTTTCTCTCGAAAGAGACTGTCAGATCATGCACTGATACTATACTATTTTCAGCTTCGGAGCTGTTCTCAGCTTCAGATAAGATACTATTCATCTTTCAGCGCAGAATATATTGTTTCAAAATTATGTTTCATTATATCAATATAGGTTTCCTTATTGCTACCCGGAGGTCCAAAAGAATCAGTATATAATATACCACCTTTGTGCAGCGTTTTACCTCTTGCCTGAACCCCTTCTATAATGGACTCAATCAGCTTAGCTGAAATACCCGATTCCAGAAATACCACAGGAATTTGTTTTTCTATAATTATTGTGATTATTTCATCAATTCTCCTTACCCCGGCTTCAGAGTCCGTGGAAAGTCCCTGAATTCCGTACACCTGTAGTCCATATGCACTGCCGAAATACTGAAACGCATCATGGGAGGTAATCAAATATCTCCTCTCAGGGTGGAGTCTCCCTGTTTGCTCCTTACCATAGGCATGCAGTTCATGGAGCTCTTCAAGCAGTTTCCTTGCGTTACCATGAAACACTTCTTTTTTTGATGGATCCAAAGAGACTAAAGAATCAGCCACTAAAGGCACCGCCTTCAACCATAGGGACACATCCATCCATATATGAGGGTCAAACTCCCTGTTTTCTTCATGCATAAATAAGTTCTCTTCCAGAAGAGAACTTATTGCAATTGCTTTAGGACTTATCTTTCCTGAATTCAGCACTTCCTGCATCTTTCCTTCCAGATAAAGTCCATTATAGAAGACAAGGTCTGCCGATATAAGCTTTATGATATCGTCTCTCCCAGCCCGATACATATGCGGATCGACCCCATGAGAAATCAGCTGCAACACCTCCATTTCATCCTGTACGATGGTACGAACCATGTCCGCAATCATACCGGTAGTTACCACGATGCGCCGTCGATCTGAATCCCGGGTGTCGCTTCGCTTATCAAGATATTCCCACGTACATGAGACTGAAAGGAATAAAACGAAAAGAGCAAAAAGCTTATTAAGATGTTGGGCAAACAGACTCATAGAACTCTTCAAAGCAATCAACACCAACCTCATTTGTATATGCACGGAGCTCAAGAAAAGCAGCAGCCTCTGAAGTCAGATCATATGACTGAAGAGATGCCAGTAATGGGTTTTTATCATTTGAATCTGGTCTTTCAGCCCAGTGCGCAACGACTAATCTTCTTGGCTCTCTGTTAAAATCGTACTCAATTTTATAATAGGGCAAAAGCGTATCTGAACCAATAAAATAATAAGAGTAGGCACCCTCAGAAAGTGGAGATGTGCTGCTTTCCTTAATTATATGCAGCTTTTCTTTTTCAACAATATAACTTTTCTTTTGCTGACCATATGAGTTCCGATATATCGGTGCCTGTTCAAATGTAACCTGACTCCCGTCCGCAAATGTCTCAGCGCTGCAAATCTGATGAGAGACGAGGGTAGAAAAGTCTTTCCATTCTCTTTGTTGCATACGCCCTACCGGAATAAACAGTTCCTTTGAAGTAACAAGGGTATATTCGGCACTATTAGAGGCAGTACTGAAAAAATGAATATCCTCAAAAGAAAGCGGCATGTGCAAGATATCATCAGTCCTGTTTTCTGCATGCACTTTGCGACAGTTTGAAAAAACGGGAGAGAACTTTTTATTTTCCTCCAGCAGTTTATTGTCGCTCATCTTGCTTTTGTATAGATGTGTCAGTGAACGAACCGATGCCGGAGAAATAAATCGGACAAATCTGAATATTTCAGGTGTTATTTTTATTGAATCTTCTTCTGCTGAACGCTGCTCTATTTTTTTTGCTCCAACAATTATCTCAGAAACTCTCGTATCAGAATGAGGAGGAGGCATGGCTGATGAAGTGGTACGTGCAGCATATCGGGGATAAAGTAATACACGATAAAAACCAATAAACCCTTGCAGATGTTCGATACGCGCCTGAGAATCAAGAAATATTTTCAGTCCGGAATTTTGATCAGGAGTACCGCTGGTATTTTCACGCACTCTGGCAAATCTTCTTTTACTGTTTGCATCATAAAAAAAAGCAAGATCACTTGAATCAAGATAGCCTGCAAGAGGTTCGAGTAAATACTCCGAGTACTCCTTCCAGTTAGTTGCATCGATACGTTCAGCTTGAGATAATTCCTCAGCAAAGACCCTCAGGTTTGAAGAAACAAAAAGAACAGAAGTACAGAAAAGGTATCCAGCAAACTTTATTATACCAAGGCGAATACCCATAAACTTAAAAATAGCTCAGGACTAGTACTCTCCCTCAAAGGGTTTATCCTCTATTTCGCGAAGACGTTTCATATGCGCATCAAATAACGCCTTTGGACCCTGATCTTCAAGCGTTCTGGATCGAAGCATCAGAGTTTCCTTATCTTCGATAAAAGCCCTTGGGTCAGGCGGATATATTTCAGGATGAATACCGGTATCCATTCTGATTGCATCAACAGGACATGCTTCAACGCAGTATCCACAATACACACACAGTAAAGTGTCTATTTCATAACGACGTGGGAATTTTTCAATTGTAGAGTCATCGTGTTCACACGCTTCTATATAAATACATCTGGCAGGGCAGGCAGTTGCACACAAGAAACAGGCAGTACAACGCACAGAACCATCATCATTAAGGGTAAGTCGGTGACGACCCCTGTAACGATCTGCATAGGGTCTTGCTTCATCGGGATATTCGTAGGTTGCCCAGGGTTTTTTTGACTTGTTAAGCCCCACCACTTGCAGAAGATAAAGGGAAAGGTGTTTAAGAAGGTCTCCAAAGGTCTTGCATATACCCTTGACCACCTCAATTACATACAATCTTTCAAAAAAATTAAGCTCTTCTCTTCGTCTCATCCAGGATATTGAATTACCTATTAAATAACTTAATAATTAATACACTATTTATTACAACTTTAGCAACTGAGTATCTTACACTTAAGCCTAACTCAAGCAAAATTTAGCGAAATTATTACTTCCTTGCTCTAGACATCCTCCTCTTACTACTTTAAACTCATGCCTTCATAGGGGAAAACCATCCAACAAACCGCTAATACTAGTATCGTTTTGCTAGGAAATGCGCAGTAGCGGCGTAAGGGGGGTTGCTGCGTTGAAATTTCATTCTTGAGATTCATTGTTGAAATTTCGTTTACGTATTTTACAACCGTTATAGATTTTAAAGGCGTACCATGGTTCAAACAGTTGAGATATTTTATTCCTTTCAGTGCCCATACTCATACCTCGCATATGACAAACTTTCTCAAATAGAAAACAAGTTTGACGTAAAGGTTTTGTGGCAACCGTTTTCTACCAGGAATGGACCTAAAGGCTTCCAGTCTTCTCCATGGTCACCGGATCGTACCACTTACATCAGGGAAGACATTGTTCGTCTGGCAGAAGAAATTGATATTCCGCTTCAGCTAAGTGAAGAGTGGCCTGAGAATGAGTTCGACCCTGAAAAAAGTCTTCGTGGTGCACTTGTTGCATATGATCTGAACCTGGGTCTTGAATATAATGTCAAGATGTTCCAGCGCTGGTGGGAAGAAGGTCTCGACCCTAATGAGCAAAAGTTTTTTATTGAACTCTGTGATGATCTGGATATCGACCCTAATGAATTTTCCGGAAGAATTAACTCATCAGATACCCGTGAACGAGTTAAGGGAATCTACAAAAGAGGTCGAAAACTTGGGATTTTTGATACCCCAACCATTCTTATCGGAGAAGAGCGCTTTGTTGGGTATGACAGAATCCCAAATGTTGAAGCTCGGCTGAAAAAACTTGGATTGGCAAAGTAGTACTCTACATAGCAAAATAAAGGGGAGAGGAGGTCGTCGCTTCCTCGCCCCAATAAGCCTTCCTGATGGTGTTTCTTCTTTCTTTTCAAAAGAAGAAACACCTCAAATATCCCATACACTTGAAACTCCAATTACGACCCTGCTTCCAAAAGAGGAGGCGCACCATGCGGTTTCCGTATTACGACTTAAGGAAGAGGAGCTTGTCTCTGTCTTTGACCCTGGTAGCCAGATTGAAGGCTTGGGGGTTTTGAAAAACACTCACGTGAAAGGCTCAACTTTTGTTGAGTTACATTATCTTCAAAAAACAAATACTCTGCTTCCATCTCTACTGGTTGGTTTACCTAAACAAAAAACAGCAGAAACTTTGATTGAAAAATCCTGTGAAATAGGTGCGGCTCATATTTTATTTTTCATTGCAGATCATTCCGTTAGTAAAAATCTCAGTGATAAAGACCTGAAAGCAAAATGCGATCGTTTTCTTTCCATTAGAAACAGTGCGATAAAGCAAAGTTATGCAAACCATGCTCCTTCCATTAGCATTTATCAAAACTTAAGTTCCTGTTTAAAATCAATTACGTCCATTAACTTTACTGACTTTTTTTTCTGTGAACCTTCTTATTACCTTCACATTGAAGATGAGGTCATTCAAAAAGCGGTGTCTCCTCGTCCTGTACTATCTGCTGCAACATCTTCTGATTCTTCTCACTCCCAGCCTTTGATTGCAATTGGACCGGAAGGAGGTTTTTCCCTGCATGAACAAAAATTATTCCTTTCTCATAATTTTTCTCTTCTCACCCTAGGTAGTAATGTGTTACGTGTTGACACAGCTGCAATATTTTCACTCGCAGTGTTCGGGGCACGTCTAAATCATGAGTAATGACAGAAACCAGGATGAAGTGCTTAGTAAAGAACCAGCTACTCCTGAGGAGCTAAAAAAGCTTAGCCAGACACTTGTCAAAATGAGAAACGATAGTGCTGAAATTATTCCAGAAACGGCAGAGCTCCTTCGGGAATTATCGGATAGAGTTTTTTTTTGGGAGCAGCAACTTTCAAAAGGAAAACAAACTCATCCCCGGCATCTGGAAATCATGGCGATATATCATTATCTGGAAAAAGAACTGGAGCACACCACTGAATTCGATGTTTTTGGTAATCAGTTAAAAATCAAGGTGGATGAAAAGGAAGTCACCACTCTTTTTGAGCTCCTGGACTCAGAACTATCCTCAGAGCATACAAAACATGACATAAAATCAACTTTTTCCGAGACCAAGACTCTTGATCGAAGTGAATTGGAAAAAGAATTTCGGGAATTGGAAAAGCATGCACTGAAGGATATTTCAGAAGAACATGATACAACCAACGATTATGAATTTGATTTTGAGGAATTTGAAAGTTCAGAAATGGCAGAAAGAGAGGTCGATCTCCCCTCTCCATCTTTCCTGAAAGTATTCCTGGCTACTTTTACAGATATGCTGCTACTTATTTCGGCTACCGGCGGATATTTTTATTACAAGAACCCATTATTTCAAGAAATTATCAGCTCAAAAACGATCCCCGACAATCTGAACACCCTGATCTCACCTGCCATTAATTTTGGTGTCACCACTCTTTCCTTATGGATAATCGCACTTCTCTTTTTCTCTGTCCTCTACGACGGCAGCCCTGCTCAAAAGATGTTTGGAATAGTAATTTGCAATAAAGACGGAAGCACTGCAAAAATACGACAACTATTTATCCGATTCCTCTTCCACCTCTTAAACATAACAACCCTAGGAATCCGCCCCCTCATCATGGCATTTAGAAAAAACGGATACTACTGCCGTTTTTCAAAAACACGCCTGACACAATAAGCTTACAGTATCAGCCCCTCCTTAGAATAAATCCAGCACTTTCTAAATAAGGCAACACTAATACCTTCTTTTGATTATTTAGTGTTATAGTTTGTTTTTTATCTACGGTCGAAACACAGTACAATTTCAACTTTGGATATTCAGTGCTAAAAACCTCCAATCCAGATAAATCTTCTTTAAAAACTTTGTTGTTGGATTTTATTTCTATAGCGATAGGCTCCCCTTTGCCTCTGGTCAGTATTAAATCTACTTCCGATTGACCATTAGAGTAATAATGAAATGAAAAATCCAACTGATCATAATTATTTAAACGGTAAAATTCATTAATTATAAGAGTTTCAAAAAGCCTGCCATATCTTGAACTCCCTTTATTCAAGCTGATATTAAGTTCTCCGGAAGCTGCATTTAATACTCCACAATCGAAAAAATAAAATTTCGGGCTTTTAATAATTTGTTTTTTTATAGAACGATCCCAACCAGGCAGTTGTATAACTAACATGGTATCAACCAGGATTTGAAAATAGTCAGATGCGGTTTTATCTGAAATTGCAAGTTGTCTGGCAAATTTTTTAAAATTGATTGTCTCTCCATTTAATTGCGCTGCCAGATCAAGAAATCTGAAAAATTTCTCTAATTTTCGGACAAGGGCTTCCTGTTGAATCTCCTCTTTTAAATACGTATCAACATATGCGCGTAGTGCCATAACAGGATTTTCTTCATAGATAATTCCCGGGATAGTCCCAAGTTTTAAAATTGTCAGTAGATCAATTTTTTGTTTATTTTCTGTCAACTCCTCTAGTGTTAGAGGATGTAAACGCAAATTAAATGCTCTTCCAGCTAATAGATTCGCACCTTTTGTTTTAAGTTTTCTCGCACTTGAACCAGTTAATAAAAATCTTACTGAACCTTTATGATCTTCAATGAGCCAATGACAAATGTCCAAAAGCTCTGGTATTTTTTGAACTTCATCTATAAATACGGTTACTATGTTTTCTTTCTTATTTGGTATCTGCAATAATTCTGTTTCTACTTCGTTTTTCAAAATAGCTGGATTATCCAGAAGCCTTCTAAAGTCTGAACTATTCAGTAGATTATAAGAAAGCGAGAACTTTTGTTCTTTTAACCAAGCTTGAGATAATTTGGTTTTACCAACCCCCCTTGCTCCAAGCAATAAAGCGGAGGATTTTTTATTTAATAATTTAAGTAAGTTAAGTGTTCGCGGAATCATAACTCGCATTTTCCATGGATATTCGAGTTACAATATCGCGTTATTAGCAGGTTTGTAAAGGAGAAAAAATCTATTGCAACCGAACAGGGTTATCCAGAAGTGAAACCTGAGGCTCTGTTAAAGCTGACAGTTCTACATCAACTCCTATCGGCATGGTTATCATGGGATGAGTATGTCCGCAGTCAAAGTTATATATTACAGGGTACGAGGTATGGCTCGGCAAAAAGTCCATGATCAGTTCTTCATGCCGATACACTTGTCCTCTATCTTTTAAATCTTCGGCTTTGCTTATAACGAGTCCAGATAAATTATCGAGAGCACCAATCAGTTTAAGTTGATTCATTTGTCTCTCTTCAATGGCGAGTGATGTCGTTTCTTGTTCCAGGAACAAAACCACCTGTTCAGTTGTAGGGAAATAATCTACTCCGGCGTTTGAGCACAGTGTATCCAAATTACAAACCAGACTTTCACCTCTCCCAATACCGCTTCTCAGTATCTTCCATTTATCAGCTTCAGAATATTTTCTTTCTCCCGTTTTCCATTCTTCATTACACCACTCACGACGGTGGTTACTCCACTTCTTTGGCTGAGTTAAGGTGTAGGGATAAACAGTCTCGTTTATAAGCATATCAACAAAAGACTGAAAAGTCTCGGGTAGTATCACAGGATACTCTCCAAATGTAGGAACTATGGCAGGTCCATAAAAAGTAACAAGATTCGAGTAATGTCGTACTGCAAGGTGGAGTGAGGTAAGATCACTATAACCACAAATAATTTTTCGCTCTTTTTTAATCCTTTCAAAGTCTAAAAACGGAATCATTGATGCCGTATTAAACCCGCCAATACTTGACATACAAATATCAACCTCAGGATCACAAATCAGTCCCATAAGTTCGGAAGCTCTCTCTTCGGGAGACCCACTACGATATCCTTCTGACTTCCTGGATGCTGTTAAACTCCCTTCCTTAACAGAAAATCCAAGATCAGTAATTACCTTCAAAGCATGTTCATACCTCTCCACAGCCCAACTATAAACAGGAGTTGATGGAGTAAAAATCCCAAAAGTCCCGCCATAATTTAATTTTTTCGGGTAAATTTTCATGTCGTTTGATTTACAATTGAGTTGTTATACTCATTGACTAATGGTAAAATGATACCTATGTCAAGACTAGTCACCAAAGACCCTGAAGTGTTATCTGGAATTCCTGTATTTGCCGGAACAAGGGTGCCGGTTCAGAACCTGTTGGACTACATAAAGAGTGGCTTATCAATTAACGACTTCCTTGATGATTTCCCCGGAGTTGAAAAAAGTACAGTTCTTGCCTTACTCGACCAGTTAGATCTCGATGTAGACGATAAAAAAGAAGCTGCATGAAGATTTTGCTTGATGAATGCGTTCCGAAAAAGCTGTCTCAGCTTATTCCAGATCATGAAGTTCAGACCGTCAGGCAGTTAGGATGGCATACACTAAAGAACGGAACTTTATTAGATCGAGCTCAACATGAATTTGATTTCTTGGTAACGGTTGATAAAAACATCCCGTCGCAACTAAATCTCTTAAAATATAATATTGGTCTTATAATACTCGCAGCAAAGAGTAATTCAATTATTGATCTCCAACCACTCGTTCCACTTATTATTGAAACCCTAAGTTCTGGAATATTTACAGGCGAAAAAGTCTTAGAAGTGCAACGATAACATGTACAATCTCCTTACTCTTATTGAGCGTTTGGTACTTCTATAACGCTATTTTTACTTTTCTTTTTGTTCATATTCTTCTTTTCTCACAGTTACAATAGCAAAAGAAATAATAACAAAAACTAAAATCACCGATATCTGGAGATACAATCTCGTTATATCTATTCCCGATGTGGATACCCTACTGTAGTCATAACCGGAGTAAATAGATTTTCCAACTATATCACTAATCTCCTCTCTATCTGGTGGTTGAAATATAAAAAAATAGCCAATTGGCACTTCAAGTACTGGACTGAACCCTCCTTTCTTACCCCTATCGCAAAGAGTTGTTTTTGCTACGTGAGGCGGGAAGAGTAATAAAAAAGTAATTACAACTAGCCCAATCAAGAGACATAATTTTTGATGATAATGTAATTTTTTAATTAGCTCATTGAAGTTCATGATCAACTATCCCTATAATTTCATTCTCACTCTTCCTATCCGTATTTGCTTACTCTATTTCAAATCGTGATTCAAGAATTTCTTAAAGCAAGGTCAGATTCTTAATTTAGAGATAAACTCTTAAGGATACCGTGGAACAGAAAACAAACGACAATCATATTTCCCTTTAATAGAAGTATTATAATATTTTCCCAAGGACTGAGCTGATTGCCACTTTTGAACTTCTGATTTAGAAATCCCGCAATAGTGATAGAAAGTATCACTTAATTTAACGAGAAGATAAGAATTTTGTTCATCAAAGAGTATTCTTTTTACGAAGGAAGAATGTTTTATTTTTAACTCCTCAAAATCTCCCTTGGGGGTATCAATGGGGGTATTTCGATACTTAACCCAGATAGTTTCTGCCTGGACTGAAAAAGAAAAAATAATAATTAGTAAGAAGAGAGTAAAATAATATTTCATTGGCGGGTTACTTTAATTATTACAATGGCAAGACTACTTTTCAAAAGACTTGTATCAAATTCACTTTCTTCGTCGAGTTTCATAAGTTCATTCTATAAGCTAATTATGCAAAAATCCAAAAAGTAATAATAAAAAATAGAATCAGAAGTAGGATGCCTCGGCTGGGATTTTTTCGCCGACAGCGGCGAACGTCCGATGCAAGAAAAAATCCCAGCCGAGGCATCCTACTTCTGATTTCCACTTTCCCACCCCATCATCTTGTACAGTATCAGAATCCTTACCCTCATAGCTAAATATACCGAAACCAACGGGATAAGTATTACTCGTCCTCCAATCCTTCCAATTCTGCTTCAATCTGTTCAATACTTGGCAGTGATGATCGGAATTGATCTGGTAAGTGAGTGGTAATCTGATATTCGCTCACACCAATCGGCTTATTCAGATCACGGAGTGCGTATTCAACCTTGATGTCGCTCTTGCTTTTACAGATGAGAATGCCAAGCGTGGGTTCGTCCGTTTCGGAACGAACCTGGCTGTCTATGGCGGAGATGTAGAAATTGAGCTTACCTGCAAATTCAGGCTTGAATTTGACAACCTTCAAATCGACAACAATATAGCAATGCAAACGGACATGGTAGAACAGAAGATCGATACTGTATTCGTCTCCATCGACGGCGATCTTGTACTGCCGACCGACAAAGGCAAAGCCTGCACCAAATTCAAGCAGGAACTTGGTCAAGTGGTCGATCAGGGCATTTTCGAGCTCCTGTTCATTGTGGCGCTCGGTAATTGTAAGGAAATCGAAGTTATACGGGTCTTTCAGGATTTGTTTTGCAAGATCACCCTCCGGTTTGGGTAAAGTTACAGCAAAATTGTCGATCGCCTTTCCCTGCCGGAGGTGAAGTTTTGAATCGATCTGATGCGTCAGAACTGCACGTGACCAGTTGTTTTCAATGGTTTTCCGGACGTAAAACAGGGCGTCTGTGGGGGTATCGAGTTTATCCAGTAACACAAGATTGTGTCCCCAAGGAATTTGGGAAACAAGTTGTTTTCTATCTTCCGGTAATTGTGCAGCAACTTGTTGCACAATTACCGATTGGTGTGCAGCAAGCTGTTGCACTTCTGCATTGGTTCCTTTCCAAAAAAGCACCCATTTACGCATATAAAACAGATTACGGCGTGAAAATCCTTTAATTTCAGGAAATTCCTTGAGCAAATCCTGGCTCATCTGTTTGAGAAAGCCATCTCCCCATTTGGAGTTTTTCTGCTTTTCGATGATCTGTTCACCAAGAAACCAATACAGATTCAGGAGTTCCTGATTGACTGCCAATGCAGCTTTGATCTGAGAAGACTGAATCTTCTCCTTGATTGAGACAAGCCATTGGCGATAGTCCTCGGTTTTGATTATCTCGCTCATTGGTCTAACTTCCTCCCTTAATCACAAGCCCTCATTTCCCCACTTAGGGTTGTACCATCTGAAAATTTTTGCGGTCATACATTAATGAAGATAATCGTATCACATATGTATCAAATGATACACAATCCCATTCTCAAGCAGTATGAGGGATGTAAGATTATTTTTGAAGTTACTAACGCAAAAATCCCAAAAATAACAAAAAAAAATAGAATCAGAAGTAGCATGCCTCGGCTGGGATTTTTTCGCCGACAGCGGCGAACGTCCGATGCAAGAAAAAATCCCAAGCAAGGCATGCTACTTCTGATTTCCACCCCATCACACTATAAAATAAAACCCAAACCCAAAATACTCCAAAGTCTCTTCAAAGAACTGACCTTGTACCGAACTACCACGATAATAATTCGTCATAAACCGTACTTCACGGGCATCTGATTTAAGAAAAACAAGTCCTGCCATTAATGAACGGGCGATTCGCCAGTTTGTACGTTCTTTTGCGTCAAGGTGAACGGCAAACAGTAAGTCCATATCAGGAGTTCCCAAAGGATAGCGGTATTCAACACCAATCCGGGCTCTCCAAGGGTCAAGATTTATCAAACTGTTACTTCTCACCACATACGCTCCTCCTCCGTACAGTCTCCAGTGCCCGGGTGAGTATGCAAGCATGAATTCCAGATCTTCATAACTGGAATTTTTTCTTTCTATATCAGGATTATCAAGGACGAACTCATCACCAAGGTGAGAACTTACATGAAAGAGTCGTAGTCGAGTTGTCCAGTTTTCACTGAAACGATACGAGCCGTTAAAACCAAACATATAATCAGTATTAATGAGATCCCACGAGGGAGTATCAAGATTAAAAAGAGCATACATCACTCCATCGACTGAAAACTGGAAGGTATCTCCTTTCTCAAACTCATATTCAAAAACGGGAAGATAATCACCAAATGAAACAACACAGGCATCAAAACTATTAGGCTCACCGTTAAGTTCTTTGTTATATCTTTCAACCCGCGCGGAAAATTGCGCCTCCCTTGGGTCTGCAACCAATGGAGAAAATAAATCCTTATTAGGTAAAAAACGAAACTCTCCAGAACCGGAAGGAGCTTCCTCAGCAGACACACTCATTAGTGTTGAGACAAAGAGAAAAAATAGTATTATAAAAAAATATTTCATATCACCTATTCCAGCTTAAAGTATTATTCACAGAAACAACCTCATCAGCAGCATATATAATATCTTCCACACTATGCGTACGACTTAAGGAACATCGTAAGCGCGAAGTACCTTGTGGCACAGTTGGGGGGCGTATTCCGGAAATGAGAATTCCTTTTTCTGCAAGGAGTTTCTGTATCCTGATAGTTCGTTTCTCGTCACCCGTAAATACCGGAACAATGTGAGTACCATTATTACTTACAGAAACTCCCTGCTCTTGTAATTTCTTGATAAATATTTGTGATTTTTCCAGTACCTCTTTTCCCCAGTCAGGATGTTCCTTGATAAGCCTGAGCGCTGTAAGGGCTGGTTCCACAACTATATTTGGAAGCGCTGTAGAAAATAAAAAAGAACGTGCGGTACTGATGAGATACTGAATAATCTCCTGAGTGGATGAAACAAACCCACCATATGAAGCAAGGGATTTACTCAAAGTACCAAGCAGCACTACCCCTTCAGAGCTTAAACCGGAAGATGAAAATACTCCCCCACCCGAAACACCAAACACTCCAATCGCATGCGCTTCGTCAATAATTAAAGTTGCATCGTAGCGTTTTGCAAGTAGATATATTTCCTTAATTGGTGCAATATCACCATCCATACTGAAAACAGATTCCGTAACAATAAATATTTCTTCACCTGCCTTTCTGCCGGACGTTGCTTCTTTTAATCGACTTTCATAATGATCAAGGTCATTATGATTTACTCTGAGGTGTCTTCCCATTGAAAGTCTGATACCATCAAGAAGACTTGCATGAATGTATTTATCGCTTAGAACAATATCCTTTCTATCAATCAATGAAGAAAGTGTCCCAATGTTTGCAAGATAGCCAGAACCAAAAAGAAGAGCTGACTCCATATCAGTACATTGAGCAAGCTCGGATTCCAACTCTGCATGTATATGTAAAGGCGGACATAAAACCCGAGAGGCAGATGCACCAAGTCGCTCCTGCTGATGAAAATGACTGCGAAGTCGTATGTCTGATGCAAGCCCCAGGTAATCATTGGAGGAAAGATCAATTCTCCCGGGACAGTAATTCTTCTTTACAGAACGTATCCGATCATTTAAGTAAAGTTTTTCTAAACTATTATTTATTCTATTCCGTAAAGACATTTAGGGCTATAGTGCCTCTTTTCAGAAATATTAAATTATTCAATACTGCTCCTTATGTACTCTATTCGACTCGCAAAAGAAAGTGATCAGACAAACTGGCAACGGTGTTTTAAAGATTCCAAAGAAAAGAATCATTCTTATGACTGGCGCTGGAAAGATATTATAAAAAATGTATTCAAACACGAACCACTGTATCTGATAGCCGAAAATGAAGAACACAACATCATTGGAATTTTTCCGGTTTTTCATGTTAAAAGTCTGCTTTTTGGCTCTGCACTAATTTCCGTACCATACCTTAACGGAGGAGGTGCTCTTTTTTCACATGAGGTAAAAGACAAGAATAAAGTTCTTACGTTATTTCTGGAAAAACTTATTTCATTATCACAAGAACGTACTGTAAAATATTTCGAGCTGAGATCAAGACTTCGTCTGGACTCTTTCTCATCTCTTGATATCCTGAAGGAACGCACTCATAAAGTGGCAATGAGCAGGATTCTTGCACAAGACCCGGAATCTCTCTTTTCTTCCTTTCCTCCCAAATTGAGAAGCCAGATTCGAAAACCTACCAAAGAAGGATGCAGTACCATTTCCGAGCAAGGGCACAGAGTAAATCCTCAAATGATAAATCATTTCTATCATGTTTATTCCACTAACATGCGAGATCTGGGTATTCCGGTATATCCAAAAGAACTGTTTTCCGAAACACTGTCCAGTTTTGGAAAAGAAAGCAGACTGACTATAGTGTATCATAACAACCAGGCAGTCGCTGCCGGTATCACCATTGGAACTTCTCAGACACTTGAAGTTCTCTGGGCATCTTCTCTCAAAAAATACAAGAAAATAGCCCCGAATATGTTATTGTACTGGGAGATTATGAAGCATGCGATCATGGATGGATATTTATGTATCGATTTTGGCAGGTCTTCAAAAGATTCAGGGACATTCAAGTTTAAGGAGCAATGGGGAGCAACTCCTGATCAACTTCACTGGTACTATTATGTTTCGGAGGGTGATATTCCTGAAATAAGCTCTCAAAATGAAAGTATGTCTGTTCTCGTTACCATGTGGAAATACATGCCGCTTCCGGTATCGAAATTAATCGGGAGATATATCACCAGAAGCTTACCTTAAACATCTCCATGAGTACTACAAAAAAAACAATCTTAATCCTGGATGCAGAAACCAGAGCAGCACTCGCCACAGTGAGAAGCCTCGGGGCTGCGGGTTATACCTGTTTTACGGCATCACATCACAAGAGATCAATTGCATCTTCCAGTAAATACTCAAAAGCTTTTTTTCACTCTCCGGATATTCGCTTCGATTCCAAAGCCTTCCTGAGCTGGCTTTTGGAAATTGTTTCTTCACAGTCAATTACCACTATTCTTCCAATGACCGATGCTACCGTTGAAAGCCTGGGCGAACATGAAGAACAACTAAAAGCTCTGGTTGAATATCCCGTCATTTCCCGTTCAATACTTCATCTCGTTCAGGATAAATATCATCTTATTGAAACCGCAAAAAAAGTTGGACTTAGGGTTCCTAAAACAATACCTCTTATCTTTTCTTCACCTGAAGATACAAACATACCGGAATCACTAAAAAATGAACTTACTTACCCTTTTATGCTTAAGCCAAGAAGCAGTGTTCAAACCTCATCCCGGGGCGGACTACAATCTCCTCCAAGAAAAGTAATTAATTCAGATTCTGATTTTTCAAGATTTGTTTCCGGATTACCCTCCTTTCCCCTGTCTTATCTTGCACAGGAATTAATACCCGGTTCAGGTACAGGCATATTTTGTTTATATAAAAATAATCGTTCAATTCTTGATTTTGCCCACAGAAGAGTTCTTGAAAAACCTCCTGAGGGCGGAGTGAGTGTGCTGTCTCAAGCAATCACTCCTCCTGAAGACCTTTTGAAATCAGTCCATTTGCTGCTCAATGAATACTCCTGGGAAGGAGTAGCGATGACTGAATTTAAGATCACTCCTGAGGGAAAACCATATCTTATGGAAATAAATCCCAGGTTCTGGGGGTCACTGCAACTTGCAATTGATGCAGGATATGATTTTCCCCGATCTCTTCTTGATTCAGAATACTGTTCTCCTGAGAGGAACACAAATACTCTGCTCAGGTGGGAACTTGGCACTCTTGACCATATGATTATCCGATACAAGGAAGAAGGATTTATTGCCCTTATAAAACGAATAATAAACAATGATTTTTACTTGTTTAAAAGAGGGGTACGGGGCGAAATACTCAGACTCTCTGACCCCAAACCGTTTATTACTGAATTCAGAAACTATTTTTCCAGAGTATAATGAACATACTATATCTCATAGAAACAGGTGGACCGGGGGGGGCTGAACAATCTTTTTTAAGGACTCTACTTGAAGTAAGAAAAAGAGGACATACCTGCATTGCGGTAACATTTCGTGAAGGCTGGCTGACAAAAAAGCTTGATGAACATGGGGTTACACGACGAATCATTTCTGGAAATATCTCCAAACTGAAATGTATAAAACATTTATGCGATCTTATCAGAGAATACAAGATTGACATCCTGCACTCTCACCTCCTTGATTCAAATTTCTATGCTTCCATTGCTTCTTTTATTTGTGGCATCCCTCACGTGGGAACCGAGCATGGCGATGTTCATCATAGTGATAAAAAAAGATTTCTCTCACTAAAAACAAAAATTACCTCTTTACTTACCAGTAGAATGATCTCAGTATCAGAGTTCAGTAAATCTGCGCTTGTCTCCCACGGGATGAGCGAAAAGAAGATTTCCATCCTTGGAAATCCTTTTAATTTCGATAATCAAACAGAAAATAAATCAGAACTGGGAAATTATCTGGGTATCAGCTCAATCCAGTCTTCAGACTGGATATGGGTCCATGTTGCCAACCTTCGTCCGGTAAAAGATCAAAGTACTTTATTAAAAGGATTTGCAGGTGCAAAATCTCGCTTGAGTCATCCCCAGCATCTTCTCATAGCCGGTGGTGGTGAGCTGGAACATTCATTAAAAGAAGAAGCAAAGAAACTTGGCATCTCTTCTAACGTGCACTTCCTTGGGTTTCGAGATGATGTAGAAACGCTACTTTCATACAGTAATGGATTTATCCTGAGCTCACTCTCAGAAGCAACACCAGTTTCAATTCTTGAAGCGGCGAAATATAAACTTGTGCTACTCGCATCCAGGGTAGGAGGTATTCCAGAACTTATTACCGAGGGTCAAACAGGATACCTATATCCTCCCTCTTCTCCTGAATCACTTTCTGAGAGGATTGACCTTGTAATCTCAGATAAAGAACAAGCCAGACTGGGAGCGGAGAAAGCACATGAGCTCCTGAAGTCCAGATTTCAAGTTGATTATGTTACTGATCAACTCCTTGAGATGTACAGACTACTTCTCTCCACTCTTCTCCATACAACATGATTTTTTCTCTTTACCCTGAGCTTTATCCATCTTCTTACCATGCTTTTTCCCATGACATCTCTGCTTTTTCGTAGCCACTTCACTTTCTTTACGCTTACCGCCAAAGCCTTCCATGTAATCTTTTCCGTTAACGGTCACATTCGTAGAAAATCCCTGCACTCCTTCCGTAGAAAGGATAATGGCACTGATCTCATCCACCGTTCTGAAAGAAGAAAAGTCTCCACTTAAAACAACATTCCCCTCTTTAACGCTAAGACCGGGTGCCTTAAGAGAAGACTGTGCTAGCGCTTCCTGTATATTATTTCTAACCTCTTCATCTGAGTACACCGAGGCTCCATAACTGGTGTCTACAAATATTTCCTCCTTAAGCGAAGTTACCCCGGGAATATTTTGCGCAGTTTCAATTATAATATCTTTCTGTGCCTGAGAAGATACGCTTCCGACTATTAACAAGTTCCCGTTAATACCTGAAGCCGAGACGGAGTAACTGTGCAGACCTTTCTTCTTTAACTCCTCTTTTAGCTGATCTACTATAGCCTGTTGAGCACTAAGATAAGTAATACCACAAAAAATCAAACATAAGGTAATGCCGAAACTCTTAATAACTCGTATCATAATGCTTACCTCTGTTTTTTTAGTGCGTTAGAACTGCTCAAGAAATAGTTTGTTTGTTGTTGGACGTCTATATGCTAGCATCAATTCAAAATCAAATAAAAAGCATTAATTTACATAAAAGCTATGACTAATTCACTTTGGAATAAATACAAGGAATCTCTCTATATTGGTAATCTTAGCGGATTAAAAATCGACATTAGTCGAATGAGATTTTCTGATTCATTTTTACAGGATTTTACCCCCAAATTTACACGTGCCCTTTCTACCATTTCTGAAATTGAATCTGGAAATACCGCGAACACTGATGAAGGCAGAATGGTTGGTCATTACTGGTTAAGAAATCCTTCAATAGCTCCAAATCCCAAAATTGCTTCTGAGATTGATAGTTCCATAATTGAAATTAAAGAATTTGCCGAAGCGGTGCATCAGCATAAAATCTGTGGTGAGAGAACTGCTGGTTTTAAAAACATCCTTCTTATAGGCATCGGTGGTTCTGCCCTTGGTCCACAGCTTGTTGCTGATGCTTTGGGAAATACCTCAGATCAGATGACACTCTATTTTTGTGACAACACCGACCCTGATGGAATAGAGCGAATCAAATCAATTCTAAAAGATCAACTCGACACCACACTCTGTATCGTTATCTCAAAATCAGGAGGAACTGTTGAAACTAAGAACGGTATGATTGAATTTGAATCAGCGTACGAAAGTGCAGGATTTTCATTTTCCAGGCATGCAGTGGCTATTACCTGTGAAGGAAGTAAACTTGATGACTACTCAAAGAGGCAGTCCTGGCTTAAACAATTCTATATGTGGGACTGGGTTGGAGGAAGGACTTCACTGTTTTCTGCGGTAGGACTTCTGCCGGCAGCACTTCAGGGTATTGATATTGATGCCTTCCTTTTAGGGGCACGAGATATGGATACCGAAACAAGAAATACTGAATATACTAAAAACCCCGCCCTTCTTCTATCTGCCATGTGGCACTATGCCACTGAAGGCGCCGGCAAAAAAGACATGGTCATACTCCCCTACAAAGATCGCCTTTGTCTTTTCAGTAAATACCTCCAGCAACTTATTATGGAATCTATTGGTAAGGAAAAAGACCTTGATGGAAGAGTGGTACATCAGGGAATCTCAGTGTACGGAAATAAAGGTTCAACCGATCAACATGCCTACATTCAACAACTCAGAGAAGGGGTGCCAAACTTTTTTGCAACCTTTATAGAAGTACTTGCTGATTATACCTCCTCAAGCACCAGTCCTTTCACTGAAGTTGCAGAAGATGGTATCACTTCGGGTGATTATCTGAATGGTTTCTTTCTTGGGACAAGGGAAGCACTTTTCGAAAACGGCAGAGACTCAATAACAATTACTCTTGATACCCTCAGCCCCTACTCTCTTGGCGCTCTCATAGCGCTGTTTGAACGTGCCGTTTCGTGCTACGCCTCTTATGTAAATATAAATGCATATCACCAACCCGGTGTTGAAGCGGGAAAGAAAGCTGCAGAAAAAGTTATTGCGATCAGGAGAAAGCTAAAAGGACTTAAAACCGAAAAACAAAAAGAGTACAGCCCTGAAGACATAGCCATTCTTATAAATGAACCTGATACGGTTGAGACAGTATATAAAATCCTTGAACATCAGGTAGTTAACTATCCAAAAACTGTACGCCGTACCACCTCTCCACACCCTGAAAAAGCGAGGTATCTATTTACTAAGTAAAAAACTGGTGTTATTCTCCGCTCAAGTGTTTTTTCACATTTTTTTAGAGTAGAGAGTAGAGGTAACAATGCTTACGATTACGGGTAGAATATGCGACCTGCAAGCCGGGCGCATATTCTTTGGAGAGGTTTTAGTTCAAGGACGGCAAATAGTAAAAATTGATGAACTTGATGGCACTGGAGAGGGTTTTCCACTAATCATGCCAGGTCTTGTGGATGCACACATTCACATTGAGAGTTCCTTACTCACTCCTCGTGAGTTCTGGCGGATGGCAATTCGCCACGGAACTCTGGCAACGGTGAGCGACCCTCACGAGATTGCCAACGTGCTTGGAATCGAGGGAGTTCGTTACATGATCGACTCACTCGCGGGATCTCCTTTTATTACTTGCTGGGGCGCGCCTTCCTGCGTGCCTGCAACTAACGCAAGTATTGAAACCGCAGGTGCAAAAATTACCATTCGAGAAATAGAGGCATTACTACAGATGCATCAAATTGGATACTTGAGTGAGGTAATGAATTATCCTGCGGTACTCAGTAGAAATCCTGAAATTATGGCGTTCATTGCGGCTGCACAAAGGCATAACAAGCCAATTGACGGTCACGCACCCGGGCTCCGTGGTGAAGAAGCCAGGCAGTATGCAATAGCCGGGATCTCAACAGATCACGAATGCTTCACTCTTGAAGAAGCGCTTGATAAAATTAATGCGGGGATGAAGATCATCATTCGTGAAGGTAGCGCTGCAAAAAACTATGGGGCACTCCATACGCTCTTACAGACGCATCCAGATAGTGTGATGTTCTGTTCGGATGATAAGCATCCGCATGAACTTAGAGAAGGGCATATTAATTTCCTGGTAGCAGGTGCTATCAATGATGGATATGATCCAATCTCAGTACTTCGAGCTGCCAGTCTGAACCCTATCAGACACTACAACCTCCCACTTGGTCTTTTAGAAGAGGGGGGGTCTGCTGATTTCGTTGTGGTAGACGCTCTGTCAACCATGCGAACGTTACAATGCTATTTGAGAGGGGAGAAAGTATTTGATATCGGAGACGACTCCTGTTCTCTTCCATACCAAAGATCTGAGATTGTAAATAACTTCTCAGCCAGTCCCATCATTTCAAGTAAGGCACTTGCACAGCCTGTACAATCTTCTTCAAGGATTCGTGTCATCAGCGTAACCGATGGAGCGCTTATAACCGGTCGAATCGTAAGAAACGGTATCATCTCTAACGGATACGCAGTAAGCAGTCCGGAAAACAATCTGCTGAAGATTGTGGTAGTAAACCGCTACCACTACGCAAAGCCCGCAATTGGGTTTTGTGAAAACTTCGGGCTTCTTAAGGGAGCTATCGCTTCGAGCGTCTCTCATGACAGTCATAACATTGTAGCTGTTGGGGCAAATGACGAGGATATTGCCGCTGCAATCAACCTTATCATTGCCTCACAAGGTGGTCTTTCTGTTGTGAATGGAGAAGAAAAAAAGATTCTTCCATTACCGATCGCAGGACTAATGTCTGATCTCCCAGGAGACAAGGTCGCTGATCTATATGAGGATCTTCATAAAACCGTACGAGAGCTTGGGTCTACATTACATGACCCTTTAATGATGCTGTCCTTTATGGCATTACCCGTTATTGGACATCTGAAAATGACTGATCGGGGCTTATTTGCAACAAGCACTTTCAGTCACGTACCTCTATTCGTATAATAAGGTTGTTGACCTGAAGGGGGTAACTTCACCCCCTTCAGATTTTTTATATCAGAGCTACAAATCAAAATTCACTCCCTGAGCAAGGGGAAGTTCTTTTGAATAGTTTACTGTATTGGTAGCCCGTCTCATGTAACTCTTCCAGGAATCGGAGCCGGACTGCCTTCCTCCACCTGTTTCTTTCTCCCCACCAAAGGCACCTCCGATCTCAGCTCCACTGGTACCAATATTTACATTTGCTATACCACAATCACTACCCGCAGCAGAAAGAAAGAGTTCTGCTTCTCTGACATCATTAGTAAAAATAGCGCTTGATAGACCCTGAGGTACTTCATTATGAATCTTTATTGCTTCATTAAAATCAGAATATGAAACACAATAAAGGATAGGAGCAAATGTTTCTTCCTGTAAAACCTTTGAGGAAGAACTCACTGCAACAAGAGCAGGTGTTACATACGCCCCACCTTGAGGAACTCCCGAATCAAGCACGCCACCACAATATACAAACCCTCCCTCGGCTTCAGCCATTTTTAAAGCTTGTACGTATGAATCCTTTGCAGCCTGGTCAATAAGAGGTCCTATAAGAACTCTTTCTTCAAAAGGCGAGCCTACTTTCAAACTCGTAAAGACTTTTTTCAACCTGCCAAGGAGTTCATCCTGAATAGAAGTATGAACGATCAGCCGACGAAGAGTCGTACATCGCTGACCGGCAGTACCTGCTGCTGCAAAAGTAATTGCACGCACTGCAAGTTCAAGATCAGCACTTGGAGTAACGATCATGGCATTATTACCTCCAAGTTCAAGAAGAGATCTTCCCAATCGGGAAGCCACCATAGCTCCCACTGCTTTTCCTGTTTTAACACTGCCCGTTGCACAAACCAGCGGAATATCGAGAGAAGAAGAGAGTAACTCACCCACTTCCCGCCCTCCATTCACCACACAGGAAAGCCCCGAGGGTGCTTCCTGAAATGAATCTATTACCTGACAAAGAAGCTTATGACAGAATAAAGCAGAAAGTGGAGCCTTTTCTGAGGGCTTCCATATAACAGAGTCACCACACACAAGCGCAAGTGCAGTATTCCAACTCCACACCGCTACAGGAAAGTTAAAAGCAGAAATCACCGCAACGGATCCCAAGGGGTGCCACTGCTCCATAAGACGGTGCAGAGGGCGCTCTGATGCAATCGTAAGCCCATATAACTGTCTACTAAGACCTACGGCAAAATCACAAATATCAATCATTTCCTGCACTTCGCCTTCAGCTTCAGAAGGGATTTTCCCCACTTCAAGAGTAATCAAACGTGCTAAATTTTTCTTGTTTGATCTAAGTAATTCACCATACAAACGAACCAGTTCACCTCTTCTTGGGGCAGGTACTGTTCTCCAGGAGAGAAATGCCTTTTTAGATGCTTCAATAGCAGTAAGCACTTCTTCAGAAGTACTCTCACTTACTGATGCAATCTCAGAGCCATCAACAGGTGAATAAGAAATAATGGACTCACTTGAACCCTGATACTCTTGAGACCCGATTAAAGTCCCGGGATTATTTTTTGATAGAGAACAAGTATTTAAAATTTCAGATATAGTGTTTGCAGATAACATAGGCTATTTCTCTTCTAAAAATACATCAACTTCTTTAACATTCCCGTGCTTCATATTTACTTCATAGTAATTTCCAAACCTGTTTTTTAGAAAATCCGACAAGCTGACCTCCTCCTGTGACACAAAACCTGATTTAGGTAATTTTTTCTCCATATGAAGATCAAGCACCGCACAGATTCCTGCTGCCGTAGTAATCTGAATTGCCGACCAGGGCTCACCGTGTACATCATTATGATAAATCTTTCGAGCATCTGTAATCTGAATATATCTGCCGTCTTTTGTACCGGTTGCAGTACAAAAAACTATTACCACATCCTGAGTCGTAGCAGGAATTGCCGCTTCAAGAATATCCTTCAAAAGCTCTTGTCGCTTATTAAATTTCAGCTCAAAAAGTAAAAAATTCGCAAGGTCACGGTGCCCCATGTAACGAACTGTTTTGTAGTTAAGGTTTCTTGCTTTCCCTTTCCAGGTTTCACAAAGCGTCCCTAAACCACCGGAAGTATTAAAAGCCTCATACCTCACTCCATCAACTGAAAAATGTTCAAGCCCCTCAAGAGGTAAAACCTCAACAAACTCGCCTTCATTAATCGCTTCACATGGATTACAGTATTCATTTATGAGCCCATCGGTAGACCAGGTGAGATTATATTTCAGCATATTTGTTGGATACATAGGTAAAGCACCAACTCTCATGAGGAGAGTATCAAGAGAGTCAAATCGTTTCGCAAGATCATTACCAACAATTCCAACAAACCCGGGAGCCAGTCCACACTGTGGCATGAAAATCTGATTCTCCTTTGCCTGACTGGCAATCATTTGAATTCTCTTTGTCGTAGCAACATCTTCGGTAAGATCAAAATAACTTGAACCGCTTTTTGCAGCAGCTTCAGCAACTCTTACACTATGATGAAACGATAGAGCAGAGACAACTGCATCCTTCCCCTTACAAAGAGCTTCCAGAGATGAGGCATCATCAGTTATATCAAAAACCACCTTCGAGAGATTTGGAAGCTCAGAAATTCGATCTAAAGATTCATTAGAAATATCGGCAAGTGTGACTTTATAATCTCTTGTCTGAGCAAGCAGTTTTGTTATTGATGCTCCAATTTTACCTGCTCCAAGAATTAATATCTCTTTCATATTCTTACAAACCCATCTGTATAAATTTAGTGTGCATGTTGATTACTCTTATTAAATCGAAGCATATAATATGACAATAGCCATAAACCAAACAAAAGTGGCGCATACCAGAACATTTCTGCCAGATACTCCAGATATAAATACATATAAAGGTATGAAAGTATCTGAAGAAAAACGGGGGCTATAAAAATCATGCGGGAATTAAGCTGATATGCATTGATCAGTATCGCTACATAGGCAAATAGTAAAAGACTCTGATCAAAGAACCAGCCAAATGGTGCAAAATATACAGAAACAAGAACCAATGGGGGAAATAAAACTTTCCAATCAACCTCAAAACGCTTGTTAATTACATAAAATAAGAAACCTATAGATAAAAAAAGTGGTAAAAGAAAATTCAGATAAACAAAATCCGGGTGAACATACTCTCTTAAAGCCCCGCCAAAATTTGCACTCACCCACTGATACACACCTGGGACGATTTCATTATTTCTTCCCAAAAAAGACTGTCCCCACCACAAAAGGAGTTCAGGATGAAGAAAATGACATAGTCCAATAACACTAAACATACCAAGTAAAGAAAGTGTTATCTTCTGAATATCTTTTACTCGTATAAGATGCCACAATACCACAACTCCCAGTATAAAGAACAAATGCGGTTTTACTGAAAAAATCAATGCACCAGAAACAAATGACAATGTATGTTTTCTTTCTAACCCGTAAAAAACAAGAGAAGCTCCGAATAATAAGAGGCAACCAATCTGACCAAAATATAAAGAATTAAGCACGGGACTGAATAAAAGTGAGGGAAGTAAAACATACATACTGAACTTTTCGGAATTAAAATGATCTTGATATATTGAAAAGACAATGAACAGGGACATCATAAAAAACAAAACCTGCATTATCATCCAGATAAAAACAGATATTCCATAATCTAAAACCAAAGCCGGAATCATAAAAACAAATAGCCAGGGGGGATTCCACATCATAAGTGGAATTTCATTACCAAAGTGAGTTTTTTGAAATTCCTGAACTATAAAAGGGTCATAAGGGTTTAATCCTGAGCAAAGCAGCTGAAAAGCTGACCAGTATTCTTTAAAATCGACGGTACCATACCTACTTTTTCCAAAACTTCCTGTAAAAACAATGTCCACCAACACAATACACGAAAGTGCTACCACAAAGAAAAATAATTGTTTTAAAGTCAGTTTCATACTAGATACTTTTAGCGAGACCCTTCATATGAGAGAGATAACACGGTAACACATGATCAAGCGTACATATTTGTTACTACACGCACTACTATTCGCTCTGATAATAAACTCCCCTTTTATATATCAACATATTTCCTCTCCTGAAAAAGCAGCTTTATTGTTTACGGATATCGATGAGGTCACTTACCTTAAGCTTGCTTATGATACTGCCGCAAAAAAACCTTTTTATGCATATTATAAGGAAACCACATCTTTATTTTCTTTCGCAAATGGAGGACCTCCTGTTTTACTTGACTTTATCACAGGTAAGGTCGGTTTAGCACTTAACTTATCACTAACTCAATTTGGATTGTTACTCGATATTGTTTCAGTATTCCTTTCTTATATTGCATTTTATTTTCTTTTTGCGCTTTTCTTTACGAGTCAGCTTTTAATTACAATCTCAGTAATTATAGTTCTTTTCTTCCCTTGGGTATTTTCTCCATTTTGGAATCTCTTTCCTGCTGATATTTTCAGTGCCTGGTCCGTGGTCAGCACTCCTTATGGGACACATTCGCTGCCACCAGTTTTTAGAGGAATTTATACACAAATGAGCTACCCCCTGGTCGGGTGTTGTCTTTATCTTCTACTAAAATATCTAAACACTGAACAAAAAAAATACCGAAACCTGGTTCTTTGTGCCACCCTGGCAGGTCTTTCGTTTTTAACCTATTTCTTCGCCTGGGGCTCTTTAAGCGTAGTAATCCCTTTAACACTATTCTTCTTTCGAATACGTAGTTATATACATACTCGCTCCTCTAAAGAGATCACTACTGGCATTTATGAACTTGGAATATTCTTTTTTACATTACTCCTCTCAAGTGCTCCAGCACTATATCTCCTTTTTTCCAGTAGCACGGAAGGGATTGCACAGTTATCTGGTTTCTCAAAGTATTGGTATCTACCTCTCACAAGTATATACTTTCTAGTGGTGCTTTTAATTCTTTCTTATTTCGCTCCACGCACCAAAGAATTTTTTTCTCTCATATTTTTACTTGCTTCTTTGCTACTGGCAGAAATTCCTCTAATGAATCTTCAGCCAGCTCTTTCATCCGTATTTGCTTCCTATCACTTTCCAGTCCTTTATTTACAACCTCTATTTCTATCATTCTTATGGGTCTTTGTTGTAAAATTATTAGTTACGCGTTTTGGTATTTCTATAAAATTTATTAAAGGAATTTGCATTTTAATTTTATTGACCGTTCCACTGAAGCTCTTTTCAATACATGCAAAAACAAGTAAATCGCTCGAAGATACTTCAGTTCTTAGTGAAACCCTGTTAGTGATTAATAAAATCACTCCAACAGACTCAGTCATCGCAGTACTACCTTATTCTGCGCCATTCTCTCAATCAGTTCCAGAGCAGTTTTCGATCAGGGTGCTTCCTAATTTGGTGTATGCAGTCACTGATAGATATATTCTTCTTCAAGAATGGGACATGTCAGAAAATATAGATCGATTATATGATCAACGTCTGAGAGAAAGATTATTACATTATTTACTCACTAAACAAGATGGTTTTATTTTACCAATACTGTCACACCCTCCTGAACTCCCAGGTGACACATTCACCCTGACCTGGACGGCATACCTTATTGGTAGATTCAAAACTTTTGAATCTTACCCTGATCTTCAGGAAACACCATCCTTAGATACAATTAAAAATATATATCACGTCGACTATTTATTAGTAGATAAAAACGATTCTATCCCGATACTTAATAATAAACCGGAAAATTATATAGAAGAATTTAACAATTCAAGATATATCTTATACAGGATTGTAAATTTATAATAACACTAGAAATATTTTGATACCATTTCATAAATCATTCATTACGGGCAGTGAGATCACATACATTATACAAGCCATAGAAAGGGGAGATTTACGAGGTGATGGTTTCTATTCAGAAGCCTGCGAAACCTGGCTTGAAACCAACCTGGACACAGGGAAGGCATTACTCACTCCATCATGCACTTCTGCACTGGAGCTAGCCGCTCTCCTTCTTGACCTCAACACAGAAGATGAAGTGATTATCCCATCTTTTACTTTTCCATCTACTGCAAACGCATTTCTATTACGGGGTGCAAAGATCAAATTCATTGATATCCGTCCTGATACCTTAAATCTGGACGAGAACCAGTTAGAAGATGCGATCACCCAAAAAACAAAAGTCATCTGTCCTGTACACTACGCTGGTGTTTCATGTGAAATGGATAAAATCATGTCCATTGCCAACACACATAATGCCTACGTCGTCGAAGATGCCGCACATGCTATTTTTTCAAAATACAAGGAACAATCTCTTGGTGGTATTGGTCATATCGGCACTTTTAGTTTCCACGAAACCAAAAACATTTCATGTGGAGAAGGAGGTGCTATCATACTAAACAGCTCTGATCTTATAGAACGAGCAGAGATCATTAGAGAAAAAGGAACGAATCGCACTCAATATTTTAGGGGGGAAATTAATAAATATTCCTGGGTTGATATTGGGAGCAGCTATCTGCTGTCTGAATTGATAGCCGCTTATTTATATGCAAAGCTTGAGCTTGCATCAGAAGCACAAAAAGTACGCCTGCGAATCTGGAACACATATTATCAAATGCTTGGGATTCTTGAAGAGCAAGGATATTTAAAATTACCTGTAATCCCCAATACCTGTGAACACAATGCACATATATTCCATATACTCGCAGAATCAGAAAAAATCAGGGACTCTCTTATCTCATACCTGGAAGAACATGGTGTTAACTGTGTTTTTCACTATATCCCCTTACACAAATCTGCAATGGGTAAAACCTTAGGCTATCAAGAAGGAGATTTCCCTATAAGCGAAGATGCCTCAAAAAGAATAATACGACTTCCTTTATATAATGCCTTAACTGATCCAGAGGTTCTGGAAATAAGCAAAAAGATCATTGCATTTTTTAAATAGACTAAAGCTTTTTATTTTACCGAGGTTGTTATCAGAACTGAGTAAGGTAAGCGAAGTGTATCGTGTCGTAGTGTATCATTCACTGTAGCAAAAAACTTACCAATAAGACTTACATATTCATTCCTTGTCCTTACAAACTTACCTCTATCCATGTGTAAAAGCATGCGGGCAATAGGATTCTGATTTTCTACAAAAACACCATCATAGGTAATAAAAACTCCGCCGGGCTTGAGTGCGGTGTATGCAAGAGAAATCAATTTATCGCACTCTCCATCATTAAGATGATGGAGAACACCTATTGCAATTACTCTATCAAAATAATTTTCTCTATCAGGTGAAAAATGATTAATATCTGCAACCTGAAAGGAATGGTGAGGGTACTTTTCTACTGCCTGTTTAATATACAATGGGTTATTATCAATTCCAAAATATTCAACATCTTCAGGTAGATCATTTGTAATTGTTGCCGGACCACAGCCAATATCAAGAATTCTACATCCGGGGATTGGATGAATGTAGTTAGATATTAAATTTTTACCGGAAAAGTTTTTTTCAACAAGAGTCTGAAATGTAGTATATAGTAGAGGAAATTGTAAGATTTTATTTATAATAAACATCCACTTATTCTATTACAACAATGACGGACACACAACATTGAGAAAAAAAGTACTTATTACACAATCTAACTATATTCCCTGGAAAGGGTATTTTGATTCTATCAATATGTGCGATGTGTTTGTGGTATACGATGATATGCAGTACACAAAAAGAGACTGGAGGAATAGAAATCAAATAAAAACGGTTCATGGAGTACGATGGCTTACTATTCCTGTCCAGGTAAGTGGAAAATATTTTCAAAAAATAAAAGACACAAAAGTTTCAGATAAAAACTGGAATAAGTCACATCTCGAACAGTTAAAACAGGCTTATAAAAAAGCTGCCTGCTCTAAGGAAACATGGGGGTTCATAGAAGGATTATACAGGGATTGTAATTTTGAATATCTCAGTGAAATAAATCTACATTTTATTACAAGAATAAATACCTACCTGGGAATTCAGACTCTTATAAAATTATCCAGCGAATTTAACCTTCATGAAGAAAGGACCCAGCGATTGGTTACTATCTGTAAAGAACTGGGTGGCACGGATTATTATTCAGGACCAGCGGCTAAAACATACATGAAAGAAGAACTATTTCAGGAATCAGGTATAAAAGTACATTACTTCGACTACTCCGGGTATCCAGAGTATCCCCAAATCAATGGTGAATTTGTTCATACTGTCAGCATTCTGGATTTGATATTCAACACTGGCAGGAAATGTATTAGCTATATGAAGTTCTGAGCGTAAGACCTCTCACTCATAACTCTTTTGCAATCAAGATTATTCCCAACACGATAAGCATCATACCGCTCACTTTATAAATCCCTAAACTCTCATTTAACAAAAAATGACTAAATAAAAGCACCAGTAAAAATGAAAAGCTCATGAATGGATAAGCAGTAGAAAGTTCAAACTTCGTAAGTGCAGCCATCCAGGTAAGACTTGCCAAAAAACCTGCAAAAAATGATGACAATATATACATATCCTTAAATAACGAAACAAAGAACCAAACCTTGGTCACCAGCTCTTCAGGCATCTGACCATATAACTGCATTCTCCACTTCAATATTATCTGACTATATGAAGTCAATACTACAGTAAAGACAATGTAAAAAAGTCCTGAGTGCACTGTTTAGCCTTTATAAACTAGGATGGTAAAATCATATTGACCATACCCATGCTTCAAATCAATATTTTTAGAGTAATGCTTAAGACAATGATCCAGGAAGAAACAAGGATCAGCATAATACAATTCATTTTTTTGAAATTCCTTGTCAGAATATTTTGACAAAATATTAAAACCAAATCCCAACCTGCTTTTTCTATTCATTGTTTCTATTGTTTCAAAGATAAATGATTCCCAATCACCTTTCGCTATTTCAAATTTTAAATTAAATATTCCACTTGCTATTGTAAAATCTGCAATATCCATCTCTTCTGCTTTGTGTATCAGAACAAGCTCTTTTTTCTTACCCACCTGAGCAGCTACACAATGTTCAATCATTCGTTGATCACGATCATACCCCTTATATATAAACTCACGGTAACCATGCTCTACAAGAAAGTCATAAAAATGAGCTAACCCGCATCCCAGATCATTAATGCCAAAGGTTTGATGATTTACAAATAACGGCAGAAACTGTTTGAAACGGACATACTGTGCAGTGTGATCTTTCCAGCCAACTTTTTGCGCAGGATCACAAAGTGAAAATTTCTCATCGTAGTACTCCCTGTCTCCCTTATCTTTCATTGGTTGTTTTCACTCTTTATTTTTACTGCTCTGATATACAGACTTAATATGCACCAGTGGTCTGTTTTTAACTTCCAGGAAAATCTTTGACAGATAAATACCCACAACCCCAATGCTTGACATAATTACGCCACCAATAAGCCAGATAGAACCTACCACACTTGCCCATCCGGCAATTTCATCACCATAAATTACTTTCTGAATAACTATATAAACAAAACCAAGACATGACATTCCAAAAATAATAAGACCCGTGACAAATATCAAGAACAGGGGTTTGTTACTAAAAGAAGTAATGGTTTGTACCGCCATATTGAGTTTTTTCTTCAAAGAATAGGTGGTTTTTCCTTTACTGGTTTTTATTACCTCTACTCCTAACTGATTAAACCCCGCTAAAACAAATACTCCCCATAATTCAAGTTCTTTTTCAGGATATTGCAAGATTGCGTCAACATATCTTCTTCTCATCAAGCGTGCAGAAGTAGTATCATGTGGATATTGTATATCTGCCAGTATATCAAAAAGTTTGTAAAATGCTCTTCCGCTCAGTCTCTCAAACAAGTTTCCTTTTCTTGTTTTTTGTACTCCATAAACAACGTCCAGAGATTTGTCTTTATTCATTACTTCAAAAAAGCTCTTTATCATTTCAGGTGATTCTTCTAAATCTACATCAATCATGTAGACCAGATCTCCTTCAGCGAATCTTAAACCGGTAACTAAAGCTTTATGATGTCCAAAGTTTCTACTTAGTTCGACAAGTTTGATTTTTGCCTGATCGGTATCTATATAGTTCCGACGGATGAGATCGACAGAGTCATCAGTATCTCCATCGTTTACAAAAATAAACTCTACGTCTTTGATTCCCAGGTCTTCAAAAGTCGCAAGGCATCTTTCAATGAACTCCGGAACGTACTCTGATGAATAGTATAGTGAAGTTACAACGGACAGCATGGCAGCCTGCAAGATTTTTTCATTTTCTTTTCTACTCTGATAAGATAGTATGAAGCTATCTGATGTTAAAGTTTCTTGTCAAGCTAGCAATCTATCAAAAGATCATACTTCATTAGCTTTAGTTTTACTATTAAAAATAATAAAAAGCTCAATGATCAAGATCACATTCAAAAACTTGAAAAACAAATAATACATGATTGAAAAATCTGCTATCGCATCATACTTCCCAAATTCATCAATAATCATACTGGGAAAATAAAAAATACAAGCCAGACAAGTCATATGTAAAATTTTAGATCTGATACTTAAAGTAGAAACCGCAATCCATAAATACACTAACCACCAACGCCAATCATTAGACCTATCAGCCACTCTTTATTCTTTTTGGAGAAAAATATAAGAAATTTTCGTCAAAACAGATCAATCTTTCTTTATCTCACACACATTCCATCTGGAAGGTTTTCAAGAATGATATCTGCTATAAGCTCATTACCACTTGAATCTAAATGTATCGCATCCATAAACATGTCCTTCCTAAACCTGCTTCTAAAATCATTTATATCTATATAATCAATTCCATGAGCCGTAAGTTCTTTTGCAAGAGCTAATCTAAAGATTTTATATTCTTGCCCTTGCCAGGAATCTTTTCTTAGTCGCTCGTCAATCACATGACCATCAGGTTGGATAACTATCAAAAAATCTGAACCACAAGATTGTACTAATTTTTTATATTTCAGGGCATAGGATATATATGCTCTTATCACCTCATCAAGAAGTGTCGTATTTTCTTCATGGTCTTGACTTCTAAAAATCACACTAATTCTCTCACTGAGTTCTCTAAAGAGAATTTTTTTAATAAAAAAAGGAAATTCTCAGGATAATTGAATCATTATCAATTTGCCTGAGTCTTTGAAGTTGCAGATCTAATTGAAACCACTCACCTAAACCAATATACTCCTTGGGAGTAACTTTGTGTGATATTTGATTGAAATCATTCCATCCACTAATAGATATTACCAACTGAGGATTCAAAGAAACTCCCTTAACTAAATATTTCAACATCTCTTGAGCCAAAAGATGCCCGATAACTGCCTGGTTAATTACCGTAAATCCTTCTGTTTTACCTTGAAAATGACTGGGGATGGTGTCTCGGTCTGATGGCGCGCCTGTACCAAATGCGGTAGAGCCGCCGGAAAAAAGGATCTTTTTAGTCTCGGAATTATTATTGCTTTTTGTAGGAGTTCTCCTGTTACCATCACCATCAATGGTAAACAAAGCATGCTTTTGATTGGGTAAATTATCATAGTGTATACAGGATGATATGAAAGCTTCAAATCACCATCGAGTAATGATAAAGGCACACCCTCTCTGTTTACAAATTGAAATGAATAACAGGAATTACTTTTTGCAGATAAGGTCTTTCTCTTATCCCAAGTCAAATACTGTTCTGAAAATAAAGCTACAATAAAAATTGAAAAAAATAATATTTTTCAGCATATGAAACAACTATGTAAATGAATGACTTTTTCACTATAACAATCTTGAATATTTGAAGATAGATAATATTTTCAGGTGCAGAAATGTACTAGAAACGATCTGCTCTATAGCATGCAGATTTGCAGGTGTTGTGTATAGAGCGAGCTTGTATTTTTCAGGAAAGACTAGACATCTTTTGCTTATACTGACTGATCTTTATCCAATAACCCTGCTTCTATAAGGTTGTCTCTTGCTTTCGTCTGTATATGCTTTGCTACAGGGGTATCAAGGGAAAAGCCAGAGAATATTTTTAAGGGTAGTTGTGCAATATAATCTGAGTAGCATTTATATAGAGTACGATTAATATCCAATTTGTTGGCTATTTCGTTTAATACCTTAACTTGCGCTATACTATTTTTTACTGGTTCGATTACTCCGGATAATATAGACCTTGCCAAGGCTCCGATAGCGCTGTTTTCCTGTACAGGACTTTTTCTGGACTGCTGCTGATTCAATGATTGTTCTGCCATAAAAAATACCCACCTTCCAAATATATACTCTCTACTACTGTTATGGTGTCTTAAGGGTTGGCTGATACGTTTTTTATGAAGCAAAATGATTGGTTTTACTGATTTTTGTGCATAACATGGTGAAGGGTTGTTTGAGAGTGGTTTTGGGCTCTCGATTTGTTGTGTTTTCAGGTACTTAGGGTTACGTTAGAATGAGTTTTGGTGGACATTCAGATTTGTCTGGGGGTGAATTGGACGGATTTGCGGGGGCAAATTTGGCGGCTTTTACGTCTGAGACTGTGGGGGTTGTTGTGGGGCTTCTTCTGCTTACCGCCCTTCTTTACTGGCAGGTTCGTCGTCAGGGGGCTCGCAGGGTACTTCAAAGGTATCTGCTTCTGGGCTGTATCGCAGTTCCACTACTGTATTTTTTCTCCCCGGAGTTATTTGATACGGGACACCATAAAACATCTATAGAGTCTCAAAAGTTCGTTGAAATCGAAAATCGACTGAATCAACAGGATAATTATTATAGTAAAAACTCTCAGGTACATGACAGTACCAGCGATGGAAAAGAGTCATTTGAAGAAAAACCACTCTTTGGAATGGAACAAGTCAAACTTTTTGGATTCGTGTCATTGTGTCTTGTCCTTCTCATTATAATTTTAAAAAGTCTTCCTGAAGAGTTCGGGGTTTCCCGTTTTGGAAGTTTTCTTCTTGGTCCCAGAAAATGGATTCGTCCAAAACGCTCCGCAACAAACGAACTTGGGTCATCCGACTTTGCGACACCACAACAAATTAAACGCTGGCTTAAGAAAAATGATCAGTACGATACCATACTTCCCGTTTCCGATCTTGTCGGCAGCACCGGACAAGTAGTCAAGGAAGGAGAACTTATCATTCCAAGTGGTGAGAGAAATCGTCATATCCTGATCATTGCAAAAACCGGTAGTGGTAAAACCACAAAACTCGTACTTCCTATTCTTTACAATGATTGCTTGTGTCGTGGCAGATCTACAATTGTTATCGATTCAAAACAGGAAATGTGGCACAAACTTTCAGCCATGACACGAAAGTACAACCCGGAAAAAAAAGTGGTGCTCTTTAACCCGCTTGATACTCTCAGAAGCTTGAGCTGGAACATACTTGCTAAAATTGAAACTGATACCGATTGTAAACTGATCGCTAACTCGGTTATCATGGCAACTGATGAGCCTTCCTCAAAGCAGGACAGTCCATTCTTCAGAAACAGCGCCCTACAGGTTTTAAATTCGATTATGGTTGGACTCATGCATGACCCTAATGAGATTTTATCCATGCCAAGAATCCATGAACTGATCAGTCGTGGTATGCACTATCTCTGTGACTGGCTTGAAGCACATCCTGATGCAATAAGGACTTCAAAAGCATTTGTTGAACTTGCCCGTTCGGGATCTCAAAACGCCGATACCATTATGTCAGAACTCAGCATGAGACTTCAGGCATGGGACTTGTTAGCTATCCGTTCGACCACCTTTCATGATGAAATTGACATTCAGAGTATCATCAATGACCCAACCCTGTTTGTAATCGAGCTACGGGAGTCGGAATTAAAGATGCTTCGTCCTCTTGCAAACGTCGTTGTGGTTGAACTTTTACGCTATCTTACAAAATACGCCGAAGAATGCCCCGGACAGACTCTTCCCCGCCCGGTTGGTCTGGTTATTGACGAATTTGCGAGTTCTCTCGGTCGACTGCCTGATATTCATGTCAAACTGAATACTTTGCGATCAAGAAACGTAAGTATCGTAGCCGCAATTCAATCTATTGGACAGATTAAAGGAAATTATGGTGAGGACTGGGAATCCGTCCTTTCAGGCTTCAGCACCAAAATTTTTATGCCCTCACTTGACTATATGGACTCTGAATGGGCTTCAAAAGAATCAGGCACCATGACAATCCGTTATCGTACCTCCTCAAAAGGACACAATCGAAAAATCACTGAAAATTTTGCAAGCAGAAATCTGGGCTCAAACGAACAACTACAACAACGACAAGTGCTCACTCCCGGTGAAATTGGTCGTCCACAGGGAAATCAGGCTACTTTCTTTTTACCCGAGACCCCGGTATTTCAAGGGCACCTTACCCCATTTTATAAAATCACAGATATGCGAGACCGGATAAACGAATTCAATGACCCCTCAAAAGAAATCAAACTCCGCTCTGAACCAATTAACTACAAAGAAGAACCAGTCCCGGTTCAAACACAAGGTACTTCAAATTCAGCAGGAAACAACTCTTCACATAATACCACTACGGGAGATATTGATCCTTTCTCAGAAGAGGAAATATGGGTGGCACTGGATAAACTCAAAGTTGAACATTTAGACTGGAACAATACCACGGGTGATGCACGGAAATGGTGGGAGGCGTTCGAGCAGGAAAACAAACTGAGGGCTCCCCTCGTTTTAAAGGTTGCGCAAGAAATTGCGGAAAGAAAAGCGACTGTAACAGATTTTTTCCTTGCCTATGTGTACAGTAATTCAGATAATATCCAGGCAACATTTGCATATCTGGACTATACCTTACATATGAAGAACGAATCCAAACAAAACGCTGCATAAGTTCCCGGACTGAAGCACCTATATGAAAAAGCAATATAATTCAAACGAACTGCTGGAAAAAATATTCTCACTTTTCTGGTATGCCATGCTGCTTTATCTGGCAAGTATTTTCATATTTCGCTTTGGGAGTACTCAGTGGATTGGTGAGTATCCGCTTTCCGGCTTTGCCATTACTTTACTGATTACACATCTGGTTCAATCATTTCTTGAAAGCGATGGCTGGAAAATGAAGGTTCGTATGGCTATTCCGGGAATCGTGTTTCTCGGAATCTGGTACACCGGCGTATTTGCACGAGGCATCATACAGGCATTTCAGGATTCACTGGGAATAATGCAGTTTTTTATTCTCCTTTTTTCAATTATCATTTCACTTATTTTTTCACTTGATGGGGCATCTGCCGGTGCTACTCAAGCCCCACAGCAAAAACCTAAACAAGTTCCTCAAAAAAAGATTTCACGCGGCTCTTCTTCAGCCTTCGATATAATCATAGGACAAAACCATGTGGTGAAAGCACTTAAGGAAATTGCTCGTCTGGCAAAAGCAAATATTCGGGTTGGAAAAGATCAGGCTCCTTATGCGGTCGTCCTCTTTCTTGGTCCAACCGGTGTTGGTAAAACTGAAGCTGCACGTGCCCTTGCAGAAGCCGTCTATGGCTCATCTGATGCACTGATTCGTTTTGATATGGGTCAGTTTGCAGATGCGCATCAGGCAAACAGATTTTATGGTCCCCCTCCGGGATATGTCGGATATGAACAAGGGGGACAGCTTACCAGAGCCGTTCTTAGAAAACCCCGATCTGTGGTACTTCTGGATGAAGTCGAAAAGGCTGACCCCAAAATATGGGACGCTTTTTTAACGGTATTTGATGAAGGATACATTGTCGATGGGTCTTCCAATCAGCGTATTGACATGACACAGACAATTATCGTCTTAACCTCAAACCTGCTTGCAGATGAACCTGATGCGAGTAACAAAAACCCACTCGAAATTAAAGAAACGATTTTAGGTACCGGTGTTTTCAGGACTGAACTTATTGGACGAATAAATGAAATCTTTGTGTTTTCTCCACTTGATCAGGAAGCTATTCGTGAAATTCTTAAGCAGAGAATTGACAGCACCCTCTGGGGGCTTGCCGAACAAGGCATAAAAATAACTCATGAGCAGATCGACATGGAACAAATGGTCAAGGAAATTGAAGCTGCCAGATTTGGAGTACGTCAAATCGACGACGTACTTAGAAAAAAAGTTCGAACCATACTCACCGAGCGAACACAACCTACCCTGGTAGATTAGATTTTAACATTCCCATGGGTCAGGCAGAATTTGCCTGTATCCTCTCTCCCTATCAGGAAACTTGTTCCCGGAAATAAAACAGCTAAAAATACAGACTTCTCGTCTAATAGATAAGTTGTTTATTTCATTAGATTTATTTTTTCTATGGCAAGTCTCTTTCTGAGCATGATTTTTGCGTAACAGATAACTCAGGAAACTAATTTTATTTCCCCAAGGAATCTCTTATGAGTATAGCTTCGTTACTTAGTACCAGCAGAAGAGCATTAAATGCTCAATCGACTGCAATATCAGTTGTTGGTAACAACATAGCTAACGTAAATACTCAAGGCTACTCAAGACAACGTGCTGAAATGGTTGCAACTGCAAGCATGAATTCAGCAAGCCCTCATAAGGGTACCGGAGTTGAAGTTAACAGAATTATCAGAATGGCTGATAGTTTTATTAATAATGACCTGGTGGCAAGATCCGGCGAGCGGGCGAAAGCAGAAATAAAATCCGAGTTTCTCCGACGGGCGGAATCCGTTTTTACTCTGGAGGGGGGTCCGGGCACCGTCAACTATCAACTAAACGCTTTTTTCAGCTCACTTGAAGATCTACAGACAAACCCCTCCGATACATCGCTCAGAACTCAGGTACTGCAAAGAGGAAGCGATCTGGCTTTTACAATCAGCGAAACATACAATTCCATTTCCAGACTTCAGAGAGAAGCTGATGACAGACTGCAAGTTGTTGTAGCTGAAGTGAATCGCCTTACGGGTGGAATTGCGGAGTTAAATGATCAGATCAACAGAGCTGAAGTATCCGGCGCACAGGAAGCACTTGATCTGCGAGATCAGAGAGATTCATTAGTACAACGTCTGGGTGAGCTTATTTCTTTTCAAACAGTAGAAGACTCCAGTGGTAAACTCACTATTTATCTCGATTCAGGCTTTTCTCTGGTTAATGGCGGAATCAGTAATCAACTTGAAGTAACATATGCTCCCAGTTTTGCTCCGGGAGGAGGATATCCCCCCGGACTTGACGGTAGATCACTGGGACACATAGTGTTTGATTATGGAGGTGGAGCTCATGGAGATCTTACCGGTATATTAAAAAGTGGTAACGGATATCTTGCCGGACTTCTGGATTTAAGAGGTACTCAATCCGCAACAGACCTGAGCACCTTCGATACCGATGGCTCTCTGGTAGAAGTTGCTACACATATTGAATTGATTGCAAGAGATTTACTTACTCGCTTTAACCTTGAATATCTTGGTCCTGATGAAGATGGGGGCACTGCCGGGCATCAACCGTCTTCCTTTGATTTAAACGGCAACAACCCCATACCCTTTGGATTATTTTCATTCAGAGGCGCAAATGCAGGAAACGGTTTTGGTGACACTGACGGAGATGGAGTACCCACCATGGGTGATTTAAATACACTCCTGGCAACTAATCAGGTTCAAAATTTCGCCGGTGCTTTAACTTTCGCAGTACAAAATGAGAGATCACTGGCTACCGCAAGAGATCTGGATGCGGCTCCGGGAGCAACTTCGTGGGCAGGCGGAGACTCATCAAACATTACCGCACTTATAAATCAGAGAAGCAACTTCATAAACTATTCCCTTGGCTCTTTAAACACCAGCTCAACAATTGATGGTATGTACGCACTTGCAGTCTCAGATGTGGGAGGTAAAGCCACAAGAGCAAATAGCGATCTTCAGATATTTCAGGCACGTGAAGATCAGGTTAGAGAAATTCAGCAAAGTCTCTCCGGTGTAAACCTGGATGAAGAGTTTGCCCAGTTGATACAGTTTCAAAGAGCATTTCAGGGTGCGGCGAAACTTATCAGAATCGGCGATGATTTAAGTAATGAACTTTTAAACTTATTATAAGGCTGGCATGACAACTACAAGAGTAAGCTCAAATCAATACGTAGGTTCATTTATATCTCAAATTAATCAAAACAAGAGCCAGCTTGAAGAGGTTCGCCGTCAAATCAGCAGTGGTCTGAAAATAGCACGACCAAGTGATGATGCGGGAAGGTCTGCTACCGTACTTAATCTACAATCAGTGGCTCAAAGAATCGAAGAACATCAGCGCAGAATCGCTCTTGCAACAAATTATATTGAAATGCAGGAAAATGCGGTATCAAATGCAAATGAAGTTCTAATGCGAGTTCAGGAACTTGCTACTCAAGCTGCCAATGGCACCATCTCACATGATGTACGCAGACAATTGGCTGATGAAGTATATCAACTGAGAGATCAGCTTGTCTCATTTGCTAATACAAAATATCAAGGTAACTATATCTATGGTGGTTTAAATGATTCTGTTGAACCATTTCAGTTAAATGCTACGTTCTATCCGACCCCGGGACCGGGAGTGTACCCGGAAGCAAATGGACATTTTGTTCTTCAAAATGGACCGGGACAAAATTCAACAAAAAATGTTCAAATAAGTGATACTGAAAATATACGATTCACCTCTACCGCACAGGATGTCTTTTTAAATGCGTTAAACGCGGTAGAATTTCTTGGTCGTGCTCTTACCGGTGTTCGCACTGATTTGATTGATACCGATGGAGACGCTATCCCGGATAGCCCAGACCCCATGGGGACTCACCTTCCATGGAACCTGCCTGATGAATATGAACTTCAAACTCAGGCAATAAGGCAGTCTATTGATATGATCAGAAGTGCACGAGTGAACAATATAGAAACTGAATTAAGCAACATCGGTGCACGAGTAAACAGACTCGAACAGACTAATCAAATACTGGACACCCTTAAACTTAATACCGAACTGTCCCGAAGCAGTGTTCAGGATATCGATATTTTTGAGGTATCAAGCAGATTCTCCAACCTGCAAACCTCACTTGAAGCACTACTGGCATCAGGAGCTCAAATAAGCAGATTAAGCCTGCTTGACTACATTTAATCTCCCCCTGCTTTTTTAGTTCCGAGCCCTTTAATTCCCAGCCCTGGGACTACAGGATAATTTCAGGAGATACGTATTGTCATCCTTATCTCTTGCAAGACCGCACACGACACTTGCATTTACCATTAAATCCTCAGTTTCATCTTTATTAATCAGATAAGAGTATTGCGGGCTACAGCTTTTATCACATTTTTTATATAACTCCCGACCCTCCTTGCCCTTACCTTGAGAAAAGTCAGCTATCCATGAGTTTAACTCTTCAGATGTTTTAAATTTTTTGTTTGAAAACACTATCGGGGTCTTTGAAGTCTCATCAAGTTTAGTTTTGCAATAGTTTGCATCCTTATGTTCCCGAATGTACTTTTTAGGTTCTGAGGTAATTGTAATACTGGTTTCGGGGTCAAGCACGGTAAGTCCACTGGAAAGAAGTTCGTTCGTTTCATATCGAAGGGAACCCTTGTTGTTTCGCAAATTATCCCAGGTACCGGCACTGCCCTCAGTACGTAGAAGCTCATGAGCTTTAAGCTTACACTCCTCAAGCGACTCTGCCTCAGCCAGAGCTGAACTGAAAAGAATAAGAATATATATAATTAGTAAATTCATGATTTTAAATGATTGTACTTGTTTTTATACCACTATAAGGTTACTTTTTCCCGAATGGAAGACCCAATATATATAAAAAAACAGATTATTACCGCACTGTCTCATCCTGAAGCAGAGAACGGCTTGTATCTTAACAATCTCATAGCAGTTCACGAAGATGAGGAGCGAATACAGGTTGAAGGTTCTGAAATTGAAGTACTGGATGCCTTAAAAGAATTGATTTCTGAAGGTAGTGTAGAGACGGACGAAAGCGGCGAACAGATTGTGTTTTACCTTTCTTCTTCTTCCCAACCGACTCTCTCAAGGAAGTCCTGATACGTTCCTTCAAAAACTGATACCGTGTTTCTATCAAACACAATCAAGCGATTTGCAATTCTGTGAAGTATCATCTCACTGTGAGTGACAAACATGACCGCTCCCGGGAAAGAATCAATCGCATCCATCAGGGCGTCAATGGACTGCATGTCAAGATGGTTGGTCGGTTCATCAAGAAATAACAGGTTTGTAGGGGTTACCAGAATCTTTCCCAGCATCACCCTGCTTCGCTCACCCCCTGAAAGCACGGATACTTTCTTAAGCGCCAGATCTCCTTCAAACATCATGGCACCGCAAATGCTTCTGACAATAGTTCTGCTTTTTTGTGGGTCAACTGAAGCGACCTCTTCTTCTACTGTTCTACGATGATCAAGACGGTCAATATTCGTCTGACCGAAATATCCAAAGCGGGTGTTATCATTGTAGGTAATTGATTCTTCTCTGGATGGTAATTCACCGGCAAGTACATTAAGAAGTGTTGTCTTACCTTTACCGTTGGGACCAATGATACCTATACGATCTTCCTTACCGACCGAGAAAGTGATAGGGGGAATAGTCGGAACAGTATTGTTCGGGTACGAAAACGAAAGGTTTTCGCAGGTCAAAAGCCATTTTCCGGGAAATGGCACTGATGAAAATTCAAAATCCAGGTCTTCAATAGCACCAAGCTCGTCAACCACTTCCATCTTGTCGAGAAGTTTGACACGAGATTGCACTGATTTTGCCTTGGACGCTTTTGCTCTGAACCTTTCAATATACTTCTCTATATCTTTTCTTTTCTTCTCGTCATTAAGGCGTGTTTTTTCGTAAACTATTTCTTCCTCAGCAATGGTTTCATATAGTTTATAGGTGCCCCCTTCGATCTTCTTTGCTCGCCCTCTGTGAATGGCAAGCGTGTGAGTGGAAACACTATCCATAAATTCTCTGTCATGAGTGATGAGAATTACTTCTCGTTCCCACTCCAAAAGAAAGCGCTTTAACCAGCGCACCGATACAATATCAAGATAGTTTGTGGGCTCATCAAGTAAAAGCAGGTTAGGCTCAGAGAGAAGAAGTTTAGCAAGGTTTAATCTTATCTGATATCCTCCCGAAAACTCCGCTGGTTTTCTTAAGAAATCTTCGTCAGAAAACCCTAAACCATGTAGCATAGCTTCTGCCTTATAGGTCTCTTTCCAGCAATCATCAAGAAGGGGAAGGGCAAGGCACACTTCTTCAAGTATGGTATCTTCAGTAAACGTAAGGTGCTGAGACAAGTGTCCCACGGTGTAGTCTTTAGGATAGGTGATCGTACCGGAATCAGGTTCTTCCTGACGCAGGATCATACGAAGAATGGTACTTTTCCCATGACCGTTTCTGCCCACAACCCCAAGCCGCTCACCTCTGTTCAGAACAAAAGTAACATCTTCAAAGAGAGTTTGTGACGAATAGGACTTTGATATGTTTGATACGAGGAGCATGATAATTTATGAATTTTGCGACAGATAGTACTTACATTTACAGCAGTAAGTCAAACGGAGGAAGTGAACCTCCCCCATCCTCAACCCTGCCCTGAGCGAGCAAAGCGAGTCGAAGGGTTATGCAGCTTTTTTCAGGGAAGTTTCAATAGCCTGATCGACTTCTTCGATAAGTGAACCAATCGGATACGCCCAGCGATATTGACCTGCCCATTCACCAGTGAGAACTTCAAGTATCCCATCACGGTCTGTGACACGGTGCTTCAGAAATAACTGTTCTCCATCAGTGATAAGCATCATATCTTTTGGATTCTCATGTAGTTTCGGAAGACGCTTTCTAAGATATGCAATACCTCTTCTGAACCTGTTAACGGCAAGACCCTGCTGTTTTAAACGAAAGAGCCAACTCAAGAGAACCACATCTGCATATGCATATTTGGGTCTTCCCCTTTGACGAGTACGTCCACTGGGAACTACCAACTCGGTTCTTGAGTAATAGTTAAGGAGGGCAAGACCTATCTTCTCACCGTTACCCGTAAGCGCCCTCAGTATCGCCTGAACTTCTTTAGCGCTATACTCCCGATCGAGAGCTCTTACTTTTCCTGATGATTTTTTCGAAAGCATAAATCTATATGACCAAAATTTAAAAATGCCTAAAAAATATTACCTAACACTACATCCCCGAAGATACATGAAACAAGAAAAATCGGGAGAGAAAAACAAGTACGTGTACCGAAGACCATAACCTAAGTACAAGTTACTTGTAAATAACCTTACTAAGGTATCATAATAAATAGGTATTTGACCACTGTAAAAATAAAAAAACCTGGGGCGAACCCCAGGTTTTTCGTATGGGAATAGATCCCCTATTGCAGTAAGTCTTCCCTAGAAAAGAAAACCAATCGCTACATTAAACTGATGAAACGCATCACGAGTGTTTAGACTATCAAAAAACTCATAACGATACTGAGTGTTGATGAAAGTTTTGTCATAAACGAAAAACTTTACACCAGCCTCTGGACCAAGTGCGTATGAATCGTCTCTATCATTAAAGTACCAACCACCAAAGGCACCGATATAAGGAAGGATTTTATCCCCTTCTGATACACCTCTGAAGTGATAATCGATAAAAGGAAGTGCTGTCATCATCCATCCACTCTTTCCGCCATGTGGAAAACTACCGATATAACCAAGGCGCGCACCAACTTCCAGTGCATCACTAACGAAAAAACCATAGCTGGCTTCAACATTGGTAGAGTAGCTTTTAAACTTATGGGTACCAAAAAAATCAGCACTCAACTGTAGCTCCTGATCACCTTCCTCAGGCTGCGCAGAAGCAGTTCCAACAAATGACCCAAGCACAAGGGCAAGCGCCAAAAAACTCAATTTTAATGTTTTTATGCTCATAATCGTTTCATCCTTTTTTTTTAACTACCACAGCAAAAAAACGCCGAGGACTACTTCAGAATCCCGACATTTTTAAAAACTACGGTAATAAAACTGGTTTACGTGTCCAAAACCCGGAAGCTCACCTCTCTTTCAAGTTTCAGCGTAAAAACATAAAAATCCATTAAAAGATTTTGCGCAAGGAAAAAACGATATATTTCAGGTTTAAAAATACGGTTATTTAAAGCTTTTCTACTTTGCTCCCGACAGATAAAGTACAGACTTTAGAATAGTTTACAAGAATTTATAAGAAAGCAAGTGTAACTTTGTTTAATTCCAAAAAAATTACAAATCTACTGGATATTGACAGGGCAAAAAGTGTCTTCTCTGTCTTTTTCCTCTTCACCAGAGATCCGGCTCTTGGAGAAAGTGAACAAATAACCCTTGATGAAATTTTACAGGAAATATTCCTGGGTCACTCAATCCCCAGAGGTGTGAGAAAGAGACTGAACTCGATATATCAGGAAACCATGTCCGAACCTCCCCCATTTGACCGTGCAGTCGATACCGCACTCAAAGACCTTTCAGGGGACAGGGAGGCACTTGTTTCATTTATAAAAATACTCCTTCGGCTCATCTCCGATGATGGAATGGTATCAAAAAAGCACTGTAAGGATCTTCACTTTCTTCTATCGAGATGTGATTTTACCCTGGTAGATCTTGAAAAATTTACCGATGATGAACAGATACTACTCTCCTTTGCCCTGCCGGAGATTGAGGGGAGTTCTTATTTAAACACCACCCTCTACTACTCGACACTCGAGTGCAGCCCCGATGCCCCGATAGAAGAAATAAAAAAGGCATATCGTGTACTGGTAATGAAGTACCACCCTGACAGATCATCCAAACATCACTCAAAAAACATACAGGATGAAAAATCCATAGAAAAATTTCAAGAGATTCAAATAGCATATACCTCCCTTATGAATATTCTTGAAAGAAAAATATGACTTAAACACTCATGAGACTCTCCAGATATACCTCATTTTTAAATCTTCCGTGCAGCATACAATCTCTGGTTTTTTTTCGTATCTTTTTCGGGCTCATCATGCTCTGGGAGTCTTACGTATACATTACGCAAAAAAACATTCAGCGCTATTGGGTTGAACCCGGATTCCATTTTAGCTACGGAGGGTTTTCATGGGTGAGCCCTTTATCTGAAGAGAATATGGTCTTACTGTTCTACGTTCTTGGAACGCTTTCAGTTTGTATTATGGCAGGGCTTTTTTATCGCCTGAGTACCACTCTTTTTTTTACACTCTTCACCTATACGTTTCTTCTGGAACAGGCACGTTATCTTAACCACTTCTATCTGGTAATCCTTATCAGTTTTCTTCTTCCATTTCTTCCCGCACATAAAGCTTATTCCCTGGATGCTAAAATATTTCCCGGGAAAAAAAGCCAGGTGGTACCCTACTGGGCGATTTTTATTCTTCAATTCCAGATAGGCATTGTTTATTTTTTCGGGGGGCTTGCAAAGATTAACCCCGACTGGCTGGAAGGACGACCTCTTTCAACCTGGCTTCCGCCAAGAAAACATCTGTTCCCCTATGTTGGCGATTATTTTAATACCACCGAGTGTGCATTCTTTGTAAGCTACTCGGGTCTCCTGCTTGATCTTCTGGCTTTTCCCCTTCTGATGGTTACACGAAGCAGACCCTATATCGCTTCCCTCTTACTGCTCTTTCACCTGACCAATGATCGTCTGTTCAATATAGGAATATTTCCGTGGTTTATGATAGGGGCGCTCTGCATTTTTTATCCGTGCTCCTGGGTGTCCATGTTTTACTCGTATCTTAAAAACAGCAGGGTCTTGAATCGAATTTTCCTTTTAATGCTTGCCCTCTCCGGTGCCGTGATTGCTTCCTGGTTCCATGGAAGAATTGCTGTTATTCCCCTTTTCTGCGGCAGTCTTATCCTCCCGCTCCTGTTTTGGGATTTTATAAAAAAACCTGCTCAGAGTTTTCAAACTTCAAACCCGACCCCGGATATATCACGCTATCTCAAAATATGCCTTTTCACATGGTGCCTGCTTCAACTTGCAATACCACTGCGTCATTATTTTATTCCCGGAAATACAAGCTGGACAGAAGAGGGGCATCGTTTTTCATGGCACATGAAATTGAGAAGTAAAAAATGTCAGGGGTACTTTTTTACCATACACGAAAAAAATAATACCAGGGTGAAACTTCATTCAAATACAATCAGGCACTGGCAGTATCGAAAAATGATCACAAGACCAAATATGATTATCCAATATGCCAGACACCTGAGCGACCTCCATGATGGAGCCCCCATCTACGCCGATATTTCATGCTCTTTAAACAGGGGGGAAAAGAAACGACTTATTGATCATCGGGTCGACCTCACCAAAGTCTCATTCCATGACTGGAAAAAGAACGACTGGATTTTAAGGAATAAATAAAATGTTAGAAATTACAGGTGCTTAGAATGTCCCCATTGAGCGTCCCTGCTTTTATTTGTCTATAAGGCAGTATTTAAATAATAATGCATACATACATCTTGTTTTTTGTGTAGAAGAATCCGCTCGTTCCTTACTCCATGCCGGCAGATTTTCAGTATGGAAAAAGGAACACGCAGGGAAATGGTTTTTTTGTGTGGTTTCAATTAGGGAGGATTTCATCTTTTTCCAAGAAGGAAAATAATGGGAACCAGAAGATCAGGAAGGATTGGCGAACCAGTTCATATCGGCAGGGTAATTGAAAAAATAATCAGTGAATATGATAAATTGGATCGTGAAAACCGAAAATGTGAGTCTGAGCATGAGGAATCAGAAGATCACTCAGGCTCAGATATAGAAGACAAAAGTACAAGCGCCTATCAATTGTACTTTTACTCTATATTAGAGGCAGAAGACTAACACCTGTCCTGCCTCTTGAATACTGAAAGGTACACCCCTGCGTGACCTTTCATTTTTCAGTTTATCACCGGTCTCCAGGATTTGTTTACCACTGCCATGTTCAGATAGCTGCACTTGCTTTTTATAATTCTGAGCTCATGCGTGATACTTCTAAAGAGTTTAAGAAGAAGTTCCTCACACTCATCAACCTCCACCTTTTCAGGTAGCATCGCATACAAATCGCTGAATAAAACACTGTTTCCGGAAGTTTTATTAACATAAATTGCGGCGTGTAAAATTTCATATACCCGCTTTGGGTCTTCTGATTTGATTGCTGCATTAAGTGCAATTACTTTAGCCTCAAGTGACTCCATTAATAACCTCGCAGGAGTTATTGCTTCAATGATCTCTGAATTAATGTGATAGAAATGCTCGAATATCTGGCACTCAAGATCAACAATACGCTGTTTTGATACTGAAGCCACTCTCTCAAGCTCTATTACTCTTCTCATTAATAGATATTTCTTGATGAAGACAGATATCTTTTTCAGTGCCAACACCATAGCGGTTGAAAAAATGAGGGATATGTACACCAATTGATATCCATCGAAAAATACAAGCTTTACAAGCAGTTGATACACACTGAAGACCTGTTCCTTAGTTCCCCGAGGCAGAATCTGCACCACTGTATATGCCAGAATGCAGAGCACACAACAAAGAAAGAAGTTTACTGATGCACTGATATAGTTTTTTTTCTGTTCCATATAACCTCAAAAAACAAGCTAAACACTAAAGTAATTCACAAAATGGACGATCTACCCACTTATCAGCCAACAAACAGGATATGCTTCACTTTGGATATAATGTTACTTAATTTATTAACTTATTGTATTTACTATATAAAAGATCAATTCTGTTGATTTTGGCAGGGTTTGAATTAATTATTTTTCATGATATAATACATAAATGGGTAAAATATCCATAACAGGCTTGTATGGAAAAAACATTGAAAACATACCTCGGGCTACTCTTGAGACCCGTAATAGCATTTGCTATCAGGCATGGAATGTCTATCCAGGATTTTTTCGATACAAGTAAGGCACTCTTTGTAGAAATCGCAGCAGAAGAAATTACAAGGCAGGGTAAAAAAATTACTCCGAGTAAAATCAGTGCAATGAGTGGCATTCGTCGCCCTGAAGTAAAAAAAATTATTGACGGTGAAGATGACCCGGTACAATCAGTAAGTCTTGTAAGCAGGGTTTTGGCACAGTGGGAGCAAGACCCGGAATTTCTCACTAAAACCGGGAAACCAAAAGTTCTTGAATATGGTGAAGTTGGTTCGGAATTTAACAGACTGGTAGCCAAGGTCAGTACAGACCTTCACCCTGCTTCCATTCTCTTTGAACTTGAACGATTACAACTTGTTAAAAAATCTCCTCGTGGGCTAAGCCTTTTAGAACGACGCCATGTACCTGTTGAAGATATTAGAACAGGGTTTGGTATATTATCTGATGATATGAGAGTTTTAATTTCCACAGTTGAAGAAAATATCCTCTCTGAACTCTCCGTAAAACATCTTCATGCAAAAACGGTCTATGACAACATCTACCATGAAGACCTTGACACGATCAGGCAATGGCTGCTCACTGAAGGGGCAAAGTTTCACCATAAAATAAGAAATTACCTTGCAAGATTTGACAAAGATATTAATGTACAAAAAGATAAAACCCCTGGTGCAAAGGTTACTCTATGCACATTTGCCAATACCGAGGAGGCACGTAAATGAAAGCGATATTTTCTCTTATTTCCTGCATAAGTATTGTTTTTATACTTGGCTCATGCGCTCATTATGGCGGGGGTACGGTCGGCACAGGTTTGCCGCTTACAGGGCACTCATCCGGCAGTAGCGCAGGAACGGGAGTTTTGTATCTTGATTTCTCAGGTACCGTTCTCACCGAAAAACAAACCCCGGCTTCATTTGCCAAGGTAACCGTAAAAACTCCAAAACTTGAAGAGTCAACTTTAAGTGATCAATACGGTGGCTTTCAGCTTGAGGTAATCGGCGACTCAGGAGAACCTGTCAGTATAACAATTATACATAATGAGAAATCATATCACACTACATTCAGACTACCGGCAGGAGGATATACAAATGGCAGCGGGACTTTTAATTTAAAAAATAGTGGTGGAATAGATACTGGTAATTTAGATTTTTACTAGTGAGGGAGTTTGATTTTTCTTTTTTCCGTGACTTTTTGCTGGCGGTAGAGGATGGCGGTGTTTCCTGTCATTGAAATGAATACTGAATCAGTTTTACTTGCGATTTCTTCTGCCAGTGATTTCTTTTCTTCCTTACCCTGATTGAACTTTATCTTGATGAGTTCATGTGAGGTGAGCGCCTTATTGGTTTCATCAATAAGCTGATCTGATATTTTTGATTTTCCAATCAGTACATGGGGAGTAAGCCCATGAGCCAAGCCTTTGAGGAATTTTTTTTGTTCTGCGGTTAGTTTAGCAGTAGTTGGTTTCCCGGTAGTAGATTTCATAGTAGGATGTAAGAGGCAAAATAACATTAATTAGAACACCTAATATCTCCGATTTGAAAATGAATCAAGTAAAGCAAGACCCTGTCCCAATACCTCTTTTAGCGCTTGAAAAAGAGGTACTTGAGGGTATCATACAAGACTTTATACTGAGAGAGGGTACTGACTATGGTACTCTTGAACTCTCCTATGAGGAAAAAGCAAATCAGGTCATGGAACAGTTGAGAGCCGGCAGAGCACAGATCTATTTCGACCCTGGAACAGAAACCTGCACGATCTTGTTAGTATAGTCTTACCCTATCCATGGGGAAAGCAGGACCAGGGTCAATCTTTCTCTCAGGAGCAATCTCGGAATGACCAAGTATTTCCTTAATCGGAAACTTCTGGGCAAGTAAGGCACAAACTTCTGTCAGTACGTCAATTTGCTCAGAAGAATATTTATGCCAGTAGGTAACCTTACCATCTTCCACGTATTCCATTACCTGAGAAGCTTCATACACCCCCCCAAAGTATGAATAAAACCAGTCCCCTTTTTTTTGGAGTAATCCCGCGTTATCAAGCTCGATTCCTATCGAATATCTATTAAGTCCCTCTCGTCCATTCCATGAACTTATCCCCGCATGCCATGCAATCCTCTTGAAAGACACCAGTTGCGAAATATATCCGTCCCTGCCAATCACAAGGTGCGCCGACACTTGGGCAGAAGGATCGCTCAGTCTTGTAATTGCTGCCTCAGCAGTATCCATGGCGGTATAGTGAATGACAATAGTATCCGGTAGCCCATGCTCAAAATACGCTCCAAAATTAGGAGAGGGCACAAATGAGAAATCAAAATCGGAAGAAAGTAGCATTCACCAATTGTAGTATAATGCTGTACATATAGTAAAGCACTACCCCAGAGGCTCTTCGGCGATATGAGGGAAAATTTTCATGGGATCTACAGGTTTGCCATTTTCACGCCACTCAAAATGAAGATGGGGACCTGTTGCCGAACCCGTACTGCCAACCAGACCAATAATCTTCCCCGCCTGAACATTAGACCCGACTTCAACATGAATTTCACTCAAATGCCCATAAAGAGAAAGTTTATTGCTTTCATGGTAAATGCTTACCATATTTCCATAACCAGCAAGCCTTCCGGCAAATATCACTCTGCCGCTCATTACAGCTCGCACATGGCTTTTTTCCGGTGCTGCAAGATCAACTCCCGAATGGTGCTTCGTAATTTTCTTTATCGGGTGCAAACGAGAACCGTAAGAACTTGATAACTTCGGTGCAATAAGGGGAAATACAATGGATTGACTCGATATCCGCACATTATCACTAGAAAACCCCTGACATGGTATGAACAGAACCAGGGCAACCAATAAGAGTTTTTTATACACAGATACTTTCATCCCAACTACTCCACCACACTCTTTTCCTGTAAGCCGCTCTTCATCGCTTCCATGAGTTTTTCAATGGCGAGGGCTTCAGAGTAACCTTCTCCCAGTGGGATCTCAACACCTCCCTCATCTGAATCCTTCTCGCCCGAACTACCAACTCTTCTCACGGGCTTTAAAGGAATATCCGGTTTTCTGGGCTCCACTTCGAGTCTTCCTCTCGGCTGAGAAGACTGAGAGGGGTTTTGATTTCCTGAAACAACTTTGACATATTTCGAATGAATAAACGCCCTTCCTCCGGTTGGAGAAAACACGCGGTACCAATCTTTTTCTTTTGCTTCAACCGTAAGCTTGGTTCCCTTCTGGAGATCCATTACAGGTGAATGTTGAGTTCCCGGTCCTACCCGTAAACTAACCTTGTTTCCCGTAACTTCCACAATCGTAACATCACTTGCAAGTACTGTTTCAGAAGGTCTGGAAGGAACACTAGCAGCTGAAACATTCCCGACGGAAACATTTCTGGCTGGAACCGGCGAAGGTTTGACAGGTTCAGTACCCAAAACCTCTGCTGCACTTTTTCTTAACAGGAGCTCGTTTTTAAGCCCCAGTAACTCTTTTTCCAGTGCAGGCACCCGAGATGCAAGCTTCTGACTGCTCTCAAGCTGTTCATCACAGTAACTTGCTTCTTTTTTCTTTGTGCTTGTCTCGGACTGAAGCTCATTGATTTTTGCCTGTAAACTTGCGTGTACTGATTCCTTGTCCTGTCTGTAGGCATCAAATTCTTTTTTCAAGCTCTCGTACTTGTTCTCAAGTGAAGTGTTCTTGTCATTTGATTCGGATAATTGTCGTGCCAGGGTCTGTGAATCAAAGGTGCTGTTACTAGCCGCACTTTGAAGTTCCTGAAATTTTCTTTGCAAATCCTTGTACTGAGACAGGGGGATAACATCATCTCTTTTTTCGCACTGCCCCAATGTCTGGGTATGTGTCTGAGCATGTGTCTGGGTATGGCTCTTTTTCCCTTTTGCATCATCAAGACAGTGCTTCTGGAGGTCTTTGTACTTTAATCTCAGCTGACGAGCATAATCAATAAGAACCTGCTGTTGCTCCTTAAGGCTGTTATTTTCGAGACGAAGTTCGTTAAGCTTTTTAGAAGAAGAGGCAAGAGAGGATGAGCCCTTAATGGCATCTATTCTTTCCTTATGCGTGACTTTTTCCAGATTAGGCACTGACTGAGCGTAGGAGGACACGGATATGCCCAGCACACAAATACAGAAACCACAGAACTGAAACAGACAAGTTCGCATATAACCCAAAGAACTTTAGTAAAAACAGCGCCTTACGCCTATTACCACAATAGACCAGACCCTAGTCTCCTTTTATAACCCCTTGTCCGAGAGTAAGACCTATTTGCTTCAGTTCCTGGAGGCGCTTGCTCCTTTCAGAATTGATAAGTAGTTGAATTGCCCTGGGGTTTGCCACCCCCTCCATGACGATCTCAGGTTCATTGGTCATGGCACTGCCAAGTGCAACCGTGCCGATTTCAAGCATTCTCTCCCAGATAGTCTGTTTAGGCTCCACCCCCCTTATATCTTCCCATCTGAGCCTTGGCTGGCGAAGACTCAAAGATACAAGACCAACCTGGGCTTCAATCCCTGTTTCATCAATAATATACTTTGCGTCATAGATATTAATAAGAATTTTTCCAAGAAAGAACCCCGGAACCAGAACAAGATACGGTAAATGCAGCATGTACTTCGTTGAACTGGTCTTAAACAGCTCTCCGGGGATAATAAACCAGGCTGGATATTCTCGAGACAAATAAATGACAGCTACCGCAGTAAGCGCAAACCAGATGATATTAAAAAACTGAGATCTCCAGGTAGGAAAAAAGTAATATCGAACGGGTGCATCAGGGTCACCCTCTCCTTCTATCTCTGCTCCCAGTTCTTTTGCATGCGCAATAGAACTCTCACCCCCAAACACATCATCAAGGGGATACTCTTCCTCACTTAACCCGTCACGAATGGCATCAAAATCTACATCTTCAAAATCATTGTCAGAGAATTTCATTCTATTAAAAATCCTGTTTCTCTTTTGCAAAAAAGAACGTCTACAAAAAGGAACGTCCCGTTATTCACGAATAAAACTAGCGAGCCTGACGTAATCGTTCCTCAATTGCATCAAAAGGGTCAGCGGAGCGTTTTTCGCTTCTTTCAATAGCTCTACGTTCATATACTGATTCAGGGCTTTTGTATCTACCCTGAATGAGTCCCGATCTGTCAGAAGGTTCGTTTAATGAAGAGTCAGCGTCCTCATCAGTAAAGACTCTCCCTTTCATATGAGAAGCCGTTTCCCGCTTGTACCTTTCATCCGGGGTCACCTCTCCTAATATTTGATTTGGAGCGGCTTGTTGCTGCTGAAATACATTATTATTCTCTCGCCTCTCTGTACCCGAAAAACCAAGATCAGCACCCCCAAAAGTAGCAGCCTGGCGGGCACTCGGAAGTTCCGTATCAATCTTACCGCCTGCAAGTACATACACAAGAAAAAAAACACCAACGAGCATAAGCGAAGTGATATTTCTTCTCGTAAACGCAGGAGTGCAAAGAAGAAAGCTGAATACTTTCTTTGCGTTCATTTTGTTATCGCTCATTTTTTGTTTCTCCTTTTACTTCACTTGCAACCGGACTACAGGGACGCCACCGACCCTGCTTTACCATTCTTACTGCTACAGAAGAAGGAACATACCACCGCTTATCCGCATCAAGCCCGGGACCATTTTCCTGAAACTCCACCACCGGCTCCTCCCAACAGTAGCGCACCACACCGGGTGGTATGGGTTGTGCACTGTCATAGGCAACATACACCGTTTGCGGTTCAGGTGAAGTTGAAAAATGACTCTTTCCACACCCGGCACCAACAAAGACCACCACAACAACAGATGCCCTCAGTATATCAAAAAAACTTTTCATAATCAGCCTATTATTCTCTTTCCCGATACACTCCATCCTGATCAGGATATCGTGCTCTTTGATATTTTTCCTGTCTAATTTCCACAATAGTTCGATGGGGTAATCGGTAATACACCCCTTTGGGATCAATCTGACCCGGCACCACCGCGTCCTGATACATGGCTTCTGCCCACGGACCATGTACCGTTCCAGGTACCGGTTCCCGCTCAAGATCGTTTACATATTTCTGCACGACAACCGTCTTCTCAACAGGAGCAGAACTCCACAAGGAACTGCATCCAGAGACACACATCATACCACATCCAAGTATTGTTATCTGAGCTATAGCTTTCATGTGCTTGTCACCTTTAGTCCGGATTTCAAGTCAAGAGATCGACCCGATGAGGGTAATCCTGATTCATCATCTTTCATTCGTTGATAATACTCCTCAAGCATTCTTCTTCGTTGCATAAGATCTTTCGCTCCAAAAGGAGCAATCTCAACTGCTCGCTTTAATGCTGCCACAAAGTCACCGTCACTTTCTTCAAGAAGAGCATTAAACAACTGGTTATCATCTCCATTGTTCGTTGATACCCAATAAAAGGAAGGCTCAGCAGGAAGCACCATTGCAGCTTCACCAATATCAGACAGGAGAAAGAACTGTGACTCAACACCCTTAATGGTATGCAGACGAGTAATGGTTTCTGCCTGCTGCGGATTCAAGTTAAACGCCTGTGCGGTAACATGAAACTTGGAAGGGTCTTGACGCAGGAATATTTTATGGGAACTGTTTTGAACAATTGCCTGCCCCCCTTCTCCCGCATAGAAGTCTTCACCTGACTGAGAAGCCGCAATAACAATACCTTTTCTCTTTCGATAAAGTCGAAACGCCGCCTCTACCACACCTGAAGCAGTCTTCCCAATCAAATCATGCGCCTCGTCAAAAACAAGAAGTTTTCTGGTATCAAGTTCATGAGGGGTGTTCATGACCTCATCTGCCCAGATCATGGCAACTTTAAGAAACACTCTTTGAAGATCAGGGTTTCTGCTAAGTCCTTTCAGATCAAAAACAATAAAGCGCTCTTTTAGTTCAAGTCTCCCTGCACGGTCAAAGAACCGGGCATAGGTACCATCCCCGTAATATTCCCGCATAAGAATCGCAAGCTCTTGACGCATATGAAAATGCTGCTCGGTTTCATTAGGTCGGGGAGGTTCTTTAAGTACTTTCACCACATCACGCAAGAGAAATTCACGCTCCCGATCTCCATGACGATACCGATAGTGTGACTCGAGGAGAGACTCTATTATTTCGTTTCTCTGAATACGTGAAAGCGTTCTATCCTTTTCGCATGCCATATCAGCAACAATATCAACACAGATATCAAAAAGGTCTTTAAACTCTTCATTGGTTCGATCAGGGTCCATCTCTCCAAGTCGGGCAAGGAAGTTCATTGCAGGAGCCCGAGCCGGGGTCGCCTGATAGATCCTCCCCCCAAACAATTTTGCCACTCGCTCGAAACCACAAGGTAAATTCGGCATTCCCTTATCAAAGATAAAAGTAATCGGCTCCCGTGCCTCTTTGCTTCCATCAGGTTTCTCAGCATAGTGACCACGATTAAGCGTAATCAAAAGAAAACAAAGGAGATAACTCTTACCTGCACCTGACACTCCACTTACAATCACGTTAGGTGCCACGTTTGAATCAAAAAGATCAAACTCAACCAATTCCCGGTTCCAAAGACTTGGGAGTACAAAAAGAGAATTCTCACTTCCTGACCAGTTACCCCAGATAGGGAACATACGCACTGCTCTTGAAGAGGTAATCATGGAAGTCCAGCCCGGTCCATCAGTGGTCGGGTCATATGCTCCCGGCAGTGCATTAAGAAAAACTCCAAGATCACTTATCATATGAGACATGGCACGGGCACCATTAAGTGCCGGAAACATTGCAAGCACTTCACTGGAAGCTCGTCTTGCCTCATCTATGTTATTGGTTATCTGCATGTGATGCACCCCGACTCTCACCACCTGAGACCTGTTAGAGTACAACTCTTCTCTTGCTTTTCTGATTGTTGCAATCTGATGTAGCACCTTCTGGTTTGCACGACCCCTTGCCCCAATTTCACGAAGCCCAAGCGTTTGATCAAGACGATCAAGACGTTTCATCTGCTCATCCTGACTGTCTTTCGAATACGTCACCGTAAAAATGGATTCCATCGGAAGACTTTGAATAGGTATGGTCATCAGAGGAAGCGCCTGCTTTGGGGGTTTTACCATACTGATCGTATGATACACTCTTCCATCTTTGAGTATGTACCCGTCTTCAGGGTGATACACCATGGTGTCTGAAATTTGATTCGACAAAATATCATCCGGGTCATATTGAGGTACTGCACAGGCATTAAATCGCCCTCTCTTGAATTTCCCTCCCTTGGTACTTCTTCTGTTCAGGAGTGGATATAGAAGATTAATAATACCCTGCCCGTCAATGATTGAAGGTCTGAGACCCAGGTCAGAAAGTCTTGCTATCTTTCCTTCCACCTCTCCCTTGAACTTCTCAACATATCTTTTATATTCTTCTATACGAGCACTGTCATGCTCGGGTCCTTTTGGTCCCGAAAGGAGACTCTTGATGGTATCACCGAGATTATCAAGAGGGCTTCGTTCTTTCCACGGAGGGTCGTAACGGAAACACACTACCAGGCGCAGTCTCTTACATCTGCGCTCATACTGCTCGGACTTTGACATATTCTTGATGAGTCGCACCCATCGTCGTGCCATCCACCCGGCAACTCCGGAGAGTGGGTAATCGTACAAACACCGATCAAGTATGTCCTGAATATCAAAGGTGGTAACCCAACTGAATTGCACACTGATTCTGCTATCCATGGAATCAACCAGCTCTTGTATTCCGGCACAGGTTTGAAATGCGGCAGCATCAGAAATTGAAGTAAGAAGAACGGGTTTCAGAGTCCACATTGACCAGAGAGACGCATCACCGTGTACAAACACCTGATGTTCATTATCCCACTTCACATAAGGGAGCAGTTTATTAAATACTGCTTCATCCTGATACAGGCGCTGTTTTGTTAAGCGTGTAATGCTCATGCGATTCTATATCCTCTAACCCACTTCAGTTTTTAATACTTCCACCATCGCTCCTGGAACGAGATGGAAGTCTCAACTGGGTAGTTCGGTCTTGAAGACGAATCATTCGCTTTTCATGGTCAAACGCAAGCGGTATTTTTGACTGTCGTCGTATCTCATCAAGAACCTCTTCCACGCTACCTTCCATATGAATAGTTATTCTATTCCCGGAAGAAACGTCCGGATATTCCCAGCGATACCCCATAGTCTGGGCGACAGCCTCGACTGCTTCATCTAAAGAAGCATCTTTAAGTTCAACAAACACTTCAGGTAAGAGCAAGGGCGCATCATCACGAGCTTTTGGACGAACAGGCTCCGGTAAATGGCTCCAGGTAAGCCTGCTATACGTCTCTTCAGGCGGAGATTGACGGTACGCCGGCTTATAATACACCACACGATACATTGGCTTGGAACTGCAACCAAAAACCATGCTGCACATACCGATTAGAATGATTGTTCGGAAAATATTCATTCTCACAAAAACCCGTACCTTTTATTACACTACCCTTATTCCACTACCTTGCTTCTTTATAGACCCAGGGTGTTGCAGTTCCTCCTCCGCTAGTACCAAGCGAGGAAGGAGCAGCAGCACCCCCTACGGTCGTAAGATCAAGTTGTCGCTCAATCTCAAACGCATCAGTAACCGCCGGTCTATCCGGTAACACTCGTAAATAATAATAGTGTGCCGGGATTAAATCACCCAGTGCATTCAGTCTGTCAGGAACCCACATCAATCGCACCTCAGCAGGCTTTATCACAGGATATGTCGGCTCGGGTGGTAAAGCCTTTCTATAAGTTCCCATTACTTCAAGTGCGTTTCTTGCAGCTTCCGCACTTTTTGCTCCGCCACCGCCCCCCATAATTGCACCCGTATCTCTGGCGCCACCATATTCTGTAGGAACCTTGTTTCCATCAGCGTATGGATTAAGGTTATCAGCAAATGATCCCACCTGAGAACATGCCATAAGTCCAAGCATGCTGATTCCCAGGCTCACTTTCAGAATGTCTCTTATACCAATATTCATACCGCTCTACCCTATTACCCTTACACCTGTTACTCCAAACCAGAATATGAAGCCGTTGTAATCATATCCTCATCAAGTATTGCTATTTCAGCGGGTCGAGAGAAGATTGCCACTGCTTCTCTTCCCGACAAGACTTCCACGACCGGCACCAGTGATTCATACCTCCGTAATAATACCTGACCAAGACGATTGGAGGCATCCGTCAATGCCGATGCCGCAGCAAACTCAAGGTCTTGTCCCTGAACCGTAAAACCCGGCTGATCAAATCTGTTATTCATAAACACTCGCGTGTTTCTCTGAAGCTGTTGACCTAAAGCAGCAGTACCACTGATCACGGCAGTTGCAAGTATCAAACGACCTAATTTATCTTCAAGTCTTCCCTGCATTCCTCTTACTCCGTCTTCTCCGATAATCCATCCATCAATCTCAACTACAGATCTTCTTCCTGTTGGATGTCTAAGGGATAACTGAGTGAGTCTAAATAATGCCCGTGAGTCAGATTCTGAACCTTGAGCTGCGGCAATGATTCTACCCTCTCCAAGGTCTAAGGCAGAGCCATCAGGTCCAGTGATCGTACCTGCAAGTTTGAACACTACCGGGTATGGTGTCCCGTCAGTTGGTGCATTAACTCCCGTAAGAAGCTCCACCGGAACAGAATCCCCCGGAGCAATCACACTTACTCTAAGTGGTCGTGGCTCAACCGGTCTTCCCACCCCATCTGATTCATCAAACCACTCTGACACTAACTGATCTTCACCTTCAACCTGTGGAAGCGGCTGCATGCTCACATCCGGACCTCCTCTGTTAACCGCTGAAGCAAGCTGATCGAGGTCTCTCTGCACCTGTTCAAACTTATCAGTCAATGTTTCAAAAATACCTGCGGTTCTTTGACGAAACGTCTCAGCATCTTTTTCAGCTCTCTGAATCTGGGCGGACAACTCTGCGGATTGTCGTTTTTGAGACTCAATATCATTTTTGAAAGCAATAATCAGATCGGTAAACTGCTCTTCAGAGCTCATACCCTGTTTACTTACAGTAGCCGGGGCTTTTGCGGGACGCAGGGGACGTTGCTGTTTCTGATCACTGCTAAGAAGCAGGAACAGAAGCACCACAATGATGAATATACCTGCACCCATAATTCGCTTATCGCTCTTTATAAGTGTTTTTAAATCTTCCAGCTTTTGATTCATTACCTTTAGAACTCCCGAAACCTCTATCTGTCTATGCTACCTTCTGAGTGCCTTACCTTCTAAGGGACTTCGTTACTATGTATAAATTCGCCTTATGCGCATTTGTTATTGCCTGTTCTGCCGTTTGAGGGCGAGCAGCAAGTTCCCAGCGCTCTGCCAGCACCGCACGTGTTCCATCTAATCTGAATGCAGCAGGGTTTATTTTGTATGTGGTATCAAGCAAGTTCTCCACTTCGACTATATATCCCCAAAGAGATGACCCAAGAAACATTTCCTTAACCTTTGCCTGAATAGTTCCATCGTGAAGAATGGTTTCACCCGAATACGTATTTGATCTTGAATACCCTGGAATACCACCTCGTTTACCAAACTCGGCAATGAGCACCATTTCTCTCATAAGCCCCGGTACAAGTGTTGGAGGAGCATAGCCTTGAGCAGGAAATCGTTCATCACTTACACCATCTCCATCTCCGTGATAATCCTCACGAAGATCCCGAATATTAACAAACTCATCCCTTCGGTTATCGTCATCAGCGGGAAGAACCCTTAGGGCATATGAACGCCGATCATCAATATGAACAAGAAGTGCCTCCCCTTCATAGGGGATTTCAGGCTGAGCAAACACCACAAGAAAATTTCCCTGACGCTCTAAAGCAAGACTCGTGTGCTTTCTTTTAAAACCACCTGCTATTTTAGAAGGAAAGGTAATCTGGGTTGGTTCCCCCGGGGTAACATATACAGGAATCTCAGAGCCAGAATATTCGACTTCCCGAGCATGTACATCAACTGAGATCAGTACGCTCAGAACTACCCCTGTAATTATTGATAAAACCCTATTCATATTCACTTTTTTTTGCATTCTCATAAATTTATCGTCCACTACTCAGCTAAAACCTTTCCGATACTCCAGTTTTTCTATTTTAATTTTTCCACACTATTTTGCTCGTCCTTGCTTCGCCTGTGCTTTTTCAAAAACCGAATCCTCGCTCTTAATCACCCTCTCCCCGGCACGTCTTAAGTGAATGTCAGTAATTACAATACCATACTCGTTATGCACATTACGTGGTATAGTTGTCATTTTTACGTAATAAACCATTTCATCCGGGGCAAGTGGCTGATTTCCAATAAGTTTCTGTCTAAGCCCCGGTATTCGCACCACCACACTGTCGTACTGGGGATAGCGCTCTACCTTGATAAGCCTCGGATTGATAAAGAACATCTGAGACCTTTTTGTCTCAAGTATCGCACTTAACTCCGTAGTAAGCATTGTTGACTCAAACTCACTCAGCGCCGGTTCCCACAAAAACCTTCTTGCTGTTCTGAATTGTCGTTCTACTACTGCCGGTTGGTATGTCGAAATAAGATTCACCACTTCACGTGCCACGTTGATAAATTGACTGTCAGGAAGCTGTTTTACCGAATAAAACCCTGGTTGTGGGTGCTCAGGTACTTCAATGATCGTATCTGCAAAGAAAAACATTGCAAGTGCAATACCAATTGCGAGTGTAGTTGCGGGGATTTGAATAAGAGACAGTGCACGCCAAAAGAATGCCTGTTCTTTATACCCTTCCCATAAGCGAATGGTATCACTTCCCGCTCTTCCGGCAACTCGTTCAAGTTCCTGGATATCTTCTTTTAAATTCGTACCCTTCATCATCCTTCTCCAAATAAAAAACCTGACCCTCTATCTACTCACTTCTTCTCTTTCTGCACCGGTGCTTCAGTAAACTGCCTCTCAAACGTAGTAAACATATGTTGCAAACCCAGCTGATAAAATCTTGAATCTTTAGGAATTTCTCTAAGCGGGGCGCTACTCCACAGGGGTTGCAGCTTTGAAGGTGCCGGAATACCGGGAGGAGGAAAACCAAAAAAAGTTGACACCGCATTTCTAACCCCTCGCTCCTGATCCGGGAAACTCTTACGCATAGAGGCAAGGGTAACTGCGGTCATAATACCTCCAAGAAGCATAAAGGGCATAGCCCTCGCAACGGAATCAGCAAAAAGACTAATCAACATAAAGACTGCAAGTGCACAGCCCCACTCCATGGCATTTGCGCCCATGAACGACCAGTTCTCATCTAACCCCTGTAATACCTCACCATCATCGTATCTCATACAACCTCAGGCATGCCCCTTTTTAAAAATTACCTACCGCTCAGAAAGACTTCTCTCCAAACGCCTTGTCAACTCTTCATCTTCAATCAGTCTGCTATCGGCAACTTCTGGTGAAATCCTCTCAAGCTCCTGATCTGAAATTACATTAGGAAGAGCGTCCAGATCATCCTCTACTCCCCCGACTCTTCTTTCTGCTGACGTATCTTCAAAATCTTCATCATCAAAAAATGTTTCATCACCCTTACGTGAAGGTGCCTTAAGTGGCTCATCATAAGAAGCTTTGGGTGGTGCGATGTTACCTTGAGGCTCACTACCCCTATCCTCAAACTCCAGATCTTTTTCAAGGTCATTAAGAAGTTCATCTATTGATGTGGTTTCGTTTTTTGGTTGTGCCTGTCTGGCTTCCTGCCCTTCTGCTTTTGGTGCATGCCCTCCGGATTCCTCCTCACTCACTTTAGGAGATACCTTTTCTTCAGGTACCTTCTCTCCGGATGCCTTGTCTTCATACAAGCGAGCACGTGCCTCCTGACGTTCCTTCAGACGCTCTTTTTCACCATGATCACTTCTTGAACGTGCCGCGTTTGAAACTGGTGGAAGACCGTCCTTTTCACGTTTTACCAATCGAGGAGGAGCTCTAAACACCGCACCTTCTCTTGTAACTCTTGGCTTAGGATCAATGACCCGATTCAATTGCTCAGTAAGAGACACAACTCGAAGTCTCCAATCTTCAGAATCGAGCAGGAGATCAGGACGAGCATATTTTCTTCCCTCTTCAAACTCTGCAAGTGCTTCAACTAAAAGCGTACGGGCTCTACTCATATGAGCCCTTGCAATTGTACTTCTTTCCTTACTCGCATATTTTGTATCAGCCATCGCAGACGGAGTATAGAGAACCCCACTTGCCAACACTGTACATAGTAAAGATAGCGTATTTCCAAACGCCCAAACTCTTGCAATTCTCAAATGATTCATTGCCACGTACCTATCCTGCATTTTTTAATCTGTCGTAGTATCATTGACCACCAGGGTCCCCTTCATAGAATACTATACAATAGTTATTTCATTACTTTTGCTGTGTGTGCTTCTTTTTTTCCGAGTTTCTTTGTACTTTCAGTGTTTTACATTATCCCCGTCCTAGGGTACCTAGAACCGGATAGATAGCACTTGAAGAGATACTTCAAGTAAAATCAGTTACTTATTACAACTCAGGATTATTAAAGATGAAGGTAAGTATTATTGGTGGGGGCTTAGCCGGCTCTGAAGCTGCGTACCAGATCAGCAGAACGGGAATTCCGGTGGATTTGTTCGAAATGCGTCCTCAGGTAATGACTCGTGCTCATAAAACCGGAAAATGTGCCGAGCTGGTTTGTTCCAATTCATTTCGGGGCGCAGATCTGTCCAACGCGGTGGGTTTATTAAAAGAAGAGTTAAAGATATGGGACTCCCTTATTATGAGTTCTGCCCTGCGTGCAAAAATCCCTGCCGGTGGCGCGCTTGCTGTTGACAGAGAGTTATTCAGCTCCGAGATTGATTCGTATATCCGTAACAATCCACTTATCACCGTACACTCTGAGGAATGTACTAAAATTCCTGAACCAAACAAGTCTCATGCTGTAATTGTCGCAAGTGGACCTCTTAGCAGTCCCGGGCTTTCCGCAGAAATAAAAAAGCTTACCGGGGAAGACCATCTTGCTTTTTATGATGCGATCAGCCCCATTATTCATGCCGACTCCATCAACACCTCAGTCGCCTTCAAACAATCTCGTTATGACAAGGGGGGAACTGATGACTATTATAACCTCCCTCTGAATAAAGAGCAGTATGAAAATTTTATCCGGCTCATTACTGAAGCTGAAAAATATGCGGGACATGAAGAGGTAGAGTCAGACTCAATTGAAGGGCTTCGCCCTTTTGAAGGTTGCATGCCAATTGAAGATATGGTCTCCCGGGGAGCAGATACCTTACGACATGGTCCCCTAAAACCTATGGGGCTTACTGACCCGGAAACAGGGAGGCGACCATACGCTGTTATCCAGCTCAGACAAGATGATACCGCAGGCTCATTATGGAGCATGGTCGGCTTTCAAACCCGAATGAAACATCCGGAACAACTTCGGGTTTTCAGAACCATCCCGGGACTTGAAGAAGCGGAATTTGTACGTCTTGGCTCAGTTCACAGAAACACTTTTATTAACTCTCCCAAATGTTTATCAAATACTTTGATGTTTAGAAACTCTCCCGGGCTTTTCTTTGCGGGTCAGCTTACTGGTACTGAGGGCTATGTAGAATCAACTACCGGTGGGCTCATAGCAGGTATTAATGCAATCAGATTTCTTCAAGGGAAAGACCCTCTTGTTTTTCCAGTTGAAACTGCAATGGGTTCACTCATACACTACATCAGTGACCCCGAAAGAAAATACTTCCAGCCCATGAACATCAGTTTTGGACTCATGCCAACCTATTCGGAAAATCTCCTTGACGAGAACGGAAAGAAAATAAAAGATAAAAAAGCAAAACGGCTCCAGGTATCAAATAAGGCACTTGAAATCAGTCAAAAACTATATGAGGCACATGACAGATAAAAATCCTGGGTTTCATCATGTATTCTTGCCGGGCGAACGGAAGCTTCCCCTCTTACTGCTTCTGCATGGAACCGGTGCAAATGAAAATGATCTTATTAATCTAGGAAAAATGGTATCACCAGGATCTGCCATTCTTTCACCTCGAGGAAAAGTTCTTGAAAATGGCATGCCCCGTTTTTTTCGTCGACTGGCTGAAGGGGTCTTTGATCTTGAAGACCTGCACTTTCGCACAAACGAACTTGCGGATTTTATTACTGAAACAAGAAAACAATATGACGTAAGTGATCGTCCTGTTATTGCTCTTGGGTTTTCAAATGGTGCAAATATGGCAGCGAGCATGCTTCTGCAAAAACCCGAGGTACTGGATGGAGCAATTTTGTTAAGAGCGATGACTCCTTTTGAACCTGAACAACTGCCCGACCTGAAAGGCAGACACATATTGATGCTCTCCGGCAACATAGACCCCATCATCCCCATTGAAAATGCAAAGAACCTTGCAAACTTGTTCGAGCGCTCCGGAGCCGATATTAATTTCAAATCATTCCCTGCATCCCATCAACTGATCCAGGAAGATATAAAAGCAATGACGAACTGGTTTAATGTTTTATACACTGGCTAACAAAAAGAAACTCTTGTAAAAATTTTCACTTAAAATCGACTGTTAAAAAACGATTTTGAAAAGAGGCTTTTAGTTACTTTTTCCCCTCCTTGGCTTTTCTCTAAGGCTTGTCAAAATACGCTGCGTCTATCTAAGTGGTCGATTTTATTTAGTATTGTAGTACGAGACCAAAACATCCGATAGACTATACTGGTTAATGATATATCAGATTTTTATGTCTTTACTGAATACCACTTTCACTGTTGGTGATGTGCTTGACTCTCGTTATGAGATTCTTGAAGTTTCTGAGCTAACAGAAAAAACTGCTCGTATAAAAGCAATCGATCTTCATCTTGATAAATATCCTGTTATATTGAAAATTTTTCATCTTGATGACAGTACCACCAGAAAGGATCTGGAACGATTTAGAGCAGAAGTTATAATAACTCGAAAACTTTCCCATCCAAACATAGAAGCAGTATACGATATAGGGAGGTTTGAATCGGACTTTTTATATATAAGCTCACAGGAAATTGAAGGCATACCCCTCACACACCTGATCAAAAACCACAGTTCCGAAAAAATTTCCTTCAAAATAGCAGTTGAACTTACATATCAATTGCTTCATGCCGTTCAAACGGCTCATGCAAAAGGTATCATCCACAGAAATATCATACCAGAAAATATAGTCGTCACTGCGTCCAGAAATCGCCTCCAGAATGTTACCCTCAGAAATTTTGGTCTTGGAAAACTCTTTGAAAAAGACCTGGGACTGACAAAGACAGGAGAAAGGGTAATTATCGCTTCTGTATACCAATCTCCGGAACAAATCAGAGGAGAAGTAATTGATGAAAGGAGTGACTTATATTCACTGGGGGGGGTGCTATCAGAATTTATCTCCGGAACTTCTCTGAATGGAGCAGATAAAAAAAACAATAATGCACTTGAGATCTTCACTTCAAATCAACTTCCAGATCTACGAGCCACAAGGAAAGACCTGCCTGCCTGGTTTATAGAACTTATAGAATTTTTAACTGTAAAGAATAAAAATGAAAGAATCAGTTCTGCCAAAGAAGCAGGAACATTTATTCTCAATCATTTAGGGTATAAGTCAAAACAACTCCATCTCTCAAAAAAGAAAAGCAGATTATCTTATTTTTTTAATTCAATCTTCGGATTCCAGGTAAGACCTTTGATCACAAAAACAAGCATGTCATTTGGACTTGCTCTTTTTGGCATATTGTTAGCTGGTATTCCTGTATATTGGTTCACTCACCAGAGCGTATCTGAATCTGTCACTAAGGAAAAAGATCACGCACTTCTGTTTGAAGCGGTTGCCTCAGGTAATGAAACAGACGTACTTAAATTACTTTCCAAAGGGATTTCTCCCGAAATTTATGATTCAGAAGGCACGCCTCTACTTTTTTACGCCATACGCCAAAACAATAATTCAATTGCCTACACTCTTCTCTCAAATGCCCCTGAAATTTTGAACATGCAGGACCTCGCAGGAAAAACCGCCATCCACTATGCAGAGCAGAACAATAATCAGGAACTGGTCTCCATACTGCACAAGTTTTCAACAGAGTACGCCAGAATTATACTTGATTAGCCTTGAACCTGTCAGCGTAACCATGATACGCTAAAGCGCCTAAAAATTACACGTAAGTTTACATGAGTATAGTCCAGCTTCGTAGATCAGGTCCTTTTGTCGAGCCGCTCAAAGAGAGCGAGTCCGAGCCTCCTCGTGCGCTCAGATCTCTGGCACAGATCGTGGATGGAGATCTTTGTCACCGCTGTGGAAGCTGTGTTGGGATTTGTCCGACTTCGGTACTTGCAACAAATGAAAATGGATACCCGGTAGTAAAAAATCTTTCGAGCTGCACTGATTGTGATCTTTGCGTAAAAGTCTGTCCGGGAGATGAGTTCAGTGTTCAAAACCTTGCAAAACAACTTTTCAATACCGTGCCGGAAATATCAGATATGCACGGACACTTTGAAGAAGCATATGTGGGCTATGCAAGCGATACCACTATTCGTGAAGGTTCTACAAGCGGGGGGATAATTACCGGTCTTCTGATTTCCATGCTTGAACGGGGAGAAATAGACGGAGCAGTACTTATCTCCTCTGACCCCGACATACTCTGGAAAGGAAAACCAGTACTTGCAACAACGAAAGAAGAAATTCTTTCAACCATGAAGTCAAAATATGCCATTTCTCCAACCAATGAAATATTTCAAAAAGTAATAGAGACAGAAGGACGTTTCGTTTTTGTTGGGCTTCCCTGTCAAATTCACGGCTACCTTAAAGCCGCACGGCTCAATAAAAAAATCAGGGAAAGAATCGTTCTCTCCATCGGTCTTTTTTGTCACGCCGCCGTAGAACACGACCCGATGCACGAAATCTGGAAAGGAATAGATGAGGACATAAAAGCCAATGCAAAAAGGTTTATTTCCCGTGTGGAGAAACATCCGGGAACTGCTTATATAGAACTACACGATAAATCCCTTCACCCGGTCTACTTCCCTAATGCCAAAGGTTATCGTCCGGGTTCAACCGAGATATTAAATATTCTGTATCGTCTATACACACCAAGCAGATGCATGACGTGCTATGATTCGACCTCTGAATTTGCTGATATTTCTGTAGGAGACCCCTGGATGAGCCCTCCTGACCCTTCCATAGATTTTTATGAAGGCTATAGTTTTGCCCTTGCCAGAACCGAGCGAGGGGTGAGTGCCTTACAGACGGCGAGCCAACACGGGGCGCTTAAACTGATTTCGATCAGCGCTGAACATGCCAGAAGCAGTAACGTAATGATGGGACATGAAAAACGAGGGAGAGCCTTTCGTATTATAGAAACGAGACGACGCCAGGGTCTTCCCGTCCCTGATTATGGGATAGAAACTCCAACCTTAAGTGGAAAACAATTGCTGTTAACTGAGATAAATATTTTCACTCATATCTTTTGTTTTTTAAGGTGGGACAAATTTAAGTTATTTCTTCTACGTTTTTCTCTCTCTTCAATCGGGTATTGGCTTCTCTGGATCAATTATATGCGTCGCACATTCAGAAACTGGCGACGGGACGTAGTGTTTAAAATTAGAAAGAAAGATGGACTTAAAAAATAACTGGGAAGAGTTTATCAAAGAAGGAAGTGACCTTTCTTCCGTATTACTGCTGATCCCCGGCAAAAGGATTACGCTGGAAATTGCCCGATCTCTTGCAAGCGTGCTTCAGGAAGCATTTAAGGTGATTGTCTATACCGGACATTTGCCTGCCGCAGACCAGGTACACTCCTTTACCGATCAATTACTTGAATCACTTACTGCACTTGGAATCAAAAGATACACCATTTTTGCTGAGGGTTCGGCATGTAATGTTGCACAGGTGATGGCACTTCACTCTGCCACCAATCATACGGGAGCGGTGCGACGACTTTTCTTACTAAACCCGCAAAGTCGCATGTCCCCAACACTGAGCACCAAAATCATAGATCGACTGGAATCATGTCTTCCGCTTGGCTTACCTCTGCGCCCTCTTGACAATAACTTTGATTCCCGCTCTACCCTGCATCGACTTCGCTGTCCGACAATGCTGGCAGTAACCCCTGATGCCGGTATGTTTCTTAAATATGAAGCTGCCCAAATGCATAAAAGAATCCCGAATTCTCTATTACTGCCTCTGAAATATTCACTACCGCACTCTCTCGGTAATGAAACCTCTCAGGAACAGCAGAAAGAAGCACATCTTGAACTATTGTCTCTTTTACACGACCTCTTGCAACGACCCGTAAAACGACCCCAAAAGAACTTGAAATAAGTAGAGAAAAAATATAATATTCCTGCCTGGTACACTACTGAAACATCTCTTATCAGAAGTTCAAGTTTACTAATTTATCAGGAGAGTTTTTGTGCACAAAGCTAAAGTGACAACAAAACCAAGAGTATTATTTCTTGCTCCACATCCTTTTGTTGTTGAACGTGGCAGTTCATTTCGTACTCTTGCGACAGTTAGCGCACTCCACGATCTTGGATACCAGATTGATCTTGTTACTTTCGGGTTCGGAACAAGTCCTCGTCTGGACTCACTTACCATATACCGAACTCCGAGAATCCCTTTTATTAGTCGTGTTCCTGTCGGCTTTTCTTTCAGAAAAATCCTGCATGACATCTTCCTTTTATTTATTGCTTTTTACCTCTGCCTCTGCAAGCGATATGTGGTGATTCATTCTGTTGAGGAGTCTCTGTTTGCCGGAATGTTTCTTTCTTCTCTCTTTAAGACACCATATTTTATCGACTCATATTCCGATATCTCCGGACATATACAAAAGCTCTCTTCATCTGGAGAAAACATTTTCAAACGGTATGCGGGTTCTTTACTTCGAAAGGGAGCAACAAAGGCTTCGGGAATCATTTCTTCAGGTGCTTCTTTTCCCCGCTTTCGTAAAGATCAGGCATACTGCAACATAAGAAGCCTCCCGCTTACTTCATTTGTAAGACCGGACGAGGGTATCGTTAGAAAAACTGCGGAGAAGTTTCAGTTGACCCGTAAACGAGTCATCCTGTTTTGCGGGAACCTTGACAAGAATGACGGGGTAGAGCTTGTACTAAGAGCTTTTGCGAGCATACTACGCTCTCAAACCCTGTCGGAGCCGGAACGTGTGGGGCTTTGTCTGGTGATTGCCGGGGGAGGGTCTTCTGTTAATGAACGAGTCGTAAGATATCGTAAACTTGCGCTTCATCTTGGTATCGAGCATCGTACTGTGTTTACCGGTCGTTCACCGGGTGAAGATTTTTCCTCACTGGTAACACTTGCAAACTGCGTCATATGTTCAAAGACAGAAGGAACGAAGCCGTCTTTAAAACTGTTCAGCTATCTTGGGGCAGGTACTCCCATTGTCGCCACTAAAATCCCTTCACACACTGAAATCATAGATAACGAAATTGCGATTCTGACAGACACAACGGTGGAAAGCCTTGCCGATGGCTTATTGCAGACACTCCTCCTGGATGAGTCTCATCTCCGGGCGATACGCAGAAAAACAGAAAAAGGAGAGAAAAAAGTAAGTGAAATTTTCAAGGAACATCAATTCAAAAACAGATTAGCTGAATTATATTCTACCATACCAACACCAAAGAACCCTTCTGTCGAAAAAAGATCTCAGGTCACTCCCTCAAACGTAAAAAATTATGTTACGGGATACAAAAATACTGCCATACCGGGACTAACTACTCCCGGTGCCTGGCAAACATTCATGATTGGTCTTTCTACTGCACTTCTCTTTTGTTATCTGGAACTTATTATCACTGACCCGGTTCAACTCCAGTCTCTGAATTTGTCCTGGCCAACCTATTTTGGTGGACACTGATATGGAGCTTCCATGAAAAAAATATTATTTATTGCTCCGGAACCATTCTTTGAAACTCGTGGAACACCCATTAATATTCGCGAATTTGTTCGTCGATTGGGGGAACTGACATACGAGGTAGATCTCCTCGTTCTTCCTCACGGAAAAGAAGTATTACTCACCGGTGTCAACATCATCCGATGTCCGAGACTCCCTTGGGTAAAAGAAGTACCAATTGGCTTATCAATTAGAAAAATCCTGTATGATATTCTGCTTTTCTTTCATGCGATGTACCTCTGTAGCAGAAATCGTTATCTTTTCATTCAGGGCGTTGAGGAAGGGGGATTGCTTGGTGCCTTTATTGGAAAGATGTTCGGTATCCCTTATGTTGTTGACATGGATTCTCTTATCCCGGAAGAAATCCGGAAAAGTAATCTGATATTCGGAAAACAGTTTCTTGCAAAGACGTATGATTTTTTACAACGATGGGCAATAAAAAAAGCGGCTCTTGTTATCTCCGTTTCAAACAATTTAACAGAGTATGTCAAACAGGTAGCACCACAAACGGTAGTATCACAAATAGAAGATTGCCCTTTAGAACTTACCAATGTGCACCTTCCCTCAGAAGATCTACCGTATCGAAAAGAAAATAAAGTCACCTACCTCTATACGGGAAACCTGGAACCATATCAGGGCATAGACCTTCTTCTTGCCGCATGCTCAGAAATGGTAGCAAGAGACTCTACTCTTTTTCAAAAAATACGTTTTCTCATTGCAGGCGGAACTGCATCACAAATAGAAGCATATCAATCACGAGCCGAAACATCAGGGCTTACTTCCCTCATTACTTTTCTTGGACAGCGTCCATCAAGTGAAATGTACAACTTGATGGATATTTCCGACTTTCTGGTTTCTCCCAGACTTTCTTGTGGCAATACTCCCCTTAAAATATATTCATACATGCAATCGAAAAAACCCATTATCGCTACCTCTGTAGACGCCCATACTTCTCTACTGTCTGACACTCAGGCATTTTTTGCAGACCCTACCCCGGGGAGTCTTGCTGAGACACTGCTACAGACTCTTAAACTATATGAAGAAAACCCGCATGAGCTGAAAAAACGAAGTGAAAATGCCTACCTTCTTCTGGAGTCACGCTATTCCAGAAAAGCGTTCAGGCAGAAAATCGATGACACCTATCACGCTCTTGCCTTAAGGATTAAAACTAAAGAATCAGTCCCCACAACACCAAAGAAAGACCCCAATCAGGTGGAGATATCTGAATGAATCAAGTTCTTAGCAGCTCCGACCCTGATGTTGAAAGTTCTACCGATGCGTATGCCGCACGCTTTGAAGGGGAAGTTGGTGCATTTTTACTGGAACGCCAACGACGAATTTTACGAACCATACTTGATAAATACCCTGCCGGCTCACTCAGGATTTTAGATGTCGGGGGTGGTCACGGGCAACTAACAAAAACCATGCTGAGTTACGGACACTCTGTCTGTGTTCATGGCAGCAAGCCGGAGTGCCGGCAGCGTTTGGAGAAACTGTCATTACTTGGGGAGCGGGTGGAATTTATAGTACGACCATTTGCGGAACTCAAATCCGACCTTGGGTCATTTGATATGGTTACCGCTTTCAGATTAATGGCGCATGTACCTGATTGGCGAACTTTTCTTGCTCAACTGGCAGCACTTTCCCGAAAGGAAATAGTAATAGATTTTGCTTCATTATATAGCGTAAACTTGTTATCAAAAATGTTCTTTCCTTTAAAACTTTCGGTAGAAAAGAATACTCGTCCTTTTCATTGCCAGCGCCTTTCAGAAGTAACAGAAGCCTTTACCTCTCTTGGCTTTACAGTTACATCCGTTAATAAACAGTTTGCAATGCCCCTCGCGCTGCATCGTGCAATCGGAAGTAGCGGTTTTAGTCAGCACCTTGAACAAGTATGCGAAACTACAGGTTTGACCAGTCTTATTGGTTCACCAATAATAATCAGTGCGGAAAGACAAAGATAAATGACCTACGAAGAAGCAGTAAAAACCCTTTCCGGAAAAACGATATTAGTAACTGGTGCAAACGGATTTACCGGCAGTGTTCTGGTTCGTACCCTGGTAGAAAACGGGGTTACTGTTCGTGCGGTAGCACGAGCCAGCTCAAATCGGGATCATCTTTCAGACCTGAATATTGAATGGATAATTGGAGACATAGGAGCACGAGAAACATTAATCAAGGCGTGTAGCGGAATACAGTATCTTTTCCATGTAGCAGCCTGTTATCGTAATGCAAAAGCCCGGGATGAGGATTATTACAATGTCCACGTCACATCAACCATGGAGCTTGCAAAAATATGCAGCACTCTTCCTGATTTTCAGCGTTTTATTCATATTTCTACCGTAGGAGTGCACGGACATATCGAGACCCCGCCTGCAAATGAAAATGCTCCCTTTGCTCCCGGAGATGTATATCAGAGAACCAAAGCAGAAGCAGACCTCTGGATTCGTGAATATTCAAACACTCATAAACTCCCCTGCACCATACTTCGCCCCTGTGCCATTTATGGACCGGAAGATAAAAGACTACTGAAACTTTTTCGTCTTGCCCGTGCACCAATATTTCCCATTTTTGGTAATGGCAACTGTCTGTATCATCTGATTCATGTTGAAGACCTCGTAAAAGCAATGATTATTGCTGCGGTCTCCCCTTCTGCACTGGGAGAAACCTTTATTGTCGGAAACCCCGAAGCGATCAAGATAGAAGACCTCGCCCGCTGTGTCTCAGAAACCCTTGGTCGCACACTAAGAACCCTGAGAATCCCCATTACCCCACTCTTTCTCTGTGCAGACCTTTGCGAAGCCCTCTGTAAACCTTTTGGCATCTCTCCCCCTCTCTACAGACGACGAGTCGCCTTTTACACAAAAGACAGATCCTTTGACACCACCCACTTACAAAATCGTCTCGGATTCACCCCAACCCTCAGTAACCACGAAGGAATCAAACAAACCACCCTTTGGTACGCAAAGCATAACTGGCTATAAAATGCTTTCTGCGATTTTTTTGTGTAAAGGATAAGAACAAATTGCCAAAGCCCGTTCCAGGTCGTATCTGGCGCGTTTGTGGGAGGCGGGTTTTCCTGAATAATATTTTGCGCGTTCCAGGTACGCAATTGAGGCGTATGGTCTTAGCGCAGGAAATAGTTTTAATTCCGGCACTACCAGTTCAAAAATCATGTTGAGTCTGGGAAGTGATTCCTCCGCTTTTCCGGAGTTAAGATCAAGACACACTAGCATCATATGAGATAAATCATGCGTTTCAGCTCCGGAGGGATGAAGTACGGAAGGAACATCAAGAACCATCTGAAAGTATTTTCTGGCTTCTCTCCTTTTATCTTCCTGTGCCATTAAAGAAACACCATATTCGAACTGGAGAAGTGGCGAAGAGGCAAGATACCCAGACACTCCCTCAAACGCTTTATCAAATGAACCTGAAAACAGAAGGCTTCTCATACGAAGATATACACATTCAAATGGATTAGCTCCATTTTTCAAAGCGCTTTCGAGAGCAAAATCACCGATTTTTTTACTTCCGTTAATTAAATGAAATTCAGATACTGCCAGATGATACGCATACGGTGTCGGGGGAAGACTCCCCGCTCCCGCTCCATGTAAAAGCTCCAACGCACGATCTATATTACCCGTATATGATTTTAGATACGCTTTCCTGAATAGCCCGTTTGATTTACAAAGCACTTGTGTATCTATAAAAATTATCAAAAGCGCAAAACAACCTAAAATCCCAAAATGCAACGAATGCGGTAGTGGCAGATACCCGGCTGCATTCAAATACATATACAGTACCTGATAGATAAAACTCATAAACAGTATTTCCAGCACCAGCCGTGAGGTGTGTGCTTCCCATACCAGAAAATGCAGAATCGAATATACCGGATGGTGCTTAGGGATTACTTTCTCTATCCGCTCAATCTCCCGAATAGTCGTCAGCAAATTACTTGCACCAATATTGTGGTTTGCCCCCTCTTTCATATAGTATATATCGGCAGGAGACAGGGAAATCTGATTAGCTCCTGTAAGTAACTATAATAATTTATGAAAACAACTGATTTAGAGATCACTACGGACTGGGATGCACTTTGTACTCCCCGCATATGCGGTCTTTTAGCCGAGCACCCTACTTCTTTTAGCAGAGTTCTTCAAAATAGTGGCTTCAGGGAACTGAAGATTCCTTTCAGTTATCACGCTTTTTCCGTAACCTCTCCGGAAGTTCCGATTTCTGCAATGAGAGAAATGGGGTTTAGAGGATTTAGTGTAACCATTCCCTATAAGGAAAAGATCATACCTCTACTCGATACAATCTGCCCCGTCGCTAAAAAAATTGCTGCGGTTAATACTGTAATTAATTCAGGTAAAGCCTTGTATGGCATTAACACTGACTGGTTCGGAATTATTGAAGCCTTTAAAGAAATCAGGGAGGATTTCTTTAATGACTCGTGTTTGATTCTCGGTGCCGGAGGAGCCGCAAAAGCTGCCCTTTATGCCATGCAGCAACTAAAGGTAAGAGATATAACTCTGGTAAACAGGACACACATAAAAGCAGAAATGCTCGCTTCAAACTTCTCGGTACGTTCGCTCCCTGCTGATCAACTATCAAGTGCTTTACTTAAAAATTACACTATCATTATTAATACCACCCCGGGCACTCCCCTTGAGTGGTTCCCCTACGATGCTCTTTCAGCATCACACCTGGTTCTCGAAATGGTAAACACTGAAACTCATTTATCAAAATGCTGTATTTCCAGTGGTGCTTGCTTGATTTACGGCATTCGTATGCTTTTTCACCAGGGACTTGAGCAGTTCTCGCTTTTTACCGAAAACAGACCTCCAAAAGAGGTAATGGAAAAAGCGCTCCTGAATGAATTTCAAAAACAGCGGTGATTGATACGTGGCAAACATGAATTCCTTTGATGTGATAATAATCGGTGGTGGAGTTCTTGGGATAAGCTCTGCGTTTCACCTTTCAGAAAAAGGAACATCGGTACTCCTTCTTGAAAAAGAAACAGGGGTTGCCCGCCATGCATCAGGAAAAAATGCAGGAATGATTCGTCATCTGTACCGCCACCCTCAGCTTACTGAATGGACAGAGCGAAGTGTAAAAGGCTTTCCTCCTGAACTGAAGAAAAGACATTTTAAAAAAACCGGCTCAGTAATTATTGGAAGATCATGCCCGGGGCACCATCAACATCTTTTCAAAGAAGAAAGCGTAGCACTGGACTCTGAAAGCTTTACGTGTGTCTATACAGAAGAAGACGGTCTTCTTGACAGTGGCTCCTACATTGAAGATCTGAGAGTGCTTTGTTCCAGAAATGGAGTTTCCTTTTTATTTAATTCAAAAGTTACTGAAATAAACCGTATCTCTTCTGATAGTATTTCTTCCGGCAATACTTCCTCTAATTGGGAAGTACTCACAGAAAAAGATACCTACCACGCTCCATGGATAGTGAACGCTTCCGGTGCATGGCTGAATTCTGTTCTCAAAACTCACTATAGTCAACATTCGGTAGCTACTCAGGCATATGCACGGCATCTTTTTTTAAGTACCGGTTGGAAGGAAAAACCTGACATCGCACACCCCTATGGTTTTTACTGGGATGAATGCCACAAATGGTACATGCGAGACTGGAATCAGGAAAAAAAACTTATTTCTGCATGTGAAACCATTCCTGCTGACCCGGATGCTTTCTCTCCCGATGCCGGAATAGAGGAAACGATCAGCACGAGAATACTCGAAACAGTTCCCGAACTTGCAAAAGGAGTCAGAATCGGTTCAGGCTGGCACTGCTTCAGAACCTACACCGAAGATCAGCTTCCGATCTGGGGTGAAGATAGTAATCTTTCGGGACTCTTCTGGCTTGGTGGTTTTGGAGGCTTTGGAATGTCAACCTCTTTTGCCGCAACTGAAGATGCTGCTTCCCATATATTGGGGCAGAGTGTATTCTCATATAATGATTTTACTCCTTCACGAGTTCAGGACAAACTTTTAACAGAACATCTAAAGAGACATGCTAATTCATAAGCTTTTATCCCTTCTTGCACCATTCCTGTTTCTTTTCTCTTCACTACCTGTACATGCCGAGGAGTCTTCTTTTTTTTCAGGTCGTGAAGGGAATCGTTATGTTTCAACTGAAATTATTTTTGATCTTGATTCATATAATCCGGAATATGACGAACTACCCAGAGCAGGGATACTTTTTTCCATAAAACCGGACTGGCATATTTACTGGAAGTTTCCCGGTGAGTCCGGAAAACCAACTACTGTTTCATGGAACCTTCCCGATGGCTGGAAAACAGAGGATTTAAAATTTCCCATTCCAAAACGCACTCTGGAGCAAGGGGATATCCAGACATTCGGGTATTCTGAGCAAGTACTAATTTATACCACTCTTATACCTCCTTCAGATATTGATCTTAAAAATATTTCTTCAATCAACGTATCCGCAGAGGTCTCCTGGCTCGTATGTTTTGATCGCTGCATTCCGGGAAAAAGCAGCATCACTAAAAACCTTCCCATATCCAGTCAAAAACCTGAATATTCCGAGTCCAACTTTTATTTTGAAAAGACCAAACGTAGTGTTCCGCTAAAAATATCTTCTCAGGATAAACTGAGAGATAAAGGTATTACCATGTATCTTCAAGAGGGTTTCAAAGGGAGTTCCCTAAGGAGTGCTCTGTATTTTGAGCTGCTTCATGAAATTTCCCCTAAAGATCACCCCTCCGGGGCTCACCCTTCCAGGGGACAGTTTTTTGAAACTTCAGGGTATCCCATTGTGGGTGCTCCGCTTATTTCACATCAGGAAAAAGATCGCACAATTCTTCTGCTTCCTCTTACTGAAACTGAATCCGGGAACACTCCTTCGGGAGTAATCGCATTTGAAGTTGAGGATACAAAAAGATACCTGTTTGAAATTCCTTCCTTTCCTTTCAGTGAATTACGTCCCGTACCGGAAGAGATTCTTTCCCGAGCTTCAAGTTTTTCCGAGTCAAAATTTATGACGTATTCATACAAGGATAATGAGAGTGCTCCACAAAACTCCACTACGAGCTTACTCCTTGCCCTGATCAGTGCTTTTATTGGTGGAATCATCCTGAACTTTATGCCTTGTGTGCTTCCCATTCTATCAATCAAGCTTATGGGTATTGTCTCTGCAAAAGAAAAATCTACTTCCGGTAATATACGTGATGCGATCTGCTTTAGTACTGGAATTCTTGCAAGTTTTCTTCTCCTTGCCGGTGTTGCAGTCAGTCTGAAAACAACCGGGAATGCTCTGGGCTGGGGGTTTCAGTTCCAGTATCCCGAGTTTGTATTTGCTCTTGTTATTATTCTTTTCATACTCAGTCTTGGATTTTTTGATCTTTATATTGCCGAGATTCCCTTTATAAATACCCTTACAAAAATTTCATCCAGGGGTACATCTGAAAATTCTTATTCAAAACATTTTTTTGACGGGATTTTGATTTCGGCACTCAGCACTCCTTGCACCGCCCCATTTCTGGGTACTGCTCTTGTATTTGCCTTTTCACAAAGTACCCTTAGTTTGTTTCTTGTTTTTATTGCGATTGGAGTAGGGCTTGCTGCTCCCTATTTTCTAGTCGTGAGTCAACCGCGTCTTCTTAAACTTTTTCCAAAACCCGGCGCATGGATGAATCGTATCAAACAGCTTATGGGATTTAGTTTACTTGCTACGATTATCTGGCTTCTAAAAGTGCTCGAAAAGAGTGTTCCGGGAAGTGCCTTCAGGGGTACAGGAATTCTGCTTGCCCTCTATGTCTTCTTTTGGTTCTGGAGCTGGGCAAAGGAGCAGAAAACTGCATTTGCAAAATCAGTTCTTTTTCTTACAGGAATAGCAGTTCCTGTGATCAGCTGGATATACCTGAACCCCCTTTCCAAACACGAAACGGTCTCAGGCGCCATCCAGTGGCAGGAATATGATGAAGCCTATTTTGAGTATGATAGCCCGATCTTTATAGACTTTACCGCAGAATGGTGCATCACCTGTAAATACAATGAAAATTTCATTCTTACAAAACCTGCTATCCGGAAACGCTTTCAGGAACTTGGTATAATTGCACTGAAAGCTGACTGGACTACGGGCTCAGACAAGATCACGGCTGCTCTTGAAAAATTTGGAGGAACAGGAGTTCCGCACTATGTGTTCATTCCGAAAAAGAATGAACCCTATGTAACATTACCTACGATACTGACTGAAGAAAGTGTCATCAAAGAACTTTCAATAAACCCTTAGAGGAGCATTCGATGGAGCACACACTGAAACACACACTGGGAAAAGCTAAGAAAGGAGCGGCTTTTGTCATCAAGCGGTGTTTAGGAGTAAGGAATTTTGAGCGACTCAGGGCACTTCCTGCTATTAGAAAAACCTGCCATATCGAACTTCCGGTGCAGGGAGATCACGTTGATAGTACACTGCCTCTGCTTCAAGGGTGGATATGTGCAGCGCATCCCATTAAAAACGTGCTGATCAGGGATGACACCGGGGAATTTAAAAAAGAGCTTCAGTTTGTTCCCCGTAAGGATGTTGAGCAGGCATTTTCCGGTGCGCACGTATATGGCTTTCGGGAATTCGTCTTTGTTGGCGACCATAAAGCCAAAGCACCCTGGAAAATAGAATATACTGTAAATGGTTCAGTCAATCATTCTCCTGTTCATTTTGGTTCTATAGATGTATCGGAATCACTTTTTTATGATTCCAAGAAAAGAAAATTTGATCGTCTTTCAAACATTCTCTTCTGCCCGGCTTGTCTTGAGAGTCGTCTTGAATGGGGTACAAGCGACCTGACTTGTCCCACTTGTCATAAGAAATTCGGTTTATCGGATACAACCTTGTCCTTCCTTCCGCAGGGGGCAAGCACTGTAGACCCCGGAGATCAGCAGTGTACCAGTTATGATGCCCGTTCAATCGAAATCATCACCCGAAACAAGGGAGGTCTGGTTCTGGATTTTGGTAGTGGGGTGCGGCGTCAATTCTATGATCACGTCGTAAGCATAGATATTCTGGATTCATTTACGATAGACATTGCAAACATGGAAAAGTTCCTTCCTTTTGCATCAAACTCTTTTGATGCGGCTATCTCACTCTCAGTATTAGAACACCTTAGAGACCCTTTCCATTGGGTAAAGGAAATCATTCGTGTCTTAAAGCCGGGTGGTGAACTATATTTCACCGTCCCATTTCTGGCACCATTTCACGGATACCCGGATCACTACTATAACATGACCTTAAATGGACTGCGTAATATACTGGGTGAACAAGTTACCATCGTAGAAGACGGTGTCTATGACTACGGAAAACCTGTCTGGACACTTTCCTGGTTTTTGAATTCTTATCTAAAAGGACTTCCTGAAAACGTCGCCGCTGAGTTCAGGGAGAAGAAAGTAAAAGATCTTCTAAATGACCCAATGCTGCTTAAGGATGCTCCATTCGTAAAAAAACTAGATACCGAAACCGAGATTGAACTCGCCTGTGTAAATTATATCGCTGCAAAGAAGCGAGAGGAATAAAAAAAATCCCTATGGGCGGGATTGCCCATAGGGATGAAGGGGGTTGTGTAATATGGGTAGAGTTTAATCTACCCTAGAGGTTGCGTTTATGACCTGTGAGTGGATTTTAAAAAATCCCTTCAAAGCTCAATGCCTCATATATGAAACTTTATGCAGAATTACCCGGATTTAAGGATTTGAAAGATATAAAGAAATGGTCTTTTTCCCGACTCTTTCAACTGTTATACAGGGATTAGAAATAAGTGTTACATGGAAAATATAAAAAGTGGGGTATCATAAATCCTTTAAATACAACCCCACAAGTGAAAAATCAAAACGGATTAAGGCTATCGCCTAGTCTGGCGTTCCAATTCCTTGAGATGTTTAAAGAGTTTTTCTTCAAACTCTTTAAGAGGAATTTCTCCTGAAAAGACCATTGCTTTGATCTTTACATGATCTCCAATATCAGGATAAATTTTTTGAAAAATGTGCTGTAAGTACTGTATTTGAAGAGTCGTACAGCTTTTTGCAAAGAACCGATCATGCGCTTTCTGAAGTACTTGCTGAAATTCATTCTCACCACAAGGAACAGGAGTAACAGGAATCTCTTCTGCTTCCTGCACCTTTACCACAACAGGCTTCGGCGGTTTTTCAGGTGCCGGTTTTTTTGTTGGTGGTAATGGGAATGATGGAAAAGGAGCTTGAGGAACTTGCTGAAATTGTAAAATTCCCACAATTTGCTTATCTGCCAGAAATGCTTTTTTACTCACTTTGGTAGTTTGCAGTAGTTCATACTTCCCTCCAAAGAGTCTTTTATCCTCAAAAAGAGACAAAGAATAAGGATCCAACAGCGAAAATATCTCTCTATATCTCTCCCAATTCAGAAGAAAACACACTGATGAAAGAACCGCTTTGAGTTTACTAGCGTTTTCACCATAGCTTATCTTTTTCACCCAATTCTTAGACTTAGTTGTCTCATTAAGTAACAACAGTTCCTCAATTTCTGAATGAATCTCAAGCATTTCAAGTTCTGCCTTCAAGTGAGTTTTCATCCAGAAGGCTTTTGCAGAGAATATAACTGTTTTTCCTGAAAAGAACTCTTCCACATTTGAGATAATGAACTTATATTCATCTTCGAGAATCTCGTATAGATGACTTTCATCTTTCAAAATGAATTTAAAATTAGGGTTTGTTTTTCTTTTAACGTGTTCTTGCTTGAACACATAAAGAAATAATGCCACACTGGTATAGGCAGAAACCAGGAATTGTTCTTCCTGACTTAATTGCCTTGCCTTGCTAAATGTACTACTTTTTCTCATATAAACCTTTCTAAAAAACCAAAGGGGCTGAAGTAGCTAAGACCGAGATATAGGTCTAAAGTGGCTATAATGAGACA
>CAZTBW010000009.1:0-177786 GCA_964612555.1 uncultured Bdellovibrionales bacterium | reverse complement strand
TGCCGACCATGCTGCCGACCATGCTGCCGACTCTGCTGCCGACCATGCTGCCGACCATGCTGCCGACTCTGCTGCCGACCATGCTGCCGACTCTGCTGCCGACAGTTCATCTTGAGTTGGTGGGGTTAACTCGATAACTGCATTATCCCAAAGCTTTTTAGTGGACTCGATTACTGAGAGTATCTCGCTTTTTAACTCTTCATTATCCAACTCAAGCAGCTCAACTCTTTTAAGATTTTGCTCCATCAGGAAACTTAGAAATCTCCATTTTATCGGCTCAAGATCAACACCTTTCGGTATCGCTTCCCATACTTTAACTGGAAACTCTTTTGCTTCTGAGTTCGGCAATCCCTCAAAAATTCCATCAATCAATCTCGCAAACCACTCAGGAATATTAAATCTACTCTCAAACTCTCGGTGACTACCAGAGTGAAGTATGCAACCAACTGCACAGCCCTTACCCTCACTCCAATATACGCCCTTAACAATCTCGTCCGCTTCTGCATGGGCGTGCAGTTGAGCTAATATTTTTTGTTTCTGACTTGGGTCATTTGCGAATGTTAGCATTTTTGGTCTCCTTGGTTTGTTGATTGTTTAAGCGGTACACTTTCTTGATCTCCAATCCGTCTATTCCTGTCTGGATTTTCTCCTCTGTTCTTTTGAAGTTTTTATATTGTCTGGCTATTTTCGGGAGCACGAGCTTTTCGATTGCGGCGATCAATACAGAAAGCATGATCAAAAAAACATTAAGCTGAAGAAAATTCTAAACATAAGCCTGCCTTAAAAGTTTACTTTTGATTCGCAAACTTTTTGTTAATGTTAATAAAAGACTCCAAACCTACAGCGGTAAAGGGGTCTACCGAGCCTCCTTTTTCGTTACCACCAATTACCATGAGCTGTGGCATCGTTACTTTTGCAAGCTCTCGCGCAACACCGATAGCGGTCTCTTTTTCGATCGTCGCTTTCTCCAGCGGGCTCAATCCTGCTGCTACTCCTATTAAGATTTTTGATACTAGTGTTATTTTCATAGTTTTTTCCTTTTACTTTTTTACGTGCTTATTTAAACCAACCCAGGCATCAGCATCATACGCATACTTCAATGCAGCGAGCACTCGAGATGGATACCTTCTATTTTCCTCGGTCATATCGATTCGCTTCTCCCCCGCGTTGTACTCTTTAAGAGCCATCACAAGATCCCACCGCTGCGAATCGAGCATCATACGGAACCATCTGACGCCGGCGATTATCCCTTTCTCCAGATTAAACATTTCTGCAGGTTCAAATCCGAGCTGCTTCGCTGTCGCATCCATGATCTGGGCTACACCCTTCGCACCTGCTCTGCTGATCGCGTAAGGATCTCCCTTTGCGCTCTCGTGATAGAGCATCGCAAGGATCACCGCTTCATACCCTTCCGGAATGCCATTAACGACCATCTCGCGCCTAACCAGGCGAAGTACATTTTCGTGCGTGTATTCCTCCGGGAGGATCTCTTGAATGGGCGTATCGAACATCACAGAATACCCGTGCCGGCTGGCAAGGTAATCCACGGTACCGATATACGCAGCGTGAGCTTCGCTCATCACCCGCTCTTCAATCTCCATGTATGTATGAGAAACGCCTGCTATCACTCCGACCAGAGCGCAAACAGGAAGTAACACGTAGATCACTCGAACAGTGATAAATGCCGTTACCCTCACTCCTATACGTACAGCCCGTTCAATTCCCAGACACACGTGAAAGAGCAGGAACGCAAGAGCTCGCATGAAGCGAACTCCCCATCTTGTTTTTGATTCTAAGTCTTCAATTTCGACCTCAACTTCCTGGGGGCGTCTGTATGTTCTTTGTCTTCTTGTGTTCATGGCGCACCTCCTACTTTAAGCTGTTGATTAGGGTGGTGAGCTCAGCTCGATCACGATCAGAGAGTTGATCTCCTTTCTCGATCAGCTTAACGACCTGTAGCCTGCGTGTGTAGCTGTCCTGGATGTCTTGCATTCCAAAAACAACCCCTCCTGCTCCAATCGTGCAGGACGAAAGGAGGAAAGAGACTGCGACAGCAGAAGTTACGTTAATTAATGTAGAAAATAGTATGTTACCTGCTATTTTCTTTGACTTTTTGGGTGGATTTAGGGTACTAGTTTGCTTGGTCATGGCGTAATTCCTTGGTATTACGTTAGTGAATAGGTCGCTACTGGTTGCCGCCAGCATGACCCCGATTTATTTTCAGTTGTTAAGAAAAGCTTAACAACTTGTAGATGATCATATCGAACATTCGTTTCAGAAACTTTAACTATCGTTTTCATTTTCTGACCTTCCAGTTAAAATTCTTCCATTCCCTTCTCTCGCTTCAACCACATTTAAAAACTCTCCCTTCTTCCGTAGCCCGATAAGAGATACGGGAAAGAGAAATGAGATCTGTGCGAGAGCCTCTCTTGAGGTCTTTGGTACATCCTTCAGCATCGACCGCTTGTCCCACCACTTCTTCGCCTGCTCAAGGGCAAAGCCCTCGTGTTCAAAACACACAAATTCGGTAACAACCTTTCCGCTTTCTGTGTGGTATTTCACCATGAGCATATTAAGCTCCTCGTTGTTTTTACTTGGACGGACTGAATATTCCAGCCTGGTGACCACTTCGTAGAACTGAGTCTGCTTGTCGAAATCACAATCGCAGTGTGGGCACTTAAGGATCATCGATGTCCCTCCATCTCACTCAACACTCGCACCGCAACCGTACGACCGTACTCTTGAGCTGCCGCATCTGTGCGACCAGCGTGGTAACTGCAGTACGTAGCCGTAACCAAAACCATAACCGCAAAGACCAGGTAAAAAGCTCTTTCTTCGTTATCGATAAAATTCATATTCCTTTTCCTCGCTAAAATACTGGGGGAAACTTTCTTAAGTCCCTTCCCCCTTGGACTGCTTCGCGTCGGTGTAGCCAAGTATGGGTAGATCTGAGCTTTTTCCGTTTTTAAAAAAACTTGTTGACGCGGGGTGCGTTTGATCTATATCTTAATAAAACGGAAGAAGACAAGAGAAAAATTAAATTTCTTCTGAAAAAATTATCTTTTTATATTTTTTTAATTAAAAGAAAACGGAAAATATGGGTAAAACGTCACAACGTATATACGTCCACCTCCACCCCGAGGTGCTCGAACTGGAAGACATAGCGCTCACTGAAAAAGTTGTTTATTGCGCCATTTTACCGCTGTGCGGTGGCAACGAGGGCGAATGCTACGCAGGCAATGCTCATCTCGCAGAGATACTCAAGATCTCTGAAAAAACGATACAGAGAAGTATCTCTACGCTAATAGCCCAGGGGTATCTACTGAGACGCGATGAGAAGAAAGGAGGCGTTCAAGTTAGATATCTTTCAATCACTCCTGGAAAAGAAATTATCACAAAAAAGGAAAGGAACAGATGGACAAAATGTCCATCGGGTGAGGGGGAGCGGGTGGACATTTTGTCCTTAGCGGATGGACAAGTTGCCCAGGTAAATATAAATAATAAATATAAAAACACACACATGAGAGAAGATATACCCGATGGACAAAATGTCCACCCGCTCAAAGACACGATTGTCGACCTCCCCCTTACTCGCCTGGAACCCTCTTCCGAGAAAAGATCCAAGCTGGTGCACTTCCCGTACCTCAGCCTTACCAAGGCTGAATTCCAAAAAACACTTGAGCTATTCAAACACTCTGAGATAAATACAAAAAAGAAGATGGAATTTATTCTCATCGCAGCAAGTGCGATGGCAGAAGAAAGCAAAGCCTCGGTGAGAAGCTTTAGATACATCAGGCTCGCGCTAGAAGACGGACTAAAGTCTCGTAAAGCCCTCAGACAAGGAAAACAGGACGAAACCCGAGGAAATGCCTCACGACCGGAAAGAAGGCGTTACAAAGCATCGGCGTAAGCGAGAAGCGGGTGGACATTTTGTCCATCGGGTGAGGGGGAGGAAAAAGCCAGAGAAAAGGTTCTCTGGCTTTTTAAAACAGAAACTCAATCTCATCCTCCCCGGAGAAGAAGGCTGTTTGTCCCTTTATGACTTTTTGACCATCAACGTAAACCCAGGCAGTTACCGCCGGCATTCCCGCAAGTTCTTTCAAGTGCCTCATCCAATTCCGAACAAGACCAGTGCCCTTCAGCTTATCTGCTCTCATTAAGTCAAAAAAATCACGGGTCAAATCAACATAGATAATGGTTTCTTGCACCGAAATCCTTCTGATGTCGTCAATGCTGTTATAGCGTTTACAAATCTTGGCGGCAATTTCTTTATCCTTAGCTGACTCTCCATGAGAATCACTGCAAGCAAAACAATTTGCGCCCCAAAAAAGAACAAAAAGCACAAAATAAATTCTTGTCATGTCACACCCTCCCTTTTTATGTTTATCGATAAAATCGATTCCTACTTCTTAAATCTCTCAGCGTATCTCGCCTGCATTTGACTAATGTCAACTTCCGGGGCAATGTTCTTAGACCTTCCCTTGGCTGGTTCTATTTTAACGCAACAAGTCACTGCTCTTCCGTCGATTAGTTTCTTCATGTAACGATATTCATCCCATATTCCTTTACCTACGTAACCGATTTCTCGACCGCCTAGCATAACGATAAGCTTCTTCTTCGAGTCGCTTGGATCAAGAACACCGACATAAGCACCAGACCCATTTTCCCCAAGAAATTTCTCCAATCTTCTTTGAAAATGCGTAAACCCGGTAATCTTCTGAAATGCATTGTTTGGCTCAAGATCTATTCGAGTTTCTCCTTTGATGTATAGGGCTGGCTTGGAGCGAAAAAGAGCGGGAGAGAGGTTGGCGAATATAATTAAGATCGTAGGTAAAATGAAAAAAATAACAACCGCAAAAACAACAACCCAAACAAGAAACACTATGCTGCTTCCTTTTTTTGCATTAAATGCTCAGGCGTTACGAACCCCACCAAATCACGCCCCATCGATCTGAACACAGCTTCAAGAATCTCCTGCTCCGTAGGATGCAACCCTCTTTCGAGGGCATAGCTGAACCCCTCACGGCTCATCTCTAGTTGCGAAGCGATCCAAGTTTTGGATACGCCACAAAAATCCTTGAACTCATCAAAAATAGTAGAGGTAAACTTAGTTCTTTTTTCTTTGTATTTCAGTTTTTCAGGAACGGAAAAGTTCAGAAAAAAATTACCCGCTGCTCTCAGAGATGATTCAAGTTGACGGGCTTCGTGCGGATAAAGACCTCTTTCGAGAGCATAGTGGAGAGCTGGGAGTGTGAGTCCAATCTGTGCAGCGATCCACGTCTTCGATATGCCGTACTTCTTATTGATATGATCGATCATATTAGTTGACTTACTTATCTTACTCAAGATCGACCCTCCTGTTATTTATATCTCAAAAAACAGCCTAATGTCATTAGCTAACCTCGTAAATCCAAACACTTTTGGAGCGGGTGACGGGGATCGAACCCGTGGCCTCCTGCTTGGCAAGCAGGCGTTCTAGCCGCTGAACTACACCCGCAAATCTGAAACATACATCATCAAGGAACTAATTCAGTACGGCTTACATAATCCAAATGAAATTTTATATCAAGTTAGTATAATTAAAGAACGCTAAAAGCATCAGAAACTTTATCAAGAACCATATCAATGCATTCTTTGTCATGATGTATTCCAACAAATCCTGCTTCATATGCACTTGGAGCAAAATAAACTCCTCTGTCCAGCATCGCATGGAAGAATTTTTGAAATAGAGCGATGTTGCAGGCTTTTGCCTGAGTGAAATTTTTGACTGGCTCTTCACTAAAGAAAAAGCCAAACATGGAACCAAGATGGGCGACCTGTAAAGGGATACCCCTTCCCTCTGCAATTGTTTTCATACCTGAAACAAAATATCCGGTTATATCGTGCATACCGGGATAAGGATTATGTTCCAGAAGATACTCCAGGGTAGCAAGACCGGATGCTACAGCAAGAGGATTACCGGAAAGCGTTCCTGCTTGATACACGGGTCCAAGTGGAGCAAGCATTTGCATAATCTCACGTTTTCCTCCAAACGCTGCCATAGGGAGTCCTCCCCCTATAACCTTTCCAAAACAATATAAATCCGGAGTGACCCCATAAAACCCTGAGGCACCTTTCAGGTCGACCCGAAATCCACTCATGACCTCGTCAAATAAGAGGACTATACCATAGGTATCACATATTTCCCGAAGCCCTTGCAGATAACCTTCCTCAGGAAGTATCAGACCCATATTACCAGGTACCGGTTCCACTACTATAATAGCAATTGTTTCAGCTCCATGTTTCTCAATCGTTTCTTTCATTAGAGAAAGATCGTTGAACTCAACACTGAGGGTCTTATCCACTACTTCGGAAGGTACTCCCGGAGAACCGCTTATACCCTGAGTAGCTACCCCACTACCTGCCTGCACTAAAAATACATCTGCATGACCATGGTAACATCCATTACACTTGATTACCCGATCTCGCCCCGTAAATGCACGAGCCAGGCGCACCGCACTCATCCCCGCTTCCGTTCCTGAACTGACCAGACGAAGCATATCAAGACCGGGAATCAAACTACACAGTAACTCAGCAAGCCTCACCTCAGCCTCAGTAGGAGCACCAAAACTGGTACCAAGTGGTAGTACTTTCTCCAAAGCTCCAAGCTGTGTCCGGGATGCATGACCAAGAATCATCGGTCCCCAGGAACCAATAAAATCTATATATGAGTTACCATCAACATCAGTAACGGAGGCATCACTTCCGGAATGGATAAAGCGTGGAACTCCCCCTACCTGAGTAAATGCCCGAACAGGACTATTGACTCCACCGGGGATGCACTTCATGGCACGTTCAAGCAGTCTTTCTGACTTTTCAGTATTACCCATGGTTCTGCATTAAGCGTTTACAGACTGTTCACCTGCAACGTGCACCAGAATACGACTGCAACCAGGACATTGAATAAGATTATATCCTGCAATCACCTGATTAAAGGTCTGTGCGGGAAGCGCCCGAAAGCAGCTCCTGCAAGAACCACTTTCAGCAAGAGCAATCGCATCACCCCGATAGCGGGACTCCACTCGCTTGTAAAGCATTTGAAGCCGGGCATCCAGGGTAACAAGAATATCTTTACGCTGCTTCTTCAGAGACTCTATTTCACTTTCACCGGTAGATGTCACTTGAGCTACTTCTGATTGTAATTGTTCCTGCCTGGCTTTAAGCTCTTCTACTTCCTTGATCAACACATCTCTTTTTGAGGATAAATCCTCCATCGCGCCAATTGCCTGAAGTACGTTCTGTTCAAGGGTTTCCATGATTCTTTTAGCGATATCAAGCTCACGCTCAACAAGCTTCGCACTCTTCACCCCCCCAAGGGAAGTAAGCTGTTTTCGTCTTTCTACAATTTTGACTTCCTCTTCTTTGAGCTTGCGTTCCTCAGTTGAATGGACAGAGGTAGCCGTTTCAAGTTCCTGCTGAACTTTTTCAAGAATGGCAGCTCTTCGCGAATACTGCTGTTCGACCACTTCTAGTGCATCTTTTTTTGTTTTGATATCCAGCTCTTTTTCGACAATGGATTTATCAATTGTAGTTAACTGTAAAAGCATCTCGCTTTGATTCGAAGCCACTGAACTCCCCCTTAAATAGTATTTTGCTAAGGTATTATGTAAAAACTAGTTAGAACCAGGCTTACCCAGCAGGTTCCAGGACTGAATATGAATTCGTTTCAGTCTAGCAACTTTTATTATGAAATAAAATAGCAATTACAAGTATACTGCTATTTAGGCAGAGGAAATAAATAAGTGAATTAGTGTACAATACTTGTTATTGACTAGATACTATCATACGTAATAGATAGCCTTAGACTCTATTTTGAATACAGGAGGCTCTGTAGCTCAGTTGGTCAGAGCAGCCGGCTCATAACCGGTTGGTCGTAGGTTCAAGTCCTACCGGAGCCATTTTTTTCTTTTTGTGGATTTAACACGAAATAACTGCAATATACTACAATATGAAGTAGCTGCTTTTACTTACGGTTTTTATTTGCCGCTGTGGTCTCTTGCCATCTCTACCACCATCTTCAGATACACATCAGGGTTTTTGTTCGCATGCTCAATAAATTGTTCTTTGCTCAGCACTGCAACAAAACAATCAGTCATTGCAACAACAGTAGCGTGTTGCGGTACTCCCGAGAGAACGGAGATGGCTCCGATTGCCTGATCTTGAAATATATCCTGAAACTTTTCATCCTTGATAAAAGACTCTGCAATCCCTTCTAAAAGCAGATACACAGTGGAACCTGATGAACCTTCCTTCATAATGGTATCCCCCGCAAGAAATGTTCTCACCTCAGGTGAAAAATTATTTTCCGAAACGATATCCTGACTCAGACCGGTAAGGATAGCACCAAGAAATGTCCCCTGAAAACGATTCCAGATGGTAGTCGATTCCTTTGTTAAAAATAAAGAAGTGGTTTCTACTGGTGTTACCACAACAGCAAACTCAGCTAAAAAATCCATGGACTCATCAAAGGCAGAACCTTCAAAACCAATAATATCTCCCTCTTCTGCAAAATAGATAATTTTATCCTCACGAACACACTTCATTGTACCTTCTTTCAGCAGATACAAAGTCCCATCCCGAGGTACTTTCTTGTAAAGGGAAGACTGGGAACCAATGACGATATCCTGAGTTTCAGAAGTAGAGATGTACTGGCGCAACTCTGAAAGAGCGCTGCGACATTCAGCAAGCCGACATTTTGCTGCCTTTTCTATCTCACCAGAAAAATACATACGTGCGTATGGAGTCCTAAAAGTTACTTTTACACTGGTACCGCCTGAATACTCTTTCACTAAGAACGGAAGATATAAGGAAAAACAATAGTAAAAAATCGTAACTTATTATATTTACTATATTTTACTGTCCGGAAAGAAGCGAGGCGCCAGGTATTTTTACCGCACACCACTCATCAAGAGTCGTTATTTCTGAATCACGCGGCAAGATTCTACCTTTAAGCATATCCAGTTCAGTAGAGAGAATTCCGGACAGTAAAAGGAAACCTGAGGGACTGGTCACCCTGCATAAATCTTCAAATAAACCAAGTATGGTACCACTTAGAATATTAGCAACAACAAGATCATACCTCCGCTTAATCCTGGAAAGTGGTGTATCGGAAAAATCTACTCCCTGGATATCATTTGCGCTTGCGTTCGCATAAGATGCCTCTACCGCTAATGGGTCAATGTCAATTCCATATACATCCCGTATTCCAAGCTTTGCACCTGTAATACTCAAGATACCAGACCCACAACCAACATCAAGCATGGAATCAGGGACAGCGTGTTTACAAATATTCTCAATTGCCTGCGCACAAAGAGTTGTTGTTTCATGCGAGCCTGAACCAAAAGCATAGCCGGGGTCAAGTATCACCTTTATTTTTGAAGAAGCATACTCCTGACAATCACTGGCAGGTAACCAGCTCGGAAGAATCACAATTGCATCACTGATCTTTACCGGACGTGCATATTGTTTCCAGGAATTCATAAAATCATGATCAGCACTTGAAATATGAAACTCACAACACTCCAAAAGCCCCTCTTCAAGCTTTGGTAGTAAAGCCCTCATCTCTTCTTCTGTACCGAAGTAGCAGATTATTTTAGACCCTTCACCGGACATACCCTCCTCTTCTTCCTGAAAACTGCATACCCCAGCATCGTATAAAACCGAGGTAATCAGGTCATAGTGAATGGGTAAAAATCTGATTTCAAGAATAAAGTATGGGCTTCTTTTCATAAAATAGTTTTGTTTTATCTACTTTTCTTTTTTCGTATATTACTATAAAAAAGCCGTCAATTTAATTAGTATTTTTTAGTATCTTTAATGAGTATTTCCAAAGCAGCACAAGAAAGAATTTCGGAAGAAGAAGGGGTACTTGATAGAACACTCACTTCTCTTCAGAGCTCCTTTGCATCTGAGAGTGCAAAGTTTCACAGACGTGCCAAAGAAGCAAGGTCTCTTACTTCTCAAATCGTTAACTCTACCAGAGATATCGACAAACAAATGCTCGCAAATGAAGAGTCTATCTCTCACTCCCTCTCCGGGAGGGCAAAAGAAGAGTCTGACACGATAGAGGAGCTTCTGGAATCACCTTATTTTGCAAGGATTGTCCTTGAAGAAGACTCAGGTGCCTCCAAAAGAATAATTGAGTACAAACTTGGAAAAAAGTCACATCTGGACTCCGGCATTATTGACTGGAAGAACGCTCCACTTGCCAAACTCTTCTATGAATATGAAGAAGGGGAACACTACCTTGAAGATATCCGTGATCGGGAACGAAGTGGCAAGATATTAAGAAAACACAAGGTAAAAATAGTCGATTCAGAACTGTCTTCTTTCGAATGTGCTCATGGAAGGTTTAAAAAAAATAAAGATGGAAGCTGGCAGGAAACGACGAAGGCTAAATTGAGCTCTGAAGGCAAGTTTGAGCTACCCTCAATCCTGTCATATATAACAGCCGAGCAATTCAGACTTATCACTGAAGAGGCTTCACAGGCGGTAATTCTTCATGGGATTGCGGGCTCAGGTAAAACCAGTGTCGCACTGCATCGCCTCACCTGGCAATTGGCACAAGAGCCTTCACCAAATGCTTTGGTAATTACTCCTACCGAAATTCTCGCTAAATACCTGAAAAACACCCTGGAAAAACTTGGAGTTTCAGGAGTATCTATTTACACAAGCAGTACCTGGATAAGAAAAATCTCCCTTGAGAGTGGAATCCCCGAACACTACAAAGAAAAATTGAAAATGCTTCCCCCTCATCTTGCAAGGGTCAAACTTTCTCTGGCTTTTGTAAAAACCCTTATAACAAAGCTTGATCAATATCACTCCGTATCTTCTCATAAAACGTGCGAAGATATCATACTTGCCACCTTATCAGAAACAACACTTTTTCTCGACAATGACAATTCAAATCTAATTGATAAAAAAGACATACATGAAGCACTTGGCTTCACAAAAGAAAATTTTCTTAACAGTAAATATGACTACTGTGATGAGCTGTTGTTTCTTCTCATATATAAAACGAAGAATTTTGGAAGCACTCTTCCCTCACATTCTCATCTTTTCCTCGATGAATTTCAGGATAGCACCCCTGTAGAGCTTGCTCTAGCAAGTGCTTTTATTAAAGATAAACATAAGATCACCATTACCGGTGATATTGCCCAGCACACCATAGGCTCTCAATTGCATCAGGCTTCAATGGAGGCTTTGATGATCACAGATACTACAAGAGATTCTGTACATACCCTGTCTGTATCTCATCGTTCTACCCTACAGATCATGCGCTATGCAGATCATATTTTCGGCACACAGAGAACCACCGATGGAAGAAATGGCAAACCACCACTGATGATCTTATGCGATTCTCAATCTTCGGCACTAAAAGAACTTATTTCCTGGATTGAACGGGTGGTAAAAAACTTTTCCGGGGATCCCGTACTTATTATTACGAACAGTAACTCCACTTCACGAGATCTTCATTCCCTCCTGAAGCCTGCATTTGACAGTGCCGTGTCATTACTCGCAGAAGCCCCAAGAAGTACAGATGGTTTGATACTCATTGCTTCCTTACAGGAATGTAAAGGGCTGGAGTTCCCCCATGTAATGCTCTGGGATGTTTCAAAAACCACCTATCCCCCATCCTCAGAAAACCGCAGAAAACTATACCTTGCCGCAACCCGTGCAGAAGAACATCTCGCACTCCTCGTCTGGGACACCCCAAGTAACATACTCCCTCCCCTGTCTTCAAAATTACATCGTATCTATGATACAAGAGATGAAACTGCCATAGAACACTAATACCCCTCATCTTTTAACTTCTTATTCAACTCCTCTACATCCTTTGGGGTAATTTCAATAAAAAATTATTCATCTGCTCCAAATATTCAAGCTTCTCCTTTGGACTCAGTTTCATATAATAACGCAAATCCTCAATATCAAATTCTTCACTACTCATTAAAAATTCCTTCATACAAGATAAAAATACTATAACATTTTTTACCTTTATAGGCAGGTTTTAATTAGATGTGCGGGCAGGGGCGAGTTCTTCCCTTTTTGGTTTTTCTCAGGGTAGTTAGCAAAAAACATCTTCATGCGGCTTTTTTAGTAACCACCCTGTAGTCATAACCAAGAGCAATTAAAATATTAAATAGAATGTCAAAAGTAACTTGTGCAGCACCGATACCAGATTCTATTTGAGCCACTCTTGCCTGACTTATCCCTAATTTACGTGCCAGTGCAGCCTGAGATAGTTTTTTTGCCTTTCTGATTTTAACAATCATACTGATCAACTTCTGCTTTTCTTTGACTTCGGTAAGATTAGTCCCCAAAGATTTTGCTAATTCTTCTAAATCAACCTCTTTCCATGCCATATTAAACCTCCTTCATTCATTTACTTTTTCCGAAGCGCATGCAAGAATCTCCATAATAAGCTTTAGCTTATTATAAGTCAAAGCTTATTTTTAATAGAACAGATAAATAGAAGTACAAGTGCGATGCCTTGATCGGGGTTTTTCCGCCGACAGCGGCGAACGTCCGATGCAAGGAAAAACCCCGATCAAGGCATCGCACTTGTACTTTCCACTTAGCGGGCAGGGGCAAGCCCTGCCCCTACAGTTTTTTTTAAAATAGGGTTAGCCAAAGAAAGTCAAAAAAGCACAGAAGGGTTGATGTTAAAAAACTCTTCGAGGGAGAATCCTCCTGAACCAATAAACAATATCTTGCTATCCGGATAACGCTTTGAGAATTGGTTATAGGCAGCACAAGCTTCCTGAAAAGAATAGTGATTAATGGCTGAAACAAGTGCATTATATTGAGAACTTTTACTCAACCATTGAGTATTTTATTAAAAATGAATAAATACAGATAGATACCCTAACTTTTCCCAACTCATAACAAACAAAGGAATTCCGCTGAAAAAAACTAAAACAGTCACCCCCGGCAAAACCCCACAACTCGCGGGGTATAAACCAGGTGGTTGGGTGGAAATGGTATCAGGTCTTAGCTACCCCAATCCCTTGTACTAACATTGATAATTTAAATGTTGACAAATCTAAAGTAAGGTTTAGAACAGCCAAATATGTATAATAATTACAATATGTTATAAAAAACCTTGTCTCTCTCTGAAGCATTTCCTGATAAATCGCTGATTTTTCTGTACATGAATTATAAAGAACTTGGGGAGATATGTATGGGGTCTACATCCAACACGGTCACATATGAAGATTTCAAAAATTCCTATGATGTAAACTGTCAAAAAGGGAGCGTTACTGCTCTGTTTTTACTCTCTTCAATTATTCTGATCGTGTTAATTGAAAAAAGCTGGGACGCTGTCTTTGGGGAATTTCATTATATCAGTCAGATTGCCGTAGCAGTATTTGCATTTTGTTTTATTCTGTATAGCTTGCTCATCGGACTTTACAGCGTTCTTTCAGGTGAGAAGTCATGCAGACAGTTGAAAAAAATGGTCATAAAAGAATCTAAAAAACTTGATCATCTGATAAAAGAAGCAGGTAAGGCGGTACAGGAACTCGAATCCCAACTTCGTGTAATAAGCGGAATCATGCACCCCCAGGGTTTTAAAGAACTGAGAAGGGTCAAGGCAATGCTCGTTTCTCTTGAAGCACGCTCAAAAAAAGCAAAAACACTTATAAAAAGTAAAGATGAGGACAAGATCATAGCCGGTTATAATATCTTCTTTTCAAATATTGGTGATTTTGAAGACGCAAGTTCATCATTGATTCTTGATGATGAATTACCGGAGTGCCCTTATGAAGATATACCTCAGGAACTTAAGAAGCGAATTGAATTCGTTGAAAAAGTACTTCCGATAAAAACTTCCTACGCGGTATAGGGGAGAGTTTATCTGTCTGAAATAAAAAGTACTCAGGACCCGGTCGATGCGTACTTTTTAACTCCCGCACTCCAGAAAAGGATGGCAACCAGGAGACATATTCCTGCCACTACAGGCGTAAGATAACAATACCACTCAAACCCTTTCCTCGAAAAGAAATGCGTTGCCGGATAAAAAGACGCAAAAGCGAAGGGAATCACAAAACTTAAAATAAACTGAATCAAACGATTAAAAATAGTGGTCGGATAACGGCTGAAAGTGATCAGACTGTACACCGGAGGTCCCACACCCAGCTTGTCATCTACATGAAATGACAAAGAGGCAAGAATAATAAAAATCGACAACAAGATACTCCCCCCACAGAGCACACTTACCAAAAGCCACAAGATATCAATAGTACCAAATGATATTTGCAACTCGGCAGCACTTTGAAAAAGCACATACACACCAAGTATAAAACTCCCTATGGCGTCCAGATTAAACGATTCAAACAGTACCTGCCCAATGGTATTCAGTGGTCGAAGGAGGATTCGATCAAACTGCCCCTCGATAATATACCGATCACCAAACATATAAAGATTAGGAGCAATCATGCTAAAAAATGAAAACGAAAGCATGGAATACCCGTATATAAACAAGACTTCAGATTTCGACCACTCGCCAATGCTCTGTACCTGCTCCCCATCCATTAAAAAAAGGATAAAAAGTAAACTGAAAAATGCCACTCCAATATTTGATACAAGACCAAATATAAAATCCACCCTGTAGGCTATCCGGGCTTTAAAAAATTGAATGAAATAATAAAAATAAATAACAAGCTCACGCATCTTATCCACCCTGAATTGAAAGTCTTTTAAATGCATACTTCCAAAGTATCTCGCTTAACAGAAAGAGCCCGATACCCCACGCGGTCATTTCAGCTAATGTCCAATAGAGCTCATATCCATTTCGCTTCCCGAGATAAATTTCAAGAGGGGTTGCTGCAATAAGCTTGAAAGGAAGAAGTTCGATATACCCTCGAATCCAGTCCGGAAAAAATGCGATAGGAAGTAGTAAACCCGAAAAAAGCTGAATAAAGAAATACTTTGCCCGCATAATCCCTTCAATAGACTTGGAGGCAAAACATACAAGACCAAGTAAAAAATTAATCTCGGCAAAAACAAAAAAACTTATTGCCGTAGCGATAATAAAAAATACACCATGAGTAAAACTATACGGAAGTGCCACGGGATATAGTAGAAGCAAAACAAAACTGATTGGAAGAGTAAAAAGACTTAAACGAAACAACAAGCCTCCAAATGCCTCAGAAAGCATGATTCCGTGAAAATGAACCGGTCTGAGTAAATATATGCTTACCTGCCCGGTTCGAACAAGTTGTGCGATTTCTTCATCAATATCAGAAAAATACAAACTGCGGGCAATCCAGCCAATCGTAATATAGGTCACCATCTCGGAAAAAGTGAACCCATTGATCACCAAAGTTGAATCCCCATCCTGATACACCGCTTTCCAGATAAAGTAATGAACCGACACAAAAAGCAGATAGGTTATGATTCCGGTAAAATATCGAAAACGATATGCAAGCAGTTTTAAAAACGCAAGACGCATGCTGGCAAAATATGGGGCGACACTACCGCATAGTGATATATCCCGCCTTGATACACCCCTCTTCAGTACTTCCTCACTCATAGGGGTTTTGAAAATCCATTTGTGTACAGCTTGGTAATGACCTGCTCAATCCCCGGCTCCGTGACCTGTAAATCCCTAACAGGGTGAAGTTTATTTATCTTCTCAAGAAGAAAAGGTACTGAAATAACCCCCGGATCAAAATCAACTATAAGTCCCTTGGGAGAATCCTCCACGTGCATTACCCCCTGATACGAAGAAACGGAATCAGTATGGTCTTTGGAACAATCTTCTGTACTCATGTCCCACTCAAGGGTAAGTCGCCTGCTCACACCCGCTAACTGTTTGATTCTTGCAAGATCTCCATCGTGCACAATTTTACCATGATCGAGAACAATTATTCTCTTGCACAACTCTTCTATCTCCTGCAAATCATGAGTTGTCAGGAGAATAGTGGTATCACCTATCTGATGAAGCTTCTTAAGAAATGTTCTAATAGAATCCTTGGCTACCGCATCCAACCCTATAGTCGGTTCATCAAGAAACAAAACAGATGGTCGGTGCAAGAGACTCGCGGTCAGGTCACATTTCATGCGTTGTCCCAGGGAAAGTTTTCTCACCGGAGTATCAAGTAAGCTCTCTATATCAAACAGGCTTACAAGTTCCTCCATTCTTGTTTTAAAATCATGTTCCGGAACTTGATATATTCGTCTTAAAAGATAAAAAGATTCTTTTACGGCAATATCCCACCAGAGCTGAGTGCGCTGTCCAAACACTACCCCAATCTGTCTGGTGTACTCCTTTCTGTTCCTAAATGGGTCGAGCCCAAGCACACGAACACTGCCGGAGCTTGCCTGAAGAATTCCCGTTAAAATTTTAATACTGGTAGATTTCCCCGCACCATTAGGACCAATGTATCCAAGGAACTCTCCTTTTTTCACTTGAAGGGAGATGTCATCAACCGCATTAATGTACGTATAATCTCTTTTGAAAAGATCCCTTAAAGACCCCAACACCCCGGATGAACGAACAGGGCGGGCATAAGTCTTCACCAGATGATCGGCTTGTATTATGGTGTCCATGAAATAATATTACTGCGTGCTTTGAAATATACTATATATATGATAATAACTCGCTCAGGGAAGAGTTTAAATAATACACTTTTACATTTTTTCAAAATCAGAGTTTCACAACTAGAGTTTTAATACAGGTAGAATTTTAATACAGGCAGAATTTTGATACGGGGAGTTACTTCATATGTATAATCCAGCACTTGTTCAACCAATGCGTGAGGAACTGAGTTCAATCGGCGTGAGAGAACTCCTGACGCCTGATGATGTTGACTCTGCAATAAAACTCTCTGGCACGACACTGGTAGTGGTTAACTCGGTATGCGGTTGTGCTGCCGGAGGGGCAAGACCCGGTGTGGCAAAGGCACTGCAACATCTCAAAAAGCCAGATCATCTGACTACTGTTTTTGCCGGTCAGGACAAGGAAGCGACTGAAAGAGCAAGAAGCTATTTTCATGGTTTCCCCCCCTCCTCTCCTTCTGTTGCCTTACTAAAGGATGGAGAAATTGTTTTCATGCTTCAGAGAAAAGATATTGAGGGTTACTCGGCAGAGGAAATATCAGAGAAACTTGTTTCAGCATTTGAAACCTATTGTTGATCGATTGGATTAATTAAAGGGTGGATTGATTAAGGGGGTTGATTATCAAGAGATGATTCATACTTGAATATCATATTTTTTAATGGCTGGGGTTTTAGTTCATACCATGAACCCTCCTGTTTTTTGCCTGATTATCGTATAGAAGCACACTATGCTCCGGATCAGGTATTTAGTGAAAATAAAGACTTTTTTTTAGCCGCTGAAAATAAAAAATTCCTGGCTCAGTCAGAAAGATACCTTGTCGTAGGCTGGTCTCTGGGGGGCATGCTTGCAATAGAATTCCTTCTAAAAGAAACAGAGATATGTAATAACTGCGAACTGGTGTTACTTTCAAGCAGCAGCAACTTTACCATGCAGGAAGCAGACAGAATCAAATCACTAAAAACCCTGATTCGTCGTGTCAAACGAATGTCGGGGAGTAGTCCTCTGACAGCCTTGAAGAGTTTTTATCAAGATCTCACCGATGAATATCATAGATACAAAGTCTCAGGTCCTGATTCGGATGAACTGCTTGAATATACAAAATACCTGTCACCGGAAGGTCTTTTGAAGGCGCTCTACTATCTTGAAAACACAGACCTCAGAGAATCTGTCGCCGGATTATCCATACCAGTTCACATCATTCACGGTTCAGATGACATGCTTATTCCCCAGGCACACGCAGAAGAGCTTCACTCCCTGATACCCGAATCAGAACTCACCATCATCCCTCATGCGGGACATATGATTCCCTTTACCCATAATAAAAAAATTTCTTCTTTAATAAAAAACATGCTGCCATGAACACTGTTTCTACCTACTTAAAAAAACGCTTTTCAAGATCTGCTCATACCTATGATCAGTATTCCGGAATTCATAGAGAAATTGCCGAATATCTTGTTCACATCACAAAACTCCCTGATATCAAGACCCCCATACTGGAAATCGGCGCAGGTACGGGAATACTCACTGCACATCTTGGGAAATATTACAGTAAAAACCAGATCGTATGCCTTGATATATCAAAAGAAATGTTATCAAGAATACAGGCAAAAGATTTAACTGAAAACTGCATTCAGGCGGATTTCCACTGCCTGCCTTTCTCTTCGCCTTTCTTCTTTGTACTCAGTAACACCGCCCTGCACTGGGCAAGTGATATAGAGTCCATTGTGAACATACTTGACCAGAGCCTTGCCCGAGGAGGAATATTTGCTATCGCAATAATGCTAGATGAAACGTATCAACTTCTTAAGACCGTTAAATCCGAACTGGGTTGCATACAAAACGATGCGGTACTACCCAATTATAAAACACTTCATAACACACTTCTGTCATCCGGATTTCTCCTCTCTCATGCTGAAAAAAAATATTTTACCGAAACATTTAATTCTATTGACGAAGTATTTTCTTCCATCAATCGTCTCGGAGTAAGTGGACTTACAAAAACTCCTCTCTCCAGAGGTATCCTCAAAAGTATTAAAAACAGGTATCTTGCGGCATGTATCAAAAAATATTCAAAGCCTTGCCTTGAATATCAGGTAGGGTTTTATGTGGGTTCCAAATTATAGCCGTGTGTAGTAAGCGGTACGTGCGGTGGAGACGTTTTACTCGTCTTCGTCTCGAAGCGTAGCCGCAATAACTGCCATTTTTAAAGCATCCGTTATTGTCTTCTGCCTTTTTCTGGGGATCCGCTTTCCGGCAAACATCTTTTCAGCTTCAGAATCTATCGTCTTGATAACTTCCTCCTGATTTACGGAAGTCAACCTGGTTCCGGCACTGCTTATGGAACTCATACCGCCGATACCTCCAATGGAACTGATCTGAGCCACTCCGGATACTTCAGACACTCCCTTCACCTCTGAAGCTGCCTTTACCGAACTCACCTCTCCCGGTTTTTTTGGACCACCGGGTCCGGAAATCTTCTTTACCATGTGTCTCCCCTTCTGATTACACCGTACCTGCAAATACCACACTGATTGAAAATCCTGCCGTCCAGAACACTACTACCAGTGAGGTTATTTCAGAAAGCATTTTCGAAAAAGACCCTTTTTCTTTCTTCTTCTTTAAATCAAGTGCTTTTGTTCTAAGCCCCCTTCTTACCTTCAGGGGCGCTTGCCCGATCTTGCTTCGTCCATCCGAAAAACGCTCTGACAAATGAGTGAGGATTTCCTTATGTTCACGAATGATCGCAAGATCATCCAAACCCCACGCCTCGGCTAATGCCCTCATGGACTGCCCCTGATAATAAATCGCCCATATGATATCCTGATGCACCGGCTCAAGTTCGGCAACCAGTTCTATCAAGCGTTTTTGATCGACAAGATTTTCCTGATTCTCACTTGCCGACTCCTGAAATGTTGCTATTAAACTTGCCCCGGTAAGAAGCTGCTTGATGGAACTCTTCATTCCGGAATCCTCTCCCGAACTTCCACCTGAAGAAGGCAGAAATCCTTCCCGAAGTTCCGGGAAGAGATCAAATATTTTTGCGGACAACTCACGAGCTTCCATCTCGGCTTCGGTTTCGGCTCCCCCGGTGCTTTGCTGCCATGATTTTGATTTTCTTGCTTCTTCAGTGCAGGCTTCATGTATGCGCCTTCGTGCATAACCACGAAAGGGAACTCCCATTGAAGGGTCAAACCTGCGTGCACAAAAAAGTAGCCCCTCATACGCACCACCATCCAGACCGTCAATCTGCCAGTCAAGATTCCACGCACGAGCCACTGCTTTGGCAATGCTGGTAGCCCAGCCCATATGATCTTGTATCAAAAGCTGAACCAGCTCTTCACTCCCCGGTTCAAACCCTCGATATTCAACTACTTCAGCAGCTTCCATTATCACCCCAGAAAAAATTCATACACCTGCTATAAACCTTCACGTAGAAGTATAGCACGTGCCAGATATCAATTACAGAAAGATTTTAGACATCAAGAATATCCATTCTAAATACTGACGTCCAACTCACTTCTGATGAGAACTTCCCCCTAAAAGTGTCAGCACAATAGATAAAAAATCGTCAAAACCATTAGTCTAATGTTTATAGCAACTTAGAAGAAAAAATGACGCACAATCAGAAAAACTCCTGAACTGATGCTGAAGGGTACGGGGTATCCGAAATCTATGGATCTGGAAACGTAATACGAAGTGTAATCAGAAAGGGGGGCGAAGGAGCCAAATTGTATGGGTGGTCAAGCAGCTAAAAAGAAAACCGAATTAAAAAAGAAAAATACCAACAGTTCATATGCATCGAAAAAAACTGCGGTGAGTTCCAAAGCAAAGAAACCTCAAACAAAGAAAAAAGAAAGTTCAAAAAATGATAAACTCCTGGCTCAGTATGAGTCACTGATATTAGATCATAGAGAAAACGGAAGAAAACTCTCCCGGAGCATACTTCGCAGATGGAGAGTGCATATGCCCGGAGAGGAAGTGGATTCTATAGTGGATCTTGCACTTTGTGAGGCAGCACAACGATTCTCCCCAAAGAAAGGGGCGAGTTTTATGACTTTTTTCTTCTATCACCTGCGGGGTCATCTTGTTCGGGCAGTTGCACGTGCCACTCAGGCATCAAGTATCCTGAGTGGTCCGAAAGAAGATGGTGATCTGGACACCAGCCTGGATATCATTTCTTCATATGGGACTTTCATTGATAATGAGCTGAACGCCCAAAGGGATCAGGAAAATCCTGAACAAATAATACTCAGAAGAGAAAAAATCCTTTTCTGTAGAGATGCCATGGCTGCCCTCGATTCACTGGAGAAAGTGGTATTGGAACGCTCCTACGGTAGTGACGAAACCCTGGTAGACATTGCAAAATCACTTGGCTACAGCAGATGTCATATATCCCGGGTAAAAAAAGCCGCCATGCACCGCTTGAAAACAGTTTTATCAAATTCAAGCTACACTTCGGATATGCAGAATAAGGCAGCAAGGAAAACTAAAATCCGATCACAACGACCTGAAAAAACGAGTCGAAGAAAACTCCAGGTGGTGATTTCAAAGCAAAGAAAAAACGAGACAAAAGCAGCATAAAATATTTATCTAATAAATATAGTATATTATGATGATTTCAATGCTCCGACACTTGCCTAAGAACTTAGGCACGTGGTATATTGCGCTCCAAATCGGGCACTAATGATGACCGTTTGATTGTTTTCCGACCCTTATGGCAGAGCTCCATATGGCTGGGTTCTTAAGGCTGGAAGTCGGAAAGAATTGCGGCTCAACTTTTTTGATTATTTTGCCCTTAATAATTGCAGCTGAAAGAACTGTGTATATATTAACGGTGCCTGTATTCAGGCGCTTATATAAAGTATTCGGAGATATTTCTACAGTGAGTGTTATAGAAGTTGGTTCATTCATCTTTGTAAGTATTTTTGTTTTGTCTATGGTTTTTAGTGACTGGACTGCCTGAGACTAAATTTCAATTAAGCAAATACATAAACCTTACCCCAATCATTATTGGTGTCAGTGTCTGGACACTGTGCCTGTTCCCGCTTGCGGAGTTACTTGATGTTTTTGAAGTTTCTGAGGCAAGAGAAGGAGTTGTCGTGGATGAAATCGTACGACATGACACCTGGCTGCTACCTTTACGACATGGAGAGATTGTTCCATCGAAACCTCCCCTTTTCCATATTATTGCTGCAGGACTGACTAAAATCACAGGTGAATTCACTGAGTTCGAACTCAGACTTCCATCACTGATTGCTGCCATAATCTCCCTTATAGCAACCTACCTCTTTGTTTTTAAACTCACTAACCCTCTTACCGCTTTTAGCGGGGCAGCCATACTTGGCACCACCTACGGTTTTCTCCAGCTCAGTATCGACGGAAGAGTTGATATGCTTTTTAACACCTTCTATCTGCTTGCGTATTACCTTTTTACCCTGCACATAATCAACAAACCTGCTGAACTTCCAGATCGGACTACCGCACTTCTCCTCTCACTGTCCCTTGTATTATCTGTTTTTACAAAAGGACCGCTGGGACTTGTTTTGTTCGTACTCTACAGCGTTCCTGTTCTCTACATAAAGGGGTCAATACCACTTTTAAAAAGATGGTATTTAAACCCGGTATCTGCCCTCACTGTCTTCACAAGTGGTGCCTGGTACATTGCCACGGTACTGACAGGTAAAGACGGCATACTTTCCCGCCATATACTGTTTGAAAACATTCAGCGCTTTTTCGGGAACAGTGAAATTCCCGCAAAACCCTTCTGGTACTATTTTTTATATATCTGGACTCAGAGCATGCCATGGGGAGTTATTGGGCTGATTATTTTGGCATGGATGTACTTCTCCGATCATCGCACAAGTTACCAGATCTCTGCAAAGCAAAAAGAGATTATCAAAACTCTTTTTGTGCAGAGTCTTGCGATGTTACTTTTCTTATCGCTTGCATCAGGTAAACGAAGAGCATACCTCCTTATTATACTCCCGTTACTGAGCATTCAGATGGCAATCCTGTTTTACCCGCTATATGAATCAGTACGTAACAGACTTGATTCTCTTAGTTATAAGAATATGCGTACATACCTGTCCGGTATAAGCATTTCAATAGTACTATTTACACTTCTTCTGACTCTGGTTTCCGCCCTTACTTCCTTCTTAAAAGTAGAAACTTCTTTTGTTGGTAAAAGTATAATTACAGGTTTTCTTCACAGCAGTACTCATGCATTCCTGACGGTATTTCTACTCTGCCTCTTGTTGTTTTTCCTTCTTAAATTCTTCCTTAAGGACAAATTTATTCATGGCTATCTCTATGCTATTTTTTGTCTGGTGCTACAAGGGTACCTTGCATTTCCGGTAAATTTCTACATCACCAAAGGTGAATCTCACAGTTATATGGAATTTGCAGAGTCCGTAAAATCATGGAAAGAAGAACATCAGAGTCCCAAAATAACATTTATAAAAAAACGGCTTGAAGAAAACTTTGACACCTTTTTTTATTATTATGGAGAACGAATGCAACTTCAGGAGCCTGACTCCCCCCTCCAGGATGGATATTACATTGCAAGAAAATCATGGCTAAAAGAAAAAAAATTGACTGAGGACTCGGCTTTTACTTCTATAATGGAAGGAGGTAAGAGAAAAGATCGTACTGAAAACTATATAGTCCTGTTTCAATATGATGCCCCATGAACAATCACCCGGGGAGATGGCACAGCAGCTTCTTCCTCCGGCAGATCACCCACCGAGAAATATAAAGGCAGCAACGTGTCTGGTACCGAGTATTTTTCTTTTGTCCCGGGAGCAATCACAAAAGAACCGGTACCCGGGATAAGAGTCCCCTCAAAAAACTCAAAAGCCACACTCACATCCTGAGCGGGAACCTCTCCTTCATTAAACACTTCTACTTCACAGGAAGTTATTTCACCAAGCTGATTTAAAGTAAGTACCGCAGTAGCCGGTTTTAGATGAAGTAATTGTCCACTTACAATAGAGCGGGTTTTATTCCCTCCGACGGGAGATCCTATTCGTTTATCCTGAAATATTTCACCTTTTTCAGATTTTCTTTCAACAACATTTACATGCTGATCTTCTTTGGTACCTTCTGCACGTTTAAGAACCTGGTTTGAAGAATATTTTGATAGTTTCCTGGTTGAAAAACGCTCAACTCCTTTTGCATTGGCAGGTGGTTTTGAGCCATATACTGTTTTTCCATCCGCATCTTTCCATTTATAACTTTCCTGGGCGTCAACAACAGAGGCAGAACAGAAAAGCAGCACAAATAACAAAAAGCATGTCCAACTTGATGATTTCATAAATAATGAGATGTTCGTAGTCTAAAAAATATTGTAAGTATTTACCATGAAAATCGTATTAGCAAGTACAAACACAAACAAGTGCTTTGAAATCAAAACGGTAGCTTCTGAGTTCAATATCCGGATTGTCTCACTTCGGGAAATAGAGTCAGAACTTGGGCTCCCACCTCTACCCGACATTGAAGAGAATGGTAGCACCTATCATGAAAATGCTTATATTAAAGCCAGAACCTGTCTTGAATGGTGTGGCTTACCATCTATTGGAGATGATTCCGGACTTGAGGTGGAAATCCTTGGCGGAGCTCCAGGTATTCACTCTGCCCGCTACGCCGGAGTAGGCGCTTCAGACAATGAAAAGATTAATAAATTACTCAGTAACGTAAAAAAAGCGGAGTCTGAAAGCAGCAGAAACAGAAATGCCTTATTCAGGGCAGTACTCTGCTTCATACCCGACCTAAACAGTAGAGAACTATTTTTTGAGGGCACTCTTTCAGGACAGATCATAGACTCTCCAAGAGGCAGCAAGGGGTTTGGTTATGATCCTGTGGTTGATATTCCCGAGCTTGGTGGCACTCTGGCTGAGTTTGACTCTGAATTAGTGTGTAGTAAGGGCTTCAGAGCTAAAGCAGCGAAAAAACTATTTTCCTTTCTTTGTAACAATAAATAAATTTAAGAAGTATTTCCGTATTGCTTTTATATAACGCCTAAGGTAGAGGTATCCACCTATTTCGGGGTGTAGCGCAGCCTGGTAGCGCACCTGCCTTGGGAGCAGGGGGTCGGACGTTCGAATCGTCTCACCCCGATTTAAAATTCAGCACTTACCACTTGTATGTCCCCTACTCTCTACGCTGCCTTAGTTTCTTCATCTTCTTCAGACAGTAAAAAATCTGCGGGTATTCCCAAGCCACGAGACAAGCGCTTAATCATCCCAAGTGTCAGTGAGCGCTTGCCTGATAACACCTCAGAAACTCGACCACTGCTGCCGATATAAGGCACCAGGTCAACTTGCCTTAACCCCTGTTGCTCCATGCGAAATTTTATAGATTCAATGGGAGTAGGCTTTCGGGCAGGGGCAAAATGTTTTTTTTCATAATCTTTTATCACCAGTGTTAAAAGTGAAAGTTTTTTACCTGCCGGGGTATTAAGAGGAGGATCTTTAAGAGTTAGTTTTTTTGCCTCTTCGAGATACTCCCGATACTGTTTTTTGGTGGTTATTAGCTCTATTTCCATATTTACCTTTTGTTTTTGCTCTTACTCTTTTTTTTATTCCTGAGATCATATTCCGCGTGAGTCCCCAACCACAGAACTGTAACCACTTCTTGATTATACGATATCACCACCTCTAAACGATATTTATTCCCTTTAATGTTAAAAATTACGACATTCTGAGCTAAAAAAGATGCGCTTTTGTAGCTTTCTTTGATGTCGCTTGGGGTCTTCCAATTTGATCTTCCAACTTCCGTTTCCCATGTATTGAGAGGAACTCGAATGTCCGCATGCTTTTTTGCATACTCCCTCAATGCTTCTATGTTTAATATTTCCATTCAGCCCAATTCAGTATAACATCCTCCCATAGTGGGAGCAAGAGAAGTTTATAAAAAATCTGCAACATCACCATAATTCAAATAACCATCTTTCACCGCTGGATAAGAGTTTGATTTTATTACCTACTTTGTAGTAGTGACAGCGTCCTAAAAAATATCGTATTTTTTGTGCTTTTGTCCCGGAAGATGTAGGAAGAAAACTTTTTATAATGGCAAATTTTCAAGCCAGAGATTAATGAAACACTCAATTTTCCCTTCAGTTGAAACTGCTGATGAGAATGGGCTCTTAGCCCTTGGGGGGACTCTTGAGCCGTGGATGCTTATTGAGGCGTACTCCTCCGGTATTTTTCCCTGGCCTGTTCCTGAAATCAACGAAATTCCCTGGTTCTCACCTCCCAGGCGGGCTGTACTTTTTTTTGAAAACTTTAAAGTCAGTAAAAGAAGTCGTCGGAGTATTTTCTCCTCAGGGTTTTCTTTTCGCTGCAATACCGCATTTCGAGATGTAATGCTGAAATGCAGTGAGCCGGTAAACAGGAAATATAAAAACAAAAGAGATGCACGGCACGCTTCCTGGATAACTGAGCAGATGATTGATGCATACTGTGAGCTACATGAATCAGGTTATGCTCACAGCATTGAAGTTTTTCTTGATGAGCAGCTCGTTGGCGGAGTATATGGCGTGTCCATAGGTGGATTCTTCGCTGCCGAGTCCATGTTTTACAGAAAAAGCAATGCCTCAAAAGCTGCTCTGATTTGCCTTACAGAAATTCTCTCCTCTCAGGGAGGCACCCATATCGAATGTCAGGAGCTCAGTCCCCACTTAAGCACCCTTGGTGCGGTAGAAATATCACGAAATGATTTCATGAAGTTACTTGAAGAATCACTGAAAAAAAAGAGCTATATATTCCCAAAAGGAGATATCAAACTGAGTAGATAGTTATTGATACCCATCCTTGAAAATTGTATACTCAGGCGATGAATATTAAAGAATTTGTTAAAAAAAGAGCACTCGATATCGTACTTCTAGTAATAGTTTGTACCCTTTTCTTTATAAGTGGAAAGAAAGAAACATCTGCCCCGGTATCACCGATCTCTCCAGTGTCGACAGTGCTTGATGAAAAAATCTCCGAACCGACCTCTGATGGACACATCTCTGAACCTGCAAGATCACCCCAGTCCTTGTCCCAGAAACCTCTCCCTCTTCCGACACCTCAATTTGGGAACTCTCCACTTCCACAAGCTGATCAGGAGGGATCACCACAAAGAGCCCCGGTCGTTCATATGACCCCAAATCCAAATCCCTATCAAGGGCTAAAAGACTCCTTTAAGCAGGCAGAAGGAGGAGCCATTACCACAGAAGCCATCATCGAAAGAAACACCTATTTTAGAAAACTATCTGAGCAGTTAAGAGATCTTCAGGGAGAGGTCTCAAGTGAATCCACCACTCCCCCTTCAAATACCAACGAGGTTATTCTTTCTGATGAGTTTCCTGATCAACAAAACACAGGTGCAGCTCCGCTTGCAGATGACCCGGAAATGTTCGATGAAATCCTGGACGAAATGGAGCTCATACAGTAAGCGGTCTTGTGAAAATCATCGAACTTGGTATCTCACCGGAATTTGTAAACCTTCAGGAAAAACTACTCTCTGCTGCCGCAAAAAAGCTTGCTATCTCCCAAAATGACATACTTGAAGTCAGAGTGCTTAAAAAATCACTTGATGCAAGAAAATCTCCAAAATACCTTATGAAATGTGCTGTATATCTCAAGGGAGAAACCCCGGAGACTATGGCAAAACCGGAACTGCCAACTTTCAATGTATCAAAATCAACGCCTGTTATAATTGTTGGTGCCGGTCCTGCCGGACTTTTCTCTGCACTCACTCTTGTAAGTCTCGGTCTTAAACCCGTCATTATAGAACGTGGTAAAGCGGTACGAGACAGACGTTTTGATCTTGCGGCTCTTATGAAACATGGAGAACTTAATCCCGACAGCAATTACTGCTTTGGGGAAGGAGGTGCGGGAACATTTTCTGATGGGAAACTTTATACCCGCTCAGGAAAAAGAGGCGCCATAAGTGAGGTTCTTGAAATATTCGTTGCCTTTGGTGCTCCCCGGGATATACTGATTGACGCACACCCTCATATCGGAACAAACAAACTTCCAAAAATCATCACTGCAATGAGAGAGTATCTTATTTCTTGTGGTGCGGAATTTCATTTTTCTCAAACATTCACCTCGATTAATAAAAGAAGTGAGAAAGTCTCCGGCATAACAACCAGCGGGGGAGACTTTGAAGCGCCTGCGGTACTTCTCGCCAGTGGGCATTCGGCTCGGAATGTATATTACTATCTGAATCGTATCGGTCTCAGACTTGAACAAAAAGGGTTTGCAATAGGGGTACGCATTGAGCATCCTCAGGAAGCCATAAACAGGATGCAATATAAATCAAGTTGGGACTCTCCTCACCTTCCCCCTGCCTCTTATCAACTGGTCACACAAGCTGAAGAGCGAGGAGTATACAGTTTCTGCATGTGCCCCGGGGGTATAATTTGCCCTGCAAGCACCGATCCTGACCGACTTGTGGTAAACGGCTGGAGTCCTTCAAACAGAAACTCTCGTTTTGCAAACTCTGGTATGGTAGTAGAAATTCCAAAAGAAGCTCTCGAAAACTCCTCTTCTGTTCTTTCAGGCATTGAATACCAGGACTCAATTGAAAGAAAAGCATTTTTAGCAGGTAAAGGAAAGTTCAAGGCACCCGCTCAAAGAGTCTCTGATTTTATACTACCTAAGTCCAAACTTTCTACAAGTCTCCCTGAATGTTCATACGCACCAGGAATTACCTCCGCAAACCTCGAAGAGGTTCTCCCTCAGGAACTCCACAAAAGACTAAAAATGGGGCTTAAGAACTTCATCAAAAAAAATTCCCTCTACGGCTCATCTGAAGCAGTACTCCTTGGAGTTGAATCAAGAACCTCAAGCCCAATCAGAATACCAAGAGATCAAAAAGGCATGCACCCGGATCTGGAAGGACTTTTTCCTTGCGGGGAAGGTGCGGGTTATGCGGGAGGAATTGTTTCTGCTGCAATTGATGGGATTTCAAGCGCACACAAAATCGCAGAATATTTGAACCCACGCTGAAAAATCTCCATTGGGAGGAATCTTACTTTCTACAAAAAGCACGTACCAAGCCATAATCCGCCATCTCAGCTTTAGCAATTTGCTCCCAGTCAGGAGAAAGAAGTAAGTACCCACTTAAGGGATAACGATCTTGTACAAGAACTATATCCGGTTTTGCTTCTTTATCAATACCGAGAAAGACCTCGGGATTACGTAATGAATCAAAAAAGCGCTGATACTTTGTTTCAGAAGAAATCTGGTTACGATCATCAATAAAAACTTTATATACCCTTCCTCCAGTATCCGTAGCTTCAGCTGAAGCTTTGCCCAAAAGGGCAAACAACAATCCCCCACCCCAATCAGGATGAGAATAGATTCTCTCCCCACAAGAAGAGTGGGAAGAAATTGCATGAATAATATCTTCGTGAACCCTGAGTGGCAGTGTCTCATTCCTGAAAGAAGGAGGAAGTGCCATTGGCACCAAAAAACAGCCAAGCACTGCTAACAGCATGCAGAATATAATTCCTGGCTCACTCATACCACCCCTCAATCTATTCACTTCTCCACTTACTCGTCTTTGAAAGAGTGTAGCATAAAAAGGCACAAGAATAAGTACCCCTATAGCCATAGAAGAAATTGCAAAAAAATATATACTCCTCGCACTCTTTAGAGAGGCGAGAAGAAGCATCACGGTACCAACATAAACAGGAATCTGCTCTTTCTTTCTTAGAAGAACCAAAAGTAAAATCAAACTTAATGACAAAAGATAAAAACTGAAAAATGCGGGGTCACCTATTTGTGGTGGTAGCCATTCTTCGTTCAGATTCATATAAAAATCTGAAGTTAAAAGAGAATAAATACTCAGATGAAGTTCAATAAAATAAGGATTACATAAGGTGCCCGCAAAAGAAAAGAACAGATAAGCCAAAAAAACAGCCCATTTTTTTAAAATCAGACTTTCAAAAAAAAGCACCACACATAACCACACATAGCCCGCTACCCATGCACCATGAAGATTACCCCAGATTAAAAACAGTAAAAAAAAGAGTATTGTATTCTTTATAACGTCATCTCCTTTTCGCGCTTTGAGATAAAGTAAAATCAGGAGTGAACACATAAAAAATGAAAATACCACCGGGCGCACCACCCAGTTTGGAGAAGAGCTGAAAATACAAAGCAAGAGCCATAGTGAAAAAATAAATGCGCTGCGCAAAGAAAATGCTTCCGGAGAAGTCAGCAGATATATTTTCTGGATATAGAAACTAAGCCAGCTGATTAATGCAGACAGAAGTATTAAAAAAGAACTACCTCCCAAAGAAAAAATCCCATAGAGCAACAAAGAACCCAACCAGGAATCATGAACCCAGGGAGCATGTTCGGGATAAAACAAAAAAGGATCGCTTCGGGGAACCTCCCAGGTCTCAAATATCTGTTTCCCGGTAAGGATATGCCAGCCCAGACCGGGATCCATTAAGACCTGGGGATTGATGTAAAAACCAAGAAAAAGAAAAAAGACCAGAAAAGACACCAAAGGAAAAGCAAGCTGGATTGAATTAAGAGGTTTTTTTGTCAAAATCAGTTCAAAAAAGCAATAATTTCAATAGGTAATATAAGAATTTGAAGAAACAACTTATACGCAAATCCGCATAACAATGATAGTATTGGGCAGTATTTGTTTTAACAAGCCACTATTTTCTACTAAGCTGCGATACTGAGTATTCCGATACACAGTAGGTAACATCAGGAGATCTTATGTTGAATAAAATCAAGAACTTTCTTGAAGAGGACGTACAACTTGACAAAACCGTGGATGGAGAAGAGATCGACCGCGAGCTAATGGTTGCAATTGGAGCCCTTATGCTTCAAATGGCTGGTGCGGATAATGATTACGCCCCGGAAGAAATTCAATCCTGCTTCAGATCTCTTGAAAAACAGTTCGGAATATCTGACACCCAGGCAATGAAGATTCTTGAAGAAGCTGACTCCTTAAGAAGCGATAAAGAAAAACTCTCCGGACTGATTGAAAACATAAATCAAAATTTCAGTGAAGAGCAAAGACAGCTTATTCTTGCACTTATATGGAAAGTAGTTGTTGCTGATGAGAAGATTGAAAAGTACGAACTGAGAATCGCCAATCAACTTAGAGTTCGTCTCCAGTTATCAGAGGAGCAGGCAGAGGCAGCAAGAAAAAAAGCATTTGCAGGTAAAATATAGTTTTTAATTAAAGTTTTTCAGCTAGATGGCAATTAAACAAAGAAGGGGCATGCTCTACCCTCCCATCTCTATGGATGAAGGGCTCTCTCTCGGTCTTGATGAAACTGAATGGGAGAAGATCATTGATCGTCTCGGGCGTCCTCCAAATAAATTTGAATGCAGTATCTTTGCAGCACTCTGGTCTGACCGTGTTTCCTTTAAAAATTCCACCGCTCTGATAGATGCTGCGGATTTTAATTATAAAAACCTCAAAGACCTTCCGGGAAGCAGCCTCAAGCTCCTTACTGTTGACGATACAAACCTTGTTCTTCGCATATCTCAGCAGAACTTCCTTTGCGCTATTGAACCATTTTATGCTGCTCAGGCAGCACTCGATGCCGCACTTCAGGAATTGGCTGCGGCTGGTGCCACTCCCCTTGCAGTGCTTCCAATGGGAAGATTTGGTAACCATGAGCTACTGACACATCAACGACATTTCAAAAAACTCATTCACGGACTTGCCTCTTTCGCGAATAAGTTTGGAATACCCGTCCTTGGAGGAGACCTCTACTTTCATCCTTCATACAATAAAGCACCTCTCGTTAACTGCGCGGTTATTGGAATAGTGCCGGATACCAAAGCAAAAAATGAAGATCCCATACCCTGGGGCAGCCCAATTCTCTACGTAGGGGCAAAAACCGGGAATGATCAGCATGTAACTCTCGATCAAATTCACAAAGAAGAAAAAATAACTGCGATTCCTATGGGAGATCCACTCCTGTCCAGTAAACTCATAAATGCCTGTTCAGAAGCTCTCTCCAGCGGGGTGGCAGAAGAGATTATAGTGGTTGGTGCAGGAGGGCTTGCAGTTGCTTCATTTAATCTTGCAACAAGAATCGGCAAACCCGTACTCCTGGACATTGACCGGGTACCGCTTAGAGCCGAAATGTCCGAGGCTTTACCAATTTTACTAAGCGAAACGGCAGATCGAGTTCTCCTGCTGACTCGTCCCAATACTCATCGTGAAGTTAACAAAATTCTCTACAAGTGGGATCTGGGCTCGACACGCATAGGAGAGGTCAACGATGCAGATGGAATAGAATTTTACTGGAAACATTATTTAGCTGCCGACATACCCTTCCAATTTGCAGTTCGTGGAGCCGTTCAGCGGACAATGGATGTGGTAAAATTTCCTCCCATGCTCAAGCGTACTGAAAAGACCAGAGATGCTGAGAATCAAAGACGAAGAGTAAGAAAAGAACAGGATGAGTGGTCACTTATACGAGAAGTAAGTTTAAAAGCAGAATCCGGCAAGGAAGAACGCCAGCTTAGCTGCCCCAATAACCTTGAAGATGTGTGGCTTGATTTACTTGCAAACCCCAATATGAGCTCCAGGCTCGCGGTGTTTTCCGGCTTTGATCAAATGGTGGGTGGTCGCACCTTGAGTCGTGCGGGAGGAGATAGTGCGGTCTTACGACTTCATCTCAGGAAAATCAATGACTCAAACTGCACGGCACTTGCTTCTACCATTGTTTCAAATTCACTATATGTCAAAATGGAACCATACCTTGGAACAGTCCAGACCATTGCTGAAGCAATGAGAAACCTTGCTGCAAGCGGAGCAACTCCTCTCTCTATGTCCTGCTGCATGAATTTTGGAGACCCGGCACGCTACCGTGAAGTCTGCGACCTCTCAGAATCCATACGGGGGCTCGGAGATGCAAGCAGAATCTGGGAGCTTCCCATCATGTCTGAAGAGGTATCCCTGGAGAACGGCACCGAAGGTAGTCCTGTAATGCCCACACCGGTCATACTCGGACTGGGCATTCTGAATGATGTAAGGAACAAGTGTGAAGTCGGTTTTAGAGACAAGGGAGACAAAATATTCCTGCTCGGAGAAACAAAAAATGAAATCAGCTGTACCGAATACTCCCATTATATTCATAAAACAGTTACCACCCTCGTCCCGGATATAGACTTTGACCTTGAAAAGCAGAGATGCCTGGATATTATTGAACTGGTTCACACCGGCATGCTCTCCTCCTGCCACGATCTGGGTAAAGGAGGTCTTTCACTTGCTATAATTGAGTCTTGTCTTATGCGCTCACGTCCAATTGGTGCACATCTTAATCTTGTTCAAAAAACAGTACCTTCGGAATCAGATGCGCCTTTACGACCTGATTCCGCCTTATTTTCCGAGTCTTCAGCGCGTTTTCTTGTAAGTTGCAGTGAAGAAAATGAAGATGCACTCAGGAGGTTCTGCCAAGAGAGAAACATCCCGATCACTGCCGAGGGAGAAGTAGGAGGAAAGTCAATTATAGTTGATGGACTTGTCGATATTGAGTTACCACTTTCTACAACCTACAAACTGTGGATTCACAGGCTGGAATCGTATCTTGCAAGTGAACGCTTACAGATGAATACGACCGGAGGAGCTGCATAAGGATATGCTTAAAGTAATTGGAATCGATCTTGGTACTTCAAACTCCTGCATTGCCTACATCAAAGACGGGAGACCTCATATTATCCCGGATCATAAAGGGAGAGATACCGTCCCTTCAATTTTTGCAATCTCAGCCACTAATGAACCTATCGTTGGCTGGGAGGCTAAAGAGCAACAAAACTCCAACCGCCTGAACACTATTTTTGCGGTAAAGCGACTCATTGGGAGAAAATACAAATCCGAAGAAATCACTTCTGCAACCAAAAAACTCCCCTACAAAGTACTTGAAGCGGAAAATGGTGATGCCTGGGTTGAGGTAAATGGAACTCATATGAGCCCGGAAGAAGTATCGGCACAGATTTTGACCAAGATAAAACAGATTGCAGAAGGTTTCTTTAAAGAACCCGTTAAAAGAGCAGTGATAACCGTTCCCGCTCACTTCAATGACTCACAACGTCAGGCAACAAAGGACGCGGGACGACTGGCAGGTCTTGATGTTCTGCGAATCATAAACGAGCCAACAGCTGCTGCCCTTGCCTTTGGCATGAATGTAATTGATGGGAAGGATGTTCTTAAAGAACAGGTAGAGAAATCTTTTCGGGACAAGAAAAAAGCCGATCGTATGATTGCCGTGTTTGATCTTGGTGGAGGTACTTTTGACATTTCCATTCTTGAACTAAAAGACGGAATATTTGATGTAAAGTCAACCAATGGTGATACGTATCTTGGTGGTGAAGACTTTGATATGGCAGTAGTTCAGTATCTGCTTGATGAATTCAAAGCTAAAACCGGAAATGATGTTTCCAATGATCGAGTGGTGCTCCAGCGGTTCAAGGATGCGGCAAGGGACGCAAAACATGAACTCTCTGATAAACCAAAGGTTGATGTCGAGCTTACTTTCGTTCAGGGTCTTGAACATATCAAGATTCCGCTTGATCGAAAAAAACTTGAGGATTTAGTTCAGCCCATACTTCAAAGAATCGAAAATCCCTGCCTGCAAGCACTTGAGGATGCCAATCTGACTCCTGATGATATTACCGATGTCATCCTGGTAGGTGGCATGACCAGAATGCCTGCCGTAAAAAAAGCGGCTCGTGAAATCTTTGGAAAGGAACCACTTGATACTATTGACCCGGACCAGGCAGTAGCACTGGGAGCTGCCGTACAAGCCGGATTACTGCAAGGTTTTGTCAAGGGTGTGAGCTTACTGGATGTTACCAGCCTGAGTCTCGGTATTGAAATTCAGGGCGCAAAGATGCACACGATTATCCCAAGAAATACCACTATCCCCACCAAGAAAACAGAAATTATTACGACCAGTGCCCCGAACCAGCCTCAGGTAAGTATTCATGTACTTCAGGGAGAAAGCGAATTTGCCCCTGATAATAAAACACTTGCACGATTTGAACTCAAAGGAGTGCGACCGGCACCACGGGGAGTACCGGATATTGCAATTTCTTTTGAAATAGATGCAGAGGGTATTGTTCATGTTTCTGCAAAAGACCTTGAAACGGAAGAAGAACAGAAGATTGAAATTGTTGCTACTTCAGGACTCAGTGATTTTGAAATCGATAAACTCCTCAGAGACAGACTTCTTATAGAAGAACAACAAAAAAGAATGCAGGAACGGGAAGCATCCGATGCCCCCATGCATGGAGAAGAGGATAATTCCGAACTCGCAAAAAAGAAGCTGGAACTCAAAACAAACATCTTTATGATTCAGGTAAAACTAAACACGGAAGCAAAAGATTTCAAAGGACGGGGACGAGCCCTGCTTGAAGATTGCCTGAATACTTCAAGAAAAATTCTGGATACCGCTACCAGTGAAGCTCAAATAGACAAGGCACTGAAAGAACTTAAGCAAAGATCAGGTAACCTCGATGATTATCTACAATCCCTGTGGTAAAAAATAACTGCGGGGAAAAATCTATATAAGTGTTTTGAACACATTTTTAAAAATTTCGACCCCATCCACATTACCCATACTCTCTTCAACTGCCCGTTCGGGGTGGTGCATCATGCCAAGGACATTTCCACTACGATTATAAATACCTGCAATCGCATTCATTGAGCCATTAAAAGGATGTTGAAGATTTACTTCTCCTTCCATATCACAATAACGAAATGCAATCCGATCATTATCTTCAAGGTCTCTAAGACCTCTCGCATCTATAAAATACCTTCCCGAATAACAACCAAGGGGTAATTTTAATACCACCTCTTCACCAAAATGCTCAGTCCAGACACTCGTTTTTCCATCAACAAGCACATAAGTTTCTGTACTTAAAAATTCTGCTGAAAGATTAGGTAAAAGCACACCGGGAAGAAGTTCAAGTTCACAAAGAATCTGAAAACCATTACCAATACCTATCACAGGAGCACCATCTTTTGCGTATTTTCTTAAAGGAGCAATTACCGGAGATGATTTAACAAGCGCCCCGGGTCTGAGATAATCACCAAAGGCAGCTCCACCCGGAATGACCACAAGATCTGCACCCTTAATAAACTCTTCCTGATGCCAGACGAGTGTCACCTCTTGTGACAAGACTTCTCGCAGTGCATATTCAGCATCCCGCACACCGCTTGAACCTGGAAATTCAATAATAGCAACTTTCATTAATTTTCGACTTTAAGATTTTATGAAGGTTTGGGGGATTTTTCCTCAACTTCATGGATTACTTCAAAATCTTCTATAAGAGGATTTGCCAAAAGCTTGTGGCACATATCCTCTACCCGTTCAACTTCTTTAACACGATCACCAGTATCAATATGAAGTTCAATATATTTACCAATCATTGCAGACTTTACCTCAGTAAAACCAAGGTGATTAAGCTGCTCAGTAAGTGCTCTACCTGCAGGGTCAAGCACATCCTCTTTTAAGCGCACAAGAACTTTAGCTATCATGGGTGAAAACTCCTAAAATACCCGAGAAAAAATTTCATCTACATGGGCAACAAAACGATCGTAAGAAAAAACCGCATCGAGTTCTTCCTTGCTAACCAGTGCAGCAATCTCACTATCATTCTCCACTTCTTTTCTAAACTCAAGCGGCGACGCACTTGATATACTCTCCCACACTTTCATGGCATTTTTTTGAACCAGATCATATGCCTTTTCCCTCACAAGACCCTTCTCAGTGAGAAGAAGAAGCAAGGTAGCAGAAAAAACAAGCCCTCTGGTACTTTCCATATTGTATCTCATCCGCTCAGGATACACGAGGAGATTTTCAACCAGAGAAGTCAGCCTGTGCAACATAAAATCTACAGCAATTGTGATATCAGGTGCAATTACCCGCTCCGAAGAAGAGTGGCTGATATCACGCTCATGCCACAAGGGAACATTCTCAAGACTGCTTACCGCCATAGATCGAACCACTCTGGAAAGACCAGTCAGATTTTCAGTAAGCACCGGGTTTCTCTTATGCGGCATGGCACTTGAACCTTTCTGCCCCTTGGAGAAAAACTCTTCTGCTTCACGAACTTCCGTCCTTTGAAGATGCCGTATCTCCACTGCAAGGTGCTCCATAGAAGAGGCAAGCTCAGCAAAAGCAAGAAATAAACTTGCATGAATATCCCGAGGGATAACCTGAGTAGATACTTTGGCAGGAGTCAGCCCCAATGATTCACACACGTATGCTTCTATACCGGGAGGTAGTTGAGAATAAGTACCTACCGGTCCTGATATTGCACCCACTGCAATGCCTTTTCTTGCTTCACGAATCCTTACTTCTCTTCTTTCAAATTCAGCATAAAAACCTGCAAGCTTTACACCAAAAGTTGTGGGTTCAGCATGGACTCCATGCGTTCTCCCCATACACAAAGTTGTTTTATGCTCCTCAGCTCTTTTCTTGATAGCAGCCTTTAAGCCGATAAGCCCTTCCAGAATCAGATCAGTTGCCCTGCAAAGCTGAACAGAAAAGGCAGTATCGAGTAAATCCGAAGAGGTCATTCCATAATGAAGGTACCTTGCATTCTCACCAATATGTTCTGCAACATTGGTAAGAAACGCAATCACATCGTGTTTCAGTTTTGCATCCAGTTCAAGAACTCTTGAGATATCAAATTTGCCCTGCTCCCTTATTTCTTTTGGAGCAGAAGCAGGCACTATCCCCTCTTTTGCCATAGCTTCAAGTGCAAGAATCTCAATATCAAGCCAAAGCTTATACTTTGACTCATCACTCCAAAGGGAAGTCATTTGGTCACGAGAATAACGAGGAATCATGGTGGTTTTATTAATTTAATTCAGTGTTAATAAACATGGGCACAATATATAATCTAATTCATTAAATACGCCAAGCATTCTTCCTGAACGGTTAAGCATATCAGAACAAGGATAAGGCTCAGGTCAGACGCTCGGTCAGCACTCCATTTTCTCTCAGCCTGAGAGATTCTGTTAATCGGGAGTGTTTTTCAAATAATGGTATCAGAGAAAAACACAGTTCTTTGAAAAATTGGTACTGTTCATTATATCGAACCGCACGTTTGGGATCCGGGTCTATCCTCTCACCAATATTGACCATTTGAGCTGCCGCCTCTTCAATAGAACTAAACTTGCCCAGAGCAGAAAACCCCAAAATCGCACTTCCGACAAGAGCAATTTCCTGTGCCTTTGGCACCACCATTGGTTTATCAAAGATATCTGCAAAAATCTGAGGCCACACTTTCCATGCAGTTCCCCCACCTGCCATTCTGAACTCTTTAATCTCGACATTATTATCCAGCAGTGCATCTTTTACCATGCAGAGTGAAAATGCCACGCCTTCCAGCAAGCATCTTGTAATATCGTTTCTGGTATGAAACGGTCGAAGACCAAAAATCACACCTGATGCGAAAGGTCCAATCTGGGGATTACGCTCTCCTGTAAGATACGGAACTCCAAAAAGAGGGTCATGAATGTCGCCCTCATTGACTATTTCAAAATCTCTAAGATCAACATCAAAAAGTTTTGCTCTCAGCCAGTCAAGTGGCAGAGCTGCATTATTGAGTGAGCCACCATTAAGATATTTTCCTTTAAAGAGTGGATAAGGATGGATTATTCTGTTACCACTTTTATCAAATGCAGGATTGTCACTCGGAACTCTAAGCAAAGCAGAAGTCCCGACATTTATGATTCCTATGCCGGATTCAAGTCCACTAAGTCCTACTGCAAGTGCACCGCTGTCATACAAACCTAATAACAATTGAGTATCAGTACCAATACCTATTGTTTCAGTAACAGGTTTTTTCAATGGGATAGCTTTAGTCAATCCCTCAACCTGTGGTGGTAATTGCTCTCTGGATATTCCTGCTAAAGACAACAACTCCTGATCCCAATCAAGAGTTTCAATATTTAACATTTGAGTAGCAGCAGTAACACTCGGTTCACCAACCAATTCTCCAGTCAGACGATAAACCAGATACTCCTTTGAAGACATGAAGTATCTTGCTCTTGAAAAGAGTTCATTCCTTCTTTGCTTCAGAAAAAGTAGTCGTGGAAGACAATATTGAAACATTGGAGGACAGCCGGTTTTACGATACAGTGCTTCTATATCAATACTTTTCTTGAACTCATCAAAAATCTCTCTGGCTCTTAAATCGGATAACAAGGAAATTCCGGAAATCGGTTTCATATCCTCATCAAGCATGATCAAACCAAACTGGTAAGTGGAAATAACCATCATGGAGATGTCTTTTTGATATTTCGAGACGACATCCCGGGAAAGGCTCAAAAGCAGATCGAACAAAGTATCAGGGTGATGCTCCGAAGCTCCCAGCTCTGGTGATTCAACCGGAATTCTGGCTTTTCTGACTAGAAGCAGCTTCCCCTCTTCATTCACAACACCAGCTTTTAAGTTTGTAGTCCCTACATCAATGGATAAAATTAATGACATATATTATACTCAGGGTATTAAGATATTGACATAAATCCAGTGCTTATCTGGTATAAACCCCGGTTGAATGCTATTACAGTACAATAAGTAATTAGCACTATAGTTTACAATAAAAAACACTGACTGAATTAATATATAAATATAACAACTTACCAGCAAGAAGAGGATTTCATGAATAATTCAACGGCATGTACCAGGAGTGAGAATGAATTAGTGTCTATTTCCAATCATACTCTATCTTCTCTCCTCTCAGATAAGCATAGAAATATACAAGTACCTCAATACGACAGGGCTCACATCAAAACCGGGATTGTTCATATAGGAGTTGGTGGTTTTCACCGTTCTCATCAGGCTAAATATATTGACACTCTCCTGAATCAGGGAGAGGAAAATGCTTGGGGTATTTGTGGTGTAGGTATTATGCCCCAGGACGAAACACTATCAAAAGCACTTCATGCTCAGGACTGCCTCTATTCTCTGACTGAAAGAAGCGGTAGCAGTGACACCTGTCAGATTATCGGTTCCATCACAGATCATATACTTGGCTTAAATGAACCGAAGAAAGTTTTTGAAAAAATTGCTGATAAAGATACAAAAATAGTTTCACTGACGGTAACCGAGGGTGGTTATTATATTGATGAAAGCACAGGCGAACTTGATCTTGAAAATCCCAAAATAAAGAATGATCTCTTGCATCCAGAGAGTCCCCAAACCGTGTATGGATTCCTCATTCAAGGTCTCATGCTCAGAAAACAGCAGGGAAATGGACCGGTAACTATCCTTTGTTGTGATAACATTCAACATAACGGAGAAGTGGTAAAAAAAGCGGTTTCACGTTTTACTCAAAACATATCAAAAGATCTGCTTGAGTGGATACATACATCAGTCAGCTTTCCAAATAGTATGGTTGACAGAATTACTCCCGTACCGGGAGAAGCAGAGCAAAACTTTGTTCGTGATACATTTCATATCCTGGACTCATGTCCTGTCGTTTCGGAGTCTTTCACACAATGGATAATTGAGGATAATTTCATAGCAGGCAGACCTCAGCTTGAAAAAGTTGGGGTACAGTTTGTAAAAGACGTCATCCCATTTGAACGTATGAAAATACGTCTTCTCAATGCAAGTCATTCTGCCATGGGGTATCTTGGATACCTACTTGGATACCGATATATCCACGAGATAGCTCAAGCCAAAGAGTTCAGACCATATCTGCTCAGATTCATGGATCAGGAGATGACACCACTGGTAGGCACTATTCCGGGTGTAGACCTTGAGTGGTATAAATCCAAACTCATTGAAAGATTCAGTAATCAGGATATTCGTGATACTGCATTACGAATATGCTCTGGTGGATCTGCAAAAATCCCGGGATTCGTACTTCCTGCAATACAGGAAGCCATAAACCAGGAAAAACCAATACGAGCCATGACCTGCGTTGTTGCAAGCTGGTTACGATTCATTGCCGGTAAAGATGAAGAAGGAAATGAGATACCACTGGAAGACCCTCAGGCAGAGCGCCTGAAAGAAATAAGCAGCAGAGGGGGAAACTCTGTCACTACATATCTTGAAATGAAAGATATATTTGGGTCTTTAAGCACCAATGAAAGATTCAGGGACGAACTTCAGTTTTTACTGAGTCACCTCTATGAGAAGGGAGCGAGAGCCACGTTGGAGATTTGTTCCTGATTGTCCGATTGTTGTTGGTATCTATATGCAAATGGAGCAGGTGAAGCGATGAACTTCAAAGTGTCTTTTAAGGGACACAACCTGCTCAAAAAGGTCAGAAAAATAACTAACCAGAGTTTTCAAGATCGTTGAGAGCATGAAAAAGCTCTTTAACGAGTCTTTCAGGAGGACGTATATGTGTGTCTCTAAATCTAAAGAGATCACGACCATCCCAGAGTACATCCTCCAATCGCTCATAATCTGCACGGGCGCCGTATAATGCCCGACAAATTGAGACCGTCCGTTCAGACACTTTCTCATCCAGTGCCCACTCCGGAGAACGTCCATCGTTTTCCTTGAAGTCGGCTATTTGATTCTCGGCTTTAATCCAGAGAGCTAACGCCGTAGCCTGAAATTTTATAGGCTTTTCCCGGTTTAGGCACCTCTGAATTCCACGAATCAAGTAGGACGACACCTTGTAGGGCGCATCCGTACCAACCCGGTTAATCGGATCGGGAAAGTTTGACTTAGAGAACCGTGAAATAATATTTTTCAGGTACTCTGTGTTCTCAATTCCTTTTGGGAAATTAATTCCCTTAGAGACCTCTTCCAAATACCGAAGTACAAAGGTGCGGTATTCCTCTTCACTCATCAAATGATGTATGTGAGTGAATTTCATTAACGAACCCAATACAGCAGTAACAAAATGTCCTCCGTTAACGAGAAGATATTTCATCTTCTCAAATCGAGAATACTCCCGGGGGTCATCTACAAAACGAACCCCCGCTCGAGCCAAATGCCCAATGGGACTTCCCTGAATTGTCCATGCCCTGTTTTCCTCACAAAGCATTGGAAGACGGTCCTGGATTCCATGAGTCTTTAGCAGCGCTAAACCAGCAGCGTCATCTGCACGACAAATGCGGTCTACCACTGAACTTGAAACTCGCACATTCTCCTTAATCCATACTGTTTCAGGAGAATCTCCAGAATAATCGTGGAGACATTTTTCCAAAAGACCTCCGGAATTAAAAATATTATCGCATGCGACAACCCTGAACGGTTCAATTCCTTTTTCCTTTCGTCTCATCAAGGCTTCATAAATGAAACCTACGGCAGTCCTGGGAGATCCTTTCATACATCCAAGGTTTGTGATCTTAACCATATCCAGACCTCCCTCTGTGTCAAGGTAATAACCTGCACGTTTCACACTGACAAAAACAATGTCAACATCCGGACTAGTCATCACTTCCAGAACTTCCTCCGCCTGAGTCTTGGCAAAAAGCCATTTGGGAACGGAACCTATAATGCGGGACTGAACAGAGTCTTCACTAACGATACCCAATGAAAAGAGCCCATCCTGTTCTTTTGCTGCAAGGTTTCTCCCCTCACGATTAAACCCTACGGCACATAGCCCCATGCTGCTACCATTGCAATTCGCCTGATCGAAAAGCTTAGCAATCAAACCAGAAGCCAGATTACCAAAGCCAAGGCTCACTGCTGTGATCTTTAGTTTTCTCGGATCATAGTTTGGTCCGAGACCTTTTTCCCTGCACTCATCAAGTGCATCCAGATTCAGCCGTCTTCCATAATCAGTACGGCTTTCAACTCCTAACAATGTATTCATTTTTTTCTTTCAAAAAAATTTTAAAGAAAAGGCAGTCTGACTCCCTTTGGACCACACGCAGACAGCGTGCATCCCTTCCCTTCGAGAACGCCTCGAAGGTGCTGTACACGTAATGAACGCGTACGCGGTAAAAACAAAACCTCGGGAAAAACCCTATGGTTCATCGCTTCTACCCACATAAGAAATATATAGAAAAGAACAATTCAAAGAAGAATTGCCGGGAATCGAACAAAAGGGATTCCTGAGCATCATTGCTAAAACAAATGCTATTATTAAACAAGTCTATAATAAATTCGATTTTTAATCAATTTAGTATCAAAACTAAGCTGCTAATTTTATTACTTATCACTGTCTGTCGGGCTGTAAGTTTAGTATTAGACCGGATAAGTACTTGTAATGTATGTCACTTATTTGATTATTTCATTAAATCTAGTAATAGAATCATATTGTTTTTTTATTCCCTTCCTTAGAAATGTTTATAATTAGGTGATGTAGAACATGGTAATTGCATTTGGTGAAGTGCTTTGGGATCTTTTGCCCTCAGGGGAGCAATTGGGTGGAGCCGTAGCAAACTGTGCTTTCAGGCTTCATCAATTAGGAACGCCGGCACGTTTGATTTCACGAATTGGAAACGATGATCTTGGGAAAAAAGCCCTGACTATTCTTTCAGAAAAAGGTCTTCCTACCGATCTGATTCAGCTTGATAACAAATACCCGACAGGAACAGTCGATGTAACTATCAGCCCCGAAGGAGATGCTGATTATGTTATTAACAAAGACGTTGCCTATGATTTTATTGAATTCAATGATGAGCTTCAAAAACTTGCATCCGAGGCAGGAGCGATTGTTTATGGAAATTTGATACAAAGAAGAGAAACTTCAAGAAATTCCTTGTATGCATTATTGGAATCAGCAAAAAACGCCCTGAAAGTTATTGATATAAACCTCAGAAAAGAATGTTATACACCACAGACGATACTGGAATCTGTCAGCCGAACTGATGTACTAAAACTCAATGATAAAGAAGTAGATGTCGTAAAAGAATTTCTCAAGATTGACGTACGTACATTTGAAGGTTTTTGTGAAGAACTTGCTAACACCTATGCCATTTCAACCATTCTGATAAGCCTTGGTTCAAATGGAGTATATGCGTTTGACACGAAAGAGGGGCATATTGAATTAAAAGGCTATCCTTCAAACGTGGTAGATACGGTTGGGGCAGGAGATAATTTCACTGCGGGTTTTATCCACAAAAGACTTCAAGGTGAAAGCCTTCTAAATGCCTGTGATTTTGCTAATCTTCTTGGCTCGCTTATCACCACTAAAAGAGGAGGAATGCCCGCACTCAATAAGGACGACATAAGCGCCTACAGAGAAAGCCACTCTGGCACAAGAGTTTTTGCGTAATTGTAAGACTGCTTGTAAAAAGAAAAAAGGTGCGGGCATTTTAAAACCTTAAAATGCTCGCACCAGAAAATAACACGAGTCATCCAAAACTACTTCGATCTGGAAGAAGTAAGCAATTTTGTGATCTCACTTAGATCATCAAATACCTCGAAGCACCCTGCTTCCTGCAACTGCTTTCTTCTTCCTTCTTTCCCGGACACTGGAACAAGTCCGGTATATCCGGCACATAGAATACCTGCGCTACAAGCTGAGATAGCCCCACTTGGAGAATCCTCAATAGCAATCGCATGCTTGGGAGAAATATCCAATACAGACATAGCATGAATGTAGATTCCAGGATCTGGTTTAGCCTTGCCAACCATGTCGGTAGCGGAAAATACCCCGCCGGATATATACCGTTCCTGACCCGTTTTCTTAAGACAGGCTTCCAGTCTTCTCATAGAGGACGAGGAAACAACGGAAAGTACGAATCCACTCTCATCAAGGTCACGAAGTAGCTCTAAAGAGTGTGGGGCAGGTTCAAGACCGTCCCTGAATGCCTCTATCACCACTTCTACCTCTCTATCAACCAAGTTTGCGAGAACATCATCCTCAAGTTCGAAACCCAGTTCTTTCTTGAGCCTCAAGAGTACCTCTTTAAAGGTAGTCCCGACAAAGTGCTCCACGTGATATTCTTTGTCATGTGGAACTTCCACACCAATAGACTGGAGAAATTTCACCAGCAGTTCATACTGAGCTCCCAGAGCAGTCTTTTCAGTATCTGACAAAGTTCCATCATAATCGCAAAGTAGAACGATAATATCCTTCAGTGCAGCGATAATATCTTCAAGAGTATAAATCATTTTTTACCTTTCATTTAAATCATTTAAAAATTTTGCACGCACCCCCACAAAAAACTCCGCAAAATTCTTCATGGGGATACTTAAAAATCCCTTCAACCCTGATAAAATGAAAATGAGCGATAAAAAAGAACAGAATATAAAGTTGATCTGAACTATTAATTTTACTTAGGATACCATAAAATTTTTAAATGACAACTTTACCCTGAAAAATGTCCTTCAGAAACATCAATAAATAATAATTATTTCAAGGTATTACAAAAAACTAGCACGTATAAAAAAAGCACCTGCTTCCTAATTACTGCTGAACTTATACTCATCCCTCACTTTATTAAGAAACTGAAGCAATCGGGAATAATCCTTTTTAGAAAATGTTTTTTCTGAATTAACATCTTGAATAAATTGATTCAGCTCTACAAGAATCGGCTCAAGTCTTTCTCTGATTTGATTTTGTATCTGCGGATTATCATGTATAAATCTTATATCATCTCTCAGCTTGCCATTTACTAACAGTGTTTCGCAATATTTTTGCATAACCATCAAATTAACATTTGAAGCAAGCTCTCCCAGGTTCTCTGCCGAAGTTCCTTCTGCCTTAAGTACATCTGCAATAATTTTCGCATTTTCCTCTACATAGCCGGGAATTTCTCGTAAAGAAATATCAGAATCATCCACCCTCGCAATTGCATTAAAAATCGAATCAATCCCGTTCTTCCTCCAAAAATCCGTCCACGCATGTGTTGCTTCGTGTATTAAAACAGGGTCTGGGGCAAGGTTATCCCGTGAGTTAATAATAGCATCATGGGGAATACATATCTGCTCCCATAAATTGCTATATAAACCACTTGCGTTGTTTGAAAATAACTCTTCCGGATTATAGACAACTTCTATCCCTTTATTGTCTGCCTTCCGGGCAAATTTGTTTAACGGATGCTCTCCAAATGGTTCAATCAATATTACATCGTTAGATCGAACTTGAAAAAGTACTCCAGCCTGATTCAATATTTCCCCGGCTATGGCAATAATCTCACCCGCATTATTCATAATAATACTATCTTTGTCTCTGTTAACAGCTTCAAAAAAACCAGACTCAAGTTCATCAAACCTTGAATCAGGATTTTGTTTAACCTCCATTCCTGGCATCATCGCTGCCATTACAGGTTTTCGTTTTTGAGTTTCTTTTTTTATAATTTCAGGTTCTTTTTCATTATTTACTTCAAGAAGTATTTCACCATTTTGATTCTTGATTGTCGGGATTCCTAAAAGTGCTCCTGCTGATATCATTTCATCAAGTGATTTACGGGCTTCTTCCAAATATTTTATTTCTGAATTATTGAGTGGTCTATCTACTCCAATCCAGACCTCAAAACTTGCAGGGATGTTAGTACTATCAGCAATTACTTGTGAAACAGACTCCAAAAAAGGGAATTGTGAACTGGGATTGACACGAATCATTCCAAGGCTATTCTCTGAAATCCATTCTTTCAATTTATCTGATAACGCAACAACTGAAGATTTTACTTCAATAACAATTTTTTCTGTTTCAGCTCCTGATTTATCAATTTTGCTTACAAGAATATCTATCTCACCCTTACTTCCGTTTTTCATTTTAAGAGGCTTCCCATCTATTTGCTCCACAGAAATCCCGTGAACATAATAATTTCCGTCTTTTACCAGATTTCTTGCCACATATACTTCCGTAATAAATCCATGAGTAGTTTTTGACCCTTTATTAATCTTTTCTATTAGATTGTTAAAACTTCTTTCTGTCCCATCTACTTTATCCAAATGCAATAAATACAAACTTTGCAGATACTTAATTCCTTCCATGCCGTGCACATCAATAATTTTCTTTACATTGTCGAAATTAAAAGTTTCTCTAAATTTCGGATCTACTATCAATTCAGAACATATAGAGATGAAATGTTTTTCTAATCTCGATATATCTACCTGGTATTTACCTTCTTTAGCTGCTTTTTTAGCATAGGCGATAATATCATTAATTTCTGCTAAACTGTTTTGAGCCCAGTCTTTTTCAAGCTCGGGTACGATTCCCAATAATTCCTGCTTATTTAAAGCATCTTCCAATCTTGATAATATCTCCGAAGAAGAAGTAAATTCTCTTTCCCTGATTACTTTAGCTTTCCTATCTTCTATCTTTTCCCTTATCGATTCATTTATATTTGCTATTCCTGAATTGGAATTAACATCTTTTAACAAAGCTCCAATTTCTTCCTTTGAATAACCAAGAGCACGAAGTAAGTGATAGTTTTCTACAAACTGATCTCTCAACCGGGGTAAAACATTAAGACCCCTTTCTTGTGCAAAGTTACTATATAATTCCTTAGCTTCTTTTTCTTGCGTGGATCGTTTGTCCGTATAGTTTGCATCTCTAGCAGCATAGTTTGATTCAACAAACTTTTCGATTTCCTTCTTTGCAGGTAATGCAAATGGAAAATCAGGCTCTTTCCCTGATTTTCTTGCTTCTTTTGCTTTTTTTGCTTCTCTCATGAGCGCATCTGAGGACTCCTTATCAAGTTTTTCTTCGATTGCCCATGTTTTCCCATCCTCACTAAAAACCATTTGAAACCCACGTTCAGCAAGATACCTTGCCTGAGCCTGATACGCTGCGATCTCTTCTTTGATAAAACTCAAACCATTTTCAGCCAAGTCAGATAACTCTCTGTGCGCCTTTTCATGGAATAAAAACGAGGCTTCCAAAATTCTTTGATCTCTTTTGGGTCTTGAATCCTCTCTACCGTCAACTTTTTTAACCAAAGTACCCGGTACCGGCATATAAACAATATCAGAATCTCTGTCATAAAAAGCAATCGTGTCATTCCCGCCCTTCACAGCAAGATCACTACCATGTAATTCCGCAAACTTTTTCCCTACTTCTTCAAGCGACTCCAAATATACTATATTTAATTTTGAAATCTTTTCATTGATTCTTGCTAATTCACTCTGATTCGGATTTCTGTTGAATAATTTACGATTATCAGAAACCGCACGAGGGGTTTGGGGAGAGTTCTTATCAAATGTCTCTATTATAGAACTCGGAGCGATATGAATCAGCTTACTGATTCTTTCATAATTTCTCATAAAACTTTCAAATGAAGTTTTAACCTGCCATCCATGGAAGGGGTCTCTTACTGTTAGAATCGCATTTTTTCCGGCAGCAGGATTTTCCACTTCATCTATGATAATTGCATGACCGTCAACTGAAGCAATTGCATATCCATATTTCTCGATTTTATCATGAATAAATTCCGGATCTTCTTTAACATCAGTAATTACTTTTACTTCAAGTCCTGTTCCTTCCAATACTTCTTTAAGCTGATTTTCAGCAAAGTTTTCATACGCTCTTCCACCATTAGAAATTTCTGAAAGGAGTTCTTTATACTTATCCTCGTTAATATTTATTTTATATCTATCAATGACATCAAGAACACGCATCAGTATTACCGTATCAACACAAGATTCATATGCCTGTTGCAAGACTACGTGTCGGGATAAATCTATTGCATCAGTAATTTTCAAGGCATAAGTGTTAGCAGTAATAGCACTCTGACTAATCACAAAATTTCCGGAATCTATTGTTTTAGGGTCAGAACTATTTTTTGCAACTGAACCGAGAACTTCAATTATATCCCCATCTTCTTCTTTTAAATATCTGGTGTTAGTTAATTTTGCCGGGAAAAGTCCAAGCATGGTATTACCCAAACTTGATGAGGTGGGGAAATTTCTGTTCCTTAAATGACTGGCAAGAGTTTGTGACTGTTCATCATCAACCCGAGCTTCCAGAGCTTCTATATACTTAATCTGCTCTTCAGATTTTTTAGAATACAACCAATCTACCCCTCCTTCCCTAATCACCTGACCCACTGAAAATAGATATCTTCCTTTTTCTAAACCAGACAAATTTGATTTTTCTGCACGCTCCAGAAACTCGGAAGATAGTTCAGTATATAGCTCTTGAAACGCAGTCAGACCATTTGCCGTCTTTTTTAGTTCTTCTATGCGATCTAAAATGTATGGTTTGGTACCCCGTAAGGGGTCTTGTTGTTCGACATCTTGCTTCTCTCTTACACTCAAACTCTCAGGATCAAAATTCTGCCCCTTCTCTTTTTCTCTTGCTGCCGCCAGCTCCGGTATAAAACCGTCTTCTGTACGTAACTGTCTGACCCGTTCTTTCTTTGCCACAAGCGCTTCTTCAAAAGAAAGAATCTCAGACTGATCAGCTACAGCTGCTGAAATCATATCTCCAACTTTTACAACCGCTCTCCCACTCAGAGACTCTCTAATCGCATACCCATTATCATACAAGTATTTCAATTCCGCTTCTACTGTTTCAAGCTCAGCCCCAAGACTTGTTGGATTCTCTTGCTTACTATGTATATACTCGTGGCGCAGGTATGCCGTCCTTATTCTAGTCTCAAGTTCCGTTTCACCCGGCTTTGACTGTGCACTAAAAATAACTCCCTGTCGCTGATCATAAAAAGCCACCACCCCCTCTGATTTTAGTTTCGCAGACTCTGCAGACTCTCCTCTTTCTATCGCAAGCTCCTTGTAAAGCTCTGAAATATATACCTGCTCAGTTAAATAAAAAGCTTTCCTGTTTCCAGAATAATACCCACGGAACTCAACCCCATTCACTGTAAGGGTTTCTAAAGGTACTTCAGTTCTTCCAAGGGTATCTGTGGTATCCTCCAGTCTCTCTGCAAGCTTACCCACTGCCAGACTCTTCACATACTCTCTAAAAAAGACTACCCCTTCTTCCTCCGTAACATGACCCGACCTGATCTCCTCTTCTACCCTCTCCAGAACACCCTGAAGACTTCGCTCCATATCAATCTGTAAATCACCTGTAAGCCCACCCTTGATATTCCCCCCAAAACCTAGCGCCATATTAACATCTGCCACATCCATCGTACTCACCCCAAGCATTACAACATACCCTGCTACCTGCCGTTGGTTCTCTAAAACATACTCCAGAAAACTCTGCCCGGGTTTATAATCCGGCATTAAGCTCCTCAAATCTATTGACTCAACCACATCTGAAAGACCATCCATGAAATCAAGTGCACTTCTTGAGGTTAAGGATTGTATCTTACTAGCTGCTCCGATAAACATTGCGCTGTGTGAGGTATTCTTGATAAGATCACGGAGGAACAATGCAGGGTCAATCTCTTCGTACCTGAGCAGGTGTTCTCCCAGAGTCTGTGCAAAACCAAACCCCGTTGTCGTACCCAGCATCCTCATCATCTGTTTTGATCTTGAAGCCTGACCCACAAGGGACGCTCCTCCTGTTTGGGTCGCTATGTAAAGACTTGCCCCTATCTCTGCTACATGTACTCCCGTCTTCACCCACTGAAGACCTTCATCCGTCTTTAGAAGCTCATGGAACTCTTTTTCACTTAAACCCTCCCTTCCCATCTTGTAGAATCCGTAAAGAGTTGCATCCACTCCAAGGTCTACGAGTTCAAACAGGGGTTTTACGGTTAAATCACTCGCGGTTCCAAAAGAGGCACTGAGAGAGACCAGGTACATTGAGAGGTTATCCATACCGGCAAGTTCAGTGTCTGTACCAAGAATTGATACTCCCAGGTGTTTATTACCAAAGCGTCTCCTTGCATCCATGTACCTTGCAGTGACACCTGAATCTCCACTGCTTCCTGAGCCCCAGTACTGAATCGGGTTCTCAGACATTCGTAAAACACTACCAATAACTGCCCATTCAACTGCTTCTTCTGCTTTTACTAATGCCTTCAGAAAACCCTCTCCTGTGGCTGATGCCCTGCCGAGAAAGGTCTTCAGCTTTTCTGCATGGTCTATCCTCGCCTGTCTCCCTGAAGCATCACTCCCCTCTATAAACGCCTCCCTTCCGTATTCAAAAGAAGCTCTATAGATCTCAGCGTACTTTCTCTCATCATAAAACTTCGTTTCCTTACCGTACACACCCCTGATTTCTTTCTGAAGACTCGATATCCTCTCCTTCAGACCTTCTACCTTCGAGTTCAGGTCTATTCCCTGGAGTTCACTTTCTCCAACCCCTGCAAGTCTTCTCCTTGCCTCTGAAAAGTAGCCAAGTTCAGACGAGGCTTTTGCTAGCTCTTTTGTCACATATTCAGTAATGGCTCCATAATACAGCTTACGGACTTCTTCCTCCCCTATCTGGTTCTGGTTAAGCTCCAGAGCTTTACTCACAACCTCTTCCATATCTCTGATTGAAGAGTTCTGATTCTTTATCCACTTATAGATTGTGCTACTCTGATAGACCCTGTTCTGTTCACTGATAAATCCTTCGGCGTTAATATTGAACTCTGGGAACTCGCTTTCAAGCTTTTTAACTGCGCTTATCAGTCTGTCATAATCCCCCATTCCTGCTGTCCTGATATCCAGGTGCAGGACATTAAAACTCGCTGCCTCTTCTGCCTGCTTCACGTGTAAATCCTGAAACTCTTTCGTGAGGCTTCTTAGGGCAGCATCTACTACGCTTTCTCTGAATGTTTCTCTTGTTCTGAACTGGGTACAGAAATAGTCGTCATACGCATTATCGATGCCTTTACTGCTAATATTGTAGTTAAAGCCGGAGGCAAGCTTTCCATGTTCGATCTTTTCCAGCTCCAGCTCTATGCCTTCTGCCATTTGCTTTAGACCCACTCCGGGGTCTTCCGAGAGAGAGCCAAGGAGTTGGAACATTTCACGGTAATTTTCTTTTAATAACCCAAGTTTCTCCTCTTGCTCTCTTTTAAAGCGTTTCCCGATCTCCTCTTCTATCTTGCGTCCCGCCTCATGTTCTCCGAACTCCTCCATCCGGAGTTTCATCGACAGGTCTTTTAAAAGTTTCTTCTTTTCACCCTCATCAGGTTCTATCTCAAGCTTCTTTCTACAGGCTTCGTACTCTCCCCTGTAGTGGGTCTCCAGGTCTTCTTTCAGCATGAAAAGTTCTGTGTGGAGCTTTGCTATTTCTCTTTGCCGGAGTCCTATCTGGAAAATCCCCAGGAGTCCCTCTTCTCCTTCTTTCTTTTCTATCTGAGGAGCACTTCCCTCAGAAAACTCCTTAAGCCATTCACCAATACTTTCCAGTCTTGAGCTTTTAAACCTGCACAGCTCATCAGCCTTCTCGTTCTGCCATTTACGGTATTCGAGTTCTATTGATGGGGTAAGCTGGGTTCTGTTATATGCGCCCAGTTCCCCGAGTTTCGGGAATCTGCTATTCATCGTTTCATCATTCAGGAATTCGTTCAGTGTTCTTTCAAATCCACGCCAGTCCGGGGGAAGGTTCAGGAGGGGGTCTTTAGTGGCACCGGGTATAGGTAGTTCCAGTACTTTTTCCCTGTAGCAGATTATTATCTTTTCAGGTTTTGCTATATCCCGGGAGTTTCCTGTGAATGTAAACGGGGACAAATGGGGTTCTCCGGGGAGTATTCCTCGGATATTAAAATCAAGGCTTTGGTCGGGGTTTATGCTTATTACCAGAGCTGAGCTCATTTCTTTTCTGTTCTCCAGTCTGGGGAGAATCAGGCTATCTCCAAAGGTGGGTTTACCCAGAGTGGGGAGATCTGGAACATGCATGTATTTTGTCAGGTCAGAGTTCGGAGAAAGAACATCTGTAAGCGTTTTCAGGATTTCTTCTTTATAGGAGTCTCTGCTCTTTTCTACTGAAGCGTAGACTTTCTCCAGGTTCTTTTCTTTATTAATGAACTCTACAACTTCCCTGTCATCGGGGTTGGAGCTTTTCTCTGCTTTCTTTCCTATCGCCTTCAGGCTTTCTCTCGATACTACGGGTAGGGAGAGTTTTACATGATCAAGCGCATGAGTCTTTTCTCCTATATTCGAATTTCTCTCTTCTATCTTCGCCACAGAAATGTCTAATAAAATTAAATACTTTACGATTTAACTTATCGACAAAATTCAACCCCACTCTTGAATGGTTTTTTGAGGTAGCAAGTACCCAAAAACACTAGGGTTCTTCACGAAAAACAAAGGCGGGGGGAAGAAGAGGAGCAGGGAGTGGCTTTCGGAGAACTAAAGCGCAGGGAGGGCAAGAGATCAAACATGCTACAAGAAAACATACTACCCGAGCGAGCCATTCGACGAAAGACGCTCCCTGCTCCTCTTCTTCGGGAGGGGGGAACATCAAAACTTCTTGGGAAGGTAAGCCCTTAGGAAATTACACTCTTTACAATCTCAACAACCTGATTAGCCTGTGACTTTGCAGTTTCAGCATCTTCTTTTTTATAAAATTCACTGGGCGTAAGATCTTCACTGCCGTAAAATGCAAGCTCTCTGTCTCTTCTAAGTGTTCTTGATATGTTTACAACTAAATGTATCTGCTCATCTGAAAGAGCACGAAGAGTAGACCTGTTGTCCTCAATGATACTACTGACATCGTGAAGTCTTGGTATCGCAATATTATTACTTTTTAATAAAGCCTTAAGACTCAACTCAACCACCTCCTGAGATTCCCTCACTACATCTGCGTATCCTTTCTCTTTAAAAAGGGTTTCAAGGGCGAGAAGTCTGATTTGGGCACGAGAGATATAATCTTGAGCAAGTGTTTTATTTTTCATGCTGCCTCTTTACTTTTATGGATCCAATACCTGTGCCCATGTGAAAATTTAGACTCATATTCGCCTTCCATGATACGTTTTCTGAGTACTATTAACAAACGGGATACGTATAAATCTCTATCAAAAAGTACTATTCCCTCCAAGGCGATTTCACACCATAACCCTGACAGAGAATCTGCTATATCAGGCACAGTAACAAAGTGAATGGACACTTTATCTGAGAAACTTGATACTTCATCAAACTGCGAGTACAGTTTTCGTGTTATCTTTACTTTCTTATCCAAAACCAAAAGAATATCAATATCTGATTCCGAAGTATGATCTCCCCTTGCATAAGAACCAAACAGAATAATGGACTTCAAAGAATCTGAAAAAATATTTTTTGCACTATTTTTCACATGAACCAAAGTATCATCTTCATAAAATTCAAACCCTCCGCGGTTAACAGAACGTCGAAGGATTTCACTACACCATTCATTTAGAGAACACTCTCCCTGCTCTGCCTGCGTTCTCAGAGCACTTCCCAACTCAGGTTCAATTCGGAGGAATAAAGCTTCTTTTTTAGATTTCATTTTTATATGCTAGCATGCTAGCATATAAAAATACAAGCAGTTTCCACATGCGTCTTCAAAGAGCTCCTCAAGGAGAACCTTCAAAGAATCAACTCTACTATTTAAGATATTGAGATCATTCAAGAAAATAATTTGAGAATCGGGGTGAGCGGATTTGAACCGCCGACCTCTCGCACCCCAAGCGAACGCGCTAGCCAGGCTGCGCCACACCCCGATATGAACAAGCAAAAAAGTCTATATTAATTCATCCTCTTCATCAAGCCCAAGATCCGCCCCAAGATAATCATAGTCATCAGCATCCTGCTCAAGATTAACAAAAAGCGTGAACTCACCCTGAAAACCAAGACGAACCGTACCAATCTCACCATTACGATGTTTGGAAATAATCAGTTCGGCAATTCCCTTATCGGGAGTGTCCTGATTGTACACTTCATCCCGGTAGACAAAGCCGATAATATCAGCATCCTGCTCTATGGCACCAGATTCACGAAGGTCAGCCATAAGAGGTCGCTTATCGTTTCTATTCTCAACCGCCCGGTTAAGCTGCGACAACGCAATAACCGGAACTGATAATTCCTTGGCAAGCGCTTTAAGAGAAGCAGAAATTTCTGAAATTTCCTGCTCTCGCCTTTCAGCACTTCTGTAACTTCCCCTCATTAACTGAAGGTAATCAACAATAACAAGACTAAGAGGAGACTCACGGTGCAGACGTCTCGCCTTTGCTCTCATTTCAAGAACAGAAATAGCGGGAGTATCATCAATGAAGATATCTGCCTGAGAAATTTTAGAAGCCGCATCAACCAGACGCGGAAAATCACTATCCTGAAGCTTACCACTTCTTACTCTTGAGTTACTGACCTTTGCTTCAGAACACAATAGTCGCATGGTAATCTGCTCCTTGGACATTTCAAGAGAAAATACCGCAACCCGTTTCCCACATTCAACTCCAACATGACGAGCCATACTGAGCGCAAGAGCCGTCTTACCCATGCTGGGTCGTCCTGCAAGAATTACCAGATCAGACGGTTGAAAACCTGAAGTCATCTCATCCAGATCATGGAAGCCGGAAGGGATACCAGTCATCTGATCGTTATTCACGTACAATTGCTCTACGTGTTTTATTGAGTCTTTTACGATCTCACCAACCTTTGAAAAACTGGGCTTGATCTTTGACTCGGATATCGCAAAAATTCTCTGTTCTACCATATCAAGAAGATCATCCACCTTGGTGCCCCACTCAAACGCCTGAGTGGATATTTCACCAGCTTCGTGTATGAGCCTTCTTCGAATGGACATTTCACGAATGAGCTTGCTGTAATACTGCGTGTGCGCAGAGGTTGGCACGGCATCAACCAGTACAGATAAATATTCAGTACCACCAGAAGATTCAAGAGTACCCCTGGTTTTAAGCTCTGAAGTAAGAGTAACTATATCAATAGGCTCATGCCGCTCACTAAGAGAAAGCATGGCAGTAAAAATTTCCTTGTGCGCACCCCGATAAAAATCCTCGGCAGATAATATCTCTATAATACTATGGAGGGACTCATTATCCAGAAGCACTGCTCCAAGCACTGCCTGCTCAGAATCCTGAGAATGCGGGGGAACTCTTCCTGAAGAACCACCAAACTCAGGAATACTGCCCTGATTAGATCTAATCGGAACGAAATTTTGTTGATACTTTTTATTGCTCTGCATCAGATATACATACCTCTCTATATGCATTTACAATTAATTCTTTTGCGTGATGAGGCCAGTACCCGGCAGAATCAAACTTCCTGCGCTTACAAGGCGAAAGTGCATCATCAAGTAAGGACTCTTTTAACAACTCCGCTTCATCAGGATTTTGCTCAAGCACATACCTTAGAAACCGCGCGGCAGTCCGATTCTCGGTACCAATAGATGGCAATTCAAGAATTCTGTCAAATACCAGTTTAGCCGTGTCATACGACTCAAGCGCAGTTAAAACGAGTCCATAATCAAATAGCACATCGGGGGGTAATAACTCCTGATGCACTACCACTGCCCCCCTGAGAATTTCATGCGCTTCAGATAATTTTTCTAATGAAAGCAGCATCCTGGTGTGAAGGCTTACCTCTGGAATATTAGCTGCCAACTGCTGCGCAAGAAAAGAATTACACGCAGCTTCGTCATAAATACCCATCAAATAATAAGTAGATGCTTTTAATCGCTTAATACTGGCACCTAAAGTAAGTGGCAGAGGCTCCCTGTTTATCCGTTCGTACTCACTCGGTTTTAAAAGAAAAACAAGATGCTCAATAGTTTCATATTCCAGCAAAGCTTCTTTAAAACGAGATGTATGAATATACACTCGAGCAAGATTGAGTCTTGCAGAAACAAAAGACTCTTCAATTGTAAGTGTCTGCTGCAAGACTTCTTCAGCCTCGGAAAAACGATCCTCTAAAAGCATAAGATAACCAAGATCATTTCTCGGTACGACCAGATCAGGATTCCTCTCAATAGCTCTCCAGAGTATTAACTCTGCCCTGCCAAGCTGCCCCGCTCTGGTAAGGTCTTTGGCGTAGGTAAGCTCAGATATTTCTTTAAACTCATCCGGGTCAAGAAATCTTGGGGCGTTATCTGATGGCGGCAAAGAACATGCAACAAAAATTAAATTAATACAAAGCAGCCATCGTCCAGGTAGTATCATGCGAACTTAAAGATTTTTAATAATTTATAGGCATTTGACCTTAACATAAAAAATCTAGTAAAAACACATTTCGGATAACCGTAGGGGAGATATAGATGAAAAAATTTAATGTAATTATCTACATAGCATTGATTGCGGGAGCCTATTTCTATTTTGTTCATGAAAACAAAACTGAGCGTCTTACTAAAGAAACTACCCCCCCCATTCCGGAATCAAATCAGCCCACCTCCGGAGACATGGCTGAGTCCAAAGACACTTCAACAGGAAACATTGCAACGGGAAGGTCTCCGGGAGAGATTCCATCTGATGAGCTACCTGAAGATATCAAAAAAGCTGCAACACGAACAGAAAGTAATAACCCTGATGATTTACCACCCGATCTGAAGGCACAACTAAACGCTCCTCCTCCGGAACTTCCCGAAGACCTTCGTCGTCAACTTGAGATGGAGCCACAAGAGCTTCCCCCTGATCTTAAAGCACAACTTGAAAGTCCTCCTCCACCAATACCCGATGATATCAAAAGGGCACTTGCAATCCCACCTCGTGTGGTTTCAATTGAGGAAGTAAACACACCATTTGATACCATCGACGCTAACGATGAAGAGATTATCGAATAAGAAGGTGCTCGATATATACATTAGTAATCGGGTTGTCCCCTGAGACTCTTTCGTTGATTTCTTCCAGCAGAACTTCTTTAAGTTTTTCAGACCCGTTCACCAGAAGGTCTCTTGCATAACGATCAGAAGCTTTTGTAATGATGTAATCACGAAGTGCAGGCGTTCTTGCTTCTATATCAGAGGGAAGATTAAAATCATAAAACTCAAGAGAAACAACAAGATGTAATATCCCGCTGTTACCCTTAAGGTTAATTATAAAGGGCTCAAGGGACAAAACAGCCCCACTTAATATCTCGTCAGGGTCTTCAATCTCAAGTACCTGCACCCTATCCGGAGCCGTGGCAGATTCTTTTTTTCCATCCCCCGAAAAAAGGAAATAAAATACCACCGAAGAAACACCACTTAGAGCAATGAATAAAGAACCTGCAAGGAGAATCAATTGCTTTTTAGAAATCGAGGCTGGGGAAACTTCAGACTCGGTATCTTTTCTGGATTTTCTTTCCGAACTATCTTCTTCCAAAACATTTCCTCTTCAGGTTTAAAAAAGGAGTAAGAAAAACAAGTGGCAGGTACCAGCGTAAATATTTTGGAATCCATGCCCACATTTTAAACTTGCTCTCACCATCGGTACGATCCCACCACTCGGTAGGCACTTCTTTTATGGTTTTCTCTTCAAAAAAAGCTTTTCCTGTCAACTCAAGCGCAATTTCAAAACCACCGGTACTCTCAATTTTCTGACCCCTCACCCACTCCCCATCATAGAGTTTATAATTATTTGTCGGGTCTGAGGTGGGAAACCCGAGGAGTTTGAGCACCCGTCCGGATAGACTTGAAAGAAACTTCTTCAAGACAGGTCCCCCATGCTGCTTCCCTCCCTTGATATAACGTGACGGTGCCACCACCGTAGCCCCTTCTTTCCAGAGAGAAATCAGTTCAGGAATAATTGAGAGTTTATCAGAATTATCTGCCATGACGACAATAAGAGGTCCTGGTTTTGCGATAGAAAATCCCCAGGAAAGAGCATTAACTACTCCTTTTCCAAAATTATTTTTCTCCGCTCGCACTCGAGGGTCTCTTTTTGTTAATTCTTCAATATAAGGAAGGCTCGTGTCCCCATCAAAGTCATAAATAAAGGCAAGACTGTCAAAAGGAGCGTCTGTCTCCAAAAGAGTTTCGTACAAGGTACGTACCTGTGAACCTTCATTGTACACAGGCGCCATAAGTTGCACTGTAAACTGAGAAGAATCACTTTCAGATGCTGATTTCATCTGTAACAGTGCCATTGATTACATGAAATAATTACGTATTCCGGTTCTAAATAGTGCCGATTTTTACTTGTTCAGTTACCCAGGGAATAACTTCATCAAGCAGGCTCTCAAGACTTGTTTCTGCCTCATAGCCGAGAAGCTCCTTAGCCTTTCTGCAATCCGGAACACGCATCTGGACATCGTGTGTAAAAGGATCATCAGAAACCATTCTAAGAGGCGTATCTCCCTTAATCTTTTTCCAGATCACCTCTGCAAGCTCCCGCACCGAGGTGGAACGCTCAGTTGATATATTAAAATCCTGATTCAGTGCGTTTGGATGTTCAATGGCGATTCTTATTCCTTTCGCAAGGTCTCCTCCATACGTATAGTGACGCACCTGACTGCCATCACCAAGAATATGAAGCGGATCCTGCCCTTTTACAATTTTTTGAATCAAATCAGGAACTACATGGCTCATGGCGAGTTTTACATTTCCGGACATAATTTCTTTATCTGAGAGTGCCCGTCTTTCACCAATACCTACACAATTAAAAGGACGAACTATAGTGTAAGGGAGTTCGTACTGTTCATATGCACCTCTTGCAAAGTACTCACAAGCAAGCTTCTGAAACCCGTAGGTGCTTTTAGGCGGAGGGCAACGTAACTCTTCCCCTTCAGGAGAAGGAAAAACTTCTGTGGATTCAAACACCATACTTGAACTAAGCACTGTAATTTTCTTAAGAGTACCCTTGTTCCAGGCATCTATCGCAGTATCAAAAGTAGCCGCCATAATGCGCTCATTTTCTGCAAGCAGATCATATGCATATTCATGAAAATAGCTTATCCCCCCTATCATCGCAGCACCTGCAAGAATATGATCACAATCCCCCGCAAGCTCTTTCATCAGAGGGACATTCTTCACATCTCCCTTAACAAAATGATAGTTCGGGTGTGAATCATACGATTTTTCAATTTCTCCATATTTGGAGAAATTATCTATCCCTACCACTGTCCACCCATTTGACAGCAACTCTTCAACCACGTAACCGCCGATGAAGCCTGCTGAACCGGTAACTAAAATCTTCTTTCCTTCTGACATAAGAACACCTGTATTATTTATTATCCCCTACATTCAAGAACATTATCTGAATCACTACGCAGTCATTTTTTTCCGGACGTCTTCACGACCAACATACCCGTCTATAATCTCAAGTTCGGAGCGGTTATATATGCCCCACACGTCTATACATGGCTTTTTAAAAGTAAGTGCCTGGTACTCCTTATGAGGGGTACTGATAATGAAAGCATCAGAAGTATCCAGCACTTCCTGAAGATTCAGGCTATCTTCAAGATACGGGTCATGCAGCAATACCTCAGCTCCCTTAAATTCAAGCGCCTTTTTGACTCGATAACTGAGTGACTCACGTATATCATCGTTATTTGCCTTGAAAGTCATTCCAAGAAGCCCGATCTTTTTACCCCAAAGGGTATTTCCAAAAATATTAGCTACCTTATCAACTAAAAACCCTGCAAGCCCTTCATTGACCAGCATTGCCGAATGCCCCATGTAGAACTGATGATCAAAAAAACTTGCGAGCTGCATCGTATCCTTAAAAAGACAGGGACCGGCAGCAAGACCAGGTGCTTTATAACCCTGCGCCCTTGGATAGTCATGGCGAATGGCATCGTAAATTTTATAGAAATCGACCCCTTTTGATTCAGCTATCATGTAGAACTGATTTGCAATTGCAAATTCAAGATACCGCCATGAGTTTGCCATGAGTTTGGTCATCTCAGCTTCCAGTGGGGTTAATCGAATCACTTTTGGAGCCAGTTTTGCAAAAATCTCACACGCAAGATGAAAACTCTCATCATCAAAGGCAGAGACTATCTGTGGCAGGGTATCAATCTCATCAAGGGCAACCCCTTGCGCTACCCGCTCAGGGCAAAATGCAAGCTTTAAATCCGCGCCATGCTCTTTTCCCCGCTCCTTGATACGCTCATAAAGGTGCTCCATAGTGCCAGGGTACAAAGTAGAGCGCATGATAATAAGAGTACCAGGTGATAACAAAGGAACATAGGAATCAAAAATCTTAAGAACGTCAGATATTTTCGGGTTTAAATGCTCATCAACCGGAGTTCCAATTACGAACACAATCGCATCCGCAGTTTTACAAGGGGCAGTATCAGTAGTAGCCCTGAGACCATTCTTCAGTGCCTGCTGTAAAGCAAGATCACCTCCTCTCTCCAGAAAAGGAAAACGCCCACCATTAACTTCAGCTACCGCAGGCTCATCAATATCAACTAAACTGGTTTTATACCCAACCTCACTAAACTTGACCCCAAGTGGTAAACCAACATGCCCGCACCCTCCAACAACTACTATCTCATTAATTGCCATGAACCTGACCCCTAGCTATTCACATCTTTAATTTACATCATCATTCAAAGAAAATACTATTTTTTAACGGCTTCAACAAACGTCTGGGCACCAAAAATTTTCCAAAGAAGCGGGTACTTCAAATAGGTAGATACCAGCGCCCTGGTAGAGAACATACTGCTGATTTTCCCAACTCCGGATTTAGACGTATACGGTATAAACCGGGGTATCAACTTCTTTACACTAAAGCCGGAAACCTCAAGCGCTTCTGCCAGTGAGTGTTCGGTAAGCGCGATATGATGATCAATATAATCCCAATACCTGACACCAACATAACGAATATTAGGCTGAAGGATTAATACCTTTCCACCCGGCACAAGCGCTTCACGACACTCTTCAAAAACAGCAAGCAGTGTCCGCTTATCAGGAAGGTGCTCAAGAAAGTTACTCATAAAAATAACATCAACCGGTTCAGACAAATGCGATACAAAGTCAGTTGCAGGTGCCTGTATCACGGTGATACCCTGGCTCTTTAATTCATTCACGTGTGGCGAAAGGTCGACCGCTATTTTTTCTCCTGCGGTAATTCGTTTTATGAACATACCATCACCGGCACCAAGATCCAGTACTCTGGAATTCCCCCCAATAAATTCCTGGAAAAATTCAGGGATAAGCACTTCCCAGGTTTCGTTTCGTACTTTTTCCTCTTCAGCAGAAAATCTTCTTGAATAAATATCCTGCTCCCGACCAACTCCTTCATATTCACTCATGGAGACGACCTTTTTTGTTGCATCTGTAGTCACAAATAACTCCTAAAAAAATTACTATTATCTGGTAAAAAGAGCTCGACAGGGCATTCGATGAAGAGGTAACTTTCGTAAGACCGCCCTGAATACTCGTCTGAATTCACCTTTTCTCAGTAACCAGTATGCCCGCTCCAGCATAGACCGCAGATGATACATCCGCAGACCTCCTGCATGAAAACGAATCTGCAAGGCTTTCGCCTGGGCTTCCCCCCCCAGAGTATTCACTCCCTCTAAAATTTTTATCGAATGGGACTCAAACAGAGGAAACACCACATCCTGAAAACCCCTAAGAGTTATAGCAGTATTTTGAGAATTATTCACCCCGCTGAAGCGTATTTTGAGACGCCCCCGTGAACCACCCAAGGGTCTGAAAATACGAGAGATTGGAACAAGAAAAGCACCACTTTCACTTATTTCTGATAATTTATAGGAAATTTTCCCTATTCTAATCCCACTTTTACTGTACATGCTCAAGCGCACTTCTCCCTGATCAGAAGCATCTTTTTCAGTGACGGACTTTTGATAAGGCACTTCAATTCCCCAAATTCCTTCTGCAGGAAAAGTAAATTCCTGAATCAGTTCCGTACCCCCCTTTACTTTCAAGACGACAGGAACACCGGTAGGGGTACAATACGCCGCACTTCTGGCGATAAATCCTTTTACCGGTTTTGAAGCAGGAAGAATTTCAGGTTTATTTATAAAATCGACCAGAGGAGAAATAGTTTTATCCCAACTGAAACGATCACGAACAAGTTTTTGAGCGTTTTCGGATTTACGTAAAACTTTTTCAGGTTCCTCAAAAATCTCTTCGAGCACTTTTTTGATATCTTCCCTGCTGGAAGGATCGACTGTCCATCCTGCATCGTATTCACTGATATGTGTCGAAATTTCGGAATAATTGTTATACAGCACAGGGAGCCCACACCAAAGATATTCAATAGTGCGCGTGGTAAATGCCAGTTCTCTTTCAAGGTTGTACTGCATCAACTCAAGCGCAACAGATGCACCGCTGTATTCCTTAAGTAGCGCGTCTCTCCCTACATACCCCGGTACCTGCACCCGGGGGTGCTCCTCTGAAAGCGCCTTCACTTCCTTAAATATTTCCCGTATTCGTTTCTCCTCAGGAGAAACTGAATTATTATCATGAGGGGTGCCATAAATCTTCACAAGCCCCTTGTTTCTTCTGACTACTTCATTACACACGGAGAATATTGCATTTGACTGATCCTGCCAGGGAAACCATCCTCCCCCGCTGACAAAGAAGGGGTAATTTGAATCTGAAGCCGCAAGGGGGCTTCGCACAAACTTCTCAGGGGATAGAGAAATGGGAATATAGCGAATCATATGCTGCGAACCAGGAACTCTCCCAGCTTGAGTGAGCCAACCATAAAAATACATCCTCTGACGTTTACCCGCACAGATAAAACAATCTGCCTTGGAAAATACATCAACTTTTTTATTTGTATCCGAGGGATGTCCCCAAAGCGATGTTTCGATCAGACGAGACCCGTGAAGGTCAATCACGAGGGGCACATCAGGTTTTCTTGAGAGATTATAGTGATCCCAGTTTGAAGAGTATAAAACCACATCGGGTTTAACTCTGCTCAGGATACTGTCCTGAGTATGCCATTCCCAAAGATTTTCCCGAACTTCTTCAGGAATTTCCGAATAATATTTCGTAGTTAAATAGGTAAACGCCGGCATTGAGGCAACTACATCAATGCCAGAAGACCTCAGCCCCTGATATATCTGCCAACACCTCAAGCCCCCACCACTGGTAGGAAGCGAGCCAAAAGGCATGGTATCATTACTAAATAGGAGAACTTTCACCGAAACGTACTTCTTTGTAAAAATGACAAAAAAAATTACTTAAAATTCGTCTATTTACTAAGATATTGATGCCTACTTGTAAACTAAACATTTTCTCTTTATGTATTGAAGGAATTTTATTGACGAGCTCAGGGGCTATCCTGAAAGACTGGCAAATTACCCACTAAATTTATATACTGTTAATAATTCAATGAGAATCCTGATATTTACCACTGATATCCCCCCTCTGCCCGGCTCTCCTACCTCTGGAACTGCACTAAGAACCTTTAACCTGGCAGAAGGCTTGAAAGAATCCGGACATGAAGTGATTATTTCTCCTCCCCGATCAGCCATGGATGGATATTCACTTCCAGAAGTATTTCCAAAAAATGCAGGGCAGGCAGACAAGGAACTTGCTACTCACGTAGCTGGATTAAAAAAACGTGCATTTGATATTGCAACTCAAGAGGCGAGAATTCAGGAAATAAATCCTGACGTAATTATATGTGGACACTGGCCTGCCTGGACACTTGGAAGAAAACCTCGACAACCTCTTGTTATTGACCTTGCAGGACCTCACCTTCTGGAAAGACATTTTCAGGGAGAGGATGATTTTCAGGGTGCGGTGCATGGAAAACTTAATGTACTTTCCTCTGCCGATTATTTCATTGTTTCCGGCAACAAACAAAAACTCTATTTCCTCTCATTTCTTCTAAAAGCAAACATCCCTGAACCGGAAAAAAGAATCTGCACTATCCCAATGCCTCTTCCTTCTCTTCCTGATGAAACCTCTCATTATCTTGAAAAGAAAGAATCAGTTAAAACTCTTAACACTCGATGTAATAAAGAGGAGTTCCCAAAATTTATTTTTGGTGGGGTGTTTCTCCCCTGGCAAGACCCAAGCAAGGGGCTTAAGATACTTTCTGATGAACTCCAAAAACGAAAAAAAGGTTCTCTTCTTCTTGTAGGCGGACCACATCCTCACTATAAGATAAAATCCGGCACATACGACGCCCTATTCAGTTCACTTGAACACAATCCTCATGTTTCAAGAAAACCCCTGCTCCCCTATGAAGAGTTCCTCTCGAAACTTCCCGGTATTGATGTTGCGCTTGATCTGATGGCATGGAACCTTGAGCGGGAACTTGCAATCACCATAAGGACTACCACCTATTTATGGTCAGGTATCCCAATCATATACAATGATTTTGCAGACCTTTCATCGTACATCAAAGAGTATGATGCAGGCTGGTGCGTTGACCCGCAAAAACCCGAAGAACTTCTCAGAGTAATAAACGAAATTTACGAAAATCCATCCATCATTAAAGAGAAATCCGAAAATGCCCTCCGTCTTGCAAAAGAAGTTTTTGACAGAAGGATTGCCGCCGGAAGAATTCTCAGCATTCTGGAAACACCTCAGGTTCCTCTTAAAGAGCATTATGATATTCAAATGGATCTTCCTGAATTATGTGAGTACTCCCTTTCTCCGGAGATTCCGCTTTCTCAGTACTTTTCATGCAGGATGAACGGTCTAAAGGAAATCTCACTTCTTTTTGGAACGCACGACTCTGTATGTGATGGTGAGTTGGAGTTTAACATCTACGAAAAAAACTCTTCATCCGGGAAACACCCTGAAAAGATTCATTCCCTGAAAAAAGACGCAAAAGAAATTAAGAACAATGAGTGGATGACCCTTGAGATCGACCCCATTGAGAACTCAGCCGGAAAAGAGTTTTGTCTCGAAATCGTAAAGCACACCACAGGAGAAGATTCGCTGAGCCCCTGGATGATGAAATCAAGCCCTTACCCCATGCAGGGACTCTTTGAAGGGGAACACACACAAAGGAAAAAGAAACTTGGTGTTAATTCTCTCTGCTTAAGAACAAAATGCCTGAGACCCGATACCAATCAGGTAAATGCTACTGATGCATGAAAAAACCAGAGCGTATTACCTGCCAGATTGTTACCTATAATTCCGCGACCACCATACGCGCCTGCCTGAAGAGTATCAGTCAGCTTTCTACATCTGCATTTGAAGTACTATGTGTCATAGTTGACAACGCATCTACCGACCAGACCCGAGAAATCATAGAGGAAGAACGCCATCTTTTTAAAGGGACGCTGGAGGTCTCCTATGAAGAGTTCAATCTTGGTTTTTCAGGTGGGCACAATAAAGCAATCAGCATGTCCCGATCTCTGGGCGCTTCATATATTACCCTGATCAATCCTGACTTATCTCTCAGGGAAGATGCTCTGATACACATGCGAAATGCGTTTAAGAGTGGATATAAAATAGGCGCAGTATGCCCTAAACTATACCGCACTGATGAAGCCTTCTCCCAATTCGAACCCGAGTCCGCTAGTATTGACTCTTCGGGAATGGTATTTGAATCAAGCTTTCGTCATTTTGATCGGGGGTCAGGGACATCGGCTTTCATAAATAAACAAAAAAGATTTTCTCATCCTGAATATGTTTCCGGAGCAAGTGGTGCCTGTGTCATGTTCTCCTGCGAGTGCATTGATACGCTCACCTTTCCTCCGGGGATCAATCCGGACGTACCACCAGAGAGAAAAGAATTCCTTGATGAAGATTTTTTTGCATACAGGGAAGATGCCGAGCTAAGTCTCAGGATGAAATGGTTCGGATGGCGCACGCGATATGAACCGGCAGCAGAAGGGTATCATGTAAGAAGAGTACTCCCCGAAAGAAGAGGCTCACTTCCTGAAAAAATCAATGCACTTGGGGTTCAAAATCGTTTTCTTATGCAGATTCAAGTACTACCCGTGCTCGGCTTTCTATTACTCTGCCCCATGATTTTATTAAGAAACCTTATCGTCATTGGCGCATGTTTAATTAGAGAACAAAGTTCACTAAAAGCTTTTAGTACTGTTATAAAACTCTTCCCCCGAACTCTGAAAAAAAGAAGATGGATACTTAAAAACAAGAAATCGTCTCTCCTCTCCTGGCTTTCACTTTTTTATCGGGGGGAGAGTGCCGATTCTGCACTCTCGCTCCGGGAAGATATCTTCTCTAAAGACATTCCTCTGCCCTCCCTTCATGTTTCCATTGTCAGCTACAACCAATCAGATGATATTTTTAAAAATCTTCCTTTCCTTCTTGAAAGCCTCAGAAAAAACTTTGGTGAAGTCCCATCCTGGAAAATTACCATTACCAATAACAGCCCTGAAGATACCTTGTTTACCGACCTGAAAGACCAGTTCGGGAAAGAGTCAAACATCTTATTTCATATTCCTGGCGAAAATCTTGGTTTTGCAAAGGCTAATAATCTTGCATTTGAAAGCAGTACCGCTGACATATATCTCGTACTGAACCCTGATATTAAAATGAACCCTGAAGCACTGGGCAAGATACTTAAAATCATCACATTATATAGTAACATCGGTGCCATCTCACCAACTCTGATTGACGAAGCATCAAACAAGGTACAATTTAAGTACCTTGCCAAACGACTCCCTCGTCTGGGGAGCCTTATTCACAACCTCTTCTTCCTTGATACCCTGCTACCTTCCAACCCATTTGTGCAGTATGAAACTGCACAGGATGACCCCATTCTGAAAGAACTACTGGATAGAGAAGAAAACACTCTTTATGAAATAGAACAGGCTGCGGGTGCCTGTCTCTTTATCCCTTCAGCACACTGGAAAGCGCTGGGTGGTTTTGACCCCATCTACCATCCTGCGTGGTTTGAAGATGTTGATCTGGCAAAAAAGATTAAAGATGCGGGACTGGTCAGTGCGATTCATACCGGGGCAAAAGTAGTACACGAAGGAGGTACCTCTGAGCGTTCAATCGGCAGAGCCCGTCTTCTGAAATATTTCTATAAAAACATGGCGCATTACTGGAAAATCCACAATCAGAGTAAACTTCCTTCCCCCCTCATAGGTGCTCTTATACATACGCTTATTTTTATTTGCTTTTCTACAAGAAGAACCGCCTCTTATCTCCGTAGCAGAGTATCAGGAAACAGCACTGATTCACTACATAAAGTATGGGAAGATTTTCGTTATTTTTTCCTGTAGCCCATATGGAAGGAACTGTTCCCTATTGCCTGTTCTCAGATTTTGTATAAAATTTGCACCATAATGGAAAATTCACAGAATTCTATCAAATCCTATATAAAAAATTTACTTGAAGACAGAAATGTTGCCTCTATCGCTCCGACTTCACCTGCCGGAATTGATTGCATCTTTAAAAATGTCCCTCTCAATAACAGCCATCTGGTCATTGAGTATGGACCTGGAGGGGGAGTTATCACCCAGTACCTTCTGGACAATATCCCCTCAAATTGCATCCTGCTCGCCATTGAGACCAATAAGGAGTTTGCAGAAAATTTGAAAAAAAATATTAAGGATAGTCGCCTTGTTATTAAAAACGGCTCTGCTGAAAATGTCGACTCTTATGTTAGAGAGTTACACGATGAGGGGAGAGTCTCCTCTCCAAAAGCTCAGTATATTGTATCTGGCATTCCTTTTTCAATGTTTCCCCTTCCCTTAAAGGACAAGATTCTTAAAGCCACCAGTAATTGCCTTGACCCCAAGGGTGCTTTTTTAGTGTATCAGTTCTTACTGTCTATTCCTTCAAGAAAGCATGACATCAAACATAAGTTGATGGAGTATTTTAAAATAGCAAGATCTGAACATGTTTTAAAGAACCTCCCTCCTCTCAGAATATATGAAGCCGTAATAAATGAGAACTAGAACCATACTTATTGTTTTCTCTTTGTTTTTTTTGACATTCATTTCTATTGGTTTCACAAGTCAGCTTGTCTCTGATGAGACTCATTTTACTTCTGCATTCTCCTATGTCACCACTCCTTTTAATCTTCATCCGGTAATTGAGGGCAGAGTATATCGCTCTTCAGAGATGCCTGAAGATGCGTTGAGAGAGAAAATTCAAACTCTCAAAATAAAAACAGTCATTGATCTTAGAGTAGGAGGGGAAAATCCGAGAAAAAAGGGATATTCTGAAAAGACTTTAGTCAAAGAGATGGGCGCAACGTATCTCTGGATTCCTATGGTCGGGACACACACCCGCCAGAAAAAGAGTATAGAACGAGTTATAGAACTAAGTAATAAGGTCGAAGAGCCAGTGCTCATTCACTGCGATAGCGGGTCGCACCGATCGGGAGTGGTTAGTGCCATATGGCTGATGAACACTCTTGACACTCCTCCTTCAGAAGCCGCAAAACAATTACATCCATCTTTCGGGTTTTATTACTGGGAAAGAAAGTTTAAGAGTATCTTTCTTGGCACGCAAACTATTGATCATATTATCTGGAATTTTCTGACCACCCATGAAAAAAACGGGGTTGATTTTAATACCTGGGTATCTGAAAACTCCAATCCCCTGTAAGATATAGATACTTTATAACAAAACCTCACTGCGACATGATAGTATGATGAAATTCTCTGAAAAAATCTGCCTCGAACAAAAAAATAAAAAAAGTCTTCTCTGCGTAGGATTGGATCCCGAACTATCCAAGATACCAGAGGACATTCAAAAATCACACGCTCCTCTTTTTAATTTCAACAAAGCTGTCATTGATGCCACTGCTGACCTTGCATGTTGCTACAAGCCGCAATTTGCACACTACGCTGCACATGGTAGAGAAAAAGAACTTGAAGCTACCATCAGCTACATAAAAAAGACGTACCCGGATATTCCGGTTATCCTTGACTCAAAACGAGGTGATATCGGAAACACCGCAAAGTACTATGCCATGGAAGCATTTGACAGGTACCATGCAGATGCCGTCACTCTAAGCCCTTATCTTGGTTTTGATGCGATTGAACCATTTCTTCAGTGGAAAGATAAAGGTTTGATCATTCTTTGCAAAACCTCTAACCCGGGCTCCAGCCTTTTGCAGGATATCCCGGCACCGGATGAGAAACTATACATTAAGGTTGCAAAAGCAGTTGCTTCCTGGTCATCCCAGGGAGATTTTGCACTTGTGGTCGGCGCTACCTATCCGGAAGTTTTAAAGGATCTCCGTGAGACAGTACCCGAACTCCCCTTCCTTGTACCCGGCATCGGTGCTCAAGGTGGCGACCTGAAAGCCACTCTGGAAAACGGAATGAAAAAAACAGGAGACCTGATCATCAGCTCCTCCCGGGGGATAATACACGCAGGAAGCGGGGCGGACTTTGAGAGAAAGGCACGAGAAGCTGCGGAAAAACTAAGAAATGAAATAAATCTATATACTTAGAGATGACCCCTTAGATCCTCTCACAATACACCCTTGTCACGAAACTTTATATAGAATAGTATAACTATATAAAGTTTGATATTCTTTATAAAGAAACATGAATCACATAAAAGCCTTACAGACAATTCAAAAGATATCTGGCTGGACTCAAGAACAATTAGCCAGAAAGCTTCAGGTCACCTTTGCCACCCTCAATTCCTGGATCAATGGACGCTCTACCCCACGAAAAAACTCATTACTCGCTATTGAAAAACTGCATCTCGAAATAATCGGTTCAGATGAAGTTGATGAAGCCGCACTGCAAGAAATCAAAAAGCTGGTTTTGACACTCAGAACAAATGTCAAAACAATAATTCAGAACAAAAAAAATCTCGACTCTCTTACTCTATATCTTACCTACCACACAAATACGATCGAAGGCAGCACCATGACTTTGTCGGATGTCGAAAAGGTTATCTTTGATAATAAAGTATTATCAAACCGAACTGCCATAGAACAAACCGAAGCTCGTAACCATCAGGCAACACTTTATTGGCTACTGGATGAGATCGTTAGTACTGGTAAAAATTTTACTATAAATGAAACTCTGATACTAAACATTCACCTACGACTTATGAACGGAATCATCAGTGATGCAGGACAATATAGAAAACATGCGGTACGAATTTCAGGATCATCTGTTATTCTCGCTAATCCAGTCAAAATACCAGACTTTATATGTAAGTTGATTTCAGATTTACAAAAAAAACAAAAAGATATTATCAGCACCATTGCAAACACTCACTCACGCTTTGAACAAATACACCCTTTTAGTGACGGCAATGGACGAACTGGCAGGTTACTTATGCTCGCTCAGGCACTTCATGCAGGCATCATCCCTCCATTAGTAATCAAAGAACGTAAACATGCCTACTACAAGTACCTTGAAATCGCACAAACAAAAGAGAACTACCAACCCCTGGAGCTGTTTGTGGCTGAATCCATACAGTTTACAGATCAATTACTAAAATAAATATACCTCATCAGGTACAACTCGTTACAAACATTTAACTTTATCTAAAAAGAAACATCGGAAAAAGTAACCCCCTACCAGTAAACACTTTAAATTAAGACATGTTTTTCATGTCATTTCTATTCCCTGCGGGGTATTTATTTGCTAACTCTTTACTTATCCGGGCGTTTCTAGTAGTTTCTGCCCTCGTTTATGTGTGTAAACACAGCTAAGTAATTTTAATATCTTACACAGATTTTTTAGATTTTTATGGCAAAGAAAAGCAGAATAGAAAAGAACAACAAGAGAATACGAATGGCAGCTCAATATGCTACAAAGAGAACTGAGCTTAAGGAAGCTATCCGTAACCCTCACAGCACCTGGGAAGAGAAAGAAGAGGCAAAGGTTAAGCTTCAGAAACTTCCCCGTAACTCTAACCCGATCAGAGTTCGCAACAGATGTTTTCTTACCGGGAGACCACGTGGTTTTTACAGAAAGTTTGGTCTTGCAAGAAATATGGTTAGACTAAAAGCTCTTGAAGGACTTCTTCCCGGAGTGACTAAAGCTAGTTGGTAAGGGGCTAGTTGGTAATTTCATACATTTTTAAATCTTAGGTAGTTTTTATATTTTTAGGTAGGCAGGCATGAAAAAAGGAATTCATCCAGAGACATACAGAGAAGTAGTTTTTTCCGATGCGTCATCAGGAAAATCATTTCTTGGCAGATCAACTGTCAAAACTGATAAGACAATCAAGTGGGATGATGGCAAGGAATATCCTCACTATCAACTTACTATCTCCAGCTATTCTCATCCATTCTATACCGGAGCTCAACGACTGGTAGACACTCAAGGTAGAATCGATAAATTCAATAAAAAATACGGCAAGCCTGCTGGCAAGTAAGTATCGTTCCAGATTCTTGCTGATGCTCTGCTTGCTAATTCACAGATGAGTCACGAACAAGTACAGTTCCACTTTGCAATCATAGGTGCGGGACCGGCGGGAATCTATGCGGCAGAGGCACTTCTTAAAAAGCTCCCCGAATGTAAAATAGATATCATTGAAGCACTGTCTGCCCCTTTTGGGCTGGTACGCTCAGGGGTTGCTCCTGACCATTTCAAAATAAAAGAAGTTTCAAGACAGTTTGAAAAAACGCTCTCCCACCCATCAGTCTCATTACGAGGAAATGTTCGAATAGGCGAAGATATATCCATAGATGAGTTACGTACGCACTATCATGCGATTATTCTTGCGCATGGTGCCCAGAAAGATCGGACACTGGGTATCCCCGGAGAAAACCTTGAAGGCTCACACACCGCAACCTCTTTTGTTGGTTGGTACAACTCTCACCCCTGGTTTAAAGATATCAGTTTTAACCTGAACGGGAAAACCGCCGTAATCATTGGACAAGGAAATGTTGCTATTGATGTAACCCGGGTTCTTCTAAAAAATGTAGAGGATCTTCATAGCACAGACATCGCACTTCATGCAGAGGAAGTACTTGCTGAATCCACCCTGGAGGACATATATCTGGTAGGGCGCAGAGGTCCCCTGCAAATGGCATGCACCGATAAAGAGCTAAAAGAACTCGGTGAGATTCCCAATGTTGATGTACTCCTAAGACCTGAAGACCTTGCACTCACAAAAGAAGAAAACGAGTGGCTTGAACAGGCACCAAAGGGAACTCGAAGAAATTTTGAAATTCTAAAAGAATTTTCAGAAAGATTTTCAAACCTTCCAAATAACAATTCAAATAAAAGAATTCATATCAGATTTTTCCTTTCACCAATTGAGATCTCTGGAGAAACAGAAGTCAGTGGTATTCGATTTGTTAAAAATATTCTTTCCGGGGATCTGGATAAAAGACTTGCAACACCAGGCACTGACACAGAGGAAATACCATGTGATCTCGTATTTCGAAGTGTAGGATATCTCGGACAAGGAATTCCTGGAATTCCGTTTGATGAAAAACGAGGAATCTATCCAAATGAGAAAGGTCGCATCTTGCAAAATGGCACCTTCCTTAAAGGTCTATATACTTCCGGATGGATAAAGCGTGGTCCAAGCGGGGTCATTGGTACTAATAAAGCTGACAGTGTAGAAACAGTACTGTCTCTTGTTGAAGACCTCGAAGAACTTGCAAAACATGAAATTAAACCATCACCGGAACTCTGGGACAGGCTCCTGAATGAAAAGCACTTCCTCAGTGATTTTCAGGACTGGAAAGAAATTGACAGAGAAGAGCGCACACGGGGAGAGCAACTTGGAAAAGTATCTCACAAATTCAGAACTCAGGAAGAAATGATTTCCTTTCTTAAAAATTTAAAAACATAACACACGGGTAACAAAAGGATATGAGCATTCAGGTACAATTTCTTGGGGCTTCGGGGACTGTTACTGGTTCAAAATATCTTCTTGTATGTAACAATAAAAAATACCTGATTGATTGTGGTCTTTTTCAAGGGAAAAAAGAGCTTAGAGAGCTGAACTGGAAACCTTTTCCTATACCGGCAGAAAGCATCGAGGCTATTTTTCTTACCCATGCCCATCTTGATCATACCGGCTATCTTCCACGGTTGGTTAAAGAGGGGTTTCGTGGTCCTATTTACTGTACCGCTCCCACAAGAGAGTTAACCCGTCTGATTCTACTCGATTCAGCAAGGCTTCAGGAAGAAGAAGCCCGTTATGCCAACCGGCACGGCACATCAAAACACTCACCTGCAAAGCCGCTCTACGATTCAAGAGACGCAGAGCAGGCAGTCAGTTTGCTGGAGTTACTTCCCCCGGAAATTACCGGACACATTAATGATGACATCTCCATAACGGCACACTGTGCAGGACACATTCTTGGCGCTTCGATACTAAATATCAATGCGTGTGAAACCCCCCTTACTTTTTCAGGAGACCTTGGGAGATATGGTGTACCAATCCTGCAAGACCCCAAACCTGTTACTCTTGGAAAGCTCCTTGTGTGTGAGTCCACTTATGGAGATCGCTTTCACTCAGATACTGACCCTGAAGAGGCGTTTAAAGAAATCATTCTTGAAGCAATAAAAAAGGAAGGTCCCATACTCATCCCTTCATTTGCAATAGGAAGAGCGCAACATATTCTCTATCTCCTTGCAAAACTTGAGAGAGAAAACAAAATACCTGAAATCCCCGTACTGATTGACAGTCCTATGGCGGTTGATGCGACAGAAATTTATAAAAAATACAGATATTATTTTGATGAAGAGACAAAAGAAATTCAAGAAAATGGAAACTCAGTACTGCGAACAAAGAAAACTTTCTTCCTTCATTCAGTTTCAGAATCGAAAAAATTAAACTCCATGAGTGGTTCTCGAATTATAATAGCAGGAAGCGGTATGGTAACCGGAGGAAGAATTCTTCATCACCTCATACACTGGCTTCCCAATCCTGACACCACCGTAATATTTGTAGGGCATCAAGCAGAAGGTACTCGAGGTGATCGAATGTTAAAAGGAGAACCTACCATTAGAATTTTTGGTCAGGAAATCCCCTGTAATGCATCAATCAAATCCCTTTCCGGACTCTCCGCCCATGGCGACAAAGCGGAAATGACCAGGTGGCTATCCGAATGCACCGGCACCCCTGAAATTGTAAAAATAGTACACGGCGAAAAACACGTATCCGCACACTTCAGTGAGCACCTAAAAGAAACCTTTTCCTGGAACGCAAGCCCCGCAAGACAAGATGAAATAGTAGAGATATAAAAAATTATATGAAAAAACTTATTTCTTTTATCCTATATGTTAATTACATAAACATTTTTTTCACTGCCTACATATCTGCTGAACCACTTAGCATCGGGATCATAAATCCTGGTACTGGTATGTTTGCAGAACAGGGAGAAAATTGTCTAAAAGGATATAAGTTTGCCATTTCAGAACTATCTGCTGATTTATCAGAACAAATTAATTTTGCTTTTGAAGATGATAAATCAAAAACTCAGGAAGCACTTTCATGTTTTAACCGCTTGCTGTTACATAAAAATCTTATTGGGACATTACTTTTTGGTAGTCACACGGTATTTGCTATTAACCCACTTGCTGTCTCTCAAAAACTTCCCGTAATTGGTCTTTCTGGACATAGTGAGTTTTTACCGAAAAACCCCTATGCGATAAGTAACTGGTATGACAGTAGTATTGAGGCTCATTTATTAGGTAACTTTGCTATTGAAAAAGGATTCAAACGAATTGCCCTTATTTCTTTGGAGATTGATTTCACCTTATATATCAGAAACGAATTAAGCAAGTTGTTTAAGGAAAAAGGAGTTGATCTGGTTTTTGATGAACTTATTCACAGTGAGAATGATTTTCGATCTTTGCTAGTAAAACTAAAATCAAGAAAGCCTGAACTTCTCATCATAAACTATACGGGTGAAAATTTTCCTTTGCTTATGAGACAACTGCATCAGCAAAATATCAAAATACCCAAATTGACAATCAGTGCAAATACCTCGCCAACATATTTTCATAAGGCAGGAGATCCTGAAATTACCAATAATCTTATATTATTCAATTCGGACATACCTGAATCTTTCAAAGAAAAAGATGGCTATGCTGATCTTAGCTTGCCCGCATATACCTTTGCCTGCTATCTCGGAATAAAAGCCCTTCTACAAACAATAGAATCATTAAACAACAAAGCTGATAACTCCCCCATAACGCGAGAAGAAGTACGAACACACCTGACAGAACTGAAATATATAAAACTCCCCGACAGAAAAATCCCAATCAAAGACAGAAGAATCCAGTTCCAACTCCTCCCCTTTCAGGTAAAAAACCATACCCTGGTTCCGCTACAAGATTCGGAGTAATGAACGTAGTGTGACATAACTCTCAAGCAAACGATTTCTTAATATCTTTGCTTCGGAATGTAACTTTCTTTGAGTAGAGACATACTCTTCCCTCCCCTCACGGGTTTCTATCCTGATTGGCTGAAATCCGTACTCTTGAAGATCATAAGGGCTTGCTCGCATGTCGATTTCACGGGCTTTGATGGCAATAAAAAACAGATCTGCCAGCAAATCTGATGAGATAAAAGGGGCTATCTTGTAACCGAATTTATAGAGATCCATCGTCACATGAATACAGCCGGGCTGGTCGTACTCCATAACGGTTTCTCTATGAAGATTCCACTTATTCCTGGGACTTGCCTCAGGGGTAAAAAATCTAAATGCGTCATAATGGGTACAACAGATTTGATGATTTTCAATAACCTCTTCAAGCTCTTTACTGTTAACCCTCAGTGAAACATCCGGATGATGCTTCTCTTTTGCATGATACAGCATTGCCCATTCATGGAGCCCAAAACAATGGAATGCGGGAGCCCTTCCATTAATACCTTCAAGATACCTGATCGCCCAATCAAGATACGGATACCTTCTTTCTGGAAAATACGCGGGATCAATCTGCCAGTACTTCCCTTTTTTAGAAGTAAAAGAACCCCATTCAAGTTCATCCTGCGTATCGGCTTCCAGAAAAACACCAATACCCGGACTCCAACGAAGTAATTGCCCCCTGCTAAAACTGTAATAACTGAACAAAAAATCATACACGGGATGCTTTGCACCCCGCTCACGAACATACCGATGAGAACCTACAAATGATTGAAGGCGATTCTTATGATTAAGAGAGGCTGCATGCCATGCATCTTTACCAAGAAATGATTCCATTACTCATAAAGAACGCTTACGTCTTAGAGGTAGAGGAGTATTTTCAGCTCTGCTGCTTTCTCCTTTCATCAAAGATGCCTGGGCAACTGCAACGGTAGTCATATTGAATATTTCATCAATAGAAGCATGTCTCTGTAAAATATGAGCGGACTTACTAAGTCCAAGAAGCACAGGTCCAATTACCCGTGCCCCACCAAGACGCTGCAAAAGTTTATAGGAGATATTACCCGATTGCATATCCGGAAACACCAGTACATTTGCAGCCGCATCAAGGTTACAAAATGGATAATCTCTCAAAATCTGGGTGTCCGTTGCAGTATCTGCCTGCATTTCTCCATCAACCTTTAAATCAGGTGCAAGATGTCGAACCATCTTAACGGCGTCCTGCACCATTTTTGCGTCCTGATGACTCGAACTTCCGAAATTTGAATAAGAAAGCATGGCAACCTGAGGGGTACAATTCATGCTCTGTGCAAATTCAGCAGCCATAATGGCGATAGTGGCAAGTTTTTCTGCATTCATCTCAAGATGAATGGTGGTATCAGCAAAAAATAAAAGCCTGTCTCTGATAGATACGATATACAAACCCGCAGTGGTGGTGCATCCCTCTTTTAAACCGATTACTTCAAAAACAGGTTTAACTGATTTTGGGAAATTTTGATCAACACCGCAAATCAATCCCTCGACCTCACCTGAAGCAAGTAACATACTTCCAAAAATATGCTCCTGACGCATGGCTCTATACGCTTCACTTTTGGTAACACCCTTTCTGCATCTTGCTATAAAATATTTTTCTACAAAATCTTCAAATCTTGGATCGTGAAATGGCTCAACTATCTGAATACCCTCAAGCGAATAATCAAGTCGCTCAGCTTGAGATCGAATCTCTGCCTCTTTTCCCAAAAGTACAGGATTACAGATTCCTTCACCATGTGCCATTACCGCAGCACTTATCACTCGTTCATTTGAACCCTCAGGATACACCACTCGTTTCTTCTCTGCTTTACGGGCAAGGGAGTGCCATTTCCCCAGTACCACTCTTCCCCCGTTCTGCTTTGCCTTAAGCTCAAGTGTGTACTCTTCAAGATCAATCTTCTTACGGGCAAGCCCCGAATTCATTGCCGCTTCTGCCACCGCAGGAGATACGAAATACAACACCCTCGGGTCAAATGGTTTTGGAATTAAATAATCTGCTCCAAAAGTAAAGTCAGCATAACCATAGGCAGCTTTTACACTCTCAGGGACAGGCTCTTTGGCAAGGCGGGCAAGCGCACGCACTGCTGCCATCTTCATTTCTTCATTAATCCCCTTTGCTCGTACATCAAGCGCTCCTCTGAAAATAAAGGGAAACCCGAGCACATTATTTACCTGATTCGGATAATCACTCCTACCCGTTGCCATAATCACATCAGAACGGGTTTTTCTTGCAAGATCATAGTCAATTTCAGGGTCAGGATTTGCCATTGCAAATACAATTGGATTATCCGCCATACTGAGAAGCATTTCAGGGGTAAGAAGGTCTTTACTGGAAAGACCAAAGAAAACATCGGCACCATGTAAGGCATCTTCAAGAGTACGTGCATCTGTTTCAATTGCAAATTCTTCCTTGAAACGATTCATGCCCTTTTCTCTTCCCTTGTATATAACCCCGGTAGAGTCAACCATCAGCATATTTTCAGGTTTTACACCAAGAGTAAATACTAACCGGGCAGATGCTACCGCAGCCGCCCCAGCTCCACTCATCACCATCTTTATTTTTGAAATATCTCTATTGGTAATTTCAAGTGCATTAAGGAGTGCCGCAGCAGATATAATAGCTGTTCCATGCTGATCATCGTGAAACACGGGTATATCAAGACGTTTTTGAAGCTCTGTCTCAATATCAAAACACTCTGGTGCCTTGATATCTTCAAGATTAATACCACCAAAGGTTGGTGCAAGCGCTGCAACAGTAGTAATAAGCTGTTCTGTATCAGTGCAATTAAGTTCTATATCGAAGACATCAATATCTGCAAAGGATTTGAAGAGCACACCCTTACCTTCCATTACAGGTTTTGATGCACTTGCACCAATATTACCCAAACCTAATACCGCAGTACCATTACTGATCACCCCTACAAGATTTCCCTTGGAAGTGTATTGGTACACAAGCTCTTCATTCTCTGCTATCTCCAGACAAGGATAAGCTACTCCAGGGCTATATGCTAAAGAAAGATCATGAGAGGTCTCACAGGGTTTCTTTGCAACTATTGAGATTTTCCCGGGAGCGGGATACTCATGATAATCAAGCGCTTGCTTTTTATTGCTCATTATTAATCCTTTATTTTAGTTATTTAAGAGAATTATTTTAAAGATACCGTTTACGATGTGGAAGATTTACCTGAACATTTTTTACAGGTTCCCTTGATTTCAAGAACGTGCTCTTCAGGAAGAAAATCAATTTCGTTACGAAGATACCGCATCAATGTGTTGGTCTTTTCTTCAGGGATATGCAATTCTGTTGTGTTATCACAAGCATTACATCTTGTAATAAGATGTATTCCCGACCCGCAGTGAGAATGAACACAAGGAAAAAATCCTCCGTTTGGACCCACCTGGTGAACCAAACCAAGTTCACTCATGTACTTTAAAATTCTGTACACCGAAGCAAGATCAATCCCCTCAACTCCTTCATACCGCTCGGTAACGAGCCTCATGATTTCCTGAGGACTTAAGGCTTGAGTTGTTTTGGAAAGACAATCAATAACTGCTTTTCTTGTTTTAGTGATCCTCGCACCATCACTCTTCATAACCTCAAGACAAAGACCCAGATAACCTTGAGGAGAGGTAGTACAAGACTTAGAATCATAAACAGCAAGAGAGCCCATCAACGAAAATATTCCAGCATATAATTGACGAATAAACAGGCAGAATTTATAGCAAGAAACCCCTATTTTCGCAATAAAACGCTAAGAGTCTGAAATGACATGAATGACGATAGTTTTGTTTTGCTTTAAAGGGGTTAAAACAGAGTTTTGCTACACGCTCAGAGGACAATTTAGAGTCCTGATCAGGACATGTTGCTTGTACTTACAACAACTTGATTACCAGGATACCGGCAAACAAGCCTGTAAAAAGCCCCAGAGTCATGATTCCAAACAGGAGAAGGGCAAACCTTGCGTAGAAGGAATCTTCGGTAATCAGTTCAAAGAACTTTGTAAGTTCAGAGCTTTTTCGGGTTTTTGGTTTTGATAAATTTGCGTTCGGGGAAAACAACTCAGTTGTAATTTCTTCTGTTCCTTTCGTAACATTTAATGCCGATTCTGAAATTGTACCAAGACAATCCTGCACATCCTGTTCGGAAAGAATATCACCACCAGACAAGTCCCGGGGAGTCTGCTCCTCCTCTGTTAAGCCATCATCTACAGATATATCCTTCTCAGAATCGTTAAGAAGCTTTTCCTTTAACTCTTTCCATGACTTTAATGCCTGCTCCTCCTGGGATTTAAGTTCCTCAGCTTCAGAAGAAGTGTCTTTGGAAAGTTCTATATCAATGACTACATCCTGTCTAAGTATCTCCGTGTTTATCTTACTCTCAAGAGGTTTTTCAAGAAGCTTGCGCAGTGCCTCATTCGGAATTACCCTTTCGTTCCTATACAACTCTTCCATTACAAAATACCTCCGAGATTACTCACAAATTAATAGCCAGGTGCTTATGGTTTTGATGATTCATTTCATTTTTTGTTGCAAAAAATTCTTATAAAAAATCGTACCCCTTAATGTACTTTGGACGTCTAAGTAGATAAGATTAAAGTTAGTTTATTTTTTATTATTTTACTTAGGAAAGTTTTCCTATGTCTAAAAATGACACAAGACCCAGCATTGTCAGTTCACTTTTTCTTGGTGAGATTGAATCCGAACAGTTTATCCCCTATCCCCAGTTCTCTGATGTTGAACTTGAAACTCTGAAACTGGTACTCGAAAGTGTGCATAAATTTCTGGAAGATAAAGACAGTGATTTTTCCGAATATGACAAAAAGGCTTCGCAACCCGAAGATTACATTCAGGCATTAAAAGAGCTGGGACTCTTTGGTCTGATTGTTCCGGAAGAGTTCGGGGGCATCGGTCTCTCAAATGCCGCATACTCCAGAGTACTTCAGGAAAGTTCCTCTTTTGATGCTTCCACTTCCCTCACCATCGGTGCCCACAGCTCTATCGGCATGAAAGGTTTACTGCTTTTTGGAACAGATGAACAAAAAAAGAAATATCTTCCCGATCTTGCAAGCGGTGAACGAATTGCCGCATTTTGCCTGACAGAACCGGGCGCAGGAAGTGATGCGGCTTCTGTCAGAACTACCGCAAAAAAAGATGACTCAGGCAACTGGGTACTAAACGGAGAGAAAATCTGGATTACAAACGGTGCATTTGCAAGGTTTTTTACTGTTTTTGCCCGCACAGACTCCCCCGGTGGAAAGCTCTCAGCTTTTATAGTTGAGCGTGAGTTTGAAGGGGTCAGTAATGGTCCAAAAGAAGATAAACTCGGTATTCGCGCATCGGCCACTACGACAGTTCGATTTGATAATGTAAAAGTTCCTGCTGAAAATCTTCTGGGCGAAGAAGGCAAGGGATTTAAAATCGCCATGGAAATCCTGAATAACGGCAGAACGGGTCTTGGCGGCGGTTCAGTCGGTGGAATGAAACGAATGATAGCACTTGCAAGTGCTCAGGCAAATGCAAGAAAACAGTTTGGACAGTCTATTTCAGAGTTTGGACTGATACAGGAAAAAATAGCTCAGATGACCGTTCGCTGCTACGTTACTGAAAGTATCGTCCGAATGGTAGGGCATATGATTGATTCAGGTCATACTGATTATTCAACCGAAGCCGCCATATCCAAAATCTATGCATCGGAAGCATTATGGTACACCATAAACGATGCACTACAGATCGCTGGCGGAAATGGATTTATGAAAGAATACCCTTACGAGCGATATCTTCGGGATTCAAGAATAAATCTCATATTTGAAGGTACGAACGAAATTCTTCGTCTTTACATTGGGCTCAGTGGACTTAAAGTTACAGGAGAATTCCTTAAAGAAGTAATGAAAGGTCTTAATGAACCTATCAAAGGCTTTGGAGTACTCTCAAGTTATGTAGGTAGTCAATTCACCAAACGTACCATGCTTGGTGTACCCCAGATTAATGGACTTGACCCTGAACTGAGACAATACGCAGAGATATTCGAACGGGCATCCGTCACCCTTTCAAGAGTAAGTGAACAAGTGGTACGAAAGTATAAAAAAGATATTGTAAAGGAACAATTTTTGACAAAACGAGTTGCAGAAATCACAATAGAAATTTTTGCGGGGCTCTGCACTCTGTTCAGAGCTCAATCTCAGATCAAAAGCGTAACTCCGGAAGAAAAAACTCAAATCCTGAATATTGTAAAAATATTCAGCCTTGATGCAAACAGAAAAATTGCCCTGCTCGTAAGACGAATTGAAAAAAGTAATGAAGATGATGAACTTGAGGCAGTATCAAAATTTATCTGTACACATGAAAAGTATCCCTGGGATGCGCTCTAGCAGAGGTTATTTTATGTTTAAACTGAAATACTTATTACTTCTGGTTTTGTTATTAAGCACAGTTGGTTTTTATTTTATGAACTCTCAGATTCTTCAAGCTCAAAACAAAAAACCCCGCTTCTCTCAGCTCGATTTTGATGAGCCCAAACACAGGGGAACTCCTACCCCGACCCCGGAAAACTTAACTCCCCTTGAAATGCTCCTTCGTCAGGCACAGGAACAAAAAAACGACAACAAAGATCAAGATTCAAGACGTAAAGACCCACGAAGAAATACTCGGCGTTAGTGTTTTTTAAAAACACCATTCGGTGCTTATGTTTATTGAAAAAACCTGTTAAACTCTCAAAAAAATATTTACCCCTGAGAGAAAAGATCAGCATATGCTTGAAATTATTGAACGAGGAGGACCCATAATCTGGCCTCTTCTCCTGACCTCCATAATCACCGTTGCAACCATAATAGAAAGAACAATCTTTTTATTTGCTTTTAAAATGAGACTCTCTTCAGAAAAGAGAGAACACTTCACTCTGCTGCTTTCGGGTGGAAAAATAAAAGAAGCAATCAGTTATGCCCAGGGGACTGAAGACCCAATCCTGGTGACAATTCACAAGAGTTTTGGTGAACGAAAAGAATCATTTCTTGCGCAGTATCAAAAAAATGCTCGTACGGTACTTTCAAAAATTCATAAAGGAATACCAACCCTGGATACCGCTATTACCATTGCGCCATTATTAGGTCTCCTGGGTACCGTTGTTGGATTAATTCATTCTTTCTATTCACTTGGTGAAAGCCAGATCACTGCCCCTATTGCGATCACTGGGGGAATCTCTGAGGCTTTAATAGCAACTGCCTTTGGACTTGCAATCGCTATTGTTGCACTCATTCCATATAATATATTAAACGAACTTGAGGAAAAAATCAGACTCGAACTTGAATCACTTGGGTCTGCTGTTGAAGAAAGCCTGAACTAAATAAATGAAAATATCTTCCTCTCAGAAAAACAAGCGTGCAAGAATTGAAGTCATACCCTTGATTGATATTATGTTCTTTTTACTTGCTACGTTTGTACTCGTATCTGTTTCCATGACCGAAAACAGGGGGCTCATTGTAGCTCTCCCGGAAAGTAAAACAAACGAGGCACAGGAACAAACTGCTTCCAGTGATTCCGAACCGCTTCAAATTACCGTAAGCATCCTTGAGGATGGAACTTTTGCTCTGGACAAAAAAGAACTTCCGTATCAGGAACTGGAATCACAGCTTCGGGCTTTAGTAGAAAACAGCTCAAACAAAAAACTACTTACACTCATGGGTGACAAGACTTCCAACTTGCAAAATACAGTTCAGATACTTGATCTTGCAAGAGAACTTAAAATTGATTCAGTAACAATACGAACTAAAAGTAAATAACACAGGAGTGGTATCAAATGAACACTGAAACAAACTCTTCTACCGAAAACAAGCCATGCCCTTGCAGCAGTACTAAGCTGTATGCTGATTGTTGTGGATTATATCATTCAGGCAAAGAACGCCCAGGGAGTGCTGAAGCATTAATGCGTTCGCGCTATAGCGCATATGCCACAGGAGAGATCGAATACCTCTTAAAAACCATTCCTCTTATTGAACGAAGAAACTTTGATATAAAGGCAGCCAAACAATGGTCAGAAGAGTCTGAATGGACGGGGCTTGAAATACTTTCCAGTAAAGAATCCAAAGATGGAAAAAGAACTACCATCGAATTCAAAGCAAAATTTAAAATCAAAGATGAAGAGCACGTACATGCTGAGCGTGCCTATTTTGAAAAAACACAAGGGAGATGGTTTTTCCTTGATGGCAAACTTTTGGAAACATAACAAAAAAATCTATCTAACTCAAAAGAATCTTATTAACTACACGTTCCATTGCTTTCACCACACCCGCAGCCAGGTCAGGTGAACTTGCTCTGGCACTGAATCTTCTACCTTCTGCTCCCACTACAACATACACAGTAATAAAACCTTGAGGAGCAACGTGCCCGATGTCTACTTTAAAATCTTCAAGACATACGATTTTGTCGGGCATCACATCAAGAAAGGTAGTAAACAATGCGTCGATAAGCCCTACTCCACTGGCAGAAAAAGTTTTAGTCACGTCAGGATTTCCATCTTTATAAAAACATACCGTAATTTGACTTTCAACGGGCTGATTTGAATGTGCGGATAAGGAATATGACTCAACAGAAAACACAGGATGAGATAAATCCTCCTCTTCAATTACTTCCTCAATAATATATTTCAGATCGGAAGTGAGTACGGGGATACCCCTTGAGAGAAAAGAGGTAATAGCCGCATAGACTTTTTCCAGAGAACTTTTTTCCAATGCTATTTTCAGGTGTGTCTGAATATAGGTGCGTACCTCTTCTTTGGAAGCATCTTTACTGAAAGCAAATTGCAGATCACCAAGGAAATGTAATTTTGGAGATTTTTTCAAGTCCTTTTCATGAATATTTCTAAATTCTTCAATAGAAGGAAAGATACTCCCTGGTTGTAATGAGGAGCGAATAATCGGATCAGGGTCTTTAAGACCGGTACCTGTAAGGATGCATACGATTGTTTTATTTCTTAAATCTTCTTTTTCTTTTAGTTTCCTTAGTGCCGAAAGACCAGCCGCTGAGGAAGTTTCAGCAAAGATGCCTTCTTCTTTTGATAATTCGTATTGACATCTAACCATTTCTTCTTCTGTTAAATCAATCGCAATGCCATTAGTGTTATATATGGCATCAAGTGCCTTAATACCATCAAGAGGGTCATTGATTGCAATTGCTCTTGCAAGGGAGCGAACTTCAGCCAGAGGTTCAAAAGTAGATTTACCTGATTGAAATGCACGCACTACCGGGTTAGCCGCTTCTGCCTGTACTCCTATCAGGCGTGGAATTTTTGAAATTAGCCCAAGTTCTAAATATTCTTTAAACCCTTTATAGTATGAAGCTATGTTGGTACCACACCCTATGGGAACTACCACTATATCAGGTAGCTGATAATGCAACTGTTCAATCAGTTCAAAAGCAGCGGTTTTTCCACCTTCTGCTCTGAATGCATAATCTCCGGCAAGATAAAAGCCATATTCTCTTGCAACTTCTTCAGCGAGGCGTGCAGCATCTCCATATCCTCCTTTTATCTGAACGATTCTTCCTCCATAGGCAATCACCTGTGCCATTTTTGATTGAGGAGTACCTTCCGGAACTATCACGTAGCAGGGAATACGGGCTGCTGCTCCATAACATGCACAGGATGCTGCCATGTTTCCGGTACTGGCGAGAATGATACCTTTTGCTCCATATTCTTTTGCAACACTGAGTTCAACTGCCGAACCACGATCTTTAAATGAACCTGTAGGGTTTTGTCCTTCAAGTTTAAAAAATATCTGAGCTGAAAATTCTTTTTCAAGAACATTACTTCGGATAAGAGGAGTTTCCCCCTCTCCCATTGAAACGAAATTGCCATATTCTCTTACAGGCAGTAATGGAAGGTACTTTGATATAAAGGGTGGTGTTTTTCTGAAGAACTCAAGATTAATTTTTTTCTTGACCTCAGCCAAGTTCATGACCACTTCCCAGGGTCGTCCCTTTCCGGTGAACACCAGAGAATCGGTAGTAACTTCTTCCCTTGACTGAAAATCTCTGAATATATACATAGTGATCCATTATTAGCTTATTCAAATTATCGGCAACACCAGAGTTTTACAGAACACTCATAAAAAGCAGTAAAGAGAGAAACTGCTCCGAAAATAAAGGTAATAATAAAATCAAATAGTTATAATATTTGTATTATATTTATCGCAAATATATAAGCCTCTGAACCCCCGCTCCCAGTGTCAGGGTCGCGCCAAAAAGTGTCGTGCCAGAGGGGAAAGACCTTTTACTTCACCATGTATGATATGTTTAAGAAAGCATCAGCGAGGTACAGAAAGGGATTTCTGGATACCGAGTTCCCACCGGGGATGTACAGACCGCATCTGTCAACACTGACAACCCATCCTCCCCCGACAGTTCATTAAGTAAATCACCCCAACCCCCTATAACAAAACATACCAGCTAATATGCTGAGGGATAGCTGCATACAAAACTCCATTTCTGACCTATTTCAGAACCTCCAAATGCCTTTTTCAGATTAGAAAGACAGAACTTCAGGAAAAGAAAACTGAAATACTCACAACTTTAACCTTGTAAAATTATTTTGAGTGAATTTTAAATTGAGAGTCTGGAATTGCACTGACACTATTTTATTTATGGCTTATTTAGCCGATACCAAAAAATTAATCCGTTTATATTATATATTTGGAAGTCGTTGTGAGCATTTCGTCTACGACATCACCCCATGCCTCCAAATAGGCTTTATAGTATGGGGAAAGCTCTTTTACAGAATTGCTTTCGAGCCACTGTTTCTTGTCCTTCAGTTGTCGTTCTTTCTGTTCGTAAAGTGAACTTTGAAGATCCATAAATCTTTGATTAAGAACTTTTATTGCCTGCGTAAGTTCAGGAAAATAGAGGTACTGAATAGCATGAACACGGTCGAGCGGCGATGGTACATCGAAGTCCACATTCCGAAACAACATCGCATTTCGCTGAGCGTCATACCAGTCTCGATGTTCGTATAGTCCTTGTAGCATTTCTTCCGCCTTCTCTCGCATTAGTTTTTTATGCTCACGCCGACCGGAAAACCAATGCGTACAGTACTGGGACAGAATAGTTCCACTGATTCCAAGAAAGCCGCCAAGAAGAACCGGCAGCAGCCGAACTAGTTCACCGACGACGGTCGTCTCGCAGTTTTCCATACAATACTCTTATGGCTAACGGTAAAAATTTGTGGTGCGCTTTAGCGCATCCGTAATGGGGGGCTGTTACTCTCTTCAAACTACCAGCTATCATAGATTTGGTCTACGTATAAAAGATTCTGCGGAAATCATTTACAAATTTTTAATCTCCTTCACGAACGACCCTAAATAGCAAATTTACTTTCAACTCTTTCCGCTAAGTAAATCAATCGTTTGAATAACTTCCTTGAAATCGTCGTCTTGAGGTAAGATATTAGCACCTGAGGATTGACCACGGCATATACCACTCCGATTCCAACGAACCTGTCGTGAATTAATCTCACCAATGACACAATCTTCGTCTGTAGGGTCTATTCCGATTATTACAGCGGAATGACCGCCCTGAGTAGTTATTTCAGTTTCCCGTATTAGAATAGTTGTCATACATATTTTCCTCAATTAGGTTGAAGTATATATTGGTGATATAGGGTAACATTATATTCATCAACTCCTCAAATCTATTATATCAGTCGATGATCAACCTTAAGGGATTTTCACCACAACATCAATCTACTGAACTCATTCCGTTTAATTCCCTATATATTCTCTCGATAGTTGAGGATCAGCCTAGTACAACTCGTGATTAGACAGCCAGTAGGTGATCACAATATCTGGAAGGATCACCTACTTTGAGACATTTTTAAGAAAAGCATTATATTTCTTATATATTTTCAGTGTTTTTTGGTGTTCAAGTTAAATATGTTATCAGAAAGTAAGGTTTTAGCTTCAAGAACATCTCTAGTATATCTCCTTCAGAGGTAGCATTGACTAAAATTATAGGGTAGAAAGTTCAACCACAAGCGTCCTTAGCTCAGTCGGATAGAGCAACTGGCTTCGAACCAGTAGGTCGGGAGTTCGAATCTCTCAGGACGCACCACTTCTTCTTATTCGTACCAAAAGCAGGCACCCACCAAGCACAGATAAAAAGAGTGAATTTTAAATTGAGAGTCTGGAACGACACTGACACTATTTTATAGGAGGAGGAGACACCACCAACTTAATCGCTAATCTGAATTTGATTGGTATCTATAGCAAGCTTAATCTCCGTTCCATATGATAGTCCTTCAATTTTTGGTCCCAAGACTTCTAAAACATTGGGCGGTTGGAAGTAGCCTGGCTTAGTCTCAGGATGGGGGTAATACACAAAACAATCGAATTCCCCTCCAGCGAACATTATTCTACAAGGTGAAAATGAAAAGGTTTCCTCCGGAAAATCATTAGTCCATTTCACATTTGGAAAGTTGTAGCTTGGGTTGATAATTTTAAATTGCTTAGGCGAGATAGAAATATTTAAAGTTCCCATGAAGCATTTGCTCAAATCCAATCCCAATTTAGCAAAAAGAGGTTTCTGAAGCGCGATAGTCCCTTGCGGAAAACGTGGATCCTTTGCCTGGCCGGAAGCTATTCTATGACCAGGAAGAATTGTTCCGTTCAATATAACGAACTTCTTGTTAGAATCTTCTCCATTCATAAAATTTTAGGTGTATAATATTATATTCATCAACTCCTTAAATCTATTATATCAGTCGATGATCAACCTCAAGGGACTTTCACTACAACATCAATCTACTGAACTCATTCCGTTTAATTCCCTATATATTCTCTCGATAGTTGAGGATCAGCCTGGTACAGCTCGTTATTAAACAGCCAGTAGGTGATCACAATATCTGGAAAGATCACCTACTTTGAGACATCTTTAAGAAAAGCATTACATTTTTTACATTTTTTCAGTGTTTTTTGATGTGCAAGAGGAGTAGCATAAATTTTCGAATCTCTCAGGACGCACCACTTTTTCTCATTCGTGCCAAAATCAAACACCCACCAAGCACAGATAAAAATCCATACAAAGGATAATCTCCATATATCGAATAAAATGTTTCACCATCAAGAAGTGGCACGGAAAATACCTCCTTTCCCTTTATAGGCAGGCTTATAGGCGACTGAACTGCACTAAACATGATTCTAGATTTTCCTTCCAAGTTTCATTATCATTTTTCACAATTTGCATACCACTGATTGTCATATTCAGATGGCAAATCACTGTACTAAAGGCATATACAATATGATCCTGGTCCTCAAAATATGGGGTTATCGCATCGTATAGCCTTAGAAAAGACTTAGGGTGAGTTGTCTCTTTAAATTCACCAGCCAGAATATCTTGCGAGGTTAAAACAAGAATCGCTATTGCCACCCCCAAACCTCTTTTCTTAAGAACAGCTTCGTCTTCAACAGCATCAAGAATCCACTTAGTCGCTGTTTTGTCCGCCTCATTTTCTTGTGCGCGAGATTGCTCATCATTTATTGGCCCATGTTCATGACCATGTATTATATGTCCAATCTCATGATGTAATATCCAAGCAGCAGAGCACAGATATAACTCATTCGCAACTTTTATATCTTCGTGAGTACCCTCATCGGGCATTGGCTTGTCATTGGGCCAATCTCTGAGAGTGTCTTGCTCAAGTTGATCCACGCCCCATTTATACAAAGAAAGCGCATCCTTTGTTCTTGCGTTTCCGTTTAAATCTAACTCATGGGATTGGCCATTATTCGCAGTACAGTATTCTTGGTATATCACATAGAACGCATAACATGCGCACCACAAGTATTCCAGCGCTACTGTAGGTAGCATTATTTCTTTTGACTTTGTATTAACTCTAAAACTAAATTTCTTGTCATTTGTGAAAACAGCGCATGGATTGTGTTTGATGCGAAATTGCTCAATTTCATGTGCTTTTTCCGGAGCTATTCTCACTATTGAATTGATTAAATCTTCATCTAAAAATCGAATAGGTGACACAGTATCTCCTTATCGCTTAACGATTTCGCGCACGGGGTGAAGCTCCCGTGACGACGATTGTTATACACCAATCATATACAGTTTATTGAGATTCTTCAACTCCGGAAACTAAAGGGACAATTTGGCTTTGTCTTTTTAGTCGCGAATGTTTCTTTGTTCTGCATACATCTAGATTTGCTTTTTTCTGTGTGTAACGGCAAACAATACTAGTTGGCTAGCGCAGCTTGACAATCCAATGGTTAATATTGTTATACGGTGTCTTCAACAATTAAGTTACCTCCATTGCATACAGGGCAATTCTCTAAATTGGGAGAGGGAAACAAGTCGGGGCTAATATGCCGACCAAAATTTAAGATTGTAATTATATCTGCCTCGCTGTCATACCGGCTATAAAAAGGCAACGAACGTCCGATTGAGGAACCTGCACGTTTTGCAGCTTCCTCCGGCTCCTCTCTATGGCAGCAATAGTTAAATAAAAAAGTATGAAACGCAACAAGAAACTCTTGCGCTGTACCAGACCAGCGTAGACCACAAACTGCTGCTATCTGCTCGCATGTAACAAAAAGGCTTAAAGCAACTTTTTTTAATCCGCCGTGACAACAGCCTAAGAACAAAATGCTATTAGGTTTCATTATTCCAGATCTGCATAAGACAAGTCCGAAGTCTGGCCAACGAAATGTTAAGTCAGGATTATTTTCCCGAAGCAAGAGTGACTACCGTGTGCAGCAAGATATATAAAATCATACTCCTTTTTCCCACAAAACTCTTTTTCAAATTCAGTTAAATCAGTTAGTTGCGTTTCGTCAATTATTACTCCGAGTAAAGTAGCTATTGAAGTGACTTGAGACACGACTTCTTTGGGGTAGTCTTCAGTTACCTTAATAAACAACAGAGATTTAGACATAGCAGTTAGCAGTATAACGTCTAAGCTTTGCAGGCGGCTCCGTCAAAGACGTATTGATATCTTTCCTAAGGTGGCACGTACAATTACAATTTGCAAGTATTTTGTATTTCAGTGTTTGCCATTATGGCTTTTAGCCATCTACATTTACAACCGTCTGATCTGGCTAACCTGCAATCGTAACCTGAATTGAAGTTCTTGGCTGCTTAATCCTGCTATGAGGCACATTTAGAGTTTCTATCATAATATAGGTATGCAGTCATAAATGGAGAACCGAATGGTTGTTCTGTTTAGGCTTGCTGGATTTAAAGCTTGGTTTTGTTCTGCCATCTAAGGCGAAGGTTTTACTTCTCGTTGGTGGTCAACTATTATTCCAAGTCAAGTTCCAATTTGTTTTTACGGCTCCCACAGCAGAGCATTTTGTCATTTGAATCAGGGTAGAGGGGATATGTTTCGTCTTATCAAGGCGAAAGATGAGAGACGAGAGAAAGATTAGGGTTTTTATATAGGTTTTATGATCTTTGCCGGTAAATCGCGAAGTGATGTTTTTATTTCTCACGCTACTCACTCATCGTATAGTCATTGTTTTTTTCCTCTACGGTGAGGTGAATTGGGCATGAGTTGACGGTCTCCGGTTTTTGTAGCTCTGTTGGATTTTTCAATCTAAGAGAGCTACAAAAAATCAAGGCCGCTTTCAGGCCATTTACCCTTCATCGTATGTTGCGATGAAGGCATTCGATTCCACGCGGTCTAAGACGCACCTTTGCGCTTAGGCCATTTCCTTGAAAGGGAAAGAAATGATTAATTTTACTAATATGTCAGACTCAGACCTGCAAACCTGGTTGTCGCAGTACTGCGACAACCAGCAAGCAGGTTTTTATCCGGGAATTCGACGCCTTCGTGCAACGGCGGTGAGGGAGGCAATTCGTCGTCAATTGCCCTACCAACACCGTGCACCAAGGTGGGAAACCCACCCGGAATGGTTCACAGATGATGCGCATGGGAAAAACCCAATGCGCTGCATGTAAGAACCAAGGTGAGGGCGACGAGAAAGTGGTTCACCCCCACTTTCTCTCGCTCTCATCTTTCGCCTTAAGATTCGAAGATATCCCTTCTGCCCGAGATGCTGCCTACGGAAGTTTTTTCTTACTTCTCAATTCCCCACACTACCCTCGCATATCAACATTCACTATAGATCAAACTCACAGAAAGATATCATTATATTCATCAACTCCTTCTTAACTCAGTCGGATAGAGACGGAGCGAATCAGAAAAAGTGACTTAATGTCATTTTTTCCCGCATAGTTGGCTTCGAACCAGTAGGTCGGGAGTTCGAATCTCTCAGGACGCACCAAATATTTTCCTTGAAGATGACCCCTTAACTTATTACCGAATAAGAATTCTAGGAATTTATAAATCTCTGATTCTGCTTGTTAATTTCTGTTTCACTTTAAATAGAATAGTTTTTTCTTTATAATAATCTTAAATTGTGCAAAGAACGGTGCACAAGGTTGTTATCGAAATGGTCTCAAAATACGATAACAATAGAAAGAAGAGACAAAACGGAGAGAAAAATGAGTAGCGTACTTGATGTATCAGCATACATCTTGAAAAAACTGAAGAACAATAGCTGTACGCACATGAAACTTCACAAGCTTCTATATTACAGTCAAGCTTGGTCTTTGGTGTGGGATGAAAAACCATTGTTTAAAACAAAGATAGAGGCTTGGGTTAACGGTCCAGTGGTGCCAGAAGTTTATAAAAAATTCAGAGGTTTGTATACTGTTTCCTTAAAAGACATCACAGATATCAATGGAGATCCTTCTAAGCTCAAAACTGATCAAAAAGAAACGATCGATGCAGTTATAAAAGTTTATGGTGACAAAACTTCTCACTGGCTTAGTGAGCTCACTCACAGCGAACAACCTTGGCAAGAAGCAAGAAATGGCCTCTTGCCAAACGAAAGAGGAAATAATGAAATTTCCCTTCGCTCCATGCATGAATACTATGAAAGTTTATAAAATATTTGCAGGTTACTTTCTCTGAATTCGAATGGGCAGAAAACAAAAACACCCCAAAATAGACCCGAGAAAAAAACCAACACTAAACAAAAGGATCCCCGATCTATCCGACAGTGTAAACTTTAATAGATGTAGGCCTTGCTGGGTACTTGAGACATTTGATGTTGATGGCCCATGGGGTAAGTGTAATTTCGAGAAAGATCAGTTTTGGAACGACATACTTCCCAAACTTCGGGGTTTTGAGACCCAAACATGGGGAGAGATTCTATACGATAAAAAAAGAAACCATTCTGTATTAACTTCTCAAATAGCTCCAGAGGCACAAAAGAGGCTTCTCGAAATAACAATGGACGACAACGATGAGCTTTTTAGATTTCGCTTAAACGGAGAACAAAGACTTTGGGGAATTCGAGAACAAAATGTTTTCAAAATCCTTTGGTGGGATCCTAGACACAAAGTTTATCCATCACAAAAGAAACATACATAAAAACCTCCAACCTATTCCAAATAATGAGAATTGCTCCTGCAATGCAATTATTGTGGTGATAACCACCGCCTTCTCATTCGTATCCAAATCAAACACCCACCAAGCACAAATAAAAATCCATACAAGGGATAGTCACCACACGCAGAATAAAGCGTTTCCCCTTCAAGCAGTGGCACAGAAAAGACTTCATAGGCTTCAGTGAAAAGAGGAAGTGAATTCACGATTTCACCTCTGGATGATACCAGAGTAGTAAATCCTGTATTCGTTGAACGGATGAGTGCCCTTCTCGTTTCAATCGCTCGAAAGCGTGCAAGAAGGTCGTGCTGATACGGAGCAGGAGAATCACCATACCACGCATCGTTAGTCAGGTTTATGAGAACCTGTGCATCTCTACGAGCATAGGATCTTGATATTTCCGAGACCAGATCTTCATAACAAATAAGAACTCCTGCACGAATTACTCTATCTTTTGTTCTTATCTCTAAAGGCGATTCTACCGTACCTTTAGTGAACTCGCCTTGTAGTGGCACCAAAGATCGAATCCAGGGAAAGGTGTCACCAAAAGGAACGTATTCACCAAATGGCATCAATATACGTTTTGCATAATAGGAACTAATGCCACCCGATTCATCACGAAGAATAGCTGCATTAAATGTATCTGCTTCGGAAGAAGACTTGCCTTGTTCGAGATAATACGCAAGTGCTCCATATAGGAGCGGTATTTCTAATTCAGGAAAAGGGTCGAGCTCTGGCTCAGGGTAGTTTTTATATGTTATTGGGGTCCAGCGATTCATTACTGTTTCAGGCCAGATAACAAAGTCTATTTCTTCTGTTGCACTTAAAGCCTGAACACTAAGCTCCTGATACGTCTTCAGGTTAGCTTCAAGAAATGCCTTCTTACCTTTTTCATGTATATCAAGATTACCCTGGACAACTAAAGCGGACACTCTTGGTGCGGAAAGCTCACGTGCCAGAGCAGCGCGATCGAGGTAAAATCCACATACGAAGAGAGCTAGTAGCGAGGCGACGGAGAGAGAAACATACGAAATGCTCCTGCCCCCTGCTCCCTTCCCAAAAACCGCACACAACATCGAGTACAAGACATACGTTCCGACTAAGACAATGAAAGAAAGCCCACGTGCACCCACTATCTCTGCATACGATGAAAGTGAATGTACAGATATGAAAAAATCCCCAAGCCCCCAGGGGAAAAGCCTTGGAAAGAATATTTCAAATAGCATCCATGAAAAAATAAAAGAAAATGGAAGATACCGCCCCCCTGAGATACGCGGGGCAAACCATGCACTGAAAAAAAACTGCAAGCTCGACAGAAGGCAATAAAGTACAAGTAAAAAACAGGCAAGGCTCCAGTGAAAACCACCAAAACGCTCCATTGTTCCCCCAAGCCACCACATTGAAGTGAAATGGAAAACAACTCCTGTTAGATAGAACAAAGCGGGTCTTTTAAGATGAAGTAAATACCAGAAAATCAGTACTGAAGATGCGCCGAGAAGCACACCATATCCTGTATCCGGGAAGATACAGGATATGCCGAGAAACAAACCACAAAGCACAGACAGGAGAATTGCGCGGTCAACCCTCATATTTATTCCATGCTCAATACAAAAATTAATAATTAACTTGTACCTGATAAAAAACTGTGAACACTTCCCTTACATCAAGCCCCTACATCAAGACAGTGCTACAACAGGATAATGCGGGGGGAGGGACTCGAACCCTCACACTGTTGCCAGTACCAGATTTTGAGTCTGGCGCGTCTACCAGTTCCGCCATCCCCGCACATAAATTTCAGTGTCACTAAGTACTATAATTCTCCTGAAAAGGAAAACCGGTTTATGAAGGCAGGGGTTTATTTGAAAGGATAGGCATCCAGATGTCTAAAGAGAGTTTCACCGGCAGGATTAGCAAGATTAGCATAGGAAAAAAGAACTATTCCCTGCGTATTTAAATCGCTTATATTTTTAAGATCACGACTGAGAACATCCGGTTTTGAAAGACTGAGCCATGCACCTAAACCAATAAGCACCTTACCCTCTGCATATTTACTGCTTTCTCTTGATTCTTTCAAAAACCTTTCTTCATCAGTAGTATAATTCATCGTCACCACGGTATCCAATAAGCCCATACGCAGCCATAAAGACCAATCCTGATTACCATGTTTTTTTGCACGCTCCATATTGGAAAGTACGGCGGCAGAAACTTCAAGATGAGGTGCTTTGGTATCAATGTACCTTCTAACCACTTGAAGAAGATAAGTAATGCTATGCTCATTGTCAGTATTTTTTGGAAGGGTATTTCCTTCAGTTGAAAGTCGTCCCCTTTGTCTTTGCTGCATCTGAACATCAGCAAGGCTCATGAACTCTTTGCAATATGCTTCCTTCACTCCCCCATCACCCGCTATTGGAAAGGGATAACGGATATAATCAAAGTGGACTCCGGAAAGATCAGGGTATAAATGAATGAGTTCCTTTATGATCAGAAGAGTATTTCTTCTCACTTCGCGATTGCTGGGGTCAAGCCAGATACCGGGAGTATCAGGTCGACACCCCGAAACTCCTTCTCCTTTCGTTTCAAGTAAGGAACGGCCACTCCCGTCATGAAGCACGGATGACACCCCGGCACGTTTCAAAAATGGTGCACTTTCACCCATACGAAGCACATTCATCCAGGCATGAACCCTGATGTTATGCGCCTTGCAATACTTTATTAAAAGCGGGATAGGGTCAAAATTATTTTTGATATTATTTTCATAGGGAGTAGTGTCTGAAAATTTACTTGGAAACCAGGATTTCCCGTTTCGATAAATCTGAATATAAACATCTGTAAAAGAATGTTTATGTAGGGTTTTTATGAGTTTATTAAACTCTTTTGGATCACTAAAAGGTCTTACAACTCCCTCTGCTTCAATCCAAAGCCCCTTTCTGGGGATAGAGCCCTCAGCCTTTCTAGTTAAGTAACCCTCAGCAGTCGCAATATTTGATAAAAAAAGTGTCAATAAAAATGCTCCCAGAAAAAAACAAAATCTTCTCCCTGCACAGAAAGCAGGCTTATATCTTGAAGAAAGTTGAACGGTTACACGCATCTAAATAATATACATCCGGCTTACTGAATGTTTATACTGGGGTTCATATTTACAGTAATATTAAAAACAAAAATCAGCATACCTTGTATGCTACAGATTGAACAGAGGAAAGGTACTCCCTTATGATTTCAGTAAATCATGTAACAAAACGCTACGGCTCATTCACTGCCGTTAATAATATTTCCATCGAAGTACCTCAAGGAAGTATCTTTGCGTTTCTTGGAACTAACGGCGCAGGAAAAACTACCACCATTCGCATGATTACGGGAGTTATCTCCCCCACGCTGGGAACAATCCATGTTGGCAACTACGATATTCAGAAAGATCCGGTAAAAGCAAAAATGCTCATGGGAGTCATTCCAGATCGTCCCCATCTGTACGGACGATTATCAGGAAGAGAGTTTCTCCAATTCATGGCAGAACTCTATAAAGTTTCAAGAAGCGATGCAAACACCAGAATAGACGAACTGCTACAGACATACGATCTCCTGGAATGGCAACATGAACTGATTGACACCTACTCTCACGGCATGAAACAACGACTGATGATGAGCGCCGCACAGGTTCATAAACCAAAAGTACTGATCATTGATGAACCCATGGTCGGTCTTGACCCGCCTTCGGCAAAGACTTTTAAAGATCACCTGCGCCAGTGCGCTAAAAACGGTCAAACGATTTTCATGTCCACCCACTCCCTTTCCGTGGCTGAAGAAATTGCGGATACCCTTGCCATTATCAAACGTGGGGAAATCCTTGCAAGCGGAACACTTGAGAACCTCTTTTCACGTGCACGAAATGGCTCTCGTGATCTTGAACACGTATTTCTCGATATTATCAGCGAGGACTACCCTGAAACTGAAAAGCCTGAAACCAAGAAGCCAGAAACCAAGAAGATTGCCCCATGATACGAATACCGGTACTGCTACGACCCTACATACTCGGCAGCTGGAATGATCTAAAGCGTGAGTACTCAAGTAAAATATGGAACCGTACCACCTTTGCAGGTCTTTTCATTGTATTTATCCTTACCGGAATGTACCTGATTGGATTTTCGTTTTTTTTAAAATTCAAAGAACATGAAATATTCTCCCATGAACTCCTTGGGAATTTCATTTCACTTTCTCTTCTCGCCCTTTTTACCATAATATGTTTTTCCGCAATTATCTCTTCAATGGGAACTCTCTTTTCTTCAAAAGACGTCTCAATCTTTTTCTTTGCACCGGTTTCTCTTGAAAGAATATTCTTTGCAAAATTCATTCATGTACTGGTACTGAGTAGCTGGATGTTTGCGCTGGTTTCTGTGGCATTTGGTTTCGGACTGATCAATTCCTTTAACCTTCCCTGGACTATGATACCCGCATGGGGGGTCTCTTTTCTCTTGTTTTTATCAATCCCCGCAAGCCTTGGAATGATTATAGTAATATGCATTGCAAACATTGTTCCTGCTGAACGACTACGAGAGGTAATCGTACTCGTTGTCATTCTCGGGCTGATCATGGTCATGGGGTATGAGCAGGAAGCCACTATGAGCACTTCAGTTTCCGGCTCGGTTTCCAAAGCTATTATCCTTTCAAAAAAATTCTCACACGCAAACCATGAATGGCTTCCCCATACCCTTTTTTCTGAAATCATTTCAACACATCTGAGTGTAACTGATTCAAACCCGAACAACTCCCGCATAGGTGCCACCATACTCCCCCTTTATAAACTACTCTTTTCAAAATCCTTCCTTGTACTTGTCGCATACGCACTCTCTGCGCTCTTACTTTCTTTACTGACTTTCAGGTTTTTGTTTCTTCGGGGCTGGGCAAAGGCTTCAAACTCAAACATACAACGCGTGGTTTACAAATCCCAACTAAGCACAAGAATCGGGGATGTACTATTTCGCCACCCAAGCCCCCTCAGGGCTTTTATGGGAAAAGAGCTGAGAACTTTTATTCGGGACACTACCCAGTCCATACAACTATTGCTACTTCTTACCCTTACATTTATCTATATTTACAACTTCAGAGTAATCCAAAGCGGTGCCATTATAGAAGATCAGTACCGTGAGGTATGGCAGAGCATCCTGAGTGTTTCAAATATCCTCTTTGGGGGTTTTGTGGTGGCGGCAGTCTGTACGCGTTTTGTATTCCCCACCATCAGCCTTGAAGGTGACAGCTATCAGATACTGCGTGCCACACCAATAACTCTTCAGGAATTTGTTCGTTATAAATTTCTTACGTGGTTTTTCCCCGTCGCTTTTCTTTCATTTATACTGTTTATTTCAGGTGCTCTGGCAATTGAGGGCACCACCGAGGTAGTGATCGCTTCAGCAATCCAGGCTATTTGTCTCTCTGCAAGTCTTGTTGCACTTGGTATCGGCACAGGAGCAATCTATTCACGCTTTGATTGGGAAAACCCCATTCAGGTCAGCAGTAATTTTGGCAGTCTGGTATATATGTTCCTTGCTGTTGGGGTAATTTTTTGCAATCTGATTCCGGCAACAATACTGTATATATTCTTCACTATTTCGTATTTTCAAAAAAACTTGTTATTTGTTGATTTAAGTTTTCTGTTTGTGTGTTGTATATTTCTTATCGTTGTCATGAACGGCACGATCATCAGAAGATCACTGAACGCCGCAGAAAATCACTTAATGAACCATGAGAAGTGTTGATACCCGGTTCTGTTTCAACCCCAATTCTTTAAACACTACCGGCAGGTAACGCACTTGATGATACACCCGGGTACTTGCCCCACTGGGTTTCAAGACAGTACTTGAAAATATTTTCCGCATACTGATTAAAAAGAGGAGCGGGTTTTATTACCTTACTGAGAACATCATGAGAAATGCTGGTATCAAAACGAGGGTTTGAAATCATATAAGGCACGAAAGGAAGCAGTTGCTTAAAGACAGGGAGATGCCCGGATGCTATTTTTTCAAAATGTCTGTAGGCAGAAGTATGATAGAGATTATTTGCCAGGTTTGAAACGGAATGCAGTGCTCTTTGAATCAATTCAGGTGCGACAAATACCGGTTTTTGAGGAATCTTGATTGAACCAAAGTTTTTTGCAGTCCTGAAAAGCAGATCAAGAACCTCTGCGGGATTAGACTCTCTTCCAACTCCGGCACTCAGATGAAACGCACTGCCGGAAATTACATCCAGAGCATGAGTACTTGCAATACTCTCCGCAACATAATCAACCGGTACCACATCAAAAGGTATATGAGGAAGTGCGGGTATGACTTTGAGAAGCCCCGCAATTATAATACGCGCGGGAACATATACTACATTAAATGCTGAAGTAACGCCCGTCCTGCTATCCCCCACAATAATAGAGGGTCTGAAAACTACGACCGTAAATTTGTCCTGATAACTCCTTACAAGTAACTCGGACTTTGCCTTGGTTTCTTCATAAGAGTTTCTGAAACGTGTGGTCAGATCAAGAGTATCGGCATACACTATAGAGCTGGTATCTCCAGCCACATATGCAGTCGAAATATGGTTAAACCTCAGAGCGGGATTCCTTAAGGAAACACGAGACGCAAGTTCAAGAACCCGCTCCGTACCTTCAAAATTAATTGCATGGGCATCCGCATAGGGTAAACTCAGATGAGTGTTTGCCGCACTGTGATAAATTGATGATACCGACTCTTCAAGCATGGAGTAGGCATTTGTGGAAATTCCAAGTAAAGGTTTTGAGAGATCACCACATATTGGAAGTAACCTGTTTTCAATATCTGCTTCAACAAAGGACTCCTTTAAATGCGAAAAAGAGTTTAGAAGTCGCACTCTTGCTTCTTCCTGAGAACCTGCACGAACAAGGACAGCTATCCGCTCATGAGGATATTTAATCAGTATTTGAGATATAATGGCATTTCCGAGGAAACCAGTCCCTCCAGTAAAAAAAATCATAGGCTCAGAATATATGTATAATTATAGTATGTAAATATCTTTTTAAAAGATATTTAAGAACACTGTAGAGATAGTGCTTGCAGGCAGTAGCAAGCCGTCCCCACGGAATTTGGTTTTATAACGGACTAAGGATAAGAAGATCCCTGCCCCTGGTATGGTTCCTCAGATACTTCTGTCACATACCGCTCATGCCAGGGCTTCACTTCAAGTCGTCCCCATGAACTTTTGCTGTAAACTTCTTGCCTCATGGCATCAATTTCTCTTTGTCTTGAATCAATCCTTCTTGCTTCACGAATAACCGCTTCCTGTTCCTTTGCAAGCTGCTGGCGTTGTTCGTGAATGGCAGCTCCGACTATAAGACCGGTTGCGGCACCTATTCCACCAATCAGAGCCGTATTTTTAGTTGAGTTACCGATTCTTTGACTTAAAAGACTACCGGCTCCCGCTCCCAGAAGCCCACCACCAAGAAGCCCGATACCTGCCGGTACCGTGGGATAACTCGCAAGTGAGCAGGCACCCATAGACATAATAATTATTAATGAAAAAAAGTAGTTACACAATTTTTTGAACATAATGCCTCAGAATAAACCCATACCCCTCAGTGACTTGCATATATTATGCAGTAATGAGGAATAAACGTAACATCTTTCTTCTACAGAAAATGGAAAAAGGTACAGGGAGTTACCCCCGTACCTGGCACCTTAAATCCCCCTTCCCCCCTGCGGGTGCTTCGGAAAATAGTACTACTAATGGAGTGTAGCCTGAGCCTTTTCTTCTCTCCCTTCAGAAATTCTCTCTGATGAAGATACCTCTCTGCTACCTGAAATCGCATAAAGCATCTCCTCATCAGCCACACTCATGATACCGCCCAGATACGCATCACGGTGGTGCTCAGAGATAACGCTCCTGTCTCCCATCTCGACGATCATAGCAGCTACATCCTCAAGTGATGCCCCACTCTGCTCATAGATCGCAATTACATTTTGTCGCACTTGAGAAAGATCACCCGTGTTGGATGTTACCGCATTTACCAGGTAACCGGTAAGATCAGTTGCAAGTTTCTGGTCACCTCCGGTCAGTATCTGTGCCAGTGGCTGAAGCATACCGATTGCCGCACCACTATGTGGATGAGTAGGGTCGAACTGATATCCAAAGCGGGAACCGCCACCCACATTCTCCAGTTTCTTTTTTCCATCAACTGCAAGCGAAAAAACACTACCATCAGCAAGCTTCAGGCTATAGTCCTTATCAAGAAACCCGGCTTCCTGAAGAAGTGCCCGCATCTGGTCTCTTGCCACGTGCTCCGGATGTTTTTTCTTCTTTCCAAAAACTCCCATAAGAGCTCCCCCAACACCACCAAGAACGCCTCCTATTGTAGTACCAAGACCAGGTGCAATGACTGTCCCTATATAGGCACCAACCGTAGCTCCATTTGCAGCACTTGCCACCGGAGAGTCCTTACCAAAACCATCAAGGAGCTGATAAAGAGAGTATGCAGCACCTGGAAGCCCGGCAACTTTTCCAAGCACCCCGCTGGCACCCGCCGATACCGTAGCTCCTGCCTTAGTGGAAGGGAAGCCTCCCTTACCGCTTCCCAGAGAAGGAATAATGGTATCTGCAAGTTTTTCCAGTGAAGAACCCTTGATCGAATCTCTTAAAAGGTTACCGGTCTCGTTTGCAAAATGATCCAGAATCTTGTTTTGTGAAGCTCGTCCTATTTTGTCTGCTTCTTTCAGGAGTTCATTCCAGAGTTTATTCGCACCTTCGAGTTTTCCAAGCCCGGAATCCCGATCCTTAATTGCCCGATCCTTTACTTCCTTGAAATACTCTACGCCCTTATTAACAATTGTACCAATCCGCTCAGAAAGTACTGCCTTCTCCTTTTTTTGCGAAGGAAGTTCCTCAGCCACTTTCTTCAGTGATACATTTGGAGATTCAGCCTGTCCCAATGCGGCAAGCTTTTTTACTACTTCTTTTCCCGTGTTTAAAGACGGGGGTGATGAAGAAGGTATATTCTTTGGTACCTGTAAAAATCCTTTTATTGCGCTCATAATCTTGTTGTCCCTGAAAAATTATCTGTTCATATAAAGACCAGAGACAATGATAAGTTGCCCACCAGAAATCCCCCACGAAATTTCTCAAATCATTGCCCCCGGCGTTCAATTATCGAATTTTTTTATGAGCTGACTCGCCCCGGAGAAAAAAAATATAGCCAAATTCATTAAATTGGGGGATTTTCCACCGTATGAAAACAGATTCTCATATGCATATCGTCTGGAGTTTTCTTTTTCTCCTCTGTCTGGCGGGTATTTTTCTTCGCTGTTATTCTATTACTGATCGCCCGATGCATAGCGATGAGGGGGTAAACTATCATTTCGTAAAGGAAATGATGAAACAAGGGTATTATCATTATTCACATAAAAATTATCACGGTCCCACGTATTTCTATCTTCTCTATGGCGTTCATTCGTTTCTGGGCAGTGAGGAGTTCTTTCACAGACTCCCGGCTATTCTCTCAGGGATAGGGGTTGTTGCGGCACCGCTACTGCTTGCGGGTCTTCTGGGTGCACAGACTATACTGCCTTCGGTGCTCCTCCTGGCTCTCTCATCCAGTCTTATATATTACTCCAGGTACTCCATACACGAAATGTTTCTGGTGTTGTGTTCCGTACTCTTCCTGATATTTTTTTATCTCTGGATGGAACAAAAACGTCCAAAGATGCTCCTTCTTCCCGGTCTCTTACTTGGTCTTCTTATAGCGACAAAAGAAACTTTTATCATTTTCGGTTTCGCTGCCTGCATCTCAGTGTTCCTGAGTTATTCACCTGTTTTGATTTTCAGAGCACTGCAAAGGGACTTTAATTATTTCCTGTGGGGGCTTTTTATTTTGATACTGGTCATAATCAGTTTTTTCTCGGGGTTCTTTCAACACTCAGAGGGGCTTCGCGAACTCTTTATGGGCATACCACAGTGGATAGGGAGAGGACACTCGGACGTAGGGCATCATAAACCTTATTTATACTACCAGAATATTTTTCAGACAGCAGAACCACTGGTCTTCCTTGTGATTGCTCCACTACTGTTTTACACTTTTAAGGGAATATACTTTGCTATTAAAGGGGTTTTTTCATCTTCAGATTTTAATTCACCTTTAGAAGAAGGAGTAAGGGGGTGGTACCGGAGTTTTTCGAGCTCACTTGATAGAATAACGTACTGTACCGCACTCGTCTCTCTTATTTCTTTTCTTGTGTATTCCTATATCCCCTATAAAACCCCCTGGCTCATTACAAACGTCACTGCGCCTGCTCTTTTTGCAGGTGGTCTTTTTGTTTCACGTATATGCAAGTACAGACCGATATATCACCTTCTTGTCATCTGTTTTTTCTTTACCTCTGCCAAATATGCCCTTAAATTTAATTTTGAAGAGAGCTCAATCCCCATATCCCTTCGGGATACCGTCAAAGCAGTAGGAACTTTTGCACAGGAGAACCCCTACTCCTATGTTCAGACCACAGATGGAATGATAACCGTGGTTAAGGATATAATTTCCTATTTTGAGAAAAACCCCAGCGGTAGTGTGCTGATAGCTGCACACTCTTATTGGCCTTTCCCTTATTACCTGCGTGAGTACAGTAACAGGGTCGGATACAGAGGGTACCACAGAAATGACAGTAGCGGTGAGACCTATGGGATACTGGTTCTTAACAGACATGAAAACTGGACTTTACCCGGGTGGGAGAAGAAATATTTTCGACTAAGTGCAGTTCAGGAAAGTTACGTCTATTACAGGGAAGAAACTCCCTAGAACTCCCTGCATCATAACTTCATAGAGCAAAGACAAGGGGTATCGGCTAAGCTACTGAAATCTTTACATAAATAGTATAACTGGCAGAATAATTTAAAATGCTATATAATTTAGAGAAAGGTATTAAACATCAATAAAAAAGATTTTTTATTTAAGTTTGTGTTTAAAAGCACATTATTATTAATGACTATTAAGATAAAATTGCTGTGTAATAAGATTACTGTGTAGGAAGATTGGAGACTTTCTTGTTTGATTGAATATCGCAACTTCAAGATTACGTTAAAGATATTCATAAAAAATTAACACACGGGATTATAAGTTTAACAAGTAACTGTAGTAAAAATAACCGCACTTGGTGCCATAACTGACGGATGACAACTTCGTACAAAACATTTTTATTTTTACAGATATCTTTAGCGGGTATCTTCAGGAAATGCTCTTTGGCGTGTCTTAGTGAGAATGTTGCCTGTGGAAGTGTTGCTTGGGGAAATGCTGCCTGCTGACCGGTTTAAGTTTCCGGCGTAGGTAGTTTGTTGTCTTCTATTATTGTTACTCTTGTACCCCTTTCGTATTACGCAGTGAGAACTTCATCATTGGAGACTCGCTTGTGTCAAAGAAAATGCTAATAAACGCCATATACCCTGAAGAGTGCAGGGTTGCTGTAACTTCAAGAGGTCAACTACTGGAGCTTGAGGTAGAAAGACGGGATCAGGTTCAGTTAAAAGGTAACATCTACAGAGCTCCGATCAGCAGGATTGAGCCCAGTCTTCAGGCTGCCTTCCTTGATATTGGTTCAAACAGAAACGGGTTCCTTCAAATCAATGACATCAACCCTGCCTGTTTTTTTGAGCCTCTCAAGAAGGAAAACAGTTCACGAAGGGGCAGACCTTCTGTAAAAGACATACTGCGTCAGGGGCAGGAACTGGTGGTGCAGGTTGTTAAGGACGAGCGTGAAGCAAAAGGCGCGACCCTTACCACTAACATCTCCATTCCGGGACGATACCTCGTTCTTATGATTGGCAATCAAAGAGGTGGGGTCTCAAGAAAGATTCAGGATGAGGCACACAGAAGGCGACTGAAAGAATCGCTTGATAATTTAAAAATGCCTGCCGGCATGGGGATAATCGTTCGCACTGCGGGGATTAACAAAAGTACTATCGAGCTTCAAAAAGACCTTGATGCGCTTCTGAATCTCTGGTTTGAGATTCTCGAAAGAAATTTAACTCCGGGACCATCCCCTGTTGCTCTGTATGAAGAGAGCTCGCTTGCAATCCGCACTATCCGGGACTATCTCTCACCTGATATTGACGAAATTCTAATTGACGATAAAAAGACTTATGACGAGGTGGATGCTTTTATAAAGCGTTCTGCGGGTTCCATAGAGACCAGGCTTACCTATTACGATAAGCAGACTCCTCTCTTTTCGTTTTTTCATCTTGATAGCCAGGTTGAAACAACCAATCACTCCGAGGTGAGTCTCCCCTCAGGTGGTTCCATTGTGATCAATACCACTGAAGCAATAGTGGCGGTTGACGTCAACTCCGGGCGCGCCACCGGGCAATCAGATGTGGAAAAAACGGCATTTGAAACCAATAAGGAAGCTGCTATCGAAATTGCCCGCCAGCTTCGACTAAGAGACCTTGGAGGACTTGTCGTTATCGATTTTATCGACATGAACGATAAACGTCATAAACAAACTGTTGAGCGCACTCTTAAAGATTCAGTCAGGGCAGACAAGGCAAAGGTTGAAATTGGGCGTCTGTCCAAGTTTGGTCTTCTTGAGATGTCGCGTCAGAGGTTAAAGTCAGCTCTGGTAAGTCACAGCCATGAATGTTGTTCACACTGTCAGGGGCGTGGAAAGGTAAGATCACCTGAGTCGGTATCGCTTGAAGCTTTGAGAAAAGTACAAACCGCAATCTATGCGGGTGGTATCAGTGAAGTACGTTTACAGATTTCTCCGGTTCCCGGGCTTATGCTTCTTAACACCAAGCGCTCAGACCTCAGTAAATATGAGAACGACACCGGTGCCTTTATCAGAATCTATCCTGATGGAAGACTCCGTCCGGAAGAGTATCACATTGAGATTGTCCGCTCTAAACATGATGCCCCCGTACGTGTTCAAAACTCCACAGAGGCATCCGTATCCAGACAACAATCCGATGAAAATAATGACTCCTCCCAGAGAGGACGAGGAAGGAACAGAAGAAGGAATAACGATTCTCACAGGAGAAACAGAAGAAGGAATTCATCTTCAGAGAGACCTTCTGAAGGGAGAAATTCCGACCGTAGAAATTCTGAAAGAGGAAATTCCGGAAGAAGAGGTCACAACAGAAATTCTTCAGAACAAACTTCCTCACCTTCGGAGAGTCCGGAAGAAAATAATAAACCCGAAATAGTACTTGAGGCTGCTCCGGTAACAGAGACTGTGTAGTAAAAAAGCAGTATAATAAGAATAGTGAGAGGCGCTCACCAACTTTTTGAGAACCTCTCACTTGAAAAAGTACTTTTTGGAAAATACTTTTTAAATCACTGGCAGTCCCTGATTCTGGAAATCGCCAAACTTTGTGCACTGTTCTGCTTGAAAACTAGCAAGGTAAATCATTGCTTCTCTAATAGCCTGATCTTCGCTCGCTCCTTTTTTCATACGCTTTGCTACTTCCTTTCGGAACCACAGAGTACCGGTAGTTCCATTTCGTAGTGAGGAAGTAAGCAGATTCATTGCCGAAGCAGCAAACTCCATCGAGCACACCTCATCAGCAAGAAGACCTTGGATCGCCTGTTCTGAAACTCGTTCAAACCATTCAGCCCCAGTCAAACTTGCTCCTGATAACGGAAGTTTTGAATATGGACCATACATGAGAATATGTTCAAAACATTTCCGTGCCACATCATGGGGCATGACCTCGCTTACAGAATCAATGCCTTTCTCTTTAACCCAGTAGAGTGCATAACCAATCATTGCAAGCTCTACCGCAAGAGCCATACCAAGAGTTGGCTGTGCATCAAGACTTCGCACTTCAAGCCATAAGACGATTTTTCCATCGTCGTTATGACGCCACTGGAGACGTGTTGATATCATCCAAAGTGTCCCAGACAGTAATCGAAGGTTTTTCCATGGTCGAAATTCTTCAGCCATTTTTCCTGCCTGATCAATGCTCAAAATCTCCTGAGCATGATCATGCACGAACTTCAAATAATTACCCAGAACTTCCGCTCCCTTTACATCAGTATAAGAACCAAGAGAGAACGGAGTCAGCTCCTCATTTCTACTCATGGCATGTCGCCATTGGAAAATACGATTGTTATATCGCACTCCCAGATGACTCCCAAGAACTGCAGAGTTAGAAAACAATGCGGATATCAACTGAGCTGGTCCCTGAAAGAAATCAAAATATCTCCCGATATATTCAGGCGAAAAGCCAGGGTTTGGGCTGTCCTGAGCTGTAGAAATTGCAAGTGCAGGATTACCTGAAACCGGAACTTCCTCAGAACCCCCAAAGAAATATTCAAATTTTACTTTATGTTCACCTCCGTACCGTCTTCCCAGACTATCCCGGATAGCTCCGTATCTCATCGGAACTTTTGTCATCCACTTGTCTACTTCAAGCAGATGACTCAAAGGATAATAGCTGGAACCCGTCTCATTAATCAGGCATCCATGTTTTTTTGCAGCGTCTTGAATATATTTTCTTATCCCGATATTAGCTTCCCAATATTCACGCAAGAAAAAATCCTCATTATTTCGATGGAAACATCGTAATCCTGGTTCAATCACCCCTTCACTAAATTCAGGTGCTACCTGATAAACACCATTCATTTCTGCTCGAACTGCTGACCCTTTATAAGCCAAACATCCGGTTTCTACATCCACTAAAGGCTTTTCTCCTTCACGTGAGATGGAAATAAAGTGATGATCACCATTTCCAGGAAACTCTGCTGCGAACTCTGCAAGGTTCGTGATTCTTTGCGATGCATCTTCAAGCTCATCTGTTTTTGCATTCATCGTAGCAGAAGTAGTATATAGGACAGTCATAATCGACTCCCTCCTTAAAAAAGACCTAAAACATTTAAAACCATTTTGGTGAGCGCACACTCTCCCTAAGCGTGCATATACTTGCACACCTGTGGAGAGGTACGTACTTTGCTCTACACGTGTGAAAACTCTGAAAGCAGAGTTTGTATGAAAAAGATAAATTATTCCTGAAACAGAAAATGAAAATCCCCGTCCTGCCTTAAACGCCCCAACCCAAGCACACAGATTGATACAGAATGACTATCTCAAAAATAAATATAGAAAGGGGAGCACATACGAAAGCACGTATCTTGTCTCAAAAAACTTCACAAATACGGAAGCTTAAAAGGCAAAAGAGCATCTGACATGGAATGAGTGGCTGTAATAGTGGCACACACTCCATAAAGACTGGATCTTTTCAAAATCTACCCGGATAAGGAGAGGAAGATAGCATAAAAGTAGAAATTGACAATATTTTTTGATTTTACAGTTCCCGCATGTTGATTATTTTCAAAAAGGCTTTAAAATGGTGGTGTTGTTCCTTATCATTTCGGTGTTATTACAATGACTTAGGTTGTTATAACTTAGGGTGATGAGGTTTTTAAGGTTATAAAAAAGGATTTCTGAAAGGAGTCTTCTAATGAAGGCAAAAAAAACTGGTACTACTACTGTTCGTAAAACTAGTCTTGAGGAGTCGCTTGGGAATTTCATCTTTGCTCTCAAGGGTAAGATTGAACACTCCAACAGCAACGTATCCATGTTGCTAAAGCAGAATGACGTACTTGGTCAAGTAAAAGAGCTCATCCTTCTTTTACACCCCGACTCTCAAGCTGATGCACTCAGTGTCCAGCGCGCCGCTGAAAACGTAATGAAAAGACTATGGGATATTTCAGGAACAAGAGTGGTTGGAGAACCATCAGTCTATGAAATTTTATCTGGGAACTCCTGGCTTGGATGCGGTTATGAGTTCTACACAAGTCATTTCACGGAAGAGGATCCAGGAGTAGAGAATTTACTACTTGGATTATGTGCATTGGTAGACAGCAACAGAGGTCATGCTTTCAAAAATTTCTTCTGCACTGGGATGTGGTTAGTTGAAGGCGCATTAAGTACAATCCGAAGAGACGCTATGTACAATCCGAAGAGACGCTATGCGCAAACTTAAGAAACAAGCAGAAGCGGAAGTACCATAAACAAGGTTCTATTTAACAACAAACCAGCAGGGCTTTCCCGCCCTGCTTTTTTTATAAAAAATCATCCGAAAGGGAAGGATTTTTGGTTTATAATGCGTATATGCTCTTAGCGTATCAATTTTAAAGTATGAAAACCATGAACATCTCAAAAATATATATTGTTATTTTCTTTTTATCACTTACCTCTTGTGCAACGTATGCATATTCAGACCATGCATATTCGGGGCATGGATATTCGGGGTATGGCGGGCATACTTATCATGTTTCTCAGCCGAACATTATATATTCACCTTACGGCTCATATTACACAAGTAACTACACAAGAAGACCCGGTACCGCCTTTTTTAATAACAGACCATATCATCATAACAGACGCCCCAGAAACCCACGAAGAGACCACCTGCACTCAGCACACATGCTCAGTACAATGTCAGGAACCGTGCTTGGAGGAGGACACGTTCATCCAAGAAGATACAATCAGGCAGCGTCTTCAGCATACGAGACCCTGATGAATTCTGGAATCAATGCTTTGGCAGGGCATTAAAGAATCAAATTCACAACAACTAATGGAAGAACCTGTTCTACCCTTTTTGCACATGAGTTATGGGGCAGCAGTCTGTAAGCATTCAACATGCTTATAAACAATTAATCCGGATTGTCTCTGCAAAAAGGGTAGAATGACGATGGGTGGACTTGAACCACCGACCCCGGAATTATGAGTTCCGTGCTCTAACCAGCTGAGCTACATCGCCGTTTGTTTGAGGGAGTGATGTATCTAATTAATGAGAAAATCTCAAGTGTGCTGCTAATAAGCTAATAAGAATCAAGGATTTATTTTTAATTGGCTCTTAAGGTGGGTGCAGAAATTATCTTGTGAGATATTGCGGTAAATGTTACTTTAAGCAAGTTGAACCAGTAATTTACCTTTAGTTTCCGATCTGAAAGGTGAAAAACCGGCAAAGATAACCGCAATTCACAATAGGTATTTAAATCGTATGCGTCACTCATCAAACACCATTACCCTTTCAGAAGAGTTAATCGTTGAAGATGAGATTGAAGAATTAAGGGTTGAACGTGAGGTTGAGAAATACAGTCAAAACATTCATGGGCAAAACATTCATGGGCAAAACATTCATGGGCAAAACATTCAGAGGACAAAAAAGAGTTCTTCTCCGGAAGTCACTGCAAACGAATCCAGAGGGAAAACCAAACTTGAAGAGTCTCTAACCAAACTTGTAAGACTTATTGCAAATGTAACTGAATCATATACCTCTGCCATCTTTGTAGCCGATACTAAAAATCGGGTTCTGCACTCTCTTGCACACCACTCTCTTAGCAGAGAGTACGTTGAGGGAATCCAGATTCCCTATGGTCGGGGGCTCGTTGGTTGGACAGCGGAAAACAAGGTGCGGATTACCGTATGCCCTTTTGAACACGATGCAAGCACTCTCCTTTACTACCCTTCAGACCAGGGGTTAAAAAGTTTTATTGCGGTACCCATCCTCACCAGTGAAAACGAGGTGATCGGGGTTATTACGTGTGACTCTAAAAAAAGCTACGCTTTTGCAAAAATAACAGAAAAGATTCTTACCGAATGTGCTGCTCAGGCAGAACTTCTTATTCAATTACACCAGGCAAATGAATCACTTTCAAGTAAGCGCCCTCTTGTAAAATCGACAAACGCGCTTGATGATTTTATCGAGAAACTAAGAGCTGCCTCATCAGAAGCTGCCTTGTTTGAAATAACCTGTTCACTTTCACAGTCCATTTTGAAGCGCGACGCGCTCATTGCGCTGGTTACCTCTAATGAAGGCTATGGGGAAGCCACGTTTTACTCCAAGGCGCCTGATGCACGGGTCGAGCATCATCTTATGGATCTTGTCTGCAAGAATAAAAAAATTATTTCTACTGAAAAAAGTGTTCACGTACTACCAAGTGATGACATACGTGCCCGATCATTTCTTTCCGTGCCCTTTCATATATACGGGAAAGAAGCGGGAGCGCTTAATATCCTGAGCGCTGCCTTTGAGCCTTTCTCCACTGCTGATATTCAGACTCTGGAAAAACTTGCAAAAGTTATCGGTAGAGAACTGGAGCACCACAGATCAAAAGCAATTGCTCACTCCCGCCAGGTGGGACCCTCTCTCCTCCCCTGGAAACATTTTACTGCAAAAAGTGAAGCGATGCTTTTCTCTGCCCCGGGGGCATACACTTTATTAAGAATTCAGTTTGAAGGACTTCTCTCTCTTGAAGAAACGCTGGGAGTTGACACGCTGACTGAGGTACATGAGCAAATGATTCGCTTTGTTCAACAACTGGCTCCAAATCCGATGCTTGCAAGCGCCCCTTACGGAACAAGTATTTTTGTCTTTGGGCTGACTAATGCCATCCATACGGTAAAGAACAGACTTGGCAGTCTTGTATCAAGAATTCATACTGTCCAGGGTACAAACCCGAGCAATAGACTTGATGCCTCCGCCGGTGAATTGTTACACCGGGCACTATCAATCAAGGTTTCCACTTCAGGAAAGAAGACCAGCTCCCTGAAGGAGATGATCTCAATGATGACAAAGGATGGGATTGCTCCCCAGAGTTCCATATTTTCTTCCTTCCTCTCAAAAACTGAACGGGAAATACCTAAAGATACCCCGCGAAATGTCTCTGTCGAAGAAGAGATCCTTATCTCTCTTGAAGAGGAGTTAGATGTAACTAAAACGCCTGCCCCTGAGAGTGTAGAGGCTCAAGCTTTAGTAGCTCAAAGTTCAAATGCAAAACCTCATACTCCTCCGGGGTCAAATAATTTCTCTATGGGACGTAATACAAGAAGAGAGCAAAAAAGTATCGAGGAGTTTATACTGGGTGAGTCTGCTGCAAATCTGAAGGACGAAAAAAATGCTAGATTCTGGTAATTTTACTTCAAAAAAGAAAACGCCTGTACTTGCTTTCAATTCAACCGGCTCAGTTGAACATGAGATCCTGAGACCTTCTTCTCAGGTACCTCCTCGTAGCAGTCCCCATAAAAAGTTTGGAAGATTTCTTGAAAGCTGGATTGGTCAGGATATGGCGATGGATCTTGGGACTGCCAATACACTGATTTACATTCGTGGTCGTGGTATCGTTCTTAATGAACCGAGTGTGGTTGCTATCCGTGAAGATGATGGCAAGCCTGTTGCGGTAGGTAGAGCGGCAAAAGAAATGTACGGTAAAACTTCAAGAAATATCCGCTGCATACGCCCAATGAAGGATGGAGTGATTGCTGATTTTGAGAGTACCCATCTGATGGTGAAAGATTTTATCTCAAAAACAACCAAAAGATGGCAATTAAGAAGACCGCGACTTATTGTCTCGATTCCTTCGGGAGTAACCACCGTTGAAAAGCGTGCGGTGATTGATGCTGCGATTGCAGCAGGTGCACGCCAGATTCACCTCATTGAAGAGCCTATGGCAGCATCTATTGGCTCCGGCATGCAGGTACAGGAGTGTGGTGGTAATATGATAGTGGATATTGGTGGGGGTACTACCGAGATTGCTGTAATCAGTATGGGGGGGACGGTTTATTCTGAGTCACTCCGTATTGCCGGGGATGAAATGGATGAGGTAATAGAGCAGTTTATCCGGCGTGCTTTCAATCTTCAGATTGGAATATTTGAAGCGGAACGTATCAAACATCAGATCGGCTCTGCGATGCCAATGTCCAACCCAAGAGAAATGATAATTTACGGAAGAGATCTTGCCACCGGAGTGCCAAGAGAAATGGTAATTGATGATGCAACCGTAAGAAGAGCTCTGAAAGAGCCGGTACATGCGATTATTGAAGGAGTTTATCGGGCACTTGAGCGTACAGGTCCTGAGCTTGCTCATGATATTATCCGAAAAGGGGTGTATCTTGCCGGAGGAGGTTCCCTCCTTGCAGGGCTACCTGAACGCCTCAGTCTTGAAACAAATATCAGATTTTTGCGAGCTGCAAACCCTCTCACTGCTATTGTAAGAGGCACAGGCGCTGTCCTCGAAAACTTTAAAGAGCTTAAGGGAGTCTTGATCTCCTAGAGAACCCCCCTAAAGAATCACTTGAGGAATCATTTGAGAAATCACTGATGAAATCACTCTTCTCCATAGGTATATATTTATTTATAACGATTTTAATATCTGCCTGTAGCTCTTCATCTAACTCTGCTTTACGAAACAAGATTGATGGCAAGGGCAAGCTCCTGCTTGACTCTACTAACCCATATCTGGCGCCTAACAAGTTTTTATCTGATGAAGCAGAAGCGAGTGAAACTCTTAAAGGCTTTATCTCCTTAAAAGGCTCACCCCAACATATTGCCTTTGAAGACTCCTTTTTTTCAAACCCAAAACTGTTTCTGTTTTACGATGATCGAAATGAAAAGTATTTCCTGGAATACACGAAAAAAGACTGGATAATAAGTGGTCCCTTTCCTCTTAAGTCAGATGAATCTCTATCAAAAGAAGAGGGTGCAAGTTTGTTTCCTTCAAGTAGTGCTCCTTTGATTAATTTTGAAAATACCAGAAAAGACACTTCGAACCCCGATCAGACCTTAAGCACACCACAAAAACAAACCTCCGAAAGTGCTCCACAAACTCCCCCCATAGCAAAAACCATTGCGGAACCAAAGTTTGAAGACGTATTTCATCTGGTGAAATTTCAGGGTGAATCGCTTGAGTTCCTTGCCGAGTGGTACACCAGTGATCTTACAAACTCACCAAGAATAAAGAGCATAAACTCCATACCTCCCGGCACTCTTCAAGCCGGAACAACCATCAGAATCCCCTCCTACCTCTTAAAAAGAAAAGACCCTCCCAGTGAAGAAGATTTTAAGAAGTTTATACAGAAATATAATTAAAATCGTAAATACACAGTCGAAACCGCAATCAGAACAATCAGAATTGCAATACAGATTAAAGTTTTAGACTTTTCGGGCATTCTAAAGAACAACCCAACCAGCACAGACAATCCAAGCCAGCAAAAAATCTTGACCCATATCCACAAAGGAAAACCAATTTTCAAAATACCTGCCAAACCAAAACCACTGATAAACACCATCAAGCTTGCAATACCAGACCACATAAGAAATTTCTTCCGATTCCCCGCCACAGGAGAAGCCGCAGCCGCAGCACACACACCAAAAAGCATAAACAGTGAGAAGACATGAAGAATATGAAAATACTGTGGCATCATGATGAGGGTATCCTTATAGTAATAAAAAAATAGAACGATTTCGGGAATTTTATCAAATTAATGTCGGAGTAACAATATCTGGAAGATTTTTTTAGAACTCACAAAAAATATAAATAAAAATATATAAACAGAACAATATATAAACAGAAATCAAACAGACATGCCTTGATCGGGTTTTTCCGCCGACAGCGGCGACCGTCCGATGCAAGGAAAAACCCGATCAAGGCATGTCTGTTTGATTTTCCACTTCAACTTCAACTATCGATGTCTCTTTGAACGATTTTCCTGCCGTTTATCACGGATAGTATCATCAAGAGTTTTCTCACCGACTTTTCTTGTTATGCTATCAATAGTTTCAGTCATCGAACCAAGTCGGGTAACCAGTTTATCAATCTGCCAGTCAATTTCTTCCTGACGGGATTCTATGTTTCTGCTGACCCGATTCAGGTCATCTTGTAATATTTCGTTTTGTTTATTGACCGCACCAAGACCTTCATTAAGCCCTTGAATAAGGTACCCTACATTATTTCGTCTGGGTTCTTCCACAATAGTTGAAAAACGCTCTTCCTGGAGCTTGGGAGGTGGTCGCCATGAATCAGTAAGCAGCCATACGATAAGAACTACGGCAATAAAACCTCCCGCAGCCCAGATTCTGGCATCTGTCTTGATTAATAATTTTGCATCTTCAAGTCGCGTCTTCAAGTGGTGTCCTCAAGAAGCTGTGATAATATTACACGTCCCTGATACTGTTATGCTGCTTGTTACCTGCTCCGTGCGCTTAGTCCGCAGGTAAAGATTTAATAAAATCAAGCACTTTCCTTCTATTTTCACTTTTACTCATAAAGGAATTGTGCCCCCCTTCCGGTACTACCCATAATTTCTTGTCATCGGAAGGAATTGCTTCAAAAAGAGCCCTGCTATGATATGCCCCAACCACTTTATCATCTTCTATAAGAATCATCCTTAGCGGAATACCATCCAGGGTCTTTCCCCCCTCAAGAGGACTGCAACACGAAGTAAAGAGGAACGAAAGAAACCAGGAAAAAGGATATAAGACGATAGTATCTTCCATTTTTTCTCGTGCAATTTTTCTATACGATAGAAACGGACTTTCAAAAATCATGGCATCAGAGATATTTCGATACTTAATATCAGAAGCTGCGTACAATGAGAGCGATGCTCCAATACTTTGAGCAAACACCACTAAAGGTCTCCTCAGATTATCTCGTGCCTGAACCCACTCAAGGGTCTTCCTTATATCCATTACTGCATTTCTTACCGTGGCAACTCCATCAGAGCCGCCAAAACCACGATAGTCCATAAGAAACACCCGATACCCTTCCTCTGAAAGCCAAGCCACCGAGCCAATATGTGTACTGATGTTTTCTGCATTACCATGAAAATGTACGATCGTTCCCTGCTCTTCCCCTTTGGGATATAACTCCCAGATATATACATGTTCTGATTCATGTACCGGCACCCGATGAGAAGCATATTCAATTCCTACGCTTCCAGGGTCAAACACCATCTCCTTCATGGGATAGAAAAAAATCCGCTCGCATGAACAAAGGGCAAAAAGTGACAGGACAATAAGAAAAAAATATCCCTTATTCATTAAAAGTACCGTATTAAAAATGCCATCCAAACCCGACACTGGACTCTCTTACATCAATATTAAAACTCCGCTCATACCCCACACCGGCTCGAAAAAACACTTCTTTAACAAGGTCAAACTGGAGTTCGCTTCGTGAACGTAAAAAAGTATGCGTTTCGCCAAGGGGGTATCTTATCAGTGTTCCTTCAGTAACCCATCGCAGCCTGTCCGAGAGTGGAGCATGAAGTCTAAGCTTTGGACCAGCTCCGAGGGCATAATCCTCTGAATGATATGCAGGAACAACGGTTCCCCGCACTGTGGCAAGTGCACTAAGAGTAAAAGAAGAAAATAAAGACAGGGTAACTCCTCCACTTGTTTCCAAAAAACCACCAAGACTTCCTTCAATATTTTTCCTGTGTGATTTGGGGACAAATTCTCTAAAAAGCCCTGAAGATACGTCCCAGGAAATCGGACTGAATACTTTACTCCAGGGAGTGTATGACTCAATAGCGACAGGGTAAAACGACTGCACTACAAGTCTTCCCTCTTCGTAGTGTCTGAAACTTCCATGAAAAAAATCTATTGCGGCTCCTTCTTTAAAACCGTTTGGAATATCAAGTGCGTCATGGTATGCTGGTTTAATCGAAAGTTGATAAAAAGCGGTTCTTTCTCTTCCTCCACCTGTAACAAGTACCCTTCCGGAAGGATGTGTATCTTCGGGTGCTGCATCTGGTTCATCAATGAAAAGCCCCTCAAGAGGAGGCAAGGTACTTCTTTTTGAAAGGATACTTCTTGCTCTCTTTCTGCTTTCTTCTTCAGTGAGTTTTCCTTTGGAACTTAGAAATTCAAGATAGTCATAACTGAATTCAAGTACGCGGGCGTTCTTTTCATTTTCTGAAGAAGGTAAGTCAGGTTCTTTCCCCTCTCCTTTTGCAAGCATCTTTGCTGAACGTAAAGATACGGTATCAAGCGCTTCAGCCGCTACTGTTAATCTTGTAGAGAGTGAAGGGCGATATTTTTTTTCACCAATAAGACCTTCTTTCGAAGTAATCACCTTAAGCGTATCTGAAGGGATTACCCAGTAAGTAAATTCTGAAAGTAGTTCAAGTTCAGGACGAACAAAATCAAGAAGTGCGAGCACGTAGAACGAACAATTTTCATCAAAGAAATAGTAATCAAAATAGATATTGCCGAGCTCCCATAAGAGCGAGAGAAATCGTTCAATCTCATCAGAACTGAGCAGCAATTCATATTCCCAGATATCCCGATGTTCAATATCACCGTAGCGCTTCACCGTTTCATAATATGGCTCAACCGAGAAACTTGCCGGGTAGCCTCCAAGAAGTCCTTTTACTGCAAACAAGACCCCACCGTCCGCACCTGTTGCCGCACCAAAATTTGCTGCATATGAAAGCAGTGGATTATTTTTACTCTTTTCAGAGTCCAGTCGAAACAAGGTATGCCCAAACATGGAAGCCGGATTATTAAGATATGCCGCGGGGAAAACAAGATAAATTTTCTCAACCGCCAGAGATTCTTTCCATTCAGTATATCTCTTACAGGGAGCTCTTTTTACAATTCCCCGATCAAGAAGATTAAGCTTTTTATTCAACCAGAGAAAACGGGCTGGATATTTACACTGAGGGTTATCATCAGAATCTTCATCCTGATGAGTGAGAAAAGCTTCAAGGGTTGCAAGAAGTTCTGCTTCAGGGTCTCCCTTGCCACTTTTTGAAAGAAAATACCCGGGATCGTCAACTCTACTGGTAGTGACGCGAAAAATATTGTTCCAGTACTGAAGAAGAAACCTCCAGTCTTTTTCCTGATGAAGTTTCAAATCCCGAGCTTCTGCGATAACAGGAAATCCTGTATCTGCAATCGGAGAGTTTTCAGCAAGAACACCGGTAATGCAAAAAAGATAGAATAATATAATCTTGTACTTCATAACCTCGCAGGGGCAACCCACAAAAAAGGGCGCCATACACACTGACGCCCTTTACTACTTTCAATTAGAGCGGCAAAAACTAGACGTTTGCAGCGTAGATTGAAAGATTTGCAGATGAGGCAAGTACTTGCTTCAAGTTTGCAGCAACTTCTTCAGACTGAATTTCTTCAGAAGTAAACACTGAAGAGAACTGTGACTGAAGCGTAGCACTGAAGTCAGCCTTGTCTTCTGCAGAAACATTTAAAAGCGAAGCAAGTGAATCAAGCGCCTCACCACTGCCAACAGACATATCTCTTGCAAGCTTGTTCATATTGTTACCGATGAACATTGCAGTTTTCCAGTTTGAAGATACTACTCCATCCTGAGTACAACCGGAGGTACCTGTAGTAATACCAAATGTCTGGCTTCCTGATGTTCCATTAGTAGTTACAGCAAGCACTTGTGGCACAATACCTTTCTGACCTGAGAAAAGCTTTGAACCCCAACCACAACCACCTACGTTATCTGCAAACGCTGAGCCTAGTGGTGCGAGCATTACCGCCGAGACGAGAAGAAGTTTCTTCGTCATAATGTTTATTCTCCTGATTTTAACTTTCATTTCATTCAACAAAAGGCACCGAAAACAACAAACGGATTCCTTTTCATGCTATACTGAACATCTTTTACTTACCCCTTGTCAAGAAAAGATGTAGTTTCCTCATAAAAAAACTATGTTACATAAAAGATATCAGTATGATATTACATCAATAATTTCATTCATAATATTTATATCTTGTTTTTTTTGATACTAAAACCAAACGTAATAATGAATCATGAGAAAAGTTAGAGCAAAAAAAGCATCGTCAGGGTTTTTATCGTTTATTCAGGGGGCAGTGTGTAGTGTAGTTTGCATGTGCATCATTGCTTGTGGTGGTGATTCAAAAAAAGAAGATAAAGACCTTCTAAAAGTATTTGAAAATAAGTCCAGTCTGGTTGATGAGACGGAGATAGAAAAGGAACTTCAGCTCTTTAAACCTTCCGAGGAGAATCATTCAGAAGATACTTCCGGGGCTGAAGATGCCGAGGATATTAAAGAAAAGGAAGAGCCTGTACCCTCTGATTCAGTTCATGAAAATAAGAAACAAGAGATCACCCAGGAAAGAGTAACTATTGGGGCATTCACGTCTGTACCGGTTTCAAAAAACAGAATTATTTCTATTTCCTCAGACAAGGAAGGAGATATATTCCTGGCAGAAGAAAAACGTATTCTGAAACTCTCTAAAAAATCTTCAGGGCAGGAAATCAGAGAAATCCTTTCTCCCTCAATATATGAACTTGACACGGGCGAAGTCTTACCTCCAATCAGTCATATTTCTCTGGTTAATGGAACAGTTCTATGGGTTGGCTTCAGTAATGGTCAGATCGCATATCGACCACAGTTAGAATGGAAGGCGCTCGCAGGTGGTCCACAATTCTCAAATGCTCAAATAACTACCATCGAAGAGGGTTTTGGGTCACCTTTTATTGGTGGCAATGGTTTATATCAATGGGATGCTGCATTTAACAGGTTTTTAACCATAGGTGATGCAAAGGGGCTCAGCATAAAAAATATCGCTAAAACTGATACCTCTTTACTCGTCTCAAGCAATTACAATCTTTACCAGATACCTTTCCCGGAAAAATCTTTTACTGAACATTTTAAACCATTTCGGGAGGATGTTCCCCTTGGGGAAGTGAGCACTTATGGTAACAATATATTTCTTGGAACCAAACAAGGCGTACTCATGCTTTCCAAACAGGGCTATCCCTTAAAAAGATTTGCTGAAGACATCTCAGTTCAAAAAATATTTCCCATTGATGACTCTAAAGGGATAATTTTAAGTAGAAGTGGTTCACTGATCGCTTATTTGGGAAGGAAAACGTTTTCCACAAAGGAGCGTATTACCCATACAATTGCAGATGCACATCTTGATAACTCTGGAACCTTGTGGATAGCTCAAAAAGTTCCTCTGGTTTATCAAGGTAATCTTGTTTCTGTGTACAAATGGATAATAAAGCAATCAAGAGGAGAAACTCAGGACGAATCTTTTGTTAAGAACTATACAAAAGCCTGTGACGCATATGACGATCTTATTAAAGGGAGCAATTTTTCAGGTCATATTTCAAGGGCTGTTATAGATGGCAGAACATATATCTTTGCAAAAGGAGTTCTTGTATGCCCCTCAGGGATTGGCACAATTCGCCCTGATGGGCTCACACTGCTCCTTAATGGATGGGAGCTCAGCATTCACAAAAGAAACTCCCGTGAAATAATAAAAATTCCCGAACAGATTCCTGTCGATCAGACTACTAAAATTTTTCTCGACTCTAAAGAACGGATATTTCTTGCCACCAAGCATGGTTTATTCTTCAGGGAGGAGGATGAAAAATGGGAATTTCCTGAAAAGAAAGAACTTAAGGAAGATTTCATTTCAGATATTACAGAGGACTCCAAAGGGAATATCTGGATTGCCAGCAGGATTCAAAACCCCCGAGGGGAGACTGAAACACCTAAGGAGTATCAACCACTTCACATACTCACCACACGTGGCTGGGCTCATTTTGGAACAGGTGAGGGCTTGAATTCTTTTGGGATTGCTGAAATTGAAGCTGATGAAGAAGAAATACTCCTTGCAAGTTCCCGGGGATTTACTCGAATATCACCTTCTGCTGAAGTTCTAACCCAGGGACCACGAGAGGGTTTCACCAGATCTATAATCGAAAATATAACAAAAGATCACTATAACAGAATCTGGATGGGGCATGGCTATTTTCTTCCCGGCATAAGCTGGATTAAAGGCAACAATCTCTACATCACCACAAAAGAAAAAGGTCTGTTCTCAGACCGCATCAATATGATTGGTATTGATGGTAATGACCGTATATGGATTATAGATACCGGGGGACGAACAGGAGTATATTCATACAACGAACTCCTGAAAATATCCGAAAGACGCCAGTACCAAAAACATAGAACTAGAAAAGGCAAACTGCTGCAATAAACTTCTGGTATTGCTTAGAAAAAACACTACAGCAAAAGAGAAAAGTATAACCCTACTCCCTCTCCATGTGTAATACCGTGTTTGATTGACCTAACTCCCTAGATCCCGACGAAGCCAATCCTATAAATGGTACGAGAAATATTGCACCACCAATAATATCCAAAACTCCAACCATGCTCATTTTTGGATTAACTGTATCCGTTGCGGGTTTAAAACCTTCTTTTCTTGCAAGCACCGATACAGACTCGTCTCTTCTCACTCTCATATTGGCGCTTCCTTTCCCTGCGTATATTCCGTTTATAAAAATATCAGCATCCGCTTCACTTGTGGTAACTTGAAAAGCTTGCTGAGAACTGACAAACAACGAGCATCCTGATTGAGGAATTACGAATATCAAAGAAAGAATAATAGACATAACTTTTTTCATTGCATCAACTCCATTTATTTATAACTTTTCGTCCGAAATTTCTTTTAAAAACAACAAAACTTCCTGCACTCTCTTAGACCCAAGATCCTCACCACCCCGCTTTCGTACCGCAACTGAGCTTGATTCAATCTCCTTATCTCCAATTACAAATACATAAGGAATTTTTTCAGCTTGTGCCTGGCGTACCCGGTAGCTGAGTGTATTTGAGCTTGAATCAACTGAAGCCCTGAATTTGTTCTGAGAAAGTATTCCAAGAATCTCTTCACTAAACTCAACATGCTTTTCAGATACGGGAAGGATACGAACCTGCTCAGGTGAAAGCCACAGCGGGAATGCGCCTCCATAATGTTCGATCAGCACGCCAAAGAAACGCTCCAATGAACCTAAAAGTGCCCGATGAAGCATGTAGGGGCGATGCTGTTTACCATCATCTCCAATATAAGAAATATCAAAACGCTCAGGTAAATTAAAATCAAACTGAATCGTGCTAAGCTGCCACTCACGACCTACGGCATCTTTTACACAAAGATCAATCTTTGGACCATAGAATGCACCATCCCCTTCGTTCACTATAAAAGGAATACCACTTCTTTCCAGTGCATCTCTCAAGGCATCCTCAGCGGCATCCCACCTTTCCTCCTCCCCTACTCGCTTTTCAGGACGAGTACTGAGCTTGATATTAAATTCACTGAAGCCAAAATCCCTTAAAAGGTTAAGGGAGAAGTTAATTACACGATCAATTTCTGCTGGCATCTGATCAGGACGGCAGAACAAATGTGCATCATCCTGTGTAAACCCACGTACCCTTGTCAAACCATGAAGCGTCCCACTTCTTTCAAAACGATACACCGTACCCCACTCAGCAAAACGAAGAGGAAGATCACGATAGGAGCGCATCCTTGAATCAAAAATCTTTACATGAAATGGACAGTTCATAGGCTTGAGGTAGTATTCCTGCCCTTCGATATCAATCGGGGAGTACATACCTTCTTTATAAAAATCCAGGTGTCCACTGGTCTGCCAAAGTGTAGCCCGTCCCACGTGAGGAGAAATGACAAAGTCATATCCAGAATCAAGATGCTTCTTCTTGCAGTGCTCTTCGATAAGATATCGTATCAGCCCTCCTTTTGGATGCCAGAGGATAAGACCTCCACCAACTGAATCAGGGTGTGTACTGTAAAGATCAAGTTCTTTACCGAGCTTCCTGTGATCTCGCTTCTTTGCTTCTTCAAGCTGTTTTATATAGGTGTTCAGTCCTTCCTTATCAAGAAAGGCAGTACCATAAATCCGCTGAAGCATTTTATTATTTTCATTACCTCTCCAGTACGCACCTGCCACCTCGAGAAGTTTAAAATTCCTTACAGCTTTTGTACTGGGAACATGAGGACCGGCACAAAGATCAAGAAAATCTCCATCTTCGTAGAAACTGATATTCTCCCCTCTTCCTTTGATATCTTCAAGAAGTTCCCGTTTATACGGCTCCTGCATATTTTCGATCATAGCCATTGCTTCATCAGGAGAAACTTCTTTTCGAACAAAAGCATAGCCTTCCTTAATGATCTTTTTCATTTCTTCTGAAATGGCTTTTAGATCTTCAGGAGTAAAAGGTTTCTCAACATCAAAGTCGTAATAGAATCCGTTATCAATAGCAGGACCAATGGCAAGCTTCGCTCCGGGAAAAAGTCTTCTTACTGCCTGGGCAAGAACGTGTGAAAAACTATGCCGATAAAACAAACGAACCTCAGGAGAATCATCCTCAAGGTAAAGCACTCTGGCACTTCCTCCCTCAAGAACCTTTGTTTGAAGATCAATAAGCGTATTCTTATTAAGGGCAATCCCAATCGGTGTCTTCTTTTCTTCCAATGTAAGCGTAGCAAGCACATCCCCCAATACAATACCTTCCTGACCCTCAAAGACACCTTCTTTTTCAAATTCAAGTTTCATAGTAATTCTATATGCTTACATTCAGGTTATATCATGCCCAGCATAGCAATTGTTAGAGGTTGAGTAAACTGATCGGGATTATTTAAATTTTCAATTATAAAGCTCTTTCAATGGTTCGAAACGAAACAGCAAGGGCTCCAACCAGAGCATAGTGAACATCATTTTCATTAAGCCATAAAACAACTTTTTGTATTGCATCACCCAGGTTTTGGAAGCTCATGTACGAAACCTTGAAATATCACCAGGAATACCATCTCCATCACCGTGCTCAGCTTCAGGTCTCTGCATATACCATTTTTTTAATTCTTCCTGCATTGATTCCTCACTTATATCGGGATTTTTTTGTCTGAGTTTATAGAGAAACGTATGCTCCATAATCTGCATAAGTTGGAGAAAAGAATGTAGAGGGTATGTTTTCATATTAGTAGAAAAAGAGATGCTGATAGAGTATCATTGTTTAATTGTACATTCAAGAAATTAGTTTTGTTACGTAAGAAGTTATGAATGAAATTGGCATAGCTGGCATAATAAGGATTTATGGAATTAGCCTGAACCTTTGCATTTGGGCTTCAGTCGTAAGGCTGAGAACGTCAAAGCGCACCGGGTAAAGCTCCCATTCCAATTCGTCAACACAGCTCTGTGATGACGGCCGGACTATAGAAATATGTATTTTGAGACTGTTCCAGATTTCAAAAAGTGACGGGTAGTTGTGGCTTTAAAACCAAAACAACCCGCCGATCTCAGTTGTTGTGCACGTTCAACGCCTTAGGTGGTGCAGTTTCAAATGTCCATCTAGCCAATACTAATCAAAGCATTCTTGGCGACCTCACGGAGGTTCGGAGCTTCGGAGCTATCCTTTGACACTTCGAGCAGTGTTGGGACACTAGCCTCGGCATCTGGACCGATACGACCCAATGCCGATGCTGCGTTTCTTCGAGAAACATACGTCCGATTCTTGTCCTTGAGCACCTCGATTAGTGCCGGAACAGCATCCTTGGCATCCGGACCGATTATGCCCAAAGCATCAATGGCACTGTCTTCGACTTCCTGTTTGTTAAGTGCTTCAGTTAGCATTAAAACAATCTCGGAACCGCCGATTTCAGCCAAAGCCTCCGCTGCAGATTGACATTTGGACGGGGTATTAAAAAACACCTCAGACAGTGCCGAGACGACTTCGGAATTGCCGATCTTGACCAGGTACCACTTCGCCTTTTTTTCGAGCAGTCTCCAACCGTCGTCGTGGTTGTCAGTCTTGAACGCCTCAACCAACGCTGGGATGGTGTTCTCGTGATCAAGACCACCGACCATCTCCAAAGTTAAAATGGCCTTAATCCGTAAATTCCGATCTGAATCCTGGTTTGAGATCTTTTCGATCAGAACCGGAATCGCTTCCCTCACTGCTTCCTTGACATCCAAAGGAAGCTCGGGTGGCAGTGAGGTCAAATAGGGATTAGCTTTGGTCGATGCACACAAATCGTTTAACAGGTGCATAATCTCCCATTGGTAGTATGCCTCTTTGTGCCTGAGACCTGCACAGACAAGCGTTCCCACGCTTTGTTCACTGTTCTGGCGAAGTTCCGCGAGAATGGACTTCAGGGAAATCAGAAGCCGATTGACGACTCCAAACCGAGGATCTGGATTTTCCATTTTTTCCTCCATAAAGAAATAAAGAAAGATGGAGGTGACCGAAAAAACTGTTCTTTCCGCTCATCACCTCCCTACTATACCGGAATGGTCTAGTAGGGAGGTGATAAGATCAAAACCTAATAAAGCCACAACACTTTTTCCCATCGAGTCAATCTCGATGGAAAAAAGCGAATGTATGTTTACCCTTATAGTCAATCTTTTGATCTTATTTGAAAGAACTTGTATGTATTATTATGGAATAATGATATGATGTGACATTAAAGGATAACACTATACTCACTCACCCCCTAAATGTTTATATCAGTCCATGACTATTCTCAAGACCTTCTTAATGCAACAACTAACCACTTGAATTAACTCACCTCTACACTTACGTTTTTTCCAGTAGCTGGTGATCAACCCCTCAGTGCTAATAACTTTCGTAGGTAACTTCGGGTGGGGGAAGAGCAGAATTAAATCTGCTTACTACTACTGTTATCTATCACCAAATATGCTCGCTACATCTTTAGAGATATATTCTTTATCTACAACTCAGGTTCAAAATCAAAACCTTCCAGTTCGTATTTCTCGCTCACATCAAAGGAGTCTCCTGATTCGAGAACTGGGGGAGCAATTGGAGGAGAGGAAGGAGCCGGGGGTGTCTGTTGGGACGTTTGAGAGTTCTTAATTCTATCTTCTTTAAGCCTTTGGGGGCTATAGTGTACACCCGGTAGCCATAAGCCGGATGGCAATACAGGGTATCTCAGTACCGGATATTGGCTGACACGAATGGCGGGAGATCGTTCCATCTGAATAGAATTACTTGGAGCCCGCTCGGGGTTTCGTCGCCTTTCTTCCCGAGTGATGAAAAAAGAATCTCTTCTTGAAGATTCAGGTTGAATCTCTCTGATGTGGCGATGGTCATCAAACATACCTTGTGTGACCATGTCTTCTTTAAAGAAGCCATCCACTCTGGCATCGGCTAAAACCCCTTCAAATGAGAAAAGTATTGAAAAAATCCAGAAAAATAAAATTAAACGTGTATGAGCCATATTGTTGGTATCAAGATCTTGTGCTGCTTTTATCAGCTGCTATTATCCCCCATTTTAATTCACAGTTGTGTTATGAATACATAAACGCACAAAATGTCCAATAATATTATGCCCGAACATTTTTTCTCATTCAAATAAGTAAGATATTAAAATTATTAATTTTCTATAAAACCTCCCTAAATGACTATATCGAATAAAATACATTCTATTTTCTGGTTCAGGAGAGATTTACGAATAAAAGATAATGAGGCACTGATCTTGGCAGCGAGGGAATCTGACGTTCTGCTTTGTCTCTATATACACTCTCCGGAAGAGGAACATCCCTGGGAACCCGGGGCTGCTTCCGGGTGGTGGCTTCATCATGCACTTGAGGATCTTGGGTCTTCTCTCGAAAAGCTGGGTTCCCAGTTAATACTCAGGAGAGGCAGGAGTATCAACGTACTTCAATCACTTATTTCTGAAACATCTACTAATCGAGTGTACTGGAATCGTCTTTACGACCCTGCTACCATTAAAAGAGACAGTGAAATAAAAAAGAAACTTGTTGAAAAAAATATTGCTGTATTTTCTTTCCCAGGCTCTCTTCTTAAAGAACCCTGGGAGATTAAAAACAGTAGTGGCACCGCATATCAAGTATTCACTCCATTTTGGAAAGCACTTTCCAGAGAAATAAATATTCCGGACTCTTTACCTATACTTAAAAAACTACCTCCTCCAGCACGTTCCATATCATCTGAAAAAATAACTGCTCTAAACCTCCTTCCTGACATTGCCTGGGATAGAGAGTTCTACAACCTTTGGAAACCTACTGAAAAGGGTGCATGGGACAGTATATCTGAATTTGTTCTGCGTACGATTGAAGAATACAAATCTGAAAGAGATTTTCCCTATAAGAAAGCCACTTCCCATATGTCACCATATCTTCATTTTGGGCAGATTACTGCGATTGGAATATGGAGAAAGATTAAAGATGCATTTAAATCTTCTGATATTAATTCAGTAGAACCTTTTCTCAGACAGCTTGGCTGGCGTGATTTTGCTCATCACCTGCTCTATCATTTCCCTCACACAGATCATAAACCCCTTAAAAAAGAATTTGAAAAATTCCCATGGAAGAAAAACAAAGGACATCTCTCTGCCTGGCAGAAAGGGCAGACCGGGATTCCTATTGTAGATGCAGGCATGCGTGAGCTTTGGACTACGGGCACCATGCATAATCGGGTGCGAATGCTCGTGGGTTCCTTCCTCGTAAAAAACCTTCAGATTCACTGGCTGGAAGGTGCAAAATGGTTCTGGGATACACTCCTTGATGCAGACCTTGCAAACAATACTCTTGGCTGGCAATGGATTGCAGGTTCAGGAGCAGATGCAGCTCCCTACTTCAGAATTTTCAACCCCGTATCACAGAGCCAGAAGTTCGATCCTCAAGGTCTTTACATACGCACCTGGATTCCAGAACTTAAAGAACTACCAGACAAATGGATTCACCACCCCTGGCAGGCACCAGCAGAGACCCTCACTTCTGCAAACATCACATTGGGCAAAACATACCCTTATCCAATCTGTGATTTAAAAGAAACTCGAGAAGAAGCACTTGAGGCGTATCACTGTTTGAAAAAAAAATAGTTTGGGCTTTGCAGCAGACTCACTATCCCAACATTACTTACTTCTTAGCCTTATTTCCCTGCGTGAGATAAAGCTATGGGCAACGCTTCTTCCAGGCTTTTCATTCTGTCAGAAGATGCAGGGTGAGTGCTGAAAAAGGCGCCGACAGAAGAGTTTGATGAACCAAAAACCTCAGCGGCACGTTGCCAAAATCTGATTGCTCCGTGAGGGTCGTAACCAGCTTTTGCCATTAAGATTATCCCAATGTGGTCAGCCTCATATTCTTGAGTCCTGCTAAAAGAGCCTACAAATGCACCATACGCCAAAGCCCCTCCACCACTTTCTGCCACACTTCCGGCAATGCCAGCCACTGATCCATAACCGGCAGCGGTAGTTGCCACATCAACTATGGTTCCTAAAATTGAAGCTCCGACCCCTACTGCTGCGGCACGCTGTTTCTCCTCCGCCGCATCCTTATAGTGCTCTGCCATAATATGTCCGATCTCATGACCCACCACCGCTGCCAGCTCATCATCAGAGGGAACTTTATCTAAAAGACCAGTATACACAACAATAGATGAGCCATTAAAAGCTGCCGCATTAACAAAATCACCGGCATCCACTACGTGTGTCGGAAAAGTGTTTGGTGGATAGCCCGCTGATTTACTCATCCTCTCAACCATGTTCTTCACCCGTAAATATTTTGGACCAGAAGTTACTTTTCTAAAATTACCTTCTTCAATGTGAGCAGCAACATATTTTTCTGCGTCTTGCTTTAGTTCTTTTGCAGGAACAAGAGGAGGAGGAATCTCACCCGGAGCAAAACGCATCTTAGGACTGCATGCGCTGAGTAGTAATAGGGATATAAAGACTAAAAGTAAGTTTACTGTTTTCTTCATAATAAATATATAAAAAGATTTTCAGTTAATATGTTCGCATAAACAAGGCGTTCACAGGAAATGAATGCGGCACTCGAAAAATCCCTTTTCCAGCACGTTCAATGAGAGCATCTGGAAACATTCTCACTATACAATAGGCTCTACAGTAAACAAAAAAAGCCTGTGCGAAATGCACAGGCTTTTTAGAAGAAATAAGAGGAATAAAGTCCTAATATCTGTAGTGATTAGGCTTGTATGGTCCTTTCGGATTAATACCAAGATATTCAGCTTGCTTTGGAGTGAGTTTTGTTAGTTCTACTCCGAGTTTATTCAGGTGCAAGCTTGCTACTTTTTCGTCCAGCTCTTTTGGGAGGACGTGGACTCCGAGGGTGAACTTTTCCTTTTCAGTCCAGAGGGCTATTTGAGCCATTACCTGGTTGGTGAAGGAACAGGACATTACGAAGGCAGGGTGTCCGGTGGCACAGCCGAGGTTTACCAGTCTTCCACTTGCGAGAAGTAGAATACTGTTTCCGTTTGGAAGAGTGCACTTGTCAACCTGAGGCTTGATCTCTTCTATTTTTACTTCAGGGTTGTTTAGAAGCCAGTTTGCTTCAATCTCGGAATCGAAGTGACCAATGTTACACACAATGGCGTGATCTTTCATCTGGGTAAGATGTTTGGAAGTTATCACGTCACAACAACCAGTGGCAGTAACGAAGATATCTCCAACGGGTGCTGCTTTTTCCATAGTGGTTACTTCATAACCCTCCATTGCAGCTTGTAGCGCAATGATCGGGTCAATTTCAGTGACGAGGACACGAGCACCAAGGCTCTTCATGGAATGAGCACAACCCTTTCCAACATCTCCATAACCAGCCACCACTACGACCTTACCCGCAACCATCACATCAGTAGCACGCTTGATGCCGTCCGCAAGAGACTCCCTGCAACCATAGAGATTATCAAATTTACTCTTGGTAACGGAATCATTAACATTAATCGCAGGACACTTGAGAATCCCCTGCTCCGCCATTTGATATAAACGATGTACCCCTGTAGTCGTCTCTTCGGAAATACCTATGACCTGCTTGATAATTTCAGGATACTTTTCGTGACAACGTACAGTAAGATCTCCCCCGTCATCAAGAATCATGTTCAACGGCTTGTCTCCAAACATAATGGTCTGATCTACACACCACCAGTACTCTTCTTCCGACATGCCCTTCCATGCAAAAACAGGTACTCCTGTTGCAGCAATGGCTGCGGCTGCGTGATCCTGAGTTGAAAAGATATTACAACTCGACCAACGCACCTCGGCACCAAGCGCGGTAAGCGTTTCAATAAGTACTGCCGTTTCCACAGTCATATGAAGACAGCCGGCAATACGGGCACCGGTAAGAGGTTTACTTGCACCATACTCCTTTCTTAATGACATAAGACCAGGCATCTCTATTTCAGCAAGAGAAATCGCTTTCCTGCCAAGAGCAGCCAGATTGATATCCTTCACTTTATAATCTTTAGCGTTTGAAGTAGATTTTGACATGGTAGTTCCATTTCCAAGAGATGAATTCCGGGCAGTACCCGATTCTGCGGTTGATGTTTCCAAACTGTTCTATAGCTCCTAAAAAATTAAATACTTTTAGATAAATACGTTGTTATTACATACTTTCGGTGCCCATAGTAGCACATTCTCCGGTAGTTACAACCACCCGGAAACGGTGTCTCAAATATTCAGAAAGGCTGTAAAAACTAGGATTTTGATTTGGGAAATTCGGGGAATTCTGCGAGTTTCTTCTCCTTCCAGGAGAGATCCATCCTGAAAAGAAATGCAAAGATTTCTGCCACCGCCTTGTAACATTCAATTGGAATCGTAGCACCAACTTCAATCTTTGAAAGAACCTCTACCAGTGAATCATCACGCTCGACCGGAATACTGTTCTCTTCTGCAAGCTCGAGTATCCTTTTTGCTATCTCACCGGGACCGGCAGCAAGAATACGAGGGGCATCATCACCCTTGCCATAGTGAAGCGCAACTGCATAATTTCTCTTTTTGGACTCGCCGGTATCCTCAGACATGAGTCAATACTAGCATCTATGGCACTCTCCAGCCAACTGACTTGATTTCCTTATCTACATCATCACCAAAGAGCAGTTTATTACTTTTTTTGTAGTCTTCAAGGGCATCCATAAAAGTGGTGGTACTTCTGCTCACGTACTGCCCCATAAAGTGTTCAATTGAACAGTACGCATGAGAAAGTGCCCGTTTCAAATCACGGTCAACAGGCTCGAGCTTATCCCCGTTCTGCAAAAAAGCTGATCTGAAGAGATCATAAAGGTCTTCGGCGGATGCTGAATCATCCCAGCTCATAGCTTCTATCAAACGATGCGCCCTTGATCGTCTTGATTCCCTAAGAAGAATGAATCGGGAGACAAATGCCGTTCTCAGGGCGATTCTTCTTGCATTTGGTTGTTGACGCAAATCTTCCCGGTTTCCTCTGGAAGAGGCAAAGGTTGGTACTTCAGCTTGCTCTATTCCTACCACTATTTTCTACTCCCTCTTGTAAACCTGCATTATTTAAAAGATCATTCACTTCATCTTCAACTTCCTAGAAAAATTATCGGATAAGCATCATTTATCCTTTACTAATTTAGTAGCCAATAAAAATAGTTCAATTATTATAGATAGTAAGTCGGGAAATACTTTGATTTTAAGTGTTTTAAACAAACTTGATCAGTTTATAACATGATGAATTTAAATGGTTTTTTGCTGATTTTAATTGGAAATACTGCTACATTTTCTGAAACAATATTGGTCTTTCTTGAATTTTTTCAGCATCATATAGATACAATTGTAACAGCTCTATTTGGATATGTACCCGAGATGAGAAAAAACTCTTTTACACTGTTTCCCCTACTGAGTGCTGTCCTGCTCAGCCTGTTCTGTACAAACGCCTCTGCCCAGGTATCGATTACACTTGGAGTACAGACCGTCTACGATGATAACGTCTTCCTTGAAGATACCAAACCCCCACCCGTGCCAATGCTGTTTAATGACGACCTTATCGAACAAAGCAGCGGAGGAACACCTCGTCGTCTGGTTTTTGAAAATTTTGACGGAAAACCCAACAGCGACTTTCTGACCAACATCACTGCCGGTGCTGCCGGCTCTCTTCCCTTTCTTCAACAGACCATAGACTCATCCTATGACTTCACCGCAGGCGTAATTCTATTTAACAAATACTCGGAACAGGACAGACTCATCCTGGATGGAGAACTGGAAACTTCTCTTGCCGACATCATCCTTCCAGGACCATATCACTTCACTATCAGAAACGGTATACACTCAACCTCAAACAATGTATCCGCACCAAGCTCAACCGCAACCCAAACAACTCAAAACTACATTCTCAGCGGTGAAACCGGTATAAGAAATGTCGAGATTTCAAGAGATCTCACCTATGACCTCGGATACATAGGGAGTTATCAGAAATTTCTTGGTGAGTTCAGTCTTAATGACGTGAGAAACAGACCCAGTCTGGTAAGACAAGGGGGTATTGATTTCCATTCTCATATGGGGGATTCAGCTCTGAATTACAAGGTTAACGACAGCTTGACACTTGGAATCGTCGGAACTGGTGGGGTACAGATTTTTACTGCTATTGACCCCGGAGATTTTGGTGACGTCGACCTTGACCCATCACAATTAGACAGAATAAATGGAGAGGTACAGGGAACAGTAAAGTACACATATAGTAAAACATTGTCTATGAATGCTGCCGTTGGTATGGGGTACTCTAAATTAAAAAATACTCCTCTACCCATTGAAGTTATTACTACAAACCCGGATGGAACTACGACTAGCGAGTTTAGAGATCCTCAAACTTCAAATACCGGACTGACCTATCTCCTCTCAATTAATTATGCATATCGCCCCGGCTCACTTCTTACCCTGGGTGGCTCTCAAGGTTTTACCACAAACATAGATGGACAAAGATTTATAAACAGAGTTACCTTTATTAACCTATCAGAACCACTGATGGATGATCTTAAACTGGTACTTGGTGGCAGTTATTTACAGTTTGAAGATGAGTCTGAACTATCTCCAAACATAAGCCGCTTTGAAGGCACTGCCTCTCTGAACTATCATATCGGACAAGCCACTGCTCTGACCTTCGGTTATAACTATACGGTTCAGTCCACCAAATCTTCCGGAGCCATGCAAGAACGCGGGATTCCGGTACAAGACCTCCAGTCAAACCGGATATTTATAGGAATCACTACCGGCTTTGTGGGGCTGCCTCTGTAATTTTCGGTTTCAGAAAAACAGCCTCTCTCCATAAACCCTCTCATAGTTTCTCGTAAATATTTGAAATACTAAAAGAAACCACTTAAGTCCCGGGCAGATAATCCCGAAACCTACTTATAACGTAATAAAGTTCCAAAAAATTAAGCGAGGTAAAGCAATATGGCAATTGATTTTCTAGAAGATCTAGAAAGAAGTCTTGAGAGAGGGAAGGAGTTCTTTGCATGCCCATCGGTTAACACCGGAGACTGGATCATTGCCGAGGATGTAGAGTCAATCAAACCAAAAGCAGAACGAGCGGCTAAATCAAAAAAACACGAACTTCACATCTACCGACTTGCGAGCATCCATACAGCATCCTTTCAGGATGGGTTCCTGGTGGTTAGAAAATTTCTTGAACCAAGCCGAGATGGCACTCCGAGGATGCAGTGGGTACTTGTAGAAACAAAAGAAGCAGGCGAAATGATGAGAGATGTCTCACAAGGTCCAAGCCCCTACTTTGCTGCAATGATAGAAGAGACGGTACTACCGGATTAATCCCTCTGTTTTCACTGCTACGCTTCATGGTGCAGGTGCCGAGCGATACCTCAAAGTGCAAAAACTTTCGGGTCGAGGCACTAAGAAACAAGTAAAAGATTACCATCTCTGATAGTAATCAGACCGTCTTTTTCGAGCTCCATGCATATTGATAAAATCTCATCTGAGCTTCTGCTGAATTCAGACTGCATCCGGAGAGACATTTTACGTTTGGAAATCTTTCCTTCGGTTATGAGGATACGTAAAACCTCTCCACGAACCTGTCTGCGTGAACCCTGAAATTTCGTCTGAGGTCGATACCCCTTAAAGACACTGTTTACCTGATACCCATTCTGCTTAAGAAACACCCCGTAATCCGTCAAGGCATAATACCACTCCCTGGGATTAGCAGTGTCCATGGTCATTTCCATGAGAGGAGCAATACTGGAATCAGAAATGTTTGTGTCTTTGGGGAAAAAGAACTTTCGATATACCGTCCTGATGTTTGTTTCTATGATCACATCAGGAAGATTGTAAGCAAAAACTCTGATCGCAGATACCGTCCCAGCACCAATACCCGGGAGCGAAAGTAAAAGCTCCCTCTCAAAAGGCACCCGACCTCTATAACTGTCTCTAATTATCTTAGCAGAGTTGTGTAAGAATATTGCTCTTCTGTTATAACCCAAACCCGACCAGAGCTTAAGAACTTCAGCAGGTGATGCCTCTGCCAGGGACTTGAGTGAAGGAAAGGCTTTAATGAACTCAGGGAACTTCTCCCTTACACGAGTTGTCTGAGTCTGCTGAAGCATAAACTCCGAGACAAGCACCCGATAAGGAGAAATATTTCGACGCCAAAGAAAATCTCTTCTGTTCTCCTTATGGAAAGACCAGATCAGCTTTTTAAAATTTCTCTTCCAGGATGACACTCCTTTAGAATACTCAAGAAAAATTTTATGTTCTTTGCTATTCCAATAAAGAAAATCTTTTTGCATGATGAATCGAAAATAAATGATACACTTAAGAATTAAATCCTATAATACACATAAAATACATGAGCAATAAATCAGAAGCCAATCCCTGGACTACTCTTAACTCATCCCTTATCTATAAGAACCCATGGATCCGTGTTCGTGAAGATCAGGTCATAAAACCTAATGGGGAAAAAGGAATTTATAGCGTTGTAGAGACAAAAATTGCAAGCGGGGTGGTCGCACTGCATAAAAATAACGATATTGTATTGGTAGGGCAATATCGTTACTGCATGGAGGAATATTCCTGGGAAATCATTGAAGGAGGAGTAGAAGCCGGGGAAGAACCTGAACATGCAGCAAAAAGAGAACTACAGGAAGAGGCTGGGCTGATTGCCGGTGAATTCAGTCAACTGGGTCATGAAATCCATCTTTCAAACTGTCACTCTTCAGAACGGGGACTGCTATACATTGCAAGAAATCTTACTGAGACATCAAAGAAACCTGATGACACCGAGGTCTTGCAAATTAAAAACGTAGGCTTTGATACTGCAATAAAAATGATTGAAAATGGCGAAATAAAAGATGCAATGAGTATTATAGGTATCTACCGGGCAGCTCGATTGCTATCATTATTGTAAAAGAAGAGATACCCTGCACCATGGATTTACCTGTAAGTAAAACATACATTATAAAACCCGCTCAAAAAGTACTGCCTCCCGATTTCACTATTGACTATGCCTCCGAGCTGAATCCCAGACAACTCGAAGCGGTCACCACCACTGAAGGTCCGGTACTCTGCATAGCCGGGGCAGGTAGCGGGAAGACCAGAACCCTGATCTACAGAGTCGCCTATCTTATAGAAAAAGGCATAGCTCCTGAACAAATACTGCTACTCACCTTTACCAAAAAAGCGGCTCAGGAGATGCTGCGGCGTTCATCCACCATACTTGATGAGCGTTGTCGCTCAATCAGGGGCGGTACCTTTCACGGGTTTGCAAACACGATCCTGCGTCGGTACGCAAAACAGGCTGAACTGGAACCAAATTTTACGATACTTGACCGAAGTGACGCAGAAGACTTACTTAACCTTCTAAGAACCGAGCTCAATCTTTCAAAAACAGACTCCCGCTTTCCCAAGAAAAAAACCTTGCTGGAAATATTCTCCAAATCGGTAAATACAGGAAACCCGATAGAAACGATCATCTCTGAAGAGTTTCCCGATTTCTATGAAGAGGCGTCGGTAATAAAAAATCTCTATGATTCATTTCAAAAAATGAAGCGCTCCCGGGCACTACTTGATTACGATGACCTCCTTATCGAATTAAAAATGCTCCTGAGCTGTAACAAGGAACTTTGTAGAAAACTCTCTCAGGAGTATCGCTATATAATGATTGATGAGTTCCAGGACACAAATCACATACAGGCAGAGATCAGTGCCCTCCTTGCATCATCTCATAATAATATTCTTGCAGTTGGAGATGACGCACAGAGTGTGTATTCCTTTCGGGGGGCTGAGTTTAGAAATATTATGGATTTTCCTAAAAAATACCCGGACTGCAAAATCATATCTCTGGAACAGAACTATAGAAGCACTCAGCCTGTTCTTGAGTTCGCAAATGCCATACTCGTCTCAGCAAAAGAGAAATACCCGAAACAACTGTTTTCATCACTCGAATCAAGCCAAAAGCCAGTCCTGGTACGTCCTGAATCCGTTCATGAGCAGGCGGGGTTTATTGCACAGAAGATTCTTGAACTCAGAGAAGAAGGTATCGAGCTGAATCGAATTGCCGTTTTATTCAGAGCAGCCTGGCACTCCAATGAGCTTGAAGTCGAACTGCAACATTATAATATTCCATTTGTGAAATTCGGGGGTATCAAGTTCATAGAAGCCGCTCATGTAAAGGACATACTTGCTTTTATCAGAGTCTCTGTAAACCATCGGGACGCTACTTCATGGTATCGTCTGCTGCTTCTGCATGAAGGGGTCGGGGCAAAAACTGCTCAGGAATTAACGCGGGTCATTACCGAAGGAAGTTCTGAACTGGAAGCTCTCTCCCAGACAAAAAAGAAAAAATACAGTGCCGCACTTGAGGCGCTTAAAGAGATGTTTCTTGAGGTGCGCTCCTCTTATAACAGCCCCGCTCACGCTGTTGAAATCATAAAGAAATACTATCTCCCGATTCTAAAAAAACAACATGATGACTACCTGAAACGTCTTGATGATCTTTCTTCTCTTTCCCAGATGTCTGAAAAACATAACAGCATAGAAAGCTTCCTTGATGATCTCTCACTGGAAGTACCAGACCCCAAGGCGGTATCCGATGAAACACAAAAAAAGCAGGACGAAGAGCCTCTCACTCTATCCACAATACATTCCGCAAAAGGGCTTGAGTGGCATAGTGTTTTTATCCTTAATCTTCTTGACGGGTTTATCCCCTCTTCCCGGGCAATGGGACAGGAAAAGGAGCTCGAAGAAGAAAGAAGGTTATTGTATGTGGCATGTACCAGGGCAGAACAGAACCTCTACCTTTCATGCCCCTTTCAAGGCAGGGGAAGAGGATATTCAATGTATGGTGGGGGATACTCATTTTCGGAACCGAGTCGGTTTCTGAGTGAGATTGGGAACTTGAACAAACTCGTTGAATACTGGTCACTGGAGCAAAATAATTGGTAGATATGATTGCTAATTACCTTTATTTTAGTGTAGTATTGGCGCCTATGAATAAACTACTTACCCTTTCCCTACTTGTAATAATCTCCTCTTTTTTCTGCACCGAAGCTGGCGCCGAGGGTAAATTCTGTTACCGTGTCGGCGGGACTCTCAGTTGTCACAGCAATATTGAAAAAATACCGGAAGAGTTTCAAAAGAAAGCTTTTTTTGTTTCTTCCGAACTTGAAGCAAGGTCATCCTCTTCAGTAAAGAAAGAGTCTTCCCGTCCTTCTCTAAGCTCAAATCAATACGAGATTATCTCTCCACCTTCTGATGCCAGAAGATTAACTGTACAGAGAGACCGTCCACTATCGGAATCTACAACCAAGCCTCTCCATAAAGACCCGATACCCAATCCTGAAACAGCACGCACTGAAACAGAAAGTCTTGAAATAGACAGTGCAGAAATAAGCAGGACTGCAACAAACAGTGTCGAGATAACGCCTCCTGCTGAAATAATAGCCAGTCCTGAAATAAGGAGTCCTGTTCCGGAAAAACCTGTTCCGGGAAAGAGAGTGCAGAACTCGGGATTGCCCCCGGCAAAGGGGTATGACGGAACTCCTCATGAAGAAACTCGCCATGATAGAACTCGCCATGATAGAACTCCGGGGGGAGAGCCTGCTCCGGAGCTTCCTATTGTTACTGAAGATATTTCAAAAAATGAAACGAGTAAAAACTCCACCCCTGCTCTGGTCGAAATTTATGTTGCAGAGTGGTGCTCTCATTGCAAGGCGCTTGAACGCTTCCTGACTCAGGAAAAAATAGCGTACAAAAAATTCGATGTGGAAAAAGATCCACAAGCCATGCAACTTTACGAAGTACATGGAAGCATTCCTCTTAGTAAAATAGGTAACAATATAGTGGTGGGGTTTGAAGCCGAGCGCTATAGAGCTCTTATTGATGCAAGCCTACCCTACTGATTTTATTATAAAAAATAACCATTCTAGCACTGATGTCACTTGGGAAGATATAATACCTAGGGGGAGGTACTGTAAACACTCAAAAGGGGGCTACCATGATTGGAACAATACTGCTGCGAATCATTCTGTTTATGTTGTTTGTCGGGATACTGTGTGTTGCCTTGATCATGTTCCTGAACAGACGCTCCGCAATTGCGGATAACAGACAATATGATCCGGACTATACACCCGATGATCTCTCTTCATATGAAACACGTGAAAGCATAGAAAGTGAAACAAACCCAAGAGCTACCGGGTACTATCGTCTTGATCTGAAAAGAAAATAAGACTTATACTAAAAATGCTATTTGTTGGTTTGATTTCTTGAAAGTCAGTTCAGAAAAGTCACCTGCATAATCTCCATCAAGCTGAAGAGGCATTGCCGTGTCTGTTATAAATTTCAGCGCACCCAGATAATGGTGTCGGGTAGAAGCAAGGGAAAGTGGTGTTCCAAAAACAGCAGAACGAAACCAGTTAAAAATTTCTTTATTCTTATCATCCAAAAAGAATCTCACAAAAAATTCATCATGTCCGGAACTTGCTTCAGCGGCGGGTAAAAAATTTCTGGCATACATCGATGAATTAGCAACGATACACGAACCTGAAATGCTTGTGGGGAAAAACTGTTGGTTACTATCACCATCTTTTTGATGACTTTGAATAGTGATACGAGGCTGTCTGTAAGAAAAAATCGCTTTCAGGAAAGCCCTGAAGTAGAGCAAGTTTGAGCTTTCTTTAGTTCGTATCTGATCAACCCGTTTTACAACCTCGGAATCAAAACCGACACTTGCCATCAAAAAAAACGGAATATCGTTACATAAACAAAAAAAATGTTTCTCAATCCGGTACCTCATGATTCTCTCATAGAGATCGGGAATCGAGGTGCTTACTGAAAATTGTTTTGCCACAAGACTTTCATTTCCCGCAGGGAAAAGAACAACGGGAATATTGGTAGATGCAAGAAACGGTATGGTATCCCGGAAAGTACCGTCACCACCAACGATCACAAGCACCTCGTTTTCTGACAAAAACCCCTGCATATCATTCTCCTGATATTTCCTTAAAGACTCCCGAGACCTGACCCGAAGTTTTTTGGAACTCAAATACACAGAGATGGAAGAGGCAAGAGATGAACCCCGACCCTTACCAGATCGGGGATTAAAAATAATACCAACCTTTCTGACTGCGGTCATGCTGAGGCTTTTGACTCGCTGAGATAGCGGACGATATCAATACGACTGATTATACCGCAAATGGCGTCGGTTGTGTCTACAACTACAGCAACATTATTTGCATCAAGCAGTGATTCTACCATGGCAATATCATCTCCCATACGGACTTTTCCCTGTAATGGTTTAGCCAGCTCTGTAATATTGTCATCGGGTCTCTTTGCACCTGAGAGTAACGCCTCCATAATATCAGACTCGTGTATCATAAGATGCTCACCCCCTGAGAGAGTTTTAAGAGGTAACTGGGAGATACCCATATCACTCATAATTTCAACAAGCTCGGAGATTTTTGACTCGGGGTCTGCGTACAGCACGCTTGAACCTTTAAAAGAAAGTACATCTGCTACCGTACCCTCATGCAACTCAAATCCCAATGTTCCAAAACCATTGGATTTCATCCACTCATCGTTATAAATTTTTGAGACATAACGGTTCCCCGAATCACAAAGGAGGCATACTACCGTTTTTCCGGCACCAAGCTCTCTTGCTACTTCAAGAGCCACTCCTACCCCTGCCCCGGAAGTATCTCCAACCAGAAGCCCCTGCTCCCGAGCCAGTTTTCTTGCGTAGAAAAAGGCGGTCTTGTCGCTGATTTTTCTCACCTCATCCACAATGGAAAGATCGAGTGCTCCCGGAACGAAATCATTCCCGATACCCTCAAGCTTCCAGCCCTGTTTGGGGCTCTTTCCTTTTTTATAGTACTCATCATAATAGGAGCTGCCCACGGGATCCATCAGGATTATCCTGACTTCTTTTCCAGCCCGGGCGGCTTGTTCTTTCAAATATCTTCCCGCTCCGGATATAGTTCCACCGGAACCCGCACCGGCAATAAGAACATCTATCTCTCCATTTGTCTGCTCCCACAGTTCACGACCTGTGGTCTCATAATGCGCCTGAACATTTGTTTGATTAAAAAACTGATCGATATAAATCGAATTGGGAGTGCTTTCAGCGATCCTCTTTGCGACCTCTCTCCATGAATCAGGGTGACCGTCGGGAACATTCGTTGGAGTGGTAACGATCTCAGACCCATATGCCTTGAGCATATTGATTTTTTCAACACTGAACTTATCCGGCATAACAAAAATGGTCTTGTAACCTTTCACTGCACAAACCATAGCAAGAGAAAGACCCGTATTCCCGGCTGTTGCCTCTATAACTACCCCACCCGGTTTCAGACTGCCATTTACCTCTGCATCCTCAATGATTTTTTTTGCCATCCGGTCTTTTAAGGAACCACTTGGCTCAAGCTGCTCCGCCTTGAGGAGAACACGAGCCATCCTGGACGTATCAACCCATTTGTTCAGTTCTATTAAAGGGGTATTCCCGATAGCATCAAGTATACTGGAGTAAATAGTCACCGCTCACCTCTCGGATTAAAATGAAACGTCCAAAGATCATAATCAAAATCATTACCAAAATCTACATATAATACTTCCTGATAAGATAGATCAATTACCACCTTCCCATTAAAACGGTTCAGTCTCAAATCCTCTTCCGGGTCAGCAGGTATGTTCAGGCGCTTGATTGCCTGGCGTATGTTCTGAAGTATTTCCTTGTCACTCAACTCTGAAGCTTTATCCGCCTGCGCCTGCATAAGCCCCTGAATCTCGTAGTAGGAATAGTAAAAGGGAATGATCTGGGAGCCTAGAAAAACAAGTATGGCTATTATAAGAATAAATATCAGCGTCCCAAGAGAAGTAATGCCCCTGTCCCTATATTTTTCTTTATCTTGGTAGTGCATAAAAATACCAGTATAGTGATGAATTGTTTTTTTAATCTTTCGTTTTGTTATAATATATACTGAATGTTGCATTATTGCTAAGTAAAAATCCCCCCCCCCGAAGCACCCGTAAGGGGCGAAGGGGAGTGGCGACAAGGCAATAATGTGTTAGAAAATGAGTATATGTCATCAGCTCAGAATTCACTTTACGAAGACCAGAACACAGCACTTTCCAGTAAAGCCAGATTTTTAGTGCCGTGTTTTTTCCTGCTTGCCCTTGGCATCGGGAACCTCTGGGTTGGTCAGTTCAAATATGAGCAATATGATGAAATCGTCAAAGAGCTTGAAGGCAGATTAAAAACAGTAAATCCCGAAGATCGACTGTCTCCTCTTCAGCGGCTCAAGTTTACCATTGACTCACCTCCACGCCTCCTGGCACAAGAAAAAAAAGCTCAGGCAAGAAGGGATTTCTATCAGGTGGTTCAATTCGGGGGAAGGGTGTTCATTGCTCTTGGGGGTATCTACTTTCTTGCTTTTCTGCTTTCAAAAAAGATTTTCTAGCTGAAATTTTATGTCCGTTGCCATTTGAGTCAATCGTTTTAAATACTTACACCTGGACATAGCCCTTTTTTCACTCAAGAAATAGTTTCAGGTTTCCGATATTACCTGTAACTATAGATATATAGAGTGAATGGTTGCTGGCACATGGCAGGTTTTGACAGATATAACATTCTGATTATTGACCCGGATCCTAAAAGCAGATCCATGCTTAAGGACACCGCCATGGCTCTTCCCAGCTTTAAAAAAGTTCTCTTCTGCAACTCTCTCGAAGATGCGATCAATTTTGGAGATGGAAGCGACGCGATTGATGTTGTCACTGTCTCGTATCGTTTTAGTGGGGAAGATGTTTCTGATTTTATCACCAAGGTAAAGAAAACTCCAAGAGGCAAAGAGTGGGCTTTCATAAATGTAATGAAAACCAAACATCAGGAAAACGAAATAGTAGCTGAAAGCATGCTCAATGGTCTGGATGGCTTTCTTTTTGAGCCATATTCTGCCGATAATCTTCGTGAGATGGCAGAAGTCACCGCCAAAATCAAACTTAGAAATGAACTTGCAAGAAAAAAAGGAGCTCTTGAACTGTTTCTTCAGGAAGTATCAAAACACCTTGATGCCGTTGCACTTTATGCATCACAGAAAAGAGTGTCAGTAATAGCAAAAAATAAACTTACCACCTCTTGCAGCAAGCTCCGGAGATTTAAATCCGAAGACAAGGAGCTCTACACAGAGGTTCTCACAAATATTTTTTCATCCGCCCCTCCCTCACTGGTAAACCAGTACCAGGGAGCAAGTAAAAGAGTCAGGGAAAGAATGAAAATGAAATTAATGACAGAGCTGGAAAATGAGTATAAGGACTGATAAGTACAAATAACCACGGACATTTTACCATTTCCCGACTCTCACCCTTCTAAGAAAAATTCCTAAAGCCAATCCCAAACTGCACCGATACAAGCTGTAAGATCGTTATCAGGTCTTGATGTTTATTTACTTTATCTAAGGCAGTATCAGGATGAAGCTACTAAGGTTGTTCTCAGCGGTTGTATCGTTTTTTCGTGTTTTCGTACTTCAATCAAATAAAATCCAGACCAGTAGTGTTATACTGCTGCTAGTCTTTCTTCCCATAGAAAACGCCTACACGGAAACTGATTTTGTTCAGGGAGAATATCTTACAAAATTTCATGACATCCTCACACCCGCCCAAAAATATATCATTTCAAATGAGCTCGGGTTATTTCAACTCAAAGAATTTGAAACAAGTAAAAGCAGCCTCGTAGAAGAGCAGACATTCAAAGAACTTGACACTAAAACCATCAAGGAACTGCTTGCGGCTGGAATTATCGAATTTTTTGAACCGAATTTTACAGTACACACCCTCGCCACTCCGAATGATTCACGATTTAACGAGCAGTGGGGGCTTAAAAACACCACTGCAAGTGCAATTGATATCGAAGCTACAGAAGCCTGGGGACTTACAACCGGCTCAGAGGAAGTAGTTATCGGAGTGATAGATACAGGAGTGCAGCACGATCATCCTGATCTTAAAGATAACATGTGGGTAAACCCATTTGAACAAAAAGATGGGGTTGATTCCGATGGGAACGGCATCATTGATGACATCCATGGATACAATGCGGCTAACAAATCAGGAAACCCATACGACGATAACGGACATGGAACTCATGTTGCCGGAATCATTGCCGCTCGGGGGAATAATGCATTTGGAGTGAGTGGGGTAGCCTGGAAAAGCAAAATCATGGCTCTTAAATTTCTCAAAGCTGACGGAACCGGCAACATGGCAGATGCCATAGAAACTATCGAATATGCAATCAATATGAAGAAAAAAGGAGTCAATATAAAAGTTCTTAACAACTCCTGGGGTGGAAACACCTATTCACTGGCACTTGAAAATGCCATCAAATCTGCAAATCAAAACGGAATCCTGTTTGTTGCCGCGGCAGGAAATCAGGGTCGCAATAACGATACTATGGGATCATACCCCGCAAATTACAATATCGATAACGTACTATCGGTTGCGGCACTGGATAGAGATGGCAATCTGGCGAACTTTTCCAATTACGGTCGTAACAAAGTACATATTGCCGCACCCGGAGTGAACATTCTCAGTACCTTCACAAACGGCTCTTTCTCTTCTCAATCGGGGACAAGCATGGCGGCACCTTTTGTAAGCGGAGTTGCCGCACTATTACTTTCAAAAGAACCGAACCTGTCCATGCAGCAACTTAAAAATCGTATCGTGGCTTCCGCAAAACCGCTCAGCTCATTAAATGGACTGGTAAGAACCGGTGGTATGCTCAGTGCGGCACGTGCACTAAAGGAAAGAACAACCCCACTTCCTCCCCTGCCCGCCGGAAAGTCATATATCAAGAAATCACTACCTTTTGCCTACAATGAAACTCTGGGGGTACGAATCTCACAGGCAGATGATGCATACATCACAAAACAACTTCCATTCTCCTTCCCATTTTTTGATCGCAGCTTCAACAAGATTGCAGTTTCTACAAACGGAAGAGTACTACCTCTTCTGGATAATGAGTCTGCTCCCACCGCTCCTGATTTTGCCCCGGGCATTTACGAAGGTATCAGCGCTGCTCACCATGACTACCTTCCCGCTCTACACTCTTCCCATGGAGGGGTCTGGTGGCATGAAGAATCAAACAAGGTAACAATAACATGGGTAGTCATCCCCTACCTCTACGTACAACACAGTGCTCCAGAGCGTGAAGTTAGATTTCAGCTCGTACTTCATTCAAATGGAAGCATTCGTTTTAACTTTGACAAAATAAACGTGAATAACACTTCATTTGACCATGGTGCAATGAAAACTACTTCAATTGTACCAACCAGCAGCACTACCGGAGAACAATTAGTGGTATCACATCATTCAGTAGACCAGTCTTTCTTCTCCAACCGGTCTTCCTGGTCATTTTCATTAAACTCATCATATCAACATGCTGATTTTGATGGGGATGGAGTCAGTGACCTTATCGTATGGAGACCTTCAAACGGTACATGGTACATTCTTCCATCATCTGAAAAATTCAGCCCTGATAAAAGAATAGCGATTCAACATGGGCTTCCCGGAGATGTTCCACTAATCGGGGATTTTGACGGAGATAAAAAAGCAGATATTGCCGTGTGGCGACCCGCAGATGGTACCTGGTATTTTAGAAACTCAAGCACCAAACATGCTTCACTACAAGCCCTGCAATGGGGACTGAACGGAGACATACCGCTTGTTGGGGATTTTGACGGGGATGGCATACATGATCTTGTAGTGTACCGACCTTCAGTCGGAATGTTCTACACCTTACTTTCTGGAGGTGGATATGACAGGACATCTGCCATACATGGTAATTCAAACAGCTTTCGCCAAATACAACTCGGGGGATTTGCAAATGACCCGCTTATTGGAGATTTTACCGGAAATGGTATTTCTCAATTTGTTGCTATCTGGCAACTAATACGATTCTGGACTATCAAAGACGCTAACGACACACCCCTTCTCTCTCTACCATGGGGAATGCCGGGAGATACTCCTCTTGCCTGCGATAGAAACGGAGCCGGCAGAGATGATCGCTACATGGTTCGAGTCAATGAAAAGAACATGCTTGACTGGTACGGAGTGAACGCTGAAGGAGGAGTTCAAGTATCAACATTTGGTTCACTCGGTGATACCCCCGGTTGCAGATTGATTACTCCGGGAAGTCAGGCAGCAGAACTTGCCGTGTACAGGAATGCATCAGGTGAGTGGTTTATAAGAGATTCTGCCACAAAATCAGTAAAAGTGTATCAGCACGGGCTACCGGGTGATATACCGATGTTAAAATAAAAGTACCAAAACGACACGGGGGCAGTTTCTCACTTAACTTTAGTCAAGCGAGAAACTGCCCCCGAAAATTATCCCTTTTACTTCACCCCCCTTTTTACTTCACCAAGGTTGGCATCACAAAGTCCACATTCCCGTTAGGAAGGATTCTTACACGACGAACCTCTGAACTTACTGAACCAGGATTTGCCGTGCTTAATCTCAGTGCTCCATAAATATCATATCCGATATTCAGTGCACTGTTCTCGTTTATGGACATAGAGTTCACACTTTCTCCTCCGATAACCATACTGCCACTTACCGGGGCACCTGAACCAAAAGGAGTAAGGAGATAGTTTGCACTCGTGGTAGTACTGGAAGTGGAGAATGTATTAAGTACATTCTGAATTCCAAGGTAGGTGTTTATACTACCTGACTGAACCTGACCTCCCGGCGCTCGGGCAGGTGACACGAAAGCGGTCTGCAAATTGTTCTGAGACCCGTTAACATAGCTCAGACTCTGTGCAATCACTTTTCCTTTCAGCGGCACCACATGAACCGAACCAATTGATCGGACTTTCAGGATAGCAGACGCATTTCTGTGAAGCTGCGACTTTGGAGCGAGAGTCAAGACTTCCTGTATTGCCTGAACTCCGTCTGATTGAACATATCTGATCAAAACGTCACAAGAAGTATTGGACACACAGGCAACTTCCACCCAGTTATCAGCATACACCTTATCACTTACCCCAAACACTCCCTCAAGGAAGTTACCAACAGGGGCATATATGGTTTCATCAGTACCGTTCTGACCATAGATATCAAATGCATAGTTGTACGCCACCGCTTCAACCGCAGGGTCGCTTGAGCTGTATCTTGGAACAGAGAGGAAGTACTCCGCATTTGGATTATCAGGGATAACCTCAACCAGATATACTCCTTCTATGACTTTTCCATTGCCATCAACAAACTCGTGTCCACCATGAACGTCAAACTCACCAAGTGGTTGCAAGGTAACCCTTCTATTGGACTTAAGCTTACCTGCCTGGTCATAAAGTTTAACTGTGTAACTCTGAGCACTCAGGTGCAAGTTTCCACTTCCATCTCTTGTACCAAAGTTAATCACCTCAACCCAGTTCGGTACCAGATAACCGTTTCCGCTCTGGTCAAAAGTATTGGATACCGCATATGAAGCACCCTTTAGTGGATTACGGAACTCACGTGCGAAGGCAAAGGAGAATGATTTATCTACATTCGGTCTATAGAAACTCATTCTTCCAAGCAGTTTTTCCGCAGGATTTGAGTCATCGAACTCAAAACGAACCAGACCGTAGGTATCAACAATACCATCAGGACCTGAGGCACCATTTGGAGCACCTACCGTTGCACTGCGATCCTCAAAGCCCGCACAACTTGGGTGTCCAAGTTTACATACCGTTTCAATCATACCGTGAATATTCACGTCGAACTGAGAGTTAGGGTCAAGTGTAATGGTAGTCTGAGCCATTTCCTCTCCACGAAGGTTGAAGACGGTAACGGTTACATCTTTTTTCTTGCTTCCCTGATTAGTTAACTCCGCAAAGTTCCATTGACCAAGATAGGTGTTGAACTTCACAAAAGCAGGACTTCTCAGTGCCTCACCTTCAAGAAGGGCTGATTCCGCACTGCTGCACGCACTGTTCCCAACCGCAGAAGTTGCAAGGATGGAGTAGTAATACACCTGACCTTTTTCCACATCTTCATCAGTGTACGACACAGCAGAAGAGGATGGTCTTGCGATAGGTGTACCTACACAACGATCTCCGGGGTTTTCGCTTCTGTAAAGCTCATAACCAGTGATATCTCCAAGAGGCTTTGTCCAGCCAGGGACAAGAGCTTCAGGAGTGCTGGAAGTAGTCACTCTTAGTGGTGGTGGTAAAATTGAGGCGTGCCCCGGGTCATTTGAACTGCAAGCACCCTCAAGACCTCCCGATGATACAGGACGTACGGAGTACACGTACTGCCGACCTGGAATAGCTCCAGTGTCATCAAAAGTTGTTGAATTGGATTCTCCAATCATGCTGCTGCAATTTGGACCCCTGTAAACCTTGTACATGGTAGCACTGGGAACAGGGTTCCAGGTAACCCGAACCTTGTCAGGATAGGTACCGTCGGTTGCCTGTACATTTTGTGGAGCACCAAGCGCTGCGTGCCCCGGGTCAAGAGGACTGCAAGGACTTGGGCTTACTCCCGCAACTGAAGAAGTTAAACGTACTGAATAATCATAAATTACTCCTGGAGTAACTCCAAAATCTTCATAGAGATTTCCGGTAGTACTTCCGATAGGGGTACCTGAACAGGTTCCATTTCTGAAAACCTGATATGGTCCAAAGTTTGAACCCGTTGCCGGTGGAATCCAGGTAACATCAACCTTATTAGGATAGGTTCCATCTGTTGCATTAACATTTCTTGGAGGAGAAAGATGGGCATGTCCCGGATCTACCGGACCACATTCACTATCAGCTGCGCTCCCAATAGAAGCAGTAGCAACCGTCTGAATCGAATAATTATAAATCACACCAGGAATCGCACTAGTATCTGATTTCAAAGTTTCTCCACTACCAGCAGTTACAACTGGAGTTCCAGAACAGGTTGGATTGTTGTAGATTCTATATCCGGCTATATTCGCACCAGGAGCTAATGGCCAGGTAATATTAACTCTATCAGGAAAATCACCATCCGTTGCAGAAATGCTCGCTGGAGGTGATAAACGCCTAAACCCTGGATCGACAGGTCCACACGCAGACCCATATGGACCAAAACTTTGAATTTGATAGTAGTAACGAACTCCAGGCGTTGCGCTCGTATCATCATACGTTTGAACCCCTGATGCTACCGTTCCGAGATAGTCTCCACTGCCTGTGTTAGTACACTGTACCGTATCTGTAGTTGACCTAAAAATACGGAACTCTGTAACTAGTCCTCCAGTTGAGGGGGGAGTCCAATCAACTCTGACTTTATCTGCAAATGTTCCGTCACTCGCACTAACCATACTTGGCGGATTTGGTCTTGGTGGCTGAGGTCTCACACCCGCCCACCAATTCGAACAGTTACCATCTCCTCCAGCACCAACACTTTTTAAAGCGTAATAGTACCACTCATTAACTACAGCTTCAGTGTCATCGTAAGAAGTCGCACCAGCTGCAAGATTTCTGTATGGCTCAGTATGACAAGCCTGAAGAGTAGGATTAGTAGTTCTGTAAAGCTTCCAACCAGTAACTGGTTGTGGAGAGTTAGTTGGCAGATCCCATGTAACTCTAACAAGATCATAATTGTCGGTAGTTGCTCTTACGTTTTGAGCAGTATCTGGAGGAGGTATTCTTATTATGTTCCCTTGAGCAGTATTACTACACTCACTTGTCTCTCCAGATGGAGCAACAGAGCGTAAGGAGTAATAATGTAAGTTAGTATTTGGAAGAGTAGTGTCAACAAAACTCGTGCTCACCCCTGGAATTGTTTGAAGACTCGCCCCGACACATCCCTCATTAGTGGCAGATCTGAATACATGATAACTGTGAGGTGCACCTGCAGCAGGATGAGACCAGGTAACGGTAACCTGCTCCACCTGATTATTAGTAGCACTAATGTTCTGAGGTGGCTGCAATTGAGCATGTACCACATCAGAAAACACAATAAGACCTAAAGCTACAACAAGGTTGCTGACAACTCCTGCAACACTGTTTTTAACCCCAAGACACCCAAAAGCACGTATAATTGTATTCATAAAACTTAAAATTAAAATACACAATTTCATAAAGAGCTCGCCACAAGAGAAAGCCCCCAGTTAAGCCCGAGGTAGCATGCGGTATAAACTCTCGCAATAATTTATGTTAGTTAAAGTAAGCTTCTTTCTTCATCTGACTTGAAGCAGATGATCTAAGGTCATGTTTTGAGAATGATTCTCAAGATTGACGGAAATTAAAAAAATAAAAAAGACAAAGGACAAAGACGTTGGTATGAAGGGGAACTCAAAAACAATTAGTTCCCCAGATGTACCGTACCGTCTTCTCCTCTTACTGAAGGAGGACCTCCTCCCTGAGCAGTTATTTTATTTGGGTCGAGCTGGTTATCAAGTGCAATTACAGAGACCCTACCTCCGCTACCACCAACCTGAGCCGCTCCTCCGTTTGCCTGAATATAACCTGGACCGGAAATCAGACCGGTTGTTATATAAATTCCTCCTCCGGAACCGGAACCTGCAAAACTGATTCCATTACTACCATGTGCAGCGATCGTACCATCAAGCTCAATTACTGAAGCAACAATCTTTGCATATCCTCCCCCATCTCCACCTGTGGAACTATTATAGCATGAACCTCCGGAACCTCTGTAAAATGGAGTAACAGGATCACCATACGTTACATTGGGAGTAGCATTTGCTGTACGTTTCGCTCCAAGCCCTCCGTAACTGCCTCCTGCAGAATCAGCACTAATTACACCAGAAGAACCAAGGGCATTACCGAGTGTTCGTCCGGCACATACCGGATTCCCCGGACGCAGTCCCCCAAGATACCCTCTTCCACTCACGTCTATCCCACCGGAGCCAAAAGAATCAACAACCTTCAGGGTTCCGCCAACATTCAGATCAAGATAAGGAAAGAACGTATCGGTTGTTTCTGCATGAGTCAGCTTACTCCCATCACGAATAGTCATATCTCCGGTGACTTTCAGAATATCAGCAAGCTCAAGGAAACCACCTCTGCGGATAATAACTTCATCGTATTGATAGAAACCACTATACGTATCTCCAACGGCTGCAACATCGGTAAGGAATGTTCCATCCGCAACATCGACCGTGATCAGGTCTTCAGTATTTGCAATAACCGTAAATACCGTATCATCATCCAGATTCGGTTTTACTTTCATACCGACAAGTGCTCCGGGGAGATAGATCAAACCACCATCTGTGCGAAGCTGGTTTTCTGTCAACTCCTGAATCTCTCCAAAACCTATCTGAGTCAGAGGAGTTACTCTGGTAGCTAAATTAGGAGAAACCTGATCCACAATAAGCGAACCATACACTTGGGAAGATTCCTTCAATAAAACAGTACCTGCACTTGCTTTATAGTTATTAGATCCCCCTCTTGCCGTAATATTCAGGGTTCCATTAAAGTCAGACCCCTCACCTCCAAAAGAATCATATGACATAGATATCCTTCCTCCACCTCCTCCGACATTCGCATGTCCTCCATCAGCAGAAATCAAGCCTGAACCAAGAATAGTATCCGCTTCGATAGAAATAGAACCCCCAGAACCTGAACCAGCATAACTATTTCCCGTCTGACCATCCGCATGGATAGCCCCATGTACCTCCAGTGCACCAGTAAGACGTAGCAACACAAAGCCCCCACCATTGCCCCCCGCCGAGCTATTATAACAAGAACCTCCAGTTCCAAGATATCCCGCATCTTCAGGAATTCCATATGTGGCAAAAGAGGTTTCACCATTATTCAGGAAGGCTCCAAGCCCACCATAACTTCCCCCAACAACTCCCCCAACATTCATCAATTGAGCTCCAATAGTAAGCCCCCGACAGAAGTTATTACCGTCCCGTAATCCTCCCCTATATCCTTTACCACTTACATTAATCTGACTTGAATCATCGATCATAAGGTTCTCTGCTTCTATTTCAAGACCGGATTCATGCTCAGGAGAATGAGACAGAACACTGCCATTTTGCAGGGTAATATTTCCACTGACCCGTATCAATCTATCAGCAACCACTCGTGCATTATTTCTTAAAATAATGTTTGCGATATGATCCGTCACTTCAGGAAATTTCGTTGAATCTGAAGGAGTGTTTCCACCATAGCCATCTATGATCATATCTCCCCCTGTTCCCAGAGCGGACTTGAGATATACCGTACCATTTCCTGCCCGATAACTGGAACCCAAATTACCGCGAGCTTCAATTTGGGAAGTTGGAAACTCAAGATCAGCTCCATAGTACACAGCAATCCGCCCTCCGGAACCATGAACTAAACCAACTCCTCCATTCGTCTGTATAAGACCAGAGCCGGAAAGCGTATTTGTTTCTATCAGAACAGAACCACCAGATCCGGAACCAGCATAGCTGGAGCCTGATGCACCATTGGAAGAAATGGTTCCATGGTTAATTATATCTGTACTGTTAATTGCAATGGAACCTCCTCCATTACCCCCTTTGTTGCCGTTATAGCATGGACCACCAGTTCCATAATCACGAGGTCTCTCTAAAGAACCATAAATCTCATTTACGGTACCACTACCATAACCGAAAGCATAAGCAGCATGGGAGCCTCCGGTTCCTGTCGTTGGTCCTGAAAGACCGGCTTTCGTAATGCCCGAGCAAGAATCGTTTCCTTCTTGCAGACCTCCCAGATATCCCTTGCCGTCAGCAAAAATGACACTGCTCGAATCAAGATTAAGGAATGGAACCCTGATATCAAGAGAAGAGTTAAAACCAGGGCGAACCTGATAATGAGTCATACGTGCATGCTCCTGCATTCTCAGTTCCTGAGAAACCACTATTCGATCATCTACAAGAAGCCCACCACCACGACGCATAAAGAGATTATCAAAACGATACACTCCGGAATACGTATCACCAATGGCTGAAATAGAAGTAAGAGCAGGTTTTCCGGAAATATCCACCGTTACGGAGTTCTCCGTATTGGAAATAATTTTATATAGCACTTCTTGAGATATATTAGGATTAATCTCCAAGCCAACAAGACTTCCCGGAATCATTTCAGAAAGACCACCCAGAGAAGTACCGTTAAGCTCTATCGAATCTTCCGTCAAATTCTGCACAACACCCGTACCAACAGTGGTCAGGGGAGTAAGAACAGAGACAGGTCCACCAGTTTTCTTTGCGTCAACGTACAGATTACCAAACGTTTGATCGCTTCTCTTTAAAAACACAGTACCGGGACCACTCGGATATGAATCCAGACGACCACTAAGGGCGTTGATATCAAGAAGATTGTTAAAGTTCTCCGAATCTCCTCCCATGAAGTCATAGAAGATTGCTACTCTTCCTCCTCCGGCAGGAGTCAAGCCGGCACCGCCATTTGCTTCAATAACCCCACTGCCTTTTATAAATGAAGTCGTGATTTTAATTGAGCCACCGGAACCGGAGCCTGCATAACTCCCTCCATTTGCTCCATTCGCACTCAGTTTTCCTTCAATCTGAACGCTGTGTGCCGCCTCAATCACAATAAAACCTCCTCCATTGCCCCCTGTGCTAGAGGCATAGCAGGGTCCACCAGAACCCAAATAAACAGGATTATCGGGTGCTCCATAAACAAGACTTGTAGCACCAGTCCAACCAAGAGCAGTTCCCCCATACGATCCGGCAGTACCGAAATCTGCTCCCAAGGCTCCTCCCAGCGTCTTACCCCGGCAGAAAGCAGGATCATTTGCAGGTGCAGTTCCTCCTGCATAGCCCTTACCATTCACATCTATTCTACTACTGGCATCAACAAATACCTCATTGGCTACTACCCTCACCCCATCTTCTCTACCAGCATCATGGGTCAGGACACTGTTATTCAGAAGTGAGAGTTTTCCATTCACCTCAAGCGTACCATTAACAATAACCCGTGCGTTGTTCCTCAATGTGATATCATCAAAAACGAATCCCGGAGGAACAGGAAGAGACGAGAATGTTTCGATTCCCTGTTCTCCATCAATAACCAGAGAACCGTTATCTTCAGAGACTCCTTTGAGGAAGACCGTTCCATTTCCTCCTTTTACATAACTTCCAGCCCCCAGAGCTTTAATAAGAGCAGTGTCTTTGGTATCCATATCAAGATAGAAAATTGCAATTCTTCCACCTCCACCACCGGTAAGATTTCCTCCTCCACTTGCGGATATATCCCCGGAACCAGACAAAGTTCGGGTAACAATTTTCACAGCACCACCAGAACCAGAGCCCGCATAACTTGCTCCGTTTAATCCATTAGCAAGTAAAGCACCATCAGATGCAATATTTACTGTCTGAATATAAATCTTTCCTCCTCCGTTCCCTCCAGGTGAACCAGCATAGGTTCCTCCCCCAGAACCAAATTCTACAGGATTAGCAAGATTTCCATAAACCGCATTAGGAGTACCCCCTCCATGAGCTCCTCCAATCCCTCCATAAGACCCGCCAGCATTCACCGTTGACCCTGCAACATTACCCACAGTTCTTCCTTCATTATCAGGATTCCCATCCCTTCTTCCACCAAGATATCCTCGCCCTGAAACATCTATTTTACTGCTCGCATCAATACTGAGCGTCCATGCTTCAAACGAAAGACCAAACTCTTCATCCACAGTTGTCGGCTTATGAGTAAGAACGGCACCACCAAGTAACTCCAGGTTTCTGAACGAATGATGTCCTTCAAGAATGACCGTTACTCCCTGAACTCTGATATTCTTGTCATCATAGGAAGTATCATCAGAAAGAATAGTGAGAGGAGTATCAATTACTATAAACTCCATGCCACTGCTGATACTTGCTGTCTGATCAGCAAGAACCATCTCAGATTCATCCACCGGTGCATGCTCCCTGTTTCCTGAAGTATCTACTCCCACCGTATAAAATTCATACGTACCATCTCCACCCATCTTCGTAGCATCGAACTGAATAGTACCTTCGGCGCCGCTTTGAGGAGTATAGAGACCTTCCGCATTTCCATTGTCCGGATCAGTATAACGGTTAAAGGTTCCGATGCCATTTCTTCTGAAATAAAGCTCCACGTGCGAAAGATCATCCAGACCGTCCAGAACCTCATACGTAACAGTGGTAAGAGTACCACTTCCCGGGTCAGAACTTGCAGTTGCCTGAGTTTCTGGCGGGGTAATATCCGCATTGGTGATATCAAGAACAAGAGAAGTAGATTCTCTTTCATTACCTGTCGCATCTTTTGCAAAAGCACGGATAATCAGATCACCTTCTGTCGCACCCACAGGTACAGGAATATCAAAGAAAGCTGTCCTGTTTCCTGCTTCAGCAGGAAAGGTCTGCGAGTCAGCACCACTGAAGGAACCCTCAAGTACATACCGTATCTCTGTGACACCCACGGCATCGCTTGCCTGTACCACCAGTGAAATAGTTTCCCCAAAGTTATATCGGGTTGCAGGAAGCGGTGATATGACAGACACCGTTGGGGCAGTAGCATCTACGACAGTAAATTGTCTGGTACTCGGAGCGGACTCATTACCAACCGCATCCCGAGCCGTAGTCTGCACCGTTACAGTTCCACCTATTGGGGCATCTCCTGGTATCTGGAAAGAGAATGACTGGGTAGTGTTCAAGGAACTTGGACTGATATCCCTTGTCAGAGATGCAGTTGCCGCACCACTTGCAACAAAAGTAATACGATTAATACCGGAAAGATCATCCGTACCAAGTACTGAGATAGATACGGTACCACCTCTTTCAAATGTTGTCCCTTCAGGGGGTGAAATATAGCTTACCTGAGGAGCGATCACATCACCCAAATCCACCTGAACCGGTATTACAAGAGGAGAAACTCCTATCCTTCCTACGGTAATGTGAGTGACTCCAACCCCTCTTGCCGTGACAAGACCTGAAGAGTCAACCGTTGCCACGTGCGGATTTCCACTCATGAACTGCACCCCACTTGCAGGCGATTGCAAGGAATCATCACTAAATCTCAAATCTACCGACAGAGTTTCTGTTGCAAGCAAGGAATTAAAGAGAATATCTTCCGGAGAAACTTCCAGCTGAACGGGGGTAATTATGGATACTGTCACCGGAACAGTAAAGGTCTGCCCTCCGTAGGAAACAGAAATAACAACACTTTCACCATTTGAATTCGATACCGGAACAACCCGACCGTGTGCATTAACAGAGGCAATGGAAGAATGACTGGAACTGTACGTTGCCTGAGAAGTAACATTTTGAGTTCCACCGGATTCAAGTTCTGCCGTTACAGATAAATCATGGTACGTCTGCAAACTTGAAAAGTGAAGTGTAGCGGGAGTTACACTTAATCCAAGTACCGGTACGGGGGATGGTACGGTAACCGAAGTTTCCCCGCTCGCCTGTTGAAGACTGAGGTCATATGCTTTTGCAAAAAGAGTATCGCCACTTTCAGCAGAGATACTCGCACTGAAATTTCCGGACGCATTTGAATAAACGGTGACTCCCACACCAAGACGCGCATTACGAATATCAACTCTTCTGTTGGGGTCAGTAGTACCGCTTAGCGAAACCATGCCTCCCGAAGGAATATTAATTGAAGTAATAGCAGGCGCTGCGGGGGGGTCGGCAGGAAGAGGATCAATTATCGAAAAGGATCTCGAAATTACTCCTGAAGAAATATCCAGTTTATTAACCGCTTCCACAGATAAGACATAGGCACCCAAGTCCAGATTAGATGTTGTCAGGTTAAATATGGTCTGCCCTGAAGCAAACTGAGTCGGCTCAGCTGCACCTTCATGCTGAATACGCCATGTGATACTTTTTATCCCGACAGGATCTTCAATCTGGGTAACTACATTCAACACCTGCCCGGTAACAATACTTTGACCATCAAATGGGCTATTGAATGTAATAGTAGGTATCTCGTTATTTTCCGTTATTTCAAGAACCACTGTCGCCTCACCCGTCTGACCAAGACCATCCTCTGCAACTGCTCGCAAGGTATGAGTACCAACACCAATCGGGAGTGTTGCAGTCTCAAGCTGGAATGGACGTACTCCGGTCTCCTTTAAAGGATTTGGAGCACCATTCAAAAAGTAACGTACTGTATGAACACTATTAGTCACCTGCTCGGGAGTAAGAGACAAAGGTATCCCATGAAGCACCTCCACAGGACCTGTGGGTAAAACAATCACCGGCTGTGGGGCGGTTGAAGCAAGGATAAGCCCCAATGTCGCATCCTGCAAATTACCTGCTCCATCATAGGCAGTTCCCATCAACTGGTACGTATGACCCGGAATCAGCCTTGTAGAATCAATAGTGAATATAAAAGGAAAACGATCTCCCAGAAGATAATTCTTTCGGTCAATCAAAGTAAATTTTGAACCTTCAAGGGAGAGATCTTTGATTCGAAGCTCCACACTTCGTATCCCACTTCCCTGATCTGCCGCATAGGCAAGTACATTTACAAGCTCACCCGGAATGATATGGTTGGGGTTTGTAGGAACTTCAACACTAAGACTCAATGTCGGCGGAGTGATATCATCCAATCCCACTCCGGTTGTTGTAAAACTACTCACCCAGTTACTTGCAAGTCGTCTTCCATTAACGTCCCTGATATCAGAAGAGAGTTCAACAATATATTCAACATTTGGAGAAAGACTATTTGCAACACCATCATGAAGTTGCCAGATGGCAAAGGTGTCACCATTAAGGTCTACAAAACGCATCGACCCCGGTTGCAACTCTCCTGCACGGTCATATACATTAAAAGTACCATCAACCCCTGTTGTGATTGTGGAAATATTCATTGCCCGGGAGAAAATCCCGACAACTGCCGCATCAAGCCCCACTCCAAGCATATTGTTTGAAGGAAGCACCGCAACACTCGGTGCAGCATCCGCAGCATGTCGATTTGGAGGGTAGGTTCCGGTCAGACAGCCTATTGCACCAACTGCCACTTGAAGAGTAATGTTCTGATCTGAGATACCAAGACAGGAACTGATACGACCACTGGTTAAAGGATTAACCCGAAACACCTGTCGGTTTTTCTGTCCCGGGAAAATATGACCAAGACTTCTCGTCAGTGGACCATCTGCGGGTTGGCAATATGGGTTCCATCCTCCATCTCCATCCCCTTCGACATTACAATCAAGAAGCTGTGCATCGGGTCCCATATCAAGATCAAGAGAAGTGTACAGTGCGGGAGTATCTCCGATATTGGTAATATCAATCACCAGATTATACGGCAGACCAAAAACAACTTCGTCCGGATGCTCCACCTGGACAAGAAATGAAGGAGGTCCTTTTACTTCAACACTTGACTCAGCAGAGCCACTGAAAGGGACTTCCTCTCCTTCCGGGATACCGGGACCTGCAACCTTACCTGCAAACTCAACCCTGACTTTTCGCTCCCCGATCTCATCCCCTCTGATAACAAACTCTTTCTGTGCCGCTGCAGGGCTTCCGTCTGTTCCGGGAGGAATGACACCCAAAGAAGCAATCCCATCAGAAGGAAGGGTATGACTCAATCCCTCATCAGGAAATGTAAGTTTTGCAGTTACCTCCTGAAGAGTAAAAATACCTGAAGTATTCATCATCATAAATGTTACAGAATAAAACTCTTTTAAGGTTTTTATCCTGCCATCAATCACGATCACACCGGGAAGACGAGGAGCCGTCTCCACCGGTAAACCGGGAGGAACGGTTTCAAAAACTATGATCTCCCTGTCCTTGATTTTAGACGCGCCCCCGGAACCTCCTCCCGGCATCCGGACGGTCTCGTATCCCATTGGAGGTTCTTCTTTCGGCATGACAATAGGAATGGAAAGAACAACCGGCTCTCTGGCAATGGTAAGTACAATGGTAAATTGGGAAACATTAAAATTATCAGGGTTATCAATGTCGATAACTCCATCATTTACAAGCTGCTCTATTCTGTGCACCGGAAGCGGCTCTGTTTTGACCTGAGCAACTACAAGACTGTCAAAAGAAATCTGCGTCAGCTGGATTTCCTCTATAACTTCCCGTCCCGAAGCATCTTTTGCACTAACAGAAATTTTATTAACACTGTTTTTTGAGAGGGGCAGATTTACATCAAACTCACCACTCCCTCCCGGTATTACCTGAGAACGGGAACCCGCAGGACCACTGACCCGAACCGTAATGTCATCCGCCTGAACAGATTCAATGGGGAATGACACGATTGATAAAACACTTGCAAGAAACAATCCCCCAAGAAGGAAGCAGGTTTTCATAATATTCCTATTTCGTAAAAACATCATTACTCACCCCCCTCAGGAAGATTCCCGATATACAGTTGAAGAGGTCCCTGTGGTAAGCGTGGGAAGGTGTACACCCCGTACATACTGGTATATGCCTCAGCAATAACTCTGAAACCGTCACCTTCAGGTTTACGAATCAACACCCGCACTCCAGCCAAAGGCTTTCCAGTTGTTTCAGACAGAATTTCACCAGAGAGCGCCCCGGTTTCTGCCTGAAGGAAACTGGTTTCAACGACTCCCGTCTCAGGTATGGTAACCCGAGAGACCTTTCCACTGATACGAACACTTGAAGTCGCCACCCGAAATCCATCTGCTGAACGATGGATGCTGACATCCAGAACTCCAACTCCTCCACTGGCAAGCAAGCGATCTTTAAGCCCGGAAGTTTTTACCTTCAGCTTGAACAACCCCGCATCTGATACAAATTCCTGGCTGCCGGGAGCAGAACTGAAGAACTCAGTTCCATTCAGAGAAACCCGGGCGATGATGTTGTCATCCATTCCTTTTATTTTCGCATAAATCTCGATTTCACCCAAAGGAAGAACCTCAGGGTCGTACTCCTGCCCGTCAACCGGAGTCACTATTTCAACCTTCGGCTTGTTATCTTTCTGCTTGACAGGCGGTGGCGGTTCATCCTCTTCACTTCTCTTATCAGGGTCCTTATCCGCTATAGTGACGTCATCAACAACTTCCTGACCACCGGGAGTTACCTCCTTCTGCCTTGTTATTGGCTGAGGCTGCTCAGAAGGCTCCTCTTCAGGTATTGCAGGTTCATCATCCTCCGGTTCAGGAATCGGTGGAGGATTAAAAACAATCGGCGCAAAATTATGAGTCGAAAGATCAATCGATAGAAGATACTGCTGTGAGCCCATCTCAGGGTGGCTCACCACCACTTCCGCAATCGGGCTTCCTCCCCCAGTGTTAAGACCAAGCAGGTGAAAGACGCCGCATCCGTTTGTCCTTGCAGCTTTCTGGGGTGCCGCACCAAGGCGCCTTATCAACACTTCAGCTCCGATAACCGGCTGATCGTTCACATCGTGCACCGTACCACTTACACCAAGCCCAACCGATTTCAACTGCTTCTGACTATGATAGAAAACATTGTTCTGATGTGGATTGATACGAACAAAACGTAAATCCTGTACTCCTTCAAGAATCGTCAACTCTTCCTTCTCACACTGAGTAAAAGTCTGGGAAGTGTTCTGAAACTGAGCCGGAATGGCTAGAATCTTTCCGCTGCCACTGTCCGCAACATACAAAGTCCCTTTCTTGTCATAATCAAAGCTGCGTGCCTGAGTGAAAAGACCGCTATCCTCTGCAAACATCGGTCGCAAGCTCCTGTTTGAATCCACTTCAAGAATATTGCTCTGGTTTGCAAAAATAAGACCGCCGTCACTACGACAGGCGATATCCATCCCCTGCATAAACTGAAACTGGGGAGAAGCATCAACATATACCTGCCCCACTCTTGCAGTAACATTATATGTCGCGTTTACCGGAACTTTCTTGATCTGACGACTGACGGTATCAGTAACAATCAGTTCCCCATCAGGGAATATACACATACCACCCAGCCCCGTAGGGTTTGCATACTGCAACATGAAGCTGTAGTAATTGACGGTTCCCACATGCTCACGCCCAAGAAAATCAACAAGCCTGTTATTGAAAGTTTTTCGGAAATTATATTTGAAAATTCTTCCTCCAAAGCGGTCAGCCCCCGCCGCATTGAATGAATACAGACTTCCAGACGGATCAATCGCAAGTCCGGACTGATACGGTGCCGCAAACCCTCCGTTTGCAACAGGCATTCTTTCAAAGGTATCAAGATCTATTGCGTAGATCATGTCTTCGGAAGGAACGCTTTCGTACGCTATACCGATCTTCTCATCTATGAGCATAGTATCAGGCTGATCCCACTCCGCGCGCGGACCAACATACGCACCAATGTTATCACTCATCCTGCTGACCATTAATTTCAAACCATTGGCAATTTGCACCGCAGGATTTAGAAAAGCGATCAAAGTACCCACCGGGTTAAACGAAATTGCGGCACCTCCGGCAAAGTTCAAAGCAAACCCCGGCTGAGGAAGAAAACCAGTCCACCACGGAATCCCCTGACCCTGATTATTATTTCCATTGCTGCCATCCTGATCGCCGATACTTCTTACCACATCAATTTTATAAATATTGTGTCCCTGTTTTGGATTCCGATCAACAATTGCAAGAGTGGTAGACCCAATGCCTCCCTGACCTGCAAGCCGCACCAACACCCCGCTGTTACCCTGCTCCCCTGCCGCAGCTCCGTGATAATCAGGCTCTCCCCCATTCACCAGAACCAACTCCCCACCAACAGAGTTCCATCTCCATAATCTATAGGCGTATTTCACCCCGGAAGGATTCGCAAGAATCCTGTCACCCGGTTCGGGCAGAAAATTAACAATCACCATATCAACCGTCTTTCCATCGGCTGAATCAACTGATATCTGACTCGCACTCATGGGAAGAGGCGCCTGTGGACGTTTTGTTTCGATAATTGCCTGCGCCATTGAAGCACTAAGTAAATCACGAACAATCCCGAAAAGAAGACCACCGGTTGCAGAACTCAATAAGGACTGACTCGGGGAAGGCATGGTTCCCGCAATCAAAGTCGGTAGCGCCACACTGACCGCACCACCTACACCGGAAGCAAACACTCCGGCAGGTAAATTATCCCACTGCCCAAGGAGGTTCACCCAGAAACTCGTAAAAATATCTCCACCCGGAGGCATGTGAACAAGCGACCCATCATTTGCATGCGCACTGGGGATAAGAAATTCTGAAAACTGCTTCAGGAAGCCGGCATCATGATGCACACCTCCAAAAGCTCCTCCTCTGAAAGAATCTACATTGAAGGCAAAAGTATCAGGATTAGCATCTCGCACCTGAATGACAAAACCAAGAAAGCTACCCATAAGAAGTTGCGCCTGCAAGGAAGTAAGTCTGGTTTCCGCACTTATTCTTGGAGGTTCGGGGCGCATACCTCTGCCGCTGTTAAAGATGGCAATCATCATTGCGGAATCTTTAGCGCGCGGGTCTTGCCATGCTTCATCAACAAGAGTCTGCACACTTTTCAGAAACTGTAAAAGAGTGGGAGGTCCGCCCTTTGACCAGGGGAATGTCCAGGAAATACCATACAGCGCTTCCTGCAAGGTAATAGTCTCACCTCTTGCCATATTTTCGGCGTGATATTCCACATGATCAGGTCCAAGACTGATAAGCCCCTCCCCTTCAACTTTTGGATTAAGCTGGTTACCATATTCATCAAGCACACCTGCCTCACTCCCCCCAAGCGCAATGAAGGTATCAATAATGAGCTGCTTCGCTTCTTCCATCTTTATTCGACCGGAAGTATCACCAAGCCCTCTTGAAAGAACACTCGGAACTGTAGCGGAAGGTGGTAAAGAAGGGTCATACACCAATGACTCTGATTCCAGTTCCCCAAGATCAAGCGACTGATTTGCGGCAAGTTCAATTGGTATTTTTAAAATCTGGCTGTTTGGCGGATTAACAATAAGCTCCTGTGCCCCCGAAGGCACTCCTGAAAGAGTAAAGGAACCATCGGCAGCAGTAATAGCAAAAATGCCGGTATCCTTGATACTGACTATTGCACCGGCAAGGGGCGCTCCGCCTTCCGGGTTCTTCAATATTCCCGTAACACTTGTTGTCCCCGGAGTAACATTAAATGCAACTATCGATACCGCAACTTCCCGATCAGTCTGCACAACTACAGATCGCGGACCAATCCCCGCAGTCGGAGAGACCCGCACCTCTGCCCTGATGGCACTGGGAGTAACAACTTCAACAGAAGTAACCTCTACCCCGGCACCAAAAGAAACTCTGGAAACTCCGGAAATAAATCCCGTAGGGAAGGAACCCGCGGACTGTCCCGTAATTTCGATCACCCCACTACCCCCCTGTGGTAATGTTGCAGGGCTCAGACCCTGAACCAGAGCAGAAACCACTTTGGGCACAGGAGGAGCAGAGGCACTCGCATTAACTCTTCCGGTAATACGGGAAGCCACCTGCAAATTCGGACTTTCAGGAGGGTCTACTTCAAGAACAAGTTGAGTAACTGTGCCTCCACCCGAATCAGCTTCAGTAACCGTGATCTGTGTTTGCACGGGAGGAGAAGTCAAAACTCCATCAGAAGCAGAAAAAGATACTGTGTAGGTTCCCGCCTGTCCGTACTCGGGAACAAAGAGTAAAGTCCTGCTCCCTTCAATGAAAACACCATTTTGTGGAACATTATTTGCGCTCACCCCGATAATGTCACCATCGGGGTCACTTGCCTGCACCGGAATACTCAGTAACTGCCCTTCCTGCACACTAAAGGTCTCAGCAACGGAGACCACCGGTGCTCTGTTAACTTTTTCAACCGTAACCCGAACAGTTTCTGTTGCGCTAAGACCATAGGACGTTTTTGCGGTAAAAGTAAAAAAGTACACACCTGCCTGAGTCTCCTCAGGAGAAAAAGAAAAATTACCGGTGACGGAACTTCCTGAAGTACTTTCGAACTCTACATTCTCAATCCGGGGCGCTGCCACCAGAGATACGGTTTCTGCTTCAGGGTGACTTGCCACCACTTCAAACTGAACAGACTCCTCAGTAGTAATAACATATTCTTTCGGGTCAACTGAAATCTGCGGTGGCTGCTGCTCTCCGAGCCTTGTCACATTAATAACAACTTCACTCGGGTCACTCTCCACCCCATCTTCGTTCTTAACCGTAAGTGAGAAAGTATGCGCTCCTTCAGAGAGCTCTACCGGAGGACGAGCCTTGGGCTCCAGACCCGGCACACCACTCCAGTGGTACTCAAGCGCACCTCCACCCGGATTAAAAGAATTACTGCCATCGAGTAAAAGAGGTATGGAGTTTTCACCGGGATAGAGCACTATTGAACGACCTTGTCCCGCATGTGCGACCGGTTTTTCCACCTCAGGTTCACCTGCTCCGAACACTCTCACCTGATAAGTAAACATGACAGTGGCAGGACGACTGAAAACCAGAGAAGAGTCCAGAGTAGCCCCCGGTGCCAGACTGCCCCCTGCACCTCCAAGCACCATATAGAACGTATTATACGGATGTCCTCCCACTGCACTTAAAGAACCTTGAAGATTAATCTGGGTAGAAGAAGGGTCTGTATCAACTACCAGATGCAGAGGAAGCGAAACTGCCTCATCAGAAATATTCTTTACACGTATATTTGCACTGGAAGTAAGAACCCTGCTTGGTCTATCAAGACTGGATTTTTGACCACTAAATTCCACTTCAAAGGAACTGCTAAGATCAACAAATGGATCACCACCAGATCTGGGTCGTTTCAAGTGACCTACCCTTGATACAGGAGTCTTCGGTGCCTTGCTTGTCACACCTCCATCCCCTGCGGGAGACGTCGCCGTACGAGCCAGACGTGACTCCTCTCCCGATGCATGCCCTGCACTCACCTCAGCAGTGGCACCATTATTATCGTTATTATCGTATCCGGTACTCCCCGCAGCAGTCCCCTGAGAAACACTCTGAGAAATACCCGGAGAAACCTCTGAACGGGCAACAGTCTCTCCGGAAGTAGTCTCCCCGGAAAAAAACCGTTCCGTAGCAAAAGCAAGAAGAGAATCCCCAGCCGAACGAACAGCCTCAATCACTCTCGAAGAACTATCACTCAAACGCCGAGCAAAAGAGACTTCAGAGCCCCTACCTTCAGCTTCTGAAACGGTAATTCCGAAACCTTCTTTTGACACAGGAGCCTGTACGGGAAAGTATGAAATATTTCCGGAAGCAGAAATGTGTTTAAGCTGAATCTCATAAAGGGGAAGTCCGACATCGTTATCCGCAGGAATTTCATTCGCATACTTTGGGACTATCACAAATCGTCCCTGTAACTCACCAGCTGTCAGCGCATGAGTATCCTTTGCTCCCGGTGAAAGCACAGGAATAACAAACGAACGAGATATTTTTTTCCCTTCATCCGATACCGAGTCTATCCGCACATTAAAAGAAACACTCCGACTGCTTTTATTACGCAAGACCATATATCTTGCATTATCTACCGAAGTTGCCTGAGCACTTTCTTCAGAACCCTCTTCAGAACTCAGCGTCGAGTTATCGAGATCAAAAAGCGCAAGGTTACCTTCATAACTACCCTGAAAAAGTGAAACCCCCTGAAGAAGTGAAGCCTTCGTCGTATCTGCAAACACAACACCGGGTGTCGCAAACTGCAACAACACACAGGTCAGAAGGAGCAAGATCGAACGATGATAAAGATAAGAAGAACAAAAGAAAGGATGCGAAACACCACACCCACTATACGCATAATAAGGGAGATTCTGCATGTGACGTTTACCCTGCAAGTTCAAAAAGATTTTAAAAATCAGGGGAAAAGCTAGCAGGTGCACCAGGAAAAATCAATTCATCCCCATAACTAATAATGATAATTACAGAAGAGGAAAATATAGCTACAATCCACGATTCCTTACATTTTTAATGCCTTAGATTCAAAATGGCATAATCGAACTACATAATCGGCTGAAAATACAGTCTAACCATAATTTGAAAAAATCTCCCGGAACCTGTATTACTGCTTGAATTTGTGGTACTGACGTACGGGCACGTATTCGCAAACTCAAAAACCTGGGAACGCCAATGGTCTACTATTACTCCTCTTGTTACTACTCTTCACCATCGCTAACAAAAATCTTCTCCTCTGTATTTTCTAAGTCAGTGTTTTTAAAATCTGGGCTTCTCCTGATCACAATAACCTTGCTTATCTGTACAAATGCTCATGCAAGCCCCCAGAATGGCAACTTCTCGGACGGACTGAACGGATGGCTCTTTCAGGGTGGTGTAAGCGTACAAAATCAGGAAGCACTTATAAGCGACTCCTCCTCATCCAACCACCTGTACCAATCCATAGCCACAACACCGGGCGAATACACTCTCTCTTTTGATTTCTTCTCCGGTATTTCCAACACCTCTCCTCAAAATGCATTCTATGACACTTTCTTCAGTTCGATTTACTTTACAAACAATGCCGCAATATTTGATGTAGACTCTCTACAGTTTAACAGCTCACTTGCCCTTTTTGATTATGATGACTACGGCATTAACCTTCATAATGGCTTTCTCAGTAACAGCAGTAAAGGACCTGACTGGTTCCGCTTCCAGATCACTTTTAATGTTAACAATAATTTCGTATTACCTTTTTTCGAGCTTTTTAATCTTAACGCGGTTTCCGGTGACAGCTCAGTTCGAATAGATAATGTTTTATTTACTGCAACTGTAAACGACCAATGCCCAAACAGCCCTCACAAGACTGAGCCCGGAATATGTGGTTGTCTTATTCCGGATGAAGACAAGAACAATAACGGCATCATTGATTGTCTTGAGACCTGTTCAGGGCTTTGCGACCTGGATAATCCTGAGTTTGACGAAGATGGCGACGGCATTCCGAACTGTGTAGAGATAGAAGATGGCACCAATCCTTGTGACCCCGGGAGTTTCACTCCGAAACTGAAACCATCCGCATGTGCCGGAGCAAACGGGTTTTTGTCTCAGGTCAACATTGCAACCATTACAAACCACCAATCTCAACCCTTACGGGTTACTGCAATTTACAGAGACCTTACAGGTGCAATAAAGGACACCCGTATAGTTACTGTTGCACCTAACGTAAAACTCGACCTGATCGTAAATGAAATGGGGCTGGAGGAGGACAGTTATGGTTCACTGTGTATTTTCACAAACGCGGTCACGGATGGTGCCTGGAGTGGTGGTATCACTTTATACAAATTGCGCTATGACGAATCATCAATCAGTCAGTTCTCCGAATTTGGGCAATTTGACTTCTCTCTGTACTATCCTTTTGTCAATCCAAAAACGGGTATCAGCAGTGTATCACTCAACACAAATTCACTGGGAACCTCAGGTACCGGAACTGTTGCAAACTGGATACGCATTACTGACGGCAACCCGGAAGACAATCAGGCACTTAGAGGAAGACTCAGTTTTTACAATCAGGTTGGAGCATTTGTAAGCTCGATGCTTGTAGATATCCCAAACGGTGGAAGGTTTGACTATGCGGGTCACGCCATACTCGGGGAGAATGCAGTGGGGCTTGCGATTTTTACTCCTGCAATTCTTGGCAGTTCGTATTTCATTGAGACTACTCGCTACCTGTATGAAGGAACGGGAGCTCAGAGTAACAATTTCTATACTGCCTTCACCATTCCCGATCGACCTGCCACCATAGAACCAATTTCCGGCTTCGTCGAGTTACCTCCGAATCAAATCACCATCACTGAAACAGTAAATGTAAATCCTGCCCCGGGAAAATTCAGTTTTAATTACCTTAACTCTTCGGGAGTATCTCTTCTTTCTACTCCTGAACTGATTCTTCCTCCAAGAGGGAGTCATCACAGTATCATCTACAACTCTCTTCTTGATGCTTCGGTTCTTTCTTCTGATAATCTTGCCATCTCTCAGGTTTCTTCCATAGACTCCCCGGTCAGTTCAATCAGTGTAAACTACGTCTTTAACACGCACGGGGAACTCTTATACGCTTTTGCCCCACCCCTCTTGCAATCTGCGGGCAAATCCCAGATTACCGAGTTCAACAGCTTCCTTGGTCAAAAAAACCGCCTATTCCTCTTCAACTCATCTGACACCGAGATCACGGCACTCATAAGCATTTTTGGTCACACAGGAAACTCAATAAACCAGTTCCAAAGAAAACTCGCCCCAAGAACCTCCCTCAGCGAAGACCTCCAATTACCAAAAGAGAGTTACGGAATTATTCTCGTAGATTCAGGTAACAACTTCGGGCTGGTAGTAAGAAACGAAGTCCATAAAGACGGACAGTTCAGCATTCCTTTTATCGGGAGATAAGTTTCAGTTACCTTCTTTCAAAAGCCCCCCCTTCGGGTGCTTCGGGGGGGCTTGCGCCCTGAGTGTCTTTTATCCACTTATATATCTTTTAACAGTGCCAGGACTAATTCTGGTTGCTGGTTTGCCAACTTAAGCACGGCAGCGCCGGCTTCTTGTAGTATCTTGCCTGCTGCAAGTTTTGCAGATTCTTCTGCAACGTCAGTATCCGTAATTTGAGACGCTGCACTTGCAAAGTTTTGAGTCATGGTGGAAAGGTTTGAAATGGCGGTGTCGATTCTTGAAGTAGAGGCGCCGATTCCTGCACGGGCAAGGTTTAAGGTTTCTAAGCGTTGTCTTGAAAGAGTGAGGGTGGTGCGTGCACTTGCTTGGTTTGAGACGACCATGCCGGCAAGTTCGTCGATACCGGTTTTTGACATATCACGAGAGAAAACGTCATGTCCAAGTACTCCATTGGTATCACCTTCTACCAAATTATTAGAAGTACTGATAAAATACACCGTGTTCCCATCAGGAGAAATAATATTGCTTTTATGCATAACAGTAACTATACTTCCATTATTGGCATCTGATTCTCCATTAGTGGATCTGCTTGCAAGTTCAACTTTTCCACTCTCCAAATCTTTTCGATAAACTTGATATCCACTAATTCCTGGAATAAAGTTAGAGGAATTTGAAGTAAATGAGACGTACCGCCCATCTGCACTAATACTTGCTTGATTGCTGACTAGATTCCCGTGCACACCGTCTTGAGAGCTACTTCCTAAATATAATTCTCCTGTCTGAAGGTTTTTTATATAAACTTGGCTACCACTCACTCCAGGAAAAAGATTTGTTGAAGATGAGGTAAACACAACAAAACGACCATCTGCACTCATGCTCACTCCACCACTATCTGAATTCCCTTGTACACCATCCTTTGTACTGCTTACTAATTTAACTTCCCCCGTCTGGAGATCCTTCACATAAGCCTGTTGTCCACTCGCTCCAGGAAAAAAGTTAGTGGACAATGACAGAAATGAAATAAAACGTCCATCAGCACTTAAACTAGCTTCATTACTACTCCCATTCCCCTGCACATCACCTTGAGTACCACTTCCTAGATATAACTTACCTGTCTGAAGATCCTTCACATAAACCTGCTGTCCACTCACTCCAGGAATAAGATTTGTTGAAGTTGACGTAAATGACACAAAACGACCATCACCACTTATGTTAGCTAAAAGGCTAGTCGAATTTCCTTGTATTCCGTCTTGAGTACTGCTTCCCAGTCGTAGTTCTCCTGTATGAAGATCTTTTATATAGATATGACCACCACTTATCCCAGAGAGAAGATTTGTTGCAAATGATTGAAACACAAGATACCGTCCGTCTGCACTCAGTTTACCCGAACTATTACTCGAATTTGCCTGTTCACCATCTTGAGCACTGCTGCCTAGGCTCAATTCTCCAGTCTGGGTATCTTTTACATAAATCTGACCTCCACTTACTCCAGGAATGAGGTTGTTGGCACTTGATCCAAATACAACATAACGACCATCCACACTCACGGACATGATATGACTTTGTCCATTCGCCTCCCCACCACTACTACTGGTGTTTACCCGTACCGTCTCTCCCGCTGAATACAAACCAAAAGCATCACTCACCAGCGCATTCCCAACTTGCACCGCTAATCCCCCAACCACCCCATAACCACCCTGCAAATTCACCAACGTATTAGCACCCGTCAGCAACTGCATGTCATTAAACTTGGTACTACGAATAATCCGATTATACTCACTCTGCAAAGCCGTAACCTCATCCTGAAGTGGTTTCCTCTGAGCACTACTCAAAGTCCCATTAGCACTCTGTTCTGCTATCTCCTGAATGCGAAACATAATATTAGTAAGCTCCGTAATTGCACCTTCTGCAATGTTCAGATAACTGATACCATCATTCAAGTTACGAATACCCTGGGCAAGAACTGCCCTATCGGCACTTAAAAGAGAAGCAACAGAAAGCCCCGCTGCATCATCTGATGCACGATTGATTCTCATGCCACTTGACAATCTACTAAAAGAAGTTTCAAGATTCTTAGTCGCCTGAGATAGATTTCTCTGAGCGTTTAGTGAAGCCACGTTGGTAGTGAGGGAGAGTCTACTCATGACCCCCCTTCGCCCCAGGAAGGGTGCTTCGGGGGGCAAGCCCCAATCCGTTTTTATTAAAGATAGTTGAAAGCAAAACATCAAAGGCACGAACGGGGGGAGAGGAATGTTTTTGTCTCTTTTGCAAAAACTCAAGCGGACTGAGGGCAAGTAGACCGTTCAATACATCAACAAACAACCGTCCCGAGGGAGCCATTTGAGCAAAAGAGACAAAAACATTCCTCTCCCAAGCAGCCACTACCAAACTCAAAGCGCACAAACACCACAGGACGCACGCATCCTTTTGAAAAAATAAAATGAAGAATGAATTACTACTACTCATCCTTGTACTGCATACTTCCATGTACAAAACCATTTCCATGGTTCTGTAATTTCCAAATCCGTAAGCACAACAAACACTTACAACTTAAAAATCGACCTTTTCAGAACAAGACTTAAGGATTTCTCAAGAGTTTTTTAAAGAAAACACTATCAACAATAAAATCAATAACTTACAGCGATATTTAAGAAAAATGTAAATATTTACATTTTTCTTGCCTAAAAAGTGTTGTTTTTTGTCCTTAAAAGTGACTCCCTAGGTATTTACCCGATAAAAGTAAAAGGAGGCACACACAGACTCTCCGAGTCTTAAAAAGTATCTCAACCTTATTTAAACCTGAAAAAGCAATAACCCTCTCCATCTGACCTTACCGATCTACTTTGCGGCTTTACATCAAAAATTAATTTCAAAATAAGCTCACACCTCCTAACCACACATCAAACTTAGGGGTATTAAGAACGACGGCTTCCCTGAACATCCTGTAACAACGTAAGCACCAATTCAGGTTGCTGATTTGCCAGTTTAAGCACAGCAGCGCCGGCTTCTTGCAGTATCTTACCTGCTGCAAGTTTTGCAGATTCTTCCGCAACGTCAGTATCCGTAATTTGAGACGCTGCACTTGCAAAGTTTTGAGTCATGGTGGAAAGGTTTGAAATGGCAGTGTCGATTCTTGAAGTAGAGGCGCCGATTCCTGCACGGGCTAGGTTTAAAGTTTCAAGTCGTTGCTTTGAAAGCGCGAGGGTTACACGTGCGCTTGCCTGATTCGAAACGACCATGCCTGCAAGTTCGTCAACCCCAGTTTTTGACATGTCACGCATAAAAGCATCGAACCCATCACCAAAAAGCATATTTGTATCATTTTCTACAAGATTATCAGAAGCACTCATAAAAAAAACTTTCGTTCCATCAGCCGACATAAATGGCGTCATATTGTCCATATCTGCTCCATTATTAGCATCAGCCTCACCTCCCGTAGATCTGCTTACAAGCTCAATCTCTCCAGTGAGTAAATCTTTTCTGTACATTTGGACACCACTCACTCCGGAAATTAAATTAGATGAATCTGAGGTAAATGATACATATCGCCCATCCGCACTCACATTGGTATTTATATTACCTCCATTCCCTTGCACTCCATCCTGAGTACTGCTCACAAGCTTTAATTCTCCAGTCTCAAGATTTTTTATATAAACTTGTCCTCCACTTACTCCAGGGAGAAGATTTGTTGAACCCGAAAGAAATGCAACATAACGTCCATCGGCACTCAGGCTGCCTGAATTACTACTTCCATTTCCCTGCACTCCTTCCTGAGTACTATTTACAAGTTTCAACTCCCCCGTTTGAAGATCTTTTATATAAACCTGATTACCACTTACTCCAGGAAGAAGGTTTGTTGACTCTGATTGAAATACAAGGAACCTCCCATCAGCACTCAAATCAGCTCCGTAACTTGAACCATTCCCTTGTACCCCACTCGGAGTACTGCTCCCCAGACGCAATTCTCCTGTATAGAGATCTTTTACATAAACTTGATTGCCACTTACTCCAGGAAGAAGATTTGTAGCTTCTGAATGAAATACAAGATAGCGACCATCAGCGCTAAACTTACTGCGGTGACTTATCATATTCGCCTGAACTCCATCTTGAGTACTACTGCCCAACTTCAGCTCTCCCGTATAAAGATCCTTGACATATATCTGATTTCCACTTACCCCAGGAATCAAGTTTGTAGAAGTTGACCTGAACGAAAGATAACGACCATCTGCACTTATACTGGCAAGATTACTTTGGCCATTACCCTGCACTCCACTTACCGTACTACTGCCTAATTTCAGCTCTCCTGTATGTAAATCCTTGACATAAATCTGCTGTCCACTCACTCCAGGAACTAGATTGCTAATGCCTGATTGAAATACAACAAAACGTCCATCTGCACTCACAGAATGAAGATAGCTTTCCCCTTGCACCTCTTCACCACTGCTAGTAGTACTTACTCGTATAGTCTCCCCCGCAGATTGTAAGCCAAAGGCATCACTTAACAGTGCATTCCCAACCTGTACTCCTAAACCTCCTGCAGCCCCATACCCTCCCTGCAAATTCACCAGCGTATTACTCCCCGTCAATAACTGCATCTCATTAAACTTGGTACTATGAAGAATACGGTTATACTCATTCTGTAAAGCGGTAACCTCATCCTGAAGCGGCTTCCTCTGAGTACTACTCAAAGTCCCATTCGCACTCTGCTCCGCTATCTCCTGAATACGAAACATAATATTAGTAAGTTCCGTAATCGCACCTTCTGCAATATTCAGATAACTGATACCATCATTCAAGTTACGAATACCCTGAGCAAGTACTGCCCTGTCTGCATTAAGAAGAGAAGAAACAGAAAGCCCCGCCGCATCATCCGATGCACGGTTTATCCTCATCCCACTCGATAATCTGTTAAAAGAGGTTTCCAGATCTTTACTCGCTCGAGTAAAATTTCTCTGAGCGTTCATAGATGCAATGTTGGTAGTAAGGGATAATCTACTCACTAGACCCCCTTGCCGTTATCAGCAGGTAACGGCAAGCCCTGAGCTTGTCGAAGGAGCCTGCCTTGAACCTGTCGAAGGGCAGATTCAGGACGCACGGGTGACGTAAGACGCACGCATCCTTTTGAAAAAATAAAATGAAGAATGAATTACTACTACTCATCCTTATACTGCATACTTCCGTGTACAAAACCATTTCCGTGGTTCTGTAATTTTAAACCCGTAAGCGTAACAAACACTTACAGCTTAAAAATCGACCTTTTCAGGACAAAACTTGAGGATTTGCCGAGCATTTTTTAAGTAGTTATTTTTATTGAGGTTATTGTGGATAAATAACTATAGGCTAGGCAGAAAATAACAAATTTGGTGTAGTACCGGAAAACCCCTCACACAGCGAGTACTTCAACATCTTTTTCAAGAGTATCACCAAGACGATCTAACTCGGTCTCCAGATCAAAATGACTTTGAAGATTCAGCCAAAAATGAGCGGTCGTACCAAAAAACCGAGCCAGTCTCAAAGCGGTGCCTGCTGTAATTGAGCGTTTACCATGTACTATCTCATTAATTCGTCTCGCCGAAACATTGAGCCCCTTCGCAAGACGATACTGACTGATTCCCATTGGCTTAAGAAACTCTTCTTCAAGAATCTCTCCAGGGTGAACCGGTAGCATTTTTTTACGTTTCATAGTTTATCCCCCATATAATTTATCCACGGTGGTAATCTACAATTTCTACATTCTCGGCATTCCCATCTTTCCATTCAAAACAGATCCGCCATTGATCATTTATCCGAATCGAATACTGACCTGATCGTTCACCCTTCAAGCGTTCCAGTCTATTTCCAGGCGGTATCCGTAACTCCTCTACTATCTGAACCGCATGAATCAACAACAACTTCCGGAGCGCAACTCTATTAATACCCGAAGGAAATTTGCGAGATGGAACCCGCTGAAAAAGCTTCTCCGTTTCTTTACATTTGAAACTAGTTATCATGACCTCTATACATGTTAACGTATTGCGTTAATATTGTCAAGCGTTAATAGCACCTCCTAAAATGGGACAGTACCATCCAATTGATTATCGCAAATTAGATAAAAATTATTCAGGTACTATAATTAACAATAAATTCAGATGGATAAGTATATTGCAAGGCAAGTGTCTTTACGAATAAACACCATTAGAAAAATAGAAACAGAGGGGGTGCGCCTCGGGCAGGGTTTTTTCGCCGACAGCGGCGAACGCCCGATGCAAGAAAAAACCCTGCCCGAGGCGCACCCCCTCTGTTTTCCGCTTTTGTACTGCAAACGTCCTTATAGGGATGCCAGCTCTTTTGCTATCACCAGTCGCTGTATCTGACTGGTGCCTTCATAGATCTGCATTAACTTTGCATCTCGCATGAGTTTTTCAACCGGGTACTCTTTTGTGTAACCATATCCACCAAAAATTTGCACCGCATCAGTGGTAACTTTCATAGCCATGTCCGCTGCAAAGCGTTTTGCCATTGAAGATTGAAATGAGTTCTTTTTTCCCTGATCTGCAAGCCAGGCAGCTTGCAGGGTCAGAAGTCGGGCAGCTTCTATTTCCGTTGCGGCATCTGCCAGCATATGCTGGATGGATTGAAAATTAAAAATCGGCTGGGAAAACTGTTTTCGCTCTTTTGCGTAGAAGAGCGCCTCATCAAGTGCCCGCTTTGCAATTCCAACCGCAATAGCGGCAGTCATCGGACGAGTGAAATCCAGAGTTTTCATGGCAATTGAAAACCCCTCACCTTCTTTCCCGATCAGTCGATCAGACTCAATAAAAACATTATCAAAATTTACCGACACCGTATTGGAACAGCGTTGCCCGAGCTTATTCTCATGATGCCCGGTACTCACCCCTTTTGCCTTGGCATCAACCACCACACAACATATTCCCTTGTGTTTCAGCGTTGGGTCAAGAGTTGCAAAAACAGTAAATTGTTCCGCATAGCCTCCATTGGTAATCCATTGCTTGGCACCGGTAAGTGAATATCCACCTTCCACCTTAGTGAGCCTGCTTGATAATGATGCGGCATCCGACCCCGACCCGGGCTCAGAAAGACAAAAGGAAACGATTGCTCCCGATTCAACAACCGATTGAACGTATCGCTTTTTCTGATCTTCAGAACCACCAATTACAATCGGGGCAAGGGCAAGATCGTTTGCAACGATTGAGGTAGTCACCCCGGCACAACCATATGCCAATTGCTCGATCAATAAAATCGCATCAAGAGAGGAAAGACCTGAAGCAGAATATGCATCCGGCACGCACATATTAAGAAACCCAAGATCTTTTGCTTTACTGATAATTTCTTTTGGAAAGCTGCTTTTTTCATCAAGCTCAAGTGCTTTGGGAATAATCTCATCCCGGGCAAATTTTTTCACGGTATCAACAAGGATATTTTGAGATTCGTTCTGCTCGAAAGAAAATCCGGAATCAGACATAAGAGAAAGTATTTTTATAAATCTATGAATCTTCTTCAACCACTTCAGCCTCATCAGAGACTTCATCAGGACGAGGTGGCTTTGTAAATCGTCGAATGATTCTACCCTTGGTAAGATCATACGGGGAAATCTGCAATCGAACATGATCTCCGGGAAGTACCCGAATGTAATGCTTTCTTAACTTACCGGCTAAGTACGCAAGAAGCTCATGTCCATTTTCAAGAGCAACTAAAAATGTAGTGTTAGGATAACACTCTTTTACAACACCATTAAGTTCTAAATTATCGTCTTTTGCCATGTGGTACGTACTACTATATCCCCGTATTCAGATTAAAAGTTGCACTTTCATATAACACTCTGAATGTTTTCACAATTTTGAATTTCCGACCTGCTTTCAGGAGAGCTGCGCCCTTCCACGAAAAGATACGTAAGTACCTATAGTTACAGTATTTTTTTGGGGCATTTCTATTATGATGCAATGTTATTCTAAATATTCATAACTATCTATGTGTAAGGTAATTCAGGGGCTTGCGTATGAGATCGTCTCAGGAAAACAGAATAATCGGTAGAATCATTGTTGGTGCAATGTGCATTGACGGTACACTTAACAAAAAAGAACGTGAGCACGTTGCTCAGATATTAACGAAGCGGGGGGCTTCAGAACTGGTCGCATATGTTGGCACTGCACTAGATGAAGACCTGGGAGACCTTGATCTCTTCAAAGAGTGTCGTGACTTACTTGAGCACCTGGGAGGTAAAGCTCAGAGTGCTGCTCCTGAAATATTCAAACTTGTTTCAAGCGTTGTTGCCTCTGACCGCTACGTATCCGCACAGGAAGCACAATACCTAAGTGCTCTTGCAAGAAGACTTAAAATCTCAACAGAAAAATCAAAATCCATTCTCAAAGAAATAATTGAAGAAAAAAGAGGCAGACTTGAAATTTCTGGCGGACAGGTAGATGCGCTTATACACCCTCACCTCAAGGAACTTCTCAGTTTTTGCGGTGCAGATGAAAAAGTCGGAGCCCTCGCTGAAAATGCCATAGAAGAACAACTACACCATGCTGAATTTGACGGCTCCATACACATCACTCCCGAAGACGTAGAAAAAGCACTGGTAGTACTTGGACTTTCAACTACCGGCGGCACTCTGGAAGAAGCTGAAGAAGTCTGGAAAGAAAAAATGGAAGGCGTAAAACTCGGGCAACTTGCACACCAGGGAGCGTCCTACGTAGGAGCCGCACTTGAGCAAGCTCTAAAAGTACACTCTGCCTACAAAACCCTTCTTGATTTTGACGCCATGATCAAAGCAAAAAAGAAGAAGGCAAATATTTAAAAATCAGGCAACAGGAAGGTGGTTCAATTAGGAAATTGTGGTGTTTAAATCAAACCATGTAAACGTGATTTGATTCCTTGTTGAACTGAAATATGTATACTTTCGGGAAAACCTTGTGGCAGACTTTCCTCAAGTTCTTCCATGGAACGCTCTGCAATATTAAAAACTTCTTCCAGTACCTCTGTGGCTATATACTTTGGTAGTCCCGCACGTTCAACGGTTTGGATAAAGTGACGACCCTGAATTTCATCTATTCTATAATGTCGATTAGTTCCAACGGACATAGCCAGCTTCATATTTTTTCGCTCTATCTGACGTACATCCAGACTCGGTTGTGCGCTCAGAATGTCATATAGAGGTGTCATATAAAAGCGTCCTCCCGCACCTAGAAAAATACTGAAATTTTTTGCGTGTCCGTCTGTAGCCCCCATAAGCCAGAATAAAATTTGAGCTTTCAAAAATATTTTTTGATCTTCTATGGGGGTATCGCTTCCTTTCAAAAGGTTGAGAATCGCAAGCATTCCGGGACCACCTTCATTCTGATATTTTTTACTTGGAGGAATGGAAAGAGCCTGACAGCAATCTTCTTGCGCAAGGCGAAGCAGTTGTCCTTCCTTTGTCCACCTGCGATCAAAGCGCTCTATGACAAGCGATTTTGTCTGACCAAAGGTTTTGATTTCCACTTTGTTTACGGATAATCCAAAAGACTTCATTAAAGCCAGACAATAGAATTCATTTTCAACACTATTTGAGAGATCAAGACCGTTAGGCAAAGTACCAATCTGTGTTTTTAGAATATGTGTTGTTGGGGTTTTTCCATAGGGACGCAGCCATTTTCCATTATAAAATAAAAGAGCCGTTTTTTCCTGCGCGCCTGCAACGGAAATACGGAAGTCATGCTTATTATCCAATCCAAGCGGAATCTGCGTAAGGTTATTCAGGAGTTTTTCAATTTCTTCATCACTGATCGCCTGACCTTCTATTGTCAAGGAACTATATTCGTCCACACTTTTATCATCAGGTATAAACTGCAATGCTCCAATACAATCTCTTCCTATTTGCAGTAAAAGACTGTATGCGTCTATCCCGTCAGCACCGAATTTTTCGGCTATACGTCTTCTCAGTACATCTGAGTCCGGCAGTAAATTTTCAAAAACAGCAGAAACCGCATCTCCTCTGAATGGATCTTCTCGTAAGGGCAGTGAGAGTGATACAGGATTTGCACTTTTATTATTCAGCCAGTTGTTGTCATATGTAAATTCGATGGCTCCACTTGCCTGTTTCAGAAAATATCCAACAAGCTGATTATTTTGATACACACGTAAAGGAGGATGTCGCCTACTTCTGCCCATACTCATCCAGTTCTTTTGAGGAAATATTGTTACTGCTTGAACGTGGAGCTACTTGAAGTTCCAAACCCAATACAGAAAGTACGGACAGGATAGTTTCAAGTTTTGCTGCCGAGTTTCCATTCTCCATTAAGGATATGGTCTCTTGTCGCAGTCCCGACTTCACCCCCAGTTCAGACTGATTCATTCCGAGCTTCTTTCGGTTACGACGGATAACACTTCCCAATTGTGCCGGACTACGAGCTAATTCAGTCATTATGAGATCCTTACCATGAAATTACCATATATAATATGCGCCATTTCCGATAATTAGTCAATATGAGAATTGGCGCATAAATATAATTTATTAGCCAAACAGCATAAAATCCTTACTGTTTACTTACATGCCTCTTTAAAAAACGCGATTTTAGTCGAGAGCTCCGTATATTGGCTTTTCTCTGACACTAATCAAATGAGATTAATTTTTTCCAACTTATCCACTTACTTGACACTCGGAAATCCCCCTTCGCCCCAGGAAGGGTGCTTCGGGGGGCGAGCCCCAATCCGTTTTTATTTATTAAAGATAGTTGAAATCAAAACATCAAAGGAGCGAACTGGGGGAGAGGAATGTTTTTGTCTGTTTTGCGAAAACTCAAGCGGACTGAGGGCAAGCAGACCGATTAATACATAAAAAACCAACCGTCCCGAGGGAGCCATTTGAGCAAAAGAGACAAAAACATTCCTCTCCCAAGCAGACACTACCAACAACCACAACAAACAAAACAAACAATCAGCAATCAGTGATTGGTGATTGGTGATTGGTGATTGGTGATTGGTGATTGGTGATTGGTGATTG
>CAZTBW010000008.1:0-179306 GCA_964612555.1 uncultured Bdellovibrionales bacterium | reverse complement strand
GCTAAAACACTGGTACTTTTTTAATAAACACAACTCTTAGCTACTTCAGCCCCTTGATCTTTATACTTACTGATAGTTGGGAAGAAGTGACATTCTTTGCGTACTTGATTCTATGGTCTGAAAAAACCTCAACCACTGAATCAAGACGCAGGAAGGGTAATAAGGTTATTACAAAGGTTTTTTATATCTGCTTACCTGATTTCATTTATATGTAAGGCATGTTTCGTAGTCGGTTTTATTCTTTGCCGTTTTTTTCCGACGGCGATCTGCCATGAAATAATAAATCATAAGCAGAACATTTTATAACCTTCTTGCAAAAAATATAAAGGCTCACTAGTGAGCAATTTATATTGTCCATTCAATCTCATCTTCTCTTTCACAAGGTACAGGAAAATTTTCAATGCCTCAAAAAAGCAGCCCCTTTGCTTTTTAAGCTCTGTTAGAACTGATTACTGAATTGTTTTCAGGTTTTAAGAGGGCTTAAAAAGCATATTAAAACGGCCGCTCTCAGGCCATTGTTCCCACGTTCACACGTTGTGTTTGTGGGGTTTTTTAATTTACCTAGGGCTTCCATGCCCCACCCAACATCTCGGGTGTACCTCAGAAGGAGGATGAGATGAAAAGATTCGTAAAAAATGAAACGAGGTTTGTTTTTTTTCATAAAGAAGGCGACAAAGCCTTCTTTAGAGTAAACAAAAAAATCTCCATCGGGGGGAGACATTTCTCCCAAATCCCGAAGGGAGATTACATGAAATAAAAATCCTCGCCTTGGGCGAGGATTTTAAAAAGAACTATTCCTTGACCGTCGTAATTGACGGACAAAGAGTTGAGTTGGGACACATCTCCCACGAAAATGGAAAATGGGTCTCAACATTCCCAGCGTACCCAGAGCGAGAGTCCTCTGGCTGGGTGCGTTGGAGTCTTGAAGAGGAGGGAAAGTGCAGATATGGATATCTGCACTTTGAGAAACCAGAAATAGCAGCCCTGAGGGCAGGGTTGTTATCTGGGTTTTACTCCTATCCAAAAAATGCGAGAAGAATTCTTCTTGCACTCTTTGGACAGGAAGGGTTGCGTCAGAAATTGAAATTCCATGAAGTAGGATCACCAGATCCACACTTTATGGACGGTAAAGAGGGGCCCAGTGGGTTTCCTCTAATTCTGTACTTTACTGGTCCTCTTGACCAGTTTTGGTACGACCCGATGACGGGAGACATCGGACCAAACATCTGCTACCCCCCCCACCCTCTAAAGGACGCAAGAAAACCATGGACAACCCATACCCTTCTTGCGTCCTTTTTTCACCACTTCCCAAACCCAAACTCACCAACTACCATTCCATAAATTTTCTCACAGAATAAAAACAAAAATGAATCGACGACATCGGGCGTTAGCGGGCAGCCCCCTACGGAAATAAAAAAAAGGCGGGGGAAAGAAGAGGGGCAGGGAGTGGCTTTCGGAGAACTAAAGCGCAGGGAGGGCAAGAGACTAATCAAGTTATCAAGAAACATACTACCCGAGCGAGCCATTCGACAAAAGGCGCTCCCTGCCCCTCTTCTTGGTGGGGGGATATGACAGATAAACCCGTCCTACGCCCTTTTCAACAAAGAAAGCAAATAATCCTTATTCATTTTCAGGAAAATTTCTGTTCTAAAAGTTTTACAACTTTTGCAAAAACTTCATCAAAAGATTCTGTATCAGACATCCCACTGACGGCAGAAATCCAGCCACGTTTAAGTAACTCTGTACTTATAGTTTTAAACTCAGAGACTATATCTTGAGGTGTTTCTGTAGCTCTTTTTTCAAAAGTCCTTCTTACAACTTCTTTTAGGTGATCTTTATCACACTGAGGTAAATAGAACATCAAGTCAAAAATATCTTTTGAGCGTGAATTCCACTCCCGTTTTGAAATACAAGCATGAAGTTTTTCAGCAACTATCACTTCTTTGGAATACACCTGCCAACTAATTTCTTCTCCTTTCAGTATCGGAGAGAGATACGCACTAACAGCTTCAACAAAATCCCCCACTCCCAAGTCGAGATTTACGATCTGGGCAATTCTTGTATCTTCCAATGGCTCACCTAAGCCTGTACGAAAAACAAATCTGACACCTGGATATTCTCCTTGAGTTTCAAGATCAACTGTTTTTTCAAATAGAAACCACGCACCATCATGTATGTCTGATTCAACAGCATGAATTATATCTGTTTGTAAGCTCTCTATCTGTGTCCCCTTTAGTAAAACATCTAAATCGGTCGTGTAGCGAGGAGAACCGTATGCCCTTCTTCCAACATAACCACCTTTGAAGATGAGTCTTGAAGCAAGTTTCTGTGAAACCACCAGACGAGCCAAAAGCCTTTCAAGTAAAAACTCTGTCAATATATTGATATATGGCACATTCTTCTCACGGCTGATAGCGCTAAGCTTCATTGAGATTGACCGTGAAACTTTAGATTTCATTGGGCAAGTCCTGCCAAAATAGACTGCCATTCTTTATTTACAAGAGTAAGAGCATCCAGTTTTTTAGCCATTTCAATGATTTTACTTTGTGTAGTCAACTTGTTTTTAATCGCTCTGAGAATTGCTGCTTTAGCAATCCTTTCACCAATCTTTGATGAATAGACAAGTCCATCAACCAAAGCCCTCTCAATACTGACAATTTGATAGTCTTTGTTTTTAATAATACCTGCCTCAAGATTTTTCTTTGTCCTTAGTAAACGATATTTCTTTTCAGTTGATCTTGTTTCAGGCGGAACGAGAACCCAGATTTGCGTCGGTACCTCATCAATCAATCCGTAGTAAGACAAAGCACTCAAACCTCCAATTACTGCTTTTGATCCAAATCTCTTTTTTACAAGTGAATACTCACCCTCACTACCTATCGGCTCTTCTCCAGTAACAGAATAAAAGCCTCTCTCTATACGTGTAACGACACCTCGTTTCATCATTCTTAAAAGTGTAGAATAAGAAATACCAGCACGGCGCACATCACCCAGATTAAAAATCCCCTTTTTTCTTAAAATAGTAAGTGCTTTTTTTGGTGCCGATGACATGATTATATATTGACATAATATATAAAAAATGTCAATATATAATCATTACCACCCTTTCTTCTTTTTTGACGGAGAGGAAAAGAAGAGAGTATAGGGGGCACTTTCGGCAGGCTCAGGGTAAACAAGCCCAGCCCCCTACGGGAACAAAAACAAAGGCGGGGGAAAAGAAGAGGGACAGGGAGTGCCTGGAGGAGAACTCAGCCATTCGACGGAAGGCGCTCCCTGTTCCTCTTCTTGTGGGGCAGGGCGACCAGTCCTACGCCCCTTTCAATAAAGAAAGCAAATAATCCTTATTCATTTTCGCAATAAACTTGATGCTGATACCTTTGGGGCAGGTGGCTTCGCATTCTTGTTGGTTGGTGCATGCACCAAAGCCTTCCTCTTCCATCTGCTCTACCATTTTTCTTGCACGAGTATAACGCTCCGGCTGCCCTTGCGGAAGAACTCCAAGATGAGACATCTTTGCAGCAGTAAAGAGCATTGCAGAGCCGTTTTTACAGGCTGCTACACAAGCTCCACATCCGATACATTCAGCAGCTTCCATAGCTGTATCCGCTGCTTCTTTTGGAATAAGTATCGCATTACCATCAGGAGCAGAGCCGGTTCGTGCAGAGATAAACCCTCCTGCCTGGACGATTCTGTCAAATGCACTTCTATCAACTACAAGATCTTTTAAAACCGGAAACGCCTTTGCTCTCCAGGGTTCAATGATAATTGTATCATTGTCTTCAAAACTTCTCATATGAAGTTGACAGGTCGTAGTACGATCTTCGGGACCATGCGCTTTACCATTAATCATTAAAGAACAGGTACCACAAATCCCTTCAAGACAATCACACTCATATGCAACCGGCTCTTCTCCACGTGATTCCAGATCTCCATTAAGAAGTTCCAGCATCTCAATAAAAGACATATTAGGGTCAACTCCGTTTACCCGATAGGTAAAGAAAGCCCCTTCAACTGAAGGTGAAGATTGGCGCCATACGTGTAAAGTAAAATCCATGAAGACCTCCCTATTTATAACTTCTTTCAACCAGCTTCACGTTTTCAAAAGAAAGCGGCTCTTTATGAAGCTTTGGCGTAGTGTCAACTCCAGTAAACTCCCAGGCACCAACATATGAGAAATTCTCATCATCCCGTTTTGCTTCACCTTCTTCGGTCTGGCTTTCAACTCTAAAATGCCCTCCGCAGGACTCGGCTCTGGTTAAGGCATCAAGACACAAAAGTTCACCAAATTCCAGAAAATCTGCGACCCTCCCTGCTCTTTCAAGTGCCTGATTAAGCCCTTCTGAAGACCCGGCAACTGAAACAGAATTCCAGAATTCTTCCCGCAGTTCAGGGATTCTTTTAAGCGCTTCTTTTAGACCTGCCTCATTTCTTGCCATTCCGCATTTATCCCACATGATCTTCCCAAGTTCTCGGTGGAATACATCTGCGGGTTTTTTACCCTTGATTGAAAGAAGCTTTGAAATCATATCACTTGTTCCCAAAAGAGCTTCTTTCGCTTCAGCACAATCGTCAGAGACCGGGGTTATCTTCTCTGAACCAAAATATCCACTGATAGTATAAGGCAAAACAAAATATCCATCGGCAAGCCCCTGCATCAAGGCACTTGCACCAAGACGATTTGCTCCATGATCAGAAAAATTTGCTTCTCCAACGACAAATAAACCAGGAATGGTACTCATAAGATTATAATCAACCCATAAACCTCCCATGGTATAGTGAGGTGCCGGATAAATTCTCATGGGAATTTCATAAGGGTCTTCAGCCGTAATCTTTTTATACATATCAAAAAGATTACCGTAGCGCTGCTCAATCGCATTTTTACCAAGTCGTTTTATGGAATCTTTAAAATCGAGATATACTCCCATACCCATAGGTCCAACTCCCCGACCCTCATCACAGACTTCTTTAGCACTTCTTGAAGCTATGTCTCGAGGAGCAAGATTACCAAAACTTGGATATTTTCTTTCAAGATAGTAGTCACGATCGGATTCAGGGATAGAGTTTGGAGCACGTTTATCACCACGGGTTTTCGGTACCCAGATTCTTCCATCATTTCTTAATGACTCCGACATAAGGGTCAGCTTTGCCTGATGCTCACCGCTTGGAGGAATGCTGGTAGGATGAATCTGTGTATAACATGGGTTTGCAAAAGCAGCGCCTCGTTTATATGCCCGGTACGTTGCAGTAACATTACAACCCTTTGCATTAGTACTCAGATAAAAAACATTTGAATAACCACCTGTTGCAAGTACCACTGCATCTGCCAAATGAGAGCTGAGCTTACCGGTAACAAGGTTCCTTACTACTATTCCTCGTGCTCTCCCATCAACAACAATCAGATCAAGCATCTCGGTTCTTGGATGCATACGAACCGTACCTGCTGCAATTTCTTTACTCAGTGCACTGTAGGCACCAAGAAGAAGTTGCTGACCCGTCTGTCCCTTTGCATAGAATGTTCTTGAAACCTGAGCACCTCCAAAAGAACGATTTGAAAGGTATCCGCCATAGTCTCTTGCGAATGGTACCCCTTGAGCTACACATTGATCAATAATATTTACACTTACCTCAGCCAGACGATGTACATTTGCTTCACGAGCTCGAAAATCACCACCTTTAATGGTATCGTAAAACAAACGCTGAACACTATCACCATCGTTCTGGTAGTTCTTGGCGGCATTGATTCCCCCTTGTGCCGCAATACTGTGCGCCCTTCTGGGAGAATCATGAAAACAGAAGGCATCAACTACATAACCAAGCTCTGCAAGTGTTGCGGCAGCAGAAGCCCCACCAAGCCCGGTGCCCACAACAATTACCCTGAACTTCCTTTTATTTGCAGGGTTAACAAGCTTACTCTCAAATTTATGTTGCGTCCATTTATTCGCAAGTGGTCCGGAGGGGATTTTGGAATCAAGATTCATTATATTCACCTAATACCTTAAGAAATAATACCAAGCAGTACCGAGAGGGGAATGGAAATATAGCCAAGAGTAACTGCCACTGCGAGCCCCTTTGCAGCGCACCTTAAAAACGGGTCAAGCCGTGGAGAATTTGCTCCTATCGTCTGAAACATACTCCAAAATGCATGACTCAGATGATACCCAAGGGCACACATCGCAATTATATAAGTAATTGCATAAGGTCCATTCTGAAACCCAAGGACTAACATGCGATATACATCGTGACGTCCCTGTTCATCCTGAACATCAAAATACTCAGGCTGGAGTACTCCAAATGTAAAATGAAGGAGGTGAACTACAACGAACATAAGTATAACCACTCCAGTTTCGATCATATAAAGTGATGCCGGGTCTGCCACCCGAGTACCCATTTTTTTGTAGGAAAGAGGACGTGCTGATTTATTCTGTTTACGAAGAAGAAATGCCGTTACAATATGAAGTATAAACACCACCAAAAGCCCGATACGAGCAACCCAGAGAGGTCCCGGTATGGATTTTAGAAATGCCGCATATGCATTAAAGGGCTCAGCACCCAGGAACACCTGCAAGTTCCCTAATAAATGAGCAATGACAAAGCCGATGATAAGCACACCGCTTAGCGCCATAACCACCTTCTTCCCGATAGAAGTAGAATAAAATCTTAGTATCACTGTTTTATAATATTTTTAATGCATTAATAGAGTTTCGTTTCAACGCAATTAAGAATTATATAACTGATGACAGGAAGAGAGGAAAGGAATCATTCACAAAAAATTAAGAGCGCTTCTGCGCCCTTAATAAACCAAAAATCAATGTTTAATTAAAAATTAAACTATCTTTATTTCACAAGAAAAACACTATTCGGGAGAAGTGGTGCTTGTCCTGCCACCAAACTCACGATCCAGTAGCAAAAGCCCTTCTCCACTGTTCTTAACCATCTTTACCTGATCAAGCATGGTTCTTACCGTTGCTTCTTCTTCAACTTGCTCATCAATAAACCATAGAAGAAATGAACGAGTTGCATTGTCACCTTCTTTAATAGCAAGGTTTGAAAGATCATTAATAGATTTTGTAACAAGCTGTTCGTTTTCAAGTGCAGTAGCAACTGCATCCTCAACACTTGAAAAATCAGCCTTTGGCTCTGACAAGGGTAGTAACTTTATCTTTGCATCCTGATCAAGCAGATATTTATATATCTTCATTGCGTGCCCGCGTTCTTCTTCTGACTGTGCAGCAAACCATTTTGCAAAGCCAACAAGACTCAAGGATTCACAATAAGAAGAAATGGCAATATATTTGTAAAACGCCTGAAACTCTAAATTCAGTTGCTTAATCAATGCATCGGCTACCGTTTTTGGAATCATCCTAAAATCCTTGATTAAATTAATTTTATTTAAATACTCTCAGAAGGAATCTCTTAGTTCTTAAGATTCGTCTTCACCATGAGAGTATCATCTATATTGGTTTTATCAAAACTTTTTGTGATTTCAAGTGAAAGCTCCTTGCACTGCTCAAACGAATTCTCGATAAGCCTTCCTAACGCTTCACCTCCCTCACCTCTCTCATGTCCTGCTACAAGTGAGAGATCAAGAAAGGACTTTGCAATATCCGGCATAAACTCAAATTGGGATTTTATACCCGTAGCAATTAACTCATCACGCTTTGTAGTATCGGTTTCAGCAAGAATCCTCAAAATGTGCGCCCGTAGTAGTTGTACCCTGGTTTCGATTTCAACAATTTGAAGACGAGAAAGCGGATGCGACTCTTCAAGTTCACCCGAGGGAATACATAGAACTATGTCATTTACATTCTGACGTAAGACTATATAAGACTGAAGGAGAGCCATAAAAGAACTGTTTTTCGAAAGCTCGGGAGACACTTTACCCAGCTCATCAGCAAGATGCTTTCTGATTGCGGAAAGATCATTCCTGAAAGCCAGAACACATGATTCCAGAGACTCAAGTCGCTCAGATACAGAAATGGACATTATACCTCCGAATTCTTTCAAAAACCAAAAAAGAATTATTCATTAGTAGTAAAACGCAAGTAAGTAGAATCAACAGATGAGTTTACAAATTCTGAACTTTTTGATGAATCGGCAAAAACATCTCTTTGATCATATTCGAGAATATCACGAGAATAATGATTATTAAAGTCGGAAGATTCACGAAACGCGTGCAAGCCCTCCTCACTGATCAATTGGGAATTATTCGAATACGGGGACATTTGATCTATCACCCCAAAAGGAACTCCCGATGAAACAAAATTAAAGGAAGGTTGAGAAGATGAATAGCGAATCCGCGGCGCAGAAAACTCTATACGAAAGTTATTATTATCAAGATGATAAGGAGTAGCTGCAATCAACCCTGATTCTGAAGAGGACGGGGCATCAGAAAGATTTACAGATCCTGGTAAGTCTCCACCCGCTTCTGTTTGAGATCGTAAATTAAAAAAAAGTAATGTAAGGAGCGCACATGAAGTAATCGTTGCAAGTTTCTTTTGTGAAAAAAGAATAGCACGAAATGATTCAATAGACTCAAAAACGAAAGTACCCACTCCGAATCCAGGTCGCTTTCCCGGTACCTGCACTTCCTCAATATCATTATTAATTCTTTCCTGTAGCAAACCCCACGCATGCTCAGTTTGCTCTCGCACGGAAACACTGGAAGCAGGCACACCGTATATTGATCGAAGTGTTTCGTTAAGAATTTTTTCCTTATCAAAAGTCATTTGACTATCTCCTTAGTTAGAAACTTCTCCCAGTGCTCTTTCAAGGGCAGCTCCAAGCTTTTTCCTTGCATGAAAAAGTCGACTCATAACCGTACCCACAGAACATCCAAGGGACTCACTTATCTCCTCATACGACAACCCTTCGAGCTCACGCAGATTGACTACTGCCCGATGAGATGGCGACAAAGCCTCCATCGCTTTTTTAATCTCTCTTGCAAGTTCGCCCCGATAGGTCATCTCTTCTGGAGACGAATATGATGGCATAAAATATTCACTATGTGGCATCTCTGCTCTTTGTTCAAAGATACTTATTTCTGAAGTAACAGTTTCTCGTTTTCTGGAAGACTTTCTGCCCAGATCAATGCATAAATTGTACACAATGCGATACATCCAGGTATAAAAACTTGACTGCCCACGAAATGTCGTAAGGTTTTTATATGCCTTGAAAAAAGCATCCTGACACACATCTGCTGCATCTTCTTCATTTAAAAGAATCCCATATGCGACAGATCGAAGTCTCATGTAATAACGATCAAAAAGGTTCTTAAAGGCATCCATATCACCTTCAATGACATGTGATATCCACTCTGCTTCCTCTTCTCGTCTTGCGTCTTTCTCGCACACGTTCACATCGGTAGATGCCGTTTCTTCATAAGAGCTCACGTCCAGCTCTTTTTCAGGCTGAAGAGGAGTAGAAATCAATTTTCTTACAACGGATGACAAGGGCGCTTTCCTTTCTTTAATACATTCAGTCCCGCCAAAGGATACCATATGTTTTATACAAGTCCCAGCACTCATGATATATTCCCAAAAATCATAAAAATACTATTTCCCCCAGTTTTTCCCGATATGTACATCTACTCCAAGGGGTACTAAAAGAGGCACGGCTGATTCCATTTTAGAGCTGATTATTGAAGCCAGCTCCTCTGATTCTTTCTCGGGAACTTCAAACACCAATTCATCATGCACCTGAAGAACCAGCTTGACTTCATCCTGGCGCATCCTGAACTCCTCATGCAAATTGATCATGGCAATTTTAACAATCTCAGCCGCAGTACCCTGAATGGGGGCATTCATCATGGAGCGTGTGGCATAGCCCTTGTCCCGTCCTTCCATATCCAGGTCACTGGTATACCGCCTTCTTCCAAAAAGAGTTTTTACGTATCCACGAGACTCTGCATCTTTTGCAAGCTGATCAAAATAGATACGTACTTTTTTGTAGCGGTCAAAGTAGGCATCAATAAAGCTCTGAGCCTCGGCACGACTCACACCAAGATCACCTGCAAGACGAAAAGCACCCATGCCATAGATCACTCCAAAGTTGATAGTTTTAGCAATTCTTCGATATCCAGATTGATCTTCATCTACCATATCCCCAAAAAGCTCTCTGGCAGTACTTAAATGAATATCCTCTCCGTCCTTGAATGCCTGAATAAGATTTTCATCTTGAGAAAGATGCGCAAGTACCCTGAGCTCGATCTGCGAATAATCAGCTATTATGAGCTCTCTAGTCTCCTCCGCTATAAAAACTTCACGAAGCCTCCTTCCCCGAGGAGTTCTGATAGGTATATTTTGAAGATTGGGGTCACTTGAACTTAAACGCCCGGTTGCAGCAATTGCCTGATTGAAGGAAGCGTGTATTCTCCCTGTTTCTTCTTTTACCAGTCGTTGTAACGCCTGCACATAAGTAGTCTGCAACTTATGCACCTCACGATATTCAAGGAGATGATCTATTATGGGGTGTTGTCCTTGTAATTTATATAAAACAGACGCATTTGTAGAGTAACCAGACTGCGTTTTCTTGGAACCAGCCAAACCCAAATCTTCAAAAAGCACTTTTGAAAGCTGCTTGGGAGAGTTGATATTGAACTCCCCGCCCGCCTCTTCATATATACTGGAAGTCAAAGTACCAAGTTCTTTTGAAAACTCCTGCTCAAGGTCAACGAGCATATCAAGATCAATCTTGATTCCATTATCTTCCATACGCGCAAGAACAGGAACAAGGGGCATTTCAACACGCCTGAACTCATACCACTGAGAACAATCCGGAGCATCTTCCTTTTCATTTTGTTTCAGTTTATCTCGAAGCTTCTTTGCAACTCGAAGTGAAGCATCAGCATCATGCGCAGCATATCGTGCAAGCTCTTCAAGTGGAACGCTAAAGAGTGCATCATGCCCGTCTGTAAGTTCTTCATAAGAAGTCATCTGTTCATTGAGGTATTTTACCGAAAGGGCTTTTAAACCATTGTCTCTGCTGTCAGGATACAACACATGAGATGCTATCATGGTATCAAATAACGAACCCCAAACGGCTATCCCATGTTGCAAAAGAACCCGGATATCATATTTCAGATTAGAACCACATATAAACAGATCCCGATTTTCCAAAAGTGGGGAAAGCACTTCTTTTAATGCAGCAAGAAGATTTTTATCGGTACTCCTCCCATTTTGATGAGCAACTGATATGTAATAGGCTTCATAAGGTACCCAGGAAAGTGAGACTCCCAATAGCTGTGCCCGCAGAGGATCAAGCGAATCTGTTTCCGTATCAACTGCAAGATATTTCTCCGGTGGGTTCTTTTTGAGAAGAGAAGACAGTTCCCCCAGTGAAATTAATTGATATCTACTTGCAGCAGGTGCCCCCCCAGCAGATGATTCGACAGAGAGTCCTTCAAATAAAGATCGGAACTCAAGCGTATCCAGAAGAGGCGAAAGCTCTTCAGAATTAAATCCATTCCATACCGTATCGTTAATATTCACTTCTACAGAATCCTCCAGACGCACCAGGTCTGCGCTTAGACGAAGAAGGTCTCTACTTGATTCAAGCTTACTCTGAACTCCTTTTGCACCCCTAAGTCCCTCAATTTCAGAGACTTCTTCTATGCGCTCCAATAGTCCTTTAAGTGACTTAAAGGTAGCAAGAAGTTGCACTGCTGTTTTAGGACCAATGCCTTTTGCCCCCGGAATATTATCAGAGCTGTCACCAACCAGACTCAGATAATCCTTAATAAGTAGAGGTGGCACACCAAATTGCTCTTCAACTTTTTTCTCATCAAAAAGAACATCTCGCATCGGATCCCACATGATGACGCTCTTGTTAACAAGTTGAGTAAGATCCTTGTCCGCACTTACGATCACCACCTCTCTTCCCTCTTCCCGGGCAGAACGTACAAAAGATGCTATCAGATCGTCTGCTTCAAAACCCTCTTTCTCAAACACGGAAAACCCCAGGGCAGAGGCAATTTTTCTAAAATATGGCATCTGCGGAACAAGGTCTTCAGGACACTCGGCTCGATTCGCCTTATACTCAGGATATATTTCATGCCGATAATTCTTTCTTGCAGCATCAAATACCATTGCAATATTAAGTGGAGGATCTCCGTTCTTTTCCTTAAGTTCTCTCAAGAACTTAAGAAGCATTCGAGTAAAACCATAGAGGGCATTTGTTGGAAGCCCCGCCTTAGTAGTAAGTGCCTGCTGCACACCGTAATAAGCTCTGAATATATATCCAGAACCATCAATGAGATAAACTTTTTGATTCATGAGAGTCTTTACTGATAGAGGTGCATACCGGCACAAAACATCTGGAAGCCTATATTTCAGGCGCTATTTCCACTATATCAATTTCCACTGTATCTATTCAACAGATCGTAAAACCACCACATCACCATTCTCATCGTAATACCCTTCAATCTCCTCACTCCTTCTTGAAAAACCATATCGCACCGAAGCCCCATTTTCGCGAATCATATCCCGTGCGCCTTTATCGTCATCCTCAAGTCGAAGCTTACGATATGCCTCTATTATATTTTCACGAAAACAAAGCCCCGCATCAAGAATTGCCAGACACCGGGTATCAAGAATGACAGAACCAAGCACTTCTCCATTCTCTGCAACATCCTCTATCCGACTCTCACTTATTTTATCCGCATCGAATTCAGGGAATATTACAATAGTTTTTTCAAAAGTGTTTCGGTACACCGTATAAGAGCCAGGCGAGACCTGAAGGGCAAAACCACCATACACTTCCGCTTCTTCGCACAGGGCATCAAAAAATTCATCCGAATCAGGCTTGAACTCTTCAGGGAGTGCCCTGAGAAAATCAGGATTACCCACCATGAACTGGTCAACTACCAGCATTATACCCGACACAATTTCAACCCGCTCAGTAGACGATGCCGGGGTCTCTTGTGTTTGCTCTTCTGAAACTTCTTTTAAATCATTCATGAATTATTTTCCAAAATAGTTACTCTTAACGTAGAACGTGATTACGTAAAATCATTTAAAACTACATATCTTCACTCGATATGTCTCCGGGTGCCAAAAATTACTCCATACTCAAGAATTAGAGGTTATCGGTCGATATTTCATACTGTAAGGCACATCGGCTTACAAGTATATGAAATAACAACAATTATTTATAAATTAACTCAAAATACCTGTAATTTCAAGCTTATGATTACCGAAACAGTTGAGACTACTCTTGATTTAAGCAAATTTAAACCAGGGCTCATATTTGATGCCGATGGGGTCTGCCTTTTTGGCAAATATCACGATGAACTATCTGCCTGGAGGGGAAAAAAGAAGTGGATAGAGGTACTTCATGATTATTTTCTTCTCGACCCGGATAGAGACTATGAAATAAAGGTTATTTCAGACATCGAAACTCGTACATTTTGCCTAAGTTGCAGCTTTGATTCGGCTTGTGGAAGATATACCTTTTGGAGACTTATCAACCATCAGGCACCTGAAGCTGAAAGAAAACTGGGGGGTACCATTGGACAAGCAATTGAATCCCAGTTTCACTCAGACTTTCCCCAGGTTGAAGAGGATGAAACCTGGATATTAAGCCCTATTGAGGAATGTGCTGAAAATAACATTGAAACGAGTAAGCTCCTCACACGTATATTTAAACTTTTCAGATAAATTATAGCTCCATAGCTCCGAAAACCGATTTCTACTCTCTTTAGGCAGGCGGCTTACTTGCGCCTGGTATCTCCTGAGGATAGACTGAAAATATGGATTATCCTGTTGATAAAAAGCTTGCATCAGTTACTGCTGCCCTGAGCACCGGGCAATTTGTTTGTATTTTCGATGATACAAGTAAGCACGCGTGTGGATATCTCTTACTTACGGCTCAGGCTAGCACTAAAGAAAAAATAAACTTCATGATCAATCATGGCAGAGGTGTCATTCTCTCTCCCATGCAGGAAGAGTTTGCAAAATCTCTTGGTCTTTCACCACTGGGAGATATTTCTCAAGATCCACACCCTGTCACTATCGGAGTAGAAGCCAGGTCTGGAATTACTACAGGAATTTCTTCAGCAGATCGAGCAGCAAGTATCCAGGCAGTCAGCAACTGGGAGCAAAAATCCAAAACCATTATTGCTCCCGGACATATTTTCCCCCTTATTGGTAAGAAGGGAGGGTTACTGGTAAAAAGCGGCATCGCTGAAGCGTCGCTTGATGTTCTAAAAATCGCCCGGCAAAAGGAAACGGGGGCACTTACCCATATCCTTACCCCGGAAGGTGAGCTTGCATCTGAAGAGGAACTTCTTACCCTAACAAAAAAAGAGCAGATCCCTTTTATAAAAATATCTGAAATTATTCAGCATCGCCTGAGAATAGAACCCCTTATTACCAAAGTTGCCACCGCAAGACTTCCCATGGAAGAGTTTGGAGAATTTATCGCTCACTGCTACGTGTCTCATCACGACCAGGCAGAACATCTGGTACTTACCAAAAATCTCTCCCAGGAACCAAAAGAAGGCACTCTGGTTCGAATGCACTCGGAAAGAAAATTTGGTGATCTCTTTTTGAAAACAAGAGACGACAGTAGAAAAAAACTCTATCTGGCACTTAAAATAATTCACGAACGAGGTTCAGGCGCCTTGGTATATATCAGGAAACATAAAAGCAATTTCTTAAGCAATCAACTCAAAAATTTATTTCCCGATGAATCAGATAATGGAGCCCATGAAGCAGAAAAAGTTACAGAACTGAGAGAACTTGGTATCGGTGCTCAAATGCTCCTTGATCTTCATATTAAGGAATTGCTGTTACTTACCTCTAACCCGAAACCCATTATTGACCTATCAGTATTTGATCTCCATATTAGTCAGCAGATACTATTACAGTAGACACTATCTCAGTAAAGGATCACCTCATGAGTGCATCAAAAGCCATCCAATCATCTCGAACCGTTAATTTTGCTGATGTGGCTCATGGAACTCTCATTTTTGATCGCTTTCATCCGGCAGATTCTCTCATCCTGAAATTAACTGATACAAAGTGGGTACAAAGGCTCAGAAGAATAAGCCAAACAGGTAACACTCGCCTTGTATATATGTTTGCAGAACATTCCCGCTTTGGACACTCCCTCGGAGTCGCGTATCTGGCATCGCTTCTCATGCGCCATCTTCATGAACAAGCACCCGATATGATTGAACCATATCAGAAAGCTATCGGTGCTGCCGCAATTCTTCATGACATAGGACACCTTGCACCAGGTTCACATCTTGCTGAACGCATCTGGAGCAGTTCTACTGTAGATTTTGTCTCTCATGAAGAACTTACCAAAAGAATAATTCTTGAAGATGAAGAAATCAATAAAATTCTCGAATCAGAATCTCCCGGTCTTTCAGAGTTGGTATGCAAGATACTGTCTTCTGACCCATCCCTTCCTTCCTGGACGCATACCATGATATCCGGAGGTGGTTGGAATGTAGATCGGGGAAACTGGTCTATAGTTGATAGCGTTATGTGTGCAGTCAGCTATGGCAGATATAACGTAACAGCTCTGATTGATGCCTTTCGGATTACTCAGGACGGTGAAATTGTAATACAAGAAAGTCGACTTGATGCCCTTACCCACTTCTTTGTCGCAAGAAACTCCATGTATCGACAAGTATATCAACACAGAGTACTGCAATCTGCTGACGCTCTTACCCGATTACTCATCCAAAGGATACGAGACCTCGGCTCAGACAAAAAAAACGGCCTCTTTACAGACTCTGTCATGGATAAAATGCTTTTTTCAAAAGAATATGACACGAATCTTACACTCTCTGAACTTTTTGAAATAAATGAAAGCTGGTGGGAATATCATGTTTCTCACTGGGCACGTGCACATGACCAGGTAATCAGAGATCTTTCAGATCGCCTGCTTCACAGGAGACTCTTTAAGACTATTCACCTTCCCCTCCTTGAAACTGGAGAATTCACTCCCCAGAGTTTGGAAATAATTCAAAAAACCAAAGAAGCCGTAACCGCCATGGGACTTAATCCCGAATATTATTCTGTTATAATCAAAGAAAAAGATAAGCACAGAGCAAAATCCGAAACTCCGCCTCGAGTCCTTCAAGAATCAGGTTCTCTCATTCAAGTACAAGATGCAGAGCCTCTGGTACACCTCCTGAGCGAAAAATCAAAAACCCCCCGCGCCTGGATTGCTGTTCCGAAAGAAGTAAAAGAAAAAACGGGACTGCAAAGATAAACTAAAAAGCCACTATTCCAATAACAGTATAAACAATCAATGCAGCTCCCACAGTAAAAAACGCAATAGGCAACTGCGTGGTAACATGATCGATAAGATCACAACCAGTAGCAAGCGCACTTAAAATAGTGGTATCAGAAATGGGAGAACAGTGATCTCCAAATACTGCTCCTCCCACAACAGAAGCAAAACAGAGCTTTATGAAAAAAGGATCTGGAAGAATGACCCATGCAAGAGGCATGGCAATAGGAAATACCACTGCATACGTGCCCCAGGAAGTTCCTGTTGCAAATGCAATTACCATACAGATAAGCAGCAAAGCTCCGGGCAGTGTCCAGGGAGGAATCGAAGTACCAACTAACGAAGCAACATAATCAGCAGCACCCAGAGTGACTGTTACTTCCTTAAGGCTAATTGCCAGGGCAAGTATTACCCCGCCAATTGTCACCCCTTTACAACCCTCGATAAAACCTGAAATCACATCTTGCAGTGACATTCCCTTATACATTGCAAGACCCATTGCAATAAGCACAGAACTCAAAAAAGCTTCGCTTATTAAAAGAGGAGGTTGTTCTTTTTCACCAAAAATAAAAAAGCTTACGAAAAATGGAATTATAACAACACCAAGTAGTGTTCCGATTGGCAGAAAGAAATCCAAAAGGCTGGAGCGATACCCTTCTGGAACATTTTTTTCAGTAAGTTCTTTTGCAAGCATGGGCTGAGCATTAAAATCATCCAGCCCTCTTCCTTCTCTTGCTCTTATGATAGCCTTTTTCATTTTTTTTCCTGGATACCAGGGAAGCACCTCAAGAGAAAAAAACAAGGTAATAATAACTACAAACAAGGCATAAAAGTTAAACGGAATACTTGAAAAAAAGAAACGTACTCCGTCCATCTCAGATTGAAATAAGGGTATCGTCCCCACCACAAGACCGCTCACATAAAAGGGCCAGATATTAAAGGGAATAATCGTTGCCACAGGAGATGCGGTAGAATCAACTATAAATGAAAGTTCTTCATGGGAAACTTTATTTGAGTCAGTAACCGGTCGCACGGTTGCTCCGGTAAGTACCGTACTGATGGTACCTCCCTGGTGAAACACAAGTCCCATGCACCAGGTAAAAAACTTTGCAGACCGAGGTCCTCGAACCATTTTTTTACTTGCCCATATCCCAAAGGTTTCAGCTCCCCCTGTTTTACTCCAAACCCCAATCAAGCCTCCTAGTGCCCAGAGATATACTATAAGAATCACCGCATAGTTTTCAGTAGCAACGGAAGGAATCAAAAATTCCTGAACGACATTATACTTTCCTGAAATTATTCCTCCACAAAGAATAGCCAAAAACAGAGAACTTAAAACTTCACGAGTATATAAAGCAAATACGATTGCAATGAGAGGAGGAACAAGTGAATATACGCCATAAGACCCATTAGTAGAATCAGGTATAAAAAACAAAAACAACATCCCCCCTATTAAAATTAGAAAGGTAGAAATTCGTTTTTTACTAATAATCATCTTATACCTTGGAAAGTTTTGTTATTATTTCATCATGTAGAGAGGATGATGCAGCAGCAATCAATCCTTTCTTGTAACTTGGCATTGTACGCACATCTATAGCATCAATCGGAGCACCAGTAAGATCAGTACATTTCCCTCCTCCCCACTTTAAAAAATGCCCTCCTACTAACAAATCAATCACCCCAGCAGTCTCAGCAACAAACGCAGAGAATTTTGAAAAAATTATTAAGCTAACATCTATAGCATCCGGGTGATCTATCAATGAAAGATCAATTACTTTATATCCTGCAAGTGCTTGCATGGTTTTAGATGCCATCTGGTAGGTGACAATAGCATTAGTATCATCTTCAAGAGAAAACGATGTTCCTAAACTTCCTTCTATCGCTTCTTTATCAGTTCCTTTTCGAAGTCCTCCCCACTCAGAACCAAATACAAACTGCTTCAAAACAGGCATGTACCAAAGACTCGCAAGTAAATATCCATCCTTAACAAAAGTCACTATACAACTAAACTGATCCTGTCCTTTTTGATATCTTAATGTTCCATCTATTGGATCAAGCCATATTTCGAGGCTTCCACCTAAAAAATATTTCTGGTTTAAGGATTCCTGATATTCCTCACCATAGAAATTAAGATCGGGGTATTTGGAAAGAAGAACTACTTCTATATAGTTCTGGACTGAAAGATCAGCATCAGTTAGTGCCTGAGAACAAACATCACTAAACTGCTCTTTATTAGGTTGATGTTCTATCCTTTTTTGGACTTCAACCGCGTAATTACCTGCAACAACCATGTGTGGAAGTAAAAAAGACGCGATTTCTTCAATTTTTTTTATTGCTTCCATAATGTACCCGTTTAAAATGATACGGGTCTTTTATCACTTTGACAGATGTTACGAAACACAATGTTCATATGCCATGAAGAGAGATACTGTCTGACATAATGAAAAAATATTTTTACATATTAGCAAGCACATTTATCTTTTTAGCAACTACCCTCTCTTATGCCGCACGCCCCTTCGTAACTGAAGACGCTTCAACTCCTGATCAATTTCAACTGGATGCTTCTTTATGGTTGAAAGCTCAGAGTTCAAGTAGTGATACAACTGTCAGTCAGTTTCTTTTTTTAGGTCTTGGGGTAACTGACTGGCTTCAGATAAGTGGAACATCTGGCAGGGGATATGATTTTGATAATGAAGAACAAACCTTAAGTAACCCTTCCTTACAAACTAAAATAGCAATATGGAATAAATCTGATCAAAGCCTCCTTGCTCTTGTTTCCGGGTTGAATCTGAGAAACGGGAAAGGACAGGGACTACATGAAGACGCAAACAGCTATTATATTCTTCTTTCTCTACAACAAACGCTCATTAATGAATGGGTGTACTTCAACATCAATCTTGGAAGACGATTTATAAATGAACGATATAAAAATACTTACAACCATACCTATTGGGGTTTTAAGATCGATACAAAGTTACCAATGGAACACTTAAGATTTTCACTTGAAGCATATCGAGGAGATCTATTTCAAGCAGTAGTTCCTCATATAAGTTACCAGGCAGGGTTCAGTTATCTACTTTCAGAGATGATTCAGTTTGATCTTTTAGTGGGAACCCAAAGAGAAATAAATTCACAAGGCATAAAAACCCGGAAATATGAAACCTGGGGTATCTTTGGTGTCCGAATACTTTTTGATATCTTTAAATAGAAGCTATTTGTTATGCCAGAGAATTTATTTCGGGCAACCGCAAGGGATTGCCCCTACGAATCTTCTTTTGCCGCTGAGGCGCCTTTTTTTAATGGCACTTCAGGAAAACCAAGACGATGTTCCAGATAATCAAACAAAGTAAGTACTATCACGGTAAAAATTGTAACTGTTATTGCAGCACTCACATATCCAAGACCAATGGTCGCACCAACTGCTGCCATCACCCATATCACACTCGCAGAAGTTACTCCTATAACCATACTCCCACGAGCAAGCATCACTCCCGCTCCAAGAAAACCAACCCCGGTCACTACCTGTCCCAGTACTCTCGTACCATCACTGGAAGGACCATTTACGGTACCACTCAAATTTACAAATATTTCACTTCCAAGACATATCATGATAGCTGTTCGTACTCCCGCAGGTCTTCCTCGAATCTGGCGTTCAGCTCCCAATAAAACTCCACACAGCACTGTGGCACCAAGCTGTGCCCAGGTCAGTGGCAAGATTACTTCATGTAAGTACTCTAACATAGTAATAATATTTAAAGTGTTTTCTCTATGAAAGATGGGATGTTAGCAAAGCGGAAAACGATTCACGAATAATTTTCCGCTTAATTTACTTCTTTTTTTTCTTCTTTTTACTTGAAGGAGCCGGGCTTGGTGCATAGTCGCTCTTCGTCATGGTAACTCCCTGAAGTTTTTGCTGCGCTCTTCGCTGTTTTCTATTCCCGGAAGAACCAGAATCACCGCCTTCTGAACTTTTCAGAGCAGAAGCATCTTCATGTATTTCTTTTGCAGCTTCCTCTCTTCTTCTTACGGTTTCTTTCTCCTGCTCCTCAAGACGAGCGATTTCTTCAGCAGTAGGAATTTCTGCCATCATAACATGCTGCACCACCGAACGCTGAATGCTTAACATCATCCGCCCAAATGCCTCATACCCTTCACGCTGGTACTCATGTAAGGGGTTTTTCTGCATATACCGTTTGTAGTACACACCTTCTCGCAAATGGTCCATCAGCGTCAGGTGATCTCTCCAGAAATGGTTAATCGCTTGCAGATAAATCACTTTACAGAAATATGCCATCCGGTCGCTTCCAATTTGTGAACGGCGACTCTGAAGCTGCTCTTTGGATAAAGAGAAAAGATCATCATACAAGACCTGGGCAAGCTCTTTATTCCCCTGATCTTGAAGATCATTAAAAACAGTATCCGGCGCTTCTACACCAAAGACAGCAGAGAATTCTTTCAAAAGACCTTCCAAATTCCAGTCTATAACGGGAGTTTTTTCGTTTACGTAAGAAAGCACAATGGATTCAACCACATCTCCAAGTAACTCATCAATATCTTCTCCTTTAAGCTCCTCTCCAAGGACTCGCTCTCTAAGCCCGTAGATTACTTCCCGTTGCTTATTCAGAACATCATCAAACTCAAGAACATGCTTTCGCATATCAAAGTGGTACCCCTCAACTCGTTTCTGAGCACGTTCTATCGAGTTGGAGATTGCCCATCCCTGAATACCTTCATCAGTATCTCCGGCAACTTTAAGCATCATACTTTGAAGTTTCTCACCACCAAAACGCTTCATCAGATCATCTTCAAGAGAAATAAAGAATTGAGAAAGACCAGGATCTCCCTGTCGTCCCGCACGACCTCTTAACTGATTATCAATACGCCTGCTTTCATGACGCTCAGTTCCGATAATACACAAACCGCCAAGCTCAAGTACTTTTTTCTTTTCTTCTGCACAGATAGTCTGAAATCTTTTTAAGGCACCCTGATAGGCTTCATCATCAGGGTCACGAGTACCCGCTTCTGCGTATGCAAGAAACTCAGGATTCCCCCCAAGTATAATATCGGTACCCCGACCTGCCATATTAGTAGAAATAGTAACCGAGCCAATCCTTCCTGCCTGCGCCACTATCTCGGCTTCCTGTTCATGGTGTTTCGCATTTAGAACATGATGCGGTACCCCTTCTCTTTTGAGCAGCTCACTAAGAACTTCTGATTTTTCAATACTTCCCGTTCCTACCAATACCGGTTGCCCTTTTTCGTTAGCATCTCTGATTGCAGCAACCGCTCCCTTGAATTTCGCAGGTTCGGTAATATACACTATGTCACCACGATCATTACGAACCATAGGCTCATTAGTAGGCACTACCACTACATCAAGATTATAAATCTTTTTAAACTCAGGTGCCTCAGTTTCAGCAGTGCCGGTCATACCGGCAAGCTTTTTATAAAGACGGAAATAATTCTGAAATGTAATAGTGGCAAGCGTCTGACTCTCTCTCTGAATCTCAACCCCTTCCTTGGCTTCTACTGCCTGGTGAAGCCCGTCAGACCAGCGCCTTCCAGCCATAAGGCGTCCAGTAAACTCGTCAACAATAATGACTTGTCCCCCACGGACTACATAATCAATATCACGCTTCATGGTGACATGCGCTTTAAGTGCCTGCTGTACATGGTGCACAAGTTCTATATTCTCAGGATCGTACAAGTTGTTGACACCGAGAATTTGCTCAACGGAGCGAATTCCATCCTCAGTAAGCATCGTTTGTTTTGACTTTAACTCGGTAGTGAAATCTTTTTCAGGTGATAATTTTCTGACTACCTGATCTGCAACCTGATAGGTCTTGGTGGGCTTCTCACTTGGACCGGAAATAATCAAAGGGGTTCTTGCTTCATCTATAAGTATGGAATCCACTTCATCCACTATCGCAAAGTGATGTCCCCGTTGTGCCCGTTCAGACATATCCATCTTCATGTTATCCCGAAGATAGTCAAAACCGAACTCGTTATTTTGACCATAACTGATATCGGCAGCATATGCTTGTTGTCGTTCTATCGGGTCAAGCCCGGCTAACACACATCCCGTAGAAAGACCAAGAAACCCATACACCCTGGACATCCACTCAGCATCACGCTTTGCAAGATAATCATTTACGGTAACAACATGAACTCCTTTTTCTGTCAGAGCATTCAGATATACGGGAAGAGTTGCGGTCAGAGTTTTACCTTCCCCGGTTTTCATTTCGGAAATTTCACCACGATGTAAAACAATACCGCCAAGTACCTGAACATCAAAATGACGCATTCCAAGAAGCCGCACGGACGCTTCTCTTACTACCGCAAAGGCATCAACTAAAATATCATCGAGCGAAGCACCTTGAGAAAGTTTCTCTTTAAACTGAGCCGTCATTCCCTGAAGAGAAGCATCACTAAGGGCTTTAACCTCTTTCTCCTTCTGGCTTACCTCATACACCAGAGGAAAGAGTGCTTTTAATTTACGATCATTCTTCGTTCCGAAAACTTTTTGTAATACATTCTGCAACACAAAAACGGGAAAGTCCCCTCCTTTTTAATCACTAAAATTCAAAACATCTTGCACTAGGAGATTACAGGCAAACTCGCCCTCCTTGCAAATACTTCCCTAAGTTCCTCACCCGCGGTCGGAGTACCACCGGTAAGCCCCTTCCAGGCAGCAGCACTTTCCATACACATATACACAGGCATTTGGTCACTTATTTTCTTCAGTTCATCCCACATGAATCGAAGCATTCTAAAGCGTATTGGCTGAATGTAACGCAGTTTTGCATCTCTTGCCAGAAACTGTTCTCCGTAGGGAAGCGTACTCTCAGGAAATCTTGACTTCATCATATCCTGAAGCTCTGTTTTGTATCTCAGGCTTGAGATACTTACCCAGGCGACCCGCTCCCTGGGAATCTGAGAGAATATTCGCTGAATGGTATCATGGTACTCTTCTTCCCATCCATCAAAATGAACGATCGGGTCAAAGTGAAAACCCACCCGATACCCAGCTTCAATGACTTTTCCGGCAGCTTCAATACGCTCTCCAAGTGTTGCGGTGTTAGCCTCATCTTTCTGGTTTATACTCTGGGCATTAACCGACCAGGATACCACGACCTGTCCTTTATGCTCATTTTTAAGAGAAATCAGATTGTCAACATAATCATCTTTTGATTTCAGCTCCAGTACCGCATTACTAAACCTTGCAAAGAAAGGAACAAAATCAAGCGTTGAATCAGTTAAATCATCCCACACAAGACTATCAATCAATTCACCCGTTCCCACCCGAAATAATCTCCCGGGTTCGGAAGTAAATTTCTGCGCTAATTCATCAAAGAGGTCGCAGGTATTGGTATATAACTTCAAGGTAGGGTTATTCTTGAGATAGGACTGTAAATAACAATAAGTACAATCAAGCGGACAGCCTTCACCGGGGTTTACGATGAACAGATTACAACAGACATGTCCCGATGTGCCGGGACAACTCTTCAGCCAGGAACCTTTATGGCGCTTTAACATAAGCACCCTTTTACCCAGCGAAAAGCGTTCTGCATCAGAAAGTTGTTTCGTATCTCCAAGAAGCTCTGAAATGGCAGCATCAACCTGTGATTTTACATACAAGGGGTCATCTGCTTCAGGAACAAAAACAACTTTTGCATCAGGCAGTCTTGAAAGTACCCGGGTACTTATCGCATCTTCTCTGGCGGCATCCTCAACAATCAAAATTTTTGGATATGTTACTTCTCTATTCCTCATACCTCTCCTCGAAGTATGCCAAAGAGAGTGTTTAGTTCCCTTGATTCGGAAAGCATGGCGAGTTTTTGTGCGGCATCCTGAAAATCTTCGGGGCTCCGTCCGTACATTTTTATTTCAAGACGATCTCCCTCAAGTTCATCCGGAAGGGTAACCTTGATATTAAACTTCCTGCTTATTCCGGAAACATTTTCCTGAACAAGATTCTCTAAACGGGTACGCTCAGGATACCGTCTTCTTTCTAGTATTTCTCTTACTCTTTTTGTTTTCTCTTTTCGGGGAATATCTTTATCCTGAAGCACTTGAAAAAGAGCACTGGAGCTATACACTTCAGAAAGAGAAAGACTCTCTCTTTTAGCAATTTCTTCAATAAGCAGGAGAATGTTTCTCAGAGCATTGGCAGAAGGCGAGAGCTCTGTAATTAAATCATCCATCTCGGATTTAAAATTAACAGAAAGCCCCAGAAAGAACTCAGCGTTTGGACCTTCCAAATGTCGCTCTCTTATATATGAATCTAGAACACTGGAAGACCTCAAAACCCCACCCAATGATTTTTAAATTAATGATTATTTAAGAGCGTTAATTTAACACTTCACGGGATTAATTAAAATAGCGGATACTGAAAAAATCAGAGCACAAAAAACAAAAGCCAGGCACTTGCCTGGCTTTATTAGCGTAGTAGCTTTAAAATCAGTCCAGCAAACGACCTCCAATCGGAGTATCACTTGGAAGACCAAACTGCTGAGCAACAGCGCTCGTATAATCGCTATCATTGGTCAGTATGAAGAAAGTCCCACTTGAGGGTCTGAATACTGCAATATCAGTCTTTCCATTTCCAGTGTAATCAGCAGGCACCGGAATATCTCCGGGAAGTCCCCACTGAACAACACGTGAAGTAAGACCGGCAAGAGTAGATCGACGGACATACCAGGTAGCATTACTTGGTCTAAAAACCGCAAAATCAACTATATTGTCACCATCATAATGCCCCGGTACGGGAATGTCCCCCGCGGCACCCCAAGGAATCACCGCTCCTGCGGATTGAGACGATGAAAGCACCACATACCACTGACCATCTCTGTAAACAGTAAAATCACAATTCCCATCAGAGTCATAATCCATAGGCACTGCCTTATCACCAGGGAACCCTCCCCACTGCTGAACCAGAACATCATTACTTGAAGTGTTCCGTACATACCATACACCGGTAGAAGGTCTGTATATAGAAAGATCACTTCGACCAGTCCCATTAAAATCACACGCCATTGGCTTGTCCCCGGGAAGCCCCCACTGATACCCCTCTGCGGTATCAAATGTTAAGCCAGGATTAAACTTGCGAATGTACCATGTACCGTTTGAAGGTCTGAACACAGCAATATCGGCACCATTTCCACCAAAATATTCACCGGGTACCGGTAAATCACCATAAAGCCCCCACTGATACCTCAAAGTCCCATCCAGAGCAGTTGAAGCAACATACCATACCGACTCGGAAGCAAGCGCCCCATCTATCGGACGATGCACGGCAGGGTCAGACTTTCCATCACCATCAAAATCAATGGCACCAGCATCTGCCTGAAAACCAAACTGAACGACAAGCGATAGTGACAAAACTAACTTACATACATTTTTCATTGGGTTCATTCTATGAATCCTTATTTTTCCTGTTACGTAATAACAACTTCAAAAGCAAAAAATTTCCTAAAAAACTCACAAAAACTAACTCGGCGTCATTGGATCCTTAATAGGTGGTGCGGGCATAACTGATGGTTGTCCAGAAGGATTACTGGCAGGAAATTCAGTTGGTCTAGGAGTAGGCGCAGCAGCCGGTGCTGGTATATTATCAGGAGCTCCAGCCACCGGTACTGAGCCGGGTCTATCAGGGTCAAAACTCGGTGCACCGCCACTTCTTGGATTAATCACAATAAAAGGATTGCTCACACCGGCTCCACCAAAAGCTCCACCACCAAAACGTGCGGCACCAGCAGCAGAGGAACCCGAACCGGAAGAAATAATACTGGAGGCACCGGCTGAGGCACCAACCGCAACAGCACCAGCAACCGCAGCAGCCCCGGCAGAATATGCGGACTTACTGATACCGGAACTGTCTGAAGCAGCAGCGCTACTACCATTTTCTGCTCCACGACCAAGAACCTGGGAAGACGACAAAATATCAACCTTGGTTACAGTGGTTTTTTCGTCAGATGGAACCAGGGTATAGGTGCCAGCCTCAACCCCTTCAAACACCACTCCGGAACTTGAACCATTACGGGTAATTTCTTTTGAAGTTGAAAAGGAATTATTTCCACCTTTGAGAGTAAGACTTCCATCTGACTCAAGGGTAGTAACCGCTTCTACCGAAAAAGTAGAACCAGAGAGAGCATCAAACACCACGTATGCATCGCCTTTGGTATCAAGTATTCTTAATTCTGCAGCACTTACAGACCCTGTAGGCAAAATAGCCACAACCCCCGCAAACAAAAGTGAAACAGAAAGACAGAAAAAAAATCCTGTCACCTTAAACTTTTGCTCTCCTGCACCAAAAGGTTTCTCAAACATAGCATCTCCCCGCATCTTTTTTCATTTTTAAAGATCTTAAAAAATTCTGATCAGAGCCGACAAAACCAGACTCCCCATGGAGGGTACTCCACAATTGACCACTTTTTTAAAGGATTCTAGCTTCCTGAACAAGAGATTGTCAACAAAACTTATAATTTTAAATTACTTAAATCTAGGAATCTTCACTACATATTTACTATCTTTTTAAATAAAAGATTAAAGCCCTCGAAAATAATACGAATGAACACAGCATTGAAAACGAAACTGCTGGCATATGAAGTGGAAAATCGACCCAGGCATGTAAAAAAGGAACAAGAAAACACAAAAACAAACCTGAAAGGTAAAATTTTTGTGTGGTAGACATTACTTCAGGCAGGTCTGTTTCCTTAACTGCCCTGCAAACCCTGCCAAACAAATAAAACAATGGGCAAACAAGAAGCGCTGACCCGATAAGCCCAAGTTCGGCTAAAAATTGCAGGTATTCATTGTGTGCATAATCAAGCTCCCAGGGGGCAAGTGTCTCGTTTGCAAATTTTGGAGCGGATTGTTTCCAGGCATTCAAGCCGACTCCCCAAAGAGGGTTTTCAGAAAAAACCTCAAGGCTTATTCCCTGAAGTTGTTTTCGTCCAATATCAAGCCCTTCCTGAATTCCGGTTTCCATACGAGAAGCAAGCTGATTTCTGCTGCGATCTCCCATAAAAAAGAAAGCAACAAAAACCAGAACCAGAGGAAAAACAAGAGCCGGTAACCAGTTAAAGCGATTTTGGGATCTTCCAAATCTCTTCGAAGAAGAATAGCTTCTTCTTACTCTGCTTCCCAGAACCACAACCGGAAAAAGTTTATAATACATCCACAAAACTGTAATTGCAGATAACGAAATAGTAATACCCGCTCGAGAACCAGTGAGAAAAAGTCCAAGCAGCAATACCACAAAAGCTACCACCTCTTTTGCCTGATTTTCCCACTGCCCTATCGTTCGTACAACCCGGCGCATAAGAGTTTCATCTTCTCTGGGTTCTATTGAAAGCCCTCGTAATTGCCGATCCCTCAGGATCTTTACAAAAGAAAGCATAAGCCCAATTTCCAAAACCACCGCAAGATGATTAGGACTCACAAATGGATAGTGTGCACGGCTATGTCCCTGGAAATTTACATCAGGAGCAAACATACCAAAAAGCTGTTCAGACCCTGAAGCCAGATGAAAAATAGCCACAAGAGAACAAGCAAGAGAAAGATATATCAGGGATGAAAGAAAAAACTCAGAATAAAAATCAAATGCCCTGGATGATTCTGCAAACTCCGTCGGCATACTGCTTCTATGACGTTTTTTGCGTGAATGTCTATGGGAAGAGTACATATACGTATGCACTTCAAGGGAAAGAAGCTCAGCACCAAGAATACCAAAAACAAGTATCCACAGAAAACCGTTTCTTGTAGCAAGAGGATCCAGACTGATATATCCAAAACCGGAACCATCAGCATCAAATGCCCCTGTCTGAACATACGCCTCTGCCGAAAAGGGAGATAACACATTCAAGACAGAGTACGGGAGTGCAAGCATCTGCACACCAACAAAAAGAAGTAAAGGCACACAATACATAAAATATCTGTTCGCCCGGGGGTAAGGAAAAAATTTCAATACCCGAAAATATCCCACCCTGCTTGATCTTGCCTGAGAAATCGTAAGAAATACCGCTCGAACAAGAAAGAAAAGAAGGAACACGGCACGAATCACGGAAACACTCAGATCACTTCTTCCACCAAAAAGAAAAGGGGTGAGAAACAACAACACCGTAAAAAGAACAAGTGAGGCAGTGTACTTACCCTCAGAGGAACTGCGAGGGGTAACATCAAGAGCAGAATCAGTCTCTTGCCCAAAGGCAGCTCTGCCATCTACAATTTCCGATCTTGTCTGAACATTTCCCATTACCCACGAGTAGTGCACTATTATGATCAAAAATGCAACTTCTTGAAAATCTCTTAAAAACTATGCATAATTGCTTCAATATTTTTTGCTTTCGTAGACTGCCTTTTATTTTCGGGAGCTACTTTGCTTAGTGGTAAGAGTATGCAATTACAATTCGTCACTGCCATTTTCATTATTCCGATCGTAACATTTTCTCTGATAGGAGAATGGCGAATCGTCAGCGCTCTTGTTTCACTTGATTCAGCTCGTGAAAAAATAACTGCAAGTCTTGAACCCTCCACAAGCTGGGAGAGGACTGCCCAGGAACAAGATATTGAAAAGGCAAGTAAGACTCTTTCTTCCCTGTCCGAACGCATGCACACACATCACTCCATGCACTATGAAGCCGGCAGAGCCCAGCTCCTCCTTGCCTTAAAAGCAAGTGACAGCACAGAATCTCTAAAAAGATTTTGCAGCGCACGGGAACATTTTTTCAGAGCATCCCGGAACAACCCCTTACATCCCGTATACCACATCAGTATAGCAGACATAGAAAGTCTGTCTCCGCTACTTGCAAGCTCTTGTGACTCCGAAAACGGCAGCACTGCGAGTAAACATACCGTACCTGAAAGACTCTCTCTTGTCTCGGAACTGGCTCCCGTGGATCTGACCTCAATATACCGAAGCGCCATTATTTATAATCACATCGGACAAAGAGAACTTGCACTGGCAACTTTTAGAAAATATCAGGAGCTTTCGCCCACCACCTCCTCACATATTCGGGATCAACTGGTACGCATGCCTGTAAACGAAAACGAGCTTTCACTAATCATCCCAAAAAAGTACCCTGACATACATCACTGGATAAACGCTTTTAAAAACAACAGACCGGAAGAGTTTCGATACTATGAACATGTTTTCCAGAAAATTATTTCTGAAATAATCGAGCTTGAATTAAATAACCTGAGCCTGGGACAGATTGAAAAAGAAAAATTCATCAAGATGTTACAATCTCTGGGAAGTCACGAAGTTACTATCAAAAACCCAAACCTTCATTCCAGAATATACACCCTTCTATCAGAACATTTCACTTCTATTAACAGTAAATTTGCTAATGGGGAATTTGCCGCCCGGGTCAGCTCACTCTATGCAAATTCCAGACGGATACCTGTGGCAAAGTCTTTTGATTTTTCCAGAAAATCCCCTTCTACGGGAATGTTGTATAACTGGCATCACGACATGAGCAAAACCTCCGTGCAGCTCAATTTTAAAGCTGACCATCTTGGTTTTTTTGCTCCGGCACCAGATCAAATATCTCTTATCACAATCGCAGGTGCTCCGGGGCAGATAATACCTGACTCTGTAAAAATTAAACTTTGGACGAGTCCCGATAACATGACTTTTTCACCATATCCGGGAGAGCTCGAATTCAATCATGGAGAAATGATGGGGAGACCACTCTTATACATCCTCCTCCCCCAACCACCCGGACAGTATAACAAACTATATTTTGAAGCCGGAAACACATTAGGTGGTATAATTTCAAATACTGCGGGAGAGCTGCTGCAAGTATTTACCAAACACACAGGTGAGAAATGAAAATCAGTAATAAAACCCTCATCTGCTGCCTAAAATGTTTTCTGCATGTCATCACGATAGTATCATTCACGTCTGTTTTTTTTCCCGCTCAAGCAAATGCGCAGGATTCCATATCCATAGCAGTTCCCTATCTTCCTCATAAAATCGAACTCCAGATTCAGACTGAACCATCAGGGGAGATTGAACCACTAAGGGAACGCGAACCGGTGGGGATGCTTATCATGAGAAATATAAGCACTCCCCTCATTCAAAAGCCAGGCGAGGGGCACCCGGGAGAGTACCCGCTAAGAGCAAAGAAGATTTCACGTACACTTCCCTTACGCTCAGAAAAGATTTCACAAATCTGGGAAGTTGAGTTCTCAAAGGGTACCCCACTGGATAAAGAAACAAACATGAGCGCATCAGTTGTTAAAGACTCCCTTGACTCGCTCCGTACGCTCTACCAGACCAGCCTTTCACCAAACTCGACCATATCATCAGCCCTAAATAACATTCATTCAATCAACTTTGCTGACAATCAGGACAGATTTAGCGTTTACTTTAATTTACTGTCGCCCATGCAAAATTTTCCTGACATCATGTCCAGGGTTCCAATTATCAATAAACCCCTCGCTGATATTTTTGGTGCATCCACCGGAGTAGGAACCAATGCTCCTTTTTTTGGACATTTTCGAATAGTAGAGTATCGCCCCAATGAAGAAATCAAGCTTGAAAGAAACGACTATTTTGGATTTTCCGGTAATTTAGGAAATCGGGCAAACACCATTTACTTTAAGGTTTTTAATACTCCCGAGATGGTCATGCGATCTTTGCGTTCCGGTAGTATAAGCATGATTGCTTTTCCCTGCGATACACTTATTGAAGATGCCAGAAGAGATACCACTCTTCTCGTCATCCCTTCTCCACTGACACACCGTAAGGATTCTCTCTGGACTTTTCAAAAAACTCATTGGGAGGGAAACACTGACATGTTACCCGATGAAGCGCTCAAAATCAGAACTGATGTAATAATTGTCAGAAAATCACTTAAGCTCTCACCTGAATTTACAAAATCTTTCGACCTCAGCAACATTTCAAAAGGAGAACTATGAAAATTACAGTATTACGCAAGAGCAAAACTCTTACCATTGTCACATTTCTGCTCTTGTCACTATGCTTTCAGGCATGCATGCGCTTCACTCCTTCCCGGGCAAGTCTTGTGAGCAAGGAAGGAAGCAGGGCACGACTCACATCTACAGATACCACTACAGAGAACGCCACGGATGATGCTGTTGAAAAAGACAAAAAACGCTACTTGGGTAAAGATGCATTTTATTCCCTGGAGAATAAACACAAAGAGCGGCTTAAAAACCTCACTAAAGAACGATCGGACAGCATTAAACCAAGCGGAAGTGCCACCTACCGCATAGGTATTGGCGACATACTTGAACTGTTCGTATTTGAAACAGAAGAACTGAACCGAAAAGTTCGGGTCCGTCCTGATGGAAATATTTCATTACCGCTTCTTGGACAGATCAAGGCTATCGGACTCACAGAAGATGAATTACAACAGGAAATTACAAAAAAGCTTAACACATATATGCACAGCCCTCAGGTACAACTTTTCATAGATCAATATGCTGCACATAAAGTATGGGTAGTTGGAGAAGTTTCAAAACCCGGTGCGTACCCCTTGTCAAGAGACAACTATTCACTAATTGAACTTATTTCTGAAGCGGGCGGAAGAACAGAACGAGCCTCAGGTACTATCATATTAATACCGGAAAGAGCTTCGGCTTTATCCAAGGATAATACCATAGACGATGATAGCACAAGTAATGAGAGTGTTTCACCTTCTGAAATGATAGAATCTTCTGAGTTAGCAAACGCAAAAGCGACTACCTCGGAGCCCTTCATAGAATCTCTCGACCCTCAAGAACTGACAGGTGTCAGAAATGGGATTGAGATCGCTTTTGATGATCTTGTTGGCAGCGTTGACGATTCTCCACTGACGGTACCATTGCGTGCTGGTGATACCATTGTGGTTCCTGAGGCAGGTAAAATTCAGATTGAAGGTGAAGTAAAAACCCCAGGCTCTTTCCCACTTTCATCAAGAACTACCTTATCAGGTGCAATTGCGGGTGCGGGTGGCTTCAGTTATCCAGCCAATGCAGAAATTGTGGAAGTAATACGTGAGCTTGGTTCAGGGGAAAAAGCTATGATTGTTCTGAACGTGGATAAAATTAATGCACAGGAAGAAAAAGATGTCAGACTGAGAGACGGGGATCTTATTCGGGTGCCCAGTGCTCGGGGCAGGTTTGTCGTTAATCAAATAACCACTATCATCAGTTCACTCCTGGGAAGGCTCTTTGCACCTATTACGACAGGACCTTAACCCTCGTTATTTTTGAGCAATGGCACCGAGGGTTATTAGAGGTTTCTTATGTAATTTATATCTTATGCTTTTAAATAAATTTCAAGTAGAAACTATCGTCCCTGCTTAAAATCAGGTAGGATACGGCACTTATTTGATGTATCGATAAAAGGAATTAAGTGCTTTGTCTTCTCCTGGAAATTACGAGTTAAGTCAGAATGTCAGAAATCACGGGTACAGGAATGGTCACCTTGAGAACCCTCAGAATGTTGAAATACAGATTGGTTCGAGCCTGAATGGCACCCCGTTCCAGGAAGAACACCCACTTCATAAGTATTTTCGTGTTCTTCTTGCTCATCGAAAACTTGTTATTTCAATAAGTCTGGTCATACTTTCTCTCAGCACCCTTTACTCCTTTCTGGTAACCCCTTTATATACCGCCGAGACCGAGCTCAGTATCGGATCTCACTCTCCAACCCTGTATGGAGCCGGGCTTGAAGATACCCTTGCCCGTCAAACTGAAAAACAAGACTACCTTGAAACTCAGTTCAAGTTGTTAACCAGACTTACCCTTGCAGACCGAGTTCTTTCAGACTCACGCTCAGGAGAGAAAATCAAGGCGTATCTGAATGAAAGCAGAGGTATAAAAAGTTTTTTTTCCGGTTTGATCAGCTCTATCCTTCCCTCACAAGAAGAAGACACCGGGGGTAATAAGAACGCTGCCTATAATCATCCGATTAGACTCTTAAAGTCCTATCTTGGCATAATTAAGATAGAACCCGTTAAGAGAACATTTCTTGTAAAAGCAAAAGTAACCACAGCAAACCCTTCCTTATCTGCCGAAATTGCAAATCTTCATAGTCAACATTTCATAAATCTCGCACGAGAAGAAAAACAAAAGACTGCTCTTGCCAGTTTATTCTTCCTTCGTGAGCAGGCAGGAGAGCTCGCATCCAAGGTATCTTTAGTTGAACAGGAAATCGCCCAGTATTCGGAAGATAACACTATCGTATCCCTGAATGATAATGAAAACATTCTGAACCGAAAAATGTCAGAACTTAACAAACTACTTACTGATGCAACCTCAAAAAGAATAAAATCCGAAGCCACTTACAACGAGGCGAAATCGGGTAGTTCTATATCTTCATCATTTTCAGACAGTAAAGGCCTTGAAGATCTTCGTCTGCGCTTGCGTTCAGTCGAAGCCGAGTATGCGAAACTGGGGGAAAAGTTCAAACCAGGCTATCCCAGAATGGTTCAAATGCGTGCTGAGATTGACTCACTTAAGAGAAATATTGAACAACAAACCAAAATTATACTAAGGGCAGCGGAATCTCAATACAAGGCAGATCTTGCAACCGAAGAAGAACTAAAGAGAGAACTGGAACTACAAAAAAGCCAAACCTTCGACCTCTCTCGAAAAATGGTTAAATTTAATACCATGAAACGTGAATTTGAATCTTTAAAAGATCTGCATCAGTCGGTCTTGAGACAGCTTAAAGAAACCCAAATTAGTGCCGAGAGTGAAACAAACAACATTACCCTTACTGATCAGGCTGCAGTACCTTCAGGACCTTCAAGTCCAAGAAAGATGTTAAATTTTTTACTTGCACTTTTTATAGGACCGGTATTCGGTTTTGGGCTTGCCCTTGTTATTGATGGACTTAACCGAACCCTCGAAACTCCGGAAGAAATGAAGAGGATGTTACAAATACCATCCCTTGGGGTGGTTCCCTTATTTGATTCCGAGAGCGTTATGCAAGATCCCACTTCTGGAAGATTAAGAGAATTACCAGGTCAAAACTCTTCGGTTAAAAAAATTGGCTCGGGAATTCAACCAGAGTTGAATGATACTAACGAGCTTTCCAAACTAACGCCCGCAACAAGTAAACCAGAAACAAATCTGGTTACCCTTGATGCTCCGTTCTCAATTGCCAGCGAAGCCTTCAGAGCAGTTCGAACGTCCTTACTTCTCTCATCCGCAGATACACCTCCTCGAGTCATTCTGGTTACCAGCTCCAGAAAAGGTGAAGGAAAAACAAGTGTCAGCAGCAACCTTGCCGTTACCATAGCAGGCTCGGTAAGCTCAGCGGTACTCATAGATTGTGACCTTAGAAGATCGGCACTTCATAAAAACTTCGGCGTACCAGGAGATGCGCCAGGGCTTGTAGATATTCTTACCGAACACTGCGCTCTTGAAGAGGCGATTTATCCTACGAGACATGAAAAATTAAAAATAATACCTGCCGGCACCAAACCTCCCAACCCCGCCGAACTTCTTGGGTCAAACAAGATGAAAGACCTGGTCGCTCTGTTAAAAGAAAAGTTTGAATTTGTTCTTATCGACTCACCCCCTGTTCTACCGGTCACGGATGCGGTGATTCTTTCACGTGTTGTGGACGGAGTAGTTTTTGTTATCCGTGGACATAAAACAGATCATGGGGTTGCCAAGGAAGCAAGAAACAGGATTACTCAGGTCGGAGGGAAAATACTTGGGGCTATTCTAAACGGTGTTGATGTCGCCAAAGGTCAGCACTACTATTATTATCGGGATGCCTATTCGGAATATTACGCAGAAGATACGGAGACACCCAAAAGAGGAAATTTCAAGCTCTGGTAAAACCTTACACCATTTACCTAAATATATTATTTACCCGGCTATATTATTTACTCAACGACATCTCTACAAGCTTTTTAATCCTGGATGATAAATCATTTTTTATAGTCTTATGCTCAGAGGAAGTACGAGCGGAATTTTTCATAAATGAGCTCATTCGCTTCTCAGATAAAGTAACAAAATCTTCAAGTTGAATTTGATATAAAAGCAATTCTTCGTTCGTTTTTTTCAACCTTGCATACTCCTGACCTTCGACCGTTTTAAGAAGACCCGCCTGTCTCTTATCAAGATTACTTTGTACCATCTGAACATTTTCTTCGAGTTGTTTTTGTTCTTTCTCAAGTTTTAAAATTATTTCACTAAACTGACTTTCGTTTGCAGAAGTTGCAGAAAAAATATTTTTTCTATCTACTGTTTGAAGCGGGAAAAATTCTTCGTTTGTCTCTTCTCCCCTCATCATTAATAAAAGATATACTTCCGTACTGCCTTGAATAAACTCCTTGTTCCCGGAAGCGAGGGGCAGTGCCAGCAAATATTTTTTTGTCTCTTTAGAAGAATCATCTCCGGAAAGCATCAAAAAACTGCTGCACCCCATGCTCATACTGCCGGAAGAGTTGAACAGAACCCCACAAACATCAGAAGGTGCTACTTCAGAACTGAAAGAAGCAACATATACCTCAGTAGTATGTTCCTTGTTTGTAGCAGAAACTGTTTCATTAAAAACACATAGAAAAAAAGTCGGTAGAAAAAAAATGTTGCAAATTCTCATACTAATCAAGTGCCTTCCACCATTCTTTATCCGTTCCCGATCTACTCTCATTTTCATCTTCATTGGAAGGCTTTTCAAACTCATACGGTTCAAAAGCATCACCCCGTACCGTCCCATCCTGTTCATTTCTGTTTTTTAGAAGCACATCATACTCCATACGTGAAAGTCTTCTCTCAAGCTCAACTTCAACTCCTCTCTCAGTTACCCGAAACAATTGATTTCTATCTACCGAGGTACGCTCCCTTTTCTTCTCAAGCTCGGCAATTTCCCCTTCACGTCTGGAGATCTCATCACCAAGGGTTTTTATCTCTTTTTGCAGATCTCCTGAATTCTCCTCGATCAGATCGAATTTTGCGAGCTCTTCCCTGCCTGAAAACTCTCTCTCCTCTAGCTCCCTTACATACTCTTCAAGTAACTGAACATGAGATAATCGAGACAAAAGTTTTCTGATTTCCGGGTCTGAGTACGAAGCCTGCTCCATAGAATATATATTCGAAATTGAAGCCTCACTGCTTTTTGCTGAAAATGCGGTTTTCGCCCCATCCTTACAAATGAAAACTCCTTTTAATACCCCACTATCAAGAGCACCACTCATTCTACACTCATGCAGAGGTTCGATCAGTAGTGGTTCAAAACGAGCTCCTTCCTGCTCTTCATTCGCTTGAATCTCACGAGATTTTATCTTTACAGGTGTTTGTCCGGGGGCGAGTACCGAGAATAAAAACCTTCCGGCTTCTTCTGTACGAGCAAGGAAGAAATGGCTGCCAGGAATTTTTCCATTCAAGACATCCGTATCCGAAAACGTACCAACGTATGTTCTATTTCCGGAATCAGGAAAGTACGTGTACTGTGTACTGAGCAGGTTTTTAGCGAAATACGCACACACTGCCAAAAGAAGTAAAAAAAATACACCAAATCCGACAACTCTTTTCATAGTGACGAAAACAAGTTTGGAATCACCAGATTACTAAAAAAGGGGCGCATTAAATTAAAAAATTAAAAAAGGGACTCCGAAGACAAAGCCTCAGAGTCCCTTTTCAACAACAACAAGAAGCAATTATCGAGGAAGCTCTACACACTCCACTCTTCTGTTTCTTGCATATGCGGCTTCGTTCTTTCCAAGATCAGCTGGACGAGACTCACCATAACTTACAGTGCTCATTCTGTCAGGAGATACTCCTAAACTTCTGAGGTAATCAAACGCTGAACGAGATCTTCTTTCTCCAAGAGCAAGGTTATACTCTTCAGTACCTCTCTCATCGCAATGTCCTTCAAGAACAACTTTAGTACCAGGGTTAGCAGAAAGATAATCTGCATTTTCCTTAAGTACTTGCTTTGCCTGAGCAGACAGAGAAGATGAATCAAACGCAAAGTAAATAGGCTTTAGATTTGGATTTGCTTCGCCCATTGAAAGACTATCTGACTCAGCTCCGGCAGCAATCGCCTTTGCTCTTCTTCCCCAGCTGTATGTTAGAGATAGAAGGAAAAGGTGATTTAGCTCAGTATCGTGACCAGCAACTACAAACTTGTAATCACCTCTGATACCAAGACCATTGGTTAACCAGTAGGTCATACCAGCTCCAACACCATAGAAAGGATCCCAGTTCTGATCATTTTCCATTTTATCACCGTAGTAGGCAGCACCCGCGGTAAGACCAACAAATGGGTCAAAGCTGCTGGCAGGGTTTGAAACCAGGTGATAAAGCAGATCAGCAGTAAGTCTTAGACTCCATGTTGAACCACCATCAACTCTGAAACCAGAAGCAGGATATGCAGGGATGAAATCTCTCAAATTCGCTTTTACATACGGAAGATAAGAGATACCACCTTCCAGTGTCCATCTGTTATCAAAATCATACCCAACAGTAACTCCATAAAGGTGCGTTGGCTCAAGCTCTTCATCCTGCTCGAACAAAATTGCACCACCACCGATGCCCACATTCCAACCACTGTAATCCACTTGATCATCTGCAGCAGCAGAAGTTGCAAACCCAAGAGCCAGAAGACTCAATGCAACATGTGAAAATAACGTACGCATACTCATATACTCTCCTTCAACAGTTTTTAAATAGAAAACCAAACAATACAAATAACTTAAAATCTTATACCCATACGGGGAATTAACCCGTATCCTATGGAACGCTTTAAATCATTTAATCATCCGCAAATCAAGCTCTTACCTACTGAAAAATGATTGGTGGAGCCCGGCGGATAATTACAACGATTATTATAACAACCTATATATACAAGGGAACAGGTACAAAACACCTTATGTAAAACAAGCGGAAAATATCACAGAACAATAGAAAAAAGATACATCAGAAATGAATTTTACACTATTTTATGTTAGTTAAAGTAAAATAGTTATTAAATCAGGGATTAAAAAAGGCAAGATGAGCATGCACCAGCTCATCTTGCCTAAGCGGGGTATTCGAAGCAGTTGTGCAGTATTTTACTAAGCTATAAATATGCCATATAAGTTGATATCAGCTAACAGCCTAAAAATACTTGAAAAAATTAACGCTGTAGTTTTTAAAGGGTTATGACTTACTCAAATGCTATTAAATAATTGCGTAAATAGTTTAATTTTATGGCTATAGAATCATTCACATTGCCACAAGATAAACTTGAAGAAAGCTCCTCAAAGCCATTTTCAACGATCTTCAAAGACCGCTATCACTCAGATGACGGTGCATATGAAGAGGCAAGGCATGTCTTTATAGAAGCTAACAAACTTTCAGAAAAATTTGAAAAGCAAAATACGATAACCATTGGAGAGCTTGGATTTGGTTTTGGAGTAAGCTTTCTTGAAACATGCAGATTCCTTTCAGAGCATAATAAAAAAAATAACACCACTCATCGAATCAATTTTTTTTCCATTGAAGGCTTTCCTCAAACTAAAGATTGTTTTGAAAACTTTCATTATCATCTAAACAGTTTCAGCGACCCTATAGTCTCCCCATATCTTAAAGAACTATTACAACAATACCCAAAACGCCTTAGAGGACTTCATCGCATACACCTGTCTGATACAATGATTCTTACTCTCGCATATCATCCAATTGAATTTATAAGAGAGTCTCTAACACTGGAGGCGAACTGTTGGTATCTCGACGGGTTCTCTCCCTCAAAAAATCCGGAAATGTGGAATGAAAAAACTTTTTCCTGGATATATAAAAACACCGTACCCCATGGAACATTCAGCACCTATTCAGTATCTGAAAGTGTTCAATCTGCCGCAAGTGCTGCTGATTTCCTCATTAAAAAAACAAGTGGTTTTGGAAGAAAGTCTCATATGCTTCAAGGGTTAAAACACCCCAAAAACCCTCACTCACTTAGTCTTCTGAAAACTCCACGTGTTGCAGTTCTTGGGGGAGGGCTTTCAGGCGCTTCAATCGCGTATTCCCTTTCTAGTCGAGGCATAGAAGTAGAACTCTTTGAAAAGGAGCATGCCCCGGCACAAAAAGCCTCGGGTAACAAAGCTGCGATATTCATGCCGCATCTATCCTCAATACCAGATGCGCTCTCTCGTTATTACCTTAGCGGATACCTGTACTCTCTAAGAATATTTTCAAAACTCACTCAGGGAAATCTTTTACCATCGCTTAAAAGAAATGGAGTGCTTCGTCTAGGCAATGTAAAAAAATGGCAAAGCATTGAATCCCGATTACATGAACTGGGGATTACCGAAGAACTTGCAATAAAACTTAACCAAGAGCAAATTTACTCCCAACTAAGACTTACCTCCAAAGACACGGGAATTTTTTTTCTGGAAGCCGGAAGTATCAACCCAGGAGAACTTACCTCAGCTCTACTTAAAAATAAGATAAAACTCCATTTCAACTCTAAAGTAACTTCAATTACATCTACAGAAGAACATATAGAACTTACCACTTCAGATTCCAGCTCCGGACATTTTGACTATCTTGTTTTTGCAAATGCACATGAGTTGTCCGAGTTTCATGACTTTTCCTGGCTTCCATTTGAAAAAATCAAAGGGCAACTCTTCTCAGCATACTGCAAAGACTCATCAGATACACCAGACATACCACTTTGCTATGATGGATATGTAGTTCCTCTCAAAAACACAAATGAGCTTCTGATTGGCGCAACATATGAACATAACGCCCACGAAACTGAATTTTCCGATGAAGTAAAAGAGGATCTACTCTCTCGACTAAAAACACATTTTCCCAACATTCACCTACACAACCATATAACAGATGGTCGAGTATGTTTTAGAACAACAAGCCCGGATAGATTTCCCATGATTGGCATGCTTCCCCCTGGATACAACACCAGAAATGGCACCCCAACAAGAACATACACAAGCATCGGTCACGGCTCCCACGGCACCACATCCTGCCTGCTTGCAGGAGAGATCATCTCATCAATGATTCTACAAGAACCATTACCGGTAGAAGATGACATAATGAAAGAACTGGAGCCAAAAAGATTTCTCAAAAGAGAACAAAAAAGAAACAAGAATCTAGAGGAGATATATCCTGCCTCGTATGTATGGAGAAAGGATACTCGTCAATCAATTTCCTGATACTCAATTTTAATAACCTCAAGCCCCCGCTCACCAGAAGGAGATTTATAGGTAACATAGTCCCCGACCTTTGCCTTAAACAACCCCTTGGCAATAGGAGATACCCAACTGATCTTCCCCGTATCAGGGTCAGTTTCATCTGCTCCTACTATTTTGTACACTTTCTGGTTTCCGTCATCATCTTCAACCGTAACCGTTGCACCAATTGAAACATAATCATGTTTTAGCTGTGTGGGATCTACTACTTCTGCAACATCAATTCTTTGACTAAGAAACTGAAGCCGTTTATCAATTTCACGTAAGCGTTTCTTACCGTAAATATAATCACCATTTTCAGAACGATCTCCATTTCCTGCAGCCCAGGACACTACTTCAACTATCTTTGGTCGTTCATCATATTTAAGCAGTCGAAACTCCTCACGGAGTTTTTCAAGACCTTTTGGAGTAATATAATTTTTCTCCCCGGGAGGAGTTCCGTGCATGTATTTCATATACACTGCTTCATACGTACGTATTAAAAAATATCTACTTCAGAAACAATCGCAAGAATCTGCTTTGTATCAACAATACGTAATTCATCATCCCAGGGAACTCTGATTCCCGCATCTTTCGGAAGGAGCACCAGCGCCCCTGATGGTATACCTGAAACATTTACCTCTTCTTCCTCTCCGGATTCTGCAACTTCAAGCGCACTTGCAACCTCAAGCACTTCACCTAAAAGACTCTCCTGACTCGACTGCTTCGCCCCTTCAGGAAGATATAAACCGGAATCAGTCATCGCCTCTTCCTTCCTGATACGAACAACTACCCGCATACCAAGCGGATGTATGCTTCTTAAAGAACGACGCTCTCCAGACCCAATTACACTACTGCTATAATTAATATCACTACGGTTTGCCATCTCTTTTCTTTAACACCCTCGCTGATTTCTAAATGTACGTACTATACACACGGTATCTACTCAACTGTAACACTCTTTGCCAGATTTCTCGGTTGATCAACATCAGTACCCCGGTACACGGCGACATGATATGCAAGCAACTGAAGCGGGACAGAAAACACCATCGGCATCAGAAGCGGTGGAGTACTGCCAAGTGATACCAACTCCCATGCAAGGTCTTTCAATTCTTCGGTTGGCTGATCTGTAATGGCAATAATCTGTCCTCCTCGCGAAGCAACTTCAGTCAAATTACTCATTACTTTTTCATGATTTACTCCATCATGTCCGACAAGCACCACAACGGGTAACTCTTCACTAATCAGCGCAATGGGACCATGTTTCATCTCACCTGCAGGATACCCTTCTGCATGGAGATAGGATATTTCTTTCAGCTTCAAAGCTCCTTCCAGTGCAATCGGATAGAGGACTCCTCTTCCAAGAAAAAGAAAGTCGGGGCTTTTTCCATACTTCTTGGCTATTCGCTCCATCTGTTTTTCCATTTTGAGCGCTTCTGAAATGAGAGATGGTAAGGTCATCAAATCAGAGGTGTAGCTTTTCACTTCATCTTCACTTAACACCCCTCTAATTTTTCCAAAATGAAGCGCAAGCAAATAAACTGCCGTAAGCTGAGTAACAAAAGCTTTAGTTGACGCCACACTAATCTCAGGACCCGCATGTGTATAAAACACACTCGCTGCTTTTCTTGCAATTGAAGAACCAAGAACATTGCAGATCGCCAAGGTCTTATCAGTCAATCCGCTTGCAAGCTGTAAACCGCCAAGAGTATCTGCTGATTCTCCTGACTGGCTGATAACCATTAATAAAGTCTCATTATCAATCAGCGGCTCCCTATATCTGAACTCAGATCCGTAATCTACTTCTGTAGGAATTTTTGCCAGTTTTTCAAAATAAAATTTTGCAATCAGACCGGAATGCCAGGACGTACCACATCCGACGATTGAAATCCTCCGAATAGATTTGATCTGATCATTTGTAATTCCAAGATCATCAATATAGACCTGCCCGTTTTCCTGTTCAATTCTACCTCGAAAAGTTTCTGTAACAACTTGTGGCTGTTCATTAATCTCTTTAAGCATGAAGTGCCGGTATCCACCCTTTTCTGCCGTGACCGGATCCCAATTAATCTGCACTGGAGCACGTGTAACCTCCTTACCACCATTGACAATACGAGCACCTTGCATGGTTAATTCAGCCATGTCCCCATCTTCAAGAATGATAATCTTCCGGGTATGCTCAAGTATTGCGGGAATATCAGATGCAACAAAAATCTCTCCTTCAGAAAGACCAACAACAACAGGAGTGGCATTTTTAGCAATTACCAGAGTATCAGGATATTTCAGTGACATCACTACCAACGCATAGCTTCCATGAAATTCAGCTACCGCCTTTTCAACCGCCGAAAAAAGTGAATCAGAGGATTTGAGGTGCGATGCAATAAGGTGTGCCGCTATTTCCGAATCCGTTTCAGAGCTGAAGGTGCACCCTTCTTTCTGTAAACGCTCACGAAGAGAAACATAATTTTCAATAATGCCATTATGCACAACGCACACATCACCAGCCACGTGAGGATGTGCGTTGGTCTCAGAAGGACGCCCATGAGTTGCCCATCTGGTATGCCCGATACCGATAGTATGGGTACCGTCATTAGCAGTTCCCTCATTGAATAAACCCTTTTCAATAAGTCTATTACGCAAATTTGAAAGCTTACCCTCAGTTCGATGCAATTCAAAACCTGAATTTGTTATCTGTGAAACTCCGGCAGAGTCATATCCACGATATTCAAGCTTCTCCAGCCCATTTACAAGAACCGGAACAACATTTTTAGGACCAATATAACCAACTATTCCGCACACAAATTTATTCTCCTAACTTTATGTAATTACTCTTTAGATTTCTTCTTCTCGTACCAACCTTCGAGATTCTGCTGGCGACTTCTTCCAATACCAAGGGCTCCCGAAGGAACCTCTTTAGTTATTACAGATCCTGCGGCAACATAGGCATCTTTTTTTACCTCAACAGGTGATACCAAGGTGCTGTTACTTCCAATAAAACTGTTACTTCCAATCACACTCTTTGATTTTTTCTTACCGTCATAATTACAAATAATTACACCAGCACCCACGTTAGTACTCTCACCAACATCTATATCACCAAGATATGCCAGATGATTTGCTTTAACCCCCCGAGCCAGTTTTGCATTTTTGGTTTCAACAAAATTTCCAATTTTGACTTCAGATGATAATTCAGAACCCGGACGAATGTGACAGAAGGGACCAATCACAACTCCTTCAGACAGTTTCGCCTCATCTATATAAGAACCAAGTTTAATATGGCAGGAATTTCCAATAGAAGAATTTCTTATTAAGGAGTCTCCCTCGATAAGACACCCCGATGCGATGGAGGAGGTGCCAAGAATTCTCGTATTAGCACCAATAAACACATCAGCACCTATCTCAACTCCCTCATCAATAAACACAGATTCAGCACATTCAAAACTGACCCCTGCCTTCATAAGTGTTTCAATATGGGTCGTTCGTTTGCGCTGCTCAAGTCGATACAATTCAAGACGGGTATTTGCACCCATAACAAGGTGTGGTGATGAAGTTTTGACAACTGAAGTTTTTTCTCCATCTTTCTTCATCAGCTCGGGAACATCGGTCAAATAATATTCTCCTTGAGCATTCGAAGTAGTAAGTTTAGGAAGATAGGTGGCTAATATATTTTTACTCGCATAGATGATGCTTGAATTTACTTCTGAAATATTTTTTTCCTGAGAAGTGCAATCTTTCTCCTCTACTATTTTTAAAAGATAGCCTTTGTCATCTCTTACAATTCGACCAAACCCAAAAGGGTTTTCCAGTTCAAACGAAAGAACAGAAAACTCTGTCACAGATCGCCCTTCAAGAAACTCTTCAAATACTTCAGGCTCGATCAGTGGACAATCACCCGGTATGATTAATACAGATGAGGCGTCATCAGTAATAAGCGAGAGGGCGCACTGAGCTGCATGCCCCGTACCGAGCTGCTCTTTTTGTTCAACAATAGTGATTGAAACCGAAGGCAATTTATCTTCAATACGCCGCACCTCTTCTCGTACAAGATCGATACCAAAACCGGCAACCACGATAATCTTGTCTTTAACATAGGGGGCAAGCGCTCTTATGGAACGCTCTAACATTGATCTTCCGGTTACCCTGTGAAGAACCTTAGGCAAGGACGAATAGAGTCGAGTCCCCTTCCCCGCGGCTAATACCACCCCCACATCTATTTTCCTATCATGAGACGACATGCTAAGTCCTTAATAATAGTGTTAAAACTTACTTTTCAGCCTTTCAATCTATCACAGCTTAAGAGAAGGTCATAGAGATACTCTTAATAAGTTTTGCAAAAGCACCGAAATCTATCTACACTTCGCCAAAAATTTAAAGACTCTTTAATGAATCAGGAAAAACCCGTGGCACATAAAATTACTCTTGCCAAAGGAGACGGAATAGGACCGGAAATAATGAACGCAACTCTGCGCATTCTTAATGCTGCCGGAGCCCCTCTTGAGTATGAGGAAATTGAAGTTGGCGAAAAAGCATATTTACAGGGTCATACCTCTGGTATCTCTGAAGATTCATGGAAGATTCTTACAAAAAACAACGTATTTCTGAAAGCTCCGATAACCACTCCTCAGGGTGGGGGGTACAAGAGCCTGAATGTTACCATTCGAAAGAGCCTTGGACTTTTTGCCAATGTACGCCCGGTGGTTTCTTTTCACCCTTTTGTAAAAACCAAACACCCTAAAATGAACCTGGTCATCATACGTGAAAACGAGGAGGATTTATATGCGGGCATAGAACACCGCCAGACCAATGACACGTATCAGTGCTTAAAACTCATTACGAGGACTGGAAGCGAAAAAATCATTCGCTATGCATTTGAATATGCGGTTCAAAACAACAGAAAAAAGGTAACCTGTTTTTCCAAAGACAATATTATGAAAATGACAGATGGGATTTTTCATAAAATATTTGATGAAGTAGGAAAAGAGTACCCCCGGATTGAAAAAGAGCACTGGATTATTGACATCGGAGCTGCAAAGCTTGCTGATACTCCGGAGATATTTGATGTTCTTGTAATGGGAAATCTCTATGGTGACATCATGAGTGATGTTGCAGCACAGATTGCCGGTTCTGTAGGTTTGGGTGGTTCGTCTAACATTGGCGAACGTGCTTCCATGTTTGAAGCAATCCATGGTTCTGCACCGGATATTGCAGGGGAGAACAAAGCAAACCCGAGTGGGTTAATAAATGCAGCGATTATGATGCTGGTACATCTTGGAGAGCCTGTCGTTGCAGAAAAAATCCAGAATGCCTGGCTGAAAACACTTGAAGAGGGCATCCATACAGGGGATATTCACTCTATCACAAACTCAAAACAACTTGTTGGTACCAGCGAATTTGCCACCGCAGTAATCCAGAACCTTGGAAACAAACCATCTACTCTAACCCCAATTCAGTATGGCACCGCAAGAGAAATAAAAATCTCGGTATCTAAACCCTCCACACAAACCAAGGCACTTGAAGGAATAGATATCTTTCTTGATGACTCCTCAAGAGATGTCACCACCATTTCACAACTTCTTGATACGGCATCTCACAACTCCCCTCTTAAACTGCTATTTATCACCAATCGGGGAATAAAGATGTGGCCTGAAGGAAAGAAAGAAACGCTCACCTCAGACCACTGGAGATGTCGCTTTATAAGCGAGACTCTTGTCAATAACACTGAGCTGGTGAGACTATATGAGCAAATCATCAAGCAGGGACTTGATATAGTAAAAACTGAAAATCTTTATACCTTCGATGGAGAGAGGGGATATTCTCAGGAGTAGGGACAGTAATGTGCATTTGAAAACGTATCTCACATTATCAATAACAGGAATCGCTATTCTGATTGCATTCCTAACGTCAGTTCACCTTATTCGGAACATTTTTAGCTATCAACCAGAATTTCGGGTTGAATCCTACGGTACAATAGATTTTATCCAATACTGGTCTGCAAATGAACTCTGGCTTGATGGTCAAAACCCATACCATCCGCAGGAAGTCCTGAACCTGCAGAAAAATCTTGGATATACACATAAAGAACCCACCATGATGTGGAATCCTCCCTGGCTCCTGCCCTTGATCTCTCCGCTCATGACAAACACTTTTGAAGTATCTGCATATTATTGGTTCCTCTCAGGTATTATCTTTCCATTTTTCGCTATTATTTTATTCTCTATCGCAATGAATTTTTCTATAAACAAACTTATCCTTGCCTTGTTTAGTAGTATGGTTTTCATTCCCATCCACACTTCCCTTGTCTTTGGACAAATTGGCTGTTTGATATTACTTGGCAGCACTCTTTATTTTATCGGCATAAAAAAAAATCTTCCCTATCTTGAAGGTTTTGCCTTGCTTGTTTTAAGCGCTAAACCGCATGTACTGTACTTACTTGTACTTTTCAGATTTCTGAAACTTCTCAGAAATGGTGACATGATCTACGTTCTGAAAACAATTGCCATTCCACTGTTTTTTATTTTATTTTTTCTTATAAACGATTTGAATACAATAAAACAATGGACGTCTTCTCTTTTCGGATCCCACCCAGAGCACATTGCCGTTAAAGACTGGATCGTTGTATCTTTTACAGGATTTCTTAGAAATATTATTTATCTTGTATCTGGGGATAATGCTCCCTGGCTCATGTACGTGGTGCCTCTCATATCGATTCTTGGATTATTCATTCTAAAAATTAAGAAATGTATATCTGAGGACGTGGACACATATTTTCCCTGTCTCGCAGTTTCTTCATTATTTCTCAATCCATATGGGTGGCTTTCCGACTCGGCATGTCTTCTAATTATTCCTCTTCTTCTCATAGGGCAGGTAAAGCCCATAAAAACTGCACGAACATGCATTTTTCTTATATGCATACAACTTGCATGCCTTCCTTTTGTTTATGTTTTTTCAAATACTCAGCATTGGCTCTTCTGGTATCCCTTACTGCTTGGATTGGTTTTTTGGAAAATTCAAACAAAAAAACAGAAAAGCTTACATAAAACATCATAAAAAACGCAAATTCAAAGGTTTAATAGCCGATTATTATTTAAAACTATAGAATATACTGCTATAATGCCTCTTGGTTTTTTATTCAGACACTCAACGTAAGGACTTTAATTAATCATGAAAAGAATTTTTCTGTTTATTGTTACTAACATTTTAATCATCACTGCCGTTACCATCATTTTTTCTATCCTTGGAGTTGGTGGATACGTCGATGAAACAGGAATAAACTATCAATCCCTCATGGTTATCTGTCTTATATGGGGTATGGTTGGTTCATTTATATCTCTTGCACTTTCCAGAATAATGGCAAAAATGCTTATGCGAGTGCAGGTAATTGACCCTAAAAACCCGGGACAACACTCCTGGCTTCTTGAAACCACTCATCAAATAGCAAGAGGTGCCCACCTTCCAAAGATGCCTGAGGTTGGTATCTATGACAGTCCTGAGGTTAATGCATTTGCAACAGGTCCTACCAAATCACGTGCTCTGGTTGCAGTTTCATCCGGCATGCTCCAGAGAATGGACAAGGACGAAATCGAAGGTGTTCTCGCACATGAAGTTGCCCACATACAGAATGGAGATATGGTTACCATGACTCTTGTTCAGGGAGTTGTAAACGCATTTGTAATGTTCCTTTCCCGAATTGCTGCATTTGCAATAGGACAAGCGGTAAAAGAAGATATGCGACACATGGTTCGACTTTTTGCGACCATCTTCTTTCAAATCCTCTTTGGATTTCTCTCTATGCCCCTCGTTGCATGGTTTTCACGCCAAAGGGAATTTAAAGCTGATTCAGGTTCTGCAAAGCTCGTCGGCGCTAACAAAATGAGAGCCGCCCTTGAAAAACTAAAATCAATGCAAGGGCTAGACCAAACTGCCGCACAACCCGAGGCTATACAGGCATTTAAAATATCTTCAAAAAGAGACGCCGGCTGGAAAGCCTATTTTTCCACCCATCCACCTCTGGACGAAAGAATTAATGCACTGCGCTAGGATAAACTGCGCTAGGATAAAGTGACCCGAGATGAAGAAATAAGCAGGAATACAAAATATCCCAAAACACCAAGCAAACAAAAAACCACCCCCGCATTAATAAAAACGGGCACCGGTGACATTAGCAGAGGAACTGCCATTACCAAAAACGGAAGTATACAGACGGTATCGTATATAGAAATATGTTTTTTTACATACAGTGCTGTCATGCAAGGATAAAAACAAGTCATCCATAAAGACAGAACTAAAGGAGTGAAAAACCCGGAAGGGATTCCAAACAAGCTGCATAAACCGATTACAATTAAACCTGAACCAAACAAAACACCAATCACATGTGAGGCAATTGAAAAACCAAAAGTAATAACGGCTGATAAGGAAATAACAAGAATCTGAATAATCCCCAGAGATAAACCAGAAAGAAAATAATCACGAATAATATGATATATACCAGCATTGTATATATCATTTGATACACCGTTCTTATTTACTCGGGTGATAGAATCATATGGTAAGGTAGTAAAAAATGTAGGTTCTGCCAGTGTATCTTCTGCTATATGCCCTCGAAGCCAGTTTTCAGAATCAATGATCCGTTTCTCAGGACGATGTAATGAAGCTAAAGTGCCACCAACAGTATTTTTTGTTACCGCATAGTATAAACTAACTCCAATCAATACATAAAAAATAAGAACACTTCCCTTTAGTGGCACTAAAGATTTCCCCTCTCTCTCAATCCCAGGCACTCTACTTCCTTTTTCAAAAATCAGTAGTAGAGTAAAAGAAGTACTACTCAGAACAAAGACAAATATGACAGACTTAAGTACTAACAATGAAGGATGTAAAACAAATAAAAGAAGTGTCGAAAGGGAGTAAAACACAATAAAGACAAGAGGAAAATTATCAGATTTCTTTCGGTATATCCGCAAACACTGAAGCATTGAAATAACAAATACGGCTCCAAATATGGAAGCAAAAGCTAATGAGATAATAGAAACACTATTAAAAAACAGAACGGACGCCAACATCCCTGAAATCAAAGAAGCACCATATATAAGAAGAAAATCAATAGACCTTCCAAAAGCTCTTGTAAAAAAGAAACCGAACAAAAGCACAACACCGGTACTTAAAAGAATAATTTTTTTCGTGTGCTTCCACGTATGATGAAAAAAATCATGAGAAAAAGAAATTAAACCACTCCAATGAATTTCCAGAGAAGGATATTTTGCCTGAGCCATTAAGAAAATAAACTGAATATCATTGTAAAGAACATCAAGGGAAAATGCACCAGGAGGTTTAATTAAAATCTCAAATTGTCCATACGTATTTGAAGTTGCAGGTAAAAGTACACAACAGGACACGCTTCCAATCTTTAGATCACTAATGTCTCTGGATAACTCGGAAAACGCATCATCTACCACTGCACTATCATCGCCTTTTATTCCAAAATAGGCAAAGTGCCGGGTTTCTTCATTGAATAACTCAAGCAGAGTAAGGGTATCAAAATCGGCTTCAAAATAATCAGAGAGCAGGGTAGCTGAATATAACAAGGATGTTACAAGTCCAAACCGCATGAACCATATAAAAATTTGTCTTGCCATAGATCTTCTTCTCACCGGTAGGTTGAATAGATAAAAAAATAAGATATAAGAAGATAAATTAAAGTGTAAAATTCAACAATACAAATACTTATTTTGAAAAACTTTATATCCCCATTTCCTGAGTCTGTGGTCTTTTCATGGAATAGCCTGGATATTCTCTCTCACGAAACTCCATACAAAGAAGAAATTGAACTGATTTCACAAAGTACCTCTGAGAAGCGAAGAAAAGAACTCGCCCTTGGAAGAATTACTGCTCGGCATGCACTGAAAAAATTTGGATACCTGCAGCAGACGCCACTACTGAAAGGATCTGAAGGAGAAGTCCTTTGGCCTGAAGGCATTGTCGGAAGCATCTCTCACTCAGGTAAATATGCACTTGCCGCAGTAAGTTCACAAGATAACTTTAAAGGAATTGGACTTGATATAGAGTCTATTACAAATAAACGCCCTCTTAAAATATTCAACCGAATATTAAACAAAGAAGAGTTTCAGTGGATTTATTCAGATGAGACCGTAGAGGATGAAAAATTTATTTTTGCATTAAAAATATTCTCGGCAAAGGAGGCATGTTACAAAGCCTTTTACAGTGCAAGCAATACAAAACTCACTTTCCATGATGTGTCATTTCATCCTGCTGAAGATTCCAAACTTAAGGGTACCCTTCTTAAAGCCATCCCTCATTTTCATAAGGGATATCGTTTTAACGTAAACTCCACAATTCAAAATGAATTTGTGGTAAGTGGGGTATCGTTTGAACTATAATTTTGATATACTGGGTTCATTTGATATATTGGGCTCATATGTTCGTACTATCTTGATTTGGAGGATACTTTTCTGGCACCTGGAACGGTACTCATTGTTGTAAGTCTTTTTGTTATATCAATTTTCCTGATAGGTGGCTTTGTCTATCTTCTGAGCGTACCTCTTCAAACTATCTTTCGGAAAAATAAAGCCCTTTCCAAATTTTCCACCTCTGTGAAGTGTATCGAGGAGTTTGACTCCTTCATGCAGGAAAACAATATCGGGCAGGCAATTGCGTCCCTAAAAATAGCACCTTACTTTGAAATCCCCGATAACTCACAACTCATTTCAGCCATTAAAGATCATCATCAGGAAGTACTCAGCAGATATCTTTTTCTTACCGACACCCTGAACATAAGATCACCAAACCTCGCCAAACTCGAAAATCTTTTTAACGAAAGAAACGAACTCCTCAGTATGTACTTTAAGTCACGATTTAATTTTGAAGTTCTGCAAGGTAAAAGAAAATCAGAAGGCAAATCTATTCCCAATTGGACAAAAGCAGAATTCACAAAAAAAGAAGCTGAATTAAAAAATGAACTTAAGAAAAACTTCTCCTCTCTACAAATTGAATTGCACTATTTCTTCAAACATCTTGAAAATGCCCCTCGTGGGGAAGTATTAATACACTAGAATATATTTTGTCTCTTACCACCTTATGAGTCGATCAATTTTTGTAGGGGGAATAGGAACGGATGTAGGTAAAACGCTCGCCTCCGCCATTCTTTCTACTGCTCTCAGCCGGGATTACTGGAAACCCATTCAATCTGGAAGTCTCGATTACACTGATTCAGACTATCTATCTTCCTTATCTCCTTCAATCAGAACACACCCTGAAACATACCAGCTTAGTGCAGCACTCTCACCCCATGCAGCAGCAGAAATTGACGGGATAAAGATATCATTAGACAAAATAAAAAAACCTGAAACACCCAATAGCTTAATAATAGAAGGTGCGGGAGGACTCCTGGTTCCTCTTAATGAAAAAGATTTGGTAATAGATTTAATTGAAAAACTGGACGTACCAGTCCTTCTTGTTTCAAAAAATTATCTTGGAAGTATCAATCATACCCTGCTTAGTATTGAAGCTCTTAAAACAAGAGATATACCAATCATTGGTGTCCTCTTTAATGGAGAAGAAAACATTCAATCTGAATCAATAATTATTAAAAACTCAAAAATCCCCCATCTTGGAAGAATTCCTCTTGCTTCCAGAATAGATACTGACTTTGTTAAAAAACAAGCCACAGCACTAACCCCAAAACTTGCAGAACTTGGACTATACCCGAATGAATGTTAACCACTCATATATTTGGCACCCCTTCACTCAAGCAAAAACCGACCTTGCTCCCATACCCGTAAAAAGAGCATCAGGAAGTCTTATATACGATATTTATGGAAACACTTATATTGATGCAGTCTCATCCTGGTGGGTAAATCTTCATGGACATGCTCATCCACATATAAGTGCCGCAATAAAGGCGCAGCTGGATGAGCTGCATCAGGTGATATTTGCGGGCTGTACTCACGAACCTGCACAAACCCTATGTACTCGCCTTGCAGCATTACTCCCTATAGAAAAACCCCATTTCTTCTTTAGTGACAATGGTTCCACCTCAATTGAAGTAGCACTGAAAATAGCTATTCAGTATGCACGGCAAAGTAGCACCACAAAAAAATCCCGCTTCCTTTACCTTTCAGATTCCTACCACGGAGATACTTTTGGAGCGATGGGAGTTTCAGAACGTGGATTTTTCACAACCCCTTTTCTTGAACACCTGCTCCCGGCAGACAAACTACCACATCCATCAGCCGATTTCAGTCTAAGCATTAAGACCCTGAAAAATGAATGTCAAAAAGGTGATGTACTCGCATTTACTTACGAGCCTTTGATTCAGGGGGCATCCGGGATGAAGTTTTACACAGCAGAACAACTCGAAGAGATGCTCCGTATCTGTAAATCGCATGAGGTGCTCTGCATAGCTGATGAAGTGTTTACCGGCTTTGGAAGAAGCGGTACTTTATTTGCCAGTGAGCAAACTCACACTAAACCTGACATCGTCTGTCTTTCAAAAGCCCTTACCGGGGGTACCTTGCCTCTTGGTTTGACAGTAGCAAGTGAAGAAATCTGGGAAAGATTTCAATCAGACCGAAAGGAATATATGCTCCTTCACGGTCACTCCTTTACCGGGAATCCTCTTGCCTGCACTGCTGCCCTTGCAAGCCTTGATCTGATAGAAAAAGAAGATTTCAAACAAAACCTTAAAAGAATATCCGATTTTTACAAAAAAACAGCTGAAGAGGCAGAGAACTGGGCACAGGTAAAAAACGTACGTCACAAGGGACTGGTATTTGCACTTGATGTGGAAACAAAAGATTCTGGCTATAAAAGTTCAATAAAAGACACTTTGTATCCCTTCTTTCTTAAAAACGGAGTACTTTTGAGACCACTCGGTAACGTCATTTACACCGTTCCTCCTGTCTGCATAACCGATGAAGAGCTTACAAAAGTTTTTTCAACACTACGGGAAGGATTACGCCTTATTTAATTTTATCCTGATAGACGAATCAGGAAACAACCAATAGAACAGGACAGGAAGATTGCTTTAAAAGATATTCCATCCGATGCCCAAGAAAAGCTCTTTCAGAGGCGGCTCTCAAGTTACTTCCCATGATAATAAGTTCAGACTTATGCTGTGCAGCAAAACGCAAGATCTCTTCTTCAGGACTTGGTGCCTGAGATAAATGGGGTTCGATCTTCGCCCCCAGAGTTCGAGCCAGCTCTGCCTGAAGATGTACCATATCAGTTGCAATACGCACCGCAGGATCTCCTGCCTGACGACTCAGGAGGTAACGATCAACTTCCTGCCGATTTACTACATGAAGAAGGTCTATCGTTGCATTATAGGACATCGCAATTCCCGATGCCAGTTCCAAAGCCCTGGTACTGTACACGGTACCGGTTGTAGGAACCAGTATCCTGTTTAACAAATTACTTTCAAGAAGCTGCCAGACCAAGGCTCCCCCCCGTGCTTCATCAACAATCACACAAGGAGATTTCGTAGTAAGCAGTACCGGATCAATAACTTCACCAAACAACCTTCCCTCATCTCTGAACATATGAGGTTTTGCTCCCATAACCACCAATTGATCACTATCCTGCTCTGCCTCATTAAGAACAACTTCAGAAATAGACTCTCCTGACTTGTTCTTTACTTCAATTTTTTTCTTATCTCCCAATTGCGCCCGGAGTTTAACAACGACAGTTTCACTTTCCTGGGAAGAGCTCCAATATGTCGTGCTTGGCTCTTCAGTTTGTGGCATAAGCAGGGAAATTTCTACCGAACGCTGTTCGCTCAGTTTTCCAATTATTTTCGAGGCAAAAAGAGTTGTAATATAAGGAGAACCTACCAACATAACTCTCTTTACCGAATACAAAAAGCTTGTTTCTGAAAGCTGCTCCATTTTCAGGCGCTCTGCCTCCTCTTCTCCAATACTGACATTTGAAAGAGTCCATCGTAAAAGAGGAGGAGCCATAAGAGAGGTAATAATGGCTACCATGACAATTATAGAGTACATTTCCAAGGTCAAGACCCCAAGACCCAGACCAACTGTCGCAACAATAATCTCCATCGCTCCGCGAGCGTTCATCCCTGAACCAAGTGCCAGGCGTTCCCAAAAAGAAAACCCCGCAGCCCATGCCCCGATAAATGCCCCGAGAAATTTCCCCCCGCATGCGATTGCAAGTACAAGCACCCCTACCAAAAATATTTCCGGTTCAGCCAGTCGAACAAGATCAACTCGTAAACCCGCCGCAGCAAAAAATATCGGGGCAACAAATCCGGACGTGGTAATTTCCAGAGAGTGCCCCACTTCTTTTTTAAATCTCGGGGATTGCCCAACCAGAACCCCAACAATAAATGCACCCAGCACCGCCTCGATTCCCATCAGGTGAGTAAAAGCAGCTGCGGAAAAGGCAAGTACCAAGAGAGTAGAAAACTGGTTCGTCACTCCGCCAAAAAAAGAATCAACAAAAGCTATTATCCGGGAAACAACCCTTGTCCCTATTGTAAGACCAAAGACAATAAAACCAACGGCAACAAAAACAGACATAAGCACGTCTATTCCGCTCACCGTTCCCTTTGCTGCCATCCCGGCAACAACAGACAGCAATATCCACCCGATAGTATCATCGGTCATACCGGCAGCAAGTATCACCTGACCAATATCCCTTCGAATCAGTTTCATATCCAATAAAACTTTAGCAATAACGGGGACTGCCGAAATACTCATTGCCACAGCCATGAAAAGAGAAAAAACCAGACGCTGATCTTTATTTACCAGATACGCCTCTGGCAATAACCATCCAAGCGTAAACCCTGTCATAAACGTAATCAGGATTCCACCAAAGGAAACAGATAAAGCCTTCTTCCCTTTCCTCTTGATCAGTTCCAGATCTGTTTCCAGACCAATAACAATCAAAAGAAAAATAACCCCAATCCACGAAACTGCGGCAAGTAAATCTACCTGTAATTGTTCTTTGGGAAAGAGTTTTCCATGAAATTCGGGAAAAAGAATTCCAAGAAAAGACGGACCAAGAAGAACCCCCGCAGCAAGTTCCCCAATCACAGCCGACTGCCCAAGCTTCTGCACTAACTCTCCAAGCAGACGAGCGACTGCAAGTAGCACCGCAATCTGCACCAGAAAGATAAACACCGTATGGTGATCCAGCATTTTTAAAACAAGATTAGACTCTAAAGGATCCATTCGATACTCACTGAATAGTATAGCAAAACTCTCTGCATCATTAAATCTTTCGAGAACCGGACTTTATCGCAGTTTGAGTGGAAATGGAAAGCCTGCTTTTGAAAGCGTTCATAAATTGCTCACTGCTCTGGGATTTAAATTTGAAATTACACCAAATAAAGAAAAAGAAGCTGCTTAGCTTAATAGTAAACTATTATAAACTGCGGTAGATTTCCTTGAGGGACAGCTTTATAAAAACCTCTTAATACGCTAAAATCAGAAAACCTGAAGTACATATTAAATATACCCAACTAATGCTATATTCATGAGCACAACTAAAAAACATTTATCAATCATCGGCTACTCTGGACACTCCTTTGTATGCATAGAAATAGCAAAACTTTCAGGATTTATACTGACTGGATATTACGAAAAAGAGGAAAAAAATTATAATCCGTATGATCTTGAATTTCTGGGAAAAAATCCTGACCCTAAAATATGTAAAAGTATCTTTATCTCAATTGGAAATAATACGATCAGAGAAAGACTTTATAATGAACTAAACGATAAATTCAGTTTTCCATCAATCGTATCTCCAAACTCTGTAATATCCCAATCTGCTGAAATTCTGAATGGAAATCTCATAGGTACAAATGTAATTATCAACCCTTTTGCCAGAATAGGAAACGCAACCATTATTAATACTGGAAGTATCATAGAACACGAATGCACTATTGGAGATTTTGTTCATATCGCCCCAGGAGCTGTCCTTTCGGGAAATGTGAATATTGGAACAGGAACTTTTGTCGGAGCTAATGCGGTCATAAAACAGGGAATAAAAATAGGAAATAATGTAATTATCGGCGCGGGCACAGTTGTACTATCTGACATTCCTGATAATACTACCATTGTAGGAAACCCTGGAAAGCCACTAATTAAATGAACAAACTAATCCCCCTTTCAGTACCTTACCTAAATGGCAATGAATGGATTTATGTAAAAGAATGTATTGATACGGGGTGGATTTCTACTGCCGGATCCTTTGTAGAAAAATTTGAAAAACAAATTGCAAAATACACTGGAGCAGAGTTTGCAGTAGCCTGCATGAACGGCACTTCCGGGCTTCATATTGCTCAAATTATTTCAGGTGTAGAAACAGGAGATTATATCCTCTGCCCAAATATCACTTTTATAGCAACACTAAACGCTATAAAATATACAGGCGCAGAGCCAATACTATTCGATATAGACCCAGATACATGGCAATTAGATCTGAACCTGGTAGAGCAATTCCTGGAAGAACATACCATCTCAATTGAGACAAACACTGGAAATAAAAGACAACACCGCACAAACAAAAAAAGAGTATTTGGTATACTCCCAGTACATGCTCTCGGAAACATGCCTCAAATGGATTCTCTTCTTGAAATAGCTAAAAAATATAACCTTGAAATTATTGAAGATGCTGCAGAATCGCTTGGAACTTTTTATAAAGGACAATCCTCTGGCACATTTGGCAGAGTGGGGGTGTTTAGTTTTAATGGAAATAAAATAATATCTACTGGTGGCGGAGGGATGATCGTTACCAATGATGAAACACTTGCAAAAAAAGCAAAACATCTCACCACACAGGCAAAAATATCACCCGATGAATATATTCACGATGAAATAGGTTATAACTATAGATTAGTTAATGTTCTTGCTGCACTAGGTGTTGCTCAGATGGAACAATTTGAAGATATTTTAAAGCGAAAAAAATCAATTGAAACATTCTATAGAAATGAACTTGATGGAGTTGAAGATATCAATTTTCAGAAAATCACAGACCATGTAGAAACAAACTCCTGGTTATTTACCTTTAGAACAAATAAAATGAGAGCACTCATACAATATTTAAAAGAACGAAATATTCTCTCCAGACCACTCTGGACACCAATGAACACACTTCCAATGTTTTCAGATAGCATTTATGTTACTGAACATAATTTTTCATCTATGATATACAATGAATGTATCAGTATACCAAGCTCAGCGAATTTAAGCGAAGAAGATCTTTACACCGTAACAAAAACAATCAAAAACTTTTTTAAAAAATAACGCACGTGCTACGAATCGACATTTCTAAATTCATATCGCAATACATTACAAAAAGAGATCATAGCCTCTTTAAAGAAGATATAGAAAATAATTACTCTACGCTTGAAAAAGAAATATCAGGAAAATCACTCCTCGTCATAGGAGGAGCTGGTACGATAGGTAGCAGCTTCATTCAGGAAATGCTAAAATTTCAGCCCGCTGAGCTATTTGTAATAGATAATAATGAAAATGGGTTGACTGAATTAACTAGAAACCTGAGAAGTACACATCGCCAGTATATCCCCAAAGAATACAAAACATATCCTCTAAATTTTGCAGACCCTATTCTCTCAAAGCTACTTCACTTGCATGGACCATTCGATATTGTCGCAAACTTTGCTGCACACAAGCATGTACGAAGTGAAAAAGACATATTTTCAGTACAAGCAATGATTGAAAATAACGTGTTACATGCAAAGTCATTCTTAGATACTCTTCTCGAGTTTGCCCCTAAACATTTTTTCTGTGTATCAACAGATAAAGCTGCAAACCCGGTCAATATTATGGGAGCGAGTAAGAAACTCATGGAGCATGTTATACTCTCCTATACAGATTCATTAAAAGTTACCACTGCACGATTTGCAAACGTTGCATTCTCTAACGGCTCGCTCCTTGATGGATACTTACAAAGAATTTCAAAAAAGCAGCCCCTATCCTGTCCGGCAGATATAAAAAGATTCTTTGTCTCACCAGAGGAAAGTGGTCAAATATGTATGCTTGCATGCATACTGGGAACATCAGGAAATATATTTTTTCCTAAACTATCAGAAGAAGACATGGTCTTATTTAAGGAAATCACAGAAGATTTTTTTAAATTCTTTGAAAGAAAAATTATCACTTTCCCTACAGAAGATGAGGCAAGGGGGTATGCCAGTTCCATGAAAGATGATGACCCTTATCCGGTATATTTCTTTACTTCAGATACATCGGGGGAAAAGACGTATGAAGAATTTTATTCAAAAAAAGATTCTCTTGAGTTACACTCATTCAAAAGCCTCGGCATAATAAAAAATTCAAAAATATTTGATAGGGATATAATTTCACAAATAGTCAAGGAACTTAAAGAAAGTTTAAACTCCACTAACATCTCCAAACAAGATATAGTACAAACACTGAATAAATTCTTACCTGATTTCAATCATATAGAAACTGGTAAAAATCTCGATCAAAAGATGTAGCTATGATTTCATATACTCATACCAAACGTCTCATTGATATTATTCTTGCATGCATACATCTCATCGTACTCGCACCAATTATAATACCAATAATGATAGCCCTTAGGCTCACTGGTGAAGGCTATATATGGTATAAACAAGAACGAATCGGCTACAAGAATCAGCCTTTTATGATATGGAAATTTGCAACCATGTTAAAAGATAGTCCCAACATGGAAGGAGGAATTATTACTACAAAAAAGGATCCCAGAATTACTCCTCTTGGCTCTTTTCTTAGAAAAACAAAAATCAATGAAATACCTCAGTTAATAAACATTCTAAAAGGAGATATGAGCTTTATCGGACCTCGACCTGTCATGCGACAAAGCTTTGAAGCATATCCCAAAGAAATTCAGGGAATAATTTACAACGTAAAACCAGGATTGAGTGGTATAGGTTCTATCATATTCAGAGATGAAGAAGAGTTAATAACAGAAGTAAAAAATAGAGGTGAAGATACCTGGGATTTTTATAAAAATAAAATCTACCCTTTTAAAGGACGGCTTGAAAAATGGTATCAGGAAAATCAGTCTCCCAGCACAGATTTCAAACTATTTCTTCTTACTGCATGGGTAGTTCTCTTTCCGCAATCAGACCTCCCTCAGCGCATCTTTCTTGATTTACCATCAAGAGAGGGATAGCGCACAGGCAACTTAATGGGGGGATACAACCCTAGAAAAATCTACACTAAAAAATTTTTACAGGAGTTCAACATATTTTTTTGTAAGCTTATCAAAAGTTCTGTATTCTAAAAGCCAATCGTATCCTTTTTTACCAATCTCATTAAGAACATCCTCAGAAAAATTTGAATAACTAAGAAGTGCCTGTTCTAATGCTAAAACATCTTCTGAAGGAACAAAAGTCCCGCAATCTGATTCATTAAGCATGCTGGGAAAACCACTATAAGAGGCAATGATCGGCTTTCCAGCAAACATATAATCAATCCATTTATTTCTCGATAAACCAAAATCATACAGCCTGACGTGTTTCACGCTATCATATAAAATACTACAACGACTTAAGAATGCAGACACATATTTTTTATTCATCTTAGGGATAAACACTATATTTTTAAATCCCTTCGTCTGCTCCTTAAATTCTGTCAGAGAGTCTCCTTCTCCCATCAGAGCAAAGTATATACGCTGATTACTCTGTAATCGTTTCGCACAGGAAATAAGAGTTTCAAGAGCGTTAGATTTTCCAATACTTCCTGCATACCCAACGATAAATTTATCTTTAGGCAAGTGTTCATCAAACACATCATCAGAAACTTCAAGACTATCTCGATACATATCCAAATCAATCCCCTGAGGAATGCAGTACACTTTCTCATCTGTACCCAATACCTCCTTTACATGTTCCCGAAGATTAGGCATTGTACCCACTATCACGTCGGCTTTTTTGTAGGCTACTTTTTCAAGAATCCCAAGAGCAAATATCAAAGGGTTAAAAGGGCTATATGTACCTATATCCAGTAGGGTTTGTGGCCAGATATCTCGTATTTCAAGAATAAATCGCGCAGAATACTTTCTTGAAAAAAACATGCCAGATACAACACTAAGAAGGGAAAGAGAGGATACTATAATCGTATCTGGCTTTGGCAAGTGCTCTTTCGGAACACAAAGGAGCTTTCTCTCAAAATCAACCCAGCTCAGTATTCGGGACAAACCACTTCGCTCTGCGTATTTTCTAGTCTTTATCCAGAGAGTATCCACTCCATCGACACTTTCAGTAAAATAAGTTTTTGGAAAATCAGGAAAGTCTGCAAGATGATTAGAATCTGAAGATATTACGTACGTTTTGTAACCTTCTGCATTAAAACACTTCGCAAAATGAAAATGACGCGAGTTAAATCCATATTTCAGAGGACTTGCATATTTTGAAATATACCAAACTACTTTCTTCATTATTTCTTAAAAAAAGTCTTAATACACTCCGCAACATACCCGATTGCTGACTCTGATAGCTCTGGATACATAGGGAGTGACAATATCTGCTTTTGGTACAGAGAAGCTATGGGAAAGTCCTCTGGTGTATACTCCAAATACGCATATGCAGGAAGATTAGGAAGAGCCCGTGGATAGTGGATTGCGGTTTCTACTCCGTGCTCTCGCAAAAAGGAAGCAAGCTCATTTCGAAAATTACTCCGAATTACATAAAGGTGAAACGTATGTTTACTGTTCTCTCTCCTTTTTGGAATGATGATGTCGCCAACATTTGATAAACAGAGATCATACAAATCGGCATTTCGTATTCTTTGCTCAGTCCAACGATAAATGTGTGGTAACTTTGCAAGAAGAACTGCTGCCTGCAATCCATCCATACGACTATTGATTCCCTCTATTTCGTGCTCATGCTTTTTCAAAGCCCCATGTCTTGCAAAAAGACAGTATTTTCTCGCCAGATCATCACTGTTTGTAAGAATACAACCTGCATCACCATAGGCACCAAGATTTTTTCCAGGATAAAAGCTAAAGGAAGCTGCTTGTCCAAACGTACCTGCTCTTTGTCCACGGTATTCTGAAAAATGAGACTGCGCGCAGTCTTCAATCAAGAAAAGTCCATATTTTTCGCAAAGGGTACTTATAGTAGCCATTTCACACATCTGTCCCTGGAGATGTACCACCAGTATAGCCTTGGTTCTGGAATTTATCTTTTCTTCGATTAACTTCTCATCAATAGAATAAAATTCTGGATGAATGTCTATAAAGACTGGTCTTGCACCAACCTGACTAATGGTTTCAGAAGAAGAAATCCAGCTGTTAGCAACAGTAATAACTTCATCACCTTGTCCAAAACCCATCATCTTCATTATGATATAAAGAGAATCTGTCCCATTAGCTACAGAGATACAGTGTTTAACTCCATACGCCTCTGAAAAAGCCTGCTCAAACTGACTTACGGGCAGACCTCCAATAAAAGCTGTTTCAGAAATGACACTGGCAATAGCCGAATCAATCTCTTCTTTAATTCCAAAATACTGGGCTTTCAAGTCAACAAAAGGTATTTTCATTGTCATAGTTCTCTGATTAAACGAGCAGGGTTTCCTGCATATACGCCGGGTATAAGAATATCTTTAGTAACCACCGCTCCGGCACCAATCACTGTTCGTGAGCAAATAGTAACAGGTAAAATAGTTGCATTACTGCCAATACTAACATGATCTTCAATCCTGGTAGATTTCCAGAGCGAAGTATTTCCACGCGCAGGTCCACCTTCAGAAAAAAGATCGTTAATGAACATAACACCATGACCTATAAAACAATCTTCACCAATAATAACAAGCTCACATATAAATGAATGCGATTGAACTCTTGTTCTTTTACCAATAGAAGTATTTTTCTGTATTTCTACAAAAGGACCAATAAAACAGTCATCACCAATGGTGCACCCATAGAGGTTTACTGGTTTTATAACCTTGACTCTACTGCCAAAGGAAACATCCCAAATATCACTTTCAAGAAATGTTGCTCTCACTTTTATCCAGCGATACGGGCTGACTCATATATTTTTTCTATAATCTCCACTGTTTTCAATCCTTCAAAAGAATTAGTGGAAATAGCACTCCCTTTCAAAAATACATCAAGCAAGTTTTCATATACCTTGTCATGATTAGACATTGAGCCTTGATACGTTCCGTAGTTATTTGCAGTATTTCCTTTTGGAAGGTTCTGGATGACAAAATCCTCTATGCACTGATATTCAAGTTCATTAAGGTACTGCCCTCCTATTTTGACTGTCCCTTTTTCTCCAAAGATACTCAGAGAACCTTCCATATTTTTGCGATAACTATTAACTGTATAGTTTATAGTTCCCAAAGCACCAGTCTGAAATTCAAGTAACACGACTCCGGTATCTTCAAATTCTATTACTGATTCGTGTGAAAAATTTCTATTGAAAGAAAAAACTCGACGAACATCTCCAAACATCCAGTATAAAAGATCAATAAAATGACTGAACTGGGTAAACAAAGTGCCCCCATCCAGTGCCATCGTTCCCTTCCACGAATTTTGATAATAATCAAAGTTTCTATTCCAGAAACAGTTTAACTGTATACTATAAATAGCACCTAACTTCCCACTTTCAATTGCTTCCTTTACAGAAACAACAGGAGGATTGAATCTGTTTTGCTTGACAATAAACAGGCGTTTATTGCAGCGCTCAGCAGTCTTAATCATTTCTCCGCAATCAGACGAACTGATTGCCATCGGCTTTTCACAGAGAACATGAAAGCCTGCCTTCAAGGCTTTAATAGAGTGTTCAGCATGAAGACCATTAGGGCTGCATATCACCACAACATCTATTTCCTTTTCTGAAGAAAGCATCACATCCACTTCAGAATAAGAACGTGCCTGATACGTACTAGCAAGCTCTTTCGCTCTCTCTTCTATAATATCACAAGCTGCAATAAGGACTCCGCTCTTTGCTATATATTCAGCGTGCCTGTGAGCTATGCGCCCACATCCAATAATTGCAAAGGCAAGTTTGTCATTTCTCATAAGTAAACTGTTTTTAATTTTCCTTCTTCCTGTTGCCAAGAAAAATTGATTTTAGCTCTCTCTGTAGCCTTTTTACGGCTTTCCACATCAGACTTGCTCATCCCACTGAGAAGATTTTTCAGTGTATCAGTTGATTGATCTATAGTCCAACCACAGCCGTATTCCTTTATAACGCTTTTCATATCAGGAAAATCACTTGCGATAACAGGAACACCAGCATGGATGTATTCAAATAATTTATTTGGCAAACAATAATAATAACTTAAACACGTATTTTGAATTAAACAAAGCCCTATATCAGCACCACAGGTATAAGAAAGAAGCTCTTTGGGAGAAACCGCCTCAAGGACGTGGATTCGCAAACAGGATTTTTTATATTTTTGAATCAGAGGCAGTAAAGGACCATACCCAAGAAAAACCAGATGCTGCTTAATTGATAGTTCAGAAAAAACCTCCAGAAGAGTTTCAATTCCCCTTCCTTTTCCCAATACCCCCTGGTACAGACACACTACATCATCCGAAGAAACCCCTACCTTCTCCCGAAGAAGATTATGCTCGAATACTCTATCTTCTTTCAAGGGAATGTTTCTGAGTAAAGTAACCTTTTCGATCTTATAGGTATCTCTGTACCAGCGTTCAATTGATGGACTCACGACTGTTATATGTTTAACATACTTTACCAACACCTTCTCCACTAAGCGGGAAATGTATTGTGGAATTCCGCTTAACCCATTTCTTTCAGTTTCAAGTTCATGAGCTTCATAGATGACCTCTTCTGTAAACCGGAAAAATTTTAAAATTATCCCCAGAGGTAAGACAAGGAGACTGTGACAAGCGGTATGACTCGAAGGATATTTCCTGCTAAGTAAGAAAGCCCGAATATTGAATTCAAAAAGTTTAAAAATCTTCTTTACCATCGAAAAAGGAATCTGATCAGCCAAAAGATTAATTCTCTGTACTTTTATTTGTGAAGAGATGTTTTCTTCACGGGGAAGATTTTTTTCACCTATAGCAATTATTAAAACCTCATCAACTATACCCAGAGAAATCAGACTATGAGAAATCCGAAGCATTCTTGACTCGTACCGAAAAGGTGAACCGTAAATATGTATCCCTTTTTTCATTGCCAAATAAAGCTACTTACTGTACCAGCCCTTATATCTTAGAAAATTAAGAAAACGCTTGAGCCCTGCGATACGTTCATAACTGTTAGGAAAGTCTTTGAAACTCTTTACTGGAAGTTTCATGAGGGTTTCAAAAGATTCTGCACTAAGTTCGAGTTTCTTTATGACGAAAGGCTTATCTTGTCTTAAAAGAGCCTCTTCATATACGGGCTTTTCAAGTTCTTCCAGAGCCTGCTTTCTTGAAATCTGTCCTGATAATACCAGATCTGATACATGTCCCCTTCTCTTATCTATATTAAATTTTTTTGGAAGAATGTATCCTTGATAAAAACGGGTATACACTGATTCGTAATGCTTTCCACCATAATCTACCCAATCCAATTCTTTTTTTAGAACCTTAAGGGCTTCATTTTTTTTATACGGCACATAATTAAGAATAGAAATTACTTTAATTTTTTTTATGAATGTCCAATAGAATAAATGAATAAATGAATAGTACGGATAATGTTTAAGTACACGTGATCCAAAGGTTGCGTATACACTATTTATGTATTTCCAATCAGAGTGTCCATATGCCCAAGCCGGGACAGCCATTGATTCTGACGCAAAGTTCATTCCATTTATAATATACTTGATTCCTCTTTTAGAGGCTTCACGAAATAATAGGGCATTAATTGCGTGGTCTGTCGGTATTTCTCCATCCGGAGTGCTCGCACTAAGAAATGCTTTCTGCAAATCTTTAAATTCTTCCCAGTTAATTACATAAGTATATAAATCTATACTTAGACGATCGAGAGTTTTTTCTATATTCCTGACAGCTATCTCAGAGTTCCAGCCATTATCAAAATGAACTGCCAGGGGCTTTAATCCAAGTTTTTTCACCAGATATGCAACATAAGTACTGTCTACACCTCCACTCACCCCTATAATACAATCGTACTCATTGCCTTTACCATGATTCTTTATGGTACTGACTAGCTCTTCTAATTTTTTTGGCGCTTCATCTGCGGAATACACTCTGCTAGGAAGTAATTGCTCATAGCGATGACAGTGATTGCATACACCTTCTTCATCAAATATAATATCCGGATCAGAGGTGTCCATCACACATCGAGCACATATCTGGTACTGCCGAACACTATTCATGCAAATATCTTCTCCAAAGTAATTCTAGGAGGATAGTTGATGAGAATCCCTTTACTCTTTCCTTTAAACACACAAAAACTCCCAGCAGCTATACCACTTGCGCCACCTTTTTTTATACCATCAGAAATATCTTCCAAAGAACCTACTCCTCCCGAGGCTACCACAGGCACATCTACTGCCTCAGCTACTTGTCTAATAATATCCAGATCAAGTCCCTCCATTCTTCCTTCTTTATCAATTGATTGTATGATTATTTCACCAACTCCTCTGTTGACTAACTCTCTTGTATAATCCACAGGTGTTATACCTGTATTTTTAGTACCCGCATAGGTAAACACGGAGTATTTCCCGAGCAGAGATTTTTTAACATCTACACAAGCAAGAATACTCTGACTACCATATACTGATGCAAGGCTCTCTATAAGGTGAGGCTCGCTTGCGTAAGAATTCAATACTATCTTCTCAAGCCCGTTATCAAATAATTTTTTTGCTGAATCAAGACTACGGATACCTCCTCCATAAGCTACAGGCATAAAACTCTCACTGACAATATCCCTGATCCAATCGTACCAAGGTTCTCTTTTTTCCAGAGTAGCAGTAATATCAAGGAGCAAAAGTTCGTCTACCTCTTTTTCATTAAATATACGAACTGCATTGACAGGATCACCAATATATACAGGTTTTTTAAAAGAGCGCGTTTTTACAACTCCTTTATCTTTCAACAAAAGAATGGGAATAACTCTTGGTAAATTCATAACTGAAGAAAATTTTCCAATAATTTAAGCCCGAATTTATGACTTTTTTCTGGATGAAACTGCACGGCAAAAATATTGTCACGATGCAATCCTGAAATAAAACTGCCATCGTACTCAGTTCTAAACATTATGTCTTCTTCATTAGCTTCTGAAAAACAGTAGGAATGAGCAAAATAAAACCTCGAATCAGGAAAAAATCCATTAGTTAAAGGATTAGATTTTACTGATTGAACAGTATTCCAGCCCATATGAGGTACTCGGGCTCCTGTTGTCCCTGGACGAGATGATAATTTAACTGCCCGAGCATTAAACCATCCAAGACCACTTGAATTTCCCTCCTCTGAGGACATACCCATGAGCTGTGCCCCAAGACATATTCCCAATACGGGCACTTTTCTACCCATTACTGCCTCAAGCAGCACTGACAAAACTCCTGACTTATTAAGATTCTCCATTCCATAATCAAAATGACCAACGCCAGGAAGAATAATCTTTGAAGCAGATTGGACGTCTTCTGGACGTTTGGAAATGAGACCTTCTCCCCCCAATCGACTAATCATATTTTGTATAGAACCAAGATTACCGGCTCCATACTCCAGTAAAGTTATCATACCAATCTCTTTCTGAATTTAACAACCATAACATCAGGAGAGCAACTCCTAAACCATGCGTCATAATCCCAGTCAATAAATCTGTACTTCGGTACAAAGTAGTAAAAGGGATAATGGTAACACCAGTTAAAAGCCAAAGTGGCATGGTTCTATGCATAGAATCAAGTAAACGAAATAAAAATGCAACTATAAGTGGAAAGAGAAAAATACCAAAATAGCCAAAGTGCATATAGGAAGTTGCTAATATCCCCGTATTGGCACCTAGCTCCTTACTTCCAAGCTCAGCCCCAATAAGAAAGGCTGTAGGAAGATCATAAGGATACGTCAAAAAAAAGCTAAAGATACTATTGGACCAGTATACTAATTCATGCTCCTTAAAAAAATCATAATAGAAAAAATTCAGAAAAACTGGTGTAAAGAACGTACGACGAATAAAGAGGCTGCCAAGTACAATATTACCAGTGTAATAGTAGTACGATAGGGATAACAAAATAACAGTACTAAGAGCAAAAAATATCGCATAAAGTGGCTTATTTAACTTGAATACCAGATAGCTTCCAAGCACAACTAAAGGGTAAAAAAGAATTGCTTTATGAGCAGAAAATCCAAAAAATAGTATCTGGATAAATGAAAAAATTATTATCCTTAAAATACTTTTTCTATATATTGCATCGATGATAAGTATTATATTGAATACCTTTAGCGTCCAGGAAACATAGTATGCCGCAAGTCCTGAGGAATAAGCCTCTTCTGCCTCTTCTCGAAAATCATACACTAACATCAGATCTAAATTTAAAGCACTTAATCCTCCAAATATAAGAAACCTTCCCAGTACTAAAATTACAAAAAAGTAACAAATATAAAGGGCGATACGCTGCCCTCCTGCAATCGGTTTAAAGAAGCGTTCCGATGAAGGAAAATGAATCTGCGAAAAAATGAATACCAAAACAAACTGGAAAACCATGAGGTACAGATATTCAGTTTCAGCATCAGCCATACAATAGTAAGACAGAAGGGGGATCATGCTCGTATAAAAAACAACCTGGATAATTGCTCTTGAAGGACGGTCGACTTTGCGACCTAGCATAAAGCTTAAAAAAAGAATGATAATTGACGCTTCAAGAATTTTTGACTCCAAAATTATACTACCAAATCCCTCATGAAAAAAAATAGGGGTTACAAAAAAATGATAGCTATAACAAAGAAGTATAAACCAGGTATAAGATAGTAAGGCAGGGATACATGTATTCAGCGTAAACATACTGGTCTGAAAGGGCTGGTATAATAAAGCAGACGGAAAGCAAATGAAAAATATAGGGGCTGGCTCAAGATGTCAAGAAAGCTGGGCTGCTGAGGTTTTCCTGTTTTTCTTACATATCTGTCTTTCTTGAGTATTAAATGTAAGATAACCTCCTGTAATAAATCTTGTAGGGTCAGCGGAATTCCCGTAACCAATTTAATCTCTGCTTTTTCAATCAAAGATGGATCGCAAGTTTAAAATAAGTCTTTCTCTAGTAATGAGTGGTACTGTGCTGGCACAGTTAATTCCACTTGCCTTCAGTCCAGTAATGACGCGCCTTTATCAACCAGAACAGTTTGCACACTTTTCTATTCTTATCGCCTTGTCTGGCACACTCTCTGTTATTCTGGGAGGACGTTATGAATCTGCCATCATGCTTCCGAAGTTACACTCCCATGCCTCGCAGCTATTCACACTGACTATCCTGCTTGCTATTACTATCAGCAGTATTTTATTTTTTATTGTGAATCTGTTCGGGGATACCATTTCCAGTATTTCACACATGGGTTTTTTTTCTCCATATCTTCCTGCCGTTCCTATTATAGCACTTGGGCTCTTAAGCCTCCAAGTGATCTTAAACTGGCTAAACCGAATTGTTTTCTATAAAGGATTCGTCGCAATAAAAATAATACAAAATGCTGCTTCTGCACTGTTTCAAATATTCTTAAGTTTCACCGTATTATTCGTGGGAGGTCTAATATGGGGTTACTCACTTGGGCTTCTTCTGGCGCTATTACTGGGTATAGTTTTAGTTTCTCTTAAGTCGAAATCTTTATCCTTTTTTCCTAACATCCCACGTATTATTGTTCTTGCACGTAGATATCGAGAGTTCCCGTTATATGCGGCAGGAGCGGCTCTTCTTGATACATTGACTCTGCACCTACCCTTATTCTTTATTAATGCTCAATACCCGCTTAAGGACGTAGGTAACTTCGGTTTAACTACCAGAGTTCTATCTGCGCCAATAGCAGTTATCAGCTTTGCTATTGGACAGGTATTCTATCAACGAATATCAGTACTGATCTACGAAAACAGAGAAGAGGCAAGAAAACTTTTCCTATGGGTTTTTAAAACTCTTACTGTTGTGGGTATTATACTTTTTTCTCCTCTACTTCTGGCAGGAGGTCATTTATTCTCATGGATTTTTGGTGAAAACTGGTTAGATGCAGGAATATTTGCTCAAATAATGTCTATTGCATTTTTTATGAGATTTACTATTTCTCCATTAAGCGTAATATTCGGTGTCTTAAATAAAGTAAAAGTCAGCTCTGTTTGGAAACTATTATATTTCTTATCTACTATACTAGTCTGTGTTGTAGGATCTAAATTTAACTTGAAATATTTTCTTTTGATTTTTATGGTTAATGAACTTATCCTTTACTCGCTATATTTTCTAATTATGCATAAGTTATTAAAGAACTAAAACATGTGTGGTATAATTGCTGAATTTTCTGACGAACCTATTCATTTGCCCACATTAAAACAAATGAATGATAAAATATTTCACCGTGGTCCTGATGGAGAAGGATATCTTGTTGCAGGTAGTTATAGTGGTGAAATCTCCAATTCAAAAATTAACTTAATTGATTCGGACTACAACATTGGTTTTGCCCATAGAAGACTTTCAATTATTGATTTAAGTGACGCTGGACATCAACCAATGAACTATAAAGAAAGATACTGGATTGTTTATAACGGCGAAGTATACAATTATCTTGAGCTAAGAGATGAATTAGTAAATCTTGGTCATGATTTTAAATCTTATACTGACACCGAAGTTATTTTAGCCGCCTATGATCAATGGGGAAGGGAATGTCTTAACCGCTTTAATGGAATGTGGGCTTTTATAATTTTCGATGTAAACACCAATACTATTTTTATATCACGTGACCGATTTGGAGTAAAACCACTATACTATTATCAAAAACCAGGATTAACTCTTTTCGCTAGTGAAATCAAAGCAATTATTGCACATCCAAAAGTTAACACTTCTCCTAACTTAAAGTACTGTAACGACTTTATAGAATACGGATGCCTCGAATATCAAAAGGAAACTGCCTTTAGTGATGTCTTTCGCTTTGATTTCTCAAGTTATTGGTATGGTTCAACACAATCCCTTTTTTCAGAATTTAAGGAAGAGCGATTCTGGGACTACGCAGTCAATACATCTGATGAACCTTTTAATCCAGAAAAAGCTAAAAAAATTGCTAAGGATTATTATGACTTACTTTCAGATGCTGTTCGTATTAGATTGAGATCAGATGTGCCTGTGGGTTCGGCTTTAAGTGGTGGACTGGATAGTTCTTCAATAGTCTATTTGATAAATCAAGAACTAAAGAAAATTGGTAAAACAGAACAACAACTCACTTTCTCTTCTGTACACAGAACTCCTGAAACCTCATACTGTGACGAAAGTGACTACATTGATATTCTCTCAAAGTTACTAGATATAGATTCTAGAAGAATACAGCCAAGTACTGATGAAATACCCAAATATTGTGAATACATTATCAATGCTAATGAAAACCCTATTGACGGTACTGGTATGGGAAGCTATTTTACGTACAGCTTAGTTTCAAGCTCGAGCGTAACCGTTACTTTAGATGGTCAGGGGGCTGATGAACAACAAGCAGGTTACTTGCATCATCTCATTTATTATCTTGCTAGCTTGCCACTAAATAGAGCAATAATTGAATCTTTCGGTTTTTTTAGAATCCCAGGTGCATATAAATTTATATTTCTCGGTCTTAAATTTAATTTATCAAAATATATTTTTGGTAAAAACCTAACAAAAAAAATAGTCTCCTTCTTTATGCCACGACATGCAAAGGTTATCTTCAAACCTCTTAATGAAATACTTAAAGAAGAGACATTTACGGGATTGATTAATCTAATTCACTACTCTGATAGTCGGGCTATGTTATTTTCTTTGGAATCTAGAATGCCTTTTATGGATTATCGTCTTGTTGAATTTACGGCTAATATTCCCGCCTGTTACAAACTACATAATGGTTGGACAAAATTTTTTGCAAGAATTGCTTTTTCTGAGAAACTCCCTGAAAAAATTTGTTGGAGAAAAGATAAAATGGGTTGGCCAATGCCAGACGATTTCTGGTTTAATGGGCCATTAAAAAAGTGGTTTTGGCATACTATTTCAAAAAGTAAATTTCTAAAATCGCTAGATACAAAAAATATTATTGAAAAAGAACTTAAGAATGAAATTTATAGCAAATCAACAAAACGACTTTTAAGTCTTGCTATATGGTATTATAATTTTTTTGAAAAAAAATTATAAACCTCTACAAAATTTTATTTTTTTCTATTATGATATTGGGTTGAAAGCTTCTATTAAAAAAGTACTCCGGATAATTCAAAGAAAACTCTTATGGACGAATACAACGCCGTAGTATTAGGCGGGTACGTAAATGCCTATGGTATCATACGAGAGCTGCATGAATGCGGAGTACGTACTATTTCTTTACTGCACTATAAAGAGCCTTCTCTTGCTTCTTACAGCAGATTTCTAACGTACAAAGCCGCTATAGATCTTACGAAAAATGATTTAATTACACAGCTATCTATTATCAAAGAAAAGACTAAAGCCAAAAATCTTGTTATCTACCCCACCGATGACATACAATTAGAACTACTCAAAAATGTTTATGAAGATATAAAAAGTTTTTCTTTTATACCTTTAAACCCCGACACTATTCCTAGTGTACTTGACAAAGAAGAACAGTATTGCGCTGCACGAAAAGTAGGAATTCCTACCCCCAGTACTTACATTGTACGAAATATCGCCGAAGTCGAAGATTCAATCAACGCTTCCTCATTTCCCGTATTGATAAAACCAACTAAAAGGGAAAATCAGGATACCGAAGTCTTTCGGAATATATTTTTAACGAACTATTCTGACTATGAAGAGAACTTAACTCTTCTGAAGAGAGCCTTTCAAAAACAAATATCCCTCATGGTAAGTGATTACATCCCTGGAGATGATGATAACATATACGCATATGTGGCTTACCGAAACAAAGAAGGTATTATAGTCAATGAATGGGTAGGAAAAAAAATATCTCAGTATCCTAAAAACTTTGGGGTTTTTTCAACTGCAACAAACAGCGCACCTCCTATAATTGCTACATATGGGCGAGCTCTATTAAACGAAATAAATCTGTTCGGCATTAATGAACCCGAATTTAAGTTTGATCCAAGAGATGGTAAATACAAACTCATGGAAATAAATCTACGATCCATGATGTGGCATCGTCTTGGTAATAGATCTGGAGTAACTCTACACTATACACAGTACCTTGATGCACAAGGTATTACTCCACCTCCTCAGAGGCAAAATCTGAATAGGTCAACTAAATTGGTTTACCTTAAACATGAATTACTTAATCTGATCACAGAAAGAAATTATTTTAAAACTTTTGCTGGAAATTTATTCCCCATAAAAGATGTTTCATTTGCAGTTTGGAATTGGAGAGATCCCTTACCTGCTATTTTTGACGGAGTGCATTTTTTCTTGCTCGCAATAAATAAATTTTTTAAAAGGTATATATGCTTTCAGAAATAAAAACTGGGGTAATAAGGCTGCTACAACAACTCAAATACCTAAACTCAGACGTTTGCATAGCTGAGTATTGTTGGGTACGAGGTGTTCATTTTAAAGGTAAGGCTGTCTTAGAACCGTATTCTCGCATAATAGGAGCGCCTAGTATATCAATAGGAAACAATTTCTATTTGAACATTGGATGTCATCTCCTCGGGGAAATATCCATAGGAGATGATGTAATGATTGGTCCAAAAACTGTAATTTGGAGTAGAGATCATGGAACATCACTGGAAAAACTTATGAGACTACAAGATCATATTAGTGCTCCTATTCAAATCGGTAACAATGTGTGGATTGGTGCATCAGTAACCATCTTAAAAGGAGTTTCAATTGGTGACGGAGCGGTTATTGGTGCAGGCAGTGTTGTTGTAAAAGATGTTCCTCAAAATGCAATTGTAGCTGGAAATCCCGCTAAATTACTTAAATATAGATCCTAAAGCTCTGATGCTAACAATAGAACTAAACCAAAGCACAGCACCTGAGTTCTGCTATATACTTGATCTCATACTTCTTCCCAATTCTCTTAAAACTGAAATATGCATACATGAAAATAATAGTACAGATGTAGTCGTTTCAACATCAAGTGGAAACCGATTGATAATTAATCAATCTTACGACTTTTTTGATACAAATCCAGATAAAGACTTACAGCTTATGAATAGTTTTATTGCTAATCCCTTAAGCATGTTAAATTCTCAATCGGGAAATGATGGGTTCAAAAAAGATAAAGGAAAAGAATCTAAACAAGTTGAATTTACTTTACCATTTAATCCTCTAGCCTGGGTCTATTTCTTTTTCTCTGAGGAAAAAGATAAAGGAAATGTTTCTAATGTAAAAGATAGACATAGTCGCAAAGTAGCAGCTACTTCGCTACTTAAAAAATTAGACTTGCTAGAGCGACCTATTATAAATGAGATTTTAAATAGTATTAGCCAAATTTTTAGTTTTATTGATCCTGCTGTACAACTTAAATCTCGTACCTTTCGTAAGCTTATAAGCTGCGATGTAGATTGGCCTTACGACTTATCTCAAAAATCAATCCTTAAATCTTTTAGACAAACAGTAAAACTTGCAAAACATGGTGATTTAATATCACTTCATAAACCTTTAGTTAATTATACAAACAAAGGACAAAATCCAGATTTTGATATCTTCCACTCCAGAATAAGATGGATTATGGATGTTAACGAAAGAGTAAATAATAAAGTTGCTTTCAATTATATACCCCTTCAAACAGACCCTAAATACGATGGATGTTATCAATTTGATGATCCTCGAATAATTAAACAACTACATGAAGTTGCGAGCAGAGGGCATGAAATAGGAATTCATCCTGGCTATAATACTTACAACAACTCAGAACTGTTTAAAAAATCGGTAGGGATTTTTAGACGAGTTCTTGAAAAAGAAGGTCTTTTGGATTGTTTTAGCGGTGGTAGACAACATTATTTAAGATGGTCTTTTCCTGAAACACCCAGATTGTGGGAAGAAGCAGAAATCAAATATGACTCGACTTTAGGCTTTGCCGACCAAGCCGGTTTTAGATGTGGTATATGTCATGAGTTTCCATTATTTGATATTGAACAAAGGAGGGTCATGAATTTAATGGAGAGACCTCTAGTATTAATGGAAACTTCTGTAATCGACTATATGGGATATGGTAGAACATATAAAGCAAGAGACTACATGATGTCTCTAAAACGTACCTGTCAGAAATTCAATGGTGACTTCACCCTTCTCTGGCACCATACCACCCTTAACACTGACTGGGATAGAGAAGTGTATAAAGAACTCATTACCTGATTTCTGCAAGTTTTTATTTCCCAAAAACGTGCGAAGCATGAAGCTGACTTGAATCAGACAAATCATCTTCCTTAATATCGAGCGCATCTCTAAGCATAGGATGATAATCGCCTACCAGACCTATTGGTTTACTTGTTCTAATGTGGTGAACCATCTCGATTGAATTATATGCGTCCTTGAGGGTGAATCCATTTCCTGCGAGGGTTTGCCTGTACACCTGAGTATGGAGATCGGTAAAGCCTTTGCTGAATTCAAACTCTTCACCCTGAATTTTTAACGATCTATAGGTTCTGATTCCCTTTTCTCTTAAAGCTTCAGGAATACTGTTCTCGTCAACACTGAGAAACCACCGCACCCTTGCACGCTCCAGCTCAAGGTAACCAGCCCCCGTGGTGTCGCTCATAAAATGCACTTCTGAGTTAAGGGGTTTTCCAAAAATCCAGTTCAGTACATCAAAAAAATGCACCCCGATATTTGTTGCAATTCCACCTGACTTTTCAATATTACCCTTCCAGCTATATTGGTACCATTTTCCCCGAGAAGTAATATAAGCAAGGTCTATGTCAAAAATTTTGTTACTTGTATCTGATAGAACTTTGTTGCGAAGCTCTATGATTGAAGGGTGAAGACGTAATTGTAAGATGTTATATATTTTTTTCCCTGTTTCTTTTTCAAGATCTTCAAGAGGCTGAATATTCCATGGGTTCAGCACTATCGGCTTTTCACATATTACATCACACCCAAGGCGAAGCCCCAATCGAATGTGGGCATCATGGAGATAATTAGGAGAGCAGACACTTAGATAGTCCGCCCCCTTATTATTCCTTCGCAAGCGCTCAAGGTGTCGATCAAAGCGCTCAAATTCGGTAAAAAAATCTGCTTTTGGAAAATAGCTGTCCAGCACACCTACTGAATCAAAAGGATCAAGGGCAGCAATAAGATCATTTCCTGTTTCCTGAATTGCTTTTAGATGTCTCGGTGCGATAAAGCCGGCAACACCAGTAAGGGTAAATTTTTTCATTTAGAGATCAGGCTATCAAAAACACATTGAAATTCAGCTCCAATTCCCAATCATACTACTACTTATTCAATGAATAGCCAAACGGGTATTATCCTGCTTTTACAACTATACCATCCTTTAAATGATACTTCTGATTACTTCCTTGGCATACTCCAACTCCATCACTAAACTCAAGCCTGCATCCATACTCGCTCATCCACCCAATCTGCCTTCCCGGATTTCCAATAATCAGAGCATAATCAGGTACTTCCTTGGTAACTACCGCTCCTGCCCCAATAAATGCGTATTTACCAATAGAATTTCCGCATACTATGGTTGCATTCGCACCAATGGTAGCCCCCTTACCGACAAAAGTTTTGGCATACTGATCTCTTCTTACAACCGCACTTCGAGGATTAATAATGTTGGTAAAAACCATTGAGGGTCCAAGGAACACATCATCTTCACATATTACACCGGTATAAATCGATACGTTATTCTGAACTTTTACATTATTACCAAGAATAACTTCCGGGGAAATCACTACATTCTGACCGATGTTGCAATTCTTCCCGATTCTTGCCTTTTCCATTATATGGCAAAAATGCCATATTTTTGTCCCCTCTCCGATTTCACAAGGTTCATCAATATAGGATGATTCATGTTTAAAGTAATTCATTTGACTCCTTTCCCTCAACGCCAGATTTAATACCTTAACCTATCTCTTTGGGCTAATTTATCAAAGAATAATTTCTTCAAGCGACTTGTTTTCATCATTACGGGTTTTGATTGTTGCGGATTTGAGAAAGTAGGTTGTTTTTTATCTGCTGTTATCTGTGGCTAAAGACAGTAAGAAAATCAAGTATCGCTTTCTTGTTATTTATACTCAACAGCTCCAAAGCAAGTTCCTTATTAATCATAAGAGTTACAATCTGCTTTCCTGATTTTGTAAACGCTGAAACAAAACTATTCAAGCCACTTGGTGATTTTTTCCTACCCGACTTGATTTCAATTGCATACACTGTATCATTATCTTCAATAACATAGTCAACTTCTGCTGACCGTTCTCTCCAATAATACAGCTTGTTTTTAAAAAAGAAGGAAAAATGCGCCCCAATAACTGATTCAAAGACACGTCCATACCAATCCTTATCATAGGTTACTTTTTCAGGATTAGTAAACGAATGAATCAAAGCCGGACATAAAGGAATTATTTTTGGTGAAGACGCTTTTTTAGAAATAGCACGAGTTGAATACTTTTCCAGTAAAACAATTAAAAATGCCTGAGACAAAGTCTCCAGGTATGATTTTACAGTAGTAGCATTTCCTTTGTCCTGTAATTGCCCTATAAACTTATCATACGATATTAAGGTTGCAGGATACTGCATCGCTAAATCAAAACTTTGCCGAAATAGAGCAGGCTTTGCAATATCTCTCAATAAAGAAATATCCCTGGAAATAACCGCTTCAATAACAGAATCACGCATGAAATTTTCCCAGCGTTCAGTATCGTGAATAAGAGACGCTGCAGCAGGATAGCCACCAAATTGCATAAATGTTTCAAATGACCAGTTAAATCTCGTTTTGCACTCATGGAAACCCCAATGAGGAAGACGCATAACTTCATAACGACCTAAAAGGCTTTCAGTAAGACCAGCATGAATCGCTAAACTGGCAGAACCTAGTAGCACAACCTGTAAACCAGAATGACGATCTTCGTCATAGTATAATTTTACAACTTCAGACCAACGCTCAACTTTCTGAATCTCATCAAGAACCAAAAGAGTACTTTTTTCAGGATTGTTTTTCTGCCTCAATCTGGCTTGATTCCAATGCTCAATTATCCACTCATTTCCTGGAGGAGAAGGAAGATCAGCAGAAGCATAAATTGCCGGACCATCCCAGCCAGCAATAATCTTCTTAACAATAGTGGTTTTTCCAACCTGCCTTGGACCTGTAACCACTTGCAAAAAAATACTTCCCTGACTTAATCTGGCACTAAGATCGTTCTCAAATAAATCAATAATATCAGACATTTATATACACTTTTACAAAATCTTCACGGTATTAAAGATTTATCTTAGCTGGACTGGGGATTAATTGCAAGAAAATTTAGCTTTTATTGTTAAATAGGTAAAACTGCAGATAAACGCAGATGAGGGATATCTACCGCCTCATTACTTATTAACATCAAACCTGTCCAGGTTCATCACTTTGCCCCAGGCAGAAACGAAATCTTTTATGAACTTTTCTTTCGAATCTTCACATGCATAGACTTCTGCAAGAGCACGGAGTTGTGAATTAGAACCGAATATAAGATCAACTCTGGTTCCGGTACCTCTTGGTTCACCTGATAATCGATCTTTACCCTGGAAAAGATCAGCCTTGTCAGAAACAGGAGTCCACTCGGTGTTAAGGTTCAGGAGGTTTACAAAAAAATCATTGGTAAGGCTCTCTGGTGTGTCGGTAAACACTCCATGTTTTGTCCCTCCATAGTTTGTGCCAAGCACTCGCATACCCCCAATAAGCACCGTCATTTCAGGTGCGGTAAGACTGAGAAGTTGTGCCCGATCAATCAATAACTCTTCTGCCCTTATCAGAGAAGTTGCTTTCTGGTAGTTACGAAAACCATCAGCAGAAGGCTCCAGCGGTGCAAAAGATTCTACATCTGTATCTTCCTGAAGCGCATCAACACGTCCGGGAGTAAAGGGTACTTCTACTACAAACCCTCCGTTTCTGGCAGCTTTCTCAACTCCCGCACATCCTCCAAGCACTATCAAATCTGCAAGTGATACTGCTTTTCCATCACTACGACTTTGGTTAAACTCTGTCTGAATTTTCTCAAGAGTGCCAAGCACTACTCTTAACTGTTCAGGTTGATTAACTTCCCAGTCTTTTTGCGGAGCAAGCCTGATTCGAGCACCATTTGCCCCACCCCTTTTATCAGACCAGCGAAAAGTAGATGCAGATGCCCAGGCTGTTGAGACCAGTTGTGATATATCGAGTCCTGAATCAAGAATTTTATTCTTTAATTCAGAAACATCTCCCGCACTAATCATCGCAGAAGTGCGCTCCGGTAAAGGGTCTTGCCAAATTAATACTTCTGATGGCACCTCCTTACCAAGATAACAGGCACGTGGTCCCATATCCCGATGAGTCAACTTAAACCACGCTCTGGAAAACGCATCTGCAAACTGTTCCGGGTTTTCATAAAAACGTCTTGAGATTTTCTCATATGCGGGATCCATTCTCAGAGAAAGATCGGTTGTGAGCATCATAGGAGCATGGCGCTTTGAAGGATCATGCGCATCGGGCACCGTTCCTGCACCAGCGCCCCCTTTGGGAGTCCACTGCTGTGCTCCTGCAGGACTCCTGGTCAGCTCCCAATCATTTTCAAAAAGGATTTCAAAAAAATTATTGTCCCATCTAATAGGATTTGTTGTCCAGGCACCTTCAAGTCCACTGCCTATCGTGTGTGCACCCTTACCTGTTCCAAAAGTACTTTTCCATCCAAGCCCCTGTGCTTCAATACCCGCTCCTTCCGGCTCAGGTCCAACGTGTTTTGCATCTCCGGCTCCGTGACATTTACCAAAAGTATGTCCCCCGGCAATAAGTGCGACGGTTTCTTCGTCATCCATCGCCATCCGGGCAAATGTTTCACGAATATCTCTTGCTGCTGCTACAGGATCAGGGTTTCCGTTTGGTCCTTCGGGGTTTACGTAAATCAAACCCATTTGAACTGCGGCAAGAGAGTTTTCAAGCTCTCTCTCACCCTGATAACGCTTGTCACCAAGCCATTCATCCTCTGAACCCCAGTAGAGGTCTTCCCCAGGCTCCCACACATCTTCCCTTCCACCACCAAAGCCAAACATCTTTAAACCCATAGACTCCAGTGCGCAATTTCCTGCAAGGACCAAAAGATCTGCCCAGGAAATTTTCCTTCCATATTTTTTCTTAACAGGCCAAAGGAGCATCCTTGCCTTGTCCAGGTTCACATTATCAGGCCAACTGTTTAGTGGTGCAAAACGCTGACTTCCCGTGGTTGCTCCACCTCTCCCATCTGAAATACGGTAGGTACCGGCACTGTGCCATGCCATCCTGATAAACAGTGGTCCGTAGTGACCATAATCGGCAGGCCACCAGGCTTGAGAATCTGTCATAAGTGCATGCAAGTCTTTTTTTACTGCGTCAAGGTCAAGGCTTTTAAACTCTTCAGCATAATTGAAATCCTCTTCCATGGGGTTAGAAAGAGAGGAATGTTGATGAAGCACTTTTAGATTTAATTGATTTGGCCACCAATCCCGGTTAGTGCGACCTCTAGGTGAGTTTTGTTGATGAGTTTCTTCAGAAGTTTTTCCAGAAAATGGGCACTTGCTCATGTTTGTTTCCTCTTACATTATATTCCAAATCGCCTACTTTATAAGCTCTTTTTTAATAGATTGCAAAAAGATGACTTTTTTATAGTTTAATCATTAAGTCAATATTGGAGGGGAATTCAATTCCAACTTCCTGGAATCTGGTAACGTAATTTTGATTTTTTCAGAATGTAAAAAATAACTTTCTCTCTCTGCTTTTGAGCCATACTCTTTATCACCCAGTAAGGGATATCCAAGTTCAGAAAATAACCTTCTTACAATATGTCTGCTCCCATCATTAAGAGTGATTCTTAGCAGAGTGCTTTTATGGAGCTCCTTGTATATCTCAAATCTTGCTGATCTGAACTCTGCGGGAAGTGCGGTAACATCTTTTGCAATCTCGGCAATGTATGTTTTTTCAACCTGTTTAGAGGTCAACTGAAGATGAAGATACTCCCAACACTCTTTCGTTTTACATGAAATAATTACACCACTTGTCCAGAAATCAAGACGCTGAACGAGCCCGGACTCCTTTTGATCTCTGCCAGCTTCAATCAGCTCGGGATTATAGTCTGCAAGAAGATCTGCAAGAGTAAGTGGATCAGAATATCGCTGCAATACTGAATGCATGCCTCTGGGCTTATTTACCGCTACTATATATTCATCTTCATATATAATATCCAAATCTGCTATATTTGGTTTTGATTCTTCTGATAACCTTTTTATTGAAGGAAGAAGCACTCCAATATATCCTTCGAATGTAACCTCCTCCTTTCCTCTCAGAATATCTCCCGGCTTGGCATGACGACCATTTATAAACAGTTTTTTTTCATCGCTTATAGCTGAAATCCTGTTCCTGCTAAGTACCGGAAAAATCGATCTGAGTACCACATCAAGACGTGCGGGAAATGAAACCTCACTATTGTATGAGCCGGAGAGAACACAAAATGAATATATGGATGAACCCATTATCCTAAAATACCAGTATGCTTAAATGAAAGATACTGTATTTCTATCCAGACAAGAAAACTCAAGCTCAAGACTCAAGTTTCCTTGTCAATATTTCTTAACCCGTATATATGCGGGTTAACTATCTTAGTTGAGATAGTCGTTCTTCCTGATGATTTTTTCGATCGTAATGTGGTGCTACAGAAGCCCTTTTGTCAGATACTTCATCAGATACGTAGCGGATAAATGGCATCTCACGGGAAACACCCGCATCTCTTACGTTCTGAATCCCATCCTCTGCTTCTATTTTGGAACTAAAAGGTCCAACAAGAACACGGTGATATTCAGATCCCCGCACGGTCACCACCTGTTCAGAGGAACTAAACCCAAGGTCTTTTAGTTTTTTAATAATCGCATATGCACCTGATTTATCAGTACTTGCAAGCACCTGAATATACCAACCATCACCGCCTGCACTTTCTTGAGAAGTAACCTTGTTTACCTTATTATGAGAGGATGCTCTTCTGGGATACTGCTCCATATCATCAGAATGAGAAGAGGCTATTTCTATTTCTTGTTCTCCACGGAGTTCCCCTTCCTGAGAAGCTACCTGACCGGAAGTCATCCCTTTTGCTTCAGAAGGCATATCGCTATCATTTGATACAACCACAGACGGCTCAGCATCAACTGATGCATCATCATCAGATATTTCGGCAAATTTAACCTTGCTGTCATCTCCGATTATTTTTGCAAGTGCATCGGCGCGTTTTTTTGAAGTTGGGTGTGATGATATCAGATTAGCAAATGTTCCACCTTTTCTTTCCAGTTTTGCAAGCTTGTTGAAGGAAGTAATTGCACCATCTACATTATATCCATGACGCTTCATGAAATTTACTCCATACTCATCTGCTTCATATTCCTGTGATTGAGAAAATTGCATGTTAACAAGCTTTTCTAATAAACCACCCGCAGCAGTTGCTGCGACATCACCTGCAACAGAGGAAGTGCTTGCCACTCCTTTTCTAACTCCTGAAGCTGCTGCAGAAAGTTTCGTAGCTTTTGCGATATGTCCGTGTTGTACATGACCGATCTCATGTCCCAAGATAAACAGAAGCTCATCGTCATTCATCATATCCATCAAGCCACTATAAAATCTGATCGTCCCATCTGCCATGGCAAATGCATTGACCTGATTAGCCAGATACACTTTATAGTTTAGATCAAGTCCATCTTCTTTAGTGTGATTTTTAACAAGTGCATTAAGCCGTCTTGCATAGCTGCTATTTGGTGGAGCGACGCGATTTCTGCGGTCATAGTCATTGGCAAAACCCTTTGCCAGGTCTTTTACTTCATCATCGCTCATGGTTATAGATTTTCCCAGATCCATTGCTGCATCAACAGCAAGTGAAGGACGTATACCTTTCACATCAAAGATACCCGAACACGCACTAAGAGTTAGAAACAAAAATGAAATGAGTGTTAAGGAAATAATTCGTAATGATTTCATAACATGAAGACCTTTTATATTATTCACTAAAGGAAAAACGGTTGAATTCAGGATTTGCTTTACAACTTTCTTGTCCTGAAACCCGAAAATAGAAGATAAAAGGGAAACCGCTGTTTCCTGCGACAGGGTCACATCTAAAACCCTTGTCATTTGACCGATTTGCACTCCTTAGTAATATCATGTAAGTTATATGCATTCAGCGTGAAGCAAGCTTTTATACTAGGAATTTATTGCATGAATTCATCAAATCATCATCACATCATCATTTTAGGAACCGGACCTGCGGGGCTTACTGCGGGTGTTTACACTGCACGGGCAAACCTTTCTCCATTGATCATTCAGGGACCTCAACCTGGTGGACAACTCACCACAACAACGGATGTTGAAAATTTCCCCGGTTTTTCTGAGGGCATTATGGGTCCTGATCTAATGGATGAAATGAGAAAACAGGCAGAGCGATTTGGGTCAAAAGTACTTACAGGCTGGGTTACCAGAGTTGATCTTTCCAAAAAACCATTCTCTGTGTTTATCGAAAAAGATGAATACACCTGTGACGCTTTGATAATTTCAACCGGTGCAACTGCAAGGACTCTAGGTCTGGATAAAGAGTCAGAGCTTATGGGTTTTGGGCTTTCAACCTGTGCAACTTGTGATGGTGCATTTTTTAGAGATCAGGAGATTGTGGTAGTTGGTGGAGGAGACTCTGCATGTGAAGAAGCAGTGTTTCTCACCAAATTTGGAAAACGAGTTCGACTGATTCTCAGGAGAGATGAATTCAGAGCTTCTAAAATCATGGCAGATCGGGTTCTTAAGAATAATAAAATTGAAATAGTCTATAGTCAGAATGTGGTGGAATTACTGGGCAACCAGAAAGAAGGATTAAAGGGCGCGGTACTCGAACATACAACAACAAAAGAGCGTTCCGAAATCGAGTGTGCGGCATTATTCTACGCGATAGGACACACTCCCAATACTGATCTCTTTAAGGGAATTCTCGATATGGATGAGAACGGATATTTGATAACTCATCCTGACAGCACAAAAACCAATATTCCGGGTGTCTTCGCCTCTGGTGACGTACAAGACCATGTATTTCGCCAGGCTGTTACCGCTGCCGGTTCTGGTTGTATGGCAGCTATTGAAGCAGAGCGATATCTTGCTGAATCCGAATAATCAGTCGTGATAATAAAATAAACTGTATTAAGAAAAATTCCCATTCTGCTTATACTTCTGCTTATACCATATCAAGCTTTGCCCCTTATGTGTCGATAGCTACTTCTGAGAGAAGTGGCTCAAGGGTTTTTTCAGGTTTCTGTTCTTTGGGTCATTTGAGTATCTCGTGGGCTCTGCCAGTGTTGGTTTTTTGATCAATAGTCGCAGGGCTCGTGATTGATACTCAAAACAATTGCATTTTCAGCCGCTTCTCTCAATTTAATGCCATCCCTTAATCCATTTAATTTCTTCTCACACCCGGTATAGATAAACTTTGTCCGGGATTTGGTCGTGGTATCAGGTGATGACCATGAGAGGGACGGTTTCCGGGAGGAGTAATAGACGGAGGTCTGGGGCGCGGGGGAATAATACCAGGACCTATATATACGGGCTGAGGATGAATGTTCTGAATAGTAATCTCCGTTTCAACTTTCTGTTTTTGCTGTGAAAGTTCCATCTTCTTAAGCTCCTGTTCACGAAGCTTGATTTCGTAGTTCAAAAGTTTTTCATGCTCAGCCATTGCAGCATCAACACAATCAGCGATTGAAGTAACAAGATCAGTACACAAATTTTCTACATAAGAAATATCATACCGGGCATAATATGTATTTCTAATATCGGAAGCTTTGATTCTTACCGGATGAAGTATCTCTTCTATTTTTTTCTTTCTTACTCGTTCTGGTGAATGTGAATCACCTGAAGATTCCCGATATGGTAACACCGACTCAGGTGCATCACAGGCATTGGTCGTCCATATTCCATCACAAAGATAGAGACCCTTCTGAAGAGGGCGAGGAGTTACATCCTCAGCGCTTACCGTAGATGAGAGCCACATGGGCACAAAAACAAAAATTATAATTAAAAATCTTACTGCTATTTTGATCATATTTTTCGTCTCTCTCGTAATATCACCTCTACTAGCAACAGTATAAGGGTCAAAATTACGAATGGCAAAGAATACGTTTTCGGTATGACTATTTCCTTACTTTCACGGGTGCTTAAGTCCTCTGCTGAAGGATTCACCACACCTCCTGTAGTGCGGGCAAGTCGGTTAAGAAAAGTAATATCCACTCCTTGCCCTCGAATCTCACCAAGCTCACTTGCAGACACTGAAATCCCAAGGGGGGGGAGTGGGGTAGTATCAAAAATGGTAGAAAGTATATAATCCCCTGCCTGGTCTATAGGAAGCGAACCTTCAAATCTGCCTGCTTCTTTTCTCTCAAAGGTAAAACTTTGCTTTTTCTCACTGTTCTTACTTCGTAGTTCCGCAGCACCGGAACGAATCTGCCCAAGTTCTTTTTCATATATAAACAATTCAAAAAATATTCTACTCCCCTGCACGTGATACCGAATGTCAAATTTAATATCATCAGTAGTACTATCCTGAGTCCCTTTCAGTTTTTTGAATATATCATCCCAGAAATTACCTATCTGAGGCCACCTGAGCCATGAACTTGACCATCTGCCCACAAGATCTGAAGCAAAGGCATACACTCTTCCCGTACCAAAAATCCAGCTTGCAAATATTGGAAATACCTCGTTCCCTTTTCTGCTTATAAGCTCTACCTGTGCCCTGTCTTTCGCTTTGGTTTCAACAAATCCTTTTAAAAAAGGAAAATGATGAATAGAACTTGAGATAATGCCCGCAGGTCCCGGAAGAACCGGAAAATCAGACTGCTCCCTCATGGTATCTTCTCCGATCACCACTTTAATATCATCCAGAAATATCCTCGGGAGAGTTGAAGCGTTCATAACCTGATAAAATTGCCCACCCCCTTGTTGAGCTAAAAGTTTCATAAAGGGAACGTCTGCATCAAGCCCAAGCGCAATGGTGGACATGGTAATCCCCTCACGCTTAATTGTATTTATTTCATTTGCAAATTCATTTCCTGTATTTGGAAAAATACCATCTGTGAGAATTATTATATGCTTTTTCCCGGCAGAAACACCCGAAAGTCTGTACCTTGCCCTTGAAAGAGCAGGAAGAAGATTTGTACCTCCATCAGCATCGAGATTTCTAAGTCTCATTTCAGCCTGTTGCTTTGCTACTGAAACTTTTTGAAGATCCATCACCACAAGTGGCGCATGATCAAATCCTACAATTACAATATAATCTTCATCTGAAAGACCGTTAATAGTGTTTAAAGCAGCAAGTCGTGCTGCCATCATTCTGCCTTCAACCTGCATACTTCCGGATTTGTCTATAACCAAAGCTACCGCAGAAGGCAGTTTTTGCACTTTTGAACGAGGCGGAACTGATTCAAGTGGTGATATTTCTTCAAGCACGCTGCCTTTATAACCTCCCAGTCCAAAGCTCGCATCCCCTCCCAAAATGAGAAGCCCACTGCCTTTTTCAACATGCGCTTTAAGCTTTCTTTGAAACTCTTTTGTTAGCTGCTTCTCAGCTACGTTATTCAAAATGATACCACTGTAATTATCAAGTGAATCAGGAAGAGAGTTTTTTCCTATAACAAGACTTTCACGTTCATACCCAAGAGTTTTTAAAAGATTTTCTGTCAGATTAGCTTCATTCGCTCTTCCATGAATAAGTAAAAGTCGTGGACGCTCCTTAACTTCAATCCAGCGGCTTCTTTCATCTTCTCCTGCAACTGAAAAAGTAATTTTATGAAGCCCAACCGGAAGCTCCCTGAAATATTCAGAAATGGTAAGTTCCCGCCCAGGTTCAACCGTAATTTGCTTCTGATATTTTGAAGCTCCGTTTACTGCAAAACCAATGGTTCCTGAAAATGCCTCCTTTGTCGGGTTACGAAGGGAGGCGCTAAATTGGGCTGCCTGACCATGTTGAATAAGCAGAGGTCCGGTGAAGGAAGTAATCAGAACCTCATCAGGCTGGAGCAAGCGATTATCGGGGAAAAAAGGGTGAACTCTGATACTCTTTCTTTTCAACTCCGAAAAAACCCCTCCAACTGCTCCCGCAGTTTCACGCCCATCAGAACAAAAGAGCACATCTTCTGACTGAAGATAGGAACTCAGCATCTGAAAGGTCTCCTCGTAATTGGTAAGTGATTCAGATCGTTTCTTTCCCAGGGTTTTAAGTAACTCTTTTTCCTTCCCCGGTGTTACATCAAAAGATTCCATCAGCCTGGCATCAAAAGGATACACCTTCATTTTTACATCTTTTGAAATACGGAGCGCTTTTTGAATACAATCCTCTAACGCACGATCATTCATACTTTTTGAAATATCCAGAAGAAATACCCTGTGGGGACTATCTAAAAAAGAAGTAGTGCTGATAAAGGGAATAGAAGCTGCACAAATAAGTGATGCTACAACAAGCAAACGAAGCAACAAGGGAATAAGTTTTCGAACTTTTAATACCCATACAAATAAGCACAATAAAAAAAATGGAATAAACAGATACCAGATTGTTTTATCCAAAAACTCGATAAAGGTAAGAGTTTGCAGTGAAGAGAGAAAGGAATCAGGTATCATACTTCCCTCCTGAACATTGCTATCAGTAAAAGATCAAGAAGCAGTACCCCTATTCCTGCAAATAAAAGATAACGGGCATATGATGCTGCCACATCTTCTGAAATTACTATAGGTTCTTCTCCAAAAGAGTGTTTAATTTTTGTCCAGGTATCAGACTCTTCAGGATAAAAATTTTGAACATTAAAAACGGTTTTTTTACCACTTTCTTTAAAAACACCTTTATAGATACCGCTTTCAAGAAGTGAAAACTCCTCCTCTTTTTTCATTCGTGAAGGAGTAAGTTGCTGAAGTTCACTAAACTGATCTCTTGTGTATGTATTTCTACCCGTTTCATCACTTAATGATTGAAGTGCGGCAAATATGTTTAGAAGCAGAATACTTCCGACCTTATTTCTGCTCCCTTCAAATGGGAGTAGTTCAATTCCTGAAACTACAAGCTTCATACCCTCACTGCTTCCGGCTAGAAGTAAAGCCCCTTCAGAAGCAGAAATTACTGCACTACCCCAGGGTATCTGATTAAAGAGCACTCCATTTGGAAGAGAGAGTATTGATAGTTTCAGATACCTTGTTATCTCATGAGCACTGTTCCAGGAAGTTATTTGAGGTTTTGTTTTTACTTCTTTAATTGGCAGAAGTGCGCTTGACTGCGATGGTAAGACAACTAAAGTGTTCCCATATAACACTTCAGGAGCAGGGCACTTATAGTATATATATAGCGAGTTCTTACGACTATTTTTCTCCAGAAAAGCATCTACATTTTTACACCCAAGGTGCATGAGGTTTTTTTGAAGTGCTACTTCAAGACTTTCCCTTATTTTTTTATCTCTCTTTGTATCAGGACTTATAAAGACTACCGGTGATTCAATTATTTCGGGTGCATGAACCAGATACAGTTCATTATCAACTTCAAGAGAGTCTCTCACCGGTGAAATTTTCGCTTCAATTTGAAGAATGGCATTTCGTTTATGGAGATTTCCTCCAAGGAGCACTGTTTCAATTTTTTCTGAGCCACCCTGAATCACAGATTGTCTCTTTTCCAGAACCGTCTCATTAGGAGAAATCTCCTTAACTTCAAAAGTGACACTGGTCGAGCCACTCCCACTAAACCCATATGCGATATCAAGAGCAACCGAAGCTCCGGTCTCAATTCGAGTTCTTGCAGATATCAAATAAAGATTATTTTCAGATGAACCAACGGATACTGATTTTAGTGTAAGAGACTCATGGGGAGAACCATGTACGAGTTTATCCGAAATAATAAATAATTCATCAAACTTGTTTCTCACAAGGTGCTCTGCCAGCTCAGGAATCGCCTGTTCCAGTCCATCAGTAAATGAAACCGGTTCCATCGAAGAAATACGTTTTTTTATTTCATCTTTGGTTTCAAAGGTTTCTATGTCAGCAAAATTCACGATATCCCGATTAAGAAACAAAGGAAGCTGATACAAGACATATTCATTAGCAGATGATTTTTTTTCCAGACGCTCAAAAAATAAATCTGAAGCTTCCTTGTACCTTGCCACTCCTTGAGAATTAACAACTCCCATACTCATGGAACGATCTAAAACAATTGCCACTCTTTTTCCGGCTCGGGGCATTTCAGGATTTGCCAGATACAGCACTAACAACAAAACAAACAGCGATTCCAGATAAAAGCGCAGAGGCAGTTTTTTACTTTTGTGTGCCTGCTTTGGTAACTCAAGTTGCTTAATAAAAAATAGTGAGGGTATTTCTTTTTTGTTACTGCTTTTAGCTTTTCGATATGCATAGTAGAGCACTCCTATCCCAAGTAGTCCAAGAAAAGCCAGAGGATTACTAAATGAAGGAAAGAATGACATGTTAAGAGAAAACACCTCCCTGTAGTGCGTGTATAAAAAGTGCGTCCTCCAGAGGCGTTTTTATGGGGATATCGGTATGGGAGAAGTTATATCGTGTACATGCGCGTTCTATTTCTTTGTGGTGTGCAAGGTAGAGCGTTCTTAAACGAATAAAATCGTTTTCAGTCATGATGGCATCAAGTTCTTCACTGGTTTCTGAATCGACAAAAAGAGAAGAAGATTCAAAGCGATATTCATCAATGGTGTTGATTTCTATGAGCGTTGCTTCGAAATTTCTTTTATAGAGATATTCAAAAGTAGAAAACAAATCCTGCAAAGGAAAATGCATATCTGAAATGACAAATACTCTTCCAGGAACTTTCATTTCAGAGGTGGCACGCCCAACATGGTGCAGAAACTCTGTTTCAGGTATCGTCTGCTTACTCTCAAGCATTTTAACAATAGCATGGTATGAAGCAGGGGTAGATGACCAGGGAGACTGCGCAACCCCAGGTAAAAGCACTGAAACTTTATCGCCTGAATTAAGAGTAACGTATGCGATTGCAAGTGCAAGTTGTTTTGGAAGCGAAGTATAGTGAAGTGATTTTGAGTAATCAAGAACTATAAGAACTTTGACGTCCTGTTCTTCACGATACTGTCTCGTATATATCTTATCGGTTCTTGCAAGAACATTCCAGTCTATACTTCTAAAATCATCCCCGGGGCTATATGCCTTGTACTCTGAAAACTCAAGACCATATCCTTTTCTCAGCGAAGCATGCATTCCCTGTCTCTGCCCCAGCACTGCCCTTCTGAGATGAATCCGGAGCTGCTGAAGTCGTCTAAGAATTTCAGGAGTAAGTCTGATATTCATTAAGTAAAATACGTGTTATAGCTTTCCCACTTCTCGAATAAGATCATCCGCCGTAACTCCATCTGCCTCAGCCTGAAACTGTAATATCATTCGGTGTCGAAGCGTGGGAAGGAGCACCGCTTTGATATCATCTGTCGAAACATTCATACGCTGAGAACATAAAGCCCTTACTTTTGCGGCAAGAAGGATTGCCTGCGCCCCTCTTGGACCTGGAGAGAACCGCACGTATTGTCGTACCCGATTAGGAGCAAGTGAGTTTTCAGGGTTTAGAGAAAAAACTATTCCAACCAGAAAGTCCTGCACACTTGAAGATACCACAACCTTTCTTACAAGATTCTGCATTATCAGTATCTGCGTCACTGCCTGATCCGGCGGAAGAATCGGCTTTATGGAAGGTGCTTTATCGCCTGTTGTTCTGCTTAAAACTTCTTTCAACTCACTCGCATTTGGGGAGGGTACTAAAATCTTAAAAAGAAAACGGTCAAGCTGTGCTTCAGGTAACGGGTAGGTACCTTCCAACTCTATTGGATTTTGAGTTGCAAGCACAAAGAAAGGTCGAGGTAATTGATGCGTCTGTCCCAGAATAGTAACCTGCTTTTCCTCCATTGCCTCAAGCAGTGCAGATTGTGTTTTGGGTCCGGCACGATTTACTTCATCAGCTAATAATAACTGGGTAAACACCGGACCCTTTCTGAATTGGAACTGACGTTTTCCGGATTCATCTTCAAGAAGAATCTGAGTACCGGCAATGTCACTCGGCATCAAATCCGAAGTAAACTGAATACGATGGAACTCCAGTTGGAGCGCTTCTGAGATAGTACGCACAAGGAGCGTCTTTCCGACCCCAGGTGACCCTTCAAGGAGCACATGCCCCCCTGCAAAGAGCGCGGTAACAACGAGCTGAATTGTTTCTTCCTGACCGACTATAGCTTTTTTTATTTCGGCAGTCAGTCGTTCAAATATTGCATTAAATTCCTGTACAGCAACATCGACGGCAACAGTACTCATAACAAGTTTCCTTTAATCCGGTTAACGTAATAACTTTTCATATTCCAGCGGTACGGGCTGTTCTTCTTCGGTTTTTCCAAGCTGGGGCTTCTTGAACTGAGTAGATTCTATCTCCATCCTGCTTGATGCACTAGTACTTTCCTGTTCAATCGAGTCAATAATAAGCCCCTCTCCACCTTCTGCGGTTCTCTCGGATTCAATTTTCATTTCCTCAAAATCAACAGAATCCAACGAAAGTGGATTCTGTTCTCCTTCGCTCAGTTCCCTGCTTTCAATATCTCCAAACTCTTCCATTTCCTGAGCTTGTGGTTCCGGTGGTTTTTTTGAATCCTCTGAGGCTGATTCCTGATCATCAGGCAGTCCCCGGCTTTCCTCCTTCGATGCACTGGTACCTCCTGAGCTTTTATCTGATTGCTTACTTGCCTCTTCATCTTTCGAGGCTCCCTCCTGATCAGACTCAGGTACGGTATCTTTATCATTTTCTTTTTTTTCAGAACCACTTGATTCAGATTCTTTAGTGGTATCCGCTTGTGATTCATGCTCTGAACCCTCAGCAGTACCCTCTTCTCCTTTTTCTCCTCTTTTCTCTTTTAATTCTGAAACTATCTCTTCAAGCTTTTCCTTGCCCTCTGAAACACTGTTACTGCTGTCTTCTTTTTTCTCACCCTCTTTTCCTTCTTCTCCCCCGCTCATCTCACCGCCGTCTTTAGAGTCGCCTTCTGAATTTTTTTCCTGAGAATTCTGCTCCCCGGGGTTTTTCTCTACAGATGATTCTGAACTTTCACCACCAGATTCTTCTGAAGTTTCATCGGCATTCCCCTCTCCTCCGGAGGAGGTAGCATCGCCATCTTCTCCCTCTCCTTCACCTCCTGCTCCCTCACCCATATCCTGTTTCTCCCCCGAATCATCTCCTGAAGCATCTTCTTCCTTTCGTTCCTGCCCGGTATCAGTAGGACTTTGATCATTGCTCTTATCTTTATCAGACGCAGATTCATCCTGAGACTTTTTATCTTCCGCCTTTTTTTCCTTTTCTCCTTTATCTCCTTCCTCTGTTTTTTCTTTTTTTTCGCCTGGCTCTTTTGACTCTTCAGTAGAATCCTCTCTGGCTACTTTCTCCTCGTGAGGTTTGTCCTTTTCTTGAAAACCATCCCGATCCGGTTTTTTGCTCTCCTGAGGTTTTTCTGTTTTTCTTTCATCTTTCCCCTGACCTTTTGCATCTTCTTTTTCAGGAGAACTTTCTTTTTTTCCTGTTTCCGATTCTTCTTTCTCTCTTATGTCCTTAAGTGCTTCCTCCTCCTTGCTCTTCTCTTGTTTTTTTTTCTCTTCTTCCTTTTTTATTTCCTGCTCTATTTGCTGTATTCCAGCCCCTGCATCTTTCGAGTCCAGAGACTGATGCTGCAAGGTAGTAATCAACTCTTTAGCTGCCTGCTTTGTCTCTTTTGAAAGATCGCTATCCCCTGCGAGCACCTCTTCCAGTTTTGAAATCATATCAGCATTTTCTTTGGAAAATACTTCTTTTTGTTTATTCGTATATTTAACAGCTCCCCACACGCTTATAAGCAGAAGAAGAAGCAGGACAAAGGAAACTAACAAGGGAGCTATTGAGGGATAGGAAATTGTTTTAGGGTTTATACGAAATGAGCTTTTTTCCGCTTGCAGTTGTATATAGGTCTTTATTGCCTGATGCTCTGCCGATGGTTTTTCATCAGTGTGTTTTTCGAGCTTGATAATACTTGAAAAACGACTTTCAGAACCCTCTCCGGTATCAATTGTTTCAAAAATTTTCTCTTTTGTTATTGAATGGTATTTTTTAAAAAGGAAGCTCCCAAGGATAAACACTACCAGCAGACAAAAAATTATGACAAGGAAAAATACATTTTGGGAGAACGTACCTGTCAGTCTTAAACAATATGCAGGGTAGAGCATCAGGAGAACGCATGCGTTTAAAACCAACAGGGGCAGAGCGCCTCTTATCAGAAGTGTTTTTCTTACTTTTGAAATCAGTCGATTAAAAGATTCCATACCCTGGTTATTACTTATGCAGTACCTAAAAGTAGCTTATCTACGGGTTCTTTGTTTCTGCCGATGCTCATCAAGGGTATAAGAAAAATCAGCCGTTGTTCCGGGATTTGGGAGAAAATACAAGTACTCACTTCTTGTTGGGAAAAGGCTTGCGCTTATAGAGTCCTTTCCCGGGGTACAAATGGGAGTTGCGGGCAAACCCCATCTGAGAAAGGTGTTGTAGGGACCCGCTACTGTCCTGTCTTGAAGAGACACTTCATTTACTCCTTTTTCCAGAGCATATGCCAGGACTTCCTCGCTTTCAAATGGCATCTGGAGCATGAGTCTGTTATAATACACCGAGGATATTAATTTCTTCATCTCCGTGGTACTGCCTTCTTTTTCTATAATCGAAGCGAGTATCAGAAGTTGGTACGTGTCGAGGTATAATTTTTCCAGTCTGTTCTGCCTGGTAGGAAATGATGCATTAAAATCTTCCTGGCTTTTCTTTATTATAGTCTCAAAAACTGCTTCGGGAGTAATTGGTTTTGAAAAAGTAAATTCCCCCGGAAGGAAATAGCCTTCGGGGATTCCGGCATTAAGTCTGAGTTTGATTAAAAGATCTCTTCTTCGCATTACCTGCAACATGGTCTCTTTTGGAAAAAGCCCAGACCTTTCAATTGCCGCAGCAATATCGAAATAGGTGTCTTTTTCCTTAATCCTGAAAGTTCTTTTAATAGTTTTTCCTTCAAGTACATGAGAGAGCACCTCTGAAGGAGTAAGCGCGGGAGAAATTTCATATTCACCTTCTACAATAGTAAGTGGTGTCTCCTGTTTTTTTTGTATACGATTCAAAAGTATCCTCGTGGCAAATCTGCTTCTAACAAGATTTCTGGAAGCAAGAATATCTGCTACCTGCTCGACACTGGCATCTTTTGGTATCTCAACCGGTATCAGCTCAGTTGAAAACTTATCAGCCGGTTTTAAAAACCAGACATTAAACAACACAAGAGCAAGAAACACGGGCACAAAAACCGCAAATACAAAAGGAGCCGTCCTTCCAATAAAAGCTAAAAACTTCATTCCCGATATTTTCTCATTGTTTTTCTACATTATAAACACGTAACTAATATATAAAGACTAACCCTTCTTGGGTAGGGATAAAGTAAACCGTTCAACCCCCTACCTACCCCATTGAACGCTTACGTGATAAAAGGTATGTTTCCAGCAGGATAGATGCACTAATTTGATCTTTCGCATTTCTTCTTTCAAGGTTCTTCTTACCTGAATGTGCCAGATACTGCTCCGCCTGAACGGAAGTAAGACGCTCATCTATAAACACAAGCTCTACCCCACCCCTATCCATTATTGAGGACTCCTGCTGCAATTTAGACTGAAGGGCAGCAGCAAATTTTTCAGTAAACACAAGCTGATCAGTAGCTTCCCCACTCATGCTCAGGGGTTTCCCGATTACAATAGTGGAGATGTTCTTCTCCTTGCAGATATTCAGAATCTCACTGATTGCCCGTGCTTTTTCTCCAGCCATCGGAAGGCTCTGTAGTGGACTTGCAAACATTTTAAGCTCGTCTGAAACGGCAAGCCCGATTCGCTTTTTTCCAACATCAAGGGCAAGAATTCTTGATTTATCGTTCATTAGAGATACTCTGATTTCCTGGAATACGTAACTCCTCTAACACTCTCGATGAAAAAATTACAACTTTAATATCGATTTTATTGATTTCAAATGGTAGTTTTTCGTCTTTAATGTTTTACTAATCCACCAGAACACAGATTAAACGCATATTAAATGACTAAAACTCTCAAAATCAGAGATTCTGAACCTTCTCATATTCCTCCCTACAAGAGGTCTATTGGAGAACAGAGTACTACGACTCGTGGTTCGAGAAGGTCTGTTTCGGCAAACAGGACATCGTATCAAAAAGCAGCCCCCTCCACCTGGATTGGGCTCGGGGTCATGCTTCTCTTTATTGCCTACTGGCTTCTTCCCTGGGATCGGCTCTCTCTCTTTTTCAAAACTCTTACTGAACCATCCTATGAATCGTATCAATCAGACCCGCTTCTTTATCGGACTTTTAGTGAACAAAATCCTATGTTCTCCGGGATATTTTCTGGGGGAGCTTCTTCAGAATCAGATAACAACATGACCGTTCTCTTCAACGTAAAGAGTGGGGACTCGCTCCGTTCTCTCCTTGAAAGATACGGGGTTTCAAGTGATCAGGCAGGTGCAGCTCATGACTCACTGATCATGTTTCAAAAAGAAAAGGCTCAAAAAAATCTTATGAAGACCGGGAGCGTTCTTGAGGGAACCTTTCTTCCTGATACTTCACTTGCTTCTATCAGAATCAAACTTTCAAATGATGAGAGTTTGATTCTGCAACATACCGCTCAGGGGGTTTTTACTCCTTCCATTTCAAAGATTGAAACCGCGCTAAGGGAACGCATCGTCATTGGAACCATTCAGTCCTCCTTTGCAGCTGCTGCGAGAAAAGCCGGTCTTGGATATGATATGGTTGACGACCTGGTAGATATTTTCAGTGATAGAATTTCTTTTCATAGAGATTTCAGAAAAGGTGACCGGTTTTCACTGATCTATCATGAACGTGAGCAACTTGAGGGTTCCGGTACCTCTTCAGGTCCCATTCTTGCCGCAGCGCTTGAAGTGCGAGGCAGTCACTTTACCGCCATTCGTTATGTTGGCGCTGATGGGAAAGCTCGTTACTTCAATGAAGACGGCACCCTTATAGGAAATACTTTTCTTCGCTACCCTCTCAAGTTTTCAAGGATATCCAGTCATTTCTCTGATGGGAGACTTCATCCGGTGCTCAAGGTTAAACGACCTCATAACGGCGTCGATTTTGCCGCACCGACAGGAACTCCGGTTCGTACCGTTGGTGATGGAGTGGTCACCTTTGCGGGAAGAAAAGGGGGGCATGGTATTATCATTGAAATCAAACACTCTGATCGTTATACCACCGGGTATTCTCATCTTTCGGCAATATCTCCCGGGATTGTTCGTGGCAAAAAAGTAAGCAAGGGTACCCTCATAGGAAAGGTTGGAATGACCGGTCTTGCAACAGGTCCTCATTTACATTTCAGTCTTTACGATTATGGAAAATATGTAGACCCTTTAAAAGCCAAACTTCCAAAATCTGAAATGCTCCGCTCGGATATAAAGATAAGCCCACTCTATCTGGCTCGAGCGCGCTACACTCTGGAGCACTATCAGAATATTGCAGACACTAAAGTCCTTCAGCCCTGAAAACAGACACTATGAGCACACATACCGCACTGGTTCATATAAGAAATCTCGCAGTAGGCGGGGATTTTGTAGGTGAGGTAGTAAAAGTTTTTAAAGAAGAGGACGAAAAATATCTGGGAATCACCACTTTTGTCCCTTATGCAGTACCGGGCGAAACGGTACAGGTACAGATTACTGAACGTAAAGACAGATACCTTAAAGCTTCTCTGCTTGAGGTTACAAACCCCTCAGAACATAGAATCCAGCCTGAATGTTCTCATTATGGTGACTGCGGCGGGTGCGAACTTCAACATATGCGCTATGAAGCACAACTCCAAACCAAGTTTCAAATGATACAAGGAGCACTTAGAGCCGGAAGGATTCCTTCTTCTGTAATTGAACTTCTAAAGCCGATATATCCCGGAGAGTCATATCATTTCAGAAGAAGAATACATCTTCATATTGATTCTTCCGGACGGGTCGGGTTTTATAAAAACAAGACAAGAACAGTGGTCAGTATTCACTCCTGCCCCGTTGCCGTTCCTGAAATAGACGTCATGCTTGAATCGGCACATGCGATTGCTCCTGAAATCAAGGGAAAGATAAGCTCTCTATATCTGGAATCAGATGGAAGTAATGTAATTGCAATACTTACGTCCCCCTACACACTAAGCCTTAAAGACCAGAAAGAAGTTCATGCCGCTTCAAAAAAAGTATTTAAAAACTTTATCATCACCGCAGAAGGGAAAGAAGTTTCCGGGAGTGGCTTGCCTTTTCTTGAACTTCCCCTTAACCGCTCAAAAAGTATTTTCCTGAAGGTACCAGGTGGTGCTTTTTCTCAAGTTAATTGGGGAATTAACATACCTCTCATCGAACATGTAATACTGGAGTGTGGTTCACTTCAGGGAAAAACTGTGTATGATCTGTATGCAGGTGCGGGTAACTTCACCTTACCACTTGCGCATGCCGGAGCGAAAGTAACCGCAGTTGAAACAGACCCCCGATTGGTGTTTTTTGGAAAGGAAAGTGCTAAAGAAGCGGGCATTGAAAAAAATGTCTGCTACCATGAATCCTCTGTCGAAGTGTTTTTAAAACGTAACCCGATCAGCAGTGCTGATGTAATCATTGCCGACCCTCCCCGAAGTGGACTTGGGAATATCTCATCTCAATTTGTGAAGGCTAAAAAAATCATTCTTATATCCTGTCATCTTCCAAGCTTTGTCAGGGATGTAAAGCAATTAAGCGAATTGGGTTTTGAGGTTTCTTCAATCCAGCCTTTTGATATGTTCTCTCAGACGAGCTATGTGGAGACAGTGGCGGTTCTGGAACGGGTAAGGAGCTGATTGTTCCGTATATTACTTGCCTGCAAGAAGCAGCTTTTCACGCTCGTTTGCTTCCTTAAAGTGCTTGTTCCAGCGAGTGGTTCTTGTGACGATTGTTGAAGCGTATCGTTTTACAGATTCAGGAATTTCAGTACCTTCTTTTATGGAACGATCTACCTTGCCTAAGCCCCAATTATAGGCAGCTAATGCACGAGCCCGATTGCTCCTGTACTTTTTTTCAAGCTGCTTTATATAATGTACCCCGAGCAGGATATTTGTTTTGGGGTCGGTAAGGGTAGCCTTTGATGCCCTGATTTTTTTCTTCGAAATAATTTCCTGTGCCGTTTCAGGCATAAGCTGCATCAAGCCCATTGCCCCGACTTTGGACTTTGCCTTAACAGAAAATCGACTCTCTACCGAAATAATTGCAGCAATGTAGAGAGGGTCGAGCTGCTCTTCATTTCCTATTCTTACAATTTCTTTAGCAAGCTCCCCTGCGTTTTCAATCTCAGGAAGATAGACCACTATCAGTCCCGTAATAAAGGGTATCATACCTTCAGGGTAAGACTGCTGAACTTCCGTAGTACTAAGCAAAGAACCCTTATATGATTTTGGAATATCACCCAGTATGTAACTTTCACTAAAATATTCTTTTAAAAAGGGAAGCTCTTTAATAAGTGCTTTCTTTGGAAAAAAATCAGATTCATCTTCCTGGATATGATAGTGCGCACTGGAGCTTTGCTCAAAAGCAATAAACACGACTACCATCGCAAAAAAGAACGCAAGTCCCTTTAAAAATGCAAGTTTTTTCCGATAGTTAATAAAAAAAACGCCAATCATGCTCTACTCAATGTGCTATTCTTTTAAATCTGGTGTATATATTATCTAATACTGATCAGGGTTCAGTCGGGATACACTTCATTTTTTGAGTGTTTTTATTAGACAATCATTGCCTAAGTCATTAATTTTATGAACTTTAATTATGATATTATTGTTATTGGTGGTGGGCATGCAGGGGTTGAAGCAGCCCTGATTGCTGCCCGGATGAAAGCACGAACCCTTCTTGTAACCCATGACATAAACAAGACCGGTCAGATGTCCTGTAACCCCGCCATAGGAGGGCTTGGAAAGGGGCAACTCGTCAAGGAGCTTGATGCGCTCTTTGGTGAAATGGGACGGGCAATTGATGATACCGGTATTCAATTTCGTACGCTTAACTCTTCTAAAGGACCTGCGGTAAGGTCTTCACGTGCTCAGGCAGATCGAAACCTGTATCAAAAACGAATTCAACACACAGTGGAGCATACGCCCTTTCTTGAAGTCATAGGAGAACCTGTTGAGGGTCTCATTGTGGAAGGAGCGAGAGTGCTTGGTGTAAGAACCAAATCCGGAACTTCAATACATGCAAAAGCTACTGTGGTAACAACCGGTACATTCCTTCGGGGGCTCATGCACACTGGAGAGAATAAAACAGAAGGTGGCAGAGTTGGAGAAAAGGCGAGTTACAGCCTTAGTGACTCCATAAAAAACCTTGGGCTCCGGATGGGCAGACTGAAAACGGGAACACCACCGAGAATCAGACTTGGGAGTATAGATTTTTCAAAGTGTGAGGAACAGCCTGGAGAACTTCCCCCTCGTCCATTTTCTTTCAGAACCAGATCAATTGACCGCCCTCAAATCTCATGCTGGATTACTCAGACCAATGAAAAAACTCATGATGTCATACGATCAAACCTTGATCGCTCCCCCATGTTTAATGGGCAAATTGAATCAGGAGGTCCTCGGTATTGCCCTTCAATAGAAGATAAAATATTTCGTTTTTCAGATAAACCTTCACACACCATTTTCCTTGAACCTGAAGGTTATGATTCTGACATTGTATATCCAAATGGAATTTCTACGAGTCTTCCCCTTGATGTTCAGGAAAGTCTCCTGAAAACCATTTCTGGTCTGGAAGATGCTGAGATTTTAATTCCTGGTTATGCAGTCGAGTATGATCATGTAGACCCCACCGAACTTGATACCACATTCAAAGTCACTTCCTACTCCGGGCTTTTTCTTGCAGGACAAATTAACGGCACCTCAGGGTATGAAGAAGCTGCGGCTCAAGGCATCATGGCCGGAATTAATGCAGTGCTATCAATTTCAGATAAAGAACCTTTTATCCTGAGTAGAGACCAGGCATATATCGGGGTTCTTGCTGATGATCTGAGCACACTCGGTGTTGATGAGCCATATCGCATGTTTACTTCACGTGCAGAATATCGCCTGCATCTTCGGGAAGATAATGCAGACCTAAGACTTACTCCTTATGCAAGAAAACTGGGCATTGTACCGGATGAGGACTGGCGTGCGTTTGAAGAAAGAAGAAATCGTATCGAAAAAGAAAAATCCCGTCTTGATACAACATTTATAAAACCAATCCCTGCTCATAATGCCTGGCTCGAATCCCTTGGTACTGCTCTTTTAAGTGATGCGGCTTCCCTTTCAACTCTGCTACGAAGACCAGATGTACAGTATCAAGATATAGTACTCAGCTTTCCTCCTGAAGAAGACCTGAGCAATCTTGAAAAGACTTCAGTTGAAGTAGAAGTGAAATTTTCAGGTTATCTTAAGCGTCAGCTTGATGACATTGCACGCTTGAAAAAAATGGAGGAAGCTGAAATTCCAAAGCACTTTGATTATGGAGCGATAAAAGGGCTTAGTATTGAAGTAAAAGAGAGGCTTACTAAAGTACGCCCTGCTACTTTGGGACAGGCATCTCGCATCTCAGGAGTAACCCCTGCGGCGATATCTCTTCTTGCAGTTCATATTAGAAAAGGAAGTCTGCATAAGGAGCTTTTGGAAAACAAGCTTCAAGTCGGGGCATAAGTATATTTATATACGAATTCCTCCTTCAGTTGTTCTTTAAAAATCTGGTCATTCGGGTAGCTGAAACAGTAATCAAGCTAACTAACTTAGCTTGATGTTTTTTAGGTTTTTTAGAAAGGCAAGAAAAAATGACTAAAGATTTCAAAGATTTCAACGCAGAAGCTCCGAAACGGAGAACCAGGAGGGTTGCACCTCATGATTTTTGGATGAGAATAAAATCTGGAAGTACAAGTGCTTATGTCATACGTGTTGACGACTCTCCAGTAACTCGTCTTGTAGAAATGGAACTACCTTTCTCATCCTATGAGGGAGCTGACCCTGAAGATGAAGACGACATCCTCATGTGTGGCACTCTAGACGGGTACTCTGAACACAGAGAACCTTCATGCATGTTCGTAAACGGCTTCGGTGCGCAGAAACACTTTGCACTCGCAGTATCGTCTGTGAACGGAAAAATCTTGTATGTGGGAACTCATGCAAATAGAATTTCCGAAGCCATGAATATGGTAATAGAAAAAAAAGGAGGGATTAGTCTTGCGAGTGACAGATACTCCATATCCCGATTTCTCGGACCTGAAATAACAAAAGATGAAGCCGTCATGGCGTTTTTAGAATTGAGATCCCATATCCTGAAAGAGGAACTCATGGACGGAAGAATTGAAAATCCGCTCTTGAAACTTGCGTCTCTCGGAAATCCGAGAACTCGTGATTTCATCATAGGGGATGATGGATTCTATCACCAGACAACAAATCCGGACGACTTGACGCGGATTCCTGTCTATTGTTGATCTTTGTTTTGTGACCACCTGTGCCTATAATCTATAGGCACAGGTATATTTTTATTTGGTTTTGAAACTTCAAGCTACTTATTACTGTTATAAAAAATCAATGAATGCTTATAATGAGGAATGGAAATTAATAATGCCATTTTGGGATTAACAGAAACTCTCTCTGAGCAAAATATCCTTACCTCCTGGAAGCAGAGTGAGGAGTTTACATCTTCTGTTTGTGAATATCTTTCCCTCCTTCATAAGTGGAATGAATCTCATGATCTTGTGGCTCCGGGGTCAATTGAAGATTTTATACTTCCACATATACTTGATTCTCTGGCAAGTGTACTTGTGCTTTCACATGCGGGGCTTATTCCTGCGTTTGATTCAGGAAGTGGATTTACTTTTACTGATATCGGCTCAGGTGCGGGACTTCCCGGTATCCCCTGGCATATCTGGTATGGAGACAAAGCCACATCATACCTTGTAGAACCAAGGAGAAAACGCTGCTCTTTCTTGAAAACCGTAACTTCAGAACTTGGATTAAAAAACTGTCACATCATCGAAGGTAGAAGTGAAGCGCTGAAATCTGAAACTTCTCATGTTGATGCAGCCCTGTTTCGTGCCCTGAAACCAGACAGGGAAATTCTAAAACACTTGTCCGCCTTTCAGAATATTTCTCTTTATTGGCTCTCCGGACCAAATACGGTACCGGAAGCACCATGGAAGATAGTTGCGGATTATTACCTTGTTTCCGGAAAAGAACACAGAAGAAAGATTCTTGTTTCGGATGGATGAGCCCTTCGACAGGCTCAGGGTAAACAAGCCCTACCTCTACGGGTTTAAATCAGTTAATCACTTTTGAATATTGCATCTGGGTAGGGTATGCAAACTCGATACCATGTTTCTGAAACTGCTTTATCAATTGAAAGTTTATTGCCTGTTGTGCTTCTGCATAGACTGCAAAATTTGATGATTTGACATGATACACGGTATCAAAAATGATCGCAGAATCTCCAAGAGTCATCAGGTGAGAGCGATCAAACCTTATATTTTTTTGTGATTCTATTATTTCTTTCATGATTACAGGAATCTGCTCGAGCTTTTCAAGTGAGGTTTCGTAAACCACACTGGTACTGAAAACAATCCTTCTCTCTTCCATTTTTTTAAAGTTTTTAATCTGTCCCTTAACAAGATCGGAATTGGAAACAATAATGAGCTCACCGGAAGAACTGCGAATTCGGGTAGATTTTATACCAATTCTTTCAACAACCCCCGTAATGTTACCAAGTGCAATGTTGTCTCCAACCTGAAAAGGTTCGTCCAGAGCTATAGAGAGCGAACATAAAAGGTCTCCAAGAATGTTCTGTACCGCAAGCGCCACGGCAATACCTCCTATCCCAAGCCCTGCAACAAGAGTCGTTACATTGATTCCTATATTATCCAGAAACAATAAGATCGTGAGTATCCATGCGACTAATTTCAAAGAAAATTTTATCAGGTTTGCAATGGTACTTGCCGGAGAGATGTTCCCCGATCTTCTGACCCAGTTATCTGCAATTAACTGAAATACGGTATCAGCCCACAGACCAATTTGAATGAAAACAGCAAGAGTAATAAAAAGCGATATACCTTTGTCGATTGTTGGGGTGATATGCAAATTTAAGAGAGAAGCTCTTATTGCAAGGGCAAACAGAAAAAGACTACTGGTTTTTTCAAGAGCATAAGATATGGGCTCCAGCACCGCTTTTATGCGGTTCTTTGCTCCAATACCTTCAATTTTATTAACAAGAGTTCTACGAATATACGTAAAGATATAATAATACAAAAATATCAGAAAAACAGTAAGCAGATACCTCCATATTGAATTCCCAAAAATTTCAATATCAAGACCATGTCGCGAAATGAATTCTGTAACTTGTGTTTCCATTATTTTCTTATCTTATGTTTTAAATAATTCTTTTCTAACATGAGCATCACCTGATGGAAACGGGAGAAAGCGCATCGCATAATATCTCTACCGGATGTCGAGCTATTCGCCTTGTACCATCTTTTATCTGATGACGACAGGAGGTGCCTGTCGCTGCGATAATGATTTCCTCTGAGGTGTTTCTCACTGCGGGAAATAACACCATCTCCCCTATCTCCATACTGAGATCATAATGCTCTTTTTCATAACCAAATGAACCCGCCATACCACAACAACCTGAAGGAATAATTTCAACCGAATAATTTTCAGGCAGGCATAAAATATTCTTTGTCCATTCCAGAGAAGAGAGTGCTTTCTGATGGCAGTGCCCATGAAGTTTTATGGTTTTCTTTTCTTTTGTAAAAGAATCTGGTGAAATATTACCTGCAAAGATTTCCTTTCCGAGAAACTCATCAATCAAAAAAGTATTCAGCTTTAATTTTTTTGCTGCTTCATGCAGTTCTTTATCAACAATTCTTGGATATTCATCCCGAAAACTGAGTAGCGCCGATGGCTCTACTCCCACAAGCGGAGCATCTTCCCCCACAAGGTCTTTGAATATTCTTACGTTATTTTCTGCATGCCGCTTAGCTTTTTCAAGAAGCCCTTTTGAAAAAGCCGATCGACCACTCTCATCATGTCTGACAATACGGACTTCAAATCCGAGCCTTTTTAAAAGAGTGATTGCAGAAATCCCTATTGGGGTATCATTATAATTTGTAAACTCATCAATGAAGAAATATACAGTCTTGATTATTTTTTCCGGTGCCGGAATTTTCTTATATTCCTTCTTGTACCATGCTCTAAGGCTTTCTGAATGAATCCCCGGAATTTCTCTTTTTTCTGAAATTCCAAGGACTGACTTCATAATCGAAGAAGTCAGCTTATTTTGAAACATAAAGTTTGTTACCGAGGGGAAAAAAGATCCAAAATGGTTCAGTTCGTTAATATGTGAAAACGCACGTGCCCTCAATGTTACTCCATGCACCTTTTGATACTGATACAAAAATTCTGCTTTCATGGTAGCCATATCTACATTTGATGGGCATTCTGCCGTGCACCCTTTACAGGAAAGACAAAGATCAAGCACTTCCTTTATCTCCCGGTGATCAAAAGGGTTTGGTCTACTGTCTTTTGTAAGAAACTCACGAAGAATATTTGCTCTTCCTCTTGTAGTATCTCTTTCGTTTCTTGTTGCCTGATAGCTGGGACACATGGTGCCACCCGACTCTGGAAGTTTTCTACAATCACCAGAACCATTACATTTTTCAGCAAGTCTAAGCATGCCTCCCACATCTGAGAAATCAAACAATGTATCCTGAACAGGGGTATCCATGTTTTCTTCATAACGAAGAGAAGTGTTCATTGGAGGAGCATCAACTATTTTTCCCGGATTAAAGATTCCATTTGGATCCCAGGTTTGTTTTATTTCCTTAAACAACTGATAATTTTCTTCGCCTACCATCATAGGAATAAATGGAGCACGAACTCTTCCATCTCCATGCTCTCCACTTAAAGATCCCTGATATTTCTTTACCAGCTTTGCAACATCTTCTGAAATTTTGTAAAACTCTTCCCGATCTTTCTTCTTTTTCAAATCGAGAATCGGGCGAAGATGAATCTCTCCTGCACCTGCATGCCCATAATATACTGATTCCTGCCCATATGAATTCATCATCTGATCAAACTCATCAATATAATCAGCAAGATCGTTAATATCCACAGCGGTATCTTCAATACAGGCAACTGCTTTTCTATCTCCGGGAATATTCGCAAGTAGTCCAAGTCCCGCACTTCTTAATGTCCAGACCAGTTTCGTTTTCTCTTGTCCAATAATCGGAAATGCGTATCCAAGACCAGCTTTCTGAAAATCCCGAATTACCGCTTCTGCTTTTACTCTGGCTTCTCCTTCAGTTTTCCCCCGAAACTCAATTATTAATACCGCCTTCGGGTCACCTTCTATAAAATAACGATTTTTCTGATACTCTAGATTTTCTTTCGTACAATCAAGAATGATTTTATCCATCAACTCAACCGCAGTTACCGGGTGTTTCATTGCAATTTGTGAAGCACACATACCTTGATTAAGAGATTCAAAGTGTGCTGCAACTACAATTTCAGAGGGCTCAGGCAAGTCATCCAGCTTTATTTTAATCTCTGTTATGCAGGCAAGTGTTCCCTCTGAACCGCTTAGCAGTTTACAAAAATTAAACGGCTCACCACTATCAGAAAATATTTCTGAAGTAAGTAACTCGTCAATGGCATAGCCGGTGTTTCTCCGGTGGATAGACGGTTTTGGGAAATGATTACGAATATTTTTCTGGATTTGAGGGCTGGAAAGTTGTTCATATATTTGCTTATATACGACACCCTCAAGTGAATTTTCTTTACACTTTTCAAAAAATCCTTCTTTTGAAAGCTCAGAAAAAGTAACCTTGCTTCCATCACTTAAAAGAGCGCTAAGCTCTAAAACCTTATCTCTTGTTACCCCGTACACAATAGAAGTAGTTCCGGATGAATTGTTCCCCACCATACCACCGATCATTGCACGATTTGCAGTAGAAGTAGTCGGGCTGAAAAATAATTCATATTTTTTCAGATGACGATTCAATTCATCCCGTACAACTCCGGGTTGAACCCTCGCCCATTTTTCCTCAGAATTTATTTCAATGATTTTTGTAAAATATTTTGAAAAGTCTACTACAATACCACTTCCTACACATTGACCGGCAAGGGAAGTACCTGCCGTCCTAAAGATCAGGGAGATCTTATTAGAATTTGCATATTCAATTATTCTTCCAAGGTCTGATTCAGTTTTGGGTTTTAAAACAGCAAGTGGAAGTTCCCGATACACGGAAGCATCTGTCGCATATAGAACTCTCTCTATAGAGTCAGTGTACAAGTCCCCGTCTATCTGATTTTTGAGGGTCTGAAGATCTTCCGGGTAATACACCATTTGCAAGCTGGATTTTAATAATAATTTCAACATACTACCATAAGGATATAGCACTTTAGAACTCCTATTGCGAGGTCGATTATCAGTTTATAACTATTTGGTTTGTAATGAGTAAAGGAATGATTCCAACATTTTTACAGATACTACTACTGCTCCTGCAAAGTACCGCTACGGTATGGTACCTGAGCGCTGATTCAAGTTCAGGGGCATTGAGCCTCGGGGTGGTTCTTGTCCTTTTGGCTTCTATTGCACTACTCTTTTTCTTTCAGCTTGCACTGATAGTGCTAAATTTATTTTTTTTCAGGGTCTTAAATCACCTCTTTTCTTCATTCAAAATTTCAGAAACTGTAAAAAAATATTTATCGACGATCTACCTGTCTATTATCTCTCTCATCCTCCCTCTTTATCTGATTATTGACGATATTCATTTTAAATTTATGGGTGCCCGTCTGGATTATAACTATACCCTCTTACTCCTCGATGGAGCCTCGAGTGATATGTCTCCAATACGTCTTCAGCACTTTTTAGTGGGAGTTTCTGCTTTTGGTTTATGGTTCCTGATTATCTTATTTTCAAGTACGAGTAATTTTTCTCTTTCGTACAGGAACTATGCCATTATCAAGTGTTTCCTCATTCCCGTTCTGTTTTTTACCCTGATCATAGACACTGCTTTTGGGGCGATTGATCAGGAAGGGCTTGAGCTTCGATCAAAATTTGTATGGAACTCTTCCATGACATTTCCTGACCCTAAAACAAATATTGCTCATCAAGGATTTCTTGGTGATATTCCATTTACAGATGAAGATATTACCAAAGCAGCAAAGAAGAGAATAAAAGAATCAGACCTGGCACTTGCTTCAATTACATCAAAAAAAACAGAGCTTCCCCTACATAAGCCCAATATTCTTTTTCTCGTAGTTGAATCCTTAAGAAGTGATGTCTTTACGGAAGAGTACATGCCCCATCTCTACGAAAGAAAAGATGAATGGATGGTTCTTGAAAATCATTTTTCAAGCGGAGCCAATTCAGGAAGTGGTGATTTTGGTCTTATTACCGGCTTGAATTCATTTTATTTCAGAGATCATAAGGCACTCAATATTTCTCCTTTTCCTTTCAAGGTACTCAAAGCTTTGGGCTATGAACTTTCGATCTATTTCTCCAACTCAATGAAATATGAAAATATATATGATATTTTCTTTGAACCTTTATTTGACAAAACAGTTCATCCGGAAGAGAAATCTCAGCCGGAGTGGGATATTGAGCTGGTTAATAACTATTTACGTGAGATTCCCGGAAAAAACTCCAATGCTCCCTGGTTTGACTTCCTGAGAATATATGTGACTCATTATGGTTTTTACTATCCCCCCGATTTTGAAACGTACGTACCTACGGTAAGTTCCGATCTCAAGTTAAGCTGCGGAACTCTGTCCCAGTTTAAAAAACATAAAGAGGGTTTAAAAAACAGATTTTTAAATTCCGTTCGCTTCGCAGATCATTTACTGAACAAAATACTTACCACTCTTGAATCTCAAGGCAGATTTGAAGATACCATCATTGTTATTCTTGGAGATCATGGAGAGGAGTTTTGGGAAAAAGGAAAATTCGGACACGTTTTTGGTCTTACCAAAGAACAGATACAGACTACTGCACTGATTCGCTTTCCTGAATCATATAGAAAGGCAATAAAAAACTACACTCACACACAATATACCAGTAGCTCTCACTCTGATATTTTCCCTACTATCTTTGAGTTCATGGGACTCGATCAGCAGATCGTCCCATCAGGCACTTTTAATGGACGTTCTCTCCTTGAGTATAATCCGGATAAAGATTTTGTTGTAGCAAGCACCGGATTAATACGAGAAAATATTCCGAGAAAACATATTACTGTTCAAAATTCAAACAAAGTATTTTTTACAACTGCTAATGAAAAAATAGAGATTGAAAAAGTAACCGACCTGAACGACTTTCCACAAAAAAACTTCTCACGGAGCGAGACAAAGAATTTGATCAAAAAAGTTGAAAAAAATATTTTAGGCTTTTAATGCCTGGTACCCTAATATCAGGTTCGGGTCGGGGCAATTTCTGGAGTATGTCTCAAGATCACTTTTAGAGCAGAGTCCCGGATAATCACCTTCCAGACCCTGCATGTCTTCTATAATCTGAAAATGAAGATGAGGAGGCCAGCCACCATTTACTTCCGCATCTCCAAGCCATGCAAAAACTTCTCCTGCCTTAATCTCCTGTCCGACAAATTTTCCCTCGAGTGATTTTCTTGATAAATGCCCATAGAGTGTATGAAAAGAAATTCCATCCAGTTCATGTTGCAATAATATCGTTGGACCATAATCCATGTATGCAGTGTTTTCTCTGAAACTATGCACCACCCCTTTTAAGGGAGCAGAAATAGCAGTCTCCGGAACAGCCCATATATCAATACCAAGATGCATGATTCTTGGTTCATCACCTGAAGTAAAAAGCTCACTTTTCAGATAGCGGCTTCTTTGTTCAAGGTACCCACCGGCACAGACTTTTGCTCCCTTCTTTTTCATATCATCCCAGATAAACCTTTCCCACCCGGGTGTATCGTCCGGAACTACCGCCTCAAGCCCTGCATTGTTAATACTTAAATCAATGTGAACTCCTTCTTTATTAAAATCAAATGGAACTACCGCCAGATAGCTTTCAGAATGTTTTTTCAATATTTCTGCCAGTAGTGTGTTACTCATTCTGATTTCTCCTTACAAAATTGTTATAAAATGTCTCAAATGCAAGCTGCGCATCATCCTGATGTAAATATAAAATCAATTCAGTCGGCGTTGATGCCTGTTCAATCACACTTATATTCTGAAAATAAAGCTGTTGATAAAATGCATAAAATAAACCGGGCATGGAGATATAATCCGGATGAAAACTGACTCTTAAAGCAGCAACATCAAGATGTCTTTGAAAGGGGACTACTTCTATTATCTCTTCTGCTATTGATAAAAACTGCCTTGGAAATATCAGCGAAACTTCACGAACACCTTCTGTTACAGTAATATACTCTTGAGTATTCTCAATTTCACGGTACAACTGGTTTATTGACTGATGAATTTTTGGCGACTTGGAATATCCAAGTATTACCAGATCAGTATTCAGGGTCATATTCTGGACTTTTATTCGTAGATTTTTTTCTGCAAACTCGGCTTTTTTTGCCAATCTTGAAAGATTCATCACAATTGAGCTTGAAGTAACTTTCTTTTTTATCCGTGCTTCTATTTGAGGTTGCAAAAATCGGGCGGTTTGCGAAAGGTTTAGAAGACCATGACACATTCCTGTCTGCAATAAGGGGTTTTGGGAGATTAAATCTTCTATACATTCGGGGAGATTTGGCATTTGTTTATTTTATAACAAATAGTATAAAAACAAAACAGATAATACCTCATATAATTAAATCAAAGGTAAAAATGGCTCACGTTGGAACTCCACTTTCTGCATCTGCAATAAAGGTACTTTTTTGTGGATCGGGAGAATTGGGAAAAGAAGTAACGATTGAACTGCAACGTCTGGGAGTTGAGGTCATTGCAGTAGATCGCTACGACAATGCTCCTGCCATGCAGGTGGCACACAGATCATATACTATCAATATGCTTGATGGTACTGCCCTAAGGGGAGTTATTGAAAAGGAAAAACCAGACCTTATTGTCCCTGAAATAGAAGCTATTGCAACCGAAACTCTTGTAGAGCTTGAAAAAGAAGGATTTACTGTAATTCCAACAGCAAGAGCTGCTCGTCTTACCATGGATAGAGAAGGCATAAGAAAACTTGCTTCAGAAGAACTTGCACTCCCTGTCTCTCCCTATCAGTTTGCTGACACCAGGGAGGAATATCTTGCTGCGGTAGAAAAAATAGGTGCCCCTTGTGTAGTAAAGCCGGTTATGAGTTCTTCAGGGAAAGGACAAAGCACTATCAAGTCTGAAAATGATATTATTCCCGCCTGGGAATATGCACAAAAAGGTGGCAGAGCGGGAACTGGGCGAGTTATCGTGGAAGGTTTTATTGATTTTGATTATGAAATAACACTTCTGACAGTTCGTCATATTGGAGGGACAAGTTTTTGTGCACCCATCGGGCACAAACAGGAATTTGGTGATTATCGTGAATCCTGGCAACCTCAGGAAATGAGCGCCGCCGCTCTTGAAAAATCCAAAGAAGTGGCAAAGAAAATTACTGATGCACTTGGTGGAAGAGGTATTTTCGGGGTTGAGCTCTTTATTAAAGGCGACATGGTATATTTCAGCGAAGTTTCCCCACGCCCCCATGATACCGGTATGGTCACCATGATCTCACAAAACCTATCCGAATTTGCCCTTCATGCAAGAGCGATTATGGGTTTACCAATACCCAAAATCAGACAACTGGGTCCCAGTGCATCAAGCGTTATTCTCGTCGAAGGTTCTTCAAAATCCATATCTTTTTCTAACCTTGAAAATGCTCTTTCTGAAGAAGATACAGAACTCAGGCTTTTTGGGAAACCGGAAGTGCAGGGTGAAAGAAGAATGGGAGTCGGACTTGCCAGAGGAAATTCAATTGAAGAAGCAAGAAGAAAAGCAAGGTATGTTTCAGAAACGGTAAAAGTCGGTTTGTAATGACTTTTATATAATAAATAATTGATTTAAGAATTTCAGGTGTGCTGTCAAAACCTGAAGAAATGAAAAAAGAAAGGCATCAGGGATTTTTGAAGACCCCCGATGCTTTAGAAACTGATTTTCAAAAAACATATCAAGCAGCAATCGGAATGACTCCGTCAAGTAGCTTTATTACGACGCGATTTTCTAACTCACTTGGTGCTCTACGAGCAAGTGCTCTGATCTCTTCGAGATACGGCAGCCCATCGAAAACACCATGATCTGAGAACTCCTGATAAAATCTCGCAAGAATGTTTCCGAGATTTTCATTATTCACGTAGGTATCATCCCACTTGAGCCCTTGTTCGTGAACCGATTTGTTCCAACGATCAAAGACCTCTTCACAACTAGAACAAGAATCAAGATCCTCCATCTGTTGCCTCAGAAGCTCCAAGCATAAATTCTGGTTCTGGTGTCGATGTTTAAGGTACTTCATACCTTCAATGTTTTTAAGAAGTATCCGTATCACGGGTCCGGCATCAACCGATTCGTCATTCATGAAATGCCAAACGGGACCGTGCTCTTTCTCTCCTCTTATTAAAGGGAGAGTGTCATACCCAAGTCCCGGAAACAGATTCGAGCCTGGGTGAATGTTGGTGGCTAGTCGTCCGCCGTTTTCAAGAACGCGAACACATTGGAGCTGTGGATTCTTGAGAACAAGGTCGGAATAAAAGCTGATCAATATGTCAAATCCTCCTTCCTCTTTTGCAGCCTGGAGAATTTGCTTTCTAACTGTTCTCGGATTATCAACCTTCTTGTCAAAAAAGAAAGAAGTAACATTATCACCAAGACAGTATCTACTTAAAACTTCTTGCCCTCGCTCACCAAGATTTGGATCACAAACGTAGAGAATTTTCAGTTTTTCTATATTCATAAAACCTGCCTTTCAGGACTACCGTCCAAAAAAAATTAAAAAATACCTTTAACAGCACATTGCCTTACCTGAAGCCCTTTTTGAAAAACAAAAAGCACCGCAAAAAGGCACTGTGGATATACAACTTCTACCCTGAAATAATGTAGTAATGAGATACAATTAATCTGATTATAAAATCAACAAATATAACAAAAAAGATAGATTTATAAACATTTTGTTATATTTATAACGAAATATAAAGGTATTTCAACTTAACTGGGGAGTGGTCAGATCGTAGATGATTTTATTCATCCCCCAAAGCCCAATGATAAAATGGTAATATTTTATATGGGCATTTTTCAAGAACTTCCGCACTCTGTTCAAAATAGGTGATTATTAAATAGGTATCTATCTTTAAAGCCTTTCCTGCTTCTTCAATGCCCCGTATCTCTCTTTTGTATGTTTCATTCGAGGACATGTCTACAGTAACTTGAATGATTGTGCTTTTACCTTTTCTATCTCTGACAATAAAATCCACTTCAAAGCCTTGAGAAGAATGCCAGTAATATACTTCATATCCTCTTCTTTTAAGCTCATTAAAAATATGATTCTCCAATACCCAATATAAGGTATCTCCATGATGCTGACCTGTTCTCTTTGCAAGCACCGGATCTACACAATAAAACTTAGAGTATCCCCTCAATTGTTTTTTTGCGGATTTAGAATATAGTCGTACTTCAGAATAAAGAAATGTCTCTTTAAAATAGTTTATAAATTTGTTTGTAGTTATGACACTTTTTATAGAAAGGTCTCTGCTTGTGGCACTTTGATTAATGATTCTTCCATTTTGTGAGGAAAGAAGGATTCCTAAATTTCTTAAGGCTTTTACGTTTCTGATTTTCCTTCTTATAACAATATCTCTTTCTATGATATCGTTATAGTACTGACCCAGGATATATGTATCTTTATAAAGAAGCGCACGGGGAAACCCTCCATATTCAAAATAATTCTCACATGCTTTTTTTAAAAGCAGCTTATTTTTGCTGAGGGCTTTATTACTTATGTCCCTTGATGTGTGTTCAGGAAACAGATGCAAAGACTCTTTAAAAGAAAGGGGGGTCAAATCAAAATCAACATGTCGTCCGGTAACAAGACTTGAAAGCTCTGAGCTGAGAAGGCTTGAATTTGATCCGGTAATAAATACTTTTACATTTCTCTTTGAAGAAATACTTGATACCCACTTTTCCCATTTCTCTATATTTTGTATCTCATCATACATTAATACCTGTTTTTTTCCTTCTTCTGCATTCAAGAGAAACTCTTCGTATGCCACTCTGAAGTCATCAACAGTAAATGAAGATAATCTGTGCTCTTCGAAATCAAGATAATGAATGTTGCAAGTGTCTTTAACCTCCCGGGCAATCTGGCGTAGCAATGTTGACTTACCAGACCTTCTAACTCCGGTAATAATACTCACTTCCGGTACCCTTACATGGTAGCTTGTATCAATCTCTCTTGGAATTTCTTGATCTCCCTTCTCTTCCAGGAGTTCATGATATTGATCCGCAATTACTTCTTTTAATAGTTCAAGGTTCATTTATATGTTATATAATACTAATATATAAAAAACAATATTTTTATATATTAGTATTATATAACATCCATAACTAACTATAAGTATTGCTTTTATTCCTCTTTCTGGTTCCTGGTCAGGAGTTTTTGGAGGGCTTCTGAGGGGGTGGATGTTCCTTCGAGGACGGCGTTTGCTTGTTCAATAATTGGTGATTCTAACTTATGTTTTTTTGCAAGCTCGTATGCAGACTGCACTGTGCTGATAGTTTCTATGGTCTGAGCGATTTTTTCTTTTGCCTCCTGAATACTAAGTCCCTGACCAAGCAGTATTCCAAATCTCCGGTTCCTGCTTAAATCTCCAGTGGCTGTAAGAATAAGATCTCCAAGTCCGGAAAGTCCCATTACGGTTTCTGATTTCCCTCCTTCTTTTTCGATGAGCGTACGAATCTCCTTGAGCCCTCGTGTAAGTAGCGCGGCACGGGCATTTAGTCCAAGCCCTAGCCCATCACAAACTCCTGCTGCAAATGAAATAATATTTTTCAGAACCCCACCAAGCTCCACTCCCACAATATCAGAAGAAGAATATATTCGAAGGGTTTTCTTGTTAAACAATGAAACAATATTTGCATGCTCAGAAGACTTACTGTCAGTAGATGCAAGCGCTACTGCCGTAGGAAGCCCCTTTGCAACTTCAAGGGCAAAAGTCGGTCCTGATAAAACATAAAGAGAATTACATGAAAGAACCTCTCCAAGTACCTCACTTACTCTTTTATTTGAATCCTGCTCAAGCCCCTTTGCGGTGCTGATAACTGGAATATTTCTGTCATAAAATGGTTTAAGCATCTCTGCTACGGCTCTACTTGCAGATGATGGAAGGGCGAACAAAAGCACCTGTGCGTTCTGAACCACTTCCTCAAGCGAATCGGTAACTGAAATATTTTCTGAAAGAGAAATTGTCGGAAAATATCTTTTACTCTCCCGATATTTTCTTATCTCTTCAAGGTCTTCAACATTTTTTCCCCAAAGTTGAACCCGGACGTTATTTTTTCCAAAGTGCTGAGCAAGGGCAAGCCCCCATGAGCCTGCTCCCAAAATGCAAATACATGGTTCATCCATTTTTACTGAAAGAGGTTCCCGTCAGGGGCTTTTTCCTCTTCTCCTCCTTCTTCGTCGTCTTCCGTGTCCGCAAGGTAGGAAACTACTACTACCTTTTCCCCTTCATCAAGGCTGATCAGGCGAACTCCCATAGTGTTTCTTCCCACACACGAAATGCCACCCGCATTCATTCTGATAACCTTACCTGATGAAGTTACCAGCATGACATCATTACCCGGTTTAATGAGAACACTTGAAACCACAGCCCCATTCCTGTCATTGGTCTTGATATCTATCACCCCTTTTCCACCCCTTCCCTGACGTCTGTATTCAGTAGTAAGAGTTCTCTTTCCATACCCTTTCTCACACACGGTCAGAAGTGCTACTTCATCCTCTACCTTTTCAGCACCCTCGGCTTCAAGAACAGAAAGACTCACTACCTCATCACCTCCCTCAAGATTAATCGCCCGAACTCCACGTGCCGTTCTTCCCATTGCACGTACTGCGGTTTCAGGAAAACGTATGGTGAGTCCTGATCGGGTAGTAACCAGACAATCGCTGGTTCCTTCTGTCAGGCGCACTCCTATGAGCTCATCCCCTTCATCAAGAGAGGTAGCAATAATCCCTGCTTTTCTTACATTTGAAACATCCATCAGATTAAGACGCTTGATGGTTCCCTTTTTGGTAATCATCACAAGATATTTACCTTCCTCAAACGCCCGAACCGGAACAATGGTTGATACGGTTTCTTCAGGTGCAAGATTAAGCATGTTCACAATTGCCCGTCCACGAGAAGTTCGACTTGCTTCAGGTAAATTATAGACCTTAATCCAGTGAAGTCTGCCAAGCGAAGTAAACACAAGCAGATACGCATGCGTCGATGCAACAAAAAGATCCGAGACAAAGTCTTCTTCATGCTCTCCCAGCTTCTTGGTTCCCTGAACTCCTTTCCCACCACGCTTTTGTGCACGATAAGTACTTGGCTGACACCGCTTTGCATACCCCTTGTGGCTGATAGAAACCACCATGTCTTCTTCAGCAATCAGGTCTTCAAGCTCTATATCGTCTCCACCCTCGGCTTCTATCTCCGTTCTTCTTTCATCAGAGTATTTTTCAATTACTTCATTCAGCTCTGAAACAATAACCGCATCTACCTCTTTTGTACTCGAAAGAATTTTCTCCAAAGCAGCGATTGCCTTTCTAACTTCTTCATACTCTTCCTCAAGACTTTTTCTCTCAAGCCCCGTAAGTCTTCTAAGCGGCATGTCAAGGATGCTTTGCGCCTGAACTTCACTAAGGCTGAAATTCTGGATAAGGGCTTCTTTTGCATCTGCGGTGGTATCAGAAGCACGAATAATACGAATGATCTCGTCAATATTATCCAGAGCAATCTTAAACCCTTCAAGAATGTGAAGCCGGGCGCGTGCTTTATCAAGATCAAATCTGGTTCTTCTCACAACAACCGATCTTCTGTGATCAATGAAGCACTGAAGAATTGATTTTAAAGGCAGTTCTTTTGGCACCCCATCAACAATGGCAAGCATGATGACCCCAAATGATCTTTGAAGAAAAGTATTTGTATACAACTGATTTAATACCACATCAGAGCTTGCATCTTTCTTTAATTCAAACACAATACGCATACCCTGACGATCAGATTCGTCCCGCATCTTCGAAATGCCGGTTATTTTTTTCTCATTAACCAGCTCTGCTATTTTTTCAATCAACCTTGCCTTGTTAACCTGAAACGGCAGCTCATCCACAACAATCGCCTCAACATCCTTTTTACTCCCGCTCAGGGTTTCAGTGTGCACCTTTGCCCGTATCTTGATACTGCCTCTACCCGTTTTATAAATCTGCCTGATTGGGGAAGCCCCGTAAATAATTCCCCCTGTGGGGAAATCCGGTCCCGGAATTTCTTCCATAAGCTCTTCAAGCGTAATATCGGGATTTTGTATCTGGCGAATAGTTGCTTTTACCACTTCTCTCAGATTATGCGGTGGTATCTTGGATGCCATACCCACAGCAATCCCCTCTGCTCCATTTACCAGGAGATTCGGTATGCGAGAAGGAAGTACAATCGGCTCTTCCGTGGATTCATCAAAATTCGGAGCAAAATCTACAGTCGCCTTTTCAATATCAGCCAGGAGCGCTTCTGAAATTGCCTGCATACGACACTCCGTATACCGATATGCCGCTGCAGGGTCTCCATCCATGGAACCAAAATTCCCCTGCCCATCAATGAGCCGATACCGCATGTTCCAGGGTTGTGCCATCCTGACAAGCGCATCATATACCGCCGTATCTCCATGCGGGTGAAATTTCTTCAACACCTCACCAACAACACCGGCACATTTTGAAAATTTTCTGTTTGAAAGGAGTCCCTCACCAAGCATTGCATAAAGAATTCTTCGATGAACCGGCTTTAAACCATCCCGAACATCCGGTAGCGCCCGACCTATGATTACACTCATTGCATAATCAAGATAAGAGCCTCGCATCTCATCTTCAATGGCTATTGGAATAATTTGTTCCTGATTATCTGTTTCGTTCATGATTCTTCCTGAATATATTATACGTCGAGATTTCGTACTCTAAGCGCGTTTTCCTCAATAAATTCTCGCCTTGGTTCCACCGTATCTCCCATCAGGAGCGTAAAAATACGGTCAGACTCAATTGCATCATCAATGCGAACCTGTAAAAGACTTCGTTTTTGCGAGTCAAGAGTCGTTTCCCATAACTGCTCAGGGTTCATTTCACCAAGACCTTTAAATCTGGTAATGGCAAGCCCTTGCTTTCCACGGCTTACTATTCTGTCCAGAATATGAAGCACATTATACACCAGCTCCTCTGTTCCCTTTTTATCCTTGATCTGCATGCGGTACGGTGCAGCTCCAATCATACCAACCTTTTGGAACAGAACCTGCAATTGCTTGAAATCTTCCGAAGCAACAAGGGAGAAATTAATAGTAGTTGAGAACCGCTCACTTTGCTTATCCACCGTGATCTCAACAGACGCCCTTCCGTGTTCTTTATCTTCACGGATTTCGTTCGATGCCCAAACTGTCCCGGGGTTAGTCTGCTCAAAAACCGCTTTCGCCTTTTCCAGCGTTTGATCAAGCTCTTCAGGAGAGCTTAAAGTATCGGCAGTAAAGCCTTCAAGTGAGGCAAAAGTCTTAACGATTTCCCGTCTCACCTCATCTGCTTCCATTACCTGAAGAAATCGGCTTATTTCAGAAAGATTTTTTAGAAACTGCTCAAGGTCTGCCCCGGAAATACTTTTTCCATCTTCCCCATTAGTAGTTCCAGCACCTTTTATTTCCACCCCATCCACTCCCGCATGAATGATAAAAGAATCAAAAGCACTGTCATCCTGAAGATAAAACTCGCTTTTTCCTTTTTTCACCCGATATAGCGGTGGCTGGGCAATATATAAATGCCCCTTTTCTATAAGCTCCCGCATCTGTCTGAAAAAGAACGTAAGGATAAGCGTTCTGATATGACTTCCATCCACATCAGCATCAGTCATAATGATAACTTTATGATACCTGAGCTTTTCAAGATTAAAATCTTCTGCCCCAATACCACATCCCAAAGCAGTAATGATGGTTCTGATTTCCTCAAACGCAAGCATTTTATCAAAACGTGCTTTTTCCACGTTTAGAATCTTACCCTTTAGTGGCAAAATCGCTTGAACCGTTCTGTCCCTCCCCTGTTTTGCAGAACCTCCCGCAGAATCTCCCTCTACCAGAAAGATTTCACAACGCGCAGGGTCTTCAACCTGGCAATCAGCAAGCTTTCCGGGAAGCGACATGGTATCAAGCGCGCCCTTTCTTCGTACCAGCTCTCTGGCACGTTTTGCGGCATCTCTGGCTCGCTGAGCATCAAGACCTTTATTGATTATTACTTTTGCTATTTGAGGATTTTCTTCAAGAAAAGTTGAGAGCTTGTCTCCAAGCATCTGCTCAACCATACCCTTGACCTCGCTGTTTCCAAGCTTTGTCTTGGTTTGTCCTTCAAACTGCGGATTTGGAATCTTTACGCTTATAATAGCGGTAATCCCTTCACGTACATCTTCCCCATCAAGTTTCTCCTCGTTTTTCTTAAGAAGATTATTTGCCGTGGCGTACGAATTAATTGCCCTTGTCAGCGCCGTTCTGAATCCGGCAAGGTGCGTACCTCCTTCAAAGGTATTAATGTTATTTGCAAATGAGTACACCGACTCTGTGTAGCCGTCGTTATACTGGAGCGCGACTTCGATACTGATACCGTCATCGTTCGTTTCAGAGAAATATATAGGCTCAGGAAATATTGGTGTCTTGGTCTTGTTAAGATGACTTACAAAACTCACGATCCCGCCCTCGTAATAAAACTCCTGCGACTTGGAAGACCTTTCGTCGGTAAAGTTAATTCGAATTCCTGCATTTAAAAATGCAAGCTCCCTGAAACGGGTTGCAAGTATGTCGTATTTGAAACCTTCAACATCCTTAAAAATCTCATGATCCGGGAAAAAGGTTACTTTGGTTCCACTCTTTGCTGAAGTTCCTATTTTTTTCAGCGGATATTGTGGCTCTCCCCTTTTGTACTCCTGAATATACACATCACCCTGTCTCTTCACTTCTACGGAAAGCCGCTCACTCAAGGCATTTACCACTGAAATCCCAACCCCATGAAGACCACCGGAAACTTTATACGCCTTGTTTTCAAACTTTCCGCCTGCATGGAGTTTGGTCATAACAACCTCAACCCCACTTATTTTCTCAGTCGGGTGAATATCCGTCGGAATTCCCCTCCCGTCATCTTCAACCGTAATGGAACCATTTACGTGAATAGCAACACTGATAAGCGAGCACTGACCCGCCATTGCCTCATCAATCGAGTTATCAACCACCTCATACACAAGGTGATGATACCCCCTCTCGACAGTGTCCCCGATATACATTCCAGGGCGCTTTCTAACCGCAGAAAGACCCTCTAAAACTTTGATATTATCAACGCCATAATCCGCAGATTCAACAGGCGCCTGAGCAGTAAGTTCTGACATGTAATTCTATATTAAAATCAATAAGTTACTAATGAAAAAATAGCCCCTGATTATACCAGTTTGAGGCTTTTTTATCAAACATATGCGAGGCTTATTTAATGGAATTCCTGGGGATTTCTTTACGCTATAATTTATTTCTATGTCCCACTTAGTGTGTTAGGCTGTCATCCCGAATACTCACAGTTCAAGTACTTAAAACTACAGATTTTTTTAAATATGAAGACAAAAATATACTCTTTAGCTTTCCTCTTAAGCCTTTCTCTATTTGCGTGTAACAGTAGTTCCGGTGGGGGAGGTTCTATACTCCCGGGGCTGTATACTGGTTCGGTTGTTTATCGTGATCACAGTGGTTCAAATAGTCAGTGTCTTGATTGGGTCAAACAGTGTTTTCAGCTTTCCCAGATTCAGATTTCAGAGCAGTTTCATACAGATAACTCAAGTTATTTAATCGTTGAAAGCAATGTAAACTCAGATATTCTTGGAATAGCTCCTCCGAACGCCTCCAGTATTGATTTCACCGAAGCCCTTTCAGATAGAGGCACCTGTGGACAATCAAGCAATCGATTCTCTTGTTCGGGTGTCAGAAAGAGTATGGTTCAATCTGTTTCCAGCCAAGATCGGGTAATTCACTATACCGGGGAAATAACCGCTAGCTGCACAAGCAATGATGGAAGTTTTGCCTGCAAAATAGACGAAGAAGGTTATTTGCAGCAGTGGTAAGGGTTTATATTTCACATACTCCCAATTTTTATAAAACAACCGTTATCTACCTGAAATAATTAATAAATTTGTGCGCTTTTCAAATATTTAAGATGACCAATTATCAATTAATTGATAAATTTACTTGACCGATTATCAATTAGCTGATAAAAAGTTATTATGGACAAAGCACTTCGCTATTTGCACAACCCTATTCGCGATGATGCTTTCAAGCAAAATAAAATGGCTTTTATCTCTGGTCCACGCCAGGTTGGAAAAACCACTTTAGCCAAAACCTTCCTGAAAACATCAGATAACTATTTTTCCTATGACGATGAGTCCTTCAGACGTAGCTGGAACAAGAACCCGGCTTATGCAATTTCACAAAGAGGAGAAGGGGTACTTGTACTTGATGAAATCCATAAAGACAGATCATGGAAAAGAAAAGTTAAGGGTATTTACGATACCATGGACGTCGACCAATATTATCAGATCGTAGTTACAGGAAGTGCGAAACTCGATCTGTTCAGAAAAAAAAGTGATAGTCTTATGGGAAGATACTTTCCCTATCGCCTGCATCCATTCACCGTTGCAGAAAGCACCGCTCCAAACTCTCCTGACACTCTGTTTCAGAATAATGGCAATGTAAATTACAAAGTAAATGATCTCCTCAATCTTGGTGGCTTTCCCGAACCCCTGTTTTCCGGAAATGCAAATCGGGCAACACGATGGAGCAGGTTACGACTCGAAAGATTATTACAGGAAGATATCAGAGACGTCCTTAATGTTTCTGACCTTAGGTCATTTCAAACTCTGGTAGAACTTTTACCCGAAAGAGTTGGTTCTCAGTTTTCTATTAACGCTTTAAAAGAAGACGTAAACAAAGCTTACGCAACGGTAAGATCATGGTATCAGGTTTTGGAATCCCTTTATTTCTGTTTTTCAATAAAACCCTACTACAAAAAAATTTCACGTTCTTTACGGTCAGAACCAAGAATATTTTTATTTGATCTGCTACGTATCCCAAAAGACATGCCCGGAAAACGCCTTGAAAATCTTACCGCCCTACATCTTCTTAAAGCCTGCCATTACTGGACAGACACCGCCCAGGGAGAATTTCAATTATGCTACCTCAGGGACAAGAACCAGAGAGAAGTTGATTTTCTGGTCGTAAAAGATAACACTCCATGGTTACTTGTTGAATGCAAATCCGGCAAAAAAGAACCTTCAGATAATTTGAAATATTTTTCCAGTATTTTAAAACCTCAATTTGTAATTCAACTGGCAACCGATAATAACTATGATAAGGTATTTCCAGCTTACGGAATAAGGGTAATGGGGTATGAGAAATTTTTTTCGTATCTTATATAAACCTTTCAGCCGCATATTCACTCTTTTAAAGAGCTCTGAAAGCTTCAAAAAATCAAACATCCCTTAGTTTTTACAAAAAAACCTGTCTTGCACCCCTCATATTTTACATGATATACTCGTAAACATCCCTTAGTTTTTACATAATAAGTGCTATATGGCTGAAATAACTAGAAATTTATTTGACGTGCTTCGTCTATGGTATTTTGATTCAAACAGAAAACCATTGATTTTGAGGGGAGCAAGACAAGTTGGAAAGTCATATCTCGTTCGTTCCTGGGCAGAGAAAAATTTTTCCAGTGAAAATTTTCTTGAAATAAACTTTGAGGAGCTCGCAGGCTTAAAAGAAATATTCAATAAAGATCTGGATATCGAAAGAATACTCGATGAACTTACGCTTTATTCAGGAAAACCTTTAAAAAGTGGTTCTGTTTTTATTTTCTTTGATGAGGTTCAGGCATGTCCTCAAGCAATAATGAGCCTTAGATATTTTTATGAAAAAGCGCCACATATTCCAATTATAGCAGCAGGGTCATTACTTGAATTTGTTCTACAGGAGATAAGCTTTCCTGTAGGGAGAACCTCCTCTCTTTACGTCAGACCAATCAGTTTTCTAGAATATCTTGATGCGGTAAACAAATCTCATATACGAACTTACCTTCAAGATATTCAGCAAAATATTCTGAGGGATGATACTCTTAAAATCCCGGAACATACGCACAGCGAACTACTTCAGGAATTAAAAAAATACCTGATCATTGGTGGGATGCCAAAAGCTCTGTCTATGTACCTAGAAACTCGTGATTTGAGTCAAGTGGGAAAAATTCATGCCGAACTTTTACAAGGTTATGTTGACGATTTTCCGAAGTATGCAAAAAAATCTGAATGGGAAATCCTGAAAACTATTTTTGAAAAAGTTCCATTTCTTGTGGCAACAAGCAAAATCAAATACTCACATATTGATAAAGACCTACGAACAGAAAAAATAAAAAACGCACTGATTTTACTTGAGTATGCGGGCTTAATTACAAAAGTAACCAGTACAAACGCAAAGGATCTTCCCTTAAACTCTCAAGCAAAACTTTCCACTTTCAAGCTGCTCTTTCTTGACGTTGGACTACTTCACCATGCGCTGGGCTTTGACTGGAGCAAGGTTTCGGCTGAATCAGATTTAACTGATATTCACAAAGGAAAGTTTGCTGAACAATTTGTGGGACAGGAAATGCTGGCAAACAGCCCCTCAAACACCAAAAACAGCATATATTACTGGAACAGTCCTAAATATCACTCTGATGCCGAAGTAGATTATGTCATTGATTTCGATGGAGGGGTAACTCCTCTCGAAGTGAAGAGCGGGGCAAGAGGAACACTGAAAAGTCTGACTGAATATATAAAACAGTTTGAACCAAAGGTCAGTTTCGTACTATCTCAAAGAAATATTGAACACATGCAAAATACATTATTTCTTCCTTTGTATATGGCTGGGGTATTAAAATGAGTCTCCATGAAAAACATTGTACAAAATACTATCTTTTTCAGCTCCTTCCATTCTTTAATATCCCGGATGTTATTGAGTATATATGCGATGTTTCCGAATTTACAGGTAGTCTCGTTCCGGTAAAAAATATCTGACCTGGGTATTCACTGATGAGTTTGTATAGGGATTCTCTTCTTCCATCATCAAGTTCTGAGTCCATGTCATCAAGTAAAAGAAGGGGGGCTTCATTGGTTTTTTCGTGGATATATTCTGCAGAAGCAAGTTTGCAACAAAGGGCAACGGAGCGTACTTGTCCCTGAGAGGAAACTATTTTTGACAAACCATGAACAAACTCGGAAGTAAATTTTACAAGGACTTCGTCTCGATGAATCCCGATGTTTGTTCTTCCTGTTTTCATATCTCTCTCAAATGCGGATTCGAATATCAGTCTGGCTTCTTCCTGTGATATCAGTTCACCCTCTTTGATGAATGAAGACTTGTAATAGAGTTGCATTTCTTCTTTCTTGTCATGGACTATTTTGAAATATAAATTCTTTGCTTTTTCTCGTATTCCTTGAAGTAAGTGGTATCGTTTGGAAACAAGGGTGTGGTTTTTTTCAATAAGAAGCGAATCAAAAATTTTTGCTTTTCTAAAATCTCCTGCAAGTAAAAGAGCATTTCTGTTTTTTAACAGTTTTGTATACTCAGCAAGATCATTCATAATTGATGGTTCAAGCATGACCAGTATTCTGTCAAGGAACTGTCTTCTTAAGAGCGGAGCTCCTTTTACAAGTTCAAGATCTTCAGGGGTAAAAAGAACCGTTTTAAGCCGACCACAAAAATCTGCTGCCGTTTGTACTTTTTTTTCATTGATAAAAAGTTCTCTTTTTCCCTGACGAATCAGTATGGCAAGGTGGAGGGTTCCGAGATTTGTGTCAATGATTCCGGAAACCATGGATTCGGAATTTGTTTTTTTGTCAGAAATATTTACAATGTCCCTGACAGATGAGGTTCTGAATGATCTTGCATGTGACAGAAGAAATATTGCTTCAATTACTGAAGTCTTACCCTGCCCATTTTTACCATGGATGAAAATGCTTCCCTGAGGAAAATCTGTTGCAATTCTCTGAATATTTCTAAGATTTCTTATGTCGACTGATCGAAGCTGCAATCTGCGCCCCCTCTGCCTATGTAATTCACACCACCACAGTGATTATTCAAATCTCATAGGCATTATGATGCTTTCATACAGGGAATCTTTTTCACCGGAAAATACCCCCGGAGAAGAAGCACCATCAAGACGCACCGTAATTTTATCGTTTTCAGAAACCGAAGCGAGCATTTCAAGAAGAAACTTGCCACTAAAACCTGTGGTTATATCTTCTCCTTCCTGTTCGACATCAAGGTTTTCTGATGCCTCTCCATACTCCGGGCTCGAGGAAGACACCAAAAGATTACCACCAAGGAGTTTAAACTTGACTGCTCTTGATTTATCACTGGTTACAAGAGAAACACGTTTTATGGCAGATAAAAGCATTGAGCGATCTGCTTCTATCCTGGTTGTAGTGTTTGTTGGTAATACCTGCTTATAATCAGGAAACTGCCCATCTACAAGACGCACCCCAATAGTTGATATCCCACTCTGAACAGTAATAAATCCGTTATTGGAAAATGATACGTTCGTCATCTCTGAATCTGACTCTTCAAGCATCTTCTTTATTTCCAGTATTCCCTTTCTGGGAATAATTACTGCTTGTTTCATCTCAAATCCATCAGATGCACGATCAATTATAGCCATCCTGTGTCCGTCCGTTGCTACAAGCCTGAGACAGGTTTTGTTTGGACCCAGTGGTCCCTCAATTGTCTCTACATACACTCCGTTAATGTTAAATCTGGTTTCATCCAGACTCACTGCAAAAACGGTTTTATCGATCATCTCGATAAGCTTCTTTGTTTTTATGCTTGTACTCTCTCCAAGAGTTATCCCTTCCACTTCCGGATATTCATCAGCAGATATACCATGAATCTTGAAACGGGACTGACCACATTCAATCTCAAGTCTTGATTTTTTTGTTACATTAACTTTAACAGGATAATTGGGAAGTTCCTTAACAATGTCATAAAGAACCTTGGCTTCTACGGTGACACTTCCCTCTTCTTCCACCTTGGCGGGAACCTCCGCACGTAAACTCACTGCAATGTCGCTTGCTATAATACTTAAAGTCCCCCCATTACTGTTTGACTTGTCGGCACTCGCAGTTATTTTTACGTTTGCGAGTATGGGCATGGTGTTTTTCTTTTGAGCGATAGATGACGCAAGAAATGCTATCTTTACAAGAGACTCTTTTGAAATACTAAGATTCATGCAGCGTTCCTCTTTAATATTAAATTCTATCTTAATTGGTTATATAAACTTATAACCTGCTTTTTTTTATAATACCAGAAGAAGAGCCTGTAAAAGTCAGCCCGGAAAGAACTGTCTTTTATTTCATTCTATTCCCTCTTCCCCCCTCTTTAATAATATTAATTATTAATAAAAAATCAGTAGTAGTTATAATAGAACAGCTTGTTTTATGTGCATAAGCTTTATTACGTGCTGTTTTTTATGAATAAAAGGAGGCTTAAGGGTCTGTGAACCAGCTGTTTTTGAAGACGTTTAAGTTGTTCTCAAGAGAGAGGTATTATTTATTATAAAAATAATACTTGTTTATAAAAGTGGATAAGCTTCCTGCTTATCCATCTGATTTTTAAGTCCATGTAATCAAGCTATACATAACTTATCAACAGAAAAACATTTATAAAAATTGATTACTTAGTCTATTTATTAACAATAGGGTCTATTTTTCCAGTAAGGAAGTAATGCTTTCTACTCTGCTCTTTAGAGAGCTGTCCGTTTGAATTTTTTCCCCAACCGCCTTAATTGCATGAATCACCGTAGAATGATCTCTTCCTCCAAACAGTGCCCCTATTTCGGGAAACGAACGGGCGGTGTGTTTTCTGCACAGGTACATTGCCACCTGTCTTGCAAGGGCAATGTTCTGGGTTCTTCTCTTACCTGAAAGATCATTAATGGATACGTTGAAATGTTTTGCTACAATCTGTTTTATTCCTTCTGTAGTAATATCCCTGTTTTTTGAAGGAGCAATTGTATCAATAACTTTTTGAGCAATTTCGAGTGAGGGTTTTTCACCTAAAAGAGAACATAGGGCACGCATGCGGGTAAAAGCACCTTCAAGTTCCCTTACATTGGTGTCAATTCTATTGGCAATAACTCTTGCTATGTCATAAGGAATTTCCAGACCATTCAGCTCTGCCTTCTTTGTAAGGATTGCAACTCTGGTTTCAAAATCAGGAGCCTGGAGATCAACCGATAGACCGGAAGCAAATCGGGTTCTTAGACGCTCTTCAAGACCAATCATCTCCTGCGGGAGTTTATCGGAAGTTATTATTATCTGTTTTTTCTTTCCATACAGTTCATTAAAAGTGTGAAAGAATTCTTCCTGGGTTCTTTCCTTGCCAATTATGAATTGTATGTCGTCAATTATCAGAATATCCAGAGATCTGAATTTCGATTTGAACTTATCCATTGTGTTGGTTCTGAGAGAGGCAATGAGCTCGCTTACGAAAGTTTCTGATGAGGCAAGTAGTACTTTTTTACCACGACGCTTTGCAGAGTTTCCAACCGCATTAGCAAGGTGAGTTTTTCCAAGACCAACCCCTCCATAGATCAAAAGCGGATTGTATGAGGTTCCGGGACTTTCTGAAACTTTAAGACAAGCAGCGTGTGCAAATTGATTGCAGGAACCGATCACAAAATTTGAGAAGTTATACTCGGAATTAAGATTTGTGTTGTCAGTTAAACTGAGAGGGCGACTTGTTTGTCTTTTAAGACATAACATTGATGAGGTGCCAGTCCCCCCCAGTTTAGTATTGGCAAGCGGTTTAGTATTGCCAGCAGATTTCATATTAATAGCAGCGGACTTTGTATCCGGGGTATTTGAAGAAGAGACGGGATGAACCGGAGAGGCAGCATCAACTATACCAGCCTCAACTACAAACTCCAGAGAGGTGGGGTAGCCAAGACATTCATGAAAGCAGTTTTCTATAATGCGAGAGTAATTTGATTTAATATGATCCCGGGAGAATTTGTTAGGAACTGAAAATTTTACTTTGGCTTTTTTGCTTCCATCTTCTCTGGAAATGTCTATAGACTTCAGGTTTAAAGACCTAAACCAGGCATTGTAGATTTTCTCATCAATTTCAGGTCTGATGTAGGAACTTACCTTTAACCATATTTCAGATATTGCAGCATTTGAAGAAGAGTCATCACCTTTAAGAAGCCCCCCGTCCTGCAGAAGAACACCACCACTCTCAAGAACACTATCATCCTCAAGAATAACAGTCCCCTTGTTTTTAATGTAGGAATCACGATTGCGACTTAGCAATATAACAGAATCAGTTTCAATCAGGTCGCTAACTCTCTCCATCCGAAGTGAAACTACCCTTAAATATAACTATTACTAATTTGATCAACAGTGTGATACTCAGGCTGTGTGCGCCGAGCTGAACACTTTAGCCAGAATTGAAAAAAAAACACAAATGCAAAATTGCTTAGTTGAGGAAACTTAAACTTAGTATGCTAAAGAAATCAGCGTCGTGCGTTTGAAAAAATTTTTTTTATGAGAAAAAATTTTGTTTGTTAAAAATAATTGCGGTAACACTTGTAACCAAAGAAGGGACAAAGGAGTGCATGCTGATAGAAATTCTACTTTCCATAATGCTGTTAATAGGAACCGTAACAAGTTCAAAGAACATTATTTTGTACTGCTGTTCCGGTCTTGATAAATCTAATGGGGAACAGCCGGGGGTGGGCAGCGAGGAGAAGGGAAAAAATTTTTATCTGATCAAGCTGGTACTTGGTAAATTGTTTTTTCTTTTTTCTCTTTTTATGGTTTTTGTGTTCAAGGATGGTCTTGATTTATTGCTTCTGTTCTTTTTTTATATCCTGGCTCTTGGGGTTTTTACAGGGTATCAGGTAAAAAGATATTTTAAGGCGCCCCTTAAACAGGATTAATGAACAGCTTTAATGGAAAATAAGTCCAATTATTTTTAATCAACCCTTTTACATTGTTCTTTCAGTTTGTTAATAAGCGCCAGCAGTCAAATATGAGGATAGAGACAGAACTATGTCGGCAGGCTATGTTTTCATAGAAAAACCTATAACTACAGCACTTTGTATAGCTGGTGGTTTGTTTGTTCTTTCTGTATTGGGTAGAGTAGCACTAAAAAAGTCAAAATCTCCCTATCTTCCCGATAAAGGCTTTTCCCTGAAAATGTTCTTTGAAACCATTGCCTTATTTATGGTCTGGCTTGGAGATACTGCTATGGGTAAGGAAAACAGAAAGTATCTGCCTTTTGTTTTCTGTTTATTTTTATACCTCTTTGTTTCAAATATTATTGGTCTGATTCCCGGTATGGTCATGCCGACCGATCAGATGCACTTTAATCTCGGCATAGCTCTGGTTGTTTTTGGTTTGTATAACTACTGGACAATCCGTGCCATTGGCTTTAAAGGCTTTATTGCCCATTTGTGGGGACCAGTGTTTATTCTGGGAATTCTTTTATTTCCTATAGAATTAATAAGCCATATTGTAAGACCAATATCTTTGAGCATTCGTCTCTATGGTAACATGACGGGAGACCATGCTGTTTTAAGTGTGTTTACCGAGCTTACCCAGGGAACCCCGATTTTCTTTTTTACTGTTGCCCTGTATATACTGGGCACAATTGTGAGTTTTATTCAGGCGTTTATTTTTTCACTCCTTACCATGATCTATATCAGGCTTGGAGTTTCTCACGCCCATTAATTGAGTTTTTGTTAACCCTTAGTAATGTAATTAGTGTTATTTTCTAAATAATCAGGAGGAATAAATGAAAGGTCTTAAGTATGTTTTTGGTGCAATAATTGCGAATATCTCGCTTTGCTCTTATGCGATTGCTGACGAGGCGGTTAAGGTGGTTTCAGCAGGAAGTGAGATTCTGTCTACCCCTGCGGTTGCTGCGCTTGCTCTGGGTATTGCGGTGTTTGGTGCTACAAATGGTCAGGCTAAGGCGATTGCAGCGGCTCTGGACAGCATTGGAAGAAATCCGGGTGCTGCTGGTCAGATGTTCCTCCCATGGTTACTTGCACTAGTATTCATCGAGTCACTTGTTCTCTTTGTTTTGGTGTTTGCATTCCAGGTAATGTAGTCCCCGCCACTCGTTATCAAGAGACCCACATTTCTTCATGTGGGTCTCTTTTACTTCTTCTTATCTTCTTACAAAAAAATTCTTATAAAAACTTAATCAGCACTTAAAGTAGCCGCGCTTGAAATAGTCGGGGTATTTTCTGCGGGAGCGGGTTTGAGGGTGCCGTTTTTGCCATTGGAGTGAGCTCCGTTAGTGTGTTCAACAGTAACGAGTTTGCTCAGGTCGTCCTCTTTGGTATCTGAAGATGGCTCAGGTAGAAGTACTTCATTATTCTTACTGTAAATATAATCGTTAAAGATATGCTCAGCAGATGGAATGTAGAAGCTGCCATCGGGAAGCTTTACGGTGGTCTGTTTCAGGCGGTGTACGTTCTGCCCGCAGGTGTAGGTATTAAACTGCATGAAGTGATAGCAGATACACATCTTTTCCCGAACGGGCATTTTCTTTCCCTTTTCATCAAGCGGTGAAGCATCCCACGCCTGGTGATACTGGCAGGCTCCGTCCTTATCAAGAATGTATCCAAGCGCTTCACAGTTAGGTTTGATATTTGAGAAAAGTGAAGGGCTGCTTTTTAACATCCTCATGGGGTAGCCGGTGGGAGAGGATTGGTTTACTTCTACATCCTCTTCTTCTGCCTGAATGTAAATCTGTTTAACATGAGCCGGTAAACCACATTCCTGAGAAACGGTGAATCGGGTTGCAACCTGAATGGCATGAGCCCCCATTTCCATGAACGCTACCCCATCAGTACCGGTAAAAACCCCTCCGGCAGGTATTACCGGAATATCAAGCTGCTCTTCCTTGAGAAATTCAATAACCTCGGCAGTAATAACTTTTAGACAGTAATTCTTCCAGTCCATACCAAAGCCAAGATGACCCCCTGCAAGAGGTCCTTCTACAACCACGTAATCAGGCATTCTTGATACCCGACTGGCGCTTCTGAGAAAAATTTTGAGAGCACGTGAGGAAGAAACAATAATACCAAGTTTTATATCCCGAAAACGCGCAAGGTCTTCAATAAGAGAAAAAGTACCCTTGTGAAGCCCGGCAGAAAGAGTCGCACCGTCGGCTCCCCCATCCATGACCGCTTTCATTCTTGCTCGAAGGGTTTCCTGAGGGTTACCCATCGTGAGTTTTTCCATGACATTAACAAAAACCCCACCAGTCCCCTTTTTCGCATCCATGGTGCTTCTTACATGGTTCAGGGTTCCCTGATAGGTTCTTTCAAAATCCCACTTAACTTTAGATTTATCCAGCGAGTTGGAGAAGGCTTCGAACTCTTTTCGTTTTGTATTTTGAAATTTTGTTCCAAACTTTCTATCTGAAACATAGGGCGCCATGGCATCTGAAATATGACCAATACCCCCAAGACGGGCAACCGCAAGCGCAAGCGCAGAAGTAGAGATATCAACCCCCATACCTCCCTGCATAAGAGGCAAGTACTCATTAGACCCGAGGTTGAGGCGATAGTTGTCCAGAGTTCCTTCAAGGGTTTTTTTCAAAAATGCCTCACTATTTTTAGCAGTATCTTTCTTTTCTAAACTGGAAGTCGAAATCACGTAATACCTGTACCTGTCATACTAGTTATTGAACTTAAACCGGAGAATAATACTAAATATTTGGTAAAAAAGCTATAATACAAGAAGAAGCACAATAATTACAGTAGGTTAGTTTCTTTATAAAAAAGGGCGTTTTGTTTTCCCCTGTGGGTTTCCTCAAGTGAGCATAATATATCAAATATAGTTGCCTGGAAAGCTTGACCTTGCAATTAAAAAATGGCAGAAAGCCTCCACTATGAAAAGAACCTATCAAGCAAGTAAAATAACCAGACTGAGAACCCACGGGTTCAGGGCGAGAATGAAGACCGCTAACGGCAGAGCTGTGCTTGCCAGAAGGCGTGCAAAGGGTCGTCTCAGGCTTACTGTGAGCGTGCCCCTTAAGGGTAATCTGATCTAGTTTTTGGTCGGATGCTTTCCTCTGGCAGCTTATCCTGTGGCAGTTCTTACTGTTCCCCTGTTTTGTCCTTATTTCTTTTTTGGATTATCTGATTTTTAATGGCTGTTTTTGGCTAAAGGGGATTTTGTGAGCAGATATTCCTTTGGTTCAGAGAAGCGTATAAAAAAACGCAAGGATTTTTTAATTCTTCAAAAAAACGGCAGAAAATGGAAGACAGATCATTTTCTTGTTGTGTGTGGAAAGTCATCCGGAGAAGGGGAACACTCCCGACTTGGAATTACTATTACAAAAAAAGTACATAAAAGAGCCGTTCAGAGAAATCTTCTAAAAAGAAGAGTGCGGGAAGTTTTCAGAAAACTCTATGGTTTTATACTTGAACCTGTTGATATCGTTGTGGTCGCCCACAGAGAAGCGACCAGTATTGACTATCTTGAGATCAAGAGAGAACTCAATTATGCACTTAGAAGACTTGGGGTGCTTGAAAATAAACGACCAAAACTTCAAAGAACATCAAAAGATACAAATGAATGAGAATATTAAGGGCAACAATAAAAATCTGGAAATTTATAAGCTATCCGATTCTCGGTAATCGCTGCCGTTTTTATCCAAGCTGTTCAGAGTATTTTGCAGAAGCTGTTGAAAAACACGGTTTTACAAAAGGGGGACTTCTTGCGGTGAAAAGGATTTGTAAATGTCATCCGCTGAGTAAAGATTCGGGAAGTGACCCTGTGCCGTAAAAAGCCCAGGCTTTTGAGTAGCGCACAAAATTACTATTATTTTTGTTCCAGCTTAATACTTTTTGTATTATCTGATCAAAAGTTCGATTCGACTTATCCCCTTTATTTATGTAAAAACCCCCTTACAGAAATCATGTAAAATGTGGAAATTCTTTTAGAAAAGGCTTAATGAACAAGAAAGATACCCAAAGAAAGACACTGGCAATGCTGGTGCTGTTTTTTATTGCATATATTTATGTAGAAAAGGTACTTACCCCTTATTTCCAACCTCCTGTTCCTGAAAAGGCAAGGACTGCTTCAGAGGATGTTCGTGCCGGAGCTGATGCAAGGAAGAACGCTTCAGAAGTATTTGGAGGCTTTCCTGAACTTGCAAAAGAATCAGATGTTTCATCCGGCTCAGTTGTTTCATCCGGGGCGGTCTTGCCTGAAGGGCTTAGGGAAAAGCAGGCTCCCAGATCTTCTGCTCCTGCTGACAGGGACATACTTGAAAGTGGATTACTCAATCTTGAAAATGATGTTTTCAAAATCAGGATAAGTAAGCTTGGTGGAAGGTTTCAGAGTATAGAGCTTAAGAAGTACAAACGCTCTCACCCTAATGATACTGCTCAGTATGAAATGATTTCCCATGCTGATGGAATGGCTTACCCGGGTGGTCTTTTATTTCAGGGTGGAGCAGATACATGGGTGACGTATCAACAATATCAATTGACTCCTCAGGGTGAAAAACGTCCTCTTCCGGGAGATTCGATTGTACTTTCTGATTCCCTTCCCGAGATAAGAATACGGATGGAAGGAGTTCTTGAAGACGGAAGAGGGGTTTTCAAAGAGCTGCATTTTTCCAGAGACTCATATCTTTTTGATGTCTCGATGGGCTTTCTTGACAAAGCTCTGGCGGAGCCTTTCTTCATGGAATGGCAAAAGTATGTTGATCTGAAAGATACGAGCCTTCTTGACCCCTATGATACTGATGGCTTTGTCTGGTTTAACGGTGACAAGTCCGAGCGCCTCACCTTTAATGACATGACAAAAGAGTCTCCATCAAAGACGCTCGAAAGCCTTCTCTGGCTTGGGTTTGGCAATAAATATTTTGCCACTGCCTTTGTGTATAATGACACTTCTTCAGATACTGCTTCTGAGAGCAACACCGCTAAAAAAATAAATGGAAAACCATTATTCCCTACACAGGCACAAATTGAAAAACGGGGTAGTTTTGTAAGAACGCTTTTTTCTCAGAATGAAGCCCGGACACCACTTGCGATACAGGTATTTTCCGGACCTAAGAGCTATTCCATGCTTGATACTACAGGTTTTGAGCTGAAGCGTCTGCTTGATCTTGGTATGACCGGAGTTATCTCGGCTCCCCTGCTCTCACTTCTTAATCTGTTTTATAAATTTGTTGGAAACTATGGTCTTGCGATTGTGCTTTTAACTATTGTGGTGAAGTTCGCCTTGTATCCACTTAATGCGGCACAGTTCAAACAGATGAAAGCACTTCAGGCACTGAAGCCCGAACTTGATCGTATCAAAGAAAGCATAAAAGATCGTCAACAGCAGCAGCAGGCGTTGATGGATATGTACAAGAAGAAAGGAGTAAATCCCCTCGGAGGGTGTCTCCCGATACTGATTCAGATGCCGATTTTTATAGGTCTTTACTCTGCGCTGATGCTTTCAGTTGAACTTCGTCATGCTGACTTTGGTATGTGGGTGCATGACCTCTCAGCACCTGATCGTTTGATGATAGGAGATTTTGGGATTCCCGTTCTTGTTTTACTTTTTACTATCTCAATGATGGTACAGCAGTGGATTACTCCTACTGCGGTAGATCCTGCTCAAAAGAAAGCAATGATGATTATGCCCGTGTTGATGTTTTTCATGTTTATGAGTTTCCCCTCGGGGCTTGCACTGTACTGGCTTACAAACAACCTTTTCTCTATCGGACAACAACAAGCTATTCAGTATAATGATAAACACGGCAAATCAGGTTTTAAAATTACAGCACTTGTGGCTTTAGGGGTCTTTGTACTCTCATATCTATGTACCCTCATCTAGAAACTATTGCAGCACTGGCAACGCCTCCCGGAAAGGGGGCGCTTGCGGTACTTCGAGTCAGTGGACCTGAGGTAAAAGAAGTAATTCTTTCTCTTTGTAAAAGGTCAGAGGAGGTGCTTGCTGCTCCAAGAACTCAGATTTATGCGACATTATTTGCAGAAGAGAAGGTGCTTGATCATGCCCTCCTGACTTATTTTCCCGCGCCGCACAGTTTCACCGGAGAGGACGTGCTGGAGATAAGTCTTCATGGTTCTTCTGTGGTCATTCGGGAGGTGCTTCGGGCGATATATGCCCATGAGGTACGCCCTGCTGAAGCTGGTGAATTTACCAAGAGGGCATTTCTGAATGGTAAACTTGATCTTGCTCAGGCAGAAGCTGTTTCAGACTTGATTGCTTCTGAAACCGAGGCGCAGGCAAGAATTGCAAAAGAGCAGCTAGAGGGAAAACTCTCTAATGCTCTTGGTGATCTTGGCGAACCATTAAGAAACCTTCTTGCTGAAATTGAAGCGTATATAGATTTTCCGGAGGAAGATATTACTCCTGATACGGCAGATAAGTGGAAAGAAATTGTAGCAGAAACAGGTTCCAGTGTCAGGCGATACATTGATAGCTTTTCGACTGGAAGGGTGCTTCGTGAGGGAGTATCTTTAGCCCTTGCAGGAGTGCCCAATGCAGGTAAATCAAGCCTCATGAATTACCTTCTAGGTGAAGACCGGGCGATTGTAACGGATATTCCCGGTACTACCCGTGACAGCATCGAAGAGCGACTTGAGTTTCAGGGTGTTTTGTTTCGACTTTGGGATACTGCTGGAATTGTAGAAGATCAGGAGAGGGCAGGGAGAGTGCTTGATCTTCCAGAACAAATGGGAATCGAGCGAAGCTGGAAGCGTATAGCGCAGGCAGATGCAGTGTTATTTCTTTTTGATACAGCGCTCTCCCATGAAGAACAGTTGTCTCTCCTGTCAAAAGTTAAAGAAAAAAATCCTCGAGTACTTGTAATTTCAAGTAAGGCGGACAGGAACATAAGGGGTAAAGAAATGCTCTCTGATATTCTTTCTTCAAGCACAATTTTTTCGGTCTCCAGCACAAGCGGAGAAGGGGTAGAGAGCCTGATGCACCACCTGGTATCTACTGTATGTGGAGAGATGGGCACTGAAGATATTCGTATTTCCAATGAGAGGCATTACCTCCTACTCAAAAATGCAGGAGAAAAACTTGAGCTTGCAGAAAAAGCGATTCAAGACAATCAACCTTCTGAGTACGTTGCTTTTGAAATCCGCCAGGCACTCACAGACCTTCAGGAAATAGTTGGTGTGACCTCTACTGAGGAGATTCTTGGAAGGATATTTTCCAAGTTTTGCATTGGGAAGTAGTGTTTTTGTGGCTACGGGTTCTTGTTAGTAAGAAACGAAAGTGAGCTGTTAACACAAAAAAATAAAATAAAAAGTAAAAAAACAGGAGAGGCTGCACACACGCGTATGGAGTGTGCTCGATTCGGGCAGTGCACGGTGAGTACACCTTAGGTTGCCCCTCCTGTTAATAGTCTTTCTAAGAAAGAAGAAATCAGATAGCTGTAACCTATTAATTTGCTATCTGTTTCCGACTACCGTTGCGAGTCCTATTAGTGAGCTTTTTTGGAGAAGTGCTCTGCAGAAATCAGGAAATTAGATGTCGAGGTGTCACCGGGAGTTTAAAGGCGTACTTTTAATAATTATAGACACTTATGTGTTAAAGCTTAATAAGATAGTGATGTTTTTATTTTTATCGACTGCGAGTCGATAAATTTATCGAGTGACAGTCGATAAACTAGGGTGGACCACTATAAAAGACAGTTCGTTATGATTATTTTGATGAATTTACTTCTTGATAACTCATTCCCTGTATCTCTTTAACTACTATTGGAAATTGAACATAAGTACCATAGTCATCTGAAGTAAGCATGCGATAGGGACCTGAGGCAGTGCCCTGTTTTTCAGGCATAGACCTCAAGGTTTCCATGATCTGTTCTGCTGACATTTTTTCATTAAGGGAGTTGAAAAGCTCCCCAATGGTTATCGCAAGTTCATATGCAGGGGCGCCAAATGCGAGCTGAGTTTCATTCCCAAACTCTTTCTTGTATCGGTTTCTATATTCGGAGTTGATTTTGGTGTTTGTAAAAACAGTTCCTGACATACTACCCCGTGCAGATTTTATTTCACTGTAAGATTCCATAATGTTTGTTCCAAATGTGGGATAGGTAAACTTAAGTTGAGATGCTTGTTTGTAAAATGCGGGTGCTTGTCCTACAGACAGAAACACTCCTACTGCATCATAGTGACCTTGCTTAAGTTTTATAATGTGAGTCCTAAAGTCTGTTTCAGTTGAGGGTATTCCATCAATGGTAGTCACTGTGAAGTCTTGAGGAGTGCTTGCATTAAAAGCCTTATTCATTTCGGAAGCATAAGAATGATCGGCAACAAGAAGGGCTAATTTTTTATAGTTTTTGTTTTGAAGATATGCGATCTGAGTTTCCATAAATTCATGAGTGACATTCAGGAATCGGATAACGTACTTTCTGTCTTTTGAGGTTTCAGGGTCAATACACAGCCCAATCAAGGGAATTTTTCTTCGTTCTGCTACAGGAGCGAGTGCTTTACAGAAAGGTACTCCCCAGGTAATTGCAAGATCAATGTTTCTTAAATCTATCAAGTTATTGAGAGAAACAACGGTCTGTTTGGTGTCGTACTGAACATCATCATATATAAAATTTATGTTGGAAAATTGCTCTGGTCTATCCTTTATTGCCAGTGCGATTGAATTTTGTATTGATATTCCATAATCCGCCGCAATTCCGGAAAGAGGTAAAATAAGCCCAACGGTAAATTTATTTTTTGTTTCAGCATAAAGCATTCCCGGATAAAGCTTTGTGAGTGGCAGAATTGTAAGTAAGAGGATAAGCAGGACAGAATTTATTTTCATGTCGAGTGTTACTACACTGATAAAAGTTTTTAATCAACTTTTGTCTGATGCTGACTTAGAACATAAAAACAGTATCTTCAAAAAAATCGTCTTCAAAGTCATCGAAAAATGAAATGTCTGCAAGGAGATGGGGTTGTTTTTTTTCTGTATTCTTCTCCTGGGGACTTAGTATAATAAGAAACAGGGCTACGGCGAAAGCTGGTAGCAGCACGTTTCTAAATACAGGTGGAAATGAAAAGAACGATCTTTGATCCGGGAGAACGGAACGATTTTTCTCTTTTGCGGCATCAATAATTCTGCTTTTGAAATTGGAAGAAGGGTTTGGTATTTCAAGTGCATCAAGCTGTCTCTTTAGTTCATCTGACATATTCCAAAAGCTCCTTTCTTAGGGTTGTTCTTCCTCTGCTGAGATACGATTCATATGCTTTCTGACTTACCTGCATTGCTTTTGCGGCTTCTTTTTGAGGTAGACCGCTGTAGTAAAATAATTCAATTGCAATCCTTTGGGGGACGCTTAGTTTTTTTAGCGCCTGGTGTATGTGCGTTCTTGATTCTTTATTCTGGAGCTCCTCTTCAGGTGTTGCTGCCGGAGATTCTCCTGTATCCTGATACTCCGTGTCCTGGTACGGCTGATGTGTTTTCTTTCTCGTGTGGCTTATCGCCTGATTACAAATGATTCTGTAAAACCAGGTTCTGAATGACGCCCCTTTTTCTTTATCCCACTGTGCTTTTCCCTCAAGTAATTTCATAAATCCTTCCTGCACAATATCTTCTGCATCTTCTTTGGATAATACGATTCTATACGCAACCTGATAAAAATATTCGGCATGGGTATGCACGAGCTCTTCAAATGCGGGAGAGCTGCCCTTTCGAATGTCTGAGAGCAGCTTCTCGTCTTTTTCAGAATGTTTCGTTTTTGTATTCAAATGAATTATTTATCGCATTTTTTATGGTGTTTGCCTTTGTGCTTTTTGTGAGACATTTTATTTTCTACGAATTCTATTTTTTCATCATCGTTCATGTTTTGCCATTTTTCTTCCATGTAGTTTCTCTTTTTGGAGAACTTCTCATTGAAGAATTTTACTTTATCCTCATCAGCCATGGAACCAAATGTTTCATCCATGTTTTTTAGTCGTTCTTTTCGACGCTCTTCTATATGTGCAAGTTTTTCTTCCTTGCTCATGGCAGCCCACTTCTCTTTTCGTTCTTTTTTAAATGCTTTTCGCTCTTCGGGGCTCATTTCTTTCAGATTTTTGTCCTTAAACAATTCCTTGAAAAAGCCATGTCCTTTGCCATGAGAACAGTCCGCCAGAGAAACCTGCGGAAGGAGGCAAAGTGAAAAAGCAAAAGCTCCTGTAGTTATTAGGTTTTTTAGGTTCATTAGAGCGTCTCCTTTTGTTTTTCTAATGTAGTTTTTCTAATATATATGAGTTCTTATACGCACAAAAAAGAAAAACCCTTCTCCCCTTTCGTTTTTTAGGAGAGATTCTTATCTCTTAGAAAACCCCGAAACCCTTTCAATCGTTTCGCATAAAAGTATGGCAGAAAGCGGGGCGAGAAAGATGAGGTATCGGTTACCTGTTTCTCCTGGAAATCCAACGTATATTGAGAAGAACATAATTAAAGTAAGTGCAGTAAAGGTGATGAAGTAAATCATGGCTGGGGATTTGACGTAAAGATCTCTTGAACCAAGAATCAGGGCAAAGGGGAAAAGCGGGATGCCTGTAAAGACGCTGTTTTTTGCTGAAAACAAAATCTCTGATAATCCCTCCAGAAGGTGCTTATCAAAACTGTGAGATCGGAGTGCCAGAGTTCCTGTCAGCGGGTCTACATCGAGCCAGAAATTATATGCTGCAAGAAATGGTGAACCGTACATAAGATAGTTCTGAAGAAAGAAAAGTAAGCCAAGAGGTAAACCCCCAAGGAGAAATATAAATATGGTGTTTAATTTTTTGTTTTCGTTCTTTTTGTCAAGAGCAAGGTAGAGGAGAAAAGCAGGAAGTAAAATCAGATATTGATTTCTTCCAAAAACAGTAAGCGAAAAGAGTATTCCTGCCATGGCAGGCTTATGTTTTTGCATGAAATATAAGGATATTGTTGCAAAGAGTGCCCCAAGTACGTCAACAGAAAATGAATAGCTGTAGTGAAGCAGTAAGCTGCTTGCAAAAGTGAGGGAAGAGCCAATAAAAGCAATGAACGGACTATAGTGAAGCGCACAGACTTTGTACATGTAAAATCCGATAAGTAAGCTAAGAAGCATGTTGCAAAGTAAAGTTCCGTTTACTCCAAACAGAAAATAAAAAGGAACACCAAGAACTGAGATAAGCCACTCGTGAAGCGGATACCATTCACCGTTTTTCCCAAGACTGACTTGTCCCTCAATATTTGAAATGTCGTGATCAAGCTGATTTCGCAGATCAAGATCAAAATCCTCCACCAGTGATTGAGAGGTAAAGATCATCCACCCGGGGTCAGCGTTTCCAAAAGTGTAAGGTTTATATTGGCTGAGTACGTAAAAGAAAATCAGTGACCAGATGAGTAAAAGAGTCAGTAAACTACCTTGTTTGTACGTAAGAACTTCACTTTGTTGTTTCATGGTATTTTTCGTTTGGTTATGCAGGAGTTTTGGGTGTGGCTTCTTTAGTTCATAGTATCTTTACTTTCCCGATACCTCACTTGAAAAGACTAAAACGAATGTAAAAATAAACATTTATATATTATAAACGGGGAAGATGGTGGTTTTGTCAGAAAAGTCCAATACCGGACACCGGAGATGTCTTTTGGACGTGCTTTATGATATTATTCCCCCTTAAATGTGTGTTTTCAGGGAGAGTGCTTCTTCAGAGTACTTTTTTAAATGATTGATGTTCTTGAGTTAAGTAAGAAACTGATTCAGACAGGTACCGGTGCTGCCTCTGATCGTGCTTTCTGCGATTTACTTAAGAGTGCCCTGGAGCCGTGTGGTGTAAAATCAAAAACACTCACCAAAGGAGAAAAAGAACATACTTATTTTTCTCTGGGTTCAGATGGACCGGTGTTTGTTTATCTTGGACATAGCGATGTGGTACCCGCAGGGGATGAATCCCGTTGGATACACCCGCCGTTTTCGGGATACAGTGATGAGACGACATTGTATGGTCGGGGTGCGGTTGATATGCGAGGTTCTGTTGCCGCCTTTGTTGTGGCACTTGTCAGTGTATGGGAGAAAATCAAGACCGGTCTTCGGGTTGTTATTGCCATTCCAAGTGATGAGGAGACAACTGCTTTTGGTGCACAAATGATACTTGATGATCTTAAACAATTCAGTTTATTTCCTTCGGCATGTCTTGTGGGTGAGCCCAGTGCAATTTCCAGAACAGGAGATCGTATCAGAACAGGAAGAAGAGGCGGTGTGACCTGTACCATAACTTTTAAAGGAGAAGGAGGTCATACCGCATACGCTCATTCAGATTCAAATATCCTGCATCGGGCACTTGATGCTGCTCAAAGGATAAAAGAAATAAAATGGCTTAAAAGCGAACACCCCTGGTCTGATGTCAGTTTTCATTTTGTTGCAGTGGAAAGTGGTTCCGGTGCGTCGAACGTGGTTCCTGAGACGGCACTACTTAAGTTCAATATGCGCTTTGGTCCGGTGCTGAGCCGTGAATATATTATTGCTGAGTGTGAAAAGGTGCTCGCTCAGGATAGTGGCTATTACTCGATTGAGTGGTCTAAAGGGGCTAAGCCGTATTATACAAAGGATGAAAATTTTCGGGGTATAATCGCTCGTTCCATTAAAAATGTTGTTGGTGTTGAAACTCTGGAATCGGTTGATGGAGGCACTTCTGATGGTCGATTCTTTGCTGCTGAGGGAATACCAACTGTTGAAGTGGGTACCCCGGCTAAAAAACTTCATGAAACCAATGAAAGTGTTGAAATAGAAGACCTCAGAGTTCTTGTTTCAGTATATTCGGAGATATTGCAGAATTTTGCAGGGGAACTCTCTTCCCGAGAATAAACAAAAAAGGAGAAATAACTGCTATGAGCATCAAGGCATTGTTTGATTTTGGTTGTATTCCTTACATTGCAACGTCAGAGTATTTGTTGCCTTGTTTTAATTTGAGCCCTTATGGACATGAGTTAGTTCCCTTTTGCGACGGACCTGATAAGACAAATTTTCATCTGGCATACATACGTTCTAACACTCTTGCATTTGAAGCGGATCTTTCCATGCCAAACTGGGTATATATAGACTATGTTATTCTGCAAACTGCCTGTATAGGTTTTATGCTTGAGAAGAAAAAAATTCCTAATCACCTTCTTGCCCAGTTTGATTCAGATCCTCTGGTAGATCTTGATACCCTTGAGTATGTACCGATATCCGGACAGACTGCGGGGCTTACCGCGGACAAGGAAACATGGCAGGGGTGTTCTCTTTTTAGTCTTGCAAAACATATTCCTGAACTTAAAAGTCTTGGGATTGCAACGTATACAAGAGCACTTGCACTGGAAGCTCTGGGGGCTAAAAAATTCAGGGGAATAACCCAATATGACAACCCGGCAGTGTCAATTCATGGTAAAACCACAAAAGAGTTTTTCATTCGTCAGGCTATTGTATGGCTTCATCCAAGAACTCATATGACTTTTATTTACGAACAGGAAATTGATTATTCTCTTGATTCACTAAAGGACCGACCCGAAGAGGAATATTCTTTCTTGATGAGTGCGTATGATGGAGAAGCCAAACGAAAAATTGAGAAAGGACTCAGAGAGGGAAAATCTTATAAGATAGTTCCTCCTTTTCAGATTAAAAAAGGGGATGATGTTTTTTTACCTATTAAGGAGTGTTAAGTTATGTCAAAAACAGGGGTGATTGCGTTTTCAGGAGGTCTGGATACTTCTTTTATTGCCTGCTTTGCCAGAGAGCAATATCAGCTTGATAAAGTTATTACCTGTACGGTTGATACGGGGGGCTTTAGTGAAGAAGAAAAAGCCCGTATTGCAGCTCGGGCAAAAGAATGTGGGGTGGATGAGCACATTCATATCGAGGCAGAGGAAGGGTTTTACCAGTCTGTAATAAAGCATTTGATATTTGGTAATGTAACCCGGGATGGTTACCCCTTATCGGTAGGTAGTGAGCGACTTATACAGGCAAGTAAGTCCCTGGAGGTATGTCTTGAAAAGGGTGCCGAGTATATTTTTCATGGTTCAACCGGAGCCGGGAATGATCAGTACCGCTTTGATGTTGCGATACACGTACTGGGGCAAGGAAAAGTTACGTGCGTAGCGCCTGTTCGGGAACATAATTTTTCTCGTGAATATTCATATAATTACTTACGTGAACGTGGAGTAAGTGTTCAGGAAAAAAATTCTGATTATTCCTACAATGTGGGCTTATGGGGCGTTTCAATTGGAGGGAAAGAAACTCATACTTCCTCCATGCTGATTCCGGACACTGCCTGGTACAGCACCCCGGACTCTGATGCGGTTGAAGATTCTCTTAAAATCGTTTTTGAAAAAGGTGAGCCGGTTTCACTTCTTCATGGAAAAGAAATCGTTCATGGAGCAGTTAAGGTTATAAAAAAGACCATAGAAATCGGGAACCGTTTTGGTATAGGAAAGAAATATCATGTTGGTACTTCCATACCCGGGAAAAAGGGCAGACTCGCATATGAAGCACCGGCTGCTGAAATCATATACGAAGCTCATCGTACGCTTGAGAAACTTGTGCTTACCCAAAATCAGATTCAGGCAAAACAGTTTATTTCCAATGAGCTGGGTCGTTTGATTCATGAAGCCAAGTTTTTCGACCCGTATCTGGAAGATTTACAGGCGTTTCTTGAAAGCTCTCAAAGGAGAGTAAGTGGAGAGGCTACCATATTTTTGAAAAAGGGTTTTGTCAGTGCCTGTGTTGCTGATTCTCCTTATAATCTGTTGGCAGCAAAGGGGGCGGTCTATGGTGAAACGGCTGGTACCTATAGCGGAGCACAGGCAGAAGGGGCAACAAAACTGCATGCGCTTGAACAAATGCTGTATCGCCAGGTGGGTTCGTAGTAAACAATCGTGAGTTCAAAAATTTCTGTTGGAATAGTTGGGGGAGGCTTACTGGGACTTGCAACCGCCTATGCCCTTCAACGGATGAAGCCTCGTACTCTGGTGCGTGTGTACGAGAAGGAGGATTCGATTTGTCTTCACCAATCTGGAAATAACAGCGGGGTTCTTCATTGTGGGCTTTACTATCTGCCCGGGTCTTTAAAGGCGCACCTTGCCGTGTGCGGTATTCGTGAAATGATTTCTTTCTGTGAAGAACATCAGATTTCACATGAGGTGTGTGGAAAGGTGGTGGTGGCAAGTAACGAAACAGAATCAGAGAGACTTCTTGATCTTGCCGCGCGAGGAAAGGCAAATGGTTTACATGGACTTTCACTTCTTTCAACAAAAGAACTCAAGGAAAAAGAGCCGTACGTGCAGGCACACTCTTCGCTTTTTGTTCCGGAAGAAGGCATTGCAGATTTCAGGGCGGTGGGGAGAAAGCTTTCCGAATTGATTCAGGTAGATGAAGGAGAAATATTTTCTGCGACCTATGCCCTTTCCTGTTCCGTTCATTCAGAATCCGAACTCGTACTTCATACAAATAAGGGAGACTTCTCTCACAATTATATCATTTTTTGTGCCGGGCTTCATTCCGACAGACTTTATACGACCTCATCAAATGTGAAATCTGATACAAAAATAATTCCCTTTCGGGGAGAATATTATTCACTCGCCGGAGAAGGTGCAGGGCTTTTGAATCATCTTGTATATCCGGTTCCAGACCCCCAATTTCCCTTCCTTGGAGTTCATTTTACGAGGATGATTACGGGAGAAAAGGAGGTGGGTCCAAACGCAGTACTTGCTTTTAAAAGAGAGGGATATCAACTGAGTGATTTTTCGCCCGGAGATGTTTTTGAGTCTCTTTCCTATCCCGGTCTGATTCGTTTTCTTGGGAAAAATTTTAAATTTTCGATGGGAGAATTTGCTACTTCTCTAAGCAAAGAAAAATTTCTGAGTAAAGCAAAAAAACTGATTCCGGATATAGAACTGAAGCACCTCAAGAAAGGTAACACCGGGGTTCGTGCCCAGACTATGAGCAAAAGCGGTGAGCTTGTAATGGATTTTCTGATAAAAAGGGAGGGAAGACAGGTTCATGTGTTGAATGCCCCCTCCCCGGGGGCTACGGCGAGTCTGGTAATCGGGAAACATATAGTGGAGAATTATGTTTTTCAGTGAAAAAACCATGTAGCGCTAAGTGGTTGAAAATGCTAAGAAAATACTGAGGCTAAATCCTGCCGGAAGGGATAGTGAGCAGGGGCTTTGGGTTCTATCGAAAGGTACTTCCGCAAAGAATCATTTTTGCCCGTATGTGAATCAAAATAGGAGCATTTTTTAAGGAAGATTTCATGCTGGCAATCGTTCAATCTCGTATGTCCTCAGAAAGACTTCCTGGTAAAGCCATGCTTGCTCTGGGAGATCGTCCTGTGCTCGGGCGTGTGATAGATCAGCTCCGAAAATCCAGACAGCTTGCCAGAATCGTGGTTGCAACTTCAACAGAAACAGAAGATATCGAGATTGTAGATTTCTGCAATGCTGACAAGATAGAATGTTTCCGCGGTGATCTTGAAAATGTCGCTCTTCGTTTTCGTGATTTATTGCTTACCTGTGATGAGTCCGCGTTTGTAAGGATTTCCGGTGATAGTCCTCTTATTGATTACTCCCTGATTGATGAAATCATCAATATGCACGAGGCGAAAAAAACAGATATTTCAACTAATATTTTTTCACGCACCTTTCCCAAAGGGCAATCCGTGGAAGTGATTTCATCCCGTTCTTTTTTTACCGCATATGCCCTGATGAAAACCCCGGAGCATTACGAACACGTGACAAAAATATTTTACGAGCAACCGGAATCATTCAGAATAGGAACCCTGGAGAGTGGTGGAAACTATGATGCTTGTAATTTATCAATTGATACCATGGAAGACTACCATCGGATCAGAGCGGTATATGCGAAATATGGGAACCACATTCCCTCATGGAGAGAGTTGATACGCTGTTTTGATGAGCGGAGTGAATCACATGGCTAAGCTTTCAGCAGGGGTAATTGGACTGGGCGTTGGTGAAAAACATGCGGGAATTTACGATTCTGACAATCGTTCCGAGCTTGTTGCAATATGTGATTTTAATCCGGAGAAGCTCTCTGAGGTGCATAAGAAGTTCCCTTCCGCCCGCTGTTATACCGATCCCATGGAATTGATTTCGAGTACCGATATTACTCTGGTTTCAATCGCTTCGTATGACAATTATCACGCTGAACAAGTACTCGCATGTCTTCAAAATAACAAGCACGTCTATGTAGAAAAACCCCTCTGTCTTCACCACGAGGAACTGTATGCCATTTCAGAAACGCTACGTAAAAAGGAACTGCAACTATCTTCAAATCTGGTTTTGAGAACTTTCCCGCAGTTTCGATCTTTACGGGAAAAAATTCAGTCAGGCGAACTTGGGGAGATTTATCATATAGAGGGAGACTATAACTACGGTAGACTTGAGAAAATTACACAGGGATGGAGAGGAGAGATTCCTTTTTACTCGGTTTCACATGGAGGTGGAATTCATCTTATTGATCTTATCAGGTGGCTTACGGATGACCCTGTCCTTGAAGTGATTTCTACAGGTACCAAGAAGGCTACCGCAGGAACTCAATATAAATTTCCTGATACTATCTGTTCAATCGCAAAGACCAGAAGTGGTGCGACCATTAAAATCTGCTCAAACTATTCCAGCGTAACTCCTCACCATCATGCACTTTCGGTGTTTGGCACTAAAGGAACCTTTATCCGGACAATGAAAGACGGGTTTTTTTGTTTTTCAAGAGATACAAAAGAGGGCTCAAATAAAGGGGGATTCGTGCCGGCGGAGGCTTCCTTGGGAAGCACACAAAAAGAACTTTCTTTGACCAGCTTTATTGATGTACTAAGTGGAGAGAAAGACCCTGCTCTACTACCCTTTTTCGTCTCATCGGAGGATGTTTTTTCAAGTATGGCGGTTTCTCTGGCAATAGAAAAATCACTGGAAACAAGGCAGTGGGAACAGGTAGAATACAATAGTATAGAGGATATCATAGAGACATGAAAATACCATTTGGTAAACCTATCATTGAAGAGGAAGAAAAAGCGGCAGTTCTGGCTATTCTGGATAATCCGATTCTTGTTCATGGTCCGAAATCAATTGAGTTTGAAAAAGCCTTTGCGGAGTATACCGCCGCACCTGATGCGATATCGGTGTCATCCTGTACCGCGGGTCTTCATCTGATGTACATTGCACTTGGTATCTCCGAGGGAGATGAAGTGATCGTTCCGGCACAGACTCACATTGCCACTGCGCATGCGGTTGAGTTGGTTGGAGCGACTCCGGTGTTTGTCGATGCTGAACCGGAGACGGGTAATATTGATCTTTCTGCAATTGAAGAAAAGATCAGCAGTAAAACAAAAGCTATCTCTGTAGTGCATTATCTTGGTGTGCCGCTTGATATGCCAAAATTGATGCAAATTGCAGAAAAACATTCTTTACGTGTAATTGAAGACTGTGCCTTGTCACTTGGGGCATATGTGGATGGTGTTCACACCGGTTTGTATGGTGATGCCGGAGTTTTTTCTTTTTATCCTGTAAAACATATCACTACTGCCGAAGGAGGAATGATTATCCTTAAAGATACCTCTCTAAGCAGTGTCTTGAGACTTAAAAAAGCCTTTGGAGTAGATCGTACTCATGGAGAAAGAAAAATCCCCGGGATGTACGATACGGTTGATCTTGGTTTAAATTATCGTATGAGTGAAATTCATGCGGCGCTTGGAGTTGAACAGATCAAAAAAGCAAATCGGTTTATTGAAAAAAGGAAAGAGAATTTTGAAACTTTACATTCGACACTTCTCTCGAAATGCCCCGGGATTACAATACTTCCGCAATCCCAAAGTCGTATTCAGAGTTCGTACTATTGTTTATCGGTAGTACTGGATGAGAAGCTCGCAGCGTTTCGTCCTCAGATAATGGCGTTTCTTTCGGAGAAGGGGGTGGGGAGTAGCGTGTACTATCCTCAGCCTGTGCCTCGTATGAGTTATTATGCAAAGAAGTACGGGTATGATGCTTCTGCCTATCCTAATGCTGCCCGATTGAGTGATTGCTCAATTGCATTACCGGTAGGTCCCCATCTTTCTATTGATGATATGGAAATAATTGCTGAAGTTTTTAGCCATGCATTGCGGGAGGTTTTATCATGAACACTGAATCCTTAGCGGGAAAAAGAATTTCAATTATAGGTGGTGCGGGTTTTATTGGACATAATATGGCACTGTATTTGAAAAAACTTGGTGCTGAGGTTTCCATTGTGGATGGACTTGAAGTTAATAACATTACTTCTGTTCTTGCAAATACCGACAATCTGCCACATCCTAAATTGGCATACACCATCCTGAATGATCGCCTGAGATTGTTGACTGATGCGGAGATACCTCTTCTTGTTCAGGATGCAAGGGACTATCACGGTTTATCCCACTGTCTTACAAGGTTTGAGCCGCACGTTATTATTCATCTTGCGGCGGTTTCTCATGCGAATCGTTCGAACAAAGACCCCTTTTCCACTTTTGATCACAGTTTGAGAACCCTGGAAAATGCCCTTGATAATGCACGTGGGCGAGTTGAACACTTCATATTTTTTTCTTCAAGTATGGTCTATGGAAACTTTAAAGAGGGCTGCGTTACGGAAGATACTATCTGTGAGCCGATTGGAATTTACGGAGCGTTGAAATTTGCAGGCGAAAAAATGGTGATTGCGTATAATCAGGTATTCGATCTTCCCTATACCATTATAAGACCTTCCGCCTTGTACGGAGAGCGGTGTATAAGTCGTCGTGTCGGACAGATTTTTATTGAAAATGCCTTGCTGAATAAACCCAACATTGTTGAAGGGGATGGAAGTGAGAGTCTGGACTTTACCTATATTGACGATCTGGTTGATGGTATTGCCAAAGTGATCAGTAACCCCAATTCAAAAAATCAAATATTTAATATGACCTACGGGAGTGCACGCACTATTGAGAATATGCTTGATATTCTCCGTGAATATTTTCCGGAATTGAAAATTAATCGAAAAGAACGGGATAAACTGGTGCCGACAAGAGGCACACTTTCTGTTGATAAGGCAAAAGAATTAATCGGATATGCCCCTTCTTGGGCTCTGGAAACAGGATACCGGAAATATATAGAATGGTATGTCAGGCTTTTTGAAATGTATCCTGAAATACTAAAGGAAAGAGAAGCGGGAAGCTCATAATGAAGTCAGTCATATTTTTAAATGGCTCAAGGGGATTTAAAGTTTTCGAATATTTATACGAGAGAGGCTATGAGTTTTCCTGTGTGGTAACTCCCCCCTGGTTTTCAAAAGAAAAATTTTCATTACCTTCAGATATTTCTCATCATGTCTGTGAGAATGTTAATAATTTTGTAACAATTGATTTTCTTTCATCCTTGCAGCCTGATATTTTTTTGATTGCGGGATATTCTGATATTTTTAAAAAAGAGATTCTTGAAATACCTGCCGGCATGACCCTTAATCTGCATGCCGGGCGACTTCCCGAATATCGGGGAGGCTCACCTTTAAACTGGCAGATTCTTAATGGTGAGAAATATGCGGGCTTGTCAGTGATTCAGGTGGATACGGGCATAGATACCGGAGCGATTGTTGCAGAGACTCGTATTCCAATCGGGCGTGAACAAAATATTAGAGACCTCCACGAGGAGGCAAACAGGGTTTTTCCGGAGCTGGTTGAGCAAGCGCTAGAAAAACTTCGGAGTGGCTCTTTTACTCCTGTCGTTCAGGATGAAAAACGTGCCAGGTACTGGCACCAGAGAAATGACAGCGATGGTCATATATTGTTTTCTTCTCTAAAATCTGAAGATGCGTATAATTTTATTCGAGCGATTACTCGTCCTTATCCGGGTGCATGGGGGTATATTGAAGAGTCAACCGTAGTGAGAGTGTTCGGGGCTCTGCCATCAGAGATGGCGGTATCGGGGACCCCGGGTAGAGTCTGTTTTATACAAGGCAAGGGTCCCTATGTTGTTTGTAAGAAAGGCTCTCTTTTTATAACGGAATACGAGATCGAAGGAGATTCTTCAAGAAAACTGAAGAGTGGTGATCGTTTTTTTTAGAATAGGATGTGTATGAAAATTTCTAATCATAATGTGGATGAAAAAGTCTTTATTGTCGCTGAAATTGGAAATAATCACGAAGGTGACTATTCTGTTGCCGAAAAAATGCTTCAGGCTGCCGCTGAAGCGGGTGCCGACGGGGTGAAGTTTCAAACCTGCATTCCTGAATTATTTGTTTCACCGGCTGATCCGGAACGTATGGAACGAATGAAGCGTTTTCAGCTTTCCTTTGATGATTTTAGAAGACTTGCTGATCTTGCCAGGCGTTTAGGGGTTGTATTTTTTTCAACTCCTCTGGATCTTGAAAGTGCAAAATTTCTTGATGGTGTACAGGATGTGTTTAAGATAGCTTCCTGTGATAATTCTTTTATTCAGCTTATAGACTTACTTGCGTCTTTTGGTAAGCCGATGATTATTTCAAGTGGTTTGTCAGATGTATCCTTACTTAAAGAAGTTCGTTCAAGGGTCTTGTCTTTTGCCGGTGAGTCGAAAGAGCATGAAGTACTTTCTTTTCTCCATTGTGTTTCTTCATACCCGGTTCCGGATGATCAGGTTAATCTTGGTGCAGTGAGCACCCTTATAAAAGAGTTTCCAAATGCTACTATAGGATATTCCGATCATTCACTTGGAATTGATGCCTGTGTCTATGCCGTTGCTGCCGGGGCAAGGATTATAGAAAAACATTTTACACTTGATAAACAGTTTTCGAGTTTTCGTGATCATCAATTATCGGCTGACCCTGAAGAGTTTAAGACTTTGGTAGAGCGGATAAGAAAGCTTGAGAAAATGATGGGAAGCGGGGTACGTGCTCCCCAGGCATGTGAAGAAGGTGCTCCTGATATGTTACGGCGCTCTATCGCACTTGGGCGGGATATGGAAGCGGGTGAAGTGCTTACCGAGAGTGATATTATCTGGATAAGACCCGGAACGGGAATCCCTTCGGGGAGTGAGGACATGGTACTGGGTAAAAGAATAAAGACCGACCTTAAAAAAGGTACGCTTCTGACACCGGAAAATATGGCAGTGTAAGCTTACTAAAGTATATTTTTAAATCAGGGTAACATATGTGTGGAATTGCGGGGTATATCGGGTGGCAACATATACCGGAGGAGCGAATTGAGAAAACCCTTACCCTGATGAAACGCAGGGGTCCCGATGTTCAGTCGTATTCTGTTGTTGAAGGCAGTAACGACATGGAGGGAACTCCGAGAGTCCTTTTCCTTCATTCAAGGCTCAGTATCATAGATTTATCAAGTGCCGCGAATCAACCTTTTACCGATGGTTCTTCTCATCTTGTGTTTAACGGTGAGTTGTATAACTACGTAGAGTTAAGAGAGGAGCTTAAAAAACAGGGAGCTGTTTTCCAGACCAACTCTGATACCGAGGTTTTGTTACAATCTTATAATTATAAAGGGTTTGACTGTTTTCAGAGTTTTGAGGGGATGTGGGGGCTTGGAATCTGGGACGCAGAAAAAAAGGAATTACTTCTTTCACGTGATCGTTTTGGTGAAAAACCATTGTACTATTTTGAAAATGATAGCGGTTTGTATTTTGCATCAGAAATAAAATTCCTGATGTCATTATCGGGAGTGAAATTCCCGGTCAATAAGGAGCAGATATATCGCTTTCTTTTGTTAGGATACAAGTCTTTATATAAAACAGGTGATACCTATTTTGAGGGAGTAATGTTTCTCCCCTCATCATCTGTTCTCAGTGTTGCTTTTTCCCGGAATGGACTTCCCTATCTGAATAAAAGTCTTACCAAATACTGGAAGCCCTATTCTGTTATTAAACCAATGTCACTCAAAGAGGCGTGTGAAGGGGTTCGGCATCATTTATATGAAAGTATAAGAATACGACTGAGATCTGATGTGCCACTTGCATTTTGTCTAAGCGGGGGAGTCGATTCTTCAAGTCTTGTTTCTATTGCACGTAAAAAATTCAATGCGGATCTTACCACCTTTTCGATTATTGACCCGGATGAAAGATATAACGAGTATTCAAATGTCGAAAATTTGATTAAAGATCTAGAAGTTGAAAATATACCCATTCATCTGAAACACGAGCCTGATCTTGAACGTTTAAGAAATCTTGTGAGATATCATGACTCACCCATTTCTACGGTTTCTTATTTTGTACATTCTTTTCTGTCGGAATCAATTGCAGAGAAGGGTTTTCGGGTTGCTTTTTCGGGAACAGGAGCGGATGAAATTTTTACCGGTTATTATGATCACTTTTTGCTTCATCTTAACGAGGTACGTGGACATCCCGAATATGATAGGTACCTCTCTGATTGGGAATCCGGAATAAAAAAACACGTCAGGAATCCTCATTTGAGTAACCCTCTTCTTTACGAACAAACCCCTCACTTCAGAGCACATATTTATGACAACTCAGAAGAATTTATGTCGTGGATTTATCCTGAAAAGTTCCCTCATTTTGAATCATCTTTTAGCGAAGAATTCTTTTCTGACTCACTTCTTAGAAACAGAATGATGAATGAGCTTTTCCATGAAATTGTGCCTGTGGTGTTGCATGAAGATGATCTTAATTCGATGTTTTATTCGGTTGAAAACAGAAGTCCGTACCTTGATTCGCGTTTATGTGAGTTTCTTTATTCCGTGCCGGCAGAGCATTTGATACGAGATGGGTACGCAAAATATCTCTTGAGGGAAAGTGTTAAAGGGATTCTCCCTGATAGTATACGACTTGACCGGGTAAAGAAAGGCTTTAATGCTTCCATTAACTCGATTTTCGATCTTCGAAGCCCTTTGATAAGAGAAGAGGTTTTCGACAGAAAACATCATTTTTCCGATATTATAGACGTGCAAAAAATGGCAGAATTATTCGATAGTGAAAATATTCCAAATCATTATAGTAAGTTTATATTTAATTTATTAAACGTAATTATTTTTATTGAAGAATCTTCATAGTTGCTTGTATGAAATGGTGTACTAATTGTGTTCTTCCCGATACTCGTGCCGGTATTTCCATTTTGGAAGACGGGGTGTGTAATGCCTGTCATGCGAGCAGGGTAAAGCAAAAAGAAATCTGCTGGAACAGCAGGAAGGAAGAGTTTGAGCGAATTGTTAAAAAGGTGCGTGAGACGGCTCAATCTTTTGACTGCGTAATTCCGGTAAGTGGTGGGAAAGACAGTACCTGGCAAGTGGTGACCTGTCTTGAGTATGGTCTCAGACCACTTGCCGTGACCTGGAAACCTCCTTCAAGAACAAACATAGGACAGCAGAATCTTGATAATCTGGTTAGTCTCGGGGTTGATCACATTGACTGGCAGATAAATCCGAAAGTGGAGAAAAAATTTCTTCTTGCAGCGTTCAGGCGTTTTGGGGCAACCGCTGTTCCGATGCACATGGCATTGTTCAATATCCCCTTGAAAGTTGCCCTTACATTCAATATCCCTCTGATTGTCTGGGGAGAAAACTCCGCATTTGAATATGGTTCGGGGGGAGATGATTCACTTACCGGTCATAAACTGACGTCTGCGTGGTTACGAAAATTCGGTGTTACTCATGGTACCACTGCTGAAGATTGGGTGGGTAAGGAGTTTAGCAGAAAAGATCTTGCTTCTTATTTTGGTCCCTCCGATGAGGTTCTTGATTCAAGCAGGCTGGAAGCGATCTTTCTCGGGCATTATTTCCCCTGGGATGTTGAAACAAGTCTCAAAGTGGCTCAAAAACACGGCTTTAAGGTACACGATATCCCCAGAACGGGAATATATAACTATGCCGATATTGATGATGATTTTATTTCAATACATCATTGGTTAAAATGGTATAAATTTGGAATGACCCGGACTTTTGATAACCTTTCAATAGAAATACGAAATAAAAGGATAACGAGAGAAAAGGCAATAGAAATTCTTAAAGAAAAAGGGGAAGAACGTCCCGTTAAAGATATTGAACTCTTCTGCTCTTTTACCGAAATTTCTACAAAAACATTTTATGAAATAGCAGAAAGCTTCAGGAATATGTCTATCTGGAAACGAGAATCCGGAATCTGGAAAATCAGGGATTTTTTAATTAAAGACTGGAACTGGCATGAAAATTAAAGAAATTAAACCTCCACGGGAATATATGACCGGGGCAAAAAATCAAATTACCATATTTGATTGTGCCCGTATCGAGTTGTCTGAAAATGAACAAGTAACATTCACAGCAGCTTCTGCGAGGGCTTCAGATCTTGAATATGATGTGGCGAGAAAAAACTGGGGGTTTTATGCGACGCCATCTCTGAACGGAAGATTGAGTTCTTTTAATTTGCGGGGAGTACTGGTTAAGAACTCTTACGGGAAATTTTATGTTATGCTGGTAGAAGGGGGAAAGGAGAGTTCCTTCTATGAGTATCTTGAAGAGGAGTCTATAAAAATCATAAGCTGGCTTGATACAGATGAGTCCTTACTTACACTGGAAGAAAAACTTGTAACAAATGATTCCACTAAAAGATAAACATTGCGCCTTTTGTGGTAGCTTAGAATATAAGAGTGTATTTACCTACCGCAGTCCACCTCCTCTGGAGACTGTGTTTAAATCAATTGATACGACCGGCTACTTTCGCCAGATTGTGCAGTGTTCTGTTTGTCTTCATATGGAATCTGTGCATGAGATGAAGCTTGGTGCGCTGTATGAAGGGGAATATAATGCCTCTACCTATACTGACAGAGAAGGAATGCAGAGGACTTTTCAAAAGATTATTTCTCTACCTTCTGGTAAGTCAGACAATTACGGAAGGTGTGAGAATATAAAATCATTTATCTCTGAAAGGAAACCCTCCGTTCCTTTTAAAGATATTAGGGTGCTGGATATTGGTTCGGGGCTTGGCGTTTTTCCCTGGCAGATGAAGCAGTTTGGATTCAGTGTTCATGCTCTTGACCCTGACACTGCATCAGTCGGGCATATAAAAGATGAAATACAGATACCTTGTTATTCAGGTGATTTTTTTGAAATTTCCATTGCTGAATCTTTTGATTTGATTTGTTTAAACAAGGTACTTGAACACGTCAGAGACCCCATAAAAATGCTTGCAAGAACGGCTTCAATCCTTCGCCCGGGTGGTTATGTGTACATCGAACTTCCCGATGCAGAATGTGCTTTTAGGGATGGTGCCCAGAGAGAAGAATTTGTTATTGACCATATTCACGTTTTTAGTGGCAATTCCCTGTTTCTTCTTGCGTCCAGGGCGGGATTTCTTGTAGAAACTTTTGAGCGTCTTCAGGAACCCAGTACCAAATACACACTGCGTGCCTTCCTGAAATATACTGGTTAGAACCTATTTCTTTTTTATTGTAAGGTGGAAGTATTCATCAATAGTATTTGCACCGTTGATGATTATCTTCTCGCCAGTGACGGTTGTTTTTGTAAACGAACGTATTGGATCTTCTGATTCTTCAAGGTCGATTTTTAAGTGAAATTTTTTGAATGAGTGCGATACCCCCAGAGTATCCAGAAAAGCTCCTACGGTATGAATCGAATAAGTAGAAAGCCCCCCTTCCCATTCACCATTTGTGTAATTGTTTCTGAATCGCACTATTTTATCAATATTCCTGGAGTTGAACCCTCCAAAGATACATAATACTCCTTGAGGAGCAAGCCAGGATATCCAGCTCTGCAAAGGTTCGGTGAAATCTTCAAAAATACTTAATACCCCAGAGGCAGTGATTACATTAAATTGTTTTTCTGCTTTGTACCGTATCGCATCACCTGTTTCAAAGGTAATATTGGGGATGGCTTCACACTCAGTTTTTGCAATGTCGAGGAGCTCTTCATTAACGTCAATTCCGGTAACAGAACTTTTTGGAAAAGAGTGTGCGAAGAGTTCCGCAAAAACCCCTGCGGCACAACCAATATCAAGTAGCGAGCCATTGAAATCAGGGTAGTGAGAGCGGATAAGATCAAGAGTTTCTATATGATGTTGTTTGGGAGAACGACTACCTTTGTAGGCGTCTACCTGAGTATTTTTCATCTTTTTCATTTTCTTCCTATGAAAGTATAGTGAAAACTTAAACCCTCATCGCTAAGATATTTTGCTGAATATTCACCTATGTGAACAGGGGTAAATGGTTTGCAAAGAGAAATAAGCTCTTCTTCGGAGTGCACAAAAGTAATCCGGTAATCAGACAAAGTAAATCGTGAACAGCTCAAATCAACCCGGTACATTCCATCATCAAGTCTTTTTGCGTGATCATAGAACCAGCACTTTGTTCCCATCATTGAAACATATAGTATTCCCCCTGAATCCATTTGTTCGTAAAGGTTGTGCAGTCTCCTGCTGATGTCTTCAGGGTTGTAGTAGTAGAGAACCTGTATTGCTGTTATGATTTTAAAATTTCCACCGAACCAGCAATCAGTTATTTCGGGTTCATGGGGAACCAGATGGAAATTTTCTGCCAGATCAGGATACCGGTTTTTGCAATGATCGATATTACTCTTGCTTGCATCCACACCAAAGGCATTAAATCCTTTTGATGAAAAAAAATTGATCGCAGCACCTTGCCCGCAGCCAAAATCGAGCAATTTTTCATGTCCGGATCCTGATACTCCAAAATGGTCTCTGAGAACATTTCCGTAAAATCGGAATATATGACTCTCTATGTTTTCAGATGGATATCCCGAAGACCAGTATTCTTTGACATTTTTCAGGTAGTTATCAGACATAATCAGTTTTTTATTGATACGGAGATTTGAGTATTACCAATTGAATAGCATTTTTAGCTCTTCAGGTGAACACTTATTATCAGCACCAATTAATTGTGCTCCAAGATCATAGTCCTGTTTTCCAAGATGAGGTTCTGTATAAAGGTGTGACAGGAACTCCCGGGGTCCAAACTCATCTTCTTCGTATATTTTCTTTCTTTCTTCCTGGGACATTACCGCAAATGTAGTATCTTTCATGCTCTCTTTATCTTCTCTCTTGAAGGGGAGACCAAAAAGACTTGTTTTCATACCGAAATATAGCCCATATCCCACATGGCTACCCCATGCATTTGTGGTCATTGATTCGAATTGCTCCATGAGGCAGCGTATTCTGAGGTATGCATTCACATCGGAGGTGATTGCACCGGCGAGTATTTCGATTCCAACGGAGGTAAAGTCTTTTACAAAAAATCCGTTCTGAATACAATTTGCAGTGACGCAAGCTGCAACAATATCAAATTGAGACAGATACGGTACGAGCGAGTGTATGTACTCTCTTCTTAATTGATCACTTCCGATTTCTGTACCGATCAGACTGTGTTGTGGCATTATTAACAGTGAACGTGGTATTCTCTTAAGATTTGTCTCTGGTACATATGCCATGGGTAAGCCAATGGCTTTGGCATTTTCATACCCTAGATTTTTCAGCATCAGTTCTTCGTCTTTTCTCGCAACAAACAATTTTTTATCATACGGGGCATGATAGTTGTATATGTGAAAAGCCGGGTTACTCACCCAGGGGGCGATACATCCGTGTTGCCATAAATGAGGAAATGGGAGTGGAGGAGATTCTATGTTGCAGTAGTGCGCCGCGACATGCAAGGCTCCGTAGTGATCTGCCCACCCCGTGTCCTGCTGACAACTCTGCTGAAAATGTAATACGGGAGGAAGAGATATCTCCATCTTGTCTGTTTTTTTCCTGAAGGTGCAAAGTTTATATAAATCTCTAATGTTTTGATGCGGTTGGAGAGAAAGTGTATTCATTTTATGCGTTTATCCTTGCTGGTTTGCGGTTTTTGTGTGTTTTGGATTTCTGCTGAAAAATGAACCTCAAATCACATTTTTTTCATCAAATAAAAATCGGATTAAACAACTTATTTTTAATCCTCAGGGATACTTTCTTATGGAAACTTCGGTAATTGAAATCCTTTCAAATAAAAAATTTCAGCTTGCGATTGGTGACAACAAGTTGCCGGGTGTGATTGGAAGGCTTTTAAGCAGTTCAGTGGAAGACTCACTAATAGAGAAGCGACTTAATGAAGTCCCTTCCGAAACAACGATAGAAGAACGGCGTTTTCTTTATAATTTCTTCAAATATCTCTGGTTTGGAAAAGCGGACGTACTGGAAATAGGACCCTTTCTTGGTGGTACAAGCAGAGCCATTGCACTGGGGATGAGAGCTAATCCCATGTACGACGAAAAGAAGCACCTGCTGCATACCTATGACCAGTTTGCGCCTTATTATACCGGTGAAGAGTATAGCAACTTTCTTGCCCCACTCTTTGATGCAGGAGCTCTACCCTCATCTCTGAGAAACGAATTCAAAGCAAACCCGAATCAAAAAAGACCTTTTCTTGATATATTTACCTTAATTCACAAAGATCAGGACTATTATCCGCTTTTACGTGTTGTGAATTCTGGTCTTCCTGATCTCCCGGAAAGAGTCACTCAGATTGAAAATATATTTACTGTTGCTGAAGATATGAAGTTTGAATGTGTTTTTGTTGATGGGTGTAAATCCTGGTACGGAACTAAAGCTTTTTTTCTTGAAATGGCTCATGCCATGGAAGTTGGTGCCTATGTGATTTTTCAGGATTATGGATGGTATAGCTGTTTCTGGATCCCCGCTTTTGTTGAAATTTTTAAAGATCACTTTGATCAAATTGCAATGGTAGATAACACGTATGTATTCAGGATGAAGAAAGTTATTACAAAAAAAGATATCCTGAATAGATTTCCCGATGCCCCTGCTCAACTGGGATCTGAAGTGCTCAGACATATTTTCAATTCAATCGTCCATGTCGCTTCCCTGCGAGGAGATACCAGGCAGGTTATATTTGGTAAAATGCAATTAGCTGCGGCACTTGCATATACCGGGGTAGTGCATGAAGCCAAATCAATTTTGCATCAGTTATCTTTAGAACCCTATGCAAGTCATTACTATGGGGCAATAGATGCGGCAAAAAAATCACCTACGTACACCCCTGAAGGAAGTATTTTTCTTGACTGATACAGAGGACACTACCCTATGAACCCTTCACAACTTCACTGGTCGGAACTGGATAAGTACTTTACTTTTTCCCGAAGAACACTGGGAACAAACTCTGCATGGAGGTATGGTCCGGAGAGGGTACTTGAAGTTGCAAAAGAAGGTTTCAGTTATATTTCAAAATATTCGACGGTGCAGGATAAACGGTATTGTGACCTTGGATGCGGCACCTTTCATCCTTTTGGTGTTGCTGCGGTTATGTTTTTAAATGGTGCCCGTTCTACCATTTCGCTTGATCTGGAACATTCAGATCATGTCAGGGCGGCTGAGGCTTTATACGATCTTTTATCCGACTGTATTGTTTTTCCTGAAAAGTGGAACTGGTCAGCCTGTTCTGACAGTGAATTTATCGGGAGAGTAAGACAGTTTAATCTGGAGGCATTGAAACAGGGAAAGCTGATAGAAGGGATTTCTCATTTACCACTTGGGTATGTTGTTACCGATATTCACAGTCCCCGGATTGAATTAAACAGTATTGATATTATGACTTCCCGGGCGGTGTTAGAGCACTTTCTTGACTTTAAAGTGGCGATGCAGCGTCTGTTCTCCATCATGGCTCCCGGGGGAATCGCTTTTCATTCTATTGATCTGGTTGATCACCGTGCATATGAAAGTAATGATTATCATTACTGGTCTTTTTTGTCTGAAGGTGCAGAGTGGTCAGATGGGGTGTGTAATCGGCTCAGGTCAGGCGAGATACGATTTATACTTGAACAGGTCGGTTTTGAAATTCTTTCATATCAGCAAAGATCTTCTGAAATGCCAGAAGGATTTGTTACCCAGATCTCACCTCATTTTTTTGAAAAGATGACACCTCAGGAACTGAATGTGATAGGGGTGGAGTGTGTTGTTAAAAGGCGTTTATGAAAAAGTGTTAAGGTCAGGAGAGTTTTGTTGCTAGAAGTCTGATGTCTCCTTCCCCGAATTTCTCTTTAGCCCATGGGTCATCTTCACATATATCCAGATCATACGGCATACCGCCTTTAAGTCTTTTGAAATTGCCAAAACCTATGCCGCTTAGTTTTTCAGTCAGGCGTTTCCAGCTTGTTGCTTTGTAGACGGCTTTAAGACTGTCACCCAGGTGGTACCTTTTGTTTATGGAGAATCCTGTATGTTGCAGATGTTCATTTACAAGAGAAGAAGGTATATCAGATAGTATTTGCACGGTAACCTGAAACAGGTCTCTTGCAATGGAGCCCTCTCCTTCGGTGTATATCCAGGCAAGCCCATCGGGTTTGAGTAGTCTGTGCATCTCACGGTACGCCATGTCCTCGTTTTCCAGATGGTGAAAGACACCATTTTGAACGGCAAAATCAAAGCTTTGATCAGGCTCCTTGACCTGATAAACGCTGGACAGTTCAAACCTGATTATATCTTCACCAATGTTCAGCATATCTCTGGCGGCTAGCGCGTACTTTATACTGTCAGTACCGAAATCAACCCCCAGGACTTCTTTTGCTCCCGCACGTATCAAGGCATGGGCGAAATTTCCATGCCCGCAGCCCATATCTATCACTCTTTTCCCCTTTAGTACCTCACCGCCAATATTATTTACAGATAGTCTGAAATCATAAAGTGCTATTCTATCCAGATAATGAGAGTGTTCATACGAAGTCCACAAGGATTGAAATAATTCCTTATGGTTTTTTTCCATTTCAGAGCTGTCTTCAAAGCCAATCAGGACTTGTCCATCACAGAAGCTGAGCGCCTCCCATGTATTCAGGTCATCAATCGCTTTATTTACCAGGCGTTCTGTTAGTAAAAAGGGGTGTTCCTTGAGGTTCTTATCGAGTTGCAGGTGTTCCCATCCCATATTCAGTTTTATGAGAGCATCAATTTTAGCGATTGCCATAGTCCTTGTTCGTGGCAATGAATCCGCCAGGTCTTTCAGGTGTTGAAGGCTGTTTAAGTAAGTTTTATCCATAACAGAAAAGTATACTCGAAATACTATGACAAGGCTAACGAAATCAAATGGCTCAGGGCACGCTATTTTTCCAGTGTGAGGCGTTATATGTTTACGACACCTGCTTTGTATATTGGTTCACGAAATACAATACCGTCTTTTCTTGAAGTGGTGTTACCAAGGATTATTCCTTTTTCAGGCGAGTATCTTTTGATGTAGGATGCAAAGCTTTTTGCTTTTTTAACACTACCGGATTTTACTTCAATCGGGATTATACCTGAAAACCCGGAAACCAAAAATTCGATTTCCGCATTTTTTCCCTGCCATCCATAAATAGTGGAATTAACGCCTCTGCACATTAACTCCTGAAGAACATAATTTTCTGCCAGATATCCTTTGTAGGTGTTGAAATTAAAATCAAGCAGGCTTTTTACGGGCATGTCAATTAATGCGGAGAGAATCCCCGTATCGAAAAGGTATGCCTTAAATTTACTTTCTTTTACGTGTTGTATAAGTGGGATTTCTACTGAATCTACAAGAGGTACTTTAAATACAAGTCCTGCACCTTGCAGCCAGTCAAAAACTGAAGCAAATCTTGAATACTGGGATACTCCCTGAAGTACTCCGCTAAAGCGAAATCTTTTTACCGAATCATCCTGGGATTTTGCCAACTGTATCGGTATCTCTCTGAAAACTCTTTCCAGATGAAGAGAGTTTGCTTTTCCGGAGTGCTTCGCCATGTCCCTTACATATTCATTTATTAATAATTTTTGTTTTTCCCTGACGCTGTTTAACGCCTGAAATACATTGTCTCTGAATTTCAGGTAGGTAGAAATAACTTCCGGTAAGCCCCCCACAATAAGATATAATTTCCAGGTTTCCCAAAATTTTTCATGCAGGAAGTTGTTTATACTGCCACTTAGTTCATCTGCCAGCATCTTCATGTCCAGTGCCAGCAGGAATTCTTTAAATGACAACGGATACATGCTTAGTTCATCAACCTTTCCCACGGGGTAAGATTCATGCGAGAGGTGAATACCCAGTAGTGATCCCGCTGCACAGAGATTAATCTCAGGGGAGTTTTCCTGAAAATATTTTAGGCTGTTCAATGCTTTTGGAGAATTCTGTATTTCATCGAAAAAAAGTAAATCTTTCTTGTTGATATTAATATTTTTGTTAATCATCAGATTTTTGAGGATAATGGATGGATCGAGCGAGGATTCAAACAATGAGTTAAGAGCGGGTTCCAGTTCAAAATTAAAATAGTGAATATTTGGATAGTCACTCTTACCGAATTCTTTCAGAATTGTACTTTTTCCGACTTGCCGTGCTCCATTGACAATGAGAGGTTTTCTTTGCGGATTATTTTTCCATAGTTTTAAATCGTTCAGGATGTCTCGGTAAAACATATATTTTATGTGACTGAAAATCTGTCATTTTATTACTGTGAGTATTATATATCTTTTTCTGGCATTTTCAATACAAATATGATGTTTTTTGCTAGCAAAAAACATACATGTTGTATGATTTTTGCTAGCAAAAAGTATTCTATTTTGTACTTCTTGTATCTAACTACTTGAATATACTTAAGTTCCCTTTTTTGCTTACTTAATGGGCTTGTTTTTGTCTTACTACCAAATTTGTTTGTTATTTGGATTTCTAGTACTTCTACAAGCGGTTCTTTCTCAGATTTTTTAAATAATGAGACTGTAGACGTTAGGTTTTACCAGGGTTTTTAAGGAGCATAGAGATGTTTCATCCTGAGTTGGTTTTGGCTTTGGCTGAAGGTGTCCACTTTGAGCCTGGGCTTTTTTCTCATTCGGAACATACTGCTGGTTCTTACTGTGCTCATGCCAGAAACCAGCACCTGCGACGTCCGGATAGTGAATACACTGAGGCATATCCATATGATCTCAGGTTCTGCCCGGAATGTAGAAAAGATATTAGTAAATTCGCTGCGCGATTACTTACCTCCGCAACTGCGTGTTTACCTGAAACAATGCCTTGGATGAAGGGGGATGAGCGTGCAGATATTTCTCTTCGTGCAATTGTTAATAAATGGATTCATGGTAGCAAGTGGACGAGACTTGAAATTGGTAGAGAACTGGTATCAGTGCTCTGCCCGGAGAAACGTGCTGATGGAAGCCCATTTAAAAACAGAAATGGGGAAGACTCATATGATCAGCCTCGCGAGCGGGTTTTACCTCGCTTGTATGGTCAGTGGGATGTAAAAAAAGGAGCAGATAACAGACCAAATTGTCTTGGGAAGTTTCAGCTTCTTGTTGCATTTGGTGAGCTCTGTCAAGCAAAAATGCTTGCAACTTCACCTCTTATATATAGCAGCGATATTCTTCAGATCTCTCGTGAAGTTGCATGTAAACACGTGCTTGAGTGCTATCATGAATGTGGGTTCATTCTTGGTCTTAAAAGATTTGAGAGTCTCTGTCGCATAATGAATCACAGGGAGCTTCAGGAGGGCTTGCCCAAGCTTGTGCATTCTTCTGTTCTCTATAAAATTGGAAAAGGTTGCTGGATGCTTGTCGATCCAAATTGGGGCATTGCTTCAATTATGGAAAATGGCAGGGAGCTTGATTCTCTGTACGATAAACTTGAGGCTGTCAGTCAATCGGCACCCGGAGCCAGCATTCTGCTGGAAAGTATCTCTCCTCAAATGTCATGGCTGTTTGTTGAGTCTTTGAAATTGTCTTGTAGCAATATTAAAAAAATTCACACTCAGATTCATGAGGCGAAAAACTGGAATATGCTTAGAGCTTTGTTTGTGAAGTATGGTATTGCTGGTGAAATTGCTTCCTGGGATATTGGGATGAGTTTTGAGGAAATGGCAATTTTATTGTGGTCGAAAGGCAATCTTGATTGTCTAAGACGTGCTGGAGCACTTTCAAGCCTCAACGAAGAAGATTTTGAGGAGTTAAAAGATACTCTCATCTATCAGTATCTCATGCGTTTTGAACGTGAGATGTTGGGCTCTTATCAAATGGGTGTTCTAAAAGGTGAGATAAGTCACCCCTTAAGTGAGGTCAGTCTTCCTCATTTCAGGTTGGGAATCGATACCTTATCTCATGTAGCGCAGGATTTAGGTCCAGAAATAGCCGGGCAAACGGAGGGAATTTTATTTCCCTTCGGTCTTGCGGAAGCTCGTCTGTACAACGTACTATGTTCTGGTGGTTATGGTTTTAATGGGCATGCGGAACGTGCGAGACTGATTCTTGAGAATCAGGAATCTCACGGGAAGTTAGCCCATAGTTTTTTTGTTTTAGAAGGTGAAAGTGAAGGAGATTGAAATGTCTAAAGAGTCAATCGCTGCGGTAGTTAAGGAAGCAATCGAGCATTACAAAGGTGATCGAAACCTCCTGGCAGCACAAAAAATCCTTGCCAGAGCAGTGCACTCGGGCAGGATTGATTTGGGTTTTTATGATCGTTTAGTCGAAGAGTTTGGTGAAGCTCTGAAGCAATTATTCGCTTTAGAAGGGGAAGAGGGAATTGCTACCGCTGAATGGGACGCGATTAAGAAAAAGTCTCTTACTGAGCTTCTTAGTGAGCACACCGAAAGGGATATAGACGTAAGCAGTCTAGGAACAAAAGGCGCAAAAAACGGTTCTATACCGTTTTTTGCGCCAGAGGCAGCTAACTAGCTCCTTATAAAGGTTTAACATTCAAGGGGACTTTATAAGTCCCCTTTCTTTTATATGTATTTGAGTTCTGCATTAAAAAAACTTTCCTTCCCAAAGCTTTTTTATGAAATCCCGATATGGCAGTATCAGGATACCATCTTCAGTGAGACGTTCAGTTCGATCACATGAAACAAGAACTTTGTGTTTTATTGTTTTGTATTCTTCTTATTCGAAGTAACACTTCTGATTTTCATGTATATTCGCAGTAGAGTTTATGATGTTGTTAAGATGTTGTAAATATTGAATTTTTTATGTAAGAGTAGGGCTTGCCCCTACATAAAAAAACAGCCTGGGGGCTGCGACCCCAGGCTGTTTGGAAGAACCTTATGAAACCTTAAAAAACTGTATATCTTTTAGATTACGCGGCGTGCCTTAAGGTTGCACGATTTTGTTTCTTTTTCTTTGTGACTAAGGCGAAATCCTCGTAGAATTTCCTTAGTCGCTTGCGTAACATGATTCTTGAGCGGTGAAGGCGTGACTTTACTGCGGGTATGCTAAGACCGAGTATGTCACTTACTTCTTTATTTGATAATCCGTCGACGTCTCTGAGGACATATACCGCGCGGTAATCCTCCGGAAGCCTTCCGATTGCTCCTTCAAGAGCACCCCGCACTTCGTTATCAATTGCAAGAGAATCCGCCCGGGCGCCAAATGCGGTGGGTTGAGTGATTGGCTGGTTCTCAATTGAGGTGATCACCTCATCAAGAGAAATAGCCTTTTCCTGCTTTTTCTTTCTGAGCTTCATAAATGCTGCATTTACAGTGATTCTGTAAAGCCAGCTTGAAAATTTTGATTTTCCTTCAAAACTGCCAACTTTTCTGTATACGGTAATAAATACATCCTGAAGCACTTCTTCTGCGTCTTCAGGGTTTCTGGTGAGGCGCATTGCCAGATTGTGAACTTTTGTTTCGTAACGAGAAATGATTTCAGCAAAACTTTCCTCACACCCTTTTGCTATTTTCTTTATTAGAACTTCATCCTCGATTATTTCAGTTTCTTGTAGTTTTCTTTTTGCAGCCATGATTCGAATACTCCTCAGGTTCTTCCGTTTTAATAAGTCTTTTAAGGTTCCTTCCAAACGAGAGAGCCGCACAACTTGCCCCCTTGTGAATGGAAGAGTAGCCTGAAGTTAAAGATTAGTTGTCACCCTTGTGTAAGATGTTGGTCTTTGTTTTGTAAAAGAATTGTAACGGGCTAAGAGGTTGTATTTATTGGTTAAAAATACTGTGATTGTCCCCTGTCTCTATATTTTGATGCCTCGAATCGATGGATGTGTTCAATATTTTTGTGTTTTCCGGTTTGTAGTTATTCAGAGCGAAGTTGTAGACCTCTATAAGACTCTTTGCTGTGTTCTCCCAGGTGTACCGGGATGCTTTCTCTATAAGTCGCTTTCGATCAATTGGTTTATTAATCGTAAGTTCAATTGCTGAACGGATAGATTGCAGAGACTCAGGATTGCAGTAAGTTGCATCTCTTCCCATGTAATCACTTAAAGTTCCCATTGTTGTTCCCACCACAGGTGTTCCGCATTTTGCTGCTTCAAGGCTTACAAGCCCCGGTAACTCATACCAGCTCGGGAGCACATGTACCAATGCCCCTTTATAGGCACTTGTAAGCTCTTCTCTTGTGAGGTTTGAAACAATAAGGGTTTTTCCTTTTCTCTGAAACTTTGAAACTGCTTCCTGATACTCAGGCTGGTACGTCATGTTCCCGGCAACAAGAACCACGGGAAGTTCAGAATCCTCAAGCGCCTTTAAAAGCATTGCCTGATTTTTTCGCCACTCAATCCTGCCAACACAGAGTACGTAATCACTGATCTGGTATTTATTATAGAAAAGGTCTTTCTCGATATCAGGCAGTGAATCTGCCCCGAATTTTACTGCTTCAATGCGTTTTGCGATTGAAAAATCCCTTTCAAGGAGTGCGGTCTCCTGATTTCCTGAACTGAGAAGCAGTTCTGCGTGTCTGGCAACAAAGGAATTATCCCTGATTATAGTATTAGGGTATGCTCCCAGAGCTTTAAGAACTGCTTGTTGTAGATCCTCAAACGGAATATGAGAATATTCCCCGTGGAGATGTTTTGTGAGGGTGTCCCCATATAGCCGCATTTTCGGGAAAAAAGCATCAAGGTCTTCATGCAGGGTGGTTACGACAAAAGGCACCTCAAGCTCTTTTGCTCTTCTTGCACGTGGCTCAAGTTCTTCAGGGGTTGCAAAATTATAGAGGTGAAGGAGGTCGTATTCTCTTGGGTTTTCTTTTCCCTCAGGGTCAATGTTTACCTGAACCCCGAGCGCTTGCAGCGCCTCACAGGAACGCATCAAGGCAATGGTATCACCGCCCTTGGCATGAAAAAGATTCCTTCTTGACTGGACAAGAATTTTTAACTGACCTTTTGGAGCTTTAGCTATCTTCTCATGGACTGGATTTTCATTTGCCGGGGAAGAAGTTGCAGAAGGAGAAGTTGTCAGGGTAGAAGTTACCTGAGAAGGAATTGTTTGTTCTGACAGAAATGGATGGGAGGAGGAATTCTCGGAAAGCTTTATTTTTTCAGCAATAGAAACATACATTTTTGTTACTTCCAGCCGATCCTGATACATGGTTATGTGGCGGAAAAATGGTTCTTTTACTCTTCTTATGTCTGAAGGGTGATGATTCCATTCCTGAGGCAGGAAGCTTGTTTTATGATAGAGCTCTCCCGGTTCCAGCAGTCTTGCATTGGTATGATTTACCAGGTAACCCATTTTGGTGATTATACTTGCCTGCTCCCACCAGGGGTGGTTGATGTTTTCTCCCGAATTCCAGATTTCCTGAAGTACCGGTATCATCTCCTGTCTTAAAACCCAGATGCCACAGTTTGGTACCGTGCCGCACTCCGTTTCGTGCTCCACCACGCCCTGCCAGCTTCCTGCTTTCATTTCATCAAAGATGGAAAGATGCCCCCGCTCAATCACCACGTCACAGTCTATCCAGGCAACCTCCTTTGCCTGTTCCAGTGCCTGCAAGATCAGAAGGACCTTGTTCCATGAAGGAGGACGCTCTCCCAGAAGATTCCCACAGGCAAAGCCCGCCCCATGTCGATTTGCATATTCTTCTATCAGGGGAAGAGTGTGACTTGCCATTTTGGCAAATAAAGTACCAGTCCAGCCAGTGATAATGGCACGTTCCATGAGAAATATTCCTAAATTAATAGATCTGAGCTGTTCAAAGCTTTTGATGAGACTTTGGTGATTTCTGATGCAAGTCTTGTTGGGTTCTGTAGAAGTAATGTAAATTCAGGTATTTATTGGATTTGGGTTGAGTAAAGCAGGCATCACTTCAATCCTGATTATGCATAACTTCTGATGAGATCTGTTTTGGTGTTTGTTTAAAGAATATCGAAATAACTGTCGACAAACAGTGTAGCTTTAGGGGCTATAAAGAATCTTAAGAAACATGAAATCCAGTGAAGACAATTCATTTTGCTCATGCATAATCACAAAAAATGATTGTGGTTCAATTTTCGTAGAGACCGCTATAGTAGTTCCTGTTTTGATTATGATTTTTTTGTTTTGTACTGATTTTCTTGCATATACCAAAAGCCATACTTTTATTGCCCAGGTTGCGCGGGATAACGCAATTTATTTTGCAACAGTCCCGGATGAACCACTGCCGAATCAGTACACAAATCTTGTTTCAGTAGGGGATGGTCAACATATTCTTTACTCAAGCGGTGGTGAAAGTTGTATGGAGGGTGACCCCAGTAACCCCTGGTGCCTGCATTTTATCACTCAGCTTAGAACAATTAGAGCGATAATGGCAGATAGCAAAAGCCTTGATATGCAATCAATAAATATCACCACCAGGTATGATAACGCGCCAGGTAACGAAACGGTCACTTTGTCAATACGGGTAAAGAAGAAAATACTTTTCTTCTTTAGTGGTTTTGGTATTGAAGCAAAGTCAGTTTTAAGAAAGGTGAATCTATGAAATTTCCTCTCTGTTCTTGTGGTATTATAAATACATCAGAAAAGAACGATGAGGGTGGGACTGTTCTTATGCTTACTGCCATATTTATGTCGGCAATGCTTTTTTTGTTTGTACTCTCTGTTGATAGTCATTTTATGTTACAGTCCCGGCTTGAAGGGCAGAACGTCGGTGAATATTTTGCAATAGCGGCATTAGCAGGATACAAGAAAGCAAATGTTACTACTGGTGGCGATGAGTTTGGAACCAGACGTGAATCAGCCATATCCTTCCTTCAATCCATGGAAAATATAAACCAGATTTTTGGATTAACCTCCGGTGATCTGGATTTTTCTGTTTATGAGTGCTCTCAAAACATATGCACCGGTAATGATTGGGAGATAATATTTGGCAGATGGACTCAGATTGGAAATACAGGACAGTTTAGTGGGGCAACCATTATAGGAGGAGGTGGTGGTGGTCGTGGTGGTGCCGGTGAGGAAGGAAATCATATGAGTGGCAATGGAGGTGGTACAGGTGGAATGGGGGATAGTCTTGCTGGAAATGGAGGCAGTACTTCTGGAAAGGGAGGTGATATAGAAGTAGGGGTAGAGGTAGAGGGAAATAGTTTCATTGGAAAGGGAGATAGTCTCGGTGGAGGAAAAGATAGCTTAGGTGGAAAGAGAGATAGTGGCAACGGAGGGAGAGAGAGCCTTGCTTCGAGAGATTTTTACGATGTAGGTGGGAGTTTTGGAGCAGATAATGGCTTTGAAACAAATGATGGCTTGGGTGTTGGTGGTAATCCCGGTGGCTATGAATTTGGAACAGATGATGGGGGAGTAGAGGTTGGTGGGGCAGAGGGTTCTGTAGATCCTGCATCTGTCAATGCGGTCAAATTCAGAATGGAAATAGGGCAAGATAAGGTGATTACTTTTTTTACAGTACTTGATGGGTCAAATAAAACCCCCACGTCCAGTATCGCATTTTTAGAACCCGACTCATCCAGGATAATTCGTATAGCTAAGATAATTGCCGGAGGGCATGCTCACTGAGAAGTATTATCATCTTCTGCATACAATTTTTTTTCATAGGCACTATCGTAAATTAACTCACTGGACTTTTTCTCAAAAATAACGTCACCCAGAAAATCGCCATGAAACCCTCTCCCGTCAGAATTATATTTGTATCTGCCCTTTAAAATATCCGGATCATCAGTTTTCTCAAGATCGACGTAAATCAGTCCCTCACCATCAACATTAAATGTGGCAGTTACCCGATCATTATAGAAATCTCCAATAAAGTCCTTCTTTTTTTTATAAAGAAAATACCTTGAGCCGGGAACATAGGCTACATAGTGACCCACTAACTTGCCTCTTTTATCTTCTACTGAGACGTAGTAATCCGGTGCCTGGTTTTGTTCGTAATTAACATAATCACCACTGAACCTGACATGCCAGCTTCCCGTTATGTTGTAACCACGTGCGTTATTCAGATCATTGGTAAGAATAACATCTTGTGCAATATATAAATAATATAAACAAAGGAGTACTGATAAAATAGCCAGAATAACAGCCAGGATATATTTCATGTTAAATCTCCCTTTTGAATTTCTTTCTTTCCAATTCTATTTAGCGTGGTAATACCGGTAAGTTTACTTGCGGGGGTTCTTCATCGAGAGCGATCATAAAAGCCTTTAACTGTTCCTTCTCCTCTTCTGTCAGGTGTAAGGGCTTTATTTTGTCAGAGACAGTGGTTCTTGGAATATCACCCCCTCTGTTATAAAAATCAATAACCTCCTCCAGGGTATTAAACTTTCCTGTGTGCATATAGGGTGGTCTTGAAGCAATTGCCCTTAGCCCGACAGCTTTAAATAATGGTTTACCAGTTTTAAAAAAAACAGGATCACTTGACTCTATTTTTAAGCCAATATCATATACCTCTCCGTCGGACAATCTCCATGTTGAGTGGCAGGATGCACAATTGGCTTTTCCTCGAAAAAGCTCAAAACCGGCTTCTTCTTTTCTGGAAAATACTTCTCTTTTACCACTTACATACTCGTCAAATCTCGAAATTGGAGATTCCAGACTGGAGATGTAATATTCCAGAATAACGGCAACCGTAATAAAATCGACTGCTATTTTCTTTGTACTCATATGTGGACCAAAAACTTCGTCAAAGACCTTCTGATACCCGTTTATTTCCGTAATAATGGAGGTTACATGATGAGCATTTGAGCTCATCCCTCCACTAGCAGTTATTGGTAGCAGCATCATCGAGGCAATAGTCACTGCACTACCATCCCAGGTAAATTTTGTATCATGACCGATATTAAGAAACGACATTGATTTTCTATGCGTATTTTCTACGCTGTTTTTAAGGGAATCTGTCCAGTAAAAGGACGGATTATGGCAGGTAGCACAGGACATCAGACCGGAACCTGAAAGTCTGGGATCAAAAAACAATTTGAAGCCCAGATCGTGCAGTTTTTTACGATCCTCCTTAGAGAACGATCTCTCTACAAGGTGCTTCTCGACCCTGGAAACAAAGGGAGTGGAAGGTCTTAAAAATGCTTCTACAGGGATAGGCTCAGAGGGAGTACCGGGCGGAGTCTCTGCAAGACAAAAAGAAGCAAAGAAAAAAGAAAACGCAATAAATAAAAAAAAACTATTACAACAGGCTGCCATCTTTTTCTGTCTTATACACCAAAAAAGTAATTAAAGTCTGGCACTAAAAAAATTCTAACCCCTTTTTCTGATTTTCTGAATAGTTTCTTTAAAGAGGCAACTAAGGATCCAGTATTACTACTTCAGTGCACACAGCGCATATCGTCGCACCACCACCAGGACCACCACCACAAGTTCCATCAAAACAATGAGCTGGAGGTTGACAAGTACCGTTAATACACTGTTGACCAGGATTAGGGCATGTTGCGGGTCCCGTGGGCAGACCGGTAACGGGGCTAGTGCCACAGTCCATTGGTATGCAATTACCGTTTACATCACAGCCATAGTAACACATCTGGGGGCAACCTGGGTCGCCAGGGTCTCCGGGGGTCGGTGTTGGCTCCGGGGTTGGTGTGGGGGGCACCGGTGTCTGTGTGGGTGTTGGATCCACGGTTGGCCAGGGGGTCGGCGGAGGACAATAACAGTAAGGGCTATTGCAAGCGTGCCCGGGGGGGAACCCCCCAGGTGGAGGATCACAAGGATTGCTGCAGGCGACGGGGCAAGAAGGGGGTGTCGGTGAAGGAGTCGGTGTGGGGGTTGGAGTGGGCGTTTCCCCTGGTTCCCCTGGATCACTCGGCTGGCTTGGTTCCGCCGGATCACTCGGTTGAGCTCCTGGATCGTCTGGATTACCCGGACTGCCAGGACTACCCGGACTTCCCGGGTCTCCGTCATCATCATCCACAGGATATCCCATAAAATCGCGTAGCAGATAACCCGCCGCTACAATTTCGTCGAATTTCATGTCGGGAAAGGCTTTAAGGGTTGGTGCTGCTATAATTTCTATTGCAAACTCTTTTAGCAACTCTTTTGAACTGTCTGTTGAACTACGTACTATTGCACCGGGAGGGCATGGAGCGTCGACGCCAGGAGGGATATGACGTGCACATACATGAGTATGGTGCCGCCAGGTCGACTTGCTCGGGTCATTATAGTGCTCGGGATCTGCGCTTTTTATTTCTACAAGTCCGCCAGGAAGCACCATGGCAATATTGCGTGTGTGCTGACGATTACCAAAATCATCATACATCACAATCTCTCTGAAAGAGTAGATCGATCTGTGCAGAGTTGAAATATCTGAATTAGAACTTTGATCAAGGACGAAATCTCTCCATTGAGTAAAGACCTGATATCCGGCTTCATCAAGCTCGGGGCTATAAATATCCGGAAGCTGATCGGGGTTAGTCTGGGCGACCTTCAAACCGAGCTGCAAGGAATGCTCTACCCCTGAAGTAAATGATATCAGGAGAGCTGCGTATATTATCGCAAGAAAACTTGCCAAGAGGAGAAAGGCAATCAATGCAAACTCCAGCATCGTTGCGCCTTTTGTTCTTTCCACTGCTTTATACTGCCCTGTCATTTACATCTCCAAGTTAGCATGCCACAGACAAATTTTGCCCAAGATATTGAAATTACATAAAAAATTGGTAAAAAATAGTATTTTCCCCAACTAATACAGTCTACAGCCATTTTTCAGTCTTCGCAAGATGAAAAATGGCAGTAAGTAGAGCGGGAATTGATTAAGGCAAAAGAGGGGTTCCGTCCCCTTGAAAAACTAGCTGGATGAATGGAGTCGAAAACGAAAACCGCACATGTCGCAGAGGCGGTTTATTTCCGTATCTTCTCCGTTCAAGAGACTGCCGAGAAGAAGAAGCCTGTTATTCTTATACAGGCTTCCTGTGAGCTTGCTCAGGATTTCCTGTCTCTTTTTTTCCTGTTCCATTTTAATTCTTTCCTGTTCCTTTTTAAGTTCAAGGTTTTTCTCTTCTACCTTGAACTCGCGGAACTCGCGCTCGCGGAACTCGCGGCGCTTGGGATTTCTGAATATACAGTAGGAAAGTAAAAATGCTTTTACTACAGAACGAGCCTTTGTGTAGTGAGGGCGGAGTTTTGTGAGAACTTTGTCATCTTCACATACCTCAAGGGCTGCGTCGTATGCCCAGGGATTATGGGCAGAACGGATAGTGAGCAATTCAAAATAGAATGTAGGCTCAGGAATTTCACCATCGGGACCTTTTGTCAGAAGGCGTTTGGTTATTCCCTGAAGAGTACCCACGCTCTCTTTTTGAAATACTTCATCCAGCACTATGTTGAAAGCAGCATAGCTTTTCTGAATCATAGCAAAACCTCCATTTGAAAAATGAGAAAGAACGGAACCAACACAGAACAGGTTAGCAGCCAGGAGGGAGTTTGTTCAAGTAAAATCTGTTATCCTGAGCTATTCTCAGGACTCAACCTTATCCAGAAATGCCTCAAATTCAGCCTTAGAGAAAAAAGAAATGCGAACTTCACCCTTCCCTTCTTTTGACATTTTTACTTTAACTTTGGTGCCGAGTGCCTTTCTTAGTCGTTCTTCGAGGCTGGAATCAAGAAGAGATTCTTCCGGAAGTGGGTCTTTTTGCAGGGTTTTTATTGACCTTTTCTTTTCAGAAACCATTTTTTCAGCTTCTCTGACCGAAAGTTTTGCTTCAAGAAGCTGTTGTGCCAGTGCTATCTGATCTTGTGGATTGTTAAGCGAAAGAATAGCCCTTCCATGACCTGCGGAGAGCTTTCGCTCTTTAAGCATGTCCTGCACTATTTTTGGAAGCGCAAGAAGTCTCATGGTATTTGAAATTGAAGAGCGGTCTTTTCCTATGATCTTTGCAAGTTCTTCCTGGGCAGTGCCAAACTCGGTAATCAGTTTTTGATAAGCGAGTGCCTCTTCAACAGGATTCAAGTCCTGCCTCTGTACGTTTTCAATGATACCAAGTTCGAGAGTTTCACGATCGTTCAGTTCTTTCAGGATTGCAGGTATTTTGATAAGCCCGGCTTCCCTGGCAGCTCTCCACCTGCGCTCTCCTGCAACAATTTGGTATTTCTCTAAGGTATTGATTTTACCATCTTTTTTTACTTTTCTTACAAGTATTGGCTGAATGAGACCAGACCTTCTGATAGACGCTGCAAGCTCCCTTATTTCATTTCCGGAGAACTCTCTTCGGGGCTGATTGGGATTAGGTGCAAGCTGATCAATTGCTATCATCAAAAGCCCATCTGAAGTTGATTCGGTAGTAAAGGTTTCAGAATCAGACGTTTCTTTGATGTAAGGAGAGGTGTGGATGTTTTTGTTCTCAGTAGTAACTGAGGATAATGAAATATCTACCACTGGCGCAGTTGAAGACATCAGTGAAGAGAGACCCCGTCCAAGAACCGATCTTCGTTTTTGCGGGTTTGCACCTTTTCGGATTTGAGGTTCCTGAGGTTCTGTTTCAGTGTTTTCTTGTTTGCTACTCACTTTGTTAAACTCCTCAATTGCTCGTGCTACTAATGATCCTTTTTGTTGATACAGAGGGGTGCTGGATACTGGCTTATTACTCATACTTCCCCTTTAAAACTTGCTGTTTGCCTGAATTTTCCCTTCCATCCGGGATTGGTTTTGGGGAGGTGTAATTTGCAGTGTTTTGTTTCTTTCAAGAAGTTCTTCAGCAAGGTTTTGATAAGCTCTGGCACCAAGAGACTCTGCATCATAAAGGAATATTGATTGTCCAAAACTTGGACTCTCACTGAGACGGACATTTCTTGGAATGACGGTATCAAAAACTTTCTCGCCAAAGTAATCCCTTGCTTCAAGTGCGACCTGTTTTGCAAGGTTTGTTCTTCCGTCATACATGGTAAGCACCACACCTTCGAGTTCCAGTTCAGGATTAAGACGTTCTCTGGCAAGTGAGATAGTTTCCATGAGAGAGGATATGCCTTCAAGGGCATAATATTCACATTGAAGCGGAACAAGGATGGAATTTGCTGCAACAAATGCATTCACCGTGAGTAAACCCAGTGATGGCGGGCAATCAAGGATAATAAAATCAAAATACTTATTAATTTTATCGATTTCATTCTTTAAAAGGGTTTCCCGGCCCTGAACATTGATGAGTTCAAGTTCAACTCCTACAAGATCATTGTTTGCAGGCGTTACCCAGAGACCGGTCTGGGCAGTACCAAGGGTAATGGAGGAAAGATTGAAACCATTTGTGAAAACATCGTAAAGAGTTGAATTTACTGAGTTTTTATCAATTCCTAATCCGCTGGTAGCGTTACCTTGCGGGTCTATATCAATTACAAGAACCTTGTTTCCGGATAGTGCGAGTGCCGATGCAAGGTTAACTGAAGTGGTAGTTTTTCCAACCCCACCCTTCTGATTGGCGATAGCTATTACTTTACTCATGGGAACTAGAACTATCACAGGAAAATAAAAGGGGGAAGCGTGTTTCACGTGAAACATACCCCCCACCAAAGAAGAGGGGAAGAGGGCATATTTCGTCGAATGGCTCCCTCGAGCTGAATAAATCGGGTTTATTCGTTAATCCCTATGCTCTCAGTCCGCTTGAGTTCTCCGAAATATGCCCTCTTCCCTTCTTCTTTCACCCTCTTTTTTTCTATCTCTATTTTTACGATGTTTAGTGTTTTTTAAACCATGTTTCACGTGAAACATGATTACCCCTTTCCACCAAGGAGAAGAGCAGTCCGCTTGAGTTCTCCGAAAAGCGCCCTCTGCTCTTCTCCTTTACCACCACCTTTTATACTCAACCCTTTATTGATCTGTCTTTTTGTTATGTAAGTATGTTTCACGTGAAACATCTCCCCACCAAAAAAAAATGGAAGGGGGCATATTTCGTCGAATGGCTCCCTCGAGCTGAATAAATCGGGTTTATTCGTTAATGCCTACGCTCTCAGTCCGCCTTGTCCTGAGCCTGTCGAAGGATGAGTTCTCCGAAATATGCCCCTTCCACTCTTTTTTCACCCCCCCCTTCTTTTTTTATAAATCATTTTATTTCTTGATTTGTGTTTGGTTATAGAAGAATGTTCCACGTGAAACATGGTTTCCTCTGTAGATTGATTCCCTTGTAGGGGCAGGGCTTGTTTACCCTGAGTTTGCGGAAGGTGCCCCTGCTCGAGTAAACCATCGTTAGATCGAACAACTTCGGTATGAGATAAGGTTGGTGGGTGGGAGCAAGTTTATCCCTCGTAAGCTTTAACGAAGTGTCTATGGTTTTTATTGAAGCCACTCTCTAATATATGTTTCACGTGAAACATAACCGACTCTGTTTACCTCTTGTGAGATTTTTCTGATTAAGAATTGATTTGTTTGCATAGAACAAACTCAAACGCTTGTTGGATAACAATAACATCTCTGCGATCGTATATTGTGTATTTCTATGATGTTTCACGTGAAACATTCACTCTTAATAAGAAATACTAAGACATCCAAAACAAAAAATAGTAATAATTTAAAATAGATAGAGCATTTTTCTGCTTCGAGCCAGCGTTCTTATATGGAGCATTTTATCAAGTTTCGCATAATCTTGAAAATTAGTAAGTTTTTCTGTTATAAGAAAAACAGTTCTTTGAAAATCAGGTATTGAGATCAAAAATAGATTTTCCATCCTTTGTTTGTTTTAAACAAAAGATGGAAAGCGTAATAAAGGTTTTGATTTTTCCTTTGTATTGTAAACGCTTGTTAGGTCCGCTGTGGATTTAACATTGTTTACAATACAAGTTCCCCTTCTAAAGGGGGTGGAGGAAATATGAAATTGTTTTTTGTGCCTTTTGTTGTTGAATTTGGAAAAGGTTGGAGACAGATTTTTGCTTTGCTGGATACAAAGTTGTTTTCCAGTAATGGATTGGAAGAGCTCTTTGGTGTTGGAAGAGAGTCTGTCAGGCGAGAGGAGGATTTGTTAGGGTTTGATGATCGTGGTGACCAGGAATTTTATCACAGATTTGTTATTCTCGACCCGGATTTAACTCTGGAAGACCTGGAAGAAGAATCTAAAAATCGAACAGAATTAAAATCCAGTGGACATGCTGAGTTGCTCATTAAGTACTGGAGACATGAACTTAAGCTCATAAAACATAGAGAACGTCTGAATAAAAGCACGAAAATTCTTGGGCTCTCTTTTGACGGTATTTTCAGGGAAATACGTGAGGGTAAAAGCGAGTTTCAGCTCCCTAATAGCTGGAAGGTGACACCTTCAGCTAAGGAAGAGGGTAGCAGGAGCGATTTGGATAAGAATGTCTCTTTTTTTTGGAAGTATTCATACACTACTTTGGATCTTTCAGATATTTTTTCATATTCCATGAATATCCATCATAGTTTTTCCTCAATTCATTCTGATGATGGAGGGTCGGAAAAAGAGAAGAAGGAGCACTCCTTAACAGGAAAGGTAGGAGTATCAGATGATGGAAGGCTTTGTCTTATCGGGCAGTATAAGTCCAGGGAATATTATTCCGACATGCTGAAGCATGAGTTGGTCATACCATTCCCTGTAGTTGAGTAATTACTACATGGGGTTTTGCGGTGGTAGAAACTTGAATTTGCGCTTGAACTTGCGAAAGTTTCTACCACCGATTTTTTCTTTTTTTTACGCTTTCTGTCTTATCAAAAAATATCTTCTAATTACGCTTTTCAAAAACTCATTTTTCTTCAATATTTAAGAATTAACCGCAGATAAACGCGGATAAAAAAGAGAAAGTATTATTTAATGAATTGTACTACCATTTCAGATTCGCCCATATAAGCACAACCCCTTCCCCAATCTGCGTCCATCTGCGGTTAACTTATGAATCCTGATTGAACTGCCTGCTTTGAAGGTACAGTCCGATTGCTGTTAGAACAATGGCTGGGAATACCCAGGACCAGTTGAATGAAACAAGGGCGGGGATGGAGAAGAGGACTAGTACCAGTGCAACCATTGAGGCAAATGGCTGAAATCCAAAAAGGGCTGCCATGATGGTAAGGAGGAGTAAGAATGTTTGAACAATGGTTATATCTATAGACCATGCTGCCATGGGACCGGGTACCCATTCGAGTGACCATGAAGGGACATAGTCCTTCCAGGAGCCGGTGCTTTCACTGCCTCTACTGACAGTGGGGTACATCAGCCAGCTAAGGGGGTATCTCGTGCCGGTGCCTATGAAGAGTTTTAGAATAAAAGATAGTACGAGGGCATTTAACACCGGTAGAAAATAGCCAAGATAGAAAGCTGGTAGAGAAAGAAGTTTCGTATGGTAAAGTACCGCAGTCAGGAGTACTGCAAGAATCGCCTGATAATAATGATTGGGAAGATCAAGCCCTTTAAAAGAACAGATAAGGGCAGGAAGCATTAAGAGGCTTGAAACAAGGAGCATCTTTAGAGAAAGCTTCTGAGGTGGAAGAAATCTCCAGCCAAGTTTACCCTCAAGTCTGGCTACCCGCTCCTCAAGAGAAAGGTCTTTTATTGTAGATTTATCAGTGTTCAAGACGCTTCTGCAATCGCACGTTTAACAACAGGGTCAGGACTTTCTATCATAAACTCTTTCATGGGGCTGAAAAAAGGTACTGATCGTACCAGCTCGGCAGAAGTTCTGCTGAACCTTGTTTTTGCCTCTTCATCCCTGATTTTATGGAGCCCCCGTATGATTACCCGGGCAAGACCTTTTCTTTCAGGGTGAGAGAGGTCTTCTTCAAGGTGGAGGAGCACATCTTCCCGATCAGAATATTCAAGGAGCAGCTCTTCAGCTCTAAGTGAGACAAAAGGAGGGTTTTCAGTGAGCCGAAGTTCCAGGAGATCTGAAATCAACTGATCTGTGCTTTCATATTTCCCTTCCAGCACTTCAAGAGAAGGTACCTGATGGCGATCAGACAAAAGAAAAAGAAGATCCTGTTTTTTCTGGGCACAGGCGTTTGTCATAAGGATAGTAGTTAGTGTTAATATGCTTAATAAATATAAGAAGTTATGCTTCATATTGCTCCTATTGTACCAAAGGTTGAATATTTAAAACATCTGCCTGTTCCGGGGTAAGGATCTGTTGGATGGTATTGTTTCCGACTGCGGTTGGGAACATGAGATTACTTACGAGCCCGATAGCAGCGCACTCAGTGATGGTTGTGCAGGTTTGAGTATCTCCAAGGGGGTCTTCACCGTGAAAAGCGTTTGTTTGTGAGCGGTCTATTTCAACCGGATGAAATAGACCAAGGAAATGTCCCACTTCATGGGCGATAGTTTCTGCAAGGACTCTTCTTCGTGCAGGGTTCAGGTTTCCATCAATTCCGGTGTGTGCATTAAGGCTGACTACGACCGCCGATTTTACAGAGGGAAAATGTGCCCCGGGAATCCCGCCACTGATACCAAGTACACTTGAGGGAGTACTTGAAGTGTCACCTATGCTTGAGGCAATAAAAACATTTACTGCATCCTGCCTGTTCGGGATGGACTGTGAAGCAGCCTCATACATGGCACTACCTATTGTGGGGACAGGAAGGTTTGATGATGCGTTTGGTCTTGGTACGCTTGCAATATCAAGAAAAATGCCTGCCTGATTGTATATTGCACGCCAAATATCAAGAGATTCAAGGATGTCATTTGTAAAATTTCGGGCGTCCTGTCCGTCCAGGAAGACATTAACTTTCAGCGTCCCATTTTGAAAGGAATCGTCATTTTTCAGGACAAGTCGTCCCGTAAAGTTTCCCGAGTTTACGTTAGGAAATACAATTCTCTGAAGGTACTGAGCCACTGAAAGGGGAAGGTCTCTTCCTCTTGTTGGATAGGTAAAGGGGTTAACATTTCTTGAAGATGGCGGGTTTAGTAATACTGCAAGCGTTTTCAGGGGCGAATCGTTCATATGAACCAGAGTCCCTCCACCAACGAGGACGAAGCTTTCTGTCAGAAAATCATTATCCAAACCTGAAAAAGTAAGACTTTGCATGGAAAGCCCACCTGTAGGCTGATTTTGGGGGTTGGTGATGTTAATCAGAAGAGTTGCAAGACCTCCAGAGCCTGTCGCCCCGTTAAAGGAAACATCCACCCGTGAGCCCCTGGGAGGCACCTCGATATCTACTTCAATCGCATCAGCGGGAATAGTGTTTCCGGCACTTCCCCCACCACCTCCGGTTCCTCCCCCTCCGCCGGCACTCCCACCAGCCCCGCCACCGCCAATACCTCCGGTACCGGGTCGTACAGGGTCTCCGGGAGTATTAAAACCAGCCCCCCGTATTCCGGGTGAACTCCCTCCAAGTG
>CAZTBW010000007.1:167539-187474 GCA_964612555.1 uncultured Bdellovibrionales bacterium | reverse complement strand
AGCTAAAACACTGGTACTTTTTTAATAAACACAACTCTTAGCTACTTCAGCCCCTAAAAATATATATCAAAAAAAGAGGAGAGGGGAAAAGAAGAGGGGCTGGGAGTGCCTTTCGGAGAACTCAAGCGGACTGAGAGCACAGACACTAACACGCGAACCAGATTTATACAGCTCGAGGGAGCCATTCGACGAAAGGCGCTCCCAGCAAATCTTCTTGGGGAGGGGAACACTCCTACAAAGCCGCAATCAACTCCGCCTGCTCACGAAAAGTATTAATCTGATCATGCCAATACTCACTGGTACCATAATCAGGATACGCCCTCTTAAACGCTTCATCCTGATAACGCTTCCCAATCCAGGCAGAAAAATGAATCAGCCGTAAAGTACGAAGAGGTTCTATAAGTTTCAGAGTACTATAATCAAAGCTTTGAAAAGTCTCATACGCCGCAAGAAGTGAATCAAGCCTTCTTTTGGAATAATCATCTCTACCGGATTCCACCAGCCAGATATCCTGAACGGGAGGTCCCATAACGGTATCATCAAAATCAACCCAAAACAGTCCCTTTGCTCCATCCAGCAAATTCCCGAGATGACAGTCTCCGTGGATTCTTTGCACATACATACCATTCATCAAAGGTTCAATCAGATCAAGAAGATTTTCCACGATTTCTACATACGTATCTTCAATTTCAGGAGGGATTACACCAAGAGAAAGAATAAGGTCAATATTACTATCTCCATACGTTTCAATATTCAAACCCAATCTGTGTTCATGTATCCGCTTTTTTCCCACCAGATGCAGTCTTGCAAGAAGTCTCCCCACTATCGAAAGTTGAGATTCCTGAAGTTCATCTACATTCCTACCCCCAATCTTTGGAAATAACGCCACATAGAGCCCCGTTTCTTCATCTTTATAAATTGTTTCATCAGAGAAAATGGGAATTGGTGCAACAACGGGGTACTCTACCTCAACAAGATCCTGTAAAAAGATATGCTCTTCTTTAATTTGTTCATACGACCATCGACCCGGTCTATAGAATTTGATAATTCGATATGTTTCGGGATGATTTTGAGGAAGATCGGTATCTTCGCTATCAATCTCTATCTGATATACCCGATTCTCCATACTGTTCAGTTGCATACTGCGACCGGTACAGCGTATTCCAAAACGCTCGGCTATGCGAAGCACCTGATCAGGACTTAGTGCATGAAAAAACTGAGTAACCTCATTCCCCCATACGGAGCTTGCATTTGTGTTTTTGTCTATCGCTGTCATCGCAGCGCTATCTGTTTCCGATAGAAAATGCCATCCGAAGAAGCGCCTCCTGCTCCATCAAGTGAGCTTTTGGAGAACCGGTAGCGGGACTTGCACTGGCTGAACGCTTTACAGAAAGCACTGACCTTCCTCCCGAAAGCCTTTCAAGAATCGGCTTCATATAGAAGAGAGCTCCCATATTTGCCGGTTCGTCCTGCACCCACAAAATGGTCTTGAGGTTAGGATAACTTTTAAATACTGCCAGAATTTCATTCTCAGGAACCGGATAGAAGAGCTCAATTGTTGCAATAGCGGTATTGGTAACCCCTTTTTTCTCTCGCTCTTTTCGAAGTTCGTGGACGATCTTTCCGGAACAAAAAATAAGACGTTCTGCATTTTTAAATTCAACCGCATCCGGATTCAGTACTTTACTGAATGACCCCTCGGTTAAATCTTCAAGGGAAGAGCTTGCTGCAGGGAGTCGTAACATACTCTTTGGAGTCATTACGATAAGTGGTTTTCTCCATGAACGAAGCGCTTGCGCACGTAAAAGGTGAAAGTACTGAGCGGAACTTGATGGCTGCGTCACCTGCATATTGTCCTCTGCACAAAGCTGAAGAAATCTTTCAAGTCGGGCACTTGAATGTTCGGGTCCCGCACCTTCATAACCATGTGGCAGAAGCATCACCAAACCCGATAAAGTACCCCACTTATCTTCACCGGCTGATATAAACTGATCAATTATAATCTGAGCCCCATTAACAAAGTCTCCAAACTGAGCTTCCCACAAAACAAGAGCTTCAGGGTACTCGCGTGTGAAACCATATTCATATCCGACCGCAGCGGCTTCTGAGAGCATCGAATCATATACTTCGAATCGCGCTTGTGAAGATGAGACGTTACAAAGAGGGATATACATCGTATCATCCTGATAGTCTCTAAGTACTGCCTGGCGATGAGTAAAGGTACCTCTCCCACTGTCCTGACCTGTAAGTCTGACCATCACTCCCTGATCAACAAGGGAACCAAATGCCAAAGCCTCTGCCCCACCCCAATCTATCGGGCGTTTTCCAAGAGACATCTCATGTCGAAATTCAAGAAGCTTCTTGACTTTTGGATGAATGGTAAAACTATCAGGCACTTTTGATAATGCCTCTCCTATTTTTCCAAGCTCATCTGCCGAAACATTTGTCGGCACTTCATAAGAAGGCTGATACAAACCGCCGTGATATTTTGTCCACTGATTCGCCGTGGTCTCAAGTGAAGGTTTCTTAGTAAGGGCACGTCCCTTAAGAAGACTTTCTTCAAAAAGCGCTAATGCACCCTGTTCCAGCTGTTCGATATTTTCGGAAGTCACCCCGATTTCATTTGCATACAACTTGAACAGCACGGGGTGTTCTTTTATTTTATTATATAAGGCGGGGGAAGTCAGGGTAGGATCATCAACCTCGTTATGTCCATATCGTCGATAACCAATAAGATCAATCACCACATCACTTTTAAATTCAGTCCGATAATCCGCCGACACGGCACCCACACGAACCACATGATCAGGACTCTCTCCATTCACGTGAAAAATAGGTATCGAAAGACGTTTTGCAACATCGGTACAGTATCTGCCCGAATATAATGCCGGCTGAGTAGCAGTAAAACCTATCAGGTTATTTAGAATGATGTGTATAGTACCACCAACATTAAATCCGGGAATCTCCGCATAATTCAACGCTTCTGCGTTAATCCCCTGACCTGCAAAAGCAGCATCCCCGTGAAGAATCAGGCAAAGTACTTTCCTGCCGTCAGGATCATCAAGACGATACTGTCTTGCTTTTGCACGCCCCATTATCACAGAGTTCACTGACTCCAGATGACTTGGGTTGGGAGCAAGCTCAATCTCTATTGATTTTCCCGAACTTGTAACATAGGTACCCGTGGCACCTTTATGATATTTTACATCATCGCCCCCCAGAGCACTTCTGGGATCAATATCTTCAAAGTTTGCGATAATATACTCGGCAAGTGTATCGGCGATATGGTGCATCAAATTAATACGCCCACGGTGCGCCATGGCAAGCATCACCACTTCAACTCCACGCTCCGCAGCCTGATCTATAATGGAGTCAATCAGGGGAACAACCGCAGCTAGCCCTTCAAGAGAAAATCTTTTAGCACCAACGTATTTTGTATGTAGAAATTTTTCAAAAGTTTCTACTGAAAGAATTCTCTTTAAAATTTTCCTCTGATCGGGTACTTCCACAAGATTTTCTAAACGCTCTGCTAACCAGTCACAGCGTTCAGGGTATGGCATATGCATGAACTCTGTACCGATCTTGCCACAGTATGAAGACTCGAGATCCTTCCACACTGCTGAATCGAGTGCATCCAGATCACGATGATCTGCTTTGGGAAGAAGTCTGAAGGGGTCTATATCTGCCTTAAGATGTCCCCACCTTCGATACGTATCAATCGCTTTCTCTCTTTCCATTGAAGAACCCTGTGAAATTGAAGTACCCTGTAAAATCGACCCATTAACATGAGGAGCAAGCTCCGAAGATACTACTCCATTAAAACCCTTCCCCCCTTTTTTTAGGACTTTTTTTGAAGCAGGAACGGGAGCACCCTTACTTTTAATAGCACTTGTTTGCTTTTTATTTTTAGCATTTTGAGAAGCAGATGATTGTTTCGGCATTATTTTACAGAATGTTTAAGTTTAACTATTTAATTATATTAGAAATATTACAAAACTTCGTGTGCATATTCTAGCATGAAAATGAAAATCTGAGAAATAAGGGAGCACCTTAAAAGGGATGTCTCGTACTCTACTAAATTCATGTCACTATAAAAATATAATCAGGCAGAACTACCTACCAGCTCTTTTACTGAAAGGATTGAATTTTTGATCAAATATTTTTCAATATCTTCAAGAATGGAATGAACAACGTAAGGACCGTGATATACCATCCCGGTATATACTTCTACCAAAGAAGCACCAGCCATTATCATTTCAAGTGCCTGCGCTCCGGTTTCAACACCACCAGCTCCGACTATTGGCACACTTCCCTCAGAAACCTTGTACACATACTTCACACGCTCAAGCGCCCTGTCAAAAATCGGAGCACCACTTAAACCACCCTTCCCGATACCTTCCAGCGTCCCTGAAGAAGTTGCAAGAGCAGTTCTCCCTACCGAAGTATTTCCTATCACAAAACCGGAAACACCCGAAGAGAGACTTATAAGAACAAGCTTCTCAAGAACATCAAGAGAAACATCATTGGAGAACTTTACAAGAACGGGATGTGTATAAGATTTTTCATGGCGAAGCTCCATTACTTTATCAAGAAGGTTTTTTATAAGATCAGGATCTTCAAATGTCCTTCCATCTTCAGTATTAGGACAACTCAGGTTAAACACCACACCATGCGCGGCTTCACCAATCACCTTGTAGCAATTCAGCATATCAAGAACCGCCTCTTCTCCAACAATAGCGGGGTTATTCGTCTTTGCTATGTTAATGAATTTCGGCACAGAAGTCCGGGAAGCATTATAATTTAAGAGAAACTGATACGGTCCCTGATTATTAAGTCCCATTCGATTTATGAGTGCCCGGTCTTCTGGAAGTCTGAACATTCTGGGCTTTGGGTTACCATCACTTTTCTGATGCGTCACCGAACCCAATTCCAGAAATCCAAACCCAAGCGATGCCATACCGTCACAAACATTTGCATTCTTATCAAAACCGGCAGCAAGCCCGATCGGGTTCTTAAACTCCATATCCCATACCTTCTGCACAAAACGAGAACTGGGATACGCGTAATACTTGTGAATCAAGTCACAAAGGGGGGCTACCTTTTGAACTGAAGAGAGAATCCTATGAACAAAATTATGAGCCGTTTCAGGTTGTAAAGAAAACAAAACTGGTCGTAATAAAGAATACATACAAGTCAGCCCTTTTTCTTTCCTCCAATCACACCAAGACGAACCAGATAATAGAGCAGTGTCATCACAGAAGAAATTGTGGCTGCAACATACGTAAGAGCCGCTGCATTAAGCACTTTTGCCACTTCTTTCTCTTCGGTAGAAGAAACCATCCCTTTCTTCAGAAGAATCTCTCTAGCTCTGTTACTTGCATCAAATTCTACCGGCAGATTCACAAGTTGAAATAGTACAATAAGTGAAAATGCACCTATCCCCAGAAGCACCAGATTAAAAACTCCAAGTGTCATTCCCAGAAAAATCAGAAAAAATGAAGCGTTCGACCCCAATGCCGCAAGGGGAACTATTCCATTACGAATTACCAAAGGGGTATAACGGGTAGCATCCTGAATGGCATGCCCCACTTCATGAGCAGCGATTCCCAAAGCCGCTAACGATCTCCCGGAGTAAACATCAGAGCTGAGTCGAAGCATCTTTGCTTTTGGGTCATAATGATCACTTAAAAACCCTTGTGCCTGCTCTATCCCCACATTACTGATACCGTAGGCATCGAGAATTTTTTGAGCGGTTTCAGCTCCACTTAAACCCGAAGCTGCACGAAGCTCCTTTGCTCGTGCAAAATTCGACTTCACCTTGAACTGAGCCCAGAGCCCAAGTAAGAGCGCGGGCATAGCAAAAATAATATAAAGCGGATCGGAACCAATCATATAATAAAACTGTTATATTTCAATTAATAACATTTACACTTTGACTTGTGAGCAAACTGGTATAGATTTACCACACTTATGAATCAAAACATAATTTTTTGTTAGATGACCACTAAAGAAGCCTCAAAAATCTTTGGAAAAATAGCAGGGCTCCTTAGCATAAAGGGGGAAAACCCTTTTAAACTGCGAGCATATGAATCGGCGGTACAAAACCTGGCGAAATACAATGAGCCGCTTGAGCAATTCCTTGAAAAAATTGTTCATAAAGAGGTTAAAGGTTTTGGCGCACAACTTACTGCACATATAGAAGAGCTTATTGATACAGGTAAAATCAACTTGCTTGGAGACCTGATCAGGGAAATTCCGGATGACCTCCAGGAACTTCTTAACGTCAAGGGACTGAGCGGACAAAAAATCAAACTACTGCATGAAACACTAGGCATTAAAAATATTGAGAATCTAAAACGCGCATGCAATGATGGCTCCATTACAAAAGTTAAAGGCTATGCAGAAAAAAGTGCCTCATCCCTCCTGGATGCTATTTTATTCTACGAGACACACAAAGGGATGTTCAGACATGGAGACCATGAAGAAGTTTTAAACATGCTACTCAAACTAGAGGGCATTACATTACTTCCTACCGGGCGCAGCATAAGGAAAGATGAAACGTATCGCAAGCTTGAGCTTATCAGCTTGATTGGAGAAAAAGACCGGCTGATAGCCACTCTAAAAAACAACAAAATCATACTTGTCGATAAAACTGACAACACCTTGATTTTTAATTTTGAATTACGAAATATAAAAATTCAGATTACTCTTGCAAACACTAAAGACCTTGAAAAAGAACTTTTCCTCTCATCTTGCAGTGAGGATCATCTTTCATTTTTAAAATCACATGGTGAGTTTGATACCTGTATAAACAACTTCAAATCAGCTGAGGACATATATGCAAGCCTCGGGCTTCCTGTTTTTCCTGTAGAAATGAGAGAAGGGATGTATGAAAGTAATTATATATCCGGACAAACACCGGCAGGACATACGCTGGCAGATGCCCTTATAACAGACTCAAACATTCAAGGGATACTTCACGTACATTCAACATACTCAGATGGTGTACATTCCACTAAAGAACTTGCCCAGGCTGCCATACAAAAAGGGTATAGTTATATTGGAATCAGTGATCATTCAAAATCTGCTGCCTATGCGGGGGGACTTAAGGAAGACGACATCAAGAGACAACATGAAGAAATAGACTCCCTCAATGAATCTCTTGCCCCCTTTAGAATCCTTAAAGGAATCGAGTCTGACATACTGAAAAATGGTGCCCTTGATTACAAGGATACCCTTCTGGAAAGTTTTGATTTCGTTATCGCCTCAGTTCACAATAGATTCAATCAAAACGGTAAAGAGATGACTGCCAGAATAACCGCGGCACTGAAGAATCCATATACGAGCATATTGGGTCACCCTAGCGGAAGACTGCTTCTGGAGCGTCCCGAATATGAATTTGATATTCATGAGGTTTTGGAAATTGCTGCTCAATATAACACCGCAATTGAAATCAACTCAAATCCGAAACGCCTTGATCTTTCGTGGAAATATCTATGGAAGGCACGTGAACTTGGAGTCAAAACATGCATCACACCGGACGCACACGCAATCTCTCAATTTGACTATATTCATTATGGAGTTCAATTATCAAGAAAAGCGGGTTATTTCCCTGATGACATACTAAACACAAGAAACACTGCTGATTTTCTTGAGATGCTTTCAAAAAAATAAATGGGACTGGCATATATATATGGAAAATCTGAAAAACTTTTCTGAAATTGATCACCTCGTTGTCCTGGTAGCAGACCTTGAACAGTCAATACACTGGTACACCACAAGTTTTTCATGCGAAGTGATATACACCACCAGGACGCTTGCAGTACTACAGTTTAAAAATATAAAACTGGTTCTAAGTTTACCAAGTGAGCAAAGACCACACATCGCATATAAAACGGAAACTGCCCACGAATTTGGAGAAATTTTTGAACAGGGCGATCTGTGTCACTCTACTTTCGTAGCTGACCCCACAGGGAATCTTGTTGAACTGGTTTCAAAATCCATTGAAGACGTTTTGGAATGAAAATCTTACTTGCAGGTGGAACAGGGCTTATCGGCTCCAGACTTATCGAAGCAGGTCTCAAAAGGGGCTATGCTTTCGTTTTATTAACAAGATCATCTTCATCAAAAAAGAACTTTAAAAATGTTATAATCAAAGAATGGGATCCAACTACGTGTCACATAGATATCTCAAGTGATCAAAAATTTGATGCTGCGATCAATCTCTCAGGTGAAAATATCGCCTCGGGACGCTGGACTCAAAGAAAAAAGAAACTTCTCCTGAGCAGTAGAATAGAATCTACCAGATGCATTGTTAATTTTTTAGAAAAATTAGATAGCAGACCCGATGTTTTTATCAATGCATCTGCAATTGGCTATTATCAACCGATTGAAGAAGGAAGCACTACAGAAGACAGTATTACAGAAGAAAGTGCCCCTGGATCAAAATTCATTTCTCAAATATGCAAAGAATGGGAAAAAGAAGCTCGAAAAGCTGAATCACCAGGACTTCGATGTATACAAGCCCGCATAGGTGTTGTCCTCTCACCCAGAGGTGGCGCGTTAAAGAAAATACTTCTTCCTTTTCTATGTGGATTTGGTGGTACACTTGGCTCTGGAAAGCAGTTCATGAGCTGGATTTCTCTCGATGACGTGATATCAGCACTGCTTTTCTGCCTTGAATCACGAGAAATACAAGGACCTGTCAATCTCTGCTCACCTACACCAATTTCAAACTTTGAGTTTACTAAAACTCTCGGAAAAGCACTCAAAAGACCAACTATTTTTGGTGTTCCTGCACCCCTATTAAAACTTTTTCTAGGAGAAATGGCTGATCAGCTTCTCCTTTCAAGCCTTCCCGTCACTCCAGAAAAACTCCTTCTTTCAGGCTTTGAATTCAGAGATAAGGATCTCCACGAAACCCTGGACTCCCTCCTCAGCAAGAAAATCTAAGCGCTCCGCTCCTCCCGCCCCCTCTGAATCACTCACTGTCCTGGGAAGCTATTCCTAATTTATCCATTTTATACTTTAAAATTCTTCTACTTATCCCAAGCAGCTCCGCCGCTTTAGTTTGAACGTAATTGGTTTTTTCAAGAGCCTTGGTTATGATTTCCGTCTCAAATCTCTTCTCAGCTTCTTCAAAAGGAAGTATCCCTTCAATGACTGCGTCCTTCATTTCTGACGTCGGATCGGCAGATTGACGTATTCTATGCGGCACCTGTTCAGAACTCAGAACTTCATCAGTAGAAAGCGCAAGGATACTTTCAATAACATTTTCAAGCTCTCTTACATTACCAGGCCAATTATAAGCGTTCAAACAATCAATAAACTCATCACTGACTTCCGGTGTCTTTCCTCCATACTGCGTTGATAATTTTTTTATAAAAAACCCGATAAGTGAGGATATGTCCTCTTTTCTTTTCCGCAAAGGCGGAAGTTCTATATTCACCACATGGACTCTGAAAAAAAGGTCTTTTCTAAAAGAACCTTCTTCAACCGCTCGTTCCAAACTCTTGTTAGTTGCGGCAATAACCCGAACATCAACTGAAATTGCTTTTGAATTTCCAACCCTAAAAAACTCACGCTCCTGCAACACTCGTAACAATTTGACTTGCATTGATTGTGGCAGTTCCCCAATTTCATCAAGAAAAATGGTACCTCCATTGGCGAGTTCAAAATACCCCAATCTCTTTTCCACTGCGTGTGTAAAAGAACCTTTTTCATGACCAAATAACTCCGACTCCACCAATGTTTCAGGAATTGCGGCACAGTTAATCGCGATAAAAGGACCTGAACTCCTCTGACTGCGTCTATGGATTTCTTTTGCAACCAGCTCCTTTCCCGTACCGGATTCTCCTGTAATAAGCACCGTTGTTTCTCTTGGTGCGACCTGGTCTATTTTATTAAACACATCCTGGATTAAGGGATGGACACCAACGATACATCCAAAATCTCCTTCAACTTCAACATCTTTGGATAAAAACTGCTTTTCTTCACTGATGCCAGGTGCTTCCAGATCATTTTTTACACGATTCGTCTCAATTCCTTCATGTATTCTCTGGATTAATTCTTCTATTTGAAACGGTTTACTTATAAAATCGACCGCACCCAACTTCATTGCATGTACTGCGGTTTTTAAAGTATTTGAAGCGGAAACCATTATCACCGGAACTTCAGGATAATAACTCTTGATCTGCTTAAGAAGCTCTATGCCATCAATCCCGGGCATCATTACATCCAGAAGAGCAAGGTCGATTCCCCCTTTTAAGGCATTTCTGTCCCTGGTCTGAATTACCTCCAGTGCCTCATTACCTGAAGCGTATGCACTTAAACGAAAGTCATTCTTTAATACAAGTTGCAGTGAGTCCCGAAGAGCGGGATCATCATCAACCAGAAGGATATGCGGGCTCGAGTGTGTCAACATGAACTGATATTACTATTCATTTAATGCATTTTAAGTTATTTTACTTCTCTGATAAGATGCTTAAATAAACCGACAGTGTGCACAAAAGTGCACATGGAAAGTCTTTAATTTTACTATTTTTTTTATTTTTTTCGCATTCATGCACAATTACGTACCCCGATCTGTTTCGCTGAAAATATGCACGCTGATTATCGTATTTCTGACATCAGCCGCTTATCTTACATCAGCATATGCACAATCCGAAGCCCCTTTAAGCGAGCAACAAAATTTCGAAAAAAAACTTCTAAACAAAGTACTGCACCCCCTCCTTTGCGTACCATCCAGACAGGAAATGGATAAGAGGTTGCTGCCGCTTCGTAACAGGATCTCAAAAATATCATTTGATAACACCCCGATAGCATCTTTTGAGGTCTCAAAAAATTCAAGATGTTATCCTGAAATTTTTTCCGAACTGAATTCTCAGCAAAAATCAGGAGTGCGAGGTGTTCAGGACAAAGTACACTTTCTAAGTGGAATTCTGTACGAATTATGTGGAAATCTTGAACATGCAAAAAAAGAATACGAATCGACTCTGCGGCTCAGAAGAAGAAACCCCGATGCATTGTTCAGGTATGCCGTACTTTCACTAAAAATTAACAGACATGACCCCCTTCGATCAGTTCTCGAAGAAGCGCTATGGAGAGATTTTTCTCAAAAATATTTAATTAATTATTTAATCGGACTTAACCTTAACGCACAATCAAAACAGGAAGAGGCACTTCCATTTTTTGAAAAAAGTCTGAAAGAAAATCCTTCTTTTGCTACTGCCGCAATTGAGTCATATCATATTATCAGATCTCAAAGAAGAAAAGTAAGCTCTCCTGCGGAACTTGCCACTATCGACCAGAAACTATATTCAAATCTGGCGACCATAAACAGACTCGGGGCAGCGAACCGGGACATGGCACTTGAGTATATCCGCCATTTGCTCTTGTCAGGAGACCCCTTATCATCACCTCATAAACTGTCTGAAGGAAATCAACTCGCAGGCAAATGGCTACGCACCTCCAAAGGTACGGATGATGACATGCTTCTTATGAAAATACAGTTTCTCGAAAAACTGGGTAAAAGTGAAGAAGCATACTCCGCCCTCATAGAACGGGAATCAAAAGGCGAATTGACAGATGCCTTGAAAGCTAAAAAGACTTTCTTTGAGGAAGAGGAAAAAGTTACAAAGTCATCGAGCTGACGACCCGCAAAGCTCACTCCTTGATTGAGCAACATCTCCCAGATACTGACTATGCCGTAAAAATCCATCTTTAAATTCGGCAATATGCATGGGCTGTATAAGCCCGTGCACGGGAGCATTAAGCAGTACCACTCCGGATGGAGTTAAAATCTTACTGTTATCCAAAGACTCAAGGGCACTCAAAAAATGTTCTGCAGCCTCCTCACCTCTACCTTCTTTTTCAAACTTCATTTTGGAAAAACTCATATCCAGAACTTTCGCCAGAAGAAAACCCTTATAACTAGCCATCGTGGGGGTTTTCTCCCCGGCAATCGATTCCAGTTGCTCCTTAAATACATTATTCTGGCTTGAAACATAATCAGCAACATAGGTGACAGGCACTATGGTTCCCTCTGCATTTTTTCCAAACAGCCGTAACTCCTCTTCTTCAATGCCATACTCAAGAGCAATACCCATTTCAAGATTAAGTCCCAATTTGAATGATTGGGGAAAGAAATTGTGTCTTCCTCCCGGGGTCGTAAACCCTATAAGTACGTCCGGGGTTTTCCCAAAAATTTCCCGAATAGTGGTGTATAAGTCATCATATCGCTCGTCAACAGCCACCGCTCCCGTAAACACAAAGCCTAACTCTTCAATCAATTTTTTGAACACCTGCGCACTGAGGCTGCTCACCTGATTTTCATTTACATAGAAGAAAAAACGAAGATCAGATGCAAGTTTTACAAATCGCTGGTTCAGATGTGCAAGGTATGGCTCTACATACATGGAAGTAGTCACTCCAAGATTCCAAAGTACCGGGGAAATCACCTCTTCGGTACACACGCTTGATTCATCTCTGGAAAAAAACAAATATGGTATTTTAAGTTCGGCACTTAACTGTCTCATATACTTTGACTGTGCTCCTTCAAAAGGAGAAATCAGGATGCTGAGATGCTCTGACTCACTCAGCACTTTAAAATACCGCACCCGTTGATCATCTGACTCCGGTTCAGGCACGGTTCTGATGTAAATCAGATCATTCTTCAGATAAGACTCCAACACCATTTGAAGCACATCCTGCACCCTCTTTACTTCCTGGCTGAAATATCTGGCTTCAGATGGAATTAAAACTATCAAATGAACAGGAGCGTGTTCATTACCGTAGTATCCGGTTGTGTTCCTGGCACCGGTACTTTTTTCAGATTCTCCACAGCTTGAATAAAGAAACACCCCCACTACAAAGACAAAGAGCCCTACAACACTGACAAGCACCTGCTTTGATAGATTAATTTTTTTCATGCACCCTTATACATATATAAAACTACATCAAGCACTGTCCAAATTTTTAAAATAGTGCCATAAAAGAAACAAACAGCACTAAAATCACAGATCACTATGAGTATAATTCACGCACTTGATTTTACGAATAACACTACTATCACACTCCGTATATCTTCACACCAAAAAACCTTGCTTCAATTAAAAGACTTTACCAACTCCTTGTTAAAAGACCTTTCTGACACCAATCTAAAAAAGCATCTCTCTCTCGCCATAGATGAAATGCTTCAAAACGCCTATGAACATGGGAACCTTGAAATATCATCCGAAGAGAAAAGAAAACTACTGGAAAATAACGGACTTGCCGCTGAGCTTTCCAAAAGAGAAAATGAATTTGGAAAGAGAGAGATAGTACTGGAAATTCAGCTTACCAAAGAAGATATATGCATCAAAGTTAGCAATCAAGGTAAGAGCTTTGACTGGGAGGCTCTGATTGATGATATAAAGAAAAATCACTCGATAGATAAGATTGTAGAAACTTCCGGTAATGGAATTCCATTACTCCTGAAAATTTCAGATGAATTTTACTACGAAAACAATGCAAGGGTTTGTATATTTAAAAAAAGAATCGGTTAATCGAACATTCTCAGGAACTCTTCTTCAGAAATAATTTTAACTCCAAGTTCTTTAGCTTTATCCAGTTTCGAACCCGCATCTTCTCCGGCAAGAACATAGTCTGTTTTTTTACTCACAGAAGAACTTATCTTACCTCCTTCATCTTCAATTCTGGCTTTTGCTTCATCGCGTTTCATACCGGGAAGAGTGCCAGTAAGAACAAAGGTAAGCCCTTCAAAACTCCGTCCCCGTTTATTTACTTCCTCAGATTCTACCTGGACTCCAAAAGAAAACATCCTTGCTCTTAAAGAACTCTCATCCGCATCATCAAAATAATCCCTGATTGCTTTTGCAACAGTCGGTCCCACATCAGGGATTTTTTCAAGAGATTCAAGGGGCATCGTTTCGAGTGTTGAAAAATCACCCGCATACCTGGCAAGTGCTTTTGCAGTCTGTTCTCCAACATAGCGTATCCCGAGAGCATAAATAAATCGACTCAAGTGTACGACTTTTCGATCTTGAATGGCAGTAAAAACATTGGTAGCAGATTTCATTCCCATCCTGTCGAGAGAAGCAAGAGTATCTACATCAAGAGAGAATAAATCTGCCGGCGAATGTATAATCTCTTTATCCAGTAACTGCTTGAGGAGCTTCTCTCCCAGATTATCGATATCAAAACCGCCCTTACTTACAAAATGTTTTAAGCGTTCGAGCAGTTTTGCGGGGCATCCGGCGTTGGGGCACCGGATCTGCACATCCTGTTCCTGAACACGTACGAGCCTTGTATCACAAACAGGACATCGTTCAGGCATGGTGAACAGGTACTCATCCCCTGTCCTTCTTTCAGGGAGCGGTGCAATAACAGCGGGAATCACATCTCCTTCCCGACGAATCAAAACCATATCACCCACAAGAAGACCTTTTCTCTTCAGCTCTTCTTCATTATGCAGGGTCGCTCTCTTTACCACTACCCCTCCCACCTTAACCGGTTCAAGCTCAGCCACAGGAGTAATAACACCAGTCCTTCCAACTTGGACTTTGATATCAATAAGCTTTGTAACTGCCTCTCTTGAAGGAAACTTGAATGCAATTGCCCACCGGGGAGATCTGCTCTTTAAACCAAGCACCGCTTGCTGAGATAGTGAATTAACCTTAATGACCAAACCGTCAATTTCATAAGGTAGCAAATCACGTTCCATAAGACTTTCAGAAAAAATCTGTACTATTTCCTGATAATCAGAACTGACGAGATGTTTTTCTACCTGAAATCCCGCATCATTCAAAAGAGTCAATATCTCAAATTGAGACCTGGCTGAAAAATTATCCTGTGAGCTCAACCCATATGCAAAAAATACAAGCGGACGTTTTGCCGTAACTGATTCATCAAGTTGCCTCAAACTACCCGCTGCCGCATTTCGAGGATTAGCAAATGGAGGTTCATCATTCAGCACTCGTTCTTCATTAAGACGATTAAAATCATCTATCGGTAAAAGCACCTCCCCTCGAACCTCAAAACGATCAGGAAGCATAACACTACCCATCTTAATGGTATGAGGAATATTTTTTATAGTCCTCACGTTTGCAGTTACATCCTCTCCATAAGTTCCATCACCTCTGGTAGAGGCGATTTTCATTTCACCATTTTCGTAGACAATTTCAATTGCCAGACCATCAAATTTATATTCGATCAAATATTCCGGCGTCTCAACTTCAAGAGCTTCTTTTACTCTTTTATTAAATTCTGAAAATTCTTTTTCATTACGCGCATTATCAAGAGACAGCATAGGCTCTCTGTGCATGACTTCAGAAAATTTTTCGCTCTTGACACCTACTTTTTTTGTGGGTGAATTGCTTAGTGCGAATTGAGGGTATTCCAGTTCAAGATTATGTAGTTCTCTGAATAGCGAATCATACTCTTCATCAGAAAGACTGGGCGAATCCTCAAGATAATATTCCCTGTTCGCTTGTTCAATCAATTCTCTTAGAGATTTGATTCTACTCTCTATTTCTTCCATTTCTGTATTCCATCAAAGAATCTTTTATGAACCGCATCCCAGGAATATTCACTTTTTACATATGCCGCACCATTTTTTGCCATTTCAAGCAATTGATCGGGAGTATCCCATGCATTCTGCAAACAAGCGGTGAATTCATTTGCACTTCTAAAGCACATGCCACCACCAGACTCAGCCACATGATACGAAGTGACCGCACAGTCGGAATGAACCAGAACAGGTGTTCCTTCTCTCCAGGATTCCATCAGAACAATTGAGAAAGATTCGTTAACAGAAGGCTGCACAAGTAGAGAAGCATGAGTAAAATAACGCCTTTTATCTTCTTCCGAAACAAAGCCTTTATCAATCACACCGGTCGGAAGTTTCTCCAAAAAATCGATACTGCCTGAGCCAATAACAAGCAGATCAAAGGCTTCTTCAACTCGTGAACGATACTCTTCATAACAGAATATGAGATAATCAAGATTTTTCCCGGTTTCCTTTCTTCCGGAATATAAAACATACGGTTTGCCATGCAGAGACTTTTCTCTGACAGGAGCAAGGCTCTCAAACCCCATTCCCACGACCTGCCCTTTTTCCAAAAGATCAGGTATACGATAAATTTTATTTGCAAGTTTCGCTTCAGGTTCGGCATTCCACATGATACCGCAAACTTTTCTGAACAGAGATCGAAAAACCGGAAGATAGGCATACGCCTCATCATGCAAGCAAGGGACAAGAACTGCGTTTTCAGGTGCAATCATCGGTCCCCAGAATGAAGTGCCAAAAAGATAGGGAGCATAAAAAACAAGGTCATAGTTTTTAGCGTTTTCGAGTAAATAAGAATACAAGGCACGGGAATTAACAGAGTTCTCCAACCATTCTATCTGTTCATCACCTGAAAGAAGAAATCCCTGTGCGAGCTTTTGCTCTGCCGCAATAAATTTTGAAATATCCCGCTGGCTTACCTTGAAACGATTGACCTTGATTCCGTCCTCAATGACAAGACCTTCAGGGTAGTAGTTATCCCAGGTTCTGTGATCTCTGGCGCAGGTAGTAAGCACCTCAACTACAGTATCGGGGTAAGCATGTACGATGCTGAGCAGCAACTCTCTCATCAAAGTCTCCGCTCCACCACCTATTGAGGCACCATAGCGGGGAAGTACTGCTGCAATTTTTATAGGACGATGGTTCATTCAGATGCTGTTACTAGTGAATATGGTGGATGCAGTACTAACATATTGTTCTTGTAAAAGGGAAGTTTCATCTTTCAGTTCGGGAAGGAAAGAGATAAAGCCGGTAAAGCGCTCTTCTGCTCGCTGAATACAGGTAGAAACAATATCAGCATGTTCTTTTTCAAGAAGAGCTAATCTATCAGAAAAAGCCCTGGAACTAAAATGCAGCATATCTATCAGGGGTTGAGACATTTCTTTTTTCGGGGAATTGGTATTTTCTTTCAGGACAGACATTTTCTTCATGGCAGAAAGTTTTTTTACATTTTCAATAAGCCCATCTTCCCTCCTGTGGTAAAAAACATTTTCATAAGTACCTTCTGCATATTCTCCCGAATATTCACAGGTAACAGGGATTCCATACTCTATTGCTTCACAAACAATTTCGCACATACCATGATATGGTCTGTTTCCAAGCACCAGTAAGCCCTCACAGGTGCTCACATCAACTCTTTGCGACTTTCCAGGGATGCTGATAGTCGCATCCCTGAAATCCTCATCAACATTAATTTCTACCATCAAAGGAAAATTGCCGACAGTTTTTGTCAAAGGTACCACTTTTAGAATTTCCAGAGCTGATCTTGAAAATGGCGATTCAAGTACCGCACAAAATGTCTTTCTCCGGGAGGACTCTTCTTTTGAAGGGGAGCTCTTTTGATGCACACGTATCGGTCTATCAAGATAAAATATTTTTGCACCATCAAGTTCAGGGTGAGAATGATTCTTGTCAAAGATACCGATTGCAAGCGCATTTCTTATCACTGACTTCAAAAACGGATATTTCTCCGCATACACCTCAAGTACTCTTTTTCGAATATGATGCTCCCCTATCCGAATTGCCCCATCTCCATATTCATTACTTACCAATCCATTCAGTTCAAAAGAATCAGTGCCATGACCGAGCGCCTCACAGTATAAACTGAAAAAATTATAATCATGCAACACCAGCGCTCCGGGGTACTGCTGCAAATACCAAAGACAAAGTAAAGATGATGAATTATTTTCCAGAGCATACAACACAGAGTAGTACCCACTACCTGCAACCTTAAGCGGAAACATATGAAGATGAAAAACCGAACAGCCAATCTCCCGCGACACTGTTTCATAACTGACAGTACGTTCAGGAACGAACAGATCAATATCAAAATGGTTCAAGAGATCGGGAATCACTCTTTGAATATAGTACCAGGAAGAAGCGGTCTGATTCTTTGAGACCGTACTGATGATTGCTATCTTTTTTTTATTCTCAGATTTTTTCACGCTGGAATTAAGCCACAAAAGCACTACCCATGAAAGAAAAAACAGAAAGAAACAGTTTACTCTTGAATTCTATCAGTCATTCACTACTTTTTTCTTACTCTCATCATGAGGACGAGATTTTCCCCTTGTCACTGAACGCAGGCGGGGAGAACGATCTATTGGCTCCACATTATCCAAAGGTCGCTTCTGTGAGACAGGGGTAGCCAGTTTCTTCCTAAAAATCCTGTCTTTTATAAGTCTCCAGCGTTTTCTGATAAACAAACCAAGTCCGAGAAGAAGAATAACAATGATACCGGCACGCTCAATCTTACTCACCAAAGCCCCTTGTGAGGAGTTTTCCCTACCTTCACCAAATGAAAAAGCCCCTTTTCTGGCAGTTTCGATTTTTCCGTCTTGAACATCAACATGCTCTGCCGGAATCAACTCAGGCTTGGTCTGCTCATGAGCTTCTACTGAATCGAGTCCTGCTATCTCTTTCTGATACTCTTTTAAGAGAACACTATCCGGGAAAAAACTCGAGTATTGCAGATATACTGATCTGGCTTTTGATTTATCTCCCAGAACTACCTTGTCATCAAAAGAGGTCTGATAAAACTCCTCTATCCGGGGAGCCAGTTCCGGCATGTACGACAACATCCTTCGCACTTCATCCGGAGCAAGATATGAATTTCTGAGCTCTTCACGAAAGCGTGGTGATATTCTTCTTGTAACGGTGTTCAGAAGTTCTGAATATATCTTTACAATAATTTCAGAAAAATACTCCTCTTTAATCGTTGAAAGCAGATAAAACTGATTTTCAATCTGTCTGGGTTCTTTTAAACAGAACTGTGCGATAAATCTTGCTCGCAAGCGCTCCAACCATACCTGAAAAGTGACATCCTGAGTGATATCAATATCAAGATGTACCCGTGAAGAAAGAGCAGCCGGTGTTCTCTGTCTGAATAACTGATCTGCTTCGAGCATAAGGTTATACAGTTCCTCTTCCGGACTGAAAATCCGACCCGATGAAGTGGCATAATACAAGCCGGAAAAAAGAAGCGCGGCAGTTTCAGCGTACCTGCCAAGATTAGAGTTCACAACTCTCAGTGTGTCAATGAAATTCCTCGCGGATGTTTTCTTCACATTCCCATCATTCTCTGAAGCACTCCACTGCAACCAGTCGGAACGGGAAAGTTCCCGGGCAAGTTTTCTTAAAATCTCATTTTTTATCTGAGGAAGATATTTTTTCTGTTCTTCATAAGAGTATTCATTGAAAAAATCCGAGTGCAGCAAACGAATGGCATTGGGGTTATTTAATCGGATACCACTTAGAATGTGCTGGATGTTTACTGATAGGGATCTACCCTCATCTCCCTGATCGGAATCCGCACGTGAGACAGAGATCTCGCTTGGAACATCAGCCATTCTCGCTCTTGCCGATTGAGAATCATGGGTTCCCTCTTTAACAATCAGGTGAATTCCATGCATAAGAATAAATGCGAGAGCAAAGCCCACAAAAAAAAGCATAGAATAAAGAGTTAAACGAGACATCATTCCCCGAAAAATCCCTTACCAAAGAAAGAATACCTTAGCAGAAAACACCCTGCTAATTTAAACTGTGCTACTTTAAACTATAGCCCCATCCGAACTAAAACAGCCAGGCTAAGAACTACTGCATTAGATCAGAGTTTTTGCCTCTATTCAAACACCTTGCAGCTAAACAGTCTAAAATAAAACAAACATCAGATATCAATACTTGTTCCGAACAATACATAAATATTGTAGGAATTGCAATATCTGCTATAATTAATTTGGCGTGAGTGCTAAGTATATATAAGTAAATAATTGAAATATTTAGTTTTTATAACGCAATTCATATATAGCAAAAAATACCTATGAGCGCCCAACACATTCCCCCTGATGAAATCAGGGCAAGGTTTTCCAGAG
>CAZTBW010000007.1:0-167529 GCA_964612555.1 uncultured Bdellovibrionales bacterium | reverse complement strand
CTTCATCTTGATACATGCGGGACATTGCTCTGGAAAACCTTGCCCTGATTTCATCAGGGCAAGGTTTTCCAGAGCAATGTCCCGCATGTATCAAGATGAAGTGCCGGCATACGCTACTCTACTCAGCCTTGTTGCAGAAGTGAATGAGAAAGTACTGGGTCAAAACTCTGTTCTCAGGGAACAACTTTCAAAAACGGACAATCTTCACAGAATCAACGAAGAACGCCATGGAGCCATTCGCCTTGGAAGCGCTAAGGAGCTTAAAACCATTGCTCGAGTGTTTAAGGTTATGGGAATGTTACCCGTTGGTTATTACGATCTGACTGAGGCAAATGTTCCCGTCCATTCAACCGCATTCAGATCAGTAGACACAAAAAGTCTTTCACATTCCCCATTTCGTGTCTTTACGTCTTTACTGAGATCTGAGCTGATCAAAGATACCACTCTTAGAAAAAAATCCGAAGAAATTCTTGCTGCAAGAGATATTTTCACACCCAGGTTAAAGAACTTACTGATACAAGCGGAAGATAATGGAGGGCTTAACGAAAAAGACACGGAAGCCTTCATAAATGAAGCTACTTATACCTTCAAATGGCATCGGGATGCGGCAACTGACAAAACTTTCTACGAGGCATTAAAAAAAGAAGACCCAAGAGCAGCCGACATTGTCTGCTTTAAAGGACCTCATATAAATCACCTTACCCCGCGTACACTGGACATCGACACTATTCACAACGAAATGCCAAAGTGGGGCATGCACGCCAAAAATATCGTAGAAGGTCCTCCCCCTTCATGCCCCGTGCTCCTCCGACAGACTTCTTTCAAAGCATTGACAGAAGATGTATATTTTGAAGGAACCAAAGGCACCCATACGGCTCGGTTCGGCGAAATCGAACAAAGAAGTGCTGCCCTTACTCCCAAAGGAAGAGCATTATATGATTCCTTACTCAATAAGGTTCTTTCAAACATCACTCCCGCCCCTGATGGTTCAAACGCAAGAGAATATATGGAAGTGTTAGAGGATACCTTCAAAAAATTCCCCTCAAAAAAAGAAGATATGAGAGATCAGGCACTCGCCTATTTTTACTATTACAAAACCGAAAAAGGTAAGAACGCCAATATCACCCCCGAAACTCTTGATAATTCAATAGCTGAGGGCTTGGTTGATTTTTCTCCTGTCACGTACGAAGACTTCCTCCCTGTCAGTGCTGCCGGCATATTTGCCTCTAATGCCGCAGATAAAACCCGGGGAGAGGAAGATACATTCTCAAGCTCTTCAAAAGAAGCCTTTGAGAAGGCACTTGGAGCCAGGGTACTTGATGAGTTCTCCTTATATAAAGAGATGGAAGAAAAATCTCTCCATAGTGTTTTCGATATTTAGCCATGCCCCGACAAAATCAGCACGGGAGTATCAGTCCGGCTAAATATCGAAATGGAGCGTTTGCAATGCAGTTTCTTCTACATTGCAAACCGGATACCTGCGATCACAGTAAAAGGCATACCTGGTCGAAACCCTGATGGTCTCAGCGCAACCGCATATTCACGATCAAACAGATTTAATGCATCTACATAGAATCGGGCACCTTTATACAGATCAGGAGTCTCCGCACTTGCATCAAAAATCAGATACGAATCCGTCTTTGGTGCATCACCAAGCTGAGCCGTTCCACCTGCGGTATGCATTGCATTAACAAAATGAGCTCGTATTCCAAGTTTCCCCCACTTTTCGTGCTGCACTGCCGTACCCACCGCAAACTGGTGTTCCGGAATGTAAGGAATCCAGTCCCCTTTGTTCACCTCTCCGAAGAAGTCACTGTCAAAGGAAGAACTCAATTTTGCATTTGTATAGGTATAATTACCGAATACGGGCATGCTGAAAGGTAAATCAAAAATATCAGCAATGTCGTACTCTGTTGAAAACTCAATACCATAGGCACGTGCTTCTCCAAGATTAAAAAGATCTCCCGTTCCTACACCACCGGATGCAAGAGAATCCTGTCCAAGAAGATTATCATAATCAGTATAGAAAAATACCAACTGAGATAGGAAGCTTCTGTAACCATACTTCGCTCCCACTTCATAGTTAATACTCTCTTCTTCTTTTACTCCCTGAAGATTGCTTGGACCCGGAGGTGAGAAGCCTTTATGTACCCCTGCAAAACCGGTAAATTCGGAAGTAAGATCATAGCTCACTCCAATACCGGGAATAAAAGCACTCACACCACTTCTGTGCACTGACTCATTATCACCGGATCTGGTTGGGTCATTTCTTCCGTAATCCCGTTGTCTGAAATTAATTGTTTCATAACGAAAGCCCGGTGACACGGTCAGGTCTCCAACCTTAATATCATCAATCATGTAAAAGGCTAATGCCTCGGCTGTTCCAACTCTATTCGCCTGAGAACCGGGGGCTCCAGCTCTGGTCATAACCAGTCGCCCGTTATCCATACGATAACGATCATCTCTCTGGAAACGATCTTCTTCATCCCGGTGATACCGTCCACCAACCTGCAATCCGTGCTCAAGTGGACCCGTAGTAATTTCAGCACTCACTACAGTCTGGATTCCCGCACTGTAATAGTCTCTGTTGTTATCCCGAACAGACATGGCATCATCAGGGCTCGTGCCTCCTGTAATCCAGTCATACTGGTCTGCGTACTGACCCGGATCACTTAAAATACTCGCAAGCCCGGTGCCACCAACCGAATCAAGTTTATACCACGCTCTGGAAGTCCTGTTGTAATACCCGGTTGTGGTAATATCTATTGAATCAGAAAGTTCTATATAATGCTGAGCCTGTGTTTGATAATGATCAACTTCGATACGATCAAGCTGTGATGCGGCATACCTGCGATATGGGTCATTATCAAAATCTTCCTGCGTCAAACCCAGATAGGTTTCATTCGACCCCTGCTTGTAGTACCCAAGCTTAACTTCGAGTTGCTGATAAAAGGGTTTATCCCTGTCTGAATTAATACGGAACTTACCGACGTAATCCTGAAGGTCAAAACCAGTATCACCTCCACCATCAAGTCTTCTAAACCCACTGGTTTCGATCTGATAGGTTTCAAGCATGAACCCTCCATAACGGTAGGAGTCACCGGTATTGAAGTGCATTTTCTTGGTATCATTTGAACCCACTCCAACAGTACCACGCAACTTGAAGTCATCGGGAATTGAGGTGGAAAGCATATTAAGTGACCCACCGGTGGTTCTTGGTCCATACTTGATAGAACCTGCACCCTTGATTACTTCCATACCTTCCATTCTACCTGCTGTCGGGAAATAGTATGCTGCCGGAGCAGAGTACGGAGCCGGAGCAATCAAAACTCCATCTTCCATAAGTGTAATGCTGTCTGTTCGCTCTGATGGGTTTCCTCTGAAACTTATATTTGGACGAAGTCCATACCCATCCTCTTCCTGAATATTAACACCGGGAACTCTTCTGAGCATTCTGTGAATATCATCAAAACCGACTTTCGTTTCCTCAAGATCATTACCCTCAAGTAAGTGAGCTGAGCCAGGTACTTTTTTCGCTTTTTCCTGCGAGCCGGTAACCGTAATCCTCTGAAGTATTTTCTCTCTGGAAAGTGCTTGCCCTTGTTTCGATTCATCTCCCTGATCGCCTGTGGAATGATCAGCTGCAGAATCTGCCTCTCCTGACAGTTCTTCAGCAAACACAACAGCACCAGGCAGAAGAAAAAGCCCTACTACCAGTGAAGAAAAGCAATATGCACGAATCAAACTTCTCGAATTTACATAGTATCTATTCATTACAATGCTCACGTCCTATTTTTATACCGATTAAGTATCTACAAAAGTATAGTTTGGCACTAGCTATACTTTAGCTACTTGGCATGTCAAGCACTTAGGACACTTACCTTAGTGTAAAATATATTTGTTTAGTTTTTATAGTATTTTATCTGAAATTATACGCTTTTTAGAGGGTAATTTCAGAGATCTGAGCAACCCAACTTACTTTGCCATACCTAACAAAAAATGATATATACTATGTCTTAATTTAACTATATGAAATTTTTCTGATTATGTTTATTTCATATAGCTTTACAGATCGCATTTTTTAGATATCACTTATTATGTCATTAACTGATTACTTCGCTCCGATTGACTTACTGATAAAAGGTGGCTGGGTCATGTTTGTCATCCTTGGCTGCTCTATCGCTTCGTTGACAATTATTATCAGTAAAGGAAGACAGTTCTGGTCTGTATTCCGACACGATACCGCATTCATCAATGACACAGTATCCGCCCTTCACAGGGATGGTACCAACGCCGCACTTGCGGTACTTGAATCAAGCAATCACCCTGTTGCAAGAATCATGGAAACCACTCTGGATATGTGTAAAAGCCAGCTTCTTTCCCTTGAAAACATTGAAAAAGAAATCATTCGCACAGGTTCTCTGGAACTTCGTAAACTCGATAAGGGGCTGAGAGGACTATGTGCACTTGCCCAGATCACTCCCATCCTCGGATTACTTGGAACGGTAACCGGGATGATTGCAGCATTTATAGTCATTCAGGACGCAAACACTGCGGTAAATCCTGCTCTTCTGGCAGGAGGAATATGGGAAGCACTTCTCACCACCGCATTTGCCCTTATCGTTGCAATCCCCACCATGGGTGCCTACTATTACTTTGAAGGTCTGGTTGATGATATCAGTTCTCTTATGAGCTCAGGCACCGGGCAGGTTCTTTTACACTTCAAAAAAAGTACTCCAAATAAAGATACTCTGGGGACTGACCCCCAAACTCTGGCAACGTACTCAAAAGAAGCCCCTGTCTGGAAAGCTCATGCAAACTACTAGCCTCACATTTCAGGGCAGAAAGAAACTGAGCCGTGCCCTCGACATGACTCCACTGATTGATGTGGTTTTCCTGCTACTGCTTTTTTTCATACTCACAAGTGCCTTTGTAGTTAATCAGGGGCTTGAACTTAACTTACCGGAAGCATCAAGCGTAGCGCCATTAACAAGTGAACCTATTCAGATTGGGATCTCGAAAGACAACCTTGTGCATATTGATGGAAAACAAATCACCCCTGAATATCTCAAAGAATATCTCACCATGACCATTCAGAATCCATCTGAATCTCAAGCGCTGATCAGTAGTGACATTGAGGTTTCTGTAGCAACTCTGATCTCTGTTATGGACGCAGTGAATTTAAGTGGCATCACAAATATTTCAATAGCTGCCCAACCTGTTAAGAAAAACGAATAATATTTTTCAGGTATGAACGCTCTGATACCCAAAATTATAAAAAATAATTTCTTTATTTCGACTCTGCTTCATGTTTTGTTTGTTTCACTAAGCGGACTTTCCTTTTTATTTGTAAGTGCAAGCAGTGCCAGTATTGTAGATGTACCTCTTCCAATACACATTACTTTCATCGGGGCACCTGCCGGCACAGATACCTCCACTCCCGGCACTTCCACCCCGAACCAGGGAGAAAATCAAAAAAAAGAACCTGAAACTATCACTCCACCAACCAAGATCTCCCCTCCTCCCCCCTTACCAAAAAAGAAGATACATTCTCCGGAAGTAAAAAAAGTCGAACCCTCACAAAAAGTTGAAACACCTCCCGGTGAGCAAAGTACCGGGAATGAAGGAATGACCGAAAAAAATATCTCAGAAAGCGTATCAAAATCTGCCGGACAGGGTTCCGGGCAAGGCTCTCACGGTGGCATCACCTACGAGCAGGCACTTTTAAAACTGCTCTCTAATGCAAAGAGATACCCGGAACGAGCAAGAAGAAGAGGTATCAGCGGTGATGGTCAAATACATCTCAGCCTGCACAGAAGCGGTTCCATTAAAAACATCTCAGTGAATTCCTCTACAGGTCACCAAATTCTGGATAAAGAACTGATCAAAATGGTACACAGAGCAGCTCCTCTTCCCGCCATCCCTTCCTCATACGAGATTACAGAGTTCATAATTCCAGTAAGCTTCTCTCTTATTGAATAAATCCAAACTCTTAGCCACTACTCACTTCTTAAGTAAAGTAGGGTAAATGCCGATACTATCAGCGGGACAGATTCGATTAAAGATATCAGAACACATCCATAGGTGACTAACAGATTCAATATTTAATTATGAACAACGACGATTTCAAGCAGATTTATCTAAGGTACGATTCCGAACAAGGTTCAGTGCTACTCGAATCAGTGATCATAGCTCCATTTCTTGTAATGTTCTTCATGTTTTGTGTAGATTTTCTCAACTATACCAAAACCCAAACATATATTTCTCAGGTTGCACGAGATGCAACGATTTTTTTTGCAATGGTACCAGGAATACCCCAGGCAAACGAAACAGTAACAAATATTTATAAAGATGACGGGGCAAATGAATGCGATCAAATATGTGAGGCAACGTCATTCGAAGAGCCCTCCTGCTATTGCTACCATCTTGCGACTCAGGAAAGAATATACAGATCGATAATATCCGACTCGGGAACCTTAAATATGGACTCACTTAATATTGAGACTCGTTATAACGATCCACATAAAACGGTAAGTGTTAAAATAAAAGTTGAAAAAAAACTTACTTTTTTTTGGGCGAACAAAAATGTGGAAAGTAAAGCCACTTTGAAAAAAATTAATTTATAAATATGATAAATCAAAATACACAGACTACACCATTAGGAGAAAGAGGCGGGGTCGTCATTTTCACTTCATTATTTATGATGACGATGATTTTTTTACTAGTACTCTCAGTCGATGGACATTTCCTTCTTCAGTCAAAACTTGAGGAAAATAACCTTACCGAGTATCTTGGAATGGCTGCACTGGCTAACTATAGGAAAATGCTGCATGATGGACAAGTAGGTGAACAGGGACCCTCTATTGTTGCAAGAAGCGTTTTTCAGTCTCTCAAAATCATAGGAGAAGAAAATTCAATTACCGGTCTGCATGATTGGGGATGGGATTTCTATGAATTTGATTGCACTGGCATTTCTTGCAAAGGGGATGGCTGGGAGATGGTCCTTGGACAATGGAACCCAAATACAACGGGTGAAAGTGGTATTTTTATTAATTGTGACCCAAACGATCCAGATGTATATGACTGCATCAACGCAGTTAAAGTTTCCCTTGAATACAAGAAATCATCTCTTATAACTTTTTTTAGCCCTCCAGGTACTAACAGCGACAAGGTCAGATCTAGAAGTGTTTCCTATTTTACGTCTGAAGAATTAAAAGTTATCCGGGTTGCAAATACTTTTATCAGTGGAGCTTAGCACTGAACCTCAAATACAATTTCTAAAAATCAGCATGTAGATTACCCCAAATCTTTTTCAAACCATGAAGCAATCCAACATTGTGAGTTCTGATAATAGAAATTCCCTTATTCATTAAAAACAGTTCAATAAGTTTTGAATGAATATCTCTTTCCTGAACAGAAGCACCGATAAAACTTTTTCTTGAAACTCCAAGGAGCAAAGGAAAATCTTTAAAAAGTCTTGTAATCTCATCAATTCGTTTTATCATTTCCCAACTGTGTTCAGGGGACGCCCCGAGAAACCTTCCCATTCCGGGGTCAAGGATTATTCTTTTCTGTTTAATATTACTTTTAAGGGCGAAATTAACCCTCTCATCAAAAAACTTTTTGATGGTTTCAATAAGATCACCTTTTGGAGCTTCACGATCGGTCACAAGAGGATATTCAGCGCTCTCTTTTGAGTACATAAGCACCACATGAAGATCCTCTCCGGCAACAAAAGGTGCCATTTCAGGATCATGCCTGAGAGCAGAAATATCATTAACCACCGAGACACCACACACTTCATAAGCGGTCTTTGCAACCTGCATCCTGAAGGTATCAACAGAAAGCGGAACCCTTTCAGATACCCCGTTTTCACCCAGAACTCTGCACACCTGAAGCACCCGTTCATTCTCAGTTAAAACATCAAGCATGTTACTTCCGGGTCCGCTTGCCATCCCCCCGATATCAATGCTGTGAGCACCCTCCCGTATCAGCTCTTCAGAACGCTCCAGGGCACTCTGAGGCAAAACATATAAACCACCATCACTGAAAGAATCAGGGGTACAGTTCAGAATTCCCATCATGTGAGAAGTCTGATCTTTCTTCAGAATAAATTCAGCTCGATTATTTTTGATATTCATCAAGTGCCTTTCTTGCTTCAGGAGTATCAATCTGACGAAGCGCATATGCCGCTGAACTTCTCACACCCGGATTACTATCAGCAAGAAGTCCGATAAGGGGTCGAACCGCAGGAGTTGCCTCCTTTCCATATGAAGCTAGGCGAAGAGCCGCCCTGTTTCTTTCTCCGGACTCTTTTGATTTAAGCTCTAAAACAAGCTTTGGGACCGCAGTTGAGGCAGACTCCTTGCAGGAAAACACAAAACAAGACACCCCTGCAAGAAAAACATACAAGAAGATTTTTCTCACTTAACAAGCTCTTTTAATTGATTCTGAAACCGTTTTCTCCCGGATTCATCATCACACACGCAGGTTACATGCCCAAGCTTTCTTTTATCACGAATGTCAATCTTCCCGTACCAGTGATAATGCAAGCCTGAAAGCTCAAGAAGTTTCGCCACATCTCCCCTGGTTCCAAGAAGATTATACATCAGGGAAAGCCCGACCGCCTCAGTAGAACCAAGTGGAAGATCAAGACATGCCCGTACGTGGTTTTCGAACTGGCAAATTTCAGCTCCTTCAATTGTCCAGTGCCCGGAGTTATGTACCCGGGGAGCAAATTCGTTAAAAAACACCTCTTCGCCTTTGATAAAATATTCGACTGCGATCACACCAACATAAGAAAGTGCTTCAGCAATGGCACGAGTGTACTCATGGAGCTTTCTCTCTACCTCAGGTGAAGTTAAAGAAGGAGGTGGTGCCATAGTTTCAAACAAAATACCCTCTACATGAGTATTTTCACAAAGTGGATAAAACCTCATCTCCCCTTTTGGAGATCTCACCCCTATACAGGAATATTCCCGATCAAATGAGATCAACTCTTCAAGAATCACCTCTGAGGATTCTACCGACACGGCTATTTTCTTCAGGTCTTCCAAAGACTCAAGTCTCCACTGACCTTTACCATCATAACCACCACTGGTTCTTTTCAGGATTGACGGAAAAAACAAATCCTCAGCACGCTCCAGCAATGCCTTTGGAGAGTCTCCTGACACGAATCCAGGCACAGGAACTCCCAAACCACGACAAAAAGTTTTCTCACGAATCCGGTTTTGGGTAACCTCCAAAGCCTGAACTTTGGGATACACAGAAAACTTTTTCTCCAGTGCACGTACCGTGTCACAAGGGACATTCTCAAATTCATACGTCAGAGCAGTAACACCCTCGAAATAACCACTTATTCCTTCAATATCATCAAAAGAGAACACACCACAGCGAGAAACCTCCGAAGCAGGTGAGTCAGGACTGGGGTCAATACACTTTGTTCCTATACCCATAGAGTGAGCCGAAAGAGCCATCATTCTGGCTAACTGCCCTCCTCCCAAAATTCCAAGACACATTCTCATATATTAAAACTACTTTCGGGGATCTTTTGCAGCAAGCACTGAAGAGGTCTGCTGTTCTTTATATTTTCTTACCGCGTTCCGGTATTCAGGAAACTTTATTCCTAAAATAGAAGCGGCATATAAACCGGCATTGATTGCTCCGGCTTTACCTATAGCACATGTCCCGACAGGAACACCTCCGGGCATTTGAACAATTGATAAAAGAGAGTCCATCCCTTGTAATGCCTTTGATTCAATGGGAACTCCGATAACAGGAAGGGTGGTCTTCGCGGCAGTCATTCCCGGTAAGTGCGCCGCACCGCCGGCTCCGGCGATAATCACCTCAAGACCTCTCGACTCGGCAGTACTTGCATACTCAATCATCCAGTCAGGAGTTCTGTGCGCAGAAACCACTTGGGTCTCATACGGCACGCCCAGACTCTCAAGCATATCTGCCGCATGGGACATAGTATCCCAATCACTTTTCGAGCCCATTATAATTCCAACAAGTGCTGTCACCATACCCTCCAGCTTTTTAGTGTAAAATTCAGTATCATTTTAGTATAAAAAATGAATTTTGCCAAAGAGATTAGATTACTGCACAGAAAGCACTACATTTCCAAAATTCCTGTTTGAAAGAATATGGGAAAAAGCACTTTCTATCTCCAGAAATGGAAATATTTCATCTCGAAATACTTTAAATTCCTTACTTACAATTCCGGGAAGAACACAGCTCTCAATATATCTGCATATTTCATGCTTCACCCCGAGAGACTGAGACCGCAAAGTACGGGCTATAATAGTTCCATTTTTTTTAAGAAGTTGCCCAAGATCAATATTCCCCCCGGCTCCTCCAAGAAGTCCAATCAAAAGCAGTCTACCATTTAAAGAAAGAAGCTCCAGATGTGCCTCAAGTGCAGCTCCCCCAATCGTATCAAGAATAAGGTTTATAGCATTTCCATACTCACCCCCAAGAGACTCCAAAGATCGTTCTTTATAATTATAAACGAAAGAAACTCCCAGCTCCGATATTTTTTCAATTTTTTCAGGAGTTCCACATGAAGCAACGACAGAAGCCCCAATATTCTGAGCAATCTGAATAGCAGCAAGCCCCACACCCCCTCCTGCCGAGTGTATCAGCACCCGCTCACCTTTTTCTATTTTTCCATTCATAACAAGATTAAAGTAAGCCGTTCCCCATGATTCAGGGATACTCGCAGCATCTACAAATGATATTTCCCCTGAAAGACTCACGGGAAGCTTCATCAATAAATCTTCATGGATGCAAATCATTTCAGCAAATGCACCCGAAGCGGTCAAACCGCACACTCTCTCCCCGGAAGAAAATGTTCTTTTAGTTTCCCTGCTTTCAACAACAACCCCTGAAAACTCCAGACCCGGAACAACCCGAGTTTCTTCAGAAGAAACATATTTCCCTTTTGTAACTAAAATATCCGCACGATTAACCCCGATAGAATGCACCTTAACTACCACATGCCGAGGAGGAATATTTTTAATAGAAAGCTCTTCAAGATTCAGCTTTCCATTCCTTACAACAAATGCATTATATATATACATATTTACCTTCTTTTCTCAGTAGAACGACAAAACAAAAACCACTTCCTTCTCCACAAAAAGCCACATTTAAAAAACATTTCCACAAAAAAGATCTTCGCATCTTAAATATTTCGTCGGGGGCAAGCCTGTTTGGGGTGAGCTCTGTTTTGTTGCGGATTTAAAACAATTTTTATTCCTTAGATAAATATACATGTAAAAATTGTTTTACCTCGGACGACGAGCGTTTAGCGAGGAGGAGAATGAGCAACAAAACAGAGCTCACCCCAAACAGGCTTTGGACGACCAGCAAAATGTATTCTACAATATCTCCGAAGTAGCTTTCCTCAACTTCCTCCATGCATCAAGATACACCCCAAGATGCCCTTTCCCCTTACTTTCTTCTTCCTCGATAAACACTTCAAGCATTGACTCTTCCTCTTTATACTCCTCTTCAGTAAACAAACCGGAGAAAAAAGCCATTCGTAACCATACCAGATAGGTCGTAAGCGCATCCCACTCATTATAGTCCACTATCTCTCTGATGCGTCCTTCATTCCACAATTCAAAAACCTTATTCCCATCCGTACCCAGTTTACCCGGAATACCACATGAAACGGCAAGCTCATGAAGCGAAGGACTTCCCTTACCCCAGGAAGAAAGAATAGCCCGAATATCAAGATGCGCCTCACTGGATCTTGAGAAGTAATCAAGACCCTCCCAGGGTTTATTCGGTCTTTTAGAAAAAGAAGCTGAAGTAACACCGGTTACAAGCCCCCTTTGAAGCAAGATTGGCAAATCCGAATCAAAGGAATTAAAACCAACAAGCTGAGGTTGCTTTTTCCCGATTCCATTTAAAAAACGCTCAATAAGCGCCCGTTCCTCCATGGGAGAATTAGTCTGAGGAAGGGAGTGAAGCTCAAACGCTATGTCACCCGAAGCACTTTTTGTACGAGAAAGTACCGCAACAGAAACAACCCTGCTGAGTATAAGCTTCAAAAAAGGTTGCGGGTTATTCTCATCCGCTCCCGCTTCATCCCACATATGTCGCAAGACCTCTTCATCTGAAAGATCAGATGACAGCCCGTATATCAGTCTCCCCCGAGCCGCATCGGGAACCCATTCACAGTCAAACGCCCATACTGCATCAGGAATACTTCTTAACATACGAACTCTCCCCCCAATATACTATCTAAACCAAATTATCTTAAACTGACCTTCCTGAGACGAATATTCTTAGGAGTAACTTCGAGTAATTCATCATCTCTGATAAACTCCATTGCAGCTTCAAGCGTAAGAGGCAGCACCGGGGTAAGCTGTATGTTTTCATCCTTCCCGGATGCCCGCATATTACTAAGCTTCTTTTCTTTTGAGGCATTCACGTACAAATCATTATCTCTGTTGTGCTCACCAACGATCATACCCCGATAGAGCTTTTCCCCTGGAGGAACAAACAGACGCCCTCTGGGTTCAAGATGATATAAGGCATACGCAATAGCTTCCCCTTCCCGATCAGCCACCAGAGACCCTGTTTTTCTTGAAGCAAATTCACCCCTGAAAGGCTCATAACCACTCAGGTATGAATTCATAAGACCGGTACCTCTGGTATCGGTAAGAAATTCACTTCGATATCCGATAAGCCCCCGTGAAGGGATACTGAATTCTATTCTCACCCGTCCGCTTCCATGATTTACAAGGTTTGTCATTTTGCCTTTGCGAAGAGAAAGCTTTTCGGTAACAAGACCAAGATAACTCTCATCACAATCAACAAATAAATGCTCAATCGGCTCCAGTAAAGTCTCCCCATCCTGCTTATATAATATCTTTGGTCTTCCAACGGTAAGCTCATATCCCTCACGACGCATCGTCTCTATAAGAATAGCCATCTGAAATTCACCCCTGCCTTTAACCACAAAGGTATCATTTTCGGCATCCTCTTCCACCTTGATAGCAACATTATGCAGAGCCTCTTTCTCCAGACGATCCCAGATTCTTCTCGACTGCACGAACTGCCCCTCACGACCGGCAAATGGAGAGGTGTTGGGAGTTATTGAAACACTGATTGTTGGTTCATCGACTATAATTCTCGGAAGCGCCTTCGGAGTATCTTTCCTGCATATGGTATCTCCGATCTGAATTTCATCAGCACCCGCAAGAATCACTATCTCACCTGCCTGAGCTTCCTCTACCTGTGCAAATCCCAGACCCTGATACACCTGAATTGCGGAAAGCTTGATCGGATACTGTTTTCCTGCATCTCCCATTCGTATAAGGGAATCACCCTTTTTAATAGAGCCATGCACCACACGCCCGATACTTAATCTGCCCAGATAGTCTGAATAACCGATATTGGTCACAAGAATCTGTAATGGCTCATCTTCATCATATACAGGCGGCGGAAGTGTCTCAAGGATCTGATCAAAGAGAGGAGTAAGAGAAGTCCCTTCTTCTGCGAGTGATTTTTTGGCGATACCATCCCGGGCTATCGCATAGAGCACAGGAAATTCTATCTGATGTTCATTTGCATCAAGATCAATAAAGAGGTCATATACATCATTCAACACCTCATCTGGTCTTGCGTCCTGTCGATCAATTTTATTTATAAGAAGAATGACCGGCAGGTTGTCCTCCAGTGCTTTTTTCAGTACAAATCGTGTCTGAGGAAGAGGACCTTCTGATGAATCCACCAGAAGAATCACCCCATCAACCATCTTAAGCGCACGCTCCACTTCACCCCCGAAATCGGCGTGACCCGGAGTATCAAGAATATTAATTTTTACATCCTTCCACCACACAGAGCAGTTCTTTGCTGCAATGGTAATCCCCCGCTCCCTTTCAAGATCCATCGAGTCCATCACACGATCCTGACCGGATTCCGAGTTTTTAAGACTTGCACCCTGGCGAAGCATGAAATCTACAAGAGTAGTTTTCCCGTGATCAACATGAGCGATAATTGCTATATTTCTGATATGAGGATTTGTTTTTTTTGTCATAATTTTTTGAGCTGAGTCAGATCGAATTGCGTTAGTAAAAGCTATCCCTGTTGATCATCTTTCTTATTTCCCTTAATTTGCATTTCAATCTTGTGAACCACCGAACTTGGTAAAAAACCAAGTAAAAGGACAGATACAGCAAAAAACAACACTATAAACAGGAGAAATCCAAGAAAATATTCCATGAACAGGTATTTTGGTTATACAATTTTAATATTCTTATATATCGTATATACTACCTGACTTGAAATAACACTATAGGAGGTACAATTAAATGGGAAAAGGTGACTCTAGAACAGCAAAAGGTAAACGGTTTTCAGGTAGTTTTGGGAATATAAGACCAAAAGCGAAACATAAAAAGACTTCTAAAAAGAGCAGTAAAAAATAGGTACGGGTTCAACATCAGCCCCCCTCCATCATTAACCGAGACTGCATTAACTGAGACTGGCATCATTAGCCGAGACTGGCAGTACCGTATCAGTCTCGGCTGTTTCACTTTCCACGGCTTTTCTTTTTCCGAATAAATACAAAAGAGGGGCGCTTGCAACGTATCCCAGCATGAGAAAGAAAATCGCACCACGATCAAACACCCAGACAAAGGCAACCAGAAGTGACAGTCCCAGCATGATTTTTCTATGATCAACATGCGAAATGCTCAATCTTTTAAAGCTGGTGAATTTAAAAGTACTCACCATCAGTCCCGAAAGAAGCAGCATGAGTAATGACACACAAACAGCGTATAAATGAGTCGTCTCGGCATCAGGCAAAGAATAGACCAAAGCAGAAACGCAGGCAGCTGCTGCGGGAACCGGCAAACCTTCAAAGTAACTTTTTGGTTCACTGCCTGTCCTGATATTAAAGCGTGCAAGTCGGGTAACAGAAGCCGCTACAAAAAGAAAAGCCAGTAAAACCCCGAATTCATCAAAAGTAGATCTGAAAATCCAATGCCAGATGAGAATCGCCGGAGCGACACCAAAAGCAACCGCATCACAGAGAGAATCAAACTCTCTCCCAAATGGACTTGCAGCATTTAACTTCCGTGCCAATCTTCCATCCAGACCATCAAAAATAAATGCAAGTGCAATATACTTAACCGCCTGCTCGTAATTTCCCTTGATCGAAGAGATTATAGAAAGAAAGCCGGCAAAAAGACTTACTACGGTCACAAGACTTGGCAATATAAATGCTCTGTTTTGAAGCGTTTTTTTTACGTTTATAGGTTTCATATATGATTTATATTAAATCAAGCTCTCATAATTATTGAATCGAATTTGTATTATATTCAATTAATATGCTATAAGTAAAACACATTTTAACGCATATAAATCATAGAAAATATGGCTCGAATCACTATTGAAGACTGTCTTGATAATGAAAATAACCGTTTTACCCTTGTTCGTCTTGCCTCAAAGCGTGCAAAACAGTTGTTAACAGGAGCCAAAGCCGTTACCGACACCAAGGGAAACAGACCCGTGGTATCAGCCCTTAGAGAGATTGCAGCTGGTAAGGTCAAGTTTACAGCAGCTCTGGAGGGAGCCCCATCCGGCAACGAAGATGAAGATATAGGCATTATCTCTGAAGCACTTTCCTGATTCTCCTACTGACTTTTGCGTTTTCACAGGCTATCTGCTTGCAAATAAATAAGTTTTGAGACTTACTACAGTATCTCCTGCATCATAATTGGCATTGGATAGGTAGTACTTTTTAGTATTTGCATAATGCTTGAGGATTATTGGAACTACAGGATATTATAAGCAGCTTTGAATCATACGGCACCGGAAAAGGTTCTGAGCTGATTCGGCGTGCCCATACCTTTGCTCTTGAAAATCACAAGGGACAGACCCGTGCATCAGGAGAACCTTACATCACCCATCTCCGGGAGGTCGCCTTACTTGCAACAAAACTGAAACTCGATGAATCATCCATTGCCACCGCGCTGGTTCACGACACCGTTGAAGACACCGAAGTGACTCTCGACCAGATCACGGCAACATTCGGAAAAGAAATTGCCGATCTTGTCGATGGCGTCACCAAACTTAGTCAAATCAAATTCACCTCCAAAGAAGAAGCGCAAGCTGAGAATTTCAGAAAGATGCTTCTTGCCATGGCTAAAGATATCCGCATCCTTCTCCTCAAACTCTGTGACAGAACTCACAATATGAGAACTTTGGAGTTTTTAAGTGAGTCCCGCAGAGAAAGAATAGCAAGGGAGACAGTCGACATCTACGCTCCGCTTGCCCATCGTCTAGGTATCTACTGGATGAAGTCCGAACTCGAAGACCTCTGCTTGCGATATCTTCATCCTCATGTTTTTGAAAACATCAAAAAAAAAGTTGCTTCTTCAAAAAAAGAACGCGAGGCATATATCAAAGAAGTGGTCACCCTTCTTAACAACGAACTGGTACAAAACAAAATCGAGGGAAAAGTATCCGGCAGACCAAAACACTTCTACTCCATCTACCAGAAAATGGAGCGAAATAATCTTGAATTTGATGACATTTACGACCTGATCGCTTTCAGAATACTCACTGCAAATACCATGGACTGTTACGCCGCACTGGGAGTGGTACACGCGGGCTGGAAGCCGGTTCCCGGCAGATTTAAGGACTACATTGCCATGCCGAAACCTAACGGCTATCAGTCTCTTCACACGAGTGTGATCGGACCTCATGCCCATCGTATAGAGATTCAGATCAGAACTTACGAAATGCATGAGATTGCCGAACGGGGTATCGCCGCGCACTGGGCATACAAGGAAGGTAAAGAAGACTCCATTCCTGAGAAAAAGAAGCAACTCGAACTTGCATGGCTCAGAGATCTGGTAGAATCCGAGCGGGACATTAAAGACCCGCATGAATTTCTCACCAGCGTCAAAGAAGACCTTTTTCCGGAAGAGGTATTCGTCTTTTCTCCAAAAGGGGACTTACTTTCACTTCCCAGAAATGCAACTCCAATTGATTTTGCGTACTACGTCCACAGTGACATCGGACACCGCTGCACAGGTGCCAGAATCAATGGTCAACACGTTCCCCTTTCTTATCGTCTTAGAAACGGGGATACCGTAGAGATCATCACTTCCACCAACCAGTCTCCCAGTAAAGACTGGCTCCAGACAGTGGTAACAACAAAAGCAAAACAGCGAATCAGAAGCCACATTCGAAATGAGGAAAGAAAACGCTCCATCGCAGTTGGAAAAGAGGCTTTAAGTAAAGACTTAAGAAAAATCAAAAAATCTCTCAACACACTCCAGAAAGACGGCTCTCTTGAAAAGGTGTCCCATGACCTGGGCTTAAAAGACATAGACTCACTATTTGCAGACATCGGCTATGGAAAGCTCACTTCAAAATCAATCATCGGGAAACTCGCCCCTGAAATCACCAATCTTGAGGAACAGCTTGGCAAGGAAGATTCGATGCTTCAAAAAATCTTCCAGAAAGCCGCAAAAGCGCTTCGGGAGACTTCAGGAGTCAGCGTTCAGGGGATAGACGATGTCGTGTTCAGATTTGCAAAATGCTGCCAACCCCTCCCGGGTGAGCAATTAACCGGGTTTATATCAAGAGGAAGAGGGGTAATAGTCCATTCAAGGAACTGCTCCCAGATGCTCTCAGTAGACCCGAACCGGCTGATAGAAGTCAACTGGGATGCAAAAGTAAAAACTGTTAGAAACATCACTCTCCAGATTCTTTGCAAGGACAGGCTTGGCATTCTTGCCGGATTAACCCAGACCATTTCCTCATTCGGTGCAAATATTTCATCTGCCAATGCAGTCCTTAAGGGCAATGGACAATCTCTCTGCACATTTCAAGTGCACGTGGAAAACTCTTCACAACTTCATAACCTGATACGAGGGTTGGAAGAAATTGAGGGAGTAATAAGAGTTAACAGAGAGAGTGGACACTCCTCTATTTAAAGGAGCGCTTAGACTAGCACTCCCTCCATTTTTCTCATAATGGCAATAGAGGAATTATCAGGATTACCATTTTCGTACTTACCTTGAGTCTCTCGTACCAATGCAAGTACACTCGCCTTCTCATTTCCCCCAAGCGATGCAACAAACCGTTCAAGATTCTCTCGTTTATACTGCTTTTGAGATTCGTCCAAACCCGACATTTCTATTTCTCTTATCCCTTGAAAGACCTTTGAAGCGCAGGCTTGAGAAAATCTCTTTTGTGCCTTATCCGAAAGCCAGCTCTTAAGCTTAACATCCAAATCACCCGATGCCTGCATACTCTCCAAGCCATCAAGCAGCTTCTTTGAATCTTCAAGACTAAGACTGGATATCTTACCTCTTAAAGCCTCAAGATGAGGAGCTCTATCTTCACTAGACCTATACTGACCAATACTTTTCAGCTCAGCAAAAAGATCACTTGCAAGATCAGCTTGTACTTTTTGGGTACTTCTGCTCGTTTCATTATTGAAATTTACCGGGGTTGTCTTTTTCTCATAATTTCTAATGTCATCTCCGACACTTTCCAATGCTGCTCTGGTAGCATTATATACATCTGGTGCGTGCTTTTTCATTACATCAGCATCTACCGCATCTTTTCTTGCCATTTCTGGCGACACTATGTAATGAGATTGCTTGGGCAGTGGGTTCTGGGCATAGTGGTCATTCATAACCCTGTCCCTAAGTTCGCGGGAGAATCCTGCAAGTTCCTTTTGCGCTGCGGCTCGTGACTCTGGCGTTGATCCAGGATAACTTCTATTAGATCTGGCAAAAGCACTGCTTGCTCTTTCATAACGTGCTGCTTCTTTCTCTGCAAGCTCTGCATCTTTCTTCTGCTGTCTCTCCGCTTCTGCTTTTTCCCTTAGTTCTGTATAATGTGTATCTTTTTCAAGCTTTGATGCAAACTCACCATAATAAGTAGAAGGTCGCGCACCCGCCAAACCTTGAGCTTTTGGGTCATTACTCGCATTTGGAAGGAATTCTCTTCTTACTCCAAGATTCTCTTCCCATGTTTTCAATAAATTTAACTGAGCAGTTCCTACTTTATTAACATCGGCTTTGCTAAGTAATCCGTCGTTTTTTGCTCTTATTGTTTCAAGCTTTGCCTGTTCCTCATACAACTTGCTTCTTAAATTTTCTATACCTGATGCAAGATTGCTATTTCTTTTGCTCACTCTTTCGGCAGCTTTCTCACTCAAATGACCCTGTTTTAAAGTTTTATCACCTTCTTCCAGTTTTTTTTCATTTGCCGTAATTTGTATTTCAATTTTTTTTATTTCTTCATTTATGTGGCTTGCCTCATTACGCCCCGCACCTCTCTGCTCAATCTGACTACAAAATTCCTTATATTTTCTCAATGCTTTTGAAAAATCAGCTTCAAGATTATTACCTTCCCTGATTCCCATTACATTACAAAATGTTCTCTTATCTTTAGCATATTCCTCTACAGATTTTGGAGAATCAGGATGATGGACAAAACTACTCTTAAGCATATCCATCTGACTTACAAACTCTCTCACTCCCTCACTTACTATATAAGAAGGAGCATTAGACCGGTGCGCTCCAAACCCCCTGTCGGAATTATGCTCATAGTTTTGATGGGTATGGATATTTTTAACACTGAACTTTTGCTCTGAAGGAACTGAAAGTTCATTATAGTTTACTGCCGACCTCGGCTCTACCACCTGCGCTCGCGAATCAGTAGCTCTATTTGTTGCAACACTTCTATCTGTCATAAACAACCTGAGATAAATTAATAAATACCTACAGAGTTATGAAGAAATCTTGCTTATTCGTTACCTAAATAGAACATCAGAAAAACAACAAGCCAGAAAAAGGATAATTCCTGAAAATACAAATACTTATTGATTTTAAAAAATAAAATCAGGGGCTTAAAACAAACACCCTAAGTCCCCTAACTTCTTTTCCACTTCCCCTTTCCAGTCCTTGTTTGCCTTTGGACTTGCCGGGCTGGGGTGAAGGATATCACTTACCGGAACGAGGTCTCCGACTCCGTTAGCGGCACGTTTCATGGCAAACTTGCCCACCCCGATCACGTACCCAGGTTCAATGAGTTTTACCAGAGAACGAAGTGCTTCATCACACATTTCAAACAATATTTTTTGTTCATCTCTTTCGATCTTATCCGGTGTTTTATTTGCCCCACTTTCTTCCATAAACACCAGTGGACAATAGTTCCATACAAAATAATGGGTAAAGAAATTATCGGGCGTCCCGTATCTTTCTTTTGCCCAGCCCCATAATCTGCTGCCGCTTACTTCACTCCTCTTGCAGTCAAAACCACTCACAGGTCTTTTAGGATGTTCAAGTGCGGGGCTATTCACCTCCCTGTTGATACTCATCCAGTCTCGAACCATTGAAACATCACCAAAAGGTATCCCCGTCTGTGCCATACCAAAAGGACCGGGGTTCATTCCCAGAAGAATCACTTTTACAGAAGATTGAAGATATAACCTCAGGTACTCATCCAGAGATTTTCTTGCATATTCAAGAGGGTTATACACAATTAAATTATGTTTTTTTATATATGAATCTTTAAATGACCCGGCAGAGGAAGAAAGCTTTGAAACTGCCTTCAGGAACTCTTTTACGTGTGCCGAATCTTCCTGTTTCATTTTTGGGACAACATTCATAAGGGATAAAGTACCACTACCTGTTCTGTTTTCGGATTTCAAGAAAGGCAGCCGTGATTTCGGCTTGTTTTCTTTGTGCGATCTCTATCAACTCCTCAGCAAACCCCTCCTCGATCAATCTCTCCACATCATAACTTCTGAGAAGCTCTTCATAACGCACCCTCACCTCATCAAAACCTGCACCAGATGGAAGCCCCAACACTCCGTAAGAAGCTCCTCCCTTCACAGAATATCGGGAACATATTTCATCGAATTTCTCTTTTGAGATACCAAGTACATTACAGGCTGAAGCAAGCAGACTGGTTTCTTTCTCATCAAGTACTTCATCAGCAAGTGAAATTCTAAACAGAACATCTATTAGCCACTCGTACATCTTGGGTTTACTTTCCAGAGCAACCTTATAACGTCGAGCATATTCCTCAAAGCTTGTGGGACATTTTCGGGCAAGATTAAAAACTCTGGTAACAAACTGCCTTCTTTCATCGTTAAGTTTTAAAGTTTCTCTCATCAGATGCTCTATGAGTAAAAGCTCTTTTTTACTTATCTCACCATCACTGGCAACAAGCCTTGAGAGCATGGCAAAAGTACAAATATAGATCTCCCTTTGCCTTATTCCAGGCTCGTCCCTTGTAAAAGGACCCCATCCAACCTGAGAATCTATCTCTTCCATATTCAGCCTCCGTGTATTATGTTAAGGCAAAGTTTATTAACTAATTTGGTATGTTACTATGAATTTTACTTTAATTTATTCTTCAATTCTACTTCTCTTCAGCAGTATTATATTTATCGGAAATGCTTTTGCACAAGCAAAAGATGAACTACTGGGCAGCATAACGGATTCAAGTCCCATCATACCCCCACCTGAAGAAAAATGCGACTGCGAAGAAGACAAAAAGAAAGAACCAAAAGATTATGACTTAAGTCTTAACTTTGGTTTTAACCTTACTCAGGGTAACATCTCCACAAGGCTACTTACCGGTGGAGTGGACGCATCAAGGGAAAAAAACAAGAATATCTATAAGTTTACCTTATTTGCCGCTGAAGGGGAGCAGGATGATGAAACTACACAACGCTTTATCAGAACCAACCTTTCCTACGACAGACTCTTAAGTGATCGCTTTTATATCGGAGCCGGTACCTCTCTCTTGTCCGATGATATTGCAGATGTAGACTACCGTTCCATTACAAATATCGGAGCCGGTTATTTCCTCCTGAAAGAAGAGATCGTACGACTTTCAGTAGAAACCGGTCCCGCTTATGTGTTTGAAAAGCTGGGTAGTCGAAAAGATAATTTCGCCGCAGTCAGAGTCGCTAATGATTTTATGTGGAAGTTCAGTGAAACCGGCAGTCTTTTTCAAAAAGCAGAATTTATTGTAAATACAGAGAATGCTGATGATTTTCTTATTATAGCAAGAGCAGGAGTACAAGCCGCATTGAACTCCATGCTCAGTCTCGTATTTGCAGTTGAGGACAGATTTGATAATTCTCCGGCAGAAGACACAAAGAAAAACGACGTGATAATCACTTCGGCTTTGAAGGTTAGTTTCTAGTTTTGATCGGGCAGGGGCAAGCCCTGCCCCTACAAGTTTTTTCAGTGTGGCTACACACTAAACAACAAGCTTAAAGCTGGAACCCCAGCAAGCAATACCATCATGCCAACAACTGCAATAATGAAAACAGTTTTCATCGCAGTTTTTTCCTGATCCAGTATTTTTCTCATTTTCTGCCTCCATTAACCCTTAGTTACAAAACTTGAGCTCGCAACTCGTGTGCAAAAGTTCCACCAATAGAGTCGGCTATTTCATCCTAATACTTAAGTAAGCGAGCCACAAATGAGAAAATACTAATAATTTGAAAACATTGAGTTTTATCTTAAAGACCTTAAAGATACTTACTGATTCTTTCAAAAAGTAAGCGGGTAACCCCTTTTGCCTTCTCTGCTGCCTGAAAAGATTTCATTGAAAGAGACTTTGTCCGCTCCTTATCCAGAACAAGTTCATTCATCAATTCAAGCAATTCCTCCTGATTCTTAACCTGTAACAAGGCACCTTCACTCCGGAGATATTCAACTGCCGCCCGAACATTCATCGTACTGGTTCCCACAATCACAGGACAGGAATAAGAGGCAGGCTCGAGAATATTATGCCCGCCCACAGGACAAAGTGTCCCGCCGACAAAAGAAAAATCACTGATGGAATAAGCAAATGGAAGATCTCCGAATGTATCAAGAAGAATTACCTCAGGCTCTTTTTCAATATCACCCGGGAAACTACTGAAGTTACTTTTTCTTAAAAACGCAATAGAACTTTTCTGAAGCTTTCTTTCAAGAATATCGTATTGTTCGGGATGACGTGGAGCAAGAATCATCTTTAAATCAGACTTCCTCTCCCGAACTTCAAGATAGGATTTTATAATAATATCCTCTTCCCCTTCTCTTACAGAACCCGCAGTAAAAACTGGAGCCTCACCCGCACGCTCCTTCCATTCCGACAAAAAATCATCCTTCGGGATATCCTGAACGGTACTATCAAACTTTGTCGAACCCAGTACTTCCGTTTTATCAGGGGAAGCTCCAAGATTAATAAACCGATCCCTGTCCATCTCACTCTGCGTATAGATAGAATCAATTTTCCTGATCAGTAAAGAAAAGAAAAATTTAAACTTTTCATACCTCGGATATGCCCTGTCAGATATTCGGGCATTTACCAAAACCATGGGAATACTCGAATCGTAAACAGAACGCATCATAAGAGGCCAAAGCTCTGTTTCATTTATAACAAGTAACTTCGGTTTATATACTCCCAAAAATCGCATAAACGCCGCTTTTGATTCAAGCGGCAACAAACGTACCGTCGCATTACTCCAAAGAGACCTTGCACGATCTCTTCCGGTCAAAGAGGTAGTGGTAATGAGTACAGAAAGACTCTCATTTTCTTTAAGAAACCTGTTCACAAGAGGCGAAATTCCATTTACTTCACCCACAGACGCTGCATGAAACCAGATTGCAATTTTTTTTTGAGAAACCCCCTTTAGATCAAGGCAGGTTCTTTCAGGAAGAGACTCCTTCCACTCAGAATCAAACAGGGCACGAACACCGGCATACCACACCGATACTACCGACTCAATAGAAACCACAGTTGAGAGGAAAGGACTGGACATGAAACTCACTTCACGCGGGTTTACTATTTCACAGCACTGATTTCAGCGCTTGTTCTAAATTGAATATCATAAAGCCTTGCATATTCACCTCCGATTGAGAGTAGTTCTTCATGTGAGCCCTGCTCTACAATTCGACCGGATTTCATAACAAGAATAATATCAGCAGAACGAATGGTAGATAGTCGATGCGCAATAACAAATGTTGTCCTGCCTTGCATAAGCTCATCTATTGCGTTTTGTACCTGCTCTTCTGATTCATTATCAAGACTTGCGGTCGCTTCATCAAGTATAAGCACCGGGGCATCTTTTAAAAGCGCCCGGGCAATTGATATTCTTGCCCGCTGTCCACCGGAAAGTCTCATCCCCTGCTCACCAATCTCCTGCTCAAAACCATCAGGAAGACTTTCAATAAACTCCAGAGCATAAGCCCTTTTTGCAGCAGTCAGCAAATCTTCTTCAGACACTCCTTCCTTTCCATATAAAATATTATTTCTAACTGTGTCATTAAAGAGAAACACGTGCTGACCCACCAGTGATATTTGTTCACGTAAAGAGGCAAGGGTAAAGCTCCTTATATCTCTCCCATTAAAAAGGATAGACCCTTCAGTAACATCATAAAATCTCGGAATCAGATTAACCAGAGTCGATTTCCCCGCACCGGAAGCCCCCACAAGGGCTACGGTCGTTCCCTGAGAAACGGTAAATGAAACATCTTCCAGCACCGCTATCGGAGTTCTGGCAGCCCCCTCTCTCCCCTCATAAGAGAACCTGTCGTAAGAAAAGGAAACCGAGTCAAATGCGACATTTAAAATTGGCGAAGATACCACTTCACTCCCGATATCTTCCACTTCAACGGGTTCATCCAGTAATTCAAAGATACGATCTGCCGCCGAAATACCTGTCTGCAAGGTAGCATTAATCCTGCTTAACTTCTTGAACGGCTCATACAAAAGAAAAACCGCCGTAATAAAAGCAATAAAATCCCCCTGAGTTCGCACCCCTCCTATAACGCTTAATCCGCCATACACAATTATGGCAGCAGTCGCCAGAGTTGCAAGCACTTCATTTGTAGGAGATGAAAGTGCTCCATATTTTTCTGCTTTAAGAAGCATATTGGTAAATTTGGAATTTTCATCTTCAAAACGCTTCTTTTCGTGAGACTCTCTCGAAAAAATACGGATTACCTTATGTCCCGAAATAACTTCGGACAAAAGCCCCGTAATGTCTCCAAACTGCTCCTGCCCGATACGACTGAAACGCTTTACCTTTTTCCCAAATAATATGACGGGATAAATACAAAATGGAACTCCGATAAAAGCAATAAGGGCAAGCATCGGGTCAAGGTAAAACGCAACAGAGATCAATGCTATGATTCTTACCGAGTCCCTGAGTAAAGAGGCTGCCGCATCCGTAAGTGCGGTTCGTACCAATAAGGCATCATTGGTGACTCTGGACACGAGCCCCCCTGAAGGGGTTCTTTCAAAATATGCGGGGGATAAAGTAAGGAATTTTTCGAAAATCTGGTTCCTTATATCTTTTACAATCGAATGACCAACTGTTGCAGTAAGATATTTTTCAAGAAAACCGAACACCCCCCTCACCACAGAGAACACAACCAGAACCCCCACAAGCACCCAAAGCATGTGCTTATTCTGACTTCCAAAAACATCATCAAGTATTATTTTTAAAAGATATGGTATCGCACCATCGGTTGCACCAAAAATCGCCATTGCACCGATTGCAAACAAAAACTTACCCAGGTACGGCTTAAGATATCGTAATAATCTTTTATACGTCTGAAAACCGTTTGTATTTTTTATTTCCATAAAGCTGCTAATATGGCATCACCAACAATTTCATAAAAGGTCTTTGGTGAATCTTTTTCAAGTTTTAAGCGAACCACCTCAAGCCCCTTCCTGATTTTATCCCGATACGATTCATCATTAAGTAAACATTCAAGCTCCTCAGAAATACCGGCAGGATGACACGCTCCCTGAATAAACTCCTTCAGCAACATATCACCATAAATCAGATTGGGCATCCCGACAAATGAAACACCTCGTATAAGTAATTTCCCGATAAGATACGTCAGAGGAGACACCTTATATACTATACAAAACGGCACACCAGAGAGGGCTGCTTCCACTGTTGCGGTACCGGACGCCACTACGGCAGCATCACTGAACGACAAAACTTCTTTTGCATGACCCGGCACAAGAGTTACATGTTCCGGTATCTGAAATTCATTGATTATATCCTTCACTCCCCCTGCAACGGGCACTATATAGTGCCGTAAAGCAGTATCAGTATTTTTAACCAATTCAAGAAGTACCGGAAAAAGCTTTTTTACCTCCGAGGCTCTGCTTCCGGGCAGGAGCGCTACATATTTCTTATTCTCAGGAATATTAAATTTCTTAAAAAATGTTTCCCTGCCAAACTCCAGAGCAGTACGCTGGATAAAAGGATGACCAACAAACTTAGCCTCCACTCCATGGTTCCTGTAAAAATCTTCCTCAAAAGGGAATATCGGAAAGATTTCATCCACATACTGTTCGATGGATTTTATGCGCCCCTGACGCCATGCCCATAATTGAGGACTGATAAAATATAAAACACTAAGCCCCTGCTTCTTTAATGCCCGAGCAAGCCGTAAATTGAAATCAGGAAAATCCACCAGAAGTACCACTTTTGTGTTTCTTCTCTTAACTTCAGCCAGGATGGTTTTATACGCTGAAACAAGGTTAAAGAGTTTATGAAAAACCTCAGTTACCCCCATCACTGAAGCAGTTTCTTTTGCGTCTATGGTAATCTCCATTCCCGCCGCACGAAGGGACTCACTGCCCATTCCATATACCTCCAGAGTCGGCACCCGGGATTTTATATATGAAACCACAGGTGCGGTGTGCTCATCACTTGAGGTCTCTCCACAGACCACAAGTAAAGACTCATTCTCCAAAAATGTGGCATCATCAGGTAAAGTGGTACAAGCAGATCTCATCATAGGTAGATACGTTTCACAGTTTTATTGAATCAGAGAACCCCAAATTCAGAGAACCTCGGAAGTGAATAATGCTTTTTCAATTTCAGGTGGCAATTCGCCAAAACGCTCAGCCGATTGTCTCATGGAATCTTTCACAAGTGAAACAAGTTCAAGCGCTTTTAAACCATCAGAGCCTGAGACTATAGGAGCTGAACGAGTCCTTACGCAAGATATGAATGAAGCAATCTCATCCTGAAGTGCATCACGAAGATCAATATGTTCCTCAACCTGCTGTATATTCGGCACTCCGAGAATATTCGTTCCTTCACCTTTGGTCGCAACTTTGAATTTCTTCTTCTCCAGATCAAGAGAGATGTAGCGATCAGGCTGAAATATCCTCAAGGTTCTCTCAGAGTGGAAGGCGGCTCTGCTGGTACTCACATTTGCAACCGCACCCCCCTCAAACTCAATTCTCGCATGTGCAATATCTATAGAACTCGTTAACACCGGTATGCCCATAGCTTCCACTTTTACTATAGGTTTTCCGGTTAGATACAAGAGGAGATCAATATCGTGAATCATCAGGTCAAGCACCACGTCCACGTCAGCACCTCGTCCTTTAAATGGTGTAATCCGTCGCACTTCAAAAAACCATGGGGAATGTAAATGTTCACTAAGCTTTCTGAGCGCCGGATTAAAACGCTCAAGATGCCCCACTTGAAGAATTCTTTGATTTTTCTCCGCAATATCTATCAAGCTGACCGCTTCTTCGATCGTAGTGGTCATAGGTTTTTCCACCAGAACATCTATGCCGGACTCGAGGCAACATTTTGATATTTCAAAATGAGTTTTGGTATCTGAAGCGATACTGACACAGTCAACATCAAAACCGGACAACTCTTTAAAATCAGAGATCGCTTCACACTTGAGCTTCTTAGAAAGTTTCTGAGCTTTTGAAATATCCTGATCACATACCACAATCAACTCAACATCTGTTAAATTGCGGTACTTCTCTGCATGGAAAGAACCCAAATAACCACACCCAATTACTGCTGCTTTTATCCCCATTTTCTACCTTAAAACATTAAAAATTTTCGCCGTTTCTACCATAAAAGAAAAGAAGTGGCACTTGTATGTAAATTTTTACGATTTATTAAAAAAATACACTAAAATCTATTCACTTGGAGTACAGGATAAGGCTATAAAGCTCATCATTAAAATTATTAATTATATCATTAAACTTATGATCACCCTTACTGGCATCAACAAATCTGAATTTATCAATCCTCATATCTCCAGGCTTCATGAAGTAATTGCAAGAAAGCACGATGATGCAAATACCGTTCAGGCACTTCAGGCAATCGCCCATGGGCTTCTCAGAAAAACCACTTCCACCTATACAGATGAAACATCTCTTGAGGTTCAGGAGTTTATAGTTGAAAAAGCATATGAAGCACTTAAAAATTTCCAGACCTCCGAGGAAGAGATAGAAATCACTTACAGCCACCTTCCGGGAGCAGGTAACACAATCGGGTTTTTTACCGTACTCTACGATCGACCGTTTATCGTTGATACCATTCGGGAATATTTCAGCGCAAACGGGATTTTCCTTTCAGCTCTCTTCCATCCCATATTCAAACTGCAAAACGGAAACGATCTCTCCATTTGCTATACGGAGATGGACGCTCCGGGAACACAAAAAATTACTTCCATCATAGAGGAGCTTACCGGACGACTCCGTCAGTTAAAAGCTACCACTAATGATTTTAACAGTATTATCAAATTCCTCTCCCAACAAAAGGATTTCATTTCCACTTCCGACCCGGCACAAACTGAAGAAATCAAGGATCTCCTACGCTGGTTTTCAGACGGAGCACTTATTTTTCTTGGAATTGCCAGGTGGGATATCCCCTCACGATCAATCAGTGAAGAGTACGGCATACTTCGTGAAAAAAAATCAAGCTTTACTTCCGAGATTGCACCATATCTTCTCAAAGATCTCGACTCTTTACTTTTAAGTAAAGAGTCCTTTTTATGCAGCAAGGTACCACTTCAAAGCCCTGTCCACAGACCAAACTATATTGACCTCATTACGATAAGAGTAAATCAGGACTCCGCACTGTCCATTCCTGCGCTCTTCACTTCAAAAACGATCAATCAACCGGTCAGTACAATTCCACTACTGAGACATAAGCTCTCTGAAGTCCTTATAGAAGAAGGTCTGATTCCAAATTCTCACGACTACAAGGAACTTATCAGTATCGCTGATACTCTTCCCAAGTCAGATTTCTTTCAATATTCGAATGAAGAGATCAAGACCTACTTCAAGGAAGTAAGCAAAACTCTGCTGAGAGGAAAAGCTACTCTCATACATATGATTGATCATTCAAAGCGTTTTCACTACTTCACCACAATCCTCCCGCGTGAAAGATACTCAACCGTAACAGTTCTGGAAGTTGAGGAGCTACTACGAGACAGCTTTACAAACAAACCATCTCAACACGCACTCGAATCATTTTCAATGCTTGGGGACTATCCCATAGTGTTAATCAGAACAATACTTCCCCTGAACGAAAAGGCGACCCTGCACACATCAGTGGAGGAAGTTGAAGACCGGATAGAAGACCTGACCTGTAGTTGGGATGAAAAACTTAGAAATCTTCTTGGTGAACAATATGATGAGAGTAAAGCAGTAAAGCTCTTTACCTATTATTCAAAAGCCCTGGATGACACCTACAAGACAACTCATAGCCCTGAGGAGTCCATTTGTGACATTCAGATGCTTGAACGTCTCAGTTCAGAATATCCTTTGGAACTCTCCCTTGAGGAACATCCTTCTTTTGAGCCTCAGGAAATTTATCGGTTGCGGCTATATAAACGGGGAGAGCGTCTGACTCTAAGCGGCATCGTTCCATTTCTTGAAAATACCGGCTTTGAAATTATCAGCGAAACAGTTACTTCTGTTGCCACGGAAGGTGCGGTGTGGGCTGCCATTTATGATCTGTTTATCTCACCTCGACTGGTAAGCACTCTCGACAGTGAGAATGTTTCAGGAACCTTGCTTCCCGCCTTGAAGAAAATTCTTCAAAAGGAAGCCGATAATGACTACCTTAACCATCTCCTCATCACCCCGGGAATTCCCCTGCGTGACATTTCTATCTTGCGGGGAATTGTTCGTTACCTCGTGCAAATTCGACTCGCGCCAAGCCCCTGGGGAGCTATGGATTCTTTGGTAAAGAATCCTGAAATTGCAAGTCTTTTTGTCTTATATTTCTATACAAAATTTAACCCGGATACTACCAGTGCGGGAAAAGCCTCTCCCATACGCATTGAGAGTCTGAAACATATTGACGATCAGATACGTGCAGCACTAAAAAATGTTCCTCAACTCTCGCACGACCGTTCGCTGAGAGCCATGTGGAACGTACTTCACGCCACTGTTCGGACAAATTTCTTTACCCTCCCGGAAAAAAACAGAATTGCATTCAAAATAGACTGCTCCAAAGTGCACTCTCTTCCCGAACCTCGTCCATTTATGGAAATTTTTGTGAGCGCACCCGGTTTTCAGGGAGTACATCTGAGGGGTGGAAAAGTTTCCCGGGGTGGGCTTCGCTGGAGTTCCCGCAAGGATGACTTCCGCACTGAGGTTCTTGGGTTAATGAAAACCCAAATGGTCAAAAACTCGATCATCGTTCCTGTTGGAGCAAAGGGTGGATTTGTGCTCAGGGAAGAACCGGAAGAAAGAACGGAACTTTTTGAAGCAGTCAAATCGACTTACAAGGAGTTTATCAGATCTCTTCTCGATATTACAGATAACCGTATCGACGATGCGATCGTTACTCCCGAAAATATTGTGTATTATGATGAAGAAGACCCATACCTTGTGGTAGCTGCTGATCGCGGCACCGCAACCTTCAGTGACCTGGCAAACACCATTGCGACAGAGGAGTATGCCTTCTGGCTTGGCGATGCCTTTGCCTCGGGAGGAAGTGCGGGGTATGACCATAAAGTTCTGGGAATCACCGCAAAAGGTGCCTGGGAGTGTGCCCTCAGGCATTTTAAAGAAGTCGGAATTGACCCGGAAGCTCAGGAGTTTACTGTTGTCGGTGTAGGAGACATGTCTGGTGACGTATTTGGGAATGGGCTTCTTCGCAGTAACAAGGCAAAGCTCATAGCTGCCTTTGATCATCGTCATATTTTTATTGACCCGGACCCCGACCCAAAGCGTTCATTTGAAGAAAGAAGCAGGCTTTTCAAACTTGATCGTTCGAGCTGGGATGATTATGACAGGAGCTTACTGAGTCATGGAGCCTGCATTGTCTCCAGAAAAGAAAAAGAAATTCAAATCAGCCCCGAGGCACAACAGGCACTTGGTACAGATCAGGAAATTTTTTCTTCTCACGAGCTGATAAAAACAATACTGAAAGCCCCGGTAGACCTTCTCTGGAATGGAGGAATTGGTACCTACGTGAAAGCTTCTACAGAATCCAACCTTGAGGCTTCAGACAAGGACAATGACGAGGTAAGAGTTAACGGCAAGGAGCTTCGGGCTAAAATTGTGGCAGAAGGTGGCAACCTCGGATTCACCCAATTGGGCAGAATCGAGTACACAAAAATCGGGGGGCACATCAACACTGATGCCGTCGATAATTCCGGCGGGGTCGACATGAGCGACCTCGAAGTGAATCTGAAACTTCTGTTTCAAAAAGGGCTTCTCAAAAACGAAATCACCATAGAAGAAAGAAATTCCATTCTCAAAGAGTGCGAGAACGAAGCATGTGAAAAAGTGTTATCTCGTAACAGATCACAAAGTGTGGTCCTGAGTATGGCGGTCAGAAGAAGTAGAAAAAATCTGAAATTCTATCAGGAGCTCATTTCATCATTTGAACAACAGGGGCGACTTACCGCCGCCGCTGAACATCTACCTGATGAAGAGACATTTGAGAAAAGAAGACTTGCCAAGGCAGGACTCAGCAGACCCGAGCTTGCCATTCTTGTGGCGCACACCAAGATGTCGGTGTTTGAAACCATTCTGGAATCCGACCTTACGGGAGATCCTTTTATGCAGGATTATCTTTATGCATATTTCCCACAAAGCGTGATCGAACGATTTAAGCCATGGATATCCGAACACACTCTTAAAGATGAAATAATTGCGACCCAGGTAGCAAATGTTCTGGTAGAACGTATGAGTTCAACTTTTGTGTATCGTCTCTCTGCTGAGCTTGGAGCATCTCCCATAGAGATCATCCGAAGTTACATAATTTCAGATGCGGTATTTTCAGGTACAAAACTGGTGAGAAGCCTCTCCGTACTTGATAAAGCAAATACCACCCGATTTTATCTGGCAGCATTACTGCGAACCCAGCGAGCTTTGGAATCAATTGCCCGCTGGTTTCTTGGTGAAGAAATCAGAAACGGGGTCATGCTATCTGAGATTATTGATAAATACAGAGAAGACTTTAATGTTCTGTTACTAAAAACCGAGGAGATTCTCAGCAGCAGTGAATTAACCCACTATCAGGAATCGGTTCGGGAACTTCTGATGCACGCAGTACCCAAAGACCTGGCACAATCAATAAGTGCCGTACGCTACGCTCCAATCTATCTTGATATCATCCGGGTATCTAAATCTGTAAACTTTGAGTTAGTTGAGATAGCCAAACTGTACGGACACCTGGCAACCGAGCTTCAAATCGGACAGCTTGTTGAAGCTACAAATTCCCTCACTTCAGATAGCAAATGGGACAATCTTGCAAGTAAAACACTCGGAACCCAGTTTAGAAAATCAGTGGCTAACCTTTGTGAATGTATAATCAAGGAAAGTAACAATACCGACCTCGGCTCTGTAGCTGTTTATTTTCTAAAACGAAAAGATCTGCTTGAACAATACAAAGAATCATTGGCACAGATAACAAAGGAAGATCCCAGCATTTCTTCCCTGTACATCTTGTCTAATTTACTGATGATGCTGTCTGAGTAGTTTTACTCACACACAAGCTTCCCCCAATCTTTCCATAATGGGGGGAGCATCCTTTAAAATTAATTTCAATTGGATTTTTGACTACATTTCCCTTAGCATCACAATAAATACAACCAAAGTCCTTTACAGGATATGAGGTTAGCTCCTCTTGTGCAGTTTTCAAAATATCCAGCCAGTTTCTTTTCAACTCATTCGGTTCAAATTTGGCAACAAGATTTTCGGCATCCAGCTGCTCAGGACGAATGACAGAATGTCTTTTAACAAGGTCAATTAACAAGTCAGGAGTAAAGCCTGGATCTTTCCCACATGCCGCCCAACAAATTGCACTCAGAGAAAGGACTTTATCGTGAAGGTATATAATATCAATAATATCCCGAACTTCATTTCTGTTTGCCAAGGCTAGAACCTTGTTCACGGCAAGATCGACCTCATTGAGCATATAGCCAACTTCCTTGTTTCTAATAAGAGGAAAAAATCTAAACGCCGTATCCTGTGCCCATTCTAAAACAAGAGAGTCATTATTCTTTTTAATTAAAGCTCTAACAAAACCTGATTGATTGATCAGCAGCTCAACTACAAATCCTGCTTGTAGAAGGATATCCATATCTGCTTGAGAAGAAACCCTTACGCTCTCAACCACATCGTGAAATATATCCAGATCTTTTGAATAACGCACCGAGTCCTCAGAAAGATTGATTGCAACACCTCCTGCAATGTAACTATCCGGGTTCCGGTTATCTGCTAATAAAAGCAATATCTCTTTTTGGAAAAATGTTATCGGCACAACTCTTCAGCCAATAGATAGCCCTCCTTTCCACCGTATTTTTTCAAACGATCTATAATGAGATAAAAATTACCTTCATTGACCTCAAGATCGGGGTCATAATGCCAGAAACATCTCGTATACATCTGCCGAAAAACCTCCTGTGCCCTACCTAGTTTAATACCCAGTCTCTTGTTTTTCTCTGCTTTTTCAGACTCAACATAGTCTCTCAAAACTTTCTTTATCGCACCCTGATACCCTTTATGAGCTTTGAACCACAGGAGAATATCCTCTTCCAGGCGGATTGAAATAGGAATTGTTTTTATTTGCATATATTGTATATACTAAATGTATATACAAATGTCAAGATAATTCTTTGAAAAGCATAAATCTCCTACCTGCTGCCCTTCTCACGCCAGATCTCAATTGATCTCTCTTTTGTTTCCCGGCAACCTGAGAAAGTACGGATTAAGTGCAACTTTCCCTTAAGAGAGTTCGTTTTTCTTGTTAGAATATCTTATATAAAATATATCTATCGAGAATTGTTAAGAAATTAATGGGCGCAACTGAGAAAGTTTAGATTTTTTCATTACCCAAAACCATGGAACAGGAATCATGTATAAAACAAAAGCATTTTCAGCAGCCAGTGCAAGTTCTCCATTAGCATTAGACTCCATCAACAGGAGAGATCCTGAAGAGAAAGATGTCCAGATAGAAATACTGTTCTGTGGGGTTTGTCATTCTGATCTTCATCAGGCACGAGACGAGTGGAACAATTTCATGCCAACGGTCTATCCCTGCGTACCGGGTCACGAGATCGTTGGGAAGGTAGTTAAAGTTGGAGCAGCGGTATCCGAACACAAAGTTGGAGATATTGTTGGTGTTGGTTGCCTTGTTGAATCCGACGGTGATTGTCCTCAGTGTAAAGCCAATCTTGAACAGTTTTGTCCCAATGCAGTCTTTACATACAACGGTTCTGACAAATATCTGGGTGGTGTAACCCTGGGCGGATACTCAGACAGCATCGTTGTCCATGAGAAATACGTTCTCAAAGTTCCGGCTAATCTTGACCTTGCGGGAGTCGCCCCACTACTTTGTGCAGGAATAACCACTTATTCACCGATAAAGCGTGCAGGTGTTACCAAAGGTAAAAAGGTGGGTGTAGTAGGACTGGGTGGTCTTGGTCACATGGGAGTAAAGTTTTCACACGCCATGGGAGCACACACCGTTGTCTTTACAACCTCACCAAAGAAAACAGAAGACGCGCTGAAACTTGGAGCCGATGAAGTAGTCATTTCAAGTAATCCCGAAGAAATGGCAAAACATGCGTACAGCTTTGATTTCATTCTTGATACGGTTTCAGCAGAACATGACATCAATCAGTATCTGAATCTGCTTACACTGAATGGAAACATGACCCTCGTTGGAGCACCGGAAAAACCACTTTCCGTTCACTCCTTCGGGCTGATCTTCGGTAACAGAACCCTTTCAGGATCATTAATCGGCGGAATTGCTCAGACCCAGGAAATGCTTGACTTCTGCGGTGCCCATAACATTACAGCCGACGTAGAAGTAATCCCTATTCAAAAAATAAACGAGGCATATGATCGACTGCTCAGGTCTGATGTCAAGTATCGTTTCTCAATTGATATGTCATCACTCAAAGATGCATAAAACGAGGGGCATCAAAAAAGTAAAAGATGATCGTTTTTCCTGATTTCAAGGCTTCCCGACTGGTTGCCATTTCAGCTGATCATTGATACATTTTTTGCCTTAACAAAACTATACAGAATCATGTTCCCATATCTTCTTTCCATATATCCGATTTTATTTATTTTTGCTCACAACTCATCCGAAGTATATTACCGGGAACTGTGGATAGTATTGGGAGTAATGCTCCTGATCTGCTTTTTAACTTTAAAAGCCTTGCGCCTTCTCTTAGCCGATAAAAATAAGGCGGCTATTGCAGCATCGTTTGGGCTTCTGATAACAATGATATATGGTCATCCATTTGAGTATCTGGAAATAAAGGGATATTTTGTACCTCAGTTTCGCCACCTGCAATTTATTCCCCTGGTACTGCTGATATGGTTTTACCTGATATACATTCTGAAAAATACACGCCTTAATCTGCTTCCCATTACCCAGCTCCTGAATATACTCTCTGTTACCCTTGTTTCTCTAAATGTTATCAATCTTGGATACAACGCACTGCTCTCAAACTCTGAAACATCTCAGTCCGAGACATTAAAAATCGCTCAGGATGTCACCCCTGAAACGACCCTGCACACCGATGCATCTGAAAATCTTTCAGATCAAGATGCTTCAATCCAAAGCGATTCATTTCCCGATATCTATTATTTTATATTTGATGAATTCGCTTCCGTGGATACGGCAAAAAGGATTTACGATTTCGAAAATAAAGATCTCCTGGATTTCCTCACAGAGAAAAATTTTCAGACCACATCTTCAAGCGCTACCAGATATTCATCCACCTGGTATTCTCTATACACATATTTCAATATGGAATATCCGGATAAAGGCTTAAGCACAAAAGAAATTTATGCCAAAATTCTGAATAATGACGTTTTTAAATATCTGAAACAAAAAAACTACAAGATCATATACAATTCAGATCAAAAACTGAATCATGGAAACTACCATAACCCACATGCTGATCTTGATTATTCAACACTTTCCAAATCAGTCAATGTTTCCGGCTCTGACTTATCTCCTTTCCGATCAATGCTTTTAAAAACTTCCATCTTCAGACCGTACTATTTCAAAATGGTCGAAAAAGGACTGATGGAAAGAGAAAACGAACTGGCTAAAATTCAAATAACCAAAGATGCCATCAAAGGAGATTCTCCCAAACTGGTTTTTACACATTTTATGATCACACATACTCCTTTTGTTTTCGATGAAAATGGGAACATGGTTTCACTTGCGGTACGTAACAACTGGAAAGACAAAAAATATTATCTGGGTTCTTACAAATACGGTAGCAAAGTCATTCAGGAACTCGTTACTGAAATCTTTACTACTTCCGACAAACCCTTCATTATCGTCATACAATCAGATCATGGAATACGTGGAGGGCTGGGCACAGAGACAAAAAACCTCAACTCACTGCCTGAAGCCGCACAAGAATGGGAAAAAATATTCTACACTATCTATCTTCCCGAAGATTATTTCCAAGCCATCCCGGATGATTTTCTACCCATCAATACATTTCCTTTAATTTTCAATTCGGTTTTCAAAGAAAACTACAATCTACATACTGAGTAAAAATCATGATAAAGAATGCTTCTACAAGGAAAAATCTGTTTATCCACGCAAGTATATGGATTATTTTTATCCTGTATTGGAACCTCATCAGTTTCAACTACAATAAGTCCTTGACGATAGTAAAATATGGTCCTGTGAGTTTTCAAGCGCGTACCTCTCAGGAAATTGGTTCGGGAAAACCGGCAACACTATGGTTCAAAATGGAAGGAGAAATCTCAACTTTCACCACGGTCAACTGGAATGGAGAAGATCTGGTAACAACCGTTAACTCCAAGAAAAGTCTTGTTACCGCCTCACTTCCTGACAGACTTTCTTCTCAAACCGGAACACATCGTGTTTTAGTAATCAACAAAGACAGTAATCTTGTTTCAAACGAGGCGCTATTCACTATCACCAGATGATAGCAAATTTTTCAAAGAGGATACATCAAAAGAAGATTCATTAAGATAGGAAGTTAGCACTCCTAACACCTCTTGCTCATCTGGCACACTACCCTCGTCACATGGAGCGGTGTGTCCATTAATATTCCCCGACTCAAATTCCAAATTAATCAAATCCAGTTCATACCAGTAATTGCAATAATTGGTACTTATTTTTCTAAACTGGAAAAACGGTGGTTTAAGCTTTTGAAGATTAATAGCCCATAGACCATCCTGATGTTTTTCCTGATATGCAACTACCGTAGTAAAAATGTATCGCTGTGAAACGGATTGTATAAGAGATTCCCCTTCCATCCCCTCAAGTTTTTTCACTCCCAAATAATCCAGAATAGTTGGTGCGACATCCATATTTTGAGCATTGGTAGTAAGCCTTCCCGCATACTCACCATTTGGAAATCTTATTATAAAAGGTACTCGGGAATTCTTGTATTTTTGTCCATGATCACTCCCTATAATAAGGATGGAATTTTCAAAAAGATCATGTTTCTTTAATGCGGAAAATATTTCACCCAAGGCGGTATCAAACTCCAGTATGCTATCATCATACAAATCGGTATCCCAGGGATCTTGCGTGTTTAAATCCTTCCCCTGGGAAAATTTCTGCACCCCGGGACGAAACTTTGAACCATGAGTACCCATGAAATGGGCATGAAGAAAAAATGGTTCTTTTTTCGATTCGATCAGCTCAAGGATTTTCGATAAACGACTTTTGTCATTCAGGCGTTCAGACGGTTCGAAAACAAGTGCATATGGATTTTCCATCTCTTCTATAAAATAAATATGGAAAAGACGATTTAAAATACGGTCTGTAATTTCATGTATAAAGTACGCAAAATCATTTGGTATAATTTTTTCCAGAAAAGTCTGCATCTTGTTTGAAGAAACATTTACCCCGTTTGTTATGTCAAAAGAATTGAGCATATTCACCGTACGTGCATCAATAAAATGAGGATGCGTAACTTGCACCGTATGGTACCCCAGAGATTTTAAAACACCGGGAAGATGCTCATATGCATTATTACCTCTCAAAATGTCAGGAGGATACACCACTCTTGTTTTCAAAGGATGTTTCCCCGTTAAGAGTGAGGTGAAAGAACCGGTGGTATTACCACAGTTTGCATATGCATTTTCAGCCACAAGAGAGGTTTCTGCTATTTCTGCCAGTACCGGGGTCGTCTCCCGTTCGTATCCGTATAAAGAGGTATGAGACGCCTCTATCCCATCACCTTGAATCAAAATGATATTAGGTTTCTTTGATGCCGTAGAAACATCTTGAACATCAAATGTTGTTTTTAAATCATAACGGAGTAAAAAATAAAAAAGGGGAATCGCGACAAAAGCTAAAGAGACAAAAAAAAGTTTACGCCAAAAAACATGAGAACCATAAATGAGCAAATGTAAGTTCTTTTTGAACAGATACCCAAACACAAGTAAAAAGGAAATCGCGAGGAACACCCGATACAGAGAATACGAATGAACAATACCAAAACCAAATAGCGTGTATGTAAAATTATCAAACAACAACAAGGAAAGAGAAGTAAGCAAAAAAGACGGTACGATGTTACCAACATACAGAAAACTTATTTTTTTCTTAAATGGGGAACATACATTCAAGAGTAGGGTACTACACATCAGCACCACTAATACCAATAGCAGCAAGAGAGAGAAAAAAGATGCTGAAACCAGCCCCACCTCGGCTTTTTTAAGAAAACCAAGCACATTCATATACGAAGGCTTGGTAATAATGAAAATCCATTCAAGAAAAATGTAAAAAAACACCACCCCGACAGTAAACGCTATCACTCTTATCGGAGCTGCATATTTATTCTGCATTGTTACTTATTTCATTGTTACTTATTTCTGAGCTCGTTCCAGAAAATACACGGTTCTTAAAGACCCTTCTATCCTGACTCTCTCTGTAATAGTAAAATATTCCGTAAAAGCCGCCTCAAAACCGCTCTCATTGTAATCCGGAAAGATATCCTCTCTTGTAAGCAGGAGTTTCTTTACTTGAGAATCCTCTTTGGGAACAAATTCTATGATCAAATTCTGGGCAATTTGAGAATAAAAACGGGCAAGCTTCTCCAAAGGAACATTATTGGATATCGCCAGATGATGAATCAAAGCAAGCGAGAGTATAGTTGCATCAGAGGGGATTCTACTGACAAAAGAATCTCTCTCTTCATTAGCCCAACCGATGGCTGGGGTCGGATTCGATAAATCAAGTATAAGAGGAAGCAAGCACTTCTCCTTGGAAGTTTTCACCTCATTGTAGTTATACTCAACGGCAAGAGGATCAATATCAGCACAAATGGTAGGAACCCCAAGATTACTGGCTAAACGACTGTAGACCCCTGTATTACCTCCCAAATCCACAACAAAAGAAGGTTTTATTTTGGAAAGCAGATCGCTGACAATAGTTACTTTGTTTGATCTTGCCTCTTCATTATAGTTGGTCGCACGATAATAATCTCCCCATTCCGTTTCTATCTTCCCCAATTTTAATCCGGCAATAGTACGTTCAAGACTATCTATTATTGAGAGCAATCTATTCAGGGATAATTTGTTCCTGTTATTTTTAAGAACAGTATCATCCGATATGCTCTCATATTTTTTCTGTTGTTTGCTATGGATGTGAATGTGGAACAACAAAGAGTTAAAGTTGGTTCTCACAGGCAATATTTTAGATGCCAAATCCAACGGGATTCCATCAATATAGTCTCTCAATATTTGAATATAGCGAATATCAACATATGCCGCGAGTGCAAGAGGTGCCAGAAAATGTCGACAAAACTGTCCATACGCAACCCAGGGCGCACCCTCTTCATATTTTTCAAAAGAAAGAATATCTATAAAAACAGGATGACCATCCTTAAATTGAACATTGTACGCACTTGCGTCTTTCAGAATCATGGAATGCTTCAACGCAAGCTTCTGAATACGCAATGTCAACAGCGCTGCATCCCTAAGCTGACTAAAACACCACTCATAAGGATAGGATATGAAATCAAGGAACTCGGGGCGGAGTGTAGCATGTGCCCCGTCTTTTCGATCATCACATTCTTCATGTGGAACCAGAAACTCTCTTCTATACAGTTCCTTCAATAAACCAGAGGAATTGAGCAAATCATAATCAGCTGCATAGCTTTTACTGACATATCTATACAACAGCCCCTCTTCAAAATACAAAAAACCACTTCGATCACGAAATGACGAAGAAACCTTGTTATATTTTTTCATTATCCAGCAGGTCCTCTTTCACATTGGAGTTCACATCGGAAGATTGGTTACGACCAAAAAAGAATAGCTTCAGCTTCGTCCAGTACATTCTGATTGCAAAAGAAGCACTCAAAATCGTACCTATGATAACCTGAACAATAAAACTACCAGTCCCGGGATCGATGTAGGCAAAAGCATCAGCGGGTAGCAGAACAAGACACAGTAAAAGCATTATTTTCATAGCTTTTCACTCCCTAATAAAATGCGATAAACGCACTTAAATTGTTATAAAATTAGTATGGATCGGGAGTATATAAAATAAAATTTGTTTTATCAAATCAATAGAAAAAATATATACAAATAGGACATATTAAAATAAAAATTCCCCATGAACAAAAGTCAAAACAACATCATCTCAAGTCATCGCATCTCAACTCTTCTGCTACCGGTACTGCTTATAACTTTCATCGCAGTTCTGCTAACACTACTGAAAAATGATGCCGGCTCACAGGAAATTTCCTCTCTTGAATCTGAAAAAACCACCATCTCAGTTTACAAAAATGCCAACAAGGCAGTTGTCAATCTGAACACCCAAACTATTGCGCAGGATTTCTTTTTCCCTGTGTTTCAGGAAGGGTCTGGCTCAGGGGTGATTATAGATGCAAAAAAAGCTCTTCTGGTGACAAATTTTCATGTTATCAAGGGGGCAAGTCATGTGCAGGCTACTTTATCAGATGGTCAGTCCTATGAGGTAGAACTGATTGGAGAAGATCCAGATAACGAGCTTGCGCTCCTTCGCATAGTAAACCCTCCTGATGATCTTACAGAACTGCCACTGGGAGACTCGAACATTCTTGAAGTAGGGCAAAGTGTACTTGCCATAGGAAACCCTTTTGGTCTTAACAGAACTCTTACCAAGGGTATTGTTTCCAGCCTCGGAAGGAGCATCCGGAGTGATCGTGGTACGCTCATAGAAGACGTCATTCAAACCGATGCGGCAATTAACCCGGGCAACTCTGGAGGACCTTTAATTAATATGGCAGGAGAAGTCATTGGACTAAACACTGCTATCTTAAGTAAAACCGGTTCTTATGCGGGGATAGGATTTGCCATACCCTCCAATTATATCAAGAAAGTACTTCCTCAATTGATTAAATTCGGGAAAGTACTTCGTCCAAAAATAGGGGCAGTACTGGGGAACACCGAAAGAGGTACGGTCATTCTCAGTGTTCAAACAGGAGGACCTGCCGACAAAGCCGAACTACAAGGGGCGCAAAGAGTCGTGCGAAATGGACCATTTATCCGCTACCTGATAGACATATCCCGTGCTGATTTTATCCTCGAAATAAATGATCAGAAGATCTCCAACAAGGACGAAGCCAACAGTGTCATAATGAAGAGCGACCCCGGAAAACCTCTCAAGCTACTTATCCAAAGAGGACTTCAGAGAAAAAACATCAAGGAGATATTGCTTCACCCGATTCTCGATTGAATTTAAATATGTTTGCAAGCGCCTTAAAGTATATTATTTTAGTTGTAATTTTTTAGAGTTAGTTCTATTCATGCAGTTGTGGCGCTCATGTGTTTCATCAATACTACAGAACATGGAATATAGAAATCTGATTTCCTGGTGTTTACTACTGTGCGCTTCATGCTCAACAAGTCAGAATATCACCACTGAGGTGGTATCTGAAAATGATACGTACGCGAGCAAAAAAACTCACTCATCTGAAGAATCAAGTATTCCTCTTCCCGAAAAGTGGTGGGAGAGTTTTAACGATGCTCACTTACACGCTCTTATAGAAGAAGGTTTAACTTCAAACTTCAATTTAAAAAGCGCATGGGACAGGCTGCACCAGGCGGGAGCTACTTTAAGGAGAGAAGGAGCGGCACTATATCCTCAGATAGAAGTAAGCGGTTCCACTCAAAGAGCGGAGCTCCGTCAATTCTTCGGAGAACAGGTGAGAACGAACTGGCGCAGTAACTTTATTATGAGATTTACTGCGAATTATGAGCTTGACGTGTGGGGTCGCCTTCACGACATACGCAGCGCTGCCCAAATGAACTTTAAGGCAACGGAAGAAGATTTATATACCGCAGCAATTTCGCTTTCTGCTGAAATTGCAAGTACCTGGTTTGATATTCTTGAGTTGAGCAATCAATTGAAAATTCTTAACACTCAAAAAGATATCAACAAGAAAACGCTATCTCTGACACTCCTCAGGTTTTCAAACGGACAAGTATCAATCGCTGATGTAATGAGACAGGAACAACTCCTCGAATCAATTAAAAGCGAAAAGGCACTTACTACCGCACGACTCCAAATCAGTAAAAATCAACTTGCAATACTCAGAGGAAAAGCCCCTTCCAATGACTCCTTCTGGACATCAAAAAGCGAGGAAGAACAAAACCAGGTAATTGAGGATAGCTTTAAGGCTTTTATCTCTCTACCCCCTCCCCCCGAGACTGGCATTCCTGGAGATCTTCTCACTAGGCGTCCCGACATCCGAAAAAATCTCTTTTTGGTAAAACAGGCAAATCATAATCTGGGAGCTGCCATAGCCGACAGACTGCCTCGACTTTCTTTCACTGCGGGTTTATCAACAAACACAACAGAGTTTCGGGAAGTACTGGATGACTGGTTATTGAATTTTGCGGCAAACATTGCAGGTCCGCTCTTCGATGCAGGTATGAGATCAGCAGAAGTTGACAGGAACAAGGCAGTCCTTTCAGAACGGCTCAACGATTATTCAAATGTCATCCTTCAATCTATCACCGAAGTAGAGAATGCCCTTACCGGAGAATACTATCAGAAAAAAACCCTTGAAAGCCTTGAGAGGCAGCTTGCAATATCCCAAACCGTACTTGCCCGCCTTCAGGAGCGATATGCAAAGGGCATGGTTCAGTATCTGGATGTGTTGACCGCTCTTACCAATACCCAATCCCTTGAAAGAACCGTTCTCAGTGCAAGAAGGGATCTCCTTTCATACAGACTATCACTATATCGTGCACTTGCAGGAAGTTGGGAAATACAAATATGACAATTCGATTCACCACTCAGAGCTTCTCATCGATTCTCACGGCAAGAGCCTTCCCTTTTTTCATCATCCTTCTTGGCATTGCTCTGTACTACTTCTTTATCCTTACAAAACCAACACCGGTAAAGACACAGAAAATACAACAACCATTACTGGTTGAGGTGCTTCCTGCTGAGAAAACATCCGAGGCAGCAACCATTGAAGCACTGGGGATTGTCAAACCTGCGATAGAAATACCACTACAGTCAAGAGTTAATGGAGAAGTTATCGAAGTACATAAAAACTTTGTCCCCGGAGGAGTGCTGAAGCAGGGAGATATCATTCTCAAACTTGACCCGACAGACTACACACTTGCCTTAAGTCAAAGGATGAGCGAGCTTGAAACGGCACAGGCAAACCTTGCTATAGAACAAGGGAATCAGGCAATTGCAGAAGCAGAGTATAAACTCCTTGCCGAAACCATAAATGATGCCGACCTCTCACTTGTATTAAGAAAACCACAAATAAATATCATTCAGGCACAAGTCAGAGCTGCTCAAGCTGCTGTTGAAAAAGCAAAACTGGATCTTCAAAGAACTACCATTACCGCTCCTTTCAATGGAACAGTAATTGAAAGAAATGTGGAACTGGGGGCTCAAATCTCGGCAGGAATAACCTTTGGTACCTTTGTAGGTACTGACAAATACTGGGTTGAAGCAAAAATCCCTCTCGAGCAATTGCGATGGGTTTCATTACCCGGTAAGGACTCACCTGCTTCAAAAGTTGAAATCTTCAATCCCGAATCCTGGAACAGCACACAATACATTGAAGGCTCATTAAGCCATGTATCAAAAAACCTTGAGGACAGCGGAAGACTTCTTACCCTGTACATAGAAATCGATGCTCCACTGGAAATTTCCAATACTCAGGATTTTCAGTTATTTCTGAATTCCTATGTCCGGCTGCACATAAGAGGTCAGGAACTGACCAACGTGGTAGCTCTCTCAAGAGAACATCTGAGAAACGACACTACGGTCTGGATTATGAATGCCTCAAGAAATCTGGAAATCAGAGAGGTCGATATAAGTTTCAGAACCAGAGATACCGTGTACGTGGTATCCGGCATTGAAACCAATGATCTTATTATCACTTCAGACATTATGACACCCATAGCGGGCATGCCACTGAGAACAAGTGACGGATCGGTGCTAGGATCCAAAGAAGAAAGCCATTAACCCTGATCACTCTTCTATGAGTAACAAAATGAATGAAACAACAGTGACAGAGGATAGCCAAGACAAACATAACGGCATTATTGCCTGGTTTACCTACAACAAGGTCACGGCAAACATTTTGATGTTTGTATTTCTTTTTGGAGGCTTGTTTCTTGCCACCAAAACAACCCAGGAATTCATCCCTGAATTTGCCGATGATTTTATTAATATATCAGTAGCGTACCCCGGTGCCAGTCCTGAAGAGATTGAACAGGGCATCATACTCGCCATTGAAGAGGCAATCAGGGGAGTAGATGGTATCAAACAGATTACCGCCACCGCAGCCGAAGGACTTGCCACAGTGCAGGCGGAGATATTACCAAGAACGAATATGCAGCAGGTATATCAAAATATCCAGCAGGAAGTCGATCGTATCACGACCTTTCCTCTTGATGTGGAAGAAAAAACAATTTTTTTCGAAATCAGAAGAAGAGAAGTGGTCGATATTCAATTATACGGAGCAACAAATGAGTGGAATCTCCGTGAACTCGCAGAACAGACTCGTGATGCCCTCTTGCAACACTCTTCCATTTCCCAGGTTGAGCTTAGTGGCATCAAAGAATTTGAAGTTCAAGTCGAAGTATCTCAAATCGCAATGAGAAGATACAATCTGAGCCTTGAAGATATTGCAACAAGAATCAGAAACACTGCAATTGAAATTCCCGGGGGCAGTGTTGATACTTCAGGAGGCAAAATACTGCTTCGTGTCACCGAGCGAAAAGACTGGGCTAAAGAATTTGCCCGAATTCCAATTATAAGCACTGAAGACGGGAAAACCATTCTTCTTGAAGAAATTGCAAAAGTCACTGACGGGTTTGAAGACTCAGATAACTCCGCCACCTATGACAATCTGCCTGCGATCGGCATCCAGGTATATCGAATCGGCACACAAACTCCACTGGAAGTATCACAGGCAACTCGTGAAGTATTACAGAAACTTGAAGAAATATATCCACCGGGAATCCACTACGCCATTAACAGAGACCTCGCGGAGGTATATCAGCAACGCCTTGAACTGCTGGTAAGAAATGGAGCCATCGGTCTGTGTCTCGTTCTCTTTATTCTTGGAAGTTTTCTTGAGCACAGGCTTGCATTCTGGGTCACCGTGGGAATACCTACCGCTTTCATGGGTTCCTTTCTTTTTCTTCCATTTTTCGATGTCACGATTAACATGATTTCAATGTTTGCGTTTATCATAGCACTTGGGATTGTGGTTGATGATGCAATTATTGTGGGTGAGAACATCTACGAGTACCGACAAAAAGGATACTCCTACATCAATGCCGCCATAGCGGGAGCAAAGAACGTAGCCATTCCTGTCAGTTTCAGCATTATTACCAACATTGTCGCATTCATCCCTCTTTTATTCATGCCCGGCATGATGGGGAAAATCTGGTCAGTAATCCCGATAGTCGTAAGTGTTGTCTTTATTATTTCGTGGCTTGAGTCTTTCTTCATTCTTCCTTCTCATCTTTCTCACAGAAGTTCTTCAAAACCATCAAGAGCCAAACAATATCTCTACACATATCAAAGCACCTGTTCCGGATTACTCCACTCTTTTGTCGAAAATATATTCGCTCCATTCATTCACAAGTGTATCAAATACAGATATCTTACTTTTGCTATCAGCATATTCATACTCCTTGGAATATCCGGTTACGCACTCAGTGGAAGACTCGGTTTTGAATTGATGCCCAAAGTTGAATCAGACAGTGCGGTCGTTACTGCGATTCTGCCCGTTGATGCTCCCAGATCCCGTCTTGAGCAGGTTCGCACATATATTATTGACGCTTCTCATAGAGTGGCAAAGGAACACGGTGGGAGCTCCCTTCATCTGGGTACATTCGGAGTGATTACCAACAACACTATTGAAGTCATCATGTACCTTACCTCTCCTGACATACGACCCATCAACACCGCCAGGGTCACGGCACTCTGGAGAGAAGAGCTGGGTCAAATCTCCGGTGTACAATCACTGCGCTTTGAATCTGACCGTGGGGGACCGGGAAGAGGACCGACTATTACCGTTGAACTAAGTCATCGGGATGTCACGGTACTCAATAAAGCCGGAAACGCGCTTGCGGAATATCTTTCCACATTTCCAAATGTAAATGACATTGATGATGGCTATACCATTGGCAAAGTTCAACTTGATTTTGAACTGACAGAAGCGGGAAGACGCCTGGGAATCACTTCAAATGAAATAGCACGCCAGCTCAGAAACTCTTTTTTTGGTTCCGAGGCGCTCAGACAACAGCGAGGGAGAAACCAGGTGCGGGTAATGGTTCGCCTGCCCAGAGAAGAACGGGAGAGCGAGTATTACATTGAAAACATGCTCATCAGAACCCCTTCCGGAAAAGAAGTCCCCCTGTTTGAAATAGCCCAGGTTAAACGAGGAAGGTCATACACCACTATCTCAAGGCGAAACGGGAAAAGAACCCTTAGCGTCACTGCCAATGTTACTCCCCAAAGTGAAAGCTCAATTATTATTGAAGACTTGAAATCGAATGTTCTTCCACAACTGGTGAGCGACTATCCCGGTCTGTCATTCAGTTTTGAAGGGAAACAGGCTGAGTTGAGAGATTCTTTACATGCCCTCCTTTGGGGGTTCGTACTTGCACTGGTCGGCATTTACGTGCTTCTGGCGGTTCCCTTTAAAAGTTATATTCAGCCGGTTATAATAATGACCGCAATCCCCTTTGGTATTATTGGTGCCGTCATCGGGCACTATATCATGGGGTACAGCATGAGTATTATCAGCCTCATGGGAATCGTTGCCCTTACCGGGGTAGTAATCAATGACTCTCTTGTAATTATCGACTATGCAAACAACAGGAGAAAAGAGGGCTTCTCACCTTTTGAAGCAATCTCGGCAGCCGCACGAAGAAGATTTCGACCCATTCTTCTTACCACCCTTACCACATTCTTCGGTCTTGCCCCTATGATATTCGAGTCATCACGCCAGGCTCGTTTCATGATTCCCATGGCATTATCACTCGGATACGGAATTGTTTTTGCTACCGGTATTATCCTCATCATCACCCCATGCCTGTACATTATACTTGAAGACATAAAAGAGATTTTCAGCAGCAAAGAAAAAGAGGCACACCCCGCTTGAATTTCTTACAAAACGGTATCCCACTCATCTTTCTTGAATCCAAGTAAGCCGAAATCTTTTGTAATCAAAAACGGACGTTTTACAAGCATCCCATTTTTTGAAAGTAGCAGAAATGCTTCCTCTTCGCTCATTTCAGCCAATTTATCTTTCATCCCCAGCTCCCGGTACAAGATGCCCGAAGTATTAAAAAGTGCCCGCAGGTTCCCATCTTTAAAGAAAAGCATTTTCTTAAGCTCGGTTTTAGAGGGAGGATTTTTTGAAATATCAACAAGATCAAATTTCGCCTTTTTGCCACTCAGATACTTAAGCACTGACTTACAGGTCGAACACGGAGGATAAGAATAAAGTTTCATAGAACACTCAATTAATTAATCTTGATCTTGTGGCGAGGATGATAAATATCTTCACAACGGGTATTGGTACATTTCTGCCCTTTTGAACAATCAAGATTTGTAAAACATCTTCCCGGGTCGGGTTTTGGGGGATCACTGGAACACGCACCAAGTAAAACAAGAAGCATCAGCGAAAAACATGCTCGCATAAGAAATGAAAATGTTCTGTCCATTTAGACCCTCAAAAGATTAAACGATTCTTCCCAGTACATCATATCCCGCAACTTCTGTTATCTCAACAGAAATAAATCTGCCTTTCATATCCTCAGTAAGAATCTGGTCATTCGTATCATTAATAATCGTTACCCCATCCGCATCAACGCCCTGCCACTCAGCCCGCGCCTGATATAAAAGCTCAGATTCAGGATGTTCACCCTCAAAAATTACTCGCTCAACTGAACCGATTTTTTCGGAAAGTTTCTTCTCAAGCACTTCCTGCTGGGCAAACATGAGCCGTTCTCTGCGCTCATCTTTCACGTGTTCATCTACCTGATTACCAAAGGTAAATGCCTTTGCCTCCTTTTCCTGGGAATATGTGAAGACTCCAACATGCGTAAAATGTCCTTCTCTGATGTATGACTCAAGCACCTCTATGTCCTTATCGGTTTCACCGGGGAATCCCACAACGAATGTTGTGCGAAGGGTAATATCAGGCGCATGAGTTCGAATGGTCTCAATAAGAGCTCTGGTTCCCTTCTCCCCTAAAGGTCGCTGCATGGATTTAAGCACAGGATGTGAAATATGCTGCAAGGGAAGATCAAGATAATTGCATATTTGTGGGGTTCCGGAAATCACCTGCAAAAGCTCTTCACTTATCCCGATCGGATAGGCATAATACAATCGAAGCCAGAAATCCTGATCTCTGTTTGCATCAGTCACTGCTCTTAAAAGCTTTGGAAGTTCATTAACAATCCCCCTGTTCCCTTCAAAGTCACTCCCATAAGCAGTCAAATCCTGAGCAACCAGATTTAATTCACGCACTCCCTGTGAAAGGAGTGTTGTTGATTCCTTTACAATGGAATCAATCGGACGGGAGCGAAAGGCGCCTCTTATTTTAGGTATAATACAAAACGCACACGGTCTGTTGCAGCCTTCTGCAATCTTGATGTACGCCGTATGGGAAGCGGTAGAAAGTATTCTGGGTGCAGTATCATCATATAAAAAATACGGTCTTCTTGCTGCATCAAAAGCCTCAATGGAAGTATGTTCACTGTGATCTCCCACTCTCAGAAGCTCATCTGTAGAAATAAACATATCTACTTCCGGAAGTGATTCAATGAGTTCCGCTCTATACCTTTCAACCATACAGCCTGCAACCACAAGACGACGACATCGCCCCTCTTCCTTGTAACGGGCAACATCAAGAATGGTATCTATTCCTTCTTTCACCGCAGATTCAAGAAATGCACAGGTATTAACCACAATAAGATCAGCAACCGCAGGGTCTGCAACCGGCACATATCCTTTCTGGTGCAAAACTCCCATCATAACTTCAGAATCAACCGTATTTTTTGCACAACCAAGAGTCACAAACGCCACCGTACCCCCATACTCACGGGCAGTAATGTCAGATTCGGGAATTGTTCTCTGGCTGCCAGGAACACTACTACAAGAGTTTTGAGTGCCCTGATCGGAGATAATGGTAAGAGAATTTTTCATACGTGATGACCCGGATTAATTATATACGATATCTACTCCCCGAGGCGGGTCAAAAGTAAAAGCTTCCGCTGAAAGAGAAATATCCGTCTTTGTATTTCTAAATAGAAATTCGGTAACCGTGTCTCCACTATCAATCAATTTCGCACCAATCGGCAAATAAGAACTTGAATCAACAAGTAAAACAAAAGATTTGATATTTTGATCACTTTTTACAGGAGCAAGGCTGAGGAGAATTCCTTCTTTATTTTTACAAATCTTTTCTTCAGTGAAAGATTCCGTAAGATCGCCTATACCAAGAAGGAAAGACACCGGAACATCAGAAGTAAATGTTGCCCCAATCGACCCGATAGTAAGTTGATTAACGCTCGGCTCATAATACCACACAGTAGTACCATCAGTAACAAACCTTTGCGGGGTAGGATTTAAATAGTTCCAATCCATCATACCCGGTTTAAGAAACTTCAGATTACCTTCACTTATTATTCTTTCCTTCATGCCAAGAAGTGTTGAAGATTGAAAAAAATCTGCGTGAAGAACATTCACTTTTTTATATGCATCCTGGATTTTATTGGTGAGCCTATTTTCGGCATATCTGTCTCCCTTACAGGAAAATGCCACATCAAAATCAAGCTCCCTTGAATCTGCAAAAACAGGTTGAGAGACAGCAAAAAATAAAGAAAATAAAACAAATTTATTAAGCAAGTTTATCAAAAATGAGTTTTTCATCCTTCTTCCTAATGAACATAAATCTATTAACTGATAATACAGTAATAATATAGGTAATAAGTAAAATCAAATAGCTGAAAAAACTCCTGCTCTGAACAATTCCTCTTAACAAGCAACTGAATATGGTGCTATAAAGCGGACGCTTTGCTATATTTTTTATTTATAACACTTTTATATATAACACTTTAAAAACAATACTATTTATACTAAAGACCCTTATGAACAAACAAGTAACATCACCTTCAATCAAATCCATAACATCTGTGGTAGTTCGCACTTTTTTAATTTTATTGCTGTTATTATGCATGAGTGCCTGTTCTTCTTCAGGCTCAGGAAAGGGTAGTGGTTCCGGAGATACAGGACTTACCGATGAGGAGCTCAGGCTTGGCGAAGATGGTCGATTCGGATCTGGTAACATTCCGGCTGCTGCAAGCAGGGACTCCGGACCTTTTTCTGATGTACACTTTGCCTACGACTCATCCATTGTTGATAAAAGGTACTACGAGATGCTTCAAGACAGTGCAAAACAACTCGCTCAAGACCCCAGCCTGAAAGCTGAAATCGAAGGGCATTGCGACAAAAGAGGTACTCACGAGTACAATCTCGCTCTGGGAGAAGAACGGGCAAAAGCAGTGCTCAGGATTTTAAAGCAGTACGGGGTTGATGAAAGACAAATGAGCATCATAAGCTATGGTGCAGAGATCCCGCTTGACCCATCTGAACACGAAGCGGCATACGCAAAAAACAGAAGAGTGCATTTTGCAATTTACAGAGAGAAAAGATAGGAGACCCTTTACTTCATGAATTCATCCTCATCATTTTCAGGAGATCATTCCCCACCCATTTCATCAGCCGGCAAAGAAAGTAATCTGGAAGATCAGGAGCTCCATCGCGCAAGAGAGTTGCTATCACGAATCCAGGAGGAGATGAGTAAGCATGTTCTGGGTCAAGATCACCTGAAAAAGAGGCTTCTCACTGCTCTTATCGCCGGTGGTCATGTGCTCCTGGAAGGAGTACCGGGTCTGGCAAAAACCTTATCCATAAGAGCACTTGCAAGAACGGTAGCAGGGAGTTTCAGTCGTATCCAGTTCACCCCGGACTTGCTCCCGGCGGACATCATGGGGTCTGAGATATACCGACCCGAGGAAGGACGCTTTATTACCCGAAGGGGTCCTGTGTTTGCCAATTTCATTCTTGCTGATGAAATTAACCGAGCTCCTGCAAAAGTTCAGTCAGCACTCCTTGAAACCATGCAGGAAGGACAGGTTACAATCGGAGATCAAACCCATATCCTTCCCCGACCATTTTTTGTACTTGCCACCCAGAACCCGATTGAGCAGGAGGGAACCTATACACTTCCCGAAGCGCAGATTGATCGTTTCATGATGAAAATTATAGTGGGCTATCCTGAAACACAAGATGAGGCGAACATACTTCAACTTGTCGTTAATGGTGGAAATCAGGAAGCATCAATTTCTCCCCAGATCACACTCGATGAGCTTATCGCCATTCAAAAAATTGCTTCAAAAATATATGTTGATGAAAGGATAAGAAGATATATTGTAGATATTGTCACCTCAAGCAGAAAACTTAATACCATTCTTTCCAAAGGGAAAGAATCGGTAAAACGGTATGTTGAACTGGGTGCTTCACCTCGTGCGAGTATTTCGTTTTTTCTTGCCGCCCGAGCTGAAGCGGTAATTCAGGGTGCCAGGTACGTGAGCCCTCAGATGATAAAAGACCTTGCATATGATATTTTGCGTCACAGAATCATACTTTCCTATGAAGCAGACCTTGAAAGAATCACTGTTGATGAACTCATTGGAGAGCTCCTCTCTCATGTTCCTGTCCCCTAAACAAAAGGAGACGTCTGGTGGACAAACATTCCTTTCCAAGTGAAGAAGAAATACGAGCACAGATTTTTTCCGAATGTCGTGCCCTTGAGTTTACCGCAAGGAAGTGGGCAGATGCACGAATCAGTGGTGCCTACAAAAGCATTCAGAAAGGTTCGGGGGTGGAATTCGAGGAGGCACGGCTCTATACCCCCGGAGATGATGCTCGTCGGATAGACTGGAAAGTAAGCGCAAGAAAACAACAACCCTATATCAAATCATTCAGGGAAGACCGGGATCAGTCTCTCATTATACTTGCCGACGCAAGTCCTTCGAGTCTACTTGGAATAAAAGAACCAAAAATAAAAAAAATCGGTGAGATATGCGCCTTCCTCTCTTCTATTGCAATCTTTAATAAAGATGCCGTCGGGGGAGTAATTTTCTATGATGACATTCTTAACTATACTCCCCCTCGAAAAGGATTTCCCGCCACACTTCGACTCCTCCATGCAATATATAAAACCGCGTATAATCTCAAGGAACATCCGGAATTACATTCCCCGGTATCTCTTCAAAACACACTCGTATCGGCAACCTCAATACTGAGAAAGAAAAGCATACTGTTCATTGTCTCAGACTTTAACTTTCCAATCGACTTCTCCAGTTCGCTTCAAATCCTTGCCAAAAAACATGACGTATATGCCATACGTCTTTATGACCCACTTGAAATGAAACTTCCCGATTCGGGGATTTTTTCTCTTTATGACCCTGAAACAAGAAGAACATATAGAATAGATTTTTCGTCATCCGCATCAAGAACTGCATTTATGAATCATGTTTCAGAACACGGCAGGTCTTTGGAGCACACATTCAGCAGAGCCGGGGTTCCTTTTATCTCATTTTCCAATGAAGACTCCATCCGCACCGGACTTTTTAATTTCTTTCAGGAAAGGAGTCGTGTCCGTGCCTGATACCAGCCTAAGCACTTCAACAAACCTGATTCATTCCCCTTCAGCGGGGTTGATTGATATAAAACCTCTGGATACTTCCTATCTTGCATATTGGAAAGACCTTGCTTCCATCATTCTGTTTCTAATCGCATGCGCTCTGTTCTTCTACCTCATACTTCCCCTTCTTAGAAAAAAAGACTCATCAGCAGATGCTGCTTCATTACTTTCACCGATTGAAGAATTTCAAACTTCTTTTAACAAATTGAATACCCCTGAAATCCCTATCAGGGAATTTTCCGAATCTCTTTCTTCTGCACTACGACAATACATTGACAGATCTCTTACTCTGACCACTAAAACAACAACTCCAAAAGAAGCACTGAGGCAGTTTGAACCACGCCTTAAGCAAATACTGCCACTACTCCCAAAAAAGAACCGCAATGAACTCGAAGATATACTATACAAGATTCTGTGTCTGCTTGAAGAGTCAGCATATGCTGACCATGCACAGATTTTTAATCGAAACGACTGGAAGAGTGATGCGCTCACCACATCCAGAGAATGGGTAAAAACACTTCAGAGTGAACTTGATCGGGAGGCAAAGCGCACACAAGCCGTTACCGAAGAAAACAACTCATCACATCCTCAGGATGAAGGCAGGAGCTGATGTTTTACTTCGCAGACCCTATCGCATTTCTGGCACTTTTTTTTGTTCCTGTTCTTTTTAAAAGGAAATCGCTCAAGCAGACACAAGGCATACCATTTACTTTTGGAGCCGGTTCTTTAGCTCTTCCCGAACCAAAGCACCTCAGATATCGAAATGAAATCCTTTCTATCTTAAAAATACTGGCTGCGATTTTTTTCATTATCGCACTTTCGCGACCTCAGAGGGGGGAATATCTAAGTGAAGATTTCTCTGAGGGGCGAGACCTTATGATCGCAGTTGACACTTCAGGGAGCATGAAGGCACTAGATTTCAAGCTTGACAGCACTCCGGTGTCACGTCTTAGTGCACTAAAAAGTGTGGTAAGATCATTTATTGAGGAAAGAAAAGGGGATCGAATAGGTCTTATCGTGTTTGGGGAAGAGGTGTTCACCCAATGTCCCATGACCGCAGATCATAATCTTTTGCTGCAATACTTAAATGAACTTGAAATTGGCATGGCTGGTGACAGCACTGCACTTGGAGATGCCCTTGCATTATCCGTAAAACGGATCAAGGATATTCCGTCCAACTCAAAAGCGGTGATTCTCGTCACAGACGGATTAAAAACATCCGGACAAATGGAGCCCCTGCAAGCTGCCGAAATTGCAAAACGCCTGGGAGTAAAAGTGTATACAGTCGGTATAGGCGGAAAAGCACCCGCTCCTTTTCCTGTTGAAGATGTCTTTGGAAGAACACAAATCACTTATCTGGATATCCCTGTTGACAATGAATCACTTGAAAAGATCTCAGAAATGACCGGGGGAAAATATTTTTCAGCTCAAAGGACAGAGGATCTGGTAAAAATATATGCCGAGATTGATCGTCTTGAAACAAGAAAAGAACACACACCAAGAATGTTGATCACCAGAGAATATTTCTTTGAGTGTATACTGCTTGGAATATTTTTCATACTCCTTACCGAATATATCTCAAGAACATGGCTTCGGGTGATATCATGAACCTTGGTGAACTCACATTTGGCTTTTCTTCTGTCTTTTACTTTCTACCCGTTCTTCTGTTTCTTTATTATCTTGCTCATTCCAGATTACGTTCAGATAGAAAGAAAAAGGCTGATATCTCTCCCTATCTGTTCAGAAATGACCTTGAGTCTGAATCCCCCGAATATCGACTAAGCACACTACCTCTTATTGCCACTACTCTTTTTTTTGCAGGCATTGCCCTTTCCATGCCACGGTATGGTTTTGAACAAAGAGAAGAACGAGCCGGGGGTGTTGATATCGTATTGGCAGTTGACCTCTCCCGCAGCATGAACACTGAGGACGTCTCTCCTAACAGAATGACCATCATGAGAAGAAAAATACAGGATCTTCTCGCACTACTTGATGGTGACCGAATTTCTTTACTTTCTTTTGCAGGAGTTTCCTTTATAGAATCTCCCTTAACGCTGGATTATGGAGTTATCAGGCTCCTTCTGGAATCTCTGTCTTCTGACCTGATGCCAATTCAAGGGTCTGATCTTGAAGCAGCAGTTATGGGCGCGGTAACTTCTTTTAAAAATATAAAAGGAAGTGTGGGAAGACCGAGAATATTGCTACTTTTATCCGATGCAGAGTTTGACCCTGAAACTTTGGAAAGTGCTTTCAAGATAATGAGAGAAGAAAAAATAATTCCATTTCTTATTGCCATTGGTACCGAACAAGGGGCACCCGTACCAGGACCAGGAGGTTTTAAGAGAAACTCCTCAGGAAAAGTGGTTTTCTCAAGATCGGAGCTCCAGCCTTTAGTCCCTCATTTCCAGAATCTGGGAGGCACTGCCGTACGCTTCAGCAGCAACACCTCTGATCTGAAAGAAATATACCAGAAAATCAGAACTGCCAGAGCAATAAACACGGACGAAACCTATACCGTAACAAAGTGGTACGAATACTATCAGCTTCCTCTTCTTATATCGCTTGTGATTCTGTTTATTGCATGGACATCAAAAGGCTTTGTCATTCCTCCGGGTATTCACACTCGATTTACTGAAGCACTGCATAAATCATCACATAGCACTACCACATCTATTTTTCTGATCTCACTATTCATCCATATACCCCTCACACATGCTGAATCTCCGGGAGATATCAATTCCGCCTTGAACAAATATCATCAGGGACAATTTGAACAAGCACTGAATGAGCTTATACTACTCAAGGAATCCGGACACGTCTCTCATCGTCTTAACATGGCACTTGGTAACACCTTTTACCGAATGAATCGTTTTAAAGAAGCCGTAAATGAATATACAGAGGCATATCAACACTCAACAAACGAGAAAGAACAAGCTGAAGCTTTATACAATCAGGGAAATGCACTGACTCAACTCGAAAATTACGAACATGCGATTTCTCAGTACGAAAAAGCGCTTGAAATACAAAAACATGACAAAGAGATAAGCTCTAACCTCTCATACGTAAAAAAACTGCTTAAGATGGAGAATGAACAATCTGATTCGCAATCTGAAAACGATAAAGATAAGCAGAAATCGAAAAAACAGGATTCAGAGAGTCAAGACCCGAACGAACAAGATCAGGACAAAACAAAAAACCAATCTTCATCTCAGGCACCAAAAAAAGATATGTCTGACTCGCCGAATAAAGATGATAAAAATTCACAAGATAAAGACAATAAGAACAAAGAAGAGAGTAAAGCTGAAGCTCCCACACCTGAACCTACGACCACGAACGAACCTGAAGAAAGTTCAAATAAAGACACCTCCTCTGCCACTGAAGAGAGTCTTCCCCGGCACGAGATATTAGACCACCTTCTTGATGCACTCGAAGAAAACACTTCTGCTCGTGCAAAATTTCGCCATAAAAAAGCCATGGAAGAACTAAAAGAACTCAAAAAAAGACCATTGGGAATGGATTGGTAATGATAAAACGAACGCTTAACACCACTCTCTATTTTCTCTACATGCTATGTTTTTTAGTAAGCATATCTTCCATCGCTCAGGCGTCACCTCAAATCATCACAAAACTGGACCCCAATGAGGGAACCACCGATACCGGCTTTTTATTTGAAGTACGAATAATCGTTACCGATAAAAGCTCCATAGGAAAACCTGCCTTTAAGGAAAATAGATTTTTTACGGTAAAGCCTTATTCCACTTCAGTACAGCAGCATGTGGTAAATAATCAGATCAAGTTACAGCGAATATTTATCTTCAAGATCACCCCTCGAAGTCAACTTGTCCCGGGAAGATATACAACCCCTGAAGCCTATATAACGATAGGCAACAAACAATACAATATTCCACCTGAATCTATTACCATCACTCAAACCTCTAATCAGCCCTTTCAGGGTAAAACCGGGGCTCAGATACCGGGAAGCATGGATGAATTCAGCTTTGTACAGATTGTTTCAAACGAGACTCCTTTTGTCGGAGAGCAGGTAGCATATCGACTGGAGCTTATAACGCCTTCAAATCTTAGAGAAGCAAGACTTGAGGACTTCAACCCTCAGGGTCTTTGGAGAGAACGCTTTGAAAACGATGGCAAATCTTCCCGCATAGTACAGAATATCACCATACATTCTTTTACCGAAGCATGGTTTCCTGTTCAATCAGGTACTATTGAGGCTCCTCCACGCGAACTCAGAGCTCAACTCCAGCTACCCGGTAAAAAAAGAAGAAACCCCAACTACGGGGGCGGCTTTAGCGAACAATTTTTCGGAAGCCTCTTTCCGCTTCTTGATGAACGAAGAATTGTTGAGAAAACCATCACTTCAAATCCGCTTCAGCTCCAGGTTCGACCCCTACCCCCTGCTCCATTTAAAAACCCGGGATATATTCCGGTAGGAGATACCAGAATAAACAGTTCAATAGATAAAACTTCAGCAGGAGTGGGAGACTCCGTAACTCTCACTATCCAGATCATATCTACCGGCAATCTAAAACCTTACAATCTACCTTCTCCGGATTTAAAAAATAATAAACATTTCAGAATATACAATGACAAACCTATCCCCAGCAGAACAACCGGAAAGGGTAAGGTGTTTTTCTACAAAACTTTTCAAATATCACTTGTTCCGCAGGTACCCGGGATACTTTCGGTACCGGAATATACCATCTACTGGTTTGACCCAAAATCTGAAGAATACAAGAGCGAGAAAACCAAAGCGCTATCAATAACAGTTGAAGGCGAAGCCCTTCAAAGTGAAAAAGACTCAGACCTTGCACCTGAAGACTCCAAAGAAGACAAAAAAGATACCCCCCTGGAACAGCTTAATAAGACCTATAATAAAAAAATTCGAGAGATACCACCTTCCATCATAGCAGTTCTTGCTCTGGCAGGTTTTATTTGTCTGACAGGATTTATAGCGATATTCCACATAAGAAACCGCATAGAACTCACTCATCAAAAGAGCGAAACAGGGTTCAGACTCAAAGAGATACTCACGGAAGTCAAACAGCAAAGCACCTTTTCTCAACCTGAGGCTGAACGCCTGGTAAAAGACTATATCGGGGTTTCATTCATGATTCCGGCACAATCACTAACCGCAGAAGAAATTCGAAAAGCTCTCAAATCTTCAGGTATATTATCAGGGGATGATTTATCCGAACTTCATTCATTCTTACTGAACTCTGAGCAGGCACGATACTCAGGTTCGGAAGGTGCATCAATACACTCTGAAGTGCTTGTCTCATTATTAAACCGGATTACGCAACAAGTATGAATAAATTATTTCTTATATTAGCATACGCCTTATGTTTCTTCCCGGAAGCTGTTTTCTGCGCAGAAGAAAATTTATTAAAAAAAGAATTTCAAACTTTATATTCATTTTATGAAGACGGGGCGCATCATCCGGACTTGTACCGACGTCTTGCAGAACTCGCACCTGAAACTCCTCTGAAACTTGCATTTCTAAGACAAGGAAGGGTGCTAGCTCCAAATGATTTTTCCATGGCTGCAATACAAAGCTATAGAGACATACTGGGTAATCCTCAAATGGGGACTCCTCAAAAAAGATTAACAAACTCACCCTGGTGGCATTTTTTCCTCCTGAAACACTACCTCCCTCAACACCAGATAGACTATCTTGTCCTTCTTTTCTTTGGTGGAATAATTTTATATTCAGTTTATTTATTAAAAAACAAGGAAGGACTTAAAAGAATCCCCAAATCTCTTTACTTTTTTCTACTACTCCTTGGGATATTATTTTTTCAAAAATTTCTGGTAATTCAGATCTACGGAGATCGATTTATTATCCCCCAGACATTTAACAAACTTCTCCTCAAGGAAGGTGTCGTACTTTCTTCAACTCCTGCCTATGCCGCCCCTTCAAGACAAACACAGGAGACCATACTCCTCTCTCCGGGCACAGAAATCATTCTGTTTCCCAATACGGCAAAAGATGAATGGATTTTGGTAGAGGAACCCGGAAAAAGAAAAGGCTGGATTATAATTGAAGATAATGTATTTATGATAAAAAAATAATATTTTTGGAATATCTATGAAACATCACAAGGAAGAAAACAGTGTCGTAATACCAGAAATCAGAGTGGTTATGCTCCCCAAGGATACCAATGCCATGGGAACGATTTTCGGAGGGGTCATATTAAGCTATATTGACCTTGCAGCATCCCAACATGCAATTTCTATCAAACCTCATCTCTATGTAACAAAAGTAATGAGAGAGGTTGATTTTATTGCACCTGTTAAAGTTGGGGACACTGTCAGTTTTTACACTGAAACGATCAAACAAGGGTCGTCTTCCATTGCGGTAAAGGTACTGGTGACGGCAGAACGTGGTGTCACGCAGCGAGAAGCTATTAAGGTGACTGAAGCAGAAGTAGTAATGGTGGCGGTAGACAAAGAGGGAAAAACAGTGAAAATATTCTGATCTTGCTGTTACCCCTTTCTGTTACCCGGGATTTTTGAGAAACCCTGGGTAACGGAAGTCCTGGGTAACAGAAGTTAAGAAGAGCAGTATCAGATCAAACTCAAAACTGCGTCGTAGTCAGGTTCTTTTGATATTTCAGATACGTACTCGACATGGGTAATCTTTCCATTCTTATCAGCTACAAAGACCGCTCTTGCAAGTATTCCCATATTTTCAATATCCACCCCGAATGCTTTTCCGAAAGAACGATATTTGTAATCACTTGCACAAGTTATGTTTTCAACACCTTCTGCGGCACACCAGCGTTTGAAAGCAAAAGGAAGGTCTCTACTCACTGTAAGTAATGAGACGGTATCAGATTTTGATGCCATCACTTCGTTAAACTTCTTTGTCTGGATTTCACATAGAGGAGTATCAATACTCGGAATAACTGAGATAACGAGGGGTTTGTCCCGAAACTGGGCATTGTTTATATCCTTAAGATCAATACCACTGACCGTAAAAGCAGGCAGGCTATCACCAACTTTCAAAGCTGCCCCGGATACTTCAACAGGATTTCCCTGAAGTGTAATTTTATCGTTTGTTGTAGCCATATCTATACTCCATTGATTAAGTTCAATGAAGTATATCAGGATAGCTGCTCACTGCAAAATAGAGGCATGAAATACCTATATGATTTAAGAATACATTAAGTGGATTATCCACAGACTATTCGCAAAAGAAGCTTGACCTTTTACCGCCCTTACAAAAGAAATTCTTGAAGAACCCTGCTTTCTGTCTTGCCTCCTGAACGCTTCGCCCTCTTTCGTTCAGGTCACTTCTATCAAAGAAAATCTGCTGGTCTGACACACCTTCTTCCCTGCCCTGCATTTCCTGAAGTAAACTTGATCCAACATTTGCTTCCTGAACAGCATCACCTGCAAAAGCAGCATAGGTGACACTTCCAATGTAATAAAGAATCCCAAAAGCCGAAGCTCCAATAAACATTTTCAGTTTGGTTTTCCAGCTAAACCACGGCTTATATTCATCCTCCTCATCATTTGCAGACTTTTTTGCAATAAATTCATCTCCGGAATTACTGCCGGAAGCACTGTTATTTTGAACAGCCCCTGGCTGAACCGAGGCTCTAAAAGGATGATAACTATCCAGATTTGACATCTTTACACCAAGATACGGTTTTTAAAATTCAGTGGCGGGTCTACTGTTCTCCCCTGTTATATTATGAGATGATAAGAGGCATTAAATGCATATATTTTTATAAGTTATTGAAATAACGCCATCTCTATGAATGCCCAAAAGGAAGCAATTCGTAAAAAAGCACAAGCTGCAAGAGACAAGGTACCAAAAAGAGCCGAAAAATCCCAAAGGATTGCTGATCATCTCTTTTCGAGTACCATCTGGAAAGACAGCAGCTCCCTTTCAAGCTATATATCGTTTAAATCAGAGGTTGATACCGCCCTTATCGTTCAGACGACACTCTCTCAAAACAAGAACTTATACGTACCCAAAGTACTCTCCAATGAAGAAATCGGGCTTTTTAAAATACATTCTCTCAATGATCTGGAGAAAGGTATTTTTGGCATCCGGGAACCTTCTCTTGATTTTATCAATACCAGTCCTGTAACCGACTACAAATCTTTATCCCTAATACTCATCCCCGGACTTGCCTTTGACAGGAGCGGCAATCGCCTTGGATTTGGCAAAGGGCACTACGACAAACTCCTCGTAAAACTGCCAAAAACCTGTAAAAAAATTGGACTGGCATACCACTCACAACTATTCCCCCAACTCCCCTCAGAACCTTTTGATCAAAAGATGGATTTTGTACTTACAGAGGAAGGATTTATTCACAGAGAGTAATCTAGCTCAATGAGAGAATAATTTCTCTTAATTTGATAATCCATAGCACTACTTTAAATTATAAATGAAAATTTAAAGTAGCACTTTAACATGTTTTTAATAATTATAATCGGTTATCTACACCAGATTATATTTCCTACTCAATCAGGTCACAACGACCATCCCTAAACACATAGGGCTCGGTCATTATTGCGGAATCACCAGAGTCGTTAAACTCATAGTTTCCTGTAATACCGGTGAATTTCATTTTATTAGTCACGTACTCTTTCAAACGAGCAGCATCCACTTTATCAACACCAATTGACTCAACTGCTTCCTTTAACAGGTAAATGAAATCATACGAAATAAAACTTATAGATTCAGATAAGGGTAGCGTATTATTTTTTTTATATTCCGACTCAAAGACTTTAAATAATTCGTTACTTCTATCAGTTTTTGCTTCAAAAGACATAACTCCATTTAAAGACATATCAACATTTTGGGAGACACCATCCTGAGAACAGAGAAGATAAGTGTAGACGGGTACATCAAAACCAATTTGTTTTATTTGACGTAAAGTAGTCAATTGAATACTCCCCACTAATATAACAACAAGTGCTTGTGTGTTTTGTGATTTAGATTTCAATCTCAACAATGAAGATTTAACATCGGCTGTGTCTTTTGCAATCTCCTCGTGTGCTATGGTCTCGATTTTTGGATTATTTTTAATTTTTTCGAGATAAATACTTCCCCATTCTTCCTCTGCGACTATCAACGAAATCCTTTCTATCCCTTGATCATTCAAATGCGATACAACACGCTCAGCAAATGATTCGATATTAAAAGACCTTCGAACCAGATATTTAGAATTATCCAGGAGGTCAGGAAGGGTTGCATCACTCATTAAAAAAATTTCCCTGGAGTTTGAAAGTGGCTTTATCGCCTGTGTAACAGAGCTAAGCGTTAAATAGACGACGGGTAAAATATCTTTTCTACTTGAAATTGCATTGAATGCAGAAATAGCTTTTGATGGTTCACTTAGTGAATCTTCAAAAACAATTTCAATAGCCTTACCTCCAATACCACCAGATTCATTGATATGCTTAACAGCAATATCAAGCCCCTTCTTCGATCCCAAACCCAATGAAGAAAGAGCTCCACTAAGAGGTAAAATTGCTCCTATCTTAATCTTGGTTTCGTTTGAATGAACATTCTCCAAAGGAGACAAAAGAATACTGCACAATAAAATAAAAACACATAGTTTAAAGTTTAACTTCACTAAATACCCCCTTTTTTGAACCATCGAGCAATCCTCACCTATTCTTCCCTATCACTAACTTCCTCAACGGCTTTTATTTCACTTACTAACAAAGTTTGCAATTCCTCTTTAGGCAGTAAAAATTGATATTCAGCTACACCAATAGGCTTACCCACGTCTTGCAAAGCGATTTGCACGTCAAGGTGATCTTTGTCAGCACAGAGAATAATGCCGATGGATTGGTTTTCGTTCTCCCCCTTTTCCAATTTATCAAGCAGGGAAAGATACATATTCATCTTGCCAACGTATTCGGGCTTAAAACTTCCTATTTTTAATTCGATTGCTATCAAAGAGCGCAATTCTCTGTGAAAGAAAAGCATATCTACAAAATATTCTTTACCATTATATTCCAATCTGTGCTGATTACCGATAAATGAAAAACCTTTGCCGAGTTCCAAAATAAAACTTCTGATTTTGGCAATCAGCCGCTTTTCAAGCTCTAGCTCTTTTACGGGTTCGGTGATGCCAAGGAAGCCAAAATCGTAGCTGCTTTTGAACACTTCGTTAGCATAGTCAGCCGTTGTTGCCGGAAGTGTTTTGCTGAAATTGTCGGTTTTTATCTGTTTTTGAGCCTGGGCATAGCTGTCCATTTTTATTGCATTTAGCAATAAGTCTCTCGACCAGCCTTTTGTAGATACTTCATTGGCATAAAACTCAACAGCTGAAAGCGACTGTACTTTATTGATTAAAAGCAAATTATGCCCCCAAGGCAAAACTGCGACAGCCTGTCGCAGTTTTGCCTCTGCCAGATGATACCGCTCATAAAATCGCTTCATATCCCATAAATTACGAGGCGAAAGTCCCATATCGGGAAATTCCTTTTTTAAGTCCACCGATAACTGCTTAACCACCCCACTACCATACCCCTCCTCCAATTGTTTTTCAGAGAGCAATTTTCCCAAGTTCCAATACACGGAATTGGTAATACTTGTTAGCTGCTTGGCAACAAGGTTTCGGGCAGTACGGATTTGGGCAACCGCTTGCTGCAAAATTTCACCATACTCAGACTGATTTGTATCGAATTGATCGCTCATATTTTAATCATTTACCCTTAGAACATCTTTTTTTCAACTTCCCTGAGTCATCTCTTTAAATCGAGCGATAACAAAATGAAGGACAAGATACGATTTAATTAAGACAATAGGGATTATTTTATGAAAATATTACCAAGCGTGGAAAAACCACCAGTTGTGAGCTATTCCAGTACACCGCTTTTTGTACCTCCAAGTGTATCAGCTGCCCCTGGTAGTACCGCTTCAGAGCAGCTGAGTGAACTTAATTCAAAAAGCTACACTCCTCTACCGAGTGTACAACAACACACTCCTGCATCAATTGCAGTACCTTTTAGAACTCCGCAGGAAATACAAACAGCAGGAAAACACATATCCGTCTCCAGAAGCGGCTTTTTATGGAAGCCCGTCTCTGAAAATAATGGTAAACTGGTAATACTCCTGCCTCAATCACTCACCGGAAAAGTACAAAGCACCAGCATACACTCCTCACTACCCCCGGGAAGTACAAATATGATTGAAAGCGGAAAATTCAGTGGGGACACTCATAATGGTAACCGCGCTCATTTTCGTTTCTCAAAACCCGGGGATTCCTATCCGGATAATGCATATGTTGTCGCCCAGTTAAAGGACGGTACTTATACGACATTTCAGATCAATGATTCAGGGAGAAGAAATGAGTAATATTTTCAGATACTTAGAATATTAAGCAATAAAATACTGCCCTTACTTTACAATATTTTACAGTTAGATTAGTATTCCCACCTGAATTTTTAGTTATTATCTGGATATCATTAATTTTTTTAAGTATGGCAAATCATCCTTCTGCATTAAAGAGACACCGACAGAGCCTGAAAAGGCGTGAGAGAAACAGAACTGCAAAGTCTGCAATCAGAACAGCAGTCAAGAAAACATCTCTTCTCATTCAGAGTGGTGATCTTGAAGGTGCAAAGAAGCAAGCAGGTGTTGCCACCAGACTTCTTGATAAAGCAGCCATACATGGAGTACTCCATAAAAAGACCGCTGCAAGAACTATTTCAAGACTACACCAAAGGGTAAACGGTGCCGGAACTGCCGCCTAGAGAACCTCACGCAGTTCAAATAAATTATCGAACCGTTTCCATACTTTTTTTTGTAACTCTTCGGGGATATCCACCGTATCCTTAATCCACACCACAGGCGCTGAGGATGCGATGCCGGCAGATACTCCGGTATACGAGTCTTCTACAATGAGGCACTCGTCGGGAGTAACAGAAAGCTCTTTCATAACTCGCAGATAAATCTCCGGATCAGGTTTTGGCTTACTTATTTCATCACCACATAAGGTGTATGAAAAATATTTTCCAATATCCGTTTTTTCGAGTCGAAAATCAGTTCTTTTTCGTTCAGTTGAAGTGGCAAGTCCGATAGGCAGTGACAAAGATTCCTTAATGTAAGCAAGGATTTCATGTGCACCGTTTTTTAAAGGAATCGGGTTTGAGTCATAGTATTCGAGCTCGAATTTTAATTTTTGTTCTTTAATGTCATCATAAGAACACTTTTCACCGTACTGCCGATAAAAACTTTCCTTTACCGCGGACGAAGAAGTACCAATCATACCATCAAGGAATGTCTGCTCTGCTTTCAGCCCATGATACTCTATTGCATTTCCCCAGAACATCTTGGCTAGAAACTCGGTATCAAGCAGTGTCCCATCCATATCAAATATAATTGCCCTGAATTTTGACATAACGATACTCTTTTTTTATATTACTTACTCTAATAATTTCATATCAGGTACTATAATGAAAGCAAAAGACATCAGGAAAGGCAATGTAATTGAATACAAGGGTGCACCTCATTCTGTAATGGATTTTCAGCATCGCACTCCCGGAAACCTTAGAGCTTTTGTACAGGTTCGCTTAAGGAATCTGATTACAGGTACACAATGTGAAGATCGTTTCAGCTCCACTGAAGACCTGCAAAGTGCGGATGTCTTTAACTATGATGCTACGTACTTGTACGGAGACGGTGACGGCTATCATTTCATGCACAGCGAGACATTTGAGCAGATTACCATTGGAGAAGACCTGCTGGGTGATAGTGCAAAATACCTTCAGGATGGCATGATCGTACAACTTCTTAGCTACAATGAACAACCAATAGGCGTACAGATCCCCAAAACGGTAACTCTCACCATTGCAGAAACACAACCCGAAATGAAAGGCGCCACCGCCAGCAATTCACCAAAACCTGCAACCACAGACACAGGTCTTACTATTTCAGTACCTGCATTTGTAAAAGTTGGGGATAGAGTAGTGGTAGATACTGAACAGGGGGTTTATCTAAGTAGGGCTGAGTAGAGTATATTTGCTTTGCTTTCGACTAACTCACCTGTGGTATTCAAAGTCGATTAAGAGTTTGTTATCGACAGAAACCAAATGAGCATTATTAGTAAAAAATACTAAACTTTAATTAGATTTAAAGATCATTTGGTTTAGGGTCATGAGAGTATGGTAGCGTTCTTGGTATTTTCTCAAACCGGCTCATTATTTGACAAATTTAATATCCTATAGTATGCTGCCCAAAAAGTGGTAGTTTTTTGCATGTTAGTCATTATGAAAGAATCAACTTTCATAATGGTTACCGATATATGAGGTTTTAGTCGGCTAATTGTTTACATTCCAACTTCCTTACCCGCCTTCACGATTCACCATTTAATGATGTCTTCTCATATCATTAAATGGTGAATCGTGAATTTGGTGTTTTTTTAGAATCAATATTTTTGTTTCGGATGCTAAATCTCGGTTCTGTTTAAGGGAAAGAAGAAAATGACTTGGAGAGCATGGGCATATATATCGTTTTTCACGATAATCGCTTTTTCTATCGCGACTTACCTTTATTACACGTACAAAGTACGTGCATATGAAATCAGTAAGGAGACTGATGCATGGATTGAAGTCGCAAAAAAGAACAATGATCCTGCTGAAATAGCAAAGGCTCTTGGTAAGTATAAGGATGGGCTGAAAAACCTCGGCTTAGACTCAGGACATTACGCTCTGATTTTCAAAAGTGAAGGAAATAGCCTGAGTCAACTAGTTGCACAAGTTGATCGACTAGAGAAAGGCTTCAACGCACTTACTGATATAGATTCAGGCTCCGAAGCTTACTTTAAAGGCTTCGAGATAAACAGGGGTGTATTGCTAGCACTCCCATCAAACCTGGGCGCAAATATTTCCAATTGCGAACATGGGCTTGTAAAGATCATAATATTTCATGTTCTGTCCTGGAGTTCGTTCATAGTGATAGTAATATTGCTGGCTCGATGCTTTTTCTCATTCATGGACTACCTCACAGAATGATGACCTGAGGACTGGAATCAAGAAAAACACTGAGACTCGACACATAGCCGACATGGTTTAACAAAAGGTCAAGGGGAGAACTTTCTTCTCCCCATTTTTTCACCATTCTCTTAATTTTTTTACACACCAAAAATATATCAGATAAAATCTTTTAAGATCATCTCTACAAATCTAGAAATTATAGAAATAAGCAAAGCTTCAAAATTCTACTTTATTCCATTTCGGAAGACTTCGACTTAATCCAATTTCTTAATAGTAGCACTCAACAACTCAATTTAGGGGCGAATAAGCACTTCAACTATATATAAAAATTATCCTTTTATTTCAGCTAGATACATATAGTCAAAATTTTTGACTATATCTTCAGGAACTTCTCTGCTATACTTATAAAATAAGAAATGTAATGCACTTTAAAGATGTCATGAAAAATATTTCTGTGTCTAAATTTAAAGCTGAATGTCTCAAAATTCTGGATCAACTTGAACCAAACGGGTTGATCATAACAAAACATGGTAAGCAGATTGCCCGTGTCATACCGGTAGAGCAAGAGCCTTCGTTATTGCTCGGAAGCATGAAAAACAAAATTATTAAACATGGAGATACACTCTCAACTGGAATATCCTGGGATGCTAAACCTTGATACTCACATACTGATAGATGCTTTAATCGGCGATGTTTCAAAAAAAGAAAAAGAAATTCTCTTTGAACAAAAATGGTGCATCAGTGCTATCGTACTATGGGAGCTTGCCAAGTTAAACCAACTTGGCAGAATTGAAATAGAAATACTCTCAGTTGATTTCGCCAGAACTCTTTCACAAATAGTAGTAATACCCATTGATACCCAGATCAGTCAAATAAGTACCGAACTTGATTTTTCATCTGATCCGGCAGATGAGTTGATAGCAGCAACAAGTATCGTACACAAAATCCCCCTGCTCACAAGAGACAAAAGGATACTCAGGTCTAAAATAGTCCCACTTGCAAAGTAATAAAAGTAATAGTGGTAAACGAAACTATCTCTTGGAGAACTGTGGTTTCTTACGTGCTTTGTGTCGACCTGGTTTTTTACGCTCAACTACACGTGGATCCCTTCTAAGAAGACCTTCTTTCTTGAATGCCGGTCTTAGTTCAGAATCAACTGACTGAAGAACTCTTGCCAGACCATGACCGATGGCTTGCGCCTGACCTGAAAGACCACCACCACGAACCGTTACACGTACGGTGTAGGCATCCTGCTTTTCCGAGACTACAAGAGGTCTGAGAGCACGCTGATCATATCCGGTGTTACCAAAATACTCATTAAGAGTCTTGCCGTTAACTGTCATTACCGCTGCACCTTCTTCGGCAGGAGCAAGGAACACTCGGGCACTGCTGTTTTTTCTTCTTCCTGTTGCGTACTGATACTTGGATTGCGCCATAAATTTTAACTTTTATATTACCGAATTAAATTACCGTTGGTTGCTGTGCCACATGAGGATGTTCAGACCCAGAGTACACCTTAAGTTTATCAATCATATTTCTACCCAGTGCGGACTTTGGAAGCATTCCTTTCACGGCAAACTCAATGATTCTTTCAGGATGTTCAGCCCGAAGCTCAGCAGCGGTAACTTCCTTTAAGCCACCCACATAGCCGGTATGATGTCTGAACAATTTATCTTCTTCTTTATTACCGGTAAATTTAGCCTTCTCTGCATTGATCACAATAACAAAATCACCACCATCATTATGAGGGGTATAAGTCGGCTTGTGTTTACCACGCAAAAGGTTAGCTACTTTAGATGCGAGCCTTCCAACTACCTGATTTTCTGCATCAACAAGCAACCACTTTCGATTGGCAATGGCATCTTCTTTTGTTTGAAATACGGTACTCATACAATTCCTACTAAAAATATAAGGAAATAATCCTGCGTTAAGAATTTAACATAATAACTAATAGTGTCAAGGAAACCGGGGAGAATAGTGTCCTTGCAAGTTTAAGTTTTGTCTCTAAAATGGGCGTATTTTAATATAACACGGCATAAAATCTTTATTAATTCATGCAAGATTCAGAGTCTCTATCAGTTTCAGACAATCCCGATTCCATTAGTACTCCGAGTGTGGCGTCTCTTGAAGACAAAATGCTGGATACACTGGAAATCTTCAAATATTCCTTTTCGTTCAGGGACTCTTTATTTGTTATTCTGCTGGACGATAAAAAATCTCTTAAAAGGTTGATTAATGATTTTCACGTAATTCAATCTTCAAGAATATTTTTACTGGTTCTTCTTCCCAAATATGAAGGTTTGGAACAGGAGATAGAAAAATACCGTTTAAGCGGTGTTCCCATCGAGTATTTCAAGCAAAATCTGGAAAAAGAAATATCATCACACAGAAAAAGAGTTATAAAAAAAGAGTTAAACTCCCACGATGTCGTGGTTATTGGATTAAAGCAGATCAACTCGGAAACCAGAGCAGAAAATCTTCATAAAGACCTTGAATATCTTCAGGCAGGCTTTGATATCGCAGACCTCTATAACGCAAAAAAATTTCTCTATGTACGCTCCGAAGGGATACTCAAAGAAAATGGAAACACAGTCTCGCATATTTCACTACAAGAACTGAAAGAAAGAGTCTCAGACACTGCCCATACTTACAATCTCCCGCATAAAACCATCTCAGCCCTCATAACAAATATCGAAAAATCCAAACGTGAATTCATTCTTATTGACGACGCTCCGGGGGCTTTGTATCAGGAAATATTTACGCACCAGGGGAGAGGAACTTTAATAACAGATGAATACCCGAACCATATTCGTCAGGGCAATCTCAGAGATGTTTTCATGGTAAGTCGAATGATGAAACCCTATGTTTCCACAGGTCTCATACTGCCTGTTTCGGAGGAGGAACTCGCTTTACAGATTCAGGATTTTCTTCTTTACACAATCAATGAATCAATTGTAGCCGGGGCACGCATGAAAGAATATGAATCAGGAATAGAAATTGCCAAATTTTTCTGCCTCCCCAGATTCAGAAGAAGAGGTCACGCCCGTGCACTTGCGGAAAAACTCATTGAAAACGCCCGCTCTATTAATAAAGAGTTCATATTCTCCCTGAGTATCGCTCCGGGGATGTGGGATTTTCTTAAATCTCTGGGGTTTCAGGAGGTGAAAAGAGAATCCTTGCCTGAAACATGGAAAGCAAACTATAATTTCGAAAGAAAATCAAAGGCATTTGTTCTCAAATTAAAATAATCAGTTTTAAAACCCATGGTCAGTACAAATAATTCGTATAACTTCCTGATGTGTCGCCCCGATTTTTTTGATGTAAAATACATCATAAACCCATGGATGGAAGGTAATATCTCCCGTGCAAAATCGGATGTGTCAAAAATTCAGTGGAAAAATCTCTATTCAATTATCTCATCTCTTGCAGAAGTCTCACTGGTTCCACCTGACCCAAAAGTACCTGACCTCGTGTTTACTGCTAATGCAGGTCTTGTATATGACTCTACCTGCATAATCTCCCGTTTCTTTCATGGGGAGAGAATGCCCGAGGAACCAATTTTTGAGAAATGGTTTTTCTCCAACGGATTTTCCTGCAAAATCCTCCCTGAAGATATTCCCTTTGAAGGCGCAGGGGATGCTCTCTTTGATCGAAGCCAGAACATTCTCTGGGCGGGTTACGGTTTTCGCACTGAAATTGAAGCTCACTCATATCTGAACCAGTGGGTACCATCAGAGGTACTTTCGCTCCAACTGCTTGATTCAAGATTTTATCATCTTGATACCTGCTTCTGTCCTCTCGAAGATGGATATCTAATGTACTATCCTCCCGCTTTCGACAAAAACAGCAATCAGCTGATAGAAAGCAGGATTCCCAAAGAAAAAAGGATAGTAGTCTCAGAAGAAGATGCCATGCTTTTTGCCTGCAATGCGGTTAATATTAATACCCACATTGTTCTAAATGAGGTTTCAGAAGATTTACTGCAACAACTAAATGCTATTGGTTTCACAACCCACCAGACCCCACTTGGAGAGTTTTTAAAATCAGGCGGAGCAGCCAAGTGCCTTACCCTTCGACTAAACGAACCTGTTACTGAATAAACCTGCCTGAATATAATTTTCGGGGCTGATTCACCATACGACAATCATCCATAACTATTTTAAATACTTACCTGGCATCTACCCTCCACCCATTTCTCCTCAAGAATAATATCCCGGTGTCGATAATTACTAAGGTACGTTTTTTACTCTCTTTTCAGGAGCTCCAGTGAACACTATTTCAAACCAACTTGCAGGAATCAGGAACACTCTTAATCTGCTTTCAAAAGCGCTTAAGTCAGATATAAGCCATATTCGAATCCAGACTGATTCAGACACAAACAGCACAGTATCATTCTATTCAAACAGCGAAATCCAAAGCTCTGAACCTCTGAATCGGGAAGATCATCTGGCAATCGTATCCTATCTGAAAAAACGCTCTTTTCTATGGTCGAGTCCTGAAGATGGTTTTTCAGGAAGAAACTCCAGCCCCACTCTTAAGATTCTACTTGCTCCACTTTCGGGACTTACCTGTATGGGTGACATTGAATTTGCTAAAAGCGCGACAGTTCCCGAAATCAATATTTCCAATATCACCAAAGAAAGTATCACTCCACTGAGTGATGTCATTATCATGGAAAAAGCGCTAAGAGATGCTCTTACTCAGGCGCTCAAACAGCGTTCCGGTATGATTCTTACAAACCATTTTGAATCGCAGAAAAAAATTGGTGGAAGTGCTCTTGTTTTATCCATGAGACCAGACGCGTTATTTTTTGATACTGAGTTGTCATCATCGGAACTACTCGAGTGTATTTCCGCTTCAAAAAATCATCTTGTAGTAATCGGAGTACCTTCACTCAATCCGGTTGAACAAATCTGGAACATCTGTACTGTACTTAAGGATTCCGGTGCATCTACAGACTCTTTTACAGAACAGCTCCTTCTTTCCTTTGTTAACACGAGAGTAAGACGTCAATGTGGTGTTTGTGCAAAATCAACGAATATACCGGCAGATTCCGTAAACAAACTTCCTCAAATAATACAAAACAGTATTGAAAAAACCTATATGTTCAGCAGAGGTTGTTCAAAATGCGGTTTTTCATCATATCGGGGCATGCTTGATCTTTCCACTGCCATTCCCGTAGACGAGGGTGCTCGTACCTACATAAATCATGGTGCCTCTGAGTCTCTTGTGCTTCATTCCTTCAAACAGGGCATGAGAAGTCTTATGGAAGATGGGATATCGAAAGTTTATCAGGGACTTACTTCTTTTGAAGAAATTATTTCAGAATGTCCTCCGATACCTGATGGGTATATAGAGGCACACAAGCGGATGAATGAGATCAAATCAAATGTATCACAACAAAAACCTGTTCCCGGCTCAATCAACATGCTCATAGTTGAAGATGATTGTAATCAAAGAGAAGTTCTGCAAATGGTATTTTCTTCTGAAGGATATGCGGTAACACTTGCTGAAAACGGAAAAGCCGCACTTGAGACCTTGGAAACCTCATCTTTCGATATAATACTATCTGATGTAATGATGCCCATAATGAGTGGCATTGACATGGTACGGGAACTAAAATCAAACGCAAAAACAAAATCCATACCCGTACTGATGCTCACCGCAGTATCCAGCTCAGAAGACGAATACGAAGTCCTCTCATACGGCGCTGATGATTATTGTGATAAAAACGTAAAGAAAAAAATACTCATCAAACGAGTAGAGCGCTTGCTAAAAGACAAACTCACCACAAACCAGAATCCTTTAAGTCATTTATTGTAGGTCCTACGTCTCCTCTTTTGATGATGAATTTTTCAGTAATCTCAAGATAAGCTCAGGCTGTGCATTAGCCTGTGCCAGAACAGCAGCCCCTGCCTGCTGAAGAATCTGGTTTGCTACAAGCCGTGCTGATTCTTCTGCAACATCCGTGTCAGTAATTTGAGATGCTGCATTTGCAAGGTTTTGACTAATAGTTGAGAGGTTAGAAATTGCAGTATCTATTCTTGAACTTGATGCACCGATACCCGCACGGGCAAGGTTTAAAGTTTCAAGTCTTTGTTTTGAAAGTGCGAGGGTTACACGTGCAGTTGCCTGATTTGAAACAACCATGCCGGCAAGTTCATCTACTCCGGTTTTAGACATGCTTCGTGAATAGACTTGACCATTCCACGCAGCATTAAAGTCCATATCAAAAAATACTTTTAAACCATCAGCACTAATAAAAGAATTACTTGCTGGCAAAAATCCAATATTTATACTTTCATTATCAGTATTAATGGAAACAAGCTCAATTCCACCAGTCTGCATATCCTTTCTATACACTTGTCCACCACCCACACCATCAATAAAATTTGAGGAGTATGAAAAAAATGAAACATAACGACCGTCTCCACTTATGCTTGCACTAGAGGTACTATTATCTCCTTGCACCCCATCAGCCGTACTACTTCCCAGTCTAATCCCACCTGTCTCTAAATCCTTAATGTAAATCTGCCATCCGCTCACTCCAGGAAGCAGGTTCGTGGAATCTGAAGAAAACATAAGATAGCGACCGTCCGCACTTATTTTCCCGAATTCACTCACAGCATTCCCCTGCACTCCACTCGCATTACTACTACCTAGCCTGAGCTCACCTGTAACTAAATCCTTGATATAGACCTGCTGACCACTCACCCCAGGAAGTAGATTTGTCGAATTTGACTTAAACGCAAGATAACGACCATCTGCACTTATGCTCACCTCTTGGCTAAAACTATTCCCCTGCACTCCGTCTATCGTACTGCTTCCTAATTTCAACTCCCCAGTAACTAAGTCTTTCACATAAATCTGTTGTCCACTCACACCGGGAAGCAGATTTGTAGAATCCGATCTAAACGCAAGATAACGTCCATCTGCACTTAAGCTAGATTGAGCATGATTACCATTCCCCTCGACTCCATTTGCATTGCTACTTCCTAACCTGAGTTCACCTGTAATTAAATCCTTGATATAAATCTGCTCCTCACCACCCACTCCAGGAAGCAAGTTTGTGGCATTCGACTCAAATGCAAGATAACGACCATCCGCACTTATGCTCCCTTGATATGTAGCACTATCCGCCGGCACTCCATCCGCAGTACTGCTTCCTAACCTAAGCTCACCCGTTTCTGTATCCTTCACATAAAGCTGAGTTCCGCTCACACCAGAAATCAGGTTTGTGGCACTTGACTCAAATACAACATAACGACCATCGGCACTCACTGACTTAATATAACTAGGATTATTTGGCTCTCCCCCACTACTATTCGTACTGAGTTGCACCGTCTCCCCCGCAGACAATATCTCAAAAGCATCAGTGGTAAGTGCATTTCCAACTTGAACTGCAAGCCCCCCAGCTGTTCCATAACCTCCCTGTAAATTAACAAGAGTATTAACACCTGTAAGTAACTGCATCCCGTTAAACCTGGTATTATGGAGAATACGATTATACTCATCCTGTAAAGCACTCACTTCATCCTGTAAAGGTTTTCTTTGAGTATTACTCAAAGTACCATTCGCACTCTGCGCTGCAATCTCCTTAATACGAAACATGATATTCGTAAGCTCTGTAATGGCACCTTCTGCAATATTTAAATAACTGATTCCATCATTTAAATTGCGAACACCCTGAGTAAGAACGGCTCTGTCCATATTCAGGAGTGAAGATACAGATAAGCCTGCTGCATCATCCGATGCACGGTTGATTCTCATCCCGCTTGAGAGTCTGTTGAAAGAAGTTTCCAGATTCTTACTCGCCTTAGCAAGATTTCTCTGTGCATTGAGAGAAGCGATATTGGTTGTAAGGGAGAGTCTACTCATAGGAAGACCTCCTTGCAGCTACCTGCAGGTAGCTGCAAGCCCTGAGCTTGTCGAAGAAACAGACTCAAGACATAGGAATAACGCCAGACACAAGCATCCTTTTGAAAAAACTGAATGAAGAATGAATTACTGCTACTCATTCTCGTACTGCATACTTCCGTGTACAAAACCATTTCCATGGTCTTGTAATGTTAAATCCGCAAGCGTAACAAACACTTACCCTTTAAACATCGACCTCTTCAGGATAAGACTTAAGGATTTGATAAGCATTTTCTAAGTAGCTGTATTTACTAAGACTACTCGGAAACATCCCTACCATAAACTATCTAAAATTATAAAAAATTGGTGGGGTGTAAGGCAGAGAGTCAGGGAGTGGCTTTCGGAGAACTCAAGCGGACTGAGGACAAGTAGACCGTACAAAACATACAGGACTAACCGTTCCGAGGGAGCCATTCGACGAAAGGCGCTCCCTGACTCTTTGCCTGGTGGTGGTAGGGCATAGATAAACTAAACCAACTTACGGTACCGTTCCTCAGTCTTCTCCCCTTCCCTCATCACTTCACTCTCCCTCCATTCCTCTTTAGGAACAAGCCACCCCACACCATGTTCTATACAGAGGTCTTCAAGCACTGAAACAAAATCCTCACCATCATTCAACGAAGGAATGTAGTGATATACCTCTCCTCCATTTTTTATAAAATTCTCTTTATTCTCAACTTCTATCTCTTCAAGAGTTTCAAGACAATCAACCAGAAAACCCGGACACATCACATCCACTTTTCTCATACCTGCTTTTGCCCATTCTACAAGAGTTGCATCAGTAGCAGGCTTAATCCATTCTTCCTTGCCGAACTGAGACTGAAAGGATACGTGATATGCACTATTATCTATACCGAGGGCTTCTGCCAGAAGTCGAGCTGTCTTCCTGCAATGACAGGAATAAGGGTCACCGGCAAGTATATACCTCTTGGGAACTCCATGAAATGACATGAGGAGTTTTTCACCCCTGCCATGTGTTTCCCAATGAGCAGTGACTCGCTTAGCAAGAGCCGCAATATATCCCGGATGATCATGAAAATAGTGTATGGTTCTAATGTCAGGCACCCACCTCCAGGTCATAAGCTCAGAAGCAAATGCATCAAAAGCAGAACCAACGGTAGTAGAAGAGTACTGTCCAAAAAGAGGAATAAATAAAATCCTTACACAACCTTTATCCTTCAACTCCCTGAGAGCACTTTTCACGGAAGGATTCCCATACCGCATACCACAGGCAACATGAACCGGACTTCCTGATCTGAGCCGAAGAGAAGTTTCAAGTTTTTTACTGAGGGATTTCGTGTACACCAACAGAGGAGATCCATCTTCGGTCCAGATTGATTTATAGAGCTTGGCAACTCTTTGAGGTCTTCTTTGAAGAATGATTCCCTGAAGCAGTAATTGCCAGGTAAATTTTGGAAGTTCAATAATTCGCACATCACTCAAAAACTCTTTTAGATATCTCCGAAGCGCTTTTCGTGTGGGGGCATCCGGAGTTCCAAGATTAAGGAGTAAGATACCAGTTCCCGGAGCATAGTTATGAGAAAAGTCTTTAGTCCCAAGAAAATATTTATGGCTTTTATTTTGCTCCACAGTCATCCGTATAGCTATTTAATTTATTATAGCTGTACAGACTACGATTAAAAATAAAAATTGGGAACTGTTTTTGAGAAACTATGCCACTTTTACTGCTGAAAACTTACTATCTTTTTTAAGCAACCTGCAACCGACAAAACTCAAAAAAATCACCAGAATCCCTGAATACCCCAAAAGAATTCGGATATAAGCCGGATCTCCGCTCTTTAAAACCAATTCGGATGTCACTCCCGTACCCCACAAAGCAACCCCATTCATCCCTTTAATTACAAAATTAAACGCACCAAAGTACATACCGGTACGAGCATCTTCCTTACCACTTTCAGTAATCGCAAATGCCTCTACCCCAAGAACGATTGCTATCAATGGTCCAATAAGAGCAAACAATAGCACTGCCTGATATTTTACCGGAATAAATAAGGGCGCATAAATCACCCCACTGAGAATAAAAACTATTCCAAGAAAAAGAGAACTTTTGTGTAAGAGGATACTCCAGTGATACTTTCTCATCGCAGCTGGAAGGAGAGCAAAGGTAATAATCGCCAGCACCACAACTGGCACCATCACTACAGAAACATAAGAACGACTCTCCCCCAGAACCTGAACTACATAAAGTGGTGCAACTGCGGTAAGTACCGTAAACGCCATTTGACTACCCACAAAATAAACAAGTACTCCAAGAAAGGCACGCTCTCTCAGAGGAGAAATAAAACCATTAAAGACGCTTTCAAGTGAAAATCGGGTACTTTCCTGACTGCCTGTGGTCTGATTGCCCGTGATCTGATTACGGGGGACAAACCCGGAAAATGCCGGAAGTAAAAGCAAAGGAAAGCTTAGAAGAGAAATAATCATCGCTGACTGCATATACCCAAACGCCTCAATTAACAGAGGAGTCACCACAAAACCAATTGCGGTTGCAACAAAAAGCCCCTGCCCGAGAAGAGAGGATAATTTGGACTTAATCTCTGCATCGTCCCCACTATAGTCACCTACAAGACTCCAATAAGGGATGCAGTACAAGGTATAGGACGTAAAAAACAAAAAGAGCCCGAGGAGAAGTACTATCCAGTTATAATAAGAAGAGTATTCCGATGAGATTGAAAAACACAGTATTAAACCGATGGGAAGAAGCGGGGCTCCCCAAAGAAGGATGGTACTTCTGTTCCCCCCTTTGGAAACCACATAATCCGAAAACATTCCGGACATAGGGTCGGTAACTGCGTCCAGAAATCGAAAAACGAAAAGAACAAACCCAAGAGTTGCGGTTGAAACAATTGCAAGTCCCTCAACTCCACCCCCGGCAAAATCAATAATCCACTGGAAGAAAAACCTCATATGAAGCATGAGCCCAAGCTGCCCGGAAAAGTAGAATAAATACTTCCGAAACATCATAAGAGATAATCCAAAAGGAAAAGCAGAAAAGAAAACTCAGAAAGAAATATTGGGTGAGGGATACCAACCCCCAACCCAATAGTCAAAGACTAAAGCAAGGTCTTCAGCGCACTTGCCAGATCAGTTCTTTCCCAGGAAAAACTTCCATCCGAACCGGCTTCACGTCCAAAGTGCCCATATGCTGCGGTCTTCTTGTAAATCGGCTTAAGAAGATCAAGCTTTTTGATCAGAGATTTTGGTGCAAAACTGAAAACTTCTCTTACCTTTTCAGAAATAGCAGTTTCAGCAACTTTTGCAGTACCAAAAGTATCAACCAGAATAGACACCGGCTCCGCAACTCCTATCGCATAAGCAACCTGGATTTCGCACTTGGAAGCAAGACCCGCAGCCACAATATTCTTTGCAACATATCGTGCAGCATAGGCAGCAGAACGATCTACTTTTGATGGATCCTTACCAGAGAAAGCTCCTCCACCATGCCTGCTATATCCTCCATAGGTATCAACAATGATTTTTCTTCCGGTAAGTCCCGCATCCGCCTGAGGACCACCCATTACAAACTTGCCGGTAGGATTTATCAAATATCGGGTAGAACCAGACAAAAAGGTATCAGGAATAATTTTCTTGATCACTTCCTCAATAATAAACTCACTCAAATCAGAGTGCTCTACATCCGGAGTGTGTTGCGTTGAAACTACCACCGTATCTACCGCAACAGGTCTACCTTCTTCATACCGAACAGTAACTTGTGATTTAGAATCCGGTCTCAAAAAATGAACCCTTCTGTCATGTCTCATGCGGGCAAGTTCCTGCATGATTCGATGACTGAGATGTATTGGAAGGGGCATCAATTCAGGAGTTTCATCGCAAGCAAACCCAAACATCAAACCCTGATCACCGGCACCTTGCTCCAGATGAGCACCTTCATTCTCATTCACCCCTTGAGCAATATCGGGCGATTGTTGATTAAGATTAGTTAAAACAGCGCAGGAATCAGCATCAAGTCCGGCAGCAGTGTCAGTATAACCAATTTCTCTAATTGTTTCCCGAACAAGGGAGTCGTAATCGAGTTTGTGCTTGGAGGTGATTTCACCGGCAAGCATAATCATCCCTGTTTTAGCAACGGTTTCACATGCTACTCTGCTGGCGGGATCTACCGCAAGAAGTGCATCTAAAACAGAATCACTAATCTGATCACACAGTTTATCAGGGTGTCCTTCAGAGACTGACTCAGAAGTAAATAAATGAACATTTTTACTCATGGTATGGTTTCCTTAGTTGTGCCAGTACTCGGCACTACATAAAATATACATAAAATAATAGTAATGTAGGGCTAAATACTAACAGAATAGAAATGAGTCAAGAGTGTCCCCTTAAACTATATTGGGCTGATACTATATCGGCTTCAGCGCACGTTGCAGTATCAGCTTTAAAATAGCCGCGGCGGGAATACCCAGAAGCAGACCAAGAAACCCAAAAAGACTTCCACCCACAATTAACGACAAAATTACTATTAGTGGATGCAACCCTGTGGAGCTTCCTAAAACCCGGGGAGAAACATAATTCCCCTCTACCATCTGGATTGCCAGAAACGCCAGCACCAGTTTCAGAATGCCAAATGCAGTTCCATCATTTACTATTTGTACGATTAGAGCCAAGGTAAAACCGGTAAAATATCCCAGATATGGAACCACGGATAAGGCTCCTGCAAAGACTCCCAGAGGAAGTGCAAAACGTACTCCGAGTAAAAATAAAGCCGATGAATACGCAAGGGTCAAAAGCAGAGCAACAAAAATCTGCCCTCTGGCATATCCAACCAGTACTCTTTGAACATCTTTCAGAAAAGGGAAGATAGAGGTGCGATAAGAGACAGGTATGGATCGGGCAATAAAACCATTAATCAACTTCCAGTCACGGCTCAGATAAAAAACAAGAAACGGAAACAGGAACAGGTTAACAAGAGTCAGTGTTGCATTGTATCCCGCAAAAAGAGTTTTCCAGAGAGGGTCAAGAAGCGGTTTAAGATTATCAAATGTTTTTCCCTCTGTGATCGAAGCAACCATTCCTTTTACCTCTTCAGGATTTGCCGGAATATCTATACCAAAGTTTACATTCACAAAATCTTTGGTTTTCTGAAAACTTCCCTCCACATATCCCGGCACTGCCCGAAACAGCTCCATACCTTCATGCACCAGACGGGGGACAACAACCCATAGCGCTCCAAGTACTATAAAAGTAAGCAGCGCATACAACAGCATAAGACCCTTTGTCCTGCTCACACCACGCCGCTCCATATTCTGAAGCAACGGGTCTAGTAAAAGTGCCGTCAGATAACTTGCAAGTACCAGAGTCGTAACTTCACGAACGTAATAATAAAACAAGAAAAAGATCGCCAATAAAAAAAGCAATCGTATCTCTGCTCTATATTTCTCTCGTAAAACACCAAGATATTCGACCGTCTTTTGAAGTTCAGAAGGGGTAATTGCTTGCTCTTGAGGCGGTTGCTTCTGCATATTCTCTTTAACGAAAGCTAAGTACGTTTTCTCCAAAAATTCGTTCCAGTTCATTACACAGATCCTCCGAGGGTTGCACCCACATATCTTTTGGAAGCGCCATAAAAGTCTCACTATGAGTTGGTTTTTGAACCATAAGGGTCACTCTACAATCACCTCTATATTTTTGCAGCACTTTTCTCAAGTCTTGAATTTTTTCTTTTGAGGTACGATCAGTAATAAGCTTTATAACCGCTTCTGAAGCTGAAGAATCCCGTATCTGGTGAAGTGGTTCTGCCTGTTGAAGAATAAATACACAACGCTCATCCCCGGAATCTACCTTACCCCTGAGCATCAATGGTTCTTCCGTATGTAACAGATCCTGGACTTCCTTGTACGTATCCGGCCAAACTACCGTTTCCAGAGTTCCCATAAGATCTTCCACCACGCATGTGGCATATCGATCACCTTTTTTAGTGTTTTTAAGTTTCAAAAAAGTGATCACCCCGGCAAGTTGAACAATACTTCCATCCGAGGCTTCCTTAACGGCACTCGTAGTACGCATCCCAAGACGAGAAATATCATCTCTAAAACGCTCCAGAGGATGCCCGGACAGATAGAAACCCAAAGCCTCCCGCTCTTTTGAAAGACGAATATTAGAAGTCCAGTCCGATCTGGAAAGAACAGGGAGGAAGGAGTCATCGGTAAGCTCTTCAGGTTCATGCGTATCGAATAATCCAATCTGAGGAGAGTCCTTTCGATCGCGAACCCGAACTGCAAGTCTGATAACATCCTCCACATGATCATGAAGCTCTTTCCTTGGCACCCCAGTCCAGTCAAATGCCCCGGATTTTATTAAAGACTCTAACATTCTTCTGTTAAGACCACTTCCACTGAGACGAACACAAAAATCAAGCACCCCGGTATACCGACCATTCACACGCTCTTCTACCACTTTTTCAATAATCTTCTCACCTACTCCCTTTATCGCTGCAAGCCCATACAGGATATCTTTCCCTACAACCGAAAAGCCAATTCCACCGCTATTTACATTCGGGGGCATGACTGCAATCTTCATCTGATGACATTCATTCAGATTCTTAAGCGTTTTATCAGTATCACCCATCTCAAAGGTCATAAGTGCGGCAAGAAACTGCCTCGGGTAATGCGCCTTTAGATATGCCGTTTGATATGAGATCATCGCATATGCCACTGAATGACTTCGGTTAAAACCATAACGCGCAAATGTTTCCATTTGATCAAACACTTCAACCGCAACCGACTCGGATATTCCTCTCTTCCTGGCACCTTCAAGAAAGAATTTTCTCTGCTTAGCCATTTCTTCAGGTTTTTTCTTCCCCATTGCTCTTCTAAGCATATCCGCTTCAGCAAGAGAATATCCTGCCATATCCCGGGCAATCTGCATGATCTGTTCCTGGTAAAGAATGATACCATAGGTATCTTTAAGAATTTTTTCCAGACTGGGATGAAGGTAGCGAACGGGCTCTCTACCATGTTTTCTGTTTATATAATGATCAACCATACCCGCATCCAAAGGACCGGGACGATACAGGGCAAGTATCGCAACCAGATCCTCAAAGCAGTTTGGTTTCAACCTGGTAACCATCTCCGTAATACCATTTGATTCGAGCTGAAAAACACCAATCGTTCTTCCGGCAGAAATTAAACGAAATGTTTTTTCATCATCAAGTGGTATCGAATTGATATCAAGCCAATGCAGTTTATCCTGAGAGTCTCCCCCTGAAGTATAAGACTGCAAAACATCGATCAGACGGAGGGCTTCATCAATCACAGAGAGCGTTTTCAGCCCCAGAAAGTCAAACTTTACAAGACCGATTTTTTCTACCCAGTTCATTGAATATTGGGTAACTATCTGCCCGTCTTTATCAACCATTAAGGGAAGATATTCCACAATGGGCTTATCTGCGATTACAAGCCCGGCGGCATGAGTCGAGGTATGACGAGACAAACCCTCCAGTTTCCTTGCAAGAGTAATCAGCTCTTTTCCTTCTCCATCCGCATATTCCTTAAGACGTTTCTCCATCTTGAGTGCTTCTTCAAGAGGATAATCAAAGCCCTGTCTTGGGGCGGGAACAAGTTTTGCCACCCGATCAGTTTCAGCATAACTAAGCCCTAACACACGACCCACATCTTTAATGGCAGCTTTCGCTTTCAAAGTTCCAAATGTAACAATTTGAGCAACTTTATCCTTACCATACCTCTCACATACATATTCAATAACTTTCTCTCTACCGAAGATACAGAAGTCAACATCAATATCAGGCAGACTCACCCTGTCAGGATTAAGAAATCTTTCAAACAGCAGGGAGTATTTTATAGGATCTATCTCGGTTATATAGAGCGCATACGCAACCAGAGAACCAGCCGCACTCCCACGTCCTGGACCTACAGGGATACCCTCCTTTTTCGCCCACAGAATAAAATCAGAAACAACAAGAAAATACCCCGCAAACCCCATTTCAATAATACAATTGATTTCAAGCTCAAGCTGTTCCTGATACACTTTATATTCAGGCATATCGACAGTAATGCCAGCACTTTGCAATCTTTCAGCAAGACCCTTTCTGACAAAATCTGTAAATACATCCTCAAGTCGATCTTCTTTCTTAACCTCAAACTGAGGCATATAGTATTTTGAAAAATCAAAATCTATTTCACAGGCTTTGGCAATGTTGTAACTCTGCCTTAGCGCCTCTTCAAAATCAGGTAATCCCTCAACCATTTCCTGATACGACTTAAGATGAAGGTGTGCATGCTCATGGCGTATTCGATCAGGATCGGTAATTAACTTACCCATGGAAATACACATGAGTACTTCCTGAGCATGGTGATCTTCTTCCTGAAGATAGTGACAGTCATTCGTTCCAACAAGTGGAATACCAAGCGTTCTACTTAGCTCCTTCACCACTTCATTATGCATCTTTTGCTCCTGAAACTGGTGCGGCTGCACTTCAAGATAATAATCAGAGCCAAAGATACTATGATATTGAAGAGCACATGCTTTAGCCCCTTCATAATCACCCCGGGTAGTATAAGAAGCCAGCTCACCCGATATACATCCACTGAGACAGATAATATCGGAAGATAACTGGCGTAAAATTTCATGGTCGATTCTGGGTTTAAAATAAAACCCTTCCACAAAACCCAAAGAAACAAGTTTACATAAGTTACGATACCCTTCATTTGATTTTGCAAGAAGAGTCAGGTGATAGGTATCTCTCTGTCCACCCTCTTTGGAAAATCTTCCCTTGGAAGCGAGATACACTTCACAACCTATGATTGGTTTAATCCCGGCATCTTTGGCACACTGATAGAACTCGACCGCACCGTGCATAGTACCATGATCGGTAAGCCCAACTGCTTTTTGCCCAAGTGCCTGAGAGTGTGCGATCAGATCTTTTATTTTAATTGCTCCATCCAGTACACTATACTGACTGTGGAGGTGAAGATGTACAAATTCAGACATGATTCCGCATATATTTTGAAATTTAAAACAAATGGAACAGAGCTCCCTAGTTCCTCGACCCGAAAGTTTTTTCATGTGCAATAACTTATTGGTCGAAGGACTAGTCTAAGTGCTGGGAAAAGAAAAATCAATCCCCGAAAAATCAACATACACCTTAGTGGGAAAATGTAATAAAATCATAAAAGCCTGAAATCACGTCAACAATTTTTTCAATGAGCACTGTGTGATATACCAGCAAGTGGGCACTGCCAGGTACTTCAAGCATCCGAAGAAAGATTAAAACGATACCTGAACCAACCACAAAAAATGAGAACAGTGGAATAAAGAGAATATTAAATATCACCGCATAGGGCGTCCATGCAGAAAACCAGAATAACTGTAGCGGTAAAATAAAGAGGTAGGTACTACAGGAAGTCATACATAATGACAACAGATACCCGGCTTGAGCACGAACACGACTATCGCGAAAAGGAAGTTGAGTACTTTTTTTCTTAAGACGATACTCTGATAACCTCCGTGCAACAAACAATCCAAAAAACACCCCGCACAGGGCAGAGTAACTGAATTGAACTCCGGGATTACATATGGCAAGTGGCATTACCATATGAATAACGATCAATGAATAAAGAAGAGACCTCCTGGTAGATGATCTCCGGTTTGCTATGGTAGCAAGTGTGAAACATAAGGTCATAAGTGAAGCACGAATAAGCGGTGGTTTAAGTTGACCAATCACAATAAACCACAACATCCCGACCCATATACCAAAGGCAACACACTCTTTTTGAGTCACCGTCCCTAAAACACGAGGAAATTGTCGTGTCAGGAGATGCACAAAAAATACGGTAACCGAAACTACTACCGCCAGGTGATATCCCGAAACTACCAGTAAATGATATAAACCGGTTTCCTTGAAAAGATCCTGCACCCATATCTCCACATACTCCCCTCGTCCCATGGTTGTAGCGAGTAATATGCCCGCACCAATTCTTGATGCGGCGGGGTCATCCAATAGCTCAGATAATATCTGCTCTCCTGTACGAACCTTACTTGTTCCTGCATATGCAGTACCGGCTGAAACCTTCTGACAATAATATTCAAGAACCCGGTCAGCCTTGATTGTCGTTACTGCCAGGACACCACTCCATAAGTACCGCAGTGTCATTTGAAGATCATTTGCTGAATTTTGAAACAGGGGCAGAAAGCAACGTACTTTATCTCCTACCTGAAATGAAGATTCAGCTCTCCACGGAGCATCAGGAACTCTGAGGGCTATCCCGACACTTTTTTGATAAAATTCAAACTGCCCATGTAAAACATAGGTTGCAATACCCTGCTTTCTACCAAAAAGATCATCTACCACCACTCCGGAGAAGTATTCCGGCTCTTCGGGCAGGTTCCTTTCTGCAATCGCTTTGTCAAAGAGATCCTTTGCGCACATGGTGTAATAGGTACGCACACCCGAAACCAGCAGCACCATAAGCGCCACAAAAAAGCGCAAGCCCCTTAATCGCTTACGAAATACATAAACAACAAAGGCAAAAAGAATACAATAAATAGCTTGCCTGTATATAACAATAAGCTGTAAAACTATCAGACACAGCAGCAAAAGACATAAACTGAATTCATAGCTTTTCATTATGGAATTAAAAACTCTCACCAATCGCGATCTTAGAGATATTACACCAGTGATGTTTTTATTTATTTCCATGGTACTACCATTCATTACCGTATGCGGGTGCAGCTCTTCAGTTCAAAAAACAGAAGTCAGCCAGGAAGCACAACACAGGACTAAAGTCTGGTTACTTGAAAGGCACCAACAGATTGAACATCCACTGATTACTGAACTCTTTCAGCGTTCCTTACTACGACTTGAACCGGGCATTCAGTCCCTTACTCCAACTGAAAAACCTTTGAAATCTCCTCGTCTATACGTAATTGCAAGTGAGGAAGTAAGCGCTTTCTCGCTTTGTGATGGCAGCATCTTCATCACCTCACACATGCTGGAAAAAATTTCATCAAGTGAAATTTTCATGGCAGTACTGGCGCATGAGCTTGCTCATGTAATAAATCACGACGCATGCTGGGTCTCTGCCGACTCAAGTCTGGAACTTTCCAAGGAAATTGATGCTGACGCCACGGGCGCTCGCGTCCTGTATGTTTCGTTTATTAACCCGGACACTGCTCTTCAAGCACTTTCTCTCTATTATCGTACATTTGCCACGACTGATTCAAAGAAATTCATTTCTACCCTTGAGGAAAGAAAAAAAGCGCTCTCAGATCAGCTTCAGCAGTACCCCCCAATACAATCTCGGGTACCGGAGGAGAGATTATTCAGAAAGGTGAAGCATCTGGTTTCAGTAGAAGGAAAGAGGCACGTAATAGATAAAAAATAAGGCTTACTTTTGCTGTTTCGGATCCCAATCTCTTGCCTGCTTAAGAATCTTCTTGATCGCACGATCATGTCGCTGTTTTTCTTCCCACTTTGTACGATCAAAATTTTTCTTCGGGATTCTTACAATATCCGGACCTAAATCACTGTCATCAGCCGCAGTCATGGTATTCATACCGAAAGGCTCTCTAAGCTGATATTGAGGCTCCTGCTTGCAGGAGACAGCACCCACACATGAAAGAACGGACAAGGAAATGATCTGAATCAGTCGGATAGTTTTTAACATCTTACTAATGTACTAATAAACATGGACTCGCAATTACTAAACCCTCACACCACTGTTATGGCTTAGTACACGAGTTTTATTACATTTTTTTTGTTCTTTTAATGTTTTTATAGAAATTACAGATACTTATGATTGTTAAAGCTTCCTTACATTAATTATTTAGATTTCGGCATAGTGCTACGATATATTCGTAGGACGTTATTTTTTAACCTGCTTGTAAACTTAAAAAAATAATGAAGAATAATCTTGAAGAATATTACATAAAAATTTTAGGGAATCCTTCAGCAGGAAGTCTGGAAGACCTTGAAAGGAAGTATGCGCTTAAAGCTAAGCAATTTCGTCATACAAAAGACGTGGACGGGTTTCATATTTCAGCAGTTCAGGAAAATGGAGAGATCATCGCTGCCTACAACTATCTTAAAACGCTATGGGGTCTTCCGGGCAGTAAAAAAAGAAAACGAATGGATGCCTCTCAGGTTCTCCTCTCTATCTCCAGATCTATCTCCAAAAACAATTTCTCCAGTCTCGAACACATACATCGCAAACTGAAACTTTTTACCAAATCTGCCCTGATTCTTGTTTCTGCCACCGCTTCTTTTCAGTTTCTTATTTTTGGTCTTGGCATTCCATCAATGGTTCCTGAGACTGAATCACAGGAGATCATTCTGGCAAAAGCGATCATGGAAGAAGAGTATTTACGACCATTTCGGAAAAAGGAAAATAACGTCTTTGATCACAGACACTCTGAGATAGTACCCGAACTAACCACCAAAGAACAACCCGAGCTGATAAAAGCGACCAGAAATTGCAGAACCGATCAAGTAAAATCCATTCTCTCGGATACCAGCACCTCATCACAAATTACCAACAAAAAATTTGAAACCCCACTTCACTGGGCAGCAAGAAGAAATTGTCTTGATGCGGCAAAAATACTTCTGTCACACAACGCCAGTCCTCACGCCAGAGACATAGCCGGACGAACTCCAATCGACTGGGCAGAGAGCAGTTACAACATGGAAATGCTACGGCTCTTGAAATATAATAGATAGTGGTGCGTATCCCACTTCGCCCCCCCTTTTTTAAGAAGGGGGTGCTTCGAGGGATAGTGCTGGGCTATTTTTCCGGAGCATACTTAGGCTGTTCTTCCAAAAACATTTGACCTTCTTCATCAAGCCCACGTTTTCCCATAAGTGCTTTAGGGATTTTTACTTGCTCAACTCCCTCATCACGAATCTGTATTCTTAATTTACGAACCGCTTCTTCTATTTCAGGGGTGGTAAACCTCCATTTACGATCTACCGGCTTTCCGGGATGTGCATAGAGATGTCCTTCTCGATAAGAGACCTCCACCCAGGGTAAAGCCCGGGATGCACTTGAACCCGAGTATGGAAGACCCGTCCCTGCATCATAGGTACTGTGACAACAAGGACAAAGCAGGATCGGTTCCTGATATGTAAGGTCACACCCTTCATACGTACATCGTGTAGAAAGTGCACTCCAGCCATCAATATCTCTGAATAACAGAATTGACTTTATCGGTATATGCGTTTGAGTTATCAGAAGGTCTTTTACCGTACCAAGGTCAAGTTCTACTTCTTTCTGCTCTTTTTCACGCACGTACCTGTGACGCTCACAGGCAGCCAGAAACAAGACTGAACTTGTCATTCCTACGATAAATTCTCTTCTGTTTAATACGCTCATATCTTAAGTTATGCAGGATTTTCTATCTTTCATATACCTATAAAATTAATAAATCTTATTGCTTCCAAGCAATTAAATCAATCTATCACATTGGCATAGTTGTTTCTTTACTTTTTTTGGGTTAATTTAAAGGCTGTAGTAACCAAAGGATAATGAAACACCCTGTATGATCTCTGATGACATTTTTTATAATGCTTTATCTAAAACGGTTACTTCCTGTGACTTCCCTCAGCTTGGAGAAAAGATATCAGGTAAAGTCCGGGACTGTTATGTTGTCAAAAACAAACGTGTACTCATTTCAAGTGACCGCCTGAGCGCTTTTGATGTCGTTCTGTCAAGCATTCCCTTTAAAGGACAACTCCTTAATGATTTAACTGCATTCTGGTTTAAAAAAACCGCTCACCTGATACCTAACCACGTAATCAGCAGACCACATCCCAATGTATTTATCGCCAGAGAGCTCAACATAGTTCCTTTTGAAATTGTCGTAAGAGGATATCTTTCTGGCAGTGCCTGGAGAGATTACAAGGGAGGAAAAACTGTTTCCGGCATCTCACTTCCACCCGGTTTAAAAAAATCAGAAAAATTCGATACACCCATTCTGACTCCTTCCACTAAAGCAGAGAGCGGGACTCACGATACCCCTGTCTCAAGAGATGAGGTTTTAAAAAGTGGCAGTATCTCAGAGAACCTCTGGGTTCAGATAGAGGAAATTGCTCTTACCTTGTTTAATTTCGCTTCTCAGGAAGTAGCTCGTAATGGGCTTTTACTGTTTGATACAAAATTTGAGTTTGGGGTACGTACCCTTGAAGACGGCACTCAGGAGTTATACCTTGCGGATGAAATATTCACCCAGGACTGTGCCCGGTATGCCATTTCTGAGACATATGAAACAAGGCTTTCCGAAGGAAAAGACCCGGACATGCTTGACAAGGAATTCATTCGGGCGTGGCTGATGGAACGAGGGTATATGGGTGAAGGAACTCCTCCTGAATTTCCCGATGACTTCAGAGTTACCGTTGCAAAAAATTATATCGCTGCATATGAGATGATCACCGGCGAGACATTTCTTCCCTCCAACGAGGATATTAATATAAAAGCAATTCTGCAAGAACTCACCAATTAATCACTAGAAAGTATATGCAGGAGATCTCGTGCTACAAAAACTGAAACTACCCGAAGAAGTCCACGAACAACTTGAAGATGTGCTTTCTTACATCGAGGAAGGGGAAGTGGATGATGCGGTAGATATTATTGATGCACTGGCTGAAGAGTTTCCGGATTCTTATGAGGTGGCACTACATCGGGTTCACGTGTACCGATCTCTTGGAATATATAACGACTTGATACTTCCCCTTGTCGAATCCTGCCATGCGGTTGACCCGACCGACCTTGAGGTATGGGTGATTTTAATTGAAGAACTTGCCGAACTTGGATTCTTTGGACTTGCAGAAATGGAGCTTGAGCTACTTCAATCTTCCACCACTTCACTGAGTAATGATATATGTCCGGAAAAGTTTATAAAAAGCGTTCGGGAAGCTGCCCTATACGAGCGCAGTGATTTTTTTGGAGACGGGACGGAAGCCGCAAAAAACTATTTACTGTTGAATCTTGCCGAAAAAGCTCTCTACTTTCGTGATTTTACCACCGCAGAAAGATACTGCAAAGACCTCTCCACACAAGCGGCGACCTCGGTACACACCTGGACAATCAATGCCAAATATTATTTCCTGACCGGAGAGCTTACCCATGCGATACATTCTGCAACAAATGCGATAAAAATTTCTCCTACGCAGGGGGAAGCGTACTATATCCTTACATTTGCCGAACTACTCTCAGGAAAAGAACCGGAAACCTTTCCTCTGGTTTCGAACACACTTCTTGATTCCGGTATAAGCTATCAGGCATATCACCTGCTCCTGTCAAAACAATATGACAAAATAATTTCATTATACGAAAAAAACAGTGACATCGTATCCAGCCACCCGGATGCCGCCCGTTTCTTTGAGTGCGTTGCCTTTGTGCTCCACAGCAGGAACGAGGTTCAACGAGCTAACTCGCTATGGCAATTCGCTAACACCATAGAACCGGAAGGCTCTTTGATTGCCCAACTTCATTTACATACCACCGACTCAAGTAATCCCGAAAAACCTTTCTTGTTTTTTGGTCCGTCCGAGTTTCCTCACTTTTTTTCAAGTACACTGGAACAGATATTCAGCGGCAAAATAGAATTGTCTGACTGCGAGCTTACCCCTGCCCAAAGAGAAGTTCTTCCCTTTATATATCAGATAGTGCTTTCCTGTGGGGATGCAGAACTGGTTCGACTTACCAGTAGTATGATTGTCCATCATGCAAAAGAACTTTCCGGATTCTCGGAGATGATTTCTTCTTCCATGATCGCTTTTTCGTCCGGCACTCGACTTTCCGGAGCCACCAGGGCTTTTGTCGCTCAACTTCTTCCTGTATTTGGTAAAGACTCAGTAACACATATTTTCTGTAAAGGAAGAAAAGTTCCATTACTCAATGACCGGCTCGATTCAAGCAGCATAAATCCTTTCAAAGAAGATACCGATGAGTACTTTTATTATGAAGTACTGCTTGAGAACATGAACGAGGAGTCCATGAATGAACTGGAGGATATGTGTCACAGCATATTCGAAAAAACAGCAAACAACCCCGACATTGGCGTTGAGTATGCCCGGACGCTTATCACCCTCGGTAAATTTAACCATGCTGACAGTATCATCAAAGAACTTTTCAAAAATCACTCTGGTTCTATTGCCGTAATGCTCCTCTACTATGAAGTACATCTCCCTCAGAAACTTTCTGAAGCAAGAAAGATCATTGCTGAATATTCAGATGTAAAACTCGACCCCATTGCGTTTAGAGAATACCAGCTTCTTAAATCTTCAGTCTCACTCCTTGACGCTTCAGAAGAAGCGGCACTTATCGAACTGGATGCACTTGAATTGCTACTACCGGTCTACGGTGTTTTTTGCAGGTTTAAAAGAGAAAGCATACTTGCAAAAAAAGAGAATGCTCTTTCTCATTAGTGCTACCTCCCGTAGCACCCCCCTGCGCCCCAGGAAGGGTGCTACGGGGGGCGAAGGGGGATCAAGCCTCACCTGTATTGCCCAACTAAAGAACGATAACGAATTTTTAGAACTTCAAAAAACATATACAGGGGATCTATCAGCAGATTAACCCTGGAACCTTCCACATTATACCAATTCACTGCCACTTCTTTAATAGAAAGTCCGTGTTTATACGCAATATGTAAAAGCTCACAATCAAAAGCAAAACCCTCTATTGTTTGCCTCGAAAAGACAATATCTACAGCTTTTCTTGAAAAAAGCTTGAAACCACATTGAGTGTCTTTCACATGAGGAACGCAAAGAATATTAACAAAAAAGTTAAATATCCTCCCAAGAAGGATTCTATACCATTTCGCCTTTAACTGGACTGAAGTTGTATCACAGGCTCTGGAGCCGATAGCTATGTCATACCCCTCTTGTATTGCTGAATATAGTTTTTCAAATTCCTCAATCGGCGTAGCCCCGTCAGCATCCAGAAATAAAATATTTTCTCCTTTTGCGAGAGTTACTCCGTGTTTCACGGCAAACCCTTTTCCCCTATTTTCAGGATATGCTTCAAGTCTCACGGGAGATTCGTCATATTGCCAGGGGGTTAGTACTGAGTAGAGGTTATCACTACTTCCATCATCTACTATGATTATTTCAAAGGACTTTTCTTTTTTTGAAAAAAAACCAATCACAGAAGTAAGAGTAGAAACAATCCTCTGTGATTCGTTATACGCAGGTATTATGATCGAAAAATGGGTTTTTAACACAATTAAGATATATTAAATTTTAAGCTTTTTTCTTCTTAAAAAAGGCATAGTATGCTCCTGGAATACCAACGGCGATATATTGGAGAAAGTGTTGTGTAACAACCATAGCAAGTGCAAGTTCATATGGCACCCCAACTTTTGCAAGTGCTATACTTGCAAAAGTTTCAATAACACCTATACCACCGGGGGCAGCCGGAATAAGAGAACTGAAATTGACCGCAGCAAGAAAAAGTCCAAGCATCGCTAAAGACAGTTCTTTACCAAAGGCGTGAGTAATGCATGCATAGGCAAGCAGTTCTATTCCCCATACAAGAATCGACAGTAGCACCACTTTACGTAACAGCTTTGGTTTGAAAAGTGGCTCAAGTCCGACAATAAATCTTTGTATTCTGACAAGCACGTATGAAAAGACAGATTTATTAAAAAAAGCATCCAGTTTTTCAAGAACTGAAAAAATCCTCTTTCGCACAAGAAGGAGGACTACGGTAAGTACTGAAACCAGCAGGAATAACATTGCAACGTAGGAAATAGCTCTCGCACCTTCAAGTGTATGACCGGAAAAATAATAGAGTAGTCCAAAAATCATACTGATGGTTACCCCATCCACGAGCCTTTCTGCCGCAATCGTAGCAAGAACAAAAGTCCTGCTTTTTCCAATCTCTTTAGCCAGAGTATGTGCACGAACGATCTCACCAATTCTTGCGGGAAGAATATTGTTCATAAAAAAACCGATGATCAGTGCACGATATGACGTAATAAAACCAAGAGATATTTCACTAAACAGAAATTTCCAGCGATATGCCCTGAGAAGGTAACTTCCTGTTGTCACCACTAATGCAAGAAAAATAAAAAACGGGTCAGCCAGCAGAAAAGCATCAATAACCTTATCTTTCTCAACTGAAGTAAAAAGATAAAAGATGCAGGCACCCGAAACGAGCAGTCCCAGGATAAACCTGACAGTGTTTCGGGAAACTCCGGGTACAGAAAACCCTCTCTCTCCAGAGTCGGCAGCACTTATAGTTGAATTATTACTCTCTTCTGTACTCAAAAACTTAAAGACCCCTAAAATACCTTTAACTTATTACTTTTTTTGTCTATTTTCTCAATAGCTGCTAGATGTTTTATTATCAGAGTTTTGCATCTTTTTAATATTAATATTATCAATAAATATGTCCGTCTCAGAATCCGGAAAATTTTCTATCCTTCATATTGCATCAGGTGATTTGTGGGGTGGAGCCGAGGCACAAGTTCATTTGTTGACTACTGCACTAAACTCCCACGATTATTCAAATATTTTTTCTTTTTCGGGTCTTGTTTTTAACAAGGGTGTACTTTCTGAAAGACTTTCAGAAAGTACTTCAGAGACACACATTGTGGAGGAATCCGAAGGTTTTCTGAAAATGTACGGTTCTTCAAAAAAATATTTAACTTTCCACAAACCTGATCTCATTATTGCTCATGGCTATAAGGCATCTTTTCTTGCTTTTCTTTTAACACTGTCTTTTAAAATTCCATGGGTCTTGCAAGTGCATGGCGCCATTGAAAACCATTCGGGGTTTAGTGGTTTAAAAGCGCTTTTCTATTTCAAACTACAGCTTTTCCTGGGAAGGTTTTTTGCAAGAAAAATTATTTTCGTGTCTCATCTTCTTAAATCAGAACTTGGTTTTAATACCTGTAGTAAAGCAGTTGTAATTCACAATGCGGCTGAACCATCAAACACGAATGACTCTAAGATGTCTCCTCTCTCACCTGAAGCCAAAGATTTAAAAATAATCTGGATTGGCAGAATGACGCAAATAAAACGTCCAGACCTTGCGATAAAAATTTTCAGGGATTTCAAAAAACAGACCCCTCAATCTAAAGTATCACTTCACATGATAGGTGATGGCGCCTTACTGAATGAAATGAAAAAATTGGGTGAGAAAGAAAATATACCGAATCTGGTGTTTGAGGGTTTTCTCACCTCGGTTTCCAGCTTCATGCAAAGTTGTTCTATACTCTTTCTAAGCTCTGATAGTGAGGGGATTCCTACGGTCATACTTGAAGCCATGCATGCAAAAATACCCATAATTTCAAGAGAACTTGGAGGGGTGAAGGAAATTCTTGAGAGAACGCCCGGGTACCCTCTTTTATTTTTTCAGGATTCAGACCCAGAATCTCCTGGAAAAGTAATTCAACATGTTGTAGATAATTATTCCGAACTCGCCAGACAGGCTGAAAATACTGATGTAAGTTATTTCAGAACATCAAGGATGCTTGAAAACCACTGCGAACTATACAGCTCGATTATAAAAAATAAATCATGAAACAATCTGCTACCACAAATCAGGAAGACGAAAGAACTTCGATAGGTAAAGCAAGAAAAGTAAGTGCTCTATTACTGATCATTACTCTGTTTTTTCTTTTTTCATATAGTAAAATTTTCAAACCAAAACCTCCTGTACAAAACTCTCTGATTCATTCGCTTGATGAAGAGGTGCTTAAAAAAGGAATTATCTGGTATGCAGAAAATTCTGTAGGAAGCCTCTCTCTTCCTGAACAAAACACCTGCACGGTCACTCAAGATTCCATTTCTCCATCCTGTACCCTCTTTAAGAGCTCATATTCACCTGAAGAAATTTATAAAAGACTTGATTCTTACACCAAAAACGAGACTCTCTGGTCTCACCTCTGGAGTATCCAGAATACCACCTCCAAACCAGGCATTACTTTCTCTTTATATAAAGTCACCCCACTTAAAATCCACGCAATCAAAAAAGTACCCTACCCCCTCGGAGACCTGATAGAAACCCTCCCTTCCTTTGAACGAACTTCACTCTCACCATTTGTCTCAGAGCTCTTATCAAAAGAAGAAGAAATAATTGACCCTAACGCAATCAAAAAACTAAACGAAAACCTCAGCACCCAGTTTCAGCACGTAATCTTCCTAAAAAAACATCCCATGGGATACTACCTGGAAATTCCTCCCCTTCGATAAACTCAGGGCGGGCTCCTTCGATTAATCCTGTCCTGAGCAAGCAAAGCGAGTCGAAGGGCTCAGGGGCAGGATTAATCAATCAGACAGGCTTCTGCACATTTTCTTTCAACACAAGCCACCGCGCAGGAAATTGACCCGGCTCCTGTTCCGCAGCTTGATTTACATCCACTCTCGGAAGCAGTTTTGCATTGAGAACAATCCATTTTTCTCCCTCCATCTCCCGAACCCAATATAGATGAAGGAGGTGCCGGCAGTCTGCAACTTGAACGACACGCTTCACTGATACAGATTTTCTTGCAGGAAGCACCTTTCTGAGAACATTCGGAAGAACACCTCCCCGCATTCGTCCTTTGACAGTAATCACAATCAACAATGTAAGAACCCGATGGTGAATCAACCGAAGACTGTTCATATCCACACTCTGACTTGCAGTGTTGAAGAAGACAGGGTTTAAAACATCTGGCTTTTTTCTCTTCAGGGAAATTTAGGCACTTCTGCGTACAAACCTGGGTGTGGTTAGAGTAACAGCTATTACAGGAATCAGCATAGACCACTGAATGGGTAAAACCCGAAATCAGCACATATAGAAGTAAACGGACAAGAACACCTGAGATAGAACCGTACACAAGCCCCCTACTTTCTCCAGGAAGCAGGCATATTCTTCTCTACTTCAATTTCACCAAATTCAGAGCTTTTTCTGGGACCATGTTCTTTTGCCCACGCTGCCATCAGTTCCAAACCTTCCCTCAGACTCACTTCAGGTGCTCCGGGGAAATACTTTTTCACCTTCTCATGGGTTGAATATGCATGTAAAACTTCATTTCTTGCATCAAGATAATTAATTTTCGGCTCAACATCAAACACCTTACATACTTCCGTTGCAAGCTCTTTAACTGAATAGGGAACATCAGCACCCACATTAAACACTTCTCCAAATGCTGCCGAATTATCCGGAGCATTGGCAATTATACCGGAGATTCCTCCTACATAGCTAAATGCCCGAGTCTGACTTCCATCACCAAAAACAGAAAGTGGTTCTCCCCTCATAATCTGATTCATGAAGATACCAATCACGTTACGATACTTATCACCGATATTCTGATATTCACCATATACATTGTGAGGTCTGAAGATCACATAATCAAGACCAAACATTTCATGCGCAGATTTTAAATCCTGCTCAACTGCGAGCTTTGAAATACCGTAAGGGTCTTCAGGCTGAGGAATCATATCCTCCGACATCGGCAACTGATTTGCACCGTACACCGCAATTGATGAAGTAAAAACAAAACACTTAACTTCGTAACTAACAGAAGCATTAATCAGGTTAATACTTCCAATTAAATTATTCTGATAGTTAAAGCGACGAATAAAATGGCTCAAGCCCTCAGCCGCATATGCCGCCAGATGATACACATTCTCAAACCTGTGCTTCTCAAACATGGAATCAAGCAAGGCATGATCAAGTATGCTGCCTTTAACAAACTCCACCTCTTCCGGAAGATTCTCTTCAAATCCGCCACTTAAATCATCAAGAACAACTACCTGTTCTCCTTTTTTTAAAAGCTCCCGAACGACGTGCGCTCCGATAAAACCAGCTCCACCTGTTACAAGATTACACCTAGCCATAATTAATATGATTTCCTAAAAATTATTTATAGAGATTCTATGAACCAAATTGTGGGAATTTATACACTAATAAGAAAAAAATAGCATTATTTAAAGAGAATAACGAAAAATTACCACTGTTTGCAACTACCCAACCCCCTATTTTATATCCCCGTATTTTATATCTCTGTATTTTATGACCTTGGCAGGAGTACCTGCAACAATGGCATTATCCGGTACATCATCTTTAACCAGAGAATGAGCACCGATGATGACATTATCTCCAATTGTCACCCCATCAAGAATAGTCGCCCTTGCTCCAATCCAGCAATTGGAACCAATGCTCACCCCTTTTCCCTCTTCCATCCCCTGCTCCATAATAGGTTTCTCGAGATCATCAAAACGATGATTACCCGGACCTATATAGCAATAAGAAGCTATCAAAACACTCGCACCTATCGTGACAGTACCTTCAGAGGCTATCCTGCTATACGAACTGACGTTAACCCCTGACCCAAGAGAGATGGAACCTCCTTTTGCAAGTATCATACTGCTCCCACCAATAAAGACATTGTCTCCGATAAAAACTTCAGGGTTTGAATTTTGAGACCTCCTCGCATCAATAACAACGTCATGATCAATTATAACAGATCTACCCAGATGAATATTCCCCGGGTTTCTCAAACTGACTGAGCGCTCAATGGCGGGAGTACCGGATACCGTTCCAAGAATAAGCCTGGAGAAGACGCTACGAAAACCGAGTCCCAGGATTCCGGGGAGAGGTGCAAAAAGTAAATTATAGACTTCAACACCCAGCCAAGGTAGAAACGACTCAGACCCACTCACTAATATTCGATATTTTTTAAAAGCAGAGCCCGATTCAGTCGCATATGCTTTCTGATTCGGAGTCATCGAAACAGAAGTAGGCGGGACAGAAGCAGATGAGATTTTATCTTCCATAACTTTTGGTTTATTTATAAAACTGATAGTATCAACACAAGGTTATCAGCTTAAGATTTTATTATTCCATGCATACCACAGATACCACATTTCAGGATAGAGGCTTGATGATGACATCATATTCATCTTTTGTCTCCAGAGTCCTTCCTTTTCTCCTCGGGCTTTGTTTCGGGTCTGGCATACTTGCACTTTTATTGGGGTCTCTTACACTAAAAACCCCCATATCATTTCTCACTACTTCCCTCATAACATCAGGCACCAAAGGTATTTTTATATCACTGCTGAGTCTCTTATTATTTTTTTATCTTAACAAAAAGATAAAAGGGGAAACTGCTGCATACGGGTTTCTCTCAGGTGCGGTCTCTTCCTCGATTCTACTCTACACCTCTTCATGGACAACACTGTCTTTTGCTTATATTTCAGATTCCGTTCTTTCTTATACGGCACTCTATTCGCTTATAATTTTCTTTTTGTGCACTCCTTTCATTTCCAACAGAACTCTTATTGCGGGTTCCTTTACGGCACTCGCTTTTTTACTCATCTTGTTTTTCAAAGAAACGGGGTGGCTCCCGGTCTATTCTGACGACCACGGTTCGGTAACATATCGACTATCACTTCTGAAAACCTGGTTTCCTTCCATTCCTCTCTATAATACGGAATGGAATGCGGGTACTGACTGGAGAGATTTTTTTGCCACCGGGATATTGAATGTATTCTTTCTCTTCTATCCTCTCATACGCTTTATGAAAAATATTGATGATGCCTATGTCATCATTGTTCCAGGCATCATTTTTATCATCACACCTTTATCAAGCTATATCGGGGCACGGGTACTTTCCTTATCTCACACCTCGGCAGCTCTTGCCGGGTTTCTTGCAGTTACGGCACATGCGAACTGGTATAAATGGGGTCTTTCATACGGTTCTATGGGTTTTGTCTGTTCCTCCGCAATCTTCCCTCTTTTTCTTGCTTTGGCGATCAGAACGCTTGATCATTCATCAAAGACACCAATACGAATCCTCGCAGGACTTATCATAAGCGGTTCCCTGTGTATCTTCTGGAGTGCTCAGGGGCTATCCATGATTCCTCTGATCATCTTTACTCTTGTAAAGATAAAACATTTATTCCGTTCGAAGCGAATTATGGTAAGCGGACTACTACTGGTAATGTTGCATCTGCCCTGGATAATTTTATTCCTCAATGTTTCCAAAGTAGGCAGTTTCGTATCACTTGAAAGCTCCTCAAAAATGGAATCAGTGTATGAAACAAAAGAGGGTTCGCAAATTACCACATCACCCGTAGTGAAAGGGAAAAAAGAAGCGGTAACCAAAAAAACCGTCCTTCGTACTTTCCGCGAGCATCTGTTAAAGATACATCCTGTTCTATATTTGATAGGTCTTCCCGCTCTTCTTTTCATACCGTGGAATAAAAGATACCGTATGCCGTATCTTGCAACTTCTCTTTGGTTGCTCTTTCTTGGGACAATAATGGTTCATCTCAAACCTCAGCTTGAACTGGATCGTATGCTGGTGATCTTGTCGCTTATTCTCTCTATCCCGGTAGGAGAAGGACTATATCGTCTGTTCTCTTCCACCGGTAAAAACAGCTTATCACGATATTCTATAGGTAAGGCAGTAAGCCTGAGTCTTTTACTTCTTGGATTTCTTTCAGTTGGAAGTATCATCCAGAAAAGATCATGGATATCATATCACACCAAAAACAAGGCATTTAATGAGCTGGCACTGCTCATTTCAGAAAATGCAGGTAGTGGAAGAACGCTGTTTTCAGGATTTGTACTCCATGATTTTGAAGGAAGCCATATTGCTCCCCTTGTGCAACTTTCAGGTTCACCTATCATGGCATCCAGTCCCATACACAACCTCTGGTGGTACACTGACGTGATACCGGAAGAATATCGAAAAAGAGGTCCTGCGGGCATCGAAGAATATCTCGATCTATACAATGTTACTCTCACCATAGCACACGAACGGGTATGGAAAGACTATTTCAGACAATCTTCATTTCGCTATGAAGAAATTGCCATAGTTGGAAGATTCGTCGTGTTTAAAAGAAGCGTACCTTCGGAATCATACTTTTACTCAGGGTCGGGGAAAATGCTTACCCAAAATGGAAGCGGGTTCGAAATTCAGGCAGAAACCCCTGATGTCGTGCTCCGTTTTAATTATTTTCCTTTTCTTTCTGTCGATAATTGTGAATCAATCTCTCCCTATAAAGTTTCTGATTCGGTTACACTTGTCGGGCTTTCATCTTGTCTCACTGACCGCCCGGTAAAAGTAAAAAGTGTTTCTGCCGTAAGAAGAGCATTCATGCGGGATTCATAAGCATGTTCTTTCTTGATGCACACTCTCATTTTTATGAGTGCTTTTCTCTTGAAACTTTTTTGAGTTCCATATACCGCAATATTGAAAAGTTACCCGAGCAATCATCTCTCGATGGAGCCGGTATCATCCTCACGGAAAGAAATGATTGTAATTTCTATCGGAGACTGATTGAAGATACGAAACTTCATAAAAAGCTTTCCTCACTTGGCTACATCCAAAATGCAAATACTATCGAAAAGCGAGATCATGCCCTGCCTTGTCATGCTCTGCCTTTGAATTTCTATCCGGGTCGACAGGTAAGCTCTTCAGAAAAAATTGAAGTACTCGCCTTGTTTTATAAAAACCTGCTACCGGAAAATATACCTCTTAATGAACTGATTAATCACATTAGAGAATCGGGTGCCATTCCTGTTATTAACTGGGCTCCCGGTAAGTGGCTGGGAAAGAGAGGAGACTTGATACGGAAATTTTTAAATGAGAATTCTAATGGAAATTCTGCTGGCATAACCCTGGGCATCACTTCCCTCCTCCCAAAGTATTTTCCATACCCGTCTATTATCAGGGAATCATCCGCTCGCAACATTCCTCTTGTAGCCGGTTCTGACCCTCTCCCCTTCAAGAACCAGGAATTACTCCCCGCCTCTTACGGCATGCTGTTTGACTCACTCCCGGACAAAGCATCAGATGAGGAAATCAAAACTGAAATACTGAATAAAAAGTACCGCATTACAGGTCAAAGATCCTCCCTTCCTGCAAGCATTTTAAGAGTTTTTTCAAATGAAATAATAAGACGAAAGAATGTTCTCTAAAATACTCATTATTAATAGCAGTTTAGATGTCCTCTTTCAGACTTTCTTAAAACCCCTTTACCTGTTCAACTAAATACTCTATTTTCCCCGGATTGATTAATAAATCCCGATAAATCTTAATGAAAAATAAAAACGGCAGGATAAATTCCAGCTCAAAAAAAATTTTATTTATTACCCCCCAGCCATTTCTGGCAGATCGTGGCAGTCCACTCAGAGTAAAGAGTGAAATTGAATCATTGTCTGCTCTTGGGTACGAACTGGATATACTTTGTCTTCCTTTTGGAAAAGATTTTGAGCTTTCCGGGGTTACCCTCCACAGGTCAATGAGAATACCGGGTATGTCTGAACCGGTAGTTGGTCCCTCCTGGCAGAAAATAGTGCTGGATATCCCTCTCAGTCTTAAGGGTCTGATGATGGGACTAAGAAACAAATATCAGGTGATTCATGGAGTAGAAGAGGCTGCATTCATAGCTGCCGCAATCGGAACACTCAGGAAAACACCATACATTGTGGATATGCACTCACTTCTACCTGATCAGCTTCAGTACTCAGGTTTTCTTTCAAATAAGTTTATAGTCCGATCTATCTTTTCTACGTACAACCTGTGTTTGAAAAAATCCGGGGGAATCGTTGCCGTCTGTAAAGATGTTCAGGAGTACGCTGCTAAAGTTGCTCCCCTGGTTCCCTGTGCTCAGCTTGAAGATCTTCCACTGGATTCATCATGGGAACAAGACCCCGAAATAAAAAATAATCTTATTCGCACCTACAATCTGGAAGATAAACAAATCCTGACATACACCGGGAACTTCAGCTCATATCAAGGCATCCCCCTGCTCCTGGAATCATTTAAAAAAGCGCTTCCACTGCTGAAAACACCTGAATCTACCAGGCTCTTGATGATTGGTGAAAGCAATGAAGATATTGTTTCCAAAGTGAAGGCTAAAGCAAAAACACTTGCAATTGAGGATAAAGTTATTTTTACCGGGGAACTACCGTCCCGCATGATGGGTTCTGTGATGGGAATTTCCGATGCGGTAATATCACCGAGATCTAAAGGCAGCAACACTCCATTAAAACTCTACTGTTACATGGCATCAGGAAGACCGATTGTTGCCACTGAAATATATTCTCACACACAGGCGTTGGGAAACGACGCTGCATATCTTGCAGAACCCACCCCTGAAGCCATGGCACGTGCAATTGCAGATGCTCTGGATACATCCGAATCTGCCAGAGCGAATCACGAAAGAAAAGTAAATAATGCCAAACGCATACTGGAAAACAGATTTAACAAGGACAATTTCACAAAATCCATGGGCTGGCTCTATGAACGAGTGACCAATGCTCCCCTGCCCGTTTCGTTTTCCGATGAGGATAAAAAAGATGATATAAAAAAAAATGAAAAATTTTTAATGGCTATCTGATACAGTATGACAACTATTTCACAAAATAAGGTTCTGGGAACTGAATTCATTCAGAAAGCGGATGAAAGATACCACGCTCTTCTAAACAGTGCTTCCATGAAGGATGAGCTTATATCAATTCAGGAAAATCGCACTAAACTATTTCCTGCCCGCTATGCTATTGATAAGGAAACAACAGAACTGTTCAGAGCTATGTGCATTTTATCGCAATGTAACAGCAGCTCTAAATTAATCACTTCGCACAGACCTGTTATTGGAAAAGCGATTGTTTTTCTAAAAAAATCTGCCTGGAAATTAATTGAACCTCAGATAAAACATATTTTTGATGGAGTAAGTGACTGTTTTTCCTCTCTCATTCAAAGTCACGCAAGTCTTTTAAACAAGATTAAGGAGCTCGAAATCAGACAAGAAGAAAAACGATAGTCCATTCTTTGATGTCTTATTTAGAACTAAGTTAAAATATCTAGTTTGATTAGTATGCAAAAAACACCTTTGTATCCTTGATTTAAAGCATACTGAATCATATTTCCAGCACCTTAAGAGTCTGCTTCATGCAAATTAAATTAAACTTTGAAAGTTTTCCATAATGGTATAGTCTAAAACACACTTAGGTCTGAGTTAATAATCAATTTAACAAAACTGAATGGGGGAAACATGATTTTATCACGAGCAAGCATACTTCTTGTGGACGATGAGCCGCTTGTACTCGAGATGTTTGAGTCAGTTCTTTCAGAAGAAGGCTACGATGTCACTATCGCAAGCAGCGCCAAACAAGCAGTAGACATACTGGATAAAAGATCATTTGAGGTCCTCATATCCGATGTTTTACTGGATGACCTCGATGGATTTGAAATTCAGGCACACGCAAAGAGGAAATATCCCGATATTGGTGTAGTGCTGATCACAGGTGCACCAAATCCCGTAGATGAACAAAGAGCTTTTATTTTCGGTATAAACTATTTAAGTAAACCAACCGGGTTCGAGGCACTCTTAAGAGCGACAGAACAGGCAATAGAAAACTCCAAAACCGGTAAAATGAGAGTAGCGGGATAGTTTCTCACGGGATAGTTTTTACTGTTTCGGCTGGTGACAAATTTCACCTAGTATCGCTTCATAGCTTTTTACGGAAATCTTTTTCACGTTCCGTCTGATTGCTTCAATGTAGGACTCTGCCGAGTTGTCTTTAAGTTCCGTCTTTGCTCTCAGGCGAAAATACTTCTCAGTGTTACTCCCGGCACTATAAATTCTCATTACCGCAGTAGTATAAATCTTCTTCTTGTTCTTCTTTTTCGAAGCCTTATCTTTTAAAAAGTGGCGATTCAGATTAATTGAAAACTCAATATCGCTTTCCATACCAGACTCCGGAGACAAAACAGTAATTTCAGGATACTCGGAAAACGAAACACGGAGCCCCTCTTCAAAGGATCTGCTGAATAAATCCTCAAAACGAGCACCCCACTCTACAGAACTAATCAAAACTATTTCACCAATTTCATTTTCAACTAAAACCCGCTTTCCCTGAAATGGATCTGCCACTGTCGCGCCAGAAAAATATACTGTAGGAGAAAATGACGCAGAAGAAGAAAATGTACAGTTAGGTTCAAAGACCGGGGAAGTAAAGCTCGTAGAGAATTTCTTTACCGGGGCATAGTCAGGCAAAAGTCTGATCTGGCATCCTGAAAAAAAACTCAAAAGCATCAAACAAGAAAAATAATATTGTATTCTGTATTTCATATTCATGGCAGCAGTACTCTATAACACCGTTACTCTTTAGTTCCTAATAATTCATTTGGGTCACTATATGCTTCAGACAGGGAAGAGACTCCCTTTCCAATCTCGGATACATTTTTTTGCAGCCTGTCCGAGGTTCTGGAAAGCTTTCTGATAGTTGGAGCGATTGTAGTTGTAGACTTTCTTAGTTCAGCTATTACTTCCTTGATCTCCTGAGTAATCACTATAATATCATCTGCAACTCCTGAAGCATCCTCTGAACCTGATATTTTAGCTGCCATATGCGATGCGTTTGAACTTATTTTTTCAAGATTCTCTATACTTCCACGTAAAGAGGGAGCCGCGGCGGATAGCTCGCCGGTAAGGGTACTCAGTGATTGCAAGGTAGATTCCAGAGAGGAAATATTCTTATCTGAAAAAAGCATCGTAAGGCGATTAGCTACATGATCAAACTTTCCAAGTATATCCGGCACTTCATTGGCAATCTTCTCAAGCTGAGTAACCTCTTCGGGAATAACCGGATATTCTTCATTACCGGACACACTCAGTAACTCCGCAGACTGCGTCCCACCAGTAAGATCAATCTTGGCAAGCCCAGTTAACAGATTCCTTCGTAAAACCGCACGAGTATCCGTTTTGACAGGAATTCCCTTTTCCAATCGCAGTAACACTTTTACCCGTTCGATGTTTTCATCTGAAATTACAAACCCTTCAACTACCCCAACCCGAATACCTTTCATCGTAACCAGACTATCTTTCTGTAAACCATCCAGAGATTGCCTTTCAAAATACACGATATATCTATCTATCTGCTCAAAACCGGTTCCTCCGATAAGCCAGGTGAGTATGCCAATAAATAAAAAAACATTTATCAGGATAAAAACACCTACCAATTTATATCGCACTTTTGAGTCCATCACTTACCCTTTTCCCTATACTTACATTGAACTGAAATACTCTTGTACCCATGGTTCATCATTTTCAAGAACACTTTCAAGCGAACCTTCCGCTATAATTTTACCATTACCCAAAGCAAGTATTTTAGTACTTAACATTTTTATCGATGACAGGTCATGAGATATCATAAATATTGTAGCGCCCAGTTCCTCATGCAGAGTCTTAACTAACGAATCAAAACTTCTGGCAGAGATCGGGTCAAGACCTGAGGTTGGTTCATCAAGAAAGACTATCTCAGGTTCCAATATCAACGCCCGGGCAAGTGCTACCCGCTTTTTCATACCACCTGATAATTCACCAGGCATCCTGAACCCGACATTTCTTGAAAGCCCTACCATGGTAAGCCAAAAATCTGCAAGATCATACATCTCTGATTCAGCAATAGTAGTAAACTCCTGCAAGGGAAAGATGATGTTATCCCGAACCGTGAGCCCGGAAAATAACGCCCCTTCCTGAAATAACACTGAAATCTTTCTGAGGAGTTTTTCCCGTTCAAGTTCCTGAAGCTCCCACAAATTTTCTCCTAAAAGGAATATCTCTCCGAAATATGGTTTTAAAAGACCCACGACCGCCCTCAGAAGCGTTGTCTTACCGCTACCACTGCCACCAATGACTGTAAAAAACTCTCCCCGAGCCACTGAAAAAGAAATGTTGTCATGCACCACCACCTCTTTGTAGGCAGTGGTAAGGTTTCTTGCTTCAATGAGGTATTCATTTTCTCTTCTCATTTTATATTCCTGCATGTGAAAGAATAATAGCAATTGCCGCATTCAGCAAAATCACAGAAACGATACCCTGAACAACCGTCTTGGTGGTGTTTTGACCTATACTGACCGCGTTTGGCGCTGCTGAGAGTCCCAACCGGCAACCGATAGAAGCAATAAACAATGCAAAAAGAGGAGCTTTCCCCAAGCCGACATAAATATGCTTTGGTGCCAAAATCATTTTTAAGCGTTCAATAAAATTATCAGGACTCACTTCAAAGTTAATATAAGAAATACAAAGCCCTCCAAGTATGCCAAAAATATTGCCGATGATTACCAGAATCGGCATGGTAATCATTAAGGCAAGTATCCTGGGAATAATAAGTACGGAAAAATCACTTAACCCCATAACTTTAAGCGCTTCAACTTCCTGGTTAAGTCGCATGCTTCCAAGCTGGGCAGCAAAAGCGGAACCGGATCTCCCCGCTATAATAATGGCAACAAGAATCGGAGAAAGCTCCCTGCACATGGCAACGGCAACTCCATCAACAACAAAAATATTTGCCCCATAGTACCTGAGCTGATCACCCATAAGGTAGGCGATGACAATACCTATGAGAAAAGTTACCAGCGCACATATCGGAACCGCACTGAGACCGGTATAATCAATCTGTGAAACTATCTCTTTAGTCCTGAACCGTCTGGGGAAAACCAGTATCAGAAATATTTCCTTGATAATACCAACTACAAAATAAAGAATACTTGTGGTTTCTTTCCATACGTCAAGACCACTTTTACCAATTGCTTCAATCATTGAAAGAGGTTGGGGAATGTTTGATACATCTGATTTCGAATGTACCTCTTCAAGTAGCGCTATTATTTTCTTATGCGCATCCGATTCAGTTCGTATTTCCAGGTCAGAGCCTTTTTGTACTTCTCTGTAGATTTTCAGGAGTGTATGAAAAACAGCAATATCAAGAACCGCACCAGAGTCGATTACCAGAAAGCGGATAGCACTCCCATATTGCTTAAAAAGTGAAGTCAGCTCAGAAGAAAAATCGGCAATATCATTTACGTGCCACACCCCGCTCACGTACACGGCTGCATCCTGAGCATGATAGCTTATTTCATGTTTCACAAAACACCTGAGCTCCGCTAATCAAAAAGTTCATTTGGCGCAGTCAATCTGGCGCAACAAACCTGGCACAGCAAATCTGGCACAGTCTCTGCTAATACAGGTCTAATGACAGAGAATATTGAAAATATTTCAGTTAATAACCTGCTAAGTACCTGATTTTTTTAAGTGAAGCAACATATGTTTGATATACCACAGCCGAACCTCCGTGCCAGTATTTTGACCACTATAGTCCTCATAGGCATCATTGCCGGCATCTTTCTAAGTAATCATGTGCCCTTTCTTGACCCTGTTTCTCTTCTCATAGTAGTGGGCGGTACCCTGATCTCGGGGAGTATCGGATATGAATTTCCATCCATTATTAAAGCTTTAAAAGAGGCGTACCGCAGTAAATCCCACGATCAGATGCAGATTGCTGAACGAATCGCATATTTCTCAAATCTTTCTCACATCGTTCGCCATAAGGGCAATATCGCACTTGAAAAGTTTGCCTCTCAGGAAGATGAACCACTGATGAAAAAGGGGCTTCAACTGGTGGCTGATGGCACTCCACAGGATGAGCTGCGACATATTCTTTCAACCGATATCTCAGTCCTGAAAGCTCAAAAGGCATCTTCAGTGGAAATACTCCACTATCTCGCCTCTATTGCTCCCGCCGTAGGGCTTATTGGAACCGTAATCGGGCTGATTATGATGCTGGGTAATATAGAAGACTCTTCTCAATTAGGTAATGGTATGAGTATAGCCCTATTCACCACACTGTACGGGGCAGTGATGTCATATCTCATTCTTCAGCCCCTTGCGGCAAAGCTTGAGAAAAAATTAAAAGATGAGGAGATGCTCCAGCACCTTACCATTGAAGGCATTCTGGCTCTTTCCAAGGGAATCAACCCTCAGCTTATGCAGGAACGACTCGAAGCCTTTGCCGGATAGATTACAGCGGGATAAATTACAAACCATATGAAACTATCTGATTCAAACACCTATCTCACCATATCTTGCAGTCTCTCACTCCTCCTGATAGGTTTTTTTATGCATATCGACCAGGGTAAGGTTGATAAAAAAGCTTCAAAAATATCAAATCTTTTTTTTGCTTCTGATCAAAGCAGCCCGGAGGATACCTGCAACTCTTCAAATGTCTGGCTTCAAGGTGAGCACACTACTTCAAGTAAATTAGATAATTATATTTCAGATAAATCCCTTGTCACTGATTCAGAGTTGCACAAAGACATTACCCTCATTTCAGAATGTGTCGATGATAAAAATTTATTTATTGCCGCACTTCTAGATAATTCTTCAAATGACACGAATCACATTTCATCCTTAACAGAGATAATAAACAAATACTTCACCATTCATGCGGCTTTTGGAGAAAAGAAGATTCAACCCAGACAAATCCTGCTTTCAATCTCACTATCTGAGAACTCCGAACTATGAAATCACAATCCGTAAAAAAACCAAAATCTTCACAATGGTTGATTATCTTTTCTGATCTGTTTTTTATACTTGTAGCGTTTTTTGTTTTCAGACATGAACTGATTGAATTACCACGTCTTTCGGCAGTACACGGGAAAGTTAAATCCGGCACAGAGCTACCACCGGTCAGGAAATCAATTTTTCAGGAACATCACAACACCCGGGCAGAAACTTTGGATATTCCGGTTCAAAAAAACTGGTTTTTTGATGAAAAGGAAATTTCCTCAAAGGGCGAACTGGAAATTAAATCTTTAGCAAACATCCTGCAATCAACCGATGCCAAACTCTCGCTTATCCTGTATGTACAGAGCGAAGACACCCCCGGGAGCATTCAGGACAAGATACTGCTACTCACAAAATCAGCTAAAAGTGCGGGATTAAAGTTAAGTACTATTTCAATCCTCAGTACCCAGTACAAGATATCCGAAGAGAACATCGCTGAATTTAAACTCGTATTTGATTAGCCTTTGATTAGCCATATTTTGACAGGCGCTATCGTTTCTCTGACAAAAACAAACAGAAAATTACCGCCTTTGTTACAGTTTTTTTACCTCTACAGTGACAGAAATATGATCTTTCATGATTTTATTTGTTGTCTTTTTTGCACTCCCCGCATCTAAACTTGAGAAATAAATATAATAATTTTCATAAGTACTTAAAAATAAAGAGATTTTAAGGACCAGTATTATGGCTGAAGAAAAGAAAGAAAAAACCGAAGAAGCTCCTAAAAATAATAAGAAAATGGTCATTATAATGGCAGTCGCACTGGTACTGGGAATCGGGATTCCTGGCGCGTTTTTCGCAATGAGTGGTTCAGATAAAAGCAAGGATGATGCGTTCCTTGAGGATGAATATGATGATAGTGGGGCATCCGGGGGGGTTGCAGGTTTACCTCCGGCAGTACTCCCTCTTGAAACATTTATCGTGAATCTTCAGGTAAAGGGTAGCTTCCTGCGGACAACAATTCAACTTGAGTTTGCAGACCCGCAGCTTCCCCATACCATTGAAAGCGATATCCCCAAGATCAAGGATGCCATTATTCGTACTTTAAGCAGCAAGTCTTCTTCTGAAATTTTAACAGTAGAGGGCAAGGATAAGCTGAGAGGAGAAATTAGAGATTCTGTTAATGACATGCTTGGCTCGGAAGAAGTTACTCAGGTCTATTTTACAGAATTTATTATCCAGTAAAAAATTAAGAGTACTGAATTTCAGGACGAATAGATTATGAATCAGGTTCTAACACAAGATGAAATTAATGCACTCCTGCGCGGACTGTCAGACTCGGATGTCGAAACAGATACCTTTCAGGGGAACCAGGAAGAAGGGATAAGAAAATACGACCTTGCAAGCCAGGAGCGTATTATTCGTGGTCGTATGCCGACCATGGAGCTTATTCACGACCGTTTTTCAAGGTCTTTCAGAACCGCTCTTTCAAAATTTCTGGGCAGAACCTGTTTTATCAATGTTGGTGGAATCGAGATCGTAAAGTTTGGTCTCTTTATGAAAAAGCTTCCGCTACCATCCAGCCTCCATATATACAGAATGCCGCCTCTTCAAGGGTATGCACTCCTTGTAGTATCCACTCCACTTGTTTTTGGTATGGTGGATAGTCTCTTTGGAGGGAAAGGCATTGGAAAGGTAAAAGTTGAAGGGCGAGAGTACACCGCAATTGAAACCCGTCTCATTGGTAAAGTGGTAATGATGGCTCTTGAAATTTTGAAAGATGCCTGGGCACCAATTCATCCGGTTGACTTTGTATATGTTCGATCTGAATTTAACCCTCTTGCGATAGCGATTGTTCCGCCTACGGATGTGGTAATTATTGTTACCGTTGAGGTAGAGCTTGAACAAGAGAGCACCACACTTACACTCTGCACACCATATTCAACCATAGAACCTATTCGACAAAAATTAACTACGGGTTTTCAAAGTAACCGCCTTGAGGTCAATTCCGACGTGATCAAAAGGATGGAAGGAAATATCAAGAAAACTGAAGTAGATATGAGTGTACAACTTGCACAAGGGGCAATTAAAACAAGAGACGTACTTAACCTTGGTATAGGAGATATAATACCGCTTGAAACGAACCCAACGGAGGAAGCACTGATTCAGATCGAAAAATCTCCGAAATATAAAGGTTTTGTAGGCTCCTACAGAGCCAATAGGGCGGTAAAAATTACAAATGCAATTTATCCTGAAAAAGAAAGCGCATAAGGAGAAATTTTATGGCTGAAGAAACGGAACAAGCAGTCGAAGATGTGGCAAAAGCCGCTGACGACATAGTAAAAGCAACTCAGGAGATGCCAAGGAATCTTGATTTCTTGTTAGATGTCTATCTTCAAGTGAGCGTTGAAGTTGGTAGAACCAGAATGACCATACAGGATCTTCTTCAGCTTGGGCAGGGGTCTGTCATAGAGCTCACCAAGCTCGCAGGAGAGCCTCTTGATGTATATATCAATAACCGACTTGTGGCTCGTGGAGAAGCAGTAATTGTAAACGAAAAATTTGGTATTCGAATTACTGACATTATATCACAGAGTGATAGAATTGAAGGGCTCGGATAAGTGCAAAATGAGATATTATATCAGAATTGCATTGTTTTTATTACTCTGTACGACTCTTTTTGTTGAGCGTACCCATGCAGACACCGCAGTAAGCGAAATTAACAGCGAAACTGACATCGAGCTGTCTACCGGGGAAGAAGTGGCAATTGGAACTGCCGCGGTTGACAAGAAGCTCATACTATCAAAGTTTAAACTCTGCGTTATCTTTTTATCTATTATAGGAGTCATTGGATACTTTCTGAAAAAAAGAGGACTTCCTTCTCACACGGTAAAGACACATACTTCAAAAATACAACTCACCGAGGAAAAAAACCTTGGTCAGGGAATTACTCTTCTTCTTATGAAAGTACAGGGAGAAGATTTACTTCTTTCAAAACAGAATGGAAAACTGGAATTTCTCACCCTGTTATCCGGAGAGAAAGGTTCTCGTACTGAATGTATAGTGCCTCCTTCAAGAGTTATTTCAAAAGCCACTTCAAAAGTTACCAAAAATTCTATTGAAACTCCGGAGTATCAATCAGAACACGAGAGGCAGCATGCACGTATCTAAAAACTCATTAGCCTCCATGATAAAATTCACGCTGCTAAGTGTCTTGATCTACGGCACTGATTGTTTTGCATCTACCGGTAGCAGTGAATCAATTGTACAGATCAACACTAACACCAGCAGCGAGTTTGGGCGGGGCGATGTATTTGCTGCCCTGAAAATATCTACAATGATGAGTGCTTTGGTGTTTCTGCCTTCAGTGGTAATGGCGGTTACCTGTTTTCCTCGCATCGCGATCATATTATCAATCACAAGGCAGGCACTCGGTACCGCACAGAGTCCACCCAACCAGGTACTCCTCGGGCTTTCATTGTTCCTGACATTTGCAATCATGGGTCCTCAGTTCAACGAAATATATGAAAAAGCGCTTATCCCATATGCGGACGATGTTCTTACTTTTCCTGAAGCAATAGATGAAGCTTTTAAACCTCTGAGAAAGTTCATGCTTCCCTTAACTCGAGAGGAAGATATAGAGTTATTTATTGATATAACAAAATCAGAAATACCGGACTCTCCGGAGCTTATCAGTGCCCGGGTGCTTATACCCGCATTTATTTTGAGCGAACTTAACACAGCGTTTCAGATTGCGTTTTTGATATATTTACCATTCCTGGTTCTGGATATGATTATATCATCCGTCCTCACTTCAATGAGTATGATCACCTTACCTCCAACCGTTATATCACTTCCCATTAAATTACTTTTATTTGTCATGATTGATGGCTGGAGTTTGATTATCAGTAATCTGGTTAAAACATACGGGGGTTAAAAATGGATATAGAGGGATTTTCCAGAGTTGCGAGTCTTGGTATTCAAACCGCTATGTTTGTTTCAGCTCCTGTTCTACTCTGTGGTCTGGTTGCCGGAGTAATGGTGAGCGTATTTCAGGCAGCAACACAGATTAACGATGCGGCTCTTGCCTTTATACCAAAAATTGCTGCTGCGGTTGGTGCTCTGATAGTATTTGGACCCTGGATGTTATCAAAACTGACTCAATTTGCGGTCTACTCTTTTGAACAAATCAGTGTTCTTAAAATGCAATGAACGCGGCACTTCTTTCTGTCAATTCTTTTGAATTGGACATTGGTCTTCTCTGGACTTTCTTTCTGATATTAACACGACTGGTAACTCTATTATTCATTCTTCCCGGTATCGGAACGGAACAAGTTCCTGTTCAGTTTCGATTCTACCTGGCTCTTTCAATATCAGTCATAACCTCAGTCAGCATCCCTCAAATACCGATGCCTGAATCCATGCATGCGATCACACTTGCCATTATTGCAGAATTTATTTTTGGACTGGCTCTAAGCCTGTTACCTGCACTGGTTCTGGGAGGACTTGCGGTGAGTGGTCAGGTAGTTGCCGGGGTTATCGGACTTGCTCAGGCAAACATGATAGATAAGAGTCTCGGGGAGAGTGTATCAGTTCTTGCGCGATTTAATATGATGCTAGGCACTCTTCTGTTTCTTGCGATTGACGGTCACCACGTCCTTCTGAAAGCCGCCACACTTGAGCTTGGAAACCCCAAGCCCGGAATATTCACCTCCTTCGACACCACAATAGAGACCCTCACCCTTGCTTTCAGTTCTTCTTTTGAGCTGGCAATAATCATAGCCGCACCAATCCTGATCGCAACCCTCATCAGTCAGTTCCTCCTGGGACTAATAACAAAATTCGTCCCCCAGGTGAACATTTTCATCATCAGCCTCCCCCTCTCTATCTTCATGGGATTCTACATCATGAGCTTCACCACCGAACCATTCAATAACCTGCTTATCGAAGAGTTCAAACTCCTTGAGGAATACGCGGCGATCATAGTAATGAGTAAGGAATGAGCTACAAACCTTCTCTCACCTTCCCCGCCGACTCAGGATCTGAAACCTCAAACCTCTTAACTGAAGGTACCGTACGCTTAAGGAGCTTGGAAAGCACTCCTCCGGGACCAAACTCTACTGCATGAGTAATCCCCTGCTCTTCAAGCAGATTTGTAACTTCAGAAGTCCATCGTACCGTACCACACACCTGTTTCTTTAAGAGTTCACGAGCTTCTGCCGAAGAAGTAATTTTTTGAGCGGTCACATTTGCATATACCACAAATGCGGGCTCGTTAAAGGTAACCGCATCAAGATCAACGGCAAGTTTATCAGCCGCTGGCTTCATAAGACTGGAATGAAAAGGAGCGCTTACGTTAAGAGGAATAACTTTAGCACCTTTTTCTGAAAGAAAATTTGAAAAATCTTTCATTGCTTCTGCTTCCCCTGAAAGGACTGTTTGTCCGGGTGAGTTCAAATTCGCAATTTCAACAACACCCTTTGCACCTTCCTTGATGTAAGCACTGATTTCCTCTTCACTTGGTCCCATCACCGCAGCCATTGCTCCTTTTCCTACAGGAACTGCTTCCTGCATGTAGGTACCTCGCTTATGAACCAGTACCAGAGCATCTTCAAGGGAAATCACCCCCGCAGAAACAAGTGCCGAAAATTCACCAAGGCTATGCCCTGCTGCGGCATCCAGCTTGATTCCAGACAGGAGGTACGAAATATAGCTCACCAAAAGTAGAGCCGGCTGAGCATTTTGAGTAAGTGTCAGATCTTCAATTGGACCTTCGAAACATAACTTTGAGATTGGGTACCCAAGAGCTTTATCTGCCCGGGAAAAAATCTCTTTTGCCTCTTCGCTCCCTTCACTCCATGCTTTCCCCATCCCTACTGCCTGAGAACCCTGACCAGGAAAAAGTCCACAAATTCGAGTCGATTCCATATTTCCCACCTACTTACTAGTAAATATTGAATAATACCAAGGAGTTATATGAGACTTTATGCTCATAAGCAAGAATCATAAAAGTTTTTTAGTAAAAGCATGTATATGTCGATACCCTTATTTAAGCGTGTTTTTTTGCTTAAAAACAAAGGCAGTAACAAGGCAGTTTTTCAGATGTTGTCAAAAAAGGAAGATATCGCAGTATCCTCAGCTCCACCATCTCCACAAGTGCTTATTGTGGAAGATCAGGAAGAAACGGCAAATGCAATTGCAGAGTTTCTTTCACTTGAGCATTTTTCACCTCTCATTGCAAAAGACGTGTACTCCGCTCTTGAGATATTAAAATCAAAAAGCCCTGACATTATTCTTTCGGATATCTACATGCCAGGTAAAACCGGTATTGATCTTTTCACAGAGCTTAAAAAGAACCCAAAATGGAGTGATATTCCATTTATTATCCTTTCCGGGAAAGAGGATGAAAAAGCCGCTCACGACAGTATCTGTCTTGGCTGTGATCATTTCGTAAAAAAACCCGTAAATCCAAAAGAACTGAAGGCACTTCTTGTTGGAAAATTAAAACAGGTTGAGGTTCGAAAGCAACTCGAACACCTGAAGCTTGAGCACTTCAAAAAGAAAATTATTCACACTCTGTCACACGAATTCAGGACTCCTCTGGTATCTATCACCACCGGCACGGAGCTACTCATTGAAGAGATTGACAATCTCGAATCACCCCAAATCAAAAACCTCCTTCAATCTATTCTTAGAGGCGGGCTCAGACTTGAAAAGCTGGTTGAGGATTTCATGCTGATTCAGCAGATCGAACTTGGACAGGCATCTGATTCCTACAAAGAATTTGCAAGCCCCGTACTCCTCGGTGAATTTTTAAGCCAACTCCAACAAAAAGAACAGGAAACATATTCAGAACTCTACCCACAAAGAACCTTTGAGGTACAGGTAGCACAAGAGCACCTGAAACTAAAAGTGAATATGTTCATGAGTCAGCTTATTGATGCATTCTTAAGAGTGATAGACAATGCTTATAAGTTTTCTTCAGGTGAGAAAAGATGTTCCATTAAAATTGAATTTGACAACAACAAACTGACTTTCTCCATCCGGGACTGGGGAAGTGGCATTCCATACAAGCCGGAAAAAGAAAACTCAATCCTTGAGAAGTTTACCCAGATCAACAGAGACTATAACGAGCAACAAGGCTGCGGAATAGGGCTTAGCATAGCTTCATATTTTGTTAATTTACATTCGGGGTCATTTAACATCTCAATGCCAGAAAATGGTCAAGGTACAGAAATACGTATCGAGCTATTCCATTTAAGAGACTAGTGCCTCGACCCGAAAGTTTTTGGGCTTTGAGGTATCGCTCGGCACTAGTCCTGAGCTATTTTTAGTGTTTTTGCATGTGCAAAAACTTATTGGTCGAAGGACTAGATTTCCGGTTGAATCAAACTCTCTTCCAGGTATTTGATAAACTCAGTAAACCTCGTTTCATCCTGCTTTAAAACTGTGATAACACTTTCAACTTTACTATCAACTAGATGCCCATTCTTATCTCTTGCCCATTCACTAACCGCATTACCAAAAGATGTTACTAAAAGAGCCTTATAGGGTCCTGAAATTAGCTCGCCATTTACATCTTCAATATCAGGCTCGCTATAAATGGATGAGAACTCAGGGAGAATACTTTCCAAGGTGTCATAAGGATCGGTCGATTGTAAAATTCTATCTATATTTGATTTCCATAATTCTCTAAGCCCATCCCTGATCTTGAATGTACCATTTTCTGTATATTTAATTTCTCTTGAAGCCAGAAGTGCGGCTTTACACTCGTCTGTACATTTTGAGAAAACCATATCCAGATGCTGATTACCACTCGTCCCACTTTTTTGATACTTGTCCCATAATTCATTTAATTTCTGGAAATTCTTTCTTTGATCTTCTTCACTAAGTTCGTTAGTAGTAGGGTGTTTAAGACCTATTGCATTACATATTGCTACAGCCTGATCACCTGTGTAACCAATCTTTCCATTAGGAAAACTACCTTCACTTTCCCAGTGATACACTTTAAAGGGATCTAATCCAGTCATTAGAAAAGTTAGGGTGTACAGCTTGGCTGAATCACTGATCACTTCTCGTTGAGCGGAAGACAATCTGGAGAAATCTGTATTAACAAAATCTCTTTCTCTATAGCCATGCAAACCTCGTCGCAGAGACTCTATCATTCCTCTCTTTTCATCATCGGCTATGTATTTACTATCAAGAGTCTCATATGCGTACCAAATACCAATTCCTTCTCCAAGTGCTCCAATTCCAGCTCCAACACCCGCACCTACAGGACCTCCAATCATTGCACCAAAACCGGCTCCTGCAAGGATTGGAGAACTGCTTCTCCATGCCAGTTGTGCATCGTTTTCATGCATATAAGAATGAGGGTCATAGGTATTTAGAGCACCGTGCGCAAATGCTCCAACTCCAAATAAACCTCTGGATAAATGCGGAGCCACTCTTTGCGCTATAGCAAATCTACCGGCTGTAGCTGATAGACCCTTTTGAGCTGATACAAAACCACCATAAGCAAGTGCACCATCTCCTGTACCACTTATTAAATTAGCCCCAACCGCTCCGACTAAAAACTCAGAATTGACTGAAAGACTTCTTCCCCATTCCCATCCAATGCATCCATCCGAGATCATAGTAATCAAATGAGGCACGGCAGAATGACTCGTCTGACCTGAATAATCAGCAAGTATTGCTCTGTCAAGGGCTGCAAAAGCAACAATGCTCTTACCAGAATGCTGGGCAGCATATTGTCTGACTGCCAGATTCGCTCTTATCATCAATTTATTAGTTACATTCTTTGACCTAAGTTCCAGTAGTGTCTGACGTTTTACAAGTTCACTTTTAGCTTCTGCCAGCTCCTTTGACAAATTTGCCCTTACGCCTTTATCACTTGCCCCTTTTATATCTGTCTCAAGTTTGGAAATTTTTACTTCCTGATTTGCAACTCTAAGTTGATACCTCAAGACCTTATCCTGATCAGCAAGCATGCTTATAACCTGTTTCTGGCTGTTAATTTGCTTCTCTACATCATTCAAACTTGATCGAAGTGATTGTTTTTCATTTCCATCTGCCTGATCAAACAGAGTTTTTATCGTTGTTTTTTCACTTTCAAGCATTACCAGTCTTCTATTCTGTCTGGCAACATCTTCTCCGTGTGCTTTCAGGTCTGCATCGCAAGCACTTTCCATGAGTTGTTTTGCGTTATCAAGTTTCAGCTTTTTCTCATCAGGAGAAATCCCTTTACTTTCCGCATCTGAAAATAGTTTAGCCGCCTGTTCTCTTAAGTTTTTTGCCTCGTTTAAACTATCAGTAATCGATTTTGAATGATTTATTATCTCCGGGTCTGCACTAAACTTCATCTCCATAAGCTCTCTATGAAGAACGGAGCGTTCACTGACAAGTTTTATCTTTTCAGGATCGGGAATTGAATTACCGATTAATTTTTCATTAATCTCACTAATCAGATTATCAATTTTAACTACTCTTTCAGCCTGAAGAGTCTTAAGATTTTGTTCATGGGCATTTACCTTTGCGAGATCTCCTGATGATCTGGAAGCTTCAAGCTTAACTTCTTCTATTGCAATTTTATGATCCTGCTCTGCTAAATTGATACGATTTTGATTATCGGGTATTTTTCTCTCATACTCGAGATACTCTCTTGCACTCTTGACTTGAGGATTATTCTTTTCAATAAATTCTTGTTGCTCAGTTATAAAAGCTTTTCTACCAGCATCACCAAGAACATCTTTAATAACATCGCCATGTTCTACAAACCGCTTCTTTGAAAGCCTATCTACCAGTGTCTGATTATCAGAATTTTTTTCTATCTGAACCCGTAAATGCTCATCCATTACAGTAAGAACCTCAGAGCGAACTTTTGCATACCCTTCTAATCTGGCTTTTGTATCAGTGTTGGATAAACCATTTCTAGCAAGCTTTACTTCCTCCATTCTAAGATTTCGCTCAAGTCTTTCAAGTTGTCTGGTAAATTTGTTAATCTGCTTTTCAGTTAAACTGCCCTTATTAACTTCAGCATCTATGTTACTTACCAAACGCTCCAGCCGCGCCTCATAAGACCTCAGATATGGCACTCTATCCTTCACTGATTGAACAAGTGGGGACACTTTTTCACCTGCCCATTTGTAAGGTTTTGAATTTTTCGCCTTATCAATCAGATAATTACTGAGCCTTTTAACAGGACCTGATACACCTTCCCAAGCTCTATCAGGAGACATTCCTCTTATCGTATTATATTTTTTATTAAACTCATTTCTTTCATTTATAAGCTGATTTTTGGTTCCCTCATCAACTTCAAGAGCGATTCTTCTATTCAGGCTTTCTCTGATATTTTTCCCATTTTCTTTAATAATCTCATTACCTGCTTTCTGCATTTCCGCCTCTGGTCTTGCAAGTGCAGAATCTACAACTCCCTTTAATTGCACAGCACAATTATCTCTCAGCTCTACCAATTGCTTTAAATTCTTCACAATATTAGGGTCAGCATCTATTGGATTCTGTGCTCTGGTTACAAATCTAACTACTGCGGCAGGTCTTCCAATTTGTTTTGATACTCTATCAATTTCAGCATCAAGAGTTTTTAAAACTTCACTTGAACGAGTATTGATTGATTCTATGTCTTGAACTCTATGAGTAGAAATATTTTTAATGGAATCTATCTCTTTGGATATTTTATCAATATCAAAAGATTGAGCTACGGGACTGCCCGCTTTAGGTAGTTCACTTTTAAATCGGGGTAAATTTTGTGCTGCCCTTTGTTGCAGAAGAACGGCAACAGTCGGAGCTGCTGAAGAAGTATCTAAGCGGCTTGCGGCAGGATTATTTGCTGCCGTCTCTCCATCCTGCACAGGTGATGCCTGAGAGGAACCTCTATCTCGAGTATCCCTATCTACTGACTGCGTAGCACTCCCCGGGGCAGCATCAGCCCCCTGAGCGGTACTATTTCCCTGATTCTGACTCGTACCAGTTGAAGAAGAGGCGGGGTTTCCGGTTGTTGTTTGATTACCATTTACGGGATTATTTCCGGGACTATTACCACTTTGTGTACTGTTTTGGGGAAGTGGTGCTTCCATATCAAGATAATACTCTTTCCCCCCAAGCCTAATCTTGATTGCTCTTAGTGATGGATCAGCTTTCACTACAATGTCAGTCGTATTCTGATCTTTATGCGTAACTTGCAAATCGTAAGTACCGCTTTGAGTGATTCTTAGTAATTTTGAGTTACCGCTATTAATTGTTGAAGAGTTTTGGTCTGTGCTGTAAGACCCATCTTTTCTTACATAACCAACTGCAATTGAATTTTCCTGGTTATTATTTATGTTTACTGTAATTGAACCATCTCTATTTTTGGTAACACTGTTTGGAGTCAGTATTCTTCTATCATCTACCCTAAGCTTCAGTTTCGGGTCTACCGATGGCGATGCAGATACATGCGCCTGAGGTATTGAAACATGATTACTGTAATTGACCTGATAGGAAGGAGGATGGCACTGTACCACTTGCACGCTCTGAGGTGCAGGACAGTGATTTTGATTATAGTGATTTTGATTATTATTAAACCTTCCCATGCTTCACCGAAAACAAACCTTCATCCTAAAAGTTCTATTGAAGATTTTTTACATAAATTTACATAGACTCAATTATGTTATGAGGGTTATGCAAATTTACGTTACGTAATCAGACTGGAGTCTTATGGGAAATCTTAAGAGCTCGATATTATTATATTTTTAAGTTTTATTGGGAGACTTCCTGTTCAATAAAAACCGCTTTTCGACCACCTCCCAATTAACCACATTCCACCACGCCTCAACATAAGCTGCCCGCTTATTCTTGTAGCTCAGGTAGTACGCATGCTCCCACACATCAAGCACCAGGATTGGAGTCGTGCCCCAGGGGCTTAATTTATGCTGGTTTTCTGCTTGTAGAACAATCAAGCGATTATCTTCGGGGCGATAGTGTAAAATAGCCCAGCCACTTCCTTCAACTGCAATCGCAGCCGCTGAAAAATGTTTTTTAAAACTCTCAAAACTACCAAAATCTTCTGAAAGTTTTTTTCTCAAAACTCCTTCCGGCTCCTTCCCTCCAACACTTGAGGTGTTCTGAGCATAGGGAGCCGCCATATTTTCCCAGAAGAGACTATGAAGATAATGCCCACCACCATTAAATGCTGCTTTTTTTGACCAGTATTCAACAAGACCAAAATCTCCCGAGCCTCTTAGAAGTGCAAGCTCTTTTTCTGCCTTATTCAATCCATCAACATACGCCTTATGATGCATACTGTGATGCAAAGTCATGGTCTCCTTATCAATAAATGGTTGAAGTGCATCGTATGAATACGGCAAATCAGGAAGGGCATGCTGAGTGAGAGCACCCAGAGAATCAGGCTCCTTGGTGTCTGCCAGAACCTTTCCGGCTCCACTCATCAGAGCTACCCCGGTAGCTGCTATACCTGCTGTTTTAATGAATTCTCTTCTGTCAGATTGCATGATGAAACTCCTTGTACCGATAGTCATAATTTGAGCATCTTAATAATAGTATTAGCAGAAAATTTATAAATCTTAAATCTCTATAGTGTTAATTTCCTTAGTTATGTTGCCGATTATATGATAGAATGAGGGACTGTATGAATCATTTTTCTAACACAATTACTCGGCTTTTTAACAGCAATTCAGAATACAAGCTGGAATTGCGACGTATTCTTATTGTTTTACTCCTTTTGAATCTTAATGCCTGTGATGAAGACTACCGTATGTGGTCAATGCAGAAAGAGCAGGAGGCTTCTTCCGAGACTCAATTATCTGAAGAACTCTCTCAAAGAGTTACCAAGTCACCCACTTTTGAAACCCTTGCTCTTATCGATTCCATCTCTTCTGTACCCGAAGTACCACTAAACTACCCCCTTGATGTACTGTCAGAATATGACACCTGCCCGGTACTACTATCCGGCACCCCTCGCGGGCTTTCCTGTCTTCACTGTACACAGCCCGAAGCAAAAGAGCAGTCCCGAATTATTGCAAGCCTGTTATTTTATTCCTGTCTGAAAAACCCTGCCATCAATTACCTTGTAGATGGAACATTTTCTTATGACCCCTATCTTATCAAGGAGCATATTGATTTATTAAGCAGCAATCAGAGAACTCCCTTCATGTTCTTCTATCTTTCAAATGGAGCAACACAAAGACAATGGGATAGGGCAACAGTATCCAGTTTCGGGGTTCGTATTAAACCAGAAGATTTCAGAAGAAGAATTCTGACAGATCACACCCTTCAGGACGAATACCGCTCAATTGTCCAAAGGCTGGTTCCTCTTCTTCAATACGCCATTCAAAAAGGTGCGATAGTGTCCCTAATCCCTGCACTTGAGGATAATCTTGATGACACTTCTTTTCAGAAACTTCTGAACATTATCCTTGAAACGCTTCCTCCCGGTTTAATGGTTGCCATTGGCAGGAACCCCTGCCCAAACTGCTACTCAGGCAACACCATTGGTGTTCCTCCGGGACTCTTTATAGAAGAACATACCATCAACCCTTTCCCTCAAATTCGAGACGGGGTAATAAGTAACGACGGAAGAGAATATCATTTTGATGAAACTTTTTCTTCCACCGAAAGAAAACTCAGGCTTGAAGATTTAAAAGAGCTCAGAAACAATTCCACCTACTTGAATAATGCATTTATCCTCTGGAGCGGTAAACGCCAAGGTTTACATGATTACATACCGGGAACCACCACCTACCCAAAACCATCCGAAAGAACCTACTCCAAACCCAGCCTCGGAGAACAGGGAGCAATCCTCCGTTTTCTTAGGGAAGATTTTAATTTATGAGATTTGCTGCTGTTTCTGTTCTGCTTGTTTTCTTAACTTTCAGCTCTCCCGGCTCTGCCGAACCTCTCAAAGTTGGCATGATACTACCTCTAAGCGGATATACAGAGGCATATGGTGCAAGCGTACGAAATGCTATTACCCTGCTGGAATCAGAACTTGGGAAGGAACAGGCAAACCGCATACAGTTCATATATGAAGATTCAAAATATGAAGGGAAAACGGCATTATCCGCTTTTCATAAATTAACTAAAATTAACAAAATTGATCTGCTCTATGTATGGGGCACTACCCCTTCAGTAGTGCTCGCTCCTCTTGCTGAATCAAGTAAGATACCAATGATTGCCCTGTCAGGTGATTCTCAAGTAGCAGGGGGCAGAACCTATGTTATAGATTCCTGTAATCGTCTTGAAGATTTTTCACGAAATACTCTTAATCATATTCGTTCCAAAGGATATAAAAAAATTGGTATTGTAAAAACAGAGATCCAATTTCTTGAATCTCTCTACCAGGGCATAAAAGACAACCTTAGAGATGATGAGACCGTTCACTTAATTGATTCTTTCACCCCTGATACCTCTGCTGATATAAAAACAAGTGTCTCCAAAATCAAGTCAGGTATTTCAAAAGGCGCCTATGATATAATTGGCGTACTTTTGATTTCAGGTCAGATCAGCTTATTCTATCAAAGGCTTGAGCAGTTACAGATCAGTATACCAACATTTGGATCAGATTTTTTCGGGGATAGCGCTGAAATGAAGAAATCGGGACAACTTGCTACAGGTGCGTTTTTTACTCTACCGTATGTAGCTGAAGATTTTCAGGACAAGTACGTGGCTCGTTTTAATAACTCACAAAATATAGTATATGCATACAATACATATACACTTTTTAAAATCCTGTATGATCTCTTTCCCGAAGACTCAGAGAACCTTTCAGCAGATGAAATAATCTCACGAATAGAACAACACGCACCACGCAGTAGTAATGAAAATACGGTATATTTTACCGAAGATGACCCCACACAATACAAAAACCCCGGTAAAAGATTTGTTTCCGACCTGGTTATAAATACGATTAAAGAAGACGGGACTCACTGAGACACGTGAGGATTTGCTTTTTTATTCTCTCTCAAGTTCATGAACATCAGCAAGATCTTTAGGTCTCCCGGCTATTTTTTTTGCCTGTATGAGATCCTGCTTTGAGATAAATGGTACTTCTCCGATGTCAAGCTTTGAAATCACTTTCCTGTTATAGCACTCAGAAAAATCCATTTCCTTTAGGGACATTAAAATATCAATTCTATTAGGAGGCACACCCATCTGAAAGAAAAATCCCTCTGCCATAAAATCCTTTGCGGTCAGAGTACTAACCGGTGCACCGAAATCAACCAAAGCAGCATACACCTTTTCCGCATTAGATGTTTCCGTATCAATCCAAAGATCAATATCACCCGTAAATCGGGGCGCTCCATGCTTAATAACAGCATAACCTCCAACGACAAGATATTTAATCTTCTTGTCGTTGAAAAGAGAAAGAAGTTCTTTGAAATCTGAGGTCATTTTTACTTTTTCCTTGAAGCTCATAAGCTAACTCTATGAGTCTCAAAGCTTCTTTAAATTTTTCCACATCACTGACATTCCTCCAGTATTCATCATCAAATGAACTGGTGGCATTTTCAAAAGTAGAATAATTAAAATTCTTCATCCTCATAGTATACCAATAAGCACCTAAATAGTCTACTTTTTTGCTAAATTCTTAAGTACTGTTCTCAATATCCCGCCATCGCGGTAATAGACAAGCTCTACGGCGGTATCAATTCTACTGCGCACTGTAAATTTCTTTTCAGAATCTTTACTCCTCGCACTTACTTCAATATCATCACCTGGCTTCATTGAATCTTTAACAGTAATTGAGAACTCCTCCTTCCCATTCAAACCCAGAGACTCGACTGACTCACCTTCTTTAAACTGAAGTGGCAAGATACCCATACCAATAAGGTTACTGCGATGAATTCGCTCATAGCTTTCTGCAATCACCGCTTTTATTCCCTGAAGAAAAGGACCTTTTGCTGCCCAGTCTCTTGAAGAGCCACTGCCGTACTCCTTACCGGCAAGAATAATAAGAGAAGTTCCATCCTGTTTGTACTTTTCAGCAGCATCAAAAAAACTTAACTGTGTATCAGTCGGAATATGCAAGGTAATATTACCCTCACTTCCAGGGATAAGCTGATTTTTAATGCGAATGTTTGCAAACGTACCACGAACCATAACCTTGTCATTACCACGTCTTGACCCGTAGCTGTTAAAATCAGCGTCATCTACCCCCTTTGAACGAAGATAGCTTGCAGCAGGAGAGTCTTTTGCAATACTGCCAGCAGGGGAAATATGATCAGTCGTTACTGAGTCTTTAAAAAGACCAAGTACTCGTGCTCCTTTTATGTCCTGAAGAGGAGTATCGGCAAGACTCATCCCATCAAAAAAAGGAGGGTTCTGGATATATGTGGAAGCCTCATCCCAGGGATAGAGTTCAGATGAAGCAGTGGAAATATTCTGCCAGGATTTTGAGCCGGTAAATACTCCCTTGTACTTTTCAATAAACATTTCAGGAGTTACAAACTTTGATATTGTCTCCTGAATTTCTGCCTGCGTTGGCCATATATCTTTTAAGAAAACAGGAGCTCCATCTTTTCCTGTCCCCAGTGGCTCTGAGTTCATATCAAGAGAGACAGTTCCCGAAAGTGCATACGCAACAACAAGTGGTGGTGATGCAAGATAGTTTGCTCTGGTTAAGGGATTAATCCTCCCCTCAAAGTTTCTGTTACCTGAAAGAACCGCCGCAGCAACCAGGTCTTCTTTTCTGATTGCAGCTTCTACTTCAGGTGCAAGGGGACCAGAATTTCCAATACAGGTAGTACACCCATAGCCCACAACATGAAACCCAAGCTGTTCAAGATATGGTAAAAGTCCCGACTTCTGCAAATATTCAGTTACCACCGTTGAACCTGGTGCTAATGAAGTTTTAACAAGCTTTTTAACACGAAGCCCTTTCTCAACTGCCTTTTTGGCAAGTAAGCCTGCGGCAAGCATCACAGAAGGATTACTCGTGTTGGTACATGAAGTAATCGCGGCAATTACTACAGAGCCATGAGAAATGCTCTCCTTTTCCCCATCGCTCCATGCGACAGTAGCTGTTTTTGAAATCGCATCATCTGCAAGACCAAATCCGCGAGGACCGACTGGTGCTTTCAGCACTGAAGAAAAACCTTTCCCCAGATCCTTTAAAAGCACCCGATCATGTGGACGTTTTGGTCCTGCAAGTGCCGGTTCAATAGTTGAAAGATCGACTTCCACCACTTGTGAGAATTCAGGGTCAGGAGTGTCTTTTGTTCTGAAGAGTCCCTGTTCTTTTGAATATCGTTCTGTAAGATCTACCATCTCAGGCGATCTTCCGGTGGCACGAAGATAGGAAAGTGTACTATCGTCTATTGGAAAGAAGCTGACCGTTGAGCCTTGCTCCGGAGCCATGTTGCCGATCGTTGCTCTATCTGAAACCCCAAGATCATCAAGACCCGACCCAAAGAATTCAACAAACTTGTCTACTACTCCAATAGACCTGCAAAGTTCAGTAATTGCAAGCACCAGATCTGTAGCTGTTACTCCCTCTTTTAATTTACCTGAGAGCTTGATTCCAACTACATCAGGCACTAAAAGATATAATGGCTGATCAAGCATGACTGCTTCTGCCTCAATCCCGCCAACTCCCCATGCAAGAACCCCAAGACCATTTACCATTGGAGTATGGGAATCCGTACCCACACAGGAATCAGGATATACCGTGTTATGTTCTCTATTCAGATAAACTCCTTCTGAAAGATATTCGAGATTCACCTGATGCACAATTCCTGTAGACGGAGGCACCACTCTAAGATTTCTAAATGCACTCTGTCCCCATTTCAGAAATTCATAACGCTCTCTGTTTCTTTGAAATTCAAGTGCTTCGTTCAAAGATAAGGCATCCACTCTACCGGCATGATCTACCTGAACCGAATGATCTATGACAAGATCACAGCGCACAAGAGGATTGATTTTATCAGGAGATCCCCCAAGTTTTTTTACTGTATCCCGCATTGCAGCAAGATCAACGATCGCGGGCACTCCGGTAAAATCCTGTAACACCACACGCGCTGGCTTATATGGTATTTCGCTTCTACCCTTTTGATTCGGGTTCCAGGTCATTAACTGTTTGATATGAGATTCTGTAAATGCAAATCCATCAAAATTACGAAGCACTGATTCAAGTAAAATTTTTATAGAAAACGGAAGTCGTTCCAGAGAACCAAAAGACTGTAAGGAAGAAAGTTTGTAATAGGTAAAAGTACCAGCCTTTGAAGACAAAGTTGATTTTGCATTAAAATGATCATTTGACTTTTGCATAGTATCAGATAGTCCTCAGTTTGTGTTTATTGGTGTAAATTCTTAAACTATAGTAATTAATACTATTATAAAGCCTCTTGAAAAGGTAAAAGATTTTCAAGAATGGATATTTTATTTCATCGACTCAGAGACGAAAATTCATGAATTTTTCAATCGAAAACCCTCCTATTCAAGGGGTAGAGATAAAAAAACTGGTATCTCACGGTGATGACCGTGGTTTCTTTAGGGAAATAATAAGAAACACAGATACTTTTTTCATCAGTGACCCTGAAAACACTACTGCCAATTTTGGTCAGTGGAGTCACAGTAAAATGAAAAAGGACACCATCAAGGCATGGCACTATCATCATAAACAAACAGACTGGTGGTATATTTGTGGGGGGCATGCCCGAGTTGGTCTTATTGATAACAGGGAGGAGAGCCCCACCTATAAAGCAAAAATGGATTTTATCCTGGGAGATGATTCAGAGGAGATAATCACCGCCTCAGTAAAAATACCTCCCGGGGTTTTACACGGATGCCGTGTTTTTAGTGACTACGCTCATCTTTTCTACATAACCAGCCAAACCTACGACCCCAAAGACGAAGGTAGAATCCCCTTCGATGCTGAAGAAATTGATTTTGACTGGGGCAGTAAAGAAGGAATCATCGTTGCTCCAAACGATACTAAGTACTTCACTCCGGAATACATAAGAGTTTAGAATAATTTCATTTTTAACGAATATTGCTCAACTGAACGGGTTCTATTCCACGTTTTTGACTTAACTAGTGTTTTTTACTACTCTGTTCCCCTTATTCTCTGATCTTTATCATAATTAATTCAGTATTTATTTAAACTCACACCTCCATTTCCTTAAGCAAGATTTTTACATCTTGGGCTGATTACTCGTCCTCTTTCTTAGTGAAGTGGAGGCAGGTGTCATAAGGTTTTTTGTTACCTTTAACTGTCTTCTCATTCCCCTTTTTAGAAGGAGGGCTAAAAATGCCCAAAGGGAAAAAAGAACGGGACAATATCCCAACAAGTACACGATCAATTGCCTTCAAGGCAAGAAATGGTGATTCAAGAAGCGTCATCAAAGATGAAAGAAAGAAAAACCATGAGATCGCTGCACTGCAACGACTCTTTGCGATTCTTCTTGGATTCTGCGATGAAGAAAGAGCTGAAAAGGAGAGTCAATGGCTTCAAACCCATGCTCCCCTGTATTTTGAAACATTGAAGTCAGTACAGAATCTTCTGACCGAAAATGTCAAACTTCGAGGAGCACTCCTCCTGATTGTTCTTCTTGGCGCGCGAGGGAAAGACGCATTTTACGCTCTGGCACTACTTGGCAAAAAAGATGATTCACTCAGAGGAGTCATCACGGGCTTAATCAATAAAATCACAGGATGTGACGTAATTGATAAGAAAACGGGTGAAGTTAGACCAAAAGAAGGCGAACTCGAAAAGCTTTATAAGGGAAGAGATTCTCTTATAAAAACGGCTGAGGAAAACAAATGGAATACTCCTCCCCATAACGGAGAAATCGAGTTTCTGGAAAAAGAGCTTGAAGCACTTAAAAACGCTCTCGAGTATCTTGATTCTCCTCTGGAAAATCCACCGCTGAAAGCGATCAAGGATCATCTCCTTGCTACGTATAAAAGCGGTACCTCCAAGCTGCTGATAGAAGCTGCATGTCAAGTTCTTCTTGGGTATTACATGAATACCCGTAATGACCTGAAGAAACAGCATGCACTTCGTGTTCAAGAGTGGCAGCTCAAAAACGGGGACGAGGAATACCGCGAGTTCCTTGACCTGGTCAGGCAACACCCTGAGGTTCTCAAAAGGATCTCACAGGTAGAAAAGAAATATCTTGCCTGGCGTGAATATCTCCAGGAAGAAATTTTTCGATTCAAAGGAGATGCGACCAGGATTCAGGATCTTTCGGAACTCACCAAAGAAGAGCTTCTGAAAAACCGAACCATGGCTTGGTTCGATAAGAACTACAAGCTGTTTACCAAGTTCGGAAAAGGAATCGGTGATCCAACCGGTCTCACCTTTACTGACTTTGATGAGCATCCGTTTGACTCTGTACTTTCCGGAGAACGAACCGCTAAGGGCGCGTACAAAATTATTTGCATGCCACAAAATGGAACTCCGGGAATTATCCAGATCAAGCTTCTTGACGGCTCCTACGCCACCTTTGATATTGGTGGCAGAGGAGATCAGGAGGGGCTCCAGGAAAAGCGACCGGAAGACCTCCTTGAAAACTCGAAATTTCCATATCTGTATCAACTCAGTTATGGAGGTGGAGAGAATGGAGATCAACCGATCTACGCTGACGCTGCTCTGGGAGGACTGCGGATACGATGTCGAGGGGGAGAACTCTATCTTGACCTTGTCGTTAATTTAATCGCTCCGAAAAAGCGGTTGTATGAATGGGATAAGGACAAGAAACAGTTCTGCTACCCTGTTGGAACAGTTTTTGGGGGTCTTGTCTTTGAAGTTGATGGCTCCATGCTGGTACGAAAGATGATTTCAACTGAAGATGGACTAAAACATTTAAAGTCTATTCCGGTTGAGATCACTTCACATCAGTATCAGAACCTGGAACCCTTGATGGTACATTTCTCTGATGGCAGTCACAGAAAGGCAAATAAAAAAGAGTTCAATCGAGCTCTTGATGCGTTGATGCGACTATCAAAAGCGAAATTACGTGAAGAAGATCTTCTGCGAAAGGTCAATGCGTCCTTAAATGGCGCGATCACAATTGATCAGGAAGGGCTGAGAATTCTCAAAGCTCACCTGAAAAAGAGAAATGATCGCTCTTCAAAAAAGGAAGAACGCATTACTCAGAAAATTTCCGGAAGCCTTGGCAGACTCTTTGAAGTCAATCAAGGTATTTCGAGAATGATTCGAGAGGTGTATCGGGCAAGAGACGAAATCAAACGTCTTCAAAGCCTTTCTGTACCACCTGAGCAGGAAATCAGAAACCTCACCAAAGTTAAAAGTACGCGCATAAAAACCCTCAAAAGGATGCGTCGCAAACAACTTAAAATGAGGGATAATCGGGTACGTGTGTTCTCACACGAAATAGCCCGAATCCTTCTTGGTTCCAGTAAAGAGCTTGGCGGGCATATGGTTGATGTCTTGATTCTCCCTGAGATCAAAGACAAGGATCCTGTGCGTAAAGCCAGCAGATTCAAACGAAGCCAGATGGAGAACACCCTCCTGTTGGCTGGGAGGTCTGCTGAAATCTGTGAACGGGTAGAAGAGTTACTCTCTCTTTTCCAAATTACAGTATTTCGCGCAAGCACCTACAAGGCAGGCCTCATCTGTCCAAAGTGTGGGTGTCAAGGAGTTCTCTTCTTTCGTGAGAACGGTAAAATCGTTTTTACTCAAAATTCTTCACGAAGGAAGGGAGAACAAACTCCGATGCCACGCGTCCCAAGTTTCGGTTGTCCGAACGACGGTTGCCCAAAAGAGATGAATTCTCTTCATCTCGCTGCCGGCAACCTGATTTCCCGGATGTGCGGATGTCTTGGCAGTGGTAAGGCAAATCTTGTTTTATTACAACCTCAAGGATTGAAAAGTCCTTGAGGTTTTTAATGTTTTAACACCTGTCCTCAACAAGGTGAGTAGAAATACTCACCTTTTACTTTTTTGATTTATAAATACTGAACTGTTATTGTTTGATTTGATCTTTTACATTTGAATTATGAGTAGAACATTTCCTGAACTGTCTTTTGAGTGATTAAAAATACCTTCATTTAACAGACTGAGTCAGGAGGGAATTTGGTTTTCTTTTTGGTTTACGGTCGTCAGTAAGGTCATGTACCTTTCTGAATAGAAGCTGGGTGGGACATGTTCCATAGAGATTCTTAGAGTCTCTTACCACCTGGGTTGCTTTCTCTTTTTTGGGTCATAAACCTAGATTTTTGGCAAATTTGGCTTTACTTTCAGGTCGAATTTCCCAAGTTTAGTCATCTAAACTTGGCGAATCCTTAGGTAGTTTAACTACTTAAGGGGTATAGGGTTCAGGTACCAGGCAATATGAGGAAGCGACGGAACGTCAGGAGATTACCCATTGCAGCCTGAGTGGTTCGGGTACCAGACAATTTGAGGAAGTGACGGAACTTGCCTGCACTGCTGCCCTTGCAAGCCTTGTTCAGGTACCAGACAATTTGAGGAAGTGGCAACAGTCAAGATGAAATTTATTATTTTTCTTTGGTTCTGGTGTCTGCTCTGACTTCGTCCTTTTTATATAAAAGGTACTTCGTAGTACTTCCTGTCTTGAGAGGTTGATAAAAGATATACATGGTTTTTATTCCCTCCTCTCTTTTACATTTGAATATGAGTAGAATTTATCCTGAACTGTCTTTTGAGTGATGAAAAGTATCTTCATTCAACAGACTGAGTCAGGAGGGAATTTGGTTTTCTTTTTGGTTTACGGTCTTCAGTCAGGTCATGTACCTTTCTGAATAGAAGCTGGGTGGGACACGTTCCATAGAGATTTTTAGAATCTCTTACCACCTGGGTTGCTTTCTCTTTTTTGGGTCAAAAACCTGGATTTTTGGCAAATTTGGCTTTACTTTCAGGTCGAATTTCCCAAGTTTAATTGTTTAAACTTGGCGAATCCTTAGGTGGTTTGACTACTTAAGGGGTATAGGTTCAGATACCAGACATTTTGAGGAAGCAGCAGAACTTGTCCATCTACATGGACACCAAATTAGACGTTCAGATACCAGACATTTTGAGGAAGCAGCAGAACTTGACGATCAGCTGAGTCAATCATCGTTTGTTCAGGTACCAGGCGTTTTGAGGAAGCAGCGGAACCTTTGCCTGGGTTTTATTTTTTCTTTTTCAGTTCGAGCGACTGGCTCCCCACTTCGTCCTTTTTTCAAAAGGTACTTCGTGGGGCAAGTTTGAGGAAGCAGTGAACCTATATTTATCTGCGTTTATCTGCGGTTTTTAAAATACAAACACGGTTTTAATTCCCTCCTCTCTTTTACATTTGAATATGAGTAGAATTTATCCTGGACTGTCTGTTGAGTGATTAAATAAATTTCACATTCAACAGACTGGGTCAGGGGGGAAATTTTGGTTTTCTTTTTGGTTTACAGTCTTCAGTCAGGTCATGCACCTTTTTGAATAGAAGCTGGGTGGGACGTGCTCCATAGAGGTTTTTAGAATCTCTCACCACCTGGGTTGCTTTCTCTTTTGCCTTTGGGAACTGATCTTTGCACTTGAGGAAGCGACGGAACCTCTCACAGACTCTGGCATAGAGTTTGGCTGTCCGGGTACTAAGAAGTGGCGGAATCCTTCGACATGCTCAGGGCAGGCTCCTTCTCTTCGGGCGACTGGTACCCCACTTTATCTTTTTTTCAAAAAGTACTTTGTGGCATTAAGAATTGTGAGAGGTTGATAAAAATAGAAATACGGTTTTTACTCCCTCCTCTCTTTTACATTTTAATACGAGTAGAACTTCTCCTGAACTGTCTCTTGAATGATAAAAAATATCTTCATTCAACAGACTGAGTCAGGAGGGAATTTTGGTTTTCTTTTTTTGTTTACAGTCTTCAGTAAGGTCATGTACCTTTCTGAATAGAAGCTGGGTGGGACGTGTTCCATAGGGATTTTTAGAATCTCTTACCACCTAGGTTGTTTTCTCTTTTTCTGGGTCAAAAACCTGAATTTTTGGAGAATTTGGCTTTGTTTTAGAAGCGAAATTCCTAAGTTTAATCGTTTAAACTTAGCCAATCCTTAAGTATATTGCATCTTTAAGGGTTATAGGGCTCGAGCGACTGGCAATTTGAGGAAGTGACGGAACTACAAATTAACGCGAGACGAGCGCATTCATGTTCGAGTGACTGGCTCCCCACTTCGTCCTTTTTCCAAAAAGTACTTCGTGGGACAAATTTTGGGGAGTAGAGGGACTCATGGTAATGCAGTATTGATCTACGGTTCTAAAAATACAAACTAGGTTTTTATTCCCTCCTCTCTTCTTCACACATACCCACCGAACAAACATTCTATAACTACTTACTTACATCACAGCTTATTCAAAAATCAGCATAATACTTATACAGGGATTTAGTATGCGGGTTTATGGGAAATGTTATGTCACGTCAGGCTCTTAGCAGGAATCGAGAGATTGTAAATACTCAGAATATTGAGAACAGTCGAGGTGATCTTTCCTCATTAAACGATCTCAAAATTCCCGAGGTCACAAAAACAAATTACCAAAAAGAACTCTCCGTCCCCTCGGTGCCTTCTATTCAAAACCATCAAACTGTTCAAAGCTATCAAAAAGAACTCTCCCAAAAAATTGAAAATATAAAAGCATTCATAGTATCAAACATTACAAACGACTCTGAAGTTACTATATCAATTCCAAAGCATTACTCAGGAGAAGTATTAAAAGGAGAAGGAATAACAATACAAGTATCCACTTCTGCAAATAATAAATCTGAAATTAATTTTCAATTATCCCAGACGGGAGAGCAAATGGTCGGGTACCAATCCAGAGACGAGAATAACAATATCAGATTCCTTGGAATCGGTAAGTTTAAGGTAACCTAGCGGAAGCAGACTACATATGCGGAACAAAAGCAGAGTCTATCACCAATACAAAAAATACCACTGCTAGATAGACAATCGAAAATCCAAATATCTGCCATGCAAGTTTTGTCTTTTTTTCTTCCAGTTCAGGTGAAGGGAGTTTTTTGCCGAGGATAAATAATTGATAGTTCTGCCAGATAAAATAAAAACCGGTACTCAGAAAAACGAGAAATGACAGTAACCCAAGATTAGAATCAGAAAGCACCAAAAGAAGACCTACCGGTAAAAGCGATAATGAATAACAAAGCATTTGCAGATGAGTTACCCGCTCTCCATAAATGACAGGAAGCATTGGAACATTTGCTTTTTTGTAATCTTCGTTCTTGTTAAGTGCAAGCGCCCAGAAATGTGGGGGAGTCCAGAGAAATACAAACAGAAACATAAGTACCGCCTGAAGCTCAATCTTTCCCGTAGTTGCTGCCCAGGCAACCAGTGGGGGAACGGCACCGGCAGCTCCTCCTATTACAATATTCTGAGGAGTACTTCGTTTTAACCACATGGTATAAACAAAAACATAAAAAAGATGCCCGGAAAGAGCAAAAAAAGCAGAAAGCGGGTTAAGAGTCATCGCAAGAAACAACACACCAACTATCCCGATCACCAGTGCATAGACACTTGCAACAAAAGGACTCACTCGCCCGGTTACTAATGGACGGTTCTGAGTACGGGACATAATACGATCTATATCCATATCCCAGATACAGTTAATCACACTCGCACTTGATGAAACCAGGGCACCTCCAATCACCGCACAAAGAATTGAATAAAAATAAAATCTCCCGGATGCAGCAAGCACCATTGGGCAGGCAGTAGTAATGAGAAGGAGAGATAGCACCTTCGGTTTTCCAAGCTCATAGAGCCCGACTATGGTATCGAAAAATAGAGATACTCCGGAGTGCCCTTCAGTGCGACCTGCTGTTGAAGTTTTTTCCAGAGTTGAAATGGACATGGTCAATCCTTACTTAATTCTCCTATTTACCCCCCCTACTTAATTCAACGGGCGGCAGACTCCATTCTATCTGATGAAAGAAGCGAAAAATCAAAAACCGAATCAGATTCTTCCATACCCGCCTTTTGCTCTTCAGTAACTATCAAAAGCGCATCAAGCTCCCTTGCAAGTTTTCTGTACTGAGATGCCAGCGAAATCGTTTTTTTATTCTCAAACGCAGTCTTTGCAGCAAAGCTGAGTTTATTCTGTTCTTCAGATCTGTATACCATAGAATCAAGTAAATATATAGGACTATTACTTTCAGGAATATCCTTGTCAAAATCACCCCTCCCGGACTGATTCACAAATGAGATAAACCCGTCTTCTGTCTGCATCATGTCCTGATCGACATCAAAATCATCATTTTCAGAAAATTCTTTAACAGAAAGATTTTCTTTAATTCGCTTTTCAGAAATCTTTCTCAGGCGAGATGCCTGCTTACTTACCATACTTCTCACAATGCACCATTCCGGTCCCTTGATATGAGCGGCATCAGAAACCAGCTGATTCAAGCAATCAATACTCATGGCACTCCCATCAACAGGAACAACCACAAGATCACTTGCAGCTATGGCATTTCTTACAATCACACTGAAATCCGGAGGTGTATCTATAACAATATAATCAAAACTCGGCTTAAGTTCTTTAATAAGTCGGGAAAAAAGAAATTTAAAAGTGTTTGCGCCCTTACCCCATAAAAAATGTCGAAGCTCTGCCCCTCCCGGTAAAAGCACAAGGCGCTTTCTGACTTCTCGTAAAAGATTAATTTTCTTCCTGACAGAAACATCTATCAAGGAATCACTTCCCCCTGCACTCGAAGAAAGAAACAGTCTTGCAAGTGGCGATTCAGGTAAGGCATCACCTTGCATAAAGAAACGTGTTGTGTGTGCACTCGGGTCAAGGTCTATAAGAAGAGTCTCACCACCTCGTTCAGCATATCCTGCTGCAACATTTAATGACAAAGTTGTTTTTCCAACACCCCCTTTCAAGGATGAAAAACATATTACTCCCATGCACGTACCCCAATCCTGTTTAACTCAATACAAACTTAAAACATTTAGACGATTCATCAAGTTGTTTTTACTTAATGATACAAAACGGAGTGCGTACAATAATGTAGGTTGATTTTTTTTCAAAGATGTTTTTTTTATTTTATTTCCTTGACATTAAATCAGCTCTTTGTATTAGAAACTGCCTGTTAATAAATAATCAGAATACAGCCGAAGACCTTTTTTATACTTACAAGTTTCTTTTAGGACATAGATGAAGAACAAAGCTGAAATATCCATTGGGCTCATAGGCTTTGGTAAACACGCAAGAAAGGTGCATCTTCCATGCCTGGAATCGAGCGATTCCTGCAAGCTCTTCGGAATTGCAAGCAGGTTTCGGGACTCCATACAAAAAAACACTGATTATAAACTGTATAATGATTACCATGAGCTCATTAAATCTCCTGATATTGATGCTGTTATTATATCAACTTCAAACGATCTGCACGGCGCTTTAACAATTGAAGCCTTAAATCACGGTAAACACGTGTTATGCGAAAAGCCCCTGAGCTGGAAGGAAGAAGAAATTAAGGAAATTGAACGATTATCAGGCTCTGAAAAGCTCATTCTTGCCACCGGCTTTATGTATCGTAACCACCCTTTATATGAGTATATTGATAAAGAAATACTCGGGAATGAACCAACAGAAATTACTACCCGCTTTCACTACCCCCCGGTTTCTGATGAAAATATCCGATCAATCAAATCACTCGGAGGAGGAGGGCTTCTTGATATAGGGTGCTACATAATTGATCTTGCGGAATACTTACTTAAATCCTCTGAATTCTCAATTAACTATTGGCATGAAATTAATAGTAAAAATAGTTGTGATGTCAAAGGGGAGCTTGTAATACGTCATGGAAGAAACGTCCTCTATGGAAGCTATTCCCAGCTCATGCCAAGGAGCCAGCAACTACAGCTCTGGACACCCGAATCCGGGATAGAATGTTCGTCACCCTTTCTCATTCCACGGATGAAAAAACTTCAGGCAAAACAGCTTCAGACAAAAGGAACATCCCGGGAAAACAAATCCACCCCGATATTATTTCCTCCATGCAACACCTATCAAATACAGCTCGAACTTTTTATCAAAAGTATCCTCTCAGGAAAACTTTTAGCACCCCTTACCAGCGGTATTACCAATGCAAAAATCCTTGCGAACTTGCAGCAGATGATAAAGTATTAGGTAAAATTATCTGCGCCCTGATTGACTCTGTCACAGAGCGCAGGTAATGTTGGCGGCTTTCAAGGATTACAAATCGGACAAGGCTGTAGAAAAACTAATGTCTTCATTGCACGCTAAATTAAAAATACTCGTTGCAAAGCTTTACAAGGCTGAGAAGCTCTATGCTTCCATGAGAAGACATCCTGCTTCCACTTACACTGCTTCCTCAGGTGCAAGCAGACTGAGTCCCGGAGGTAAGACCCACGGCAAAGTTTCATCACTTTCCGGTGCTCACCCTAAAGACAGCTCAAAGGATTCCACTTTCACCTCGGGCATTCTTATCGAACACGCCAATGAGATCAGATCACTTGAATGGTATGAGGTACACCACTCTTTCAGAGTACAGTTAAATGATATACTCTCTCGTGGAAGCACCAGTAACCTCAGTCTTGAGTTAAATAACCTCTGGCATGATTTCTGTGCTGATTTTTCTCTCGCAGAATCATATCTGAAAGAAGCACGGGCACTCGCATATGACTCCATGGAGAAGGAGGAATATGCCCATCTCCTGAAGCTTTCTTCCGATCTTGTTAAACGAAAATCAAGAATCCAGGCACTAAAAGTCATACATGACGAACTGGAAGTGCTCATTTCACATGATAAAAAACAAAAGAGTTCTTTTGAATTTCCTGTGAAGAGTAATTACGAAAACAGCACTCATGGAGGGATACCCCAACCGGAAGAAACAGCACCGACCCCATCAAATGTAATCCCCTTAAGAAGAAGAGTAGTATAAAAGACTTCTCCCAAAGAAATGAATCTTCAATCACCGCTTGATCACATTTCAGTTCGGGAAGCATTTAAAAAAAGTCCTTCTCAGAGTATCAGCTTGTGTGGCTGGGCAAGAACCAGACGTGATTCAAAAGGAATATCTTTTGTTGAGCTAAATGATGGGAGTTGTTTAAAAAGCATTCAGCTCGTTTTCAACCATGATAACTTACTGTCCAGGGATAGTGAATTTAAAAACAAAATTGAACTCATCACCACCGGTGCATCGCTCTATATTGAAGGGCAGCTTCAAGAGTCACTCGGCAAGGGACAGAGTGTTGAAGTTGAAGTAAACAACTTTACAGTACCGGGAAGTGCTGACCCTGAGACTTATCCTCTTCAGAAAAAACGTCATTCCAATGAATTTTTAAGGACTATTGCACACCTTCGCCCACGCACGAATACCTTTGGAGCGGTATTCAGACTGCGAAGCACGCTCTCCTTTGCAGTGCATAAATTCTTCACTGAAAATGGCTTTTTTAATCTTCATGCCCCTATCATAACCGCATCAGACTGTGAGGGTGCCGGAAAAATGTTTCAGGTAAGCACCCTTCCTCTGGATTCCATCCCCAGAAATAAAGATAATAACAAGATCGCCTGGGAGGAAGATTTTTTTGGTACTCCGACCTATCTTACCGTTTCCGGTCAGCTTGAGTCAGAGCTTTTTGCAATGGCACTTAAAAATGTTTACACATTTGGTCCCACCTTCAGGGCGGAAAATTCCAATACTCCCCGTCACCTTGCCGAATTCTGGATGATTGAACCTGAAATGGCGTTTTGTGATCTCAGAGGAAATGCAAATGTTGCTGAAAAGTTTCTAAAATACGTTATCAGCTACGCACTGGAACATTCAAAAGAAGACCTTGAATTTTTTAACACCTGGGTTGAAAAAGGAATTTTAGATTCTCTTGAAAAGCTTATTTCAAATGATTTTGCAATAATCACTTATGATGAAGCAATTATTGCTCTGGAAAAATCCGGGAAAAAATTCGAGTTCCCTCATCACTGGGGAGCTGATATTCAAACAGAACATGAACGCTACCTTACAGAGGAATACATTGGAGGTCCTGTTTTTGTAACTAACTACCCAAAAGAAATTAAGTCATTTTACATGCGGCTTAATGATGACGGGAAAACGGTTGCCGCCATGGATTTACTCGTTCCTCGTCTTGGAGAGATCATTGGTGGCTCTCAAAGGGAAGAACGTCTGGACGTTCTTCAAAGCAGAATAAAAGAATTCAATCTCCCTGAAGAACATTACTGGTGGTATGTCGACACAAGACGTTTTGGTACTGTCCCTCACGCAGGTTTCGGGCTCGGTTTTGAAAGGCTTGTTATGTATCTAAGTGGTATTTCAAATATTCGGGACAGCATTCCTTTTCCACGAGTACCTGGAAACGCAGAGTTTTAGTGCCCCCCTACGCCCCAGGAAGGGTGCTACGGGGGGCGAAGGGGGATCCAGAAGTCCCTAACTACTACATTCACTGAAGTACCTGACAGACACCCCCTGCCCCGCAGCTTCACAATCATTCCCGTACGTTTTCCCATCACAGCCACAGATTGGAGAATAGATCATGGTACATGCCTCAGGAACCGGAAGACAAACACCGGAGTTCTTACCGCAATCACCCTCAATAAAGAAACAATACTGTGAAGCTCCGCACTCATTACCACCACTGGTACAGGTGGTGGTCTCATCTGCCGTGACTATCCCCGGGTCGGGGGTCAAAGCTTCAAAAAGAATCTCGGCACGTGATTCATCAAAAATAAAGTCAGCCCGAACTGAGATTTCCGGGTAAGAACTCACATCAAGAGTAAAACTGGACTGTTTCTGTGGATGATTAAACAAAAGATTCAGATTACTGGCGATTGATTCTTCAGATTCAAAAGTAAAAGAAAAAGCTCCTGACTGGTTAGTTCGTACCAGGAGATTCTTTTGTGGGAGAGATACCTCAATACCTGAAAGCGGGTCACCGGCGTGGGTCGTAAGCGTACCATTCAAATGATAGGAAAACGTACGCGCCACCTCCCCGGCAAAAGATTCATTAGCCTTACCCGATGAGGAGTTACAGGCAGATATGAAGCATAGTACTGAAAACAATATAATTATCTGGAAGTATTTATTCATAAAGCACAAAATTAAAGATTTCCCCAATAGAGTATCATTGTAATTTTTCATAGGGAATAACACAATTGCATATTGACTAATAGCTTATTTTAACTATTCTGGGGGTAATCTGTTCTTTTTTAGACATTCCCACCGGGTAGAAGCAATAACCATCCCCTGATATTAGAGTAGAGCTCACTTTGCAGCTCCCACACTTTCGCCATAAAAACTCTCTCTCTGATACCAGGGATTGGTTAGACGTGACCAGGAAGGTTTTTTTATTTTTTGGAGCAATTGCTCCGTCACCTATTCCATGGAGTGTGGAAATGGCAAGAGGAACTAGAAGAAATGTGCGACAAGCTCCCTTCAGGAGATCACCCAGAGAACCGCGAACACGAGTGCAAACTCGAACCGTGGTTTCCCTAGTAAATCTCCTGAGAGAGTACTTCAGTCTGAAGTTCTCCCCAAATGACTTTCTCAGGAAAGTTGTTTCTAGCTTTAAAGGAGAAATCATGGCGTTAAAAGCAGTGAACAGGATTCACCAACCTACACTGTTTCAAAAAATCAGACGCTGCTTTAAATATGAGCAGCTTGCTGAACTCGCAAACATTTTTTCAAAGATCCGGCTCTTCGGCGATGTCAAAGTCGTAGAGTCTATAATCTAGTTTCTTTTTCCTGCCTCACGAAACTCTTCGGAGTTTAAAAGGCAGATTGCAGGACTTTTTCTTCGGAGCAGGTTATTCACCACGTCTAACCCGCTCCTTTTTTACCCTTTCCCTGATTTTTCCCACTACCAGCAAGCACACCCTGAATATCCGAAACAAGCTCACGATTCCCTACATACAAAGCACTTCTCTGATGTCGTTTATGGGGTACTACATCCAGAAGATCAAGCCCGTTCTCATCTACCGCAAAACCACCCGCTTCATGTGCAATAAAAGATACAACCGCAGCCTCATAAAGTAGCCTCAGCTTGCCTTCAGGTCTGTTTTTTTCTGCAACATGATGATTAACAATTGCAGGATAGAGAAACATCCCCCCACTGTGAAGCAATCGGTGAAAATCAACTACAAGTGAACCTGCATATCGAAAATTGTATTTACTTTCATGTTCATGGAGCCACTTTTGCACCGGGGTCTGAAAAGCAGTGGTATTAGCGACATTCCAGGATAGCTCCCAGCTCTTGGAAGAATCAGGAAATGTAATCTTTGTCGGACGAACATATACCCCCGTTTCATCCATAATAAAACGCCAGGTACCTGCATTTCTTAATGCAAAAGTGAAAAGACCGGAGGGAATCAGGAACATGCCCGCAGCTATAAACTCTCGTCCCGTTCTCAAACGATATGTTTCATCCCGATCAAGATCGCGCTTCACCACGGCAAAAAGAAATCCAACAGGAAGGCTATGTCGTACATTACTTGAGCCATCAATCGGGTCAAAGTAAACGATATAACGCCCATCATCGTTCAGGCGAACCTCTTCAGTTACTTCTTCACTGGTAATTTCCATTACCTGTTTTGACTCACTCAGGTAATGAAGCACTACCTGATGTGCCAGAAGATCCATCTTCATCACGGACTCACCTTGCACATTTGTCGTTCCGGCTTCACCCATGGTGCGCCGCAGTGCTCCCGAACGGTACATATAATCAATCTTTCGGGCTGCCGTCATAATGGACTCCATGAGAATCAGGAAATTCAGAGTCCGTTTGTTTTTCCTCTGATGATTCAGAAGAAAATTCATGAAAGTATCATCAAGCTGCATAGTATAAACAGTATTTTCTAATCAGGATTTCTTATATCGGTATGGTACTGCGGACAGCACCACTAATCTATTAGAATTTGTCCCTTTTCTATTGTTTTCCACCTGAAAACAGTTTGAAAGCTTTGAAAAACTTTGCTGGTTAATCAATACCTCTTCAACCCTGAGAAACTTTTCGGTATCTCTTATACGCTCCGCTTCCTCACCAAGCACTTCATCAAGATATACCAGCCCTCCGTCATTCTCAACCTCTCCCACTTCAAAAATAATAAATGAATTTGGTTTAATAACTCTCAGTGCCTCCCGTAATACATCTCTCATAAAGGAGCGCCATTCATCCACATTTGAACTCATCATCATCTGATTTTGAAACGTACGAGGGCTTATCCCGGTAAACCAGAACTCAAGCCAGTTATCAGTAAGATAATCCACTTTATCAAGGAAAGGAGGTGAACCTACTATCAAATCAACCGAATTTCTCTGAAGCCAGCTCAGTGAACGGGCATCTGATCTTCTCACCACTCCCTCAGCAGCAAATCTGTGAAATTCACTATGAAGTCCATCACGAAGACTCTGGGCAGCTTTTTTGATAATGCGAGGAATAACCGGACGGTATTCAGGTTCCTGTCGTCGCTTTCTGTTAATAAGCTCCTGTCTTTCAGGCGGTATTGAAATCTGAGGGAATGAATATACTGAAAAGAAGCCCCCGGAGTGACCGTGCAATCTTGAAATTGCAAGCAGTTCAATAAATTTATTAATTCGATCGGGGTTATTTTTTACAGCAAGCCGAAGATTAATAAGCTCCCGATAAGTATCCGGATGATAAAATGGTGAAAGCATCTCCTGATACGCCTTAAGGGGCACCGGACGGAGAAGATCAATTTCATGCAAACGAAGCACCACCTCATCAAGTGCAGCGGGTTGGAGTTTTGCAGCAGTCAAAAGTGCCGCAAGAGGGTTTGCGTCTGATGCGTAGGGGACTCTTCCCATAAGTGCTGCCTGAAGGGCAGTAGTACCTCTGCCTGAAAAAGGGTCAAACACAATGTCACCCGGAGCAGAATATCTTCCAATACAGAATTCAGGCAGTTCCGGTTTAAAACTTGCTCTATAACTCACTGAATAGTGAAGAGAGTGCATCTGTCGCTGACTTGAAGTCCAAAGCTCTCCTTTAAACTCTTTCTTTCTGACTAACTCGGCAGGGCTTGATTTTCTTGGAACAATTGCCAGAGAAGGCAGAACCCGCCCTCCTGCTGCCAAAGGAATTTCATGACTACTGGAGACCGAAGTAAGCACTTGTTTTTTCATAACCGTGAGTCTTTTAAAGAAAATTATGTCCTGTACGTGAGTAAGAACGTAAAAGTAGCATCAGTAAAAAGATTCCGCATCTTTTTTATGCACTTACTTCATTTCAATTTAAGCATCCAATATAAGACGCATAAATAATTAGATTATTTCCTTTTTTTTGCTCGAAGTATAGGGCTCAATCACACCTTGGCAGGTACTTCCCTGAGCTGTCTCCCAACACTTCAGGAAGAAATCTCATAAGCGTTTCAGCATATAATCTGTGTCCCAGTTCATTCGGATGGGAATCATTTTTGTGAAGCCATAAAAGTTTTTTTCTCGCTTCCGGAGTGTTTTCTACATTATTTTTTTCAACGTACTCATCCACTACCGGGTACGCTTCTACTATATGAAAGCCATATCGCTCCGCCACACCTGTGACAAGTCCTCTCACATTTGCACGAAGTTTTCCCGTGAGAATCACCAGAGGTATTTTATCTTCACAGAGCATGTTTGAGAGCCGCTCCATTGCAAGCTTGAAACCACTATCTCCAAGCATGTATTGATATTTTGATAAAACCTTATTTTTATCTGTCTCATCATGCCCTCTGAACTCTACTCCAATAAAGGACTCTGAAGTCTGAGTATCCTGATAGAGATGCGAAAAAAGTTTTTTTACTTCTTCAAAAAGAAAACTCGTCTTGAAAGATAAAAAATCAGGGGCAGCCGTCATAAACAAGGGAATACCAAGATCATTATCAACAAAATGAAGGATTAAAAGATCAGGAGAAAAGCCTCTTACCCGCTCTTCGAAGGTCGAAACTTCCATCGCCGTGTTATACCCGGGGACTGCAAAATTAAGCGTCTCAACTATTGTTCCGGAAGGGGTTCCGAAAGATGACTCATTAAGAGTACCCTCAAACACCCTCAGATATGAGTCTTCAGCATCCACCCCCCAACCGAACATTACCGAATCTCCAATCCCGGCTATCCGAATAGTTTGCTCAGGTTTTTGAAGCTCGACTTCACGATCTCTCATGCCATAAGAATTGGTTTCAAAGTGCTTTCCCAGATACACGGCTTCAATATTGGGCATAAACTCATAGACTCTCCCGGGATGAGCACTTTTTTGAATGAGGTTACCAAGGCTTATGGAATCACCTTCAATTTTTTTCTTCGCTTGCCCCCCGGGTGCCTTCTTTGAGATCTGGGTACTAAATGTTTCATAATTTTCCTGCATTACATAACGCCACACCCTCACCCCTGCCTCAAGAAACAGGAAAATAAAGAAAATATTAAAAAAGATCAGAAATAACAAAGAAAATAGACGCTTCATACAAAAATGAGTAGTATCCCTTTCAATTAAATAAAAATAAACTACTTATTATCAAATATCACTATTCATGTCAGATACAATATATATTTTAGGAATCTCTGCGTTTTATCACGATTCTGCTGCCTGTCTTCTGAAAAATGGTCAGATCATAGCCGCAGCACAGGAAGAACGCTTTACCAGAAAAAAACATGATGCCGGCTTCCCTGCTCACGCAATCGCCTACTGCCTGAAAGAGGCAGGTATAACTGAAGAGGAAATCACTCACGTAGCATTTTACGATAAACCATGGATAAAATTTGAAAGAATCCTGGAAACCTATCTTGCATTTGCCCCCCGGGGACTTCCCTCATTCTTTAAGGCGGTTCCCGTCTGGATAAAAGAAAAATTATGGATGGGGAATCTTATCTCCCGTGAACTCAAGTTCGATGAGGAACTCATCTATCCCGAACACCACCAGTCCCATGCAGCATCAGCTTTTTTTCCTTCTCCATTTACAGAAGCCGCTGTTCTTACACTGGATGGAGTTGGCGAATGGACTACTACCTCTTTTGGTGTTGGTAAAAATAACAAAATAGATCTGACTCATGAAATCCATTTTCCTCACAGTATAGGACTGCTGTATTCAGCAATGACATACTACACCGGTTTTAAGGTAAACTCCGGTGAATACAAGGTCATGGGTCTTGCTCCCTATGGTAGACCTGTTTTTGTTGATACCATTCTCGAACACCTGATTGATCTTAAAGAAGACGGCTCCTTTCGACTCAACATGGACTACTTTGATTACTGCCATGGGCTGAGGATGACTTCCCAGGCATTTCATAAACTGTTTGGGGGCGCACCAAGAAAACCCGAATCTCCTCTTACTCAAAGAGAGATGGATCTTGCCCGTTCCATCCAGGATGTTACTGAAGAAATCGTGCTTCGCATTGCACGCCACGTAAAAAAAGTCACCGGACAAAATAATCTCTGTCTTGCTGGCGGAGTTGCGCTTAACTGTGTTGCAAATGGAAAAATCCTTCGGGAGAACATTTTTGATTCTATCTGGATACAACCCGCCGCAGGTGATGCCGGGGGAGCGCTTGGTGCGGCTCTATTTACCTGGTACCAGGTTCTTGATCAACCGAGAGTCATCACCAAAGGACGCGATTCTCAATACGGCTCTCTTCTTGGACCACGTGGTGATTCAAATACAATTGAGGCACATCTAAAGACTATCCAGGCACCACATACAAAGCTCCCAAGGAAAGAATTACACAAGGAAGTGGCAAAACTGCTATCTCAGGAAAAAGTGGTGGGCTGGTGTTCAGGTCGGATGGAGTTTGGTCCCCGTGCCCTTGGAGCACGAAGTATCCTTGGAGACCCAAGAAGCTCTCAGACACAAAAACTTATGAACCTGAAAATTAAATATCGGGAGTCCTTTCGCCCTTTTGCACCGTCATGTTTACGGGAACAGGTGAGTGATTATTTTGAGCTTGATTCAGATTCTCCCTACATGTTGATCGTTGCTCCTGTTGTAGAAAAGCGAAGAAAATCCATGAGTGCCGAAGAAGAAAAACTTTTTGGCATTGAAAAGCTAAATGTTTCCAGGAGTGACCTTCCTGCAATTACTCACGTTGACTACTCTGCCCGGGTACAAACGGTTGAAGAACACGTAAATCCTGACTACTATAATCTCATTAAGGAATTTCACGCAATCACTGGGTATGGGGTGCTGGTAAACACCTCCTTTAATGTTCGCGGGGAGCCAATTGTCTGCACGCATGAAGATGCCTATCGGTGTTTTATGCGAACCGGGATGGATGCACTAGTACTTGAAGATTGTTTACTTTTAAAATCAGATCAACCTGTCTTTGAAGATGCAGGTAACTGGAAAGATGAATTTGAACTTGACTAAACCTGACAAAACAAAATTATATGAAAGATATTAAAAAAACAGAAAAAGAACTAAAAGAATTTGGCATGATCATGGGGCTTGTGATTCTGATCATCACCGGAGTTCTTGTCTGGAAGCAACACCCTGCCTGGTATCCATTTTTCTCATTGGCTTTTGTTTTTATATTAAGCGGGATAATTTACCCACCTTCGCTCACCCTTATAGAACGCTGGTGGATGAAATTTGGAATGACCATGGGGCATATAATGACCCATATTATTCTTACCCTCATGTTCTTTCTGGTAATGACCCCAATAGGCTTCCTGCTTCGACTTTTTGGGAAAAAGCTTCTTGACACACAGCCTGACCCATCATTAAAAACATACTGGAAAGAGGTTCCCAAAGACGGTCCCGCCTCAAGACCTCATTTGCCGTATTAAATAATATAAAAAGGAATTTATGGCACGACGTTCTACAATTGCACTTCTCTGGGATTTTCTGAAAGTAAGAAAAAAATGGTGGCTCGCCCCCGTTATCATATCAATGATGCTCCTCGGACTCCTGATAGTAGCAACCCAGGGCTCTGCCGTAGCACCGTTTATATATACGTTGTTTTAGTACTATTCACGGGACACTAAACCGTCTGCACTCTGAGATTTCTTGCCACCTGTAGCATGGTTTTGTCTCGTGTATACAAGATCAGATTATATTTCAGTGCCTGAAGTACTATCAGATAATCAACTAAACCAAAATCCAGACCACCCTTGCGTGCAGTTATGATTTTTTCATATGCTAAATCATATAATGACGATTCATTAGGTATAAACAAAAACCCATCCAATAAGGAATGAAGCCTTTTAAGCATATCCACCCGAACACCCTTTAGCAGCTCCAGTTTAACGAAAGAAGAAACAATGACCCTGTCCTCAGATACTAATGACTTAAAAACCTCATTGGAACTTCCAGAAGATCTGAAAAAATCAATAAAAATACAGGTATCAACCAAAACCCCTTTAGCCACGAGACCTGGATTTTTTCACATCATAATTTATTGGGATTCCAGCTTCCAAAGATAAAAACAGTCTTCGCTTTTCTTTTCGAATCAACTCTCTAAGACCCTCAACAATAGCACTTGTCTGGTTTAAACCAGTAATCTTTGTAGCTTCATCAAGTAAATCAGCTGGAATGTTTGTAGCAACCTTTTTCTTGTTCATATGGAAAATATAGCATGAATTTTCCATATGAACAAGAAAATTATAATAACACCCTGCTCCCAACAAACATTCTGCACCATTTTCTAAAGAAAACTTATTTTAATTGCGCTTTTTATTTATATTTTGTTTTAAGCTGAATTTTAGACAATGAAGGCAAGTCGTCAAAACTAACCTTCACTGTGCAAAATAGGATTCCTCAATAATGGAGCAATGAGTTTATTAACTGCTCCATTTTCCAAGGGGGAATTTTACTTGGAGGGTAGTGAAGAAGAGTTGAGAAGCATTTGAAGCCCCCCAGTATCTCCCGTACCATTCAAAAATATGGGCATACGCTTATCCCACTTTTGAATAAGTTCAAGCTGAAGGAGTTCCGGTGTATACGTCTCCGCAACTTTCTCGTACATGTAAGCAGTTGCCCTTGCTTTAGCAAGAATAACTGCTGCCTGGGATTCACCACGCTGGATGATACCCACTGCACGCTGCTGTGCCTGTTCAATCATGGCATCTGCAACACCTTTTGCCTCTGCGATAGCCCGATCGGCATCAGTTTTTTCACGCTGCCGTTCATACTCAGCTTGCTGGGCAAACTGCTCCTTTTTTTGCTTCTCTTCAATTGCCTGTTCATAGGCAGTTGAAAAATCAAAATTGGACAACGAGACTTCTTTTAGCTCAAGATCGTATTTCTCGATCCATATGGCTAAAGCATCCTGGACTTTGTCCTTGATATTCTGTCGTTTAAGAAGAATATCTGAGACCTTCCATTCTGCAATTTCAGCCTTAAGAATTCCCTGTGCCGCAGGAACGATAATTCTTTCAATCACCGTTTCATTGTAAATACCCACTTTTTCAAAAAGAGAAGGAGTTGCACGCGCCCTGCGAAGCCAGTTGATTTTCATGTGCACGGTCAACTTTTGTTGGTCGTGTGTAAGGCAGGTATAATCCAGCTCATGAATATTAAGCCGAATTTCTTGAGGAACTACCGCTTCCCATGGCCACTTAAACTGAAACCCTTCCTTAAAAGAGTGAGGAAGTACCTTTCCAAATACAACCCGCACTCCCTCATGCCCCGACGGGACAAATGTAAAGGAGTTAAAAAGGCAATAAAAGGTAAAAAACCCAAATCCAATCAAAGTAGGATAATACACCCACTTTTTATTCACCGCCGAATACTTCTTCGGCTCAGCATGGCTGAGCAGTCGATAGCAAACAACTCCCGTTGTCACTATAACAACGGTCATTAATAGCAAACCGGAATATAAAATCATTTTTATCTCCTGAGTAAAAAGAGTTTTTGAAAAATAAAATGTTATTTACTGAATGGAAACAGTTCACCACCAAGATAGTACTGTGGTAGTGTACCATCCCACTGTTTAACTTGTTCTCTTTGCAGCAACAAAGGTGAAACTGCTTTTTGTAGAAGCTCATAGGCTTCTCTTTCTGCATCTGCTACGTACACTTGAGCCTTTTGTTCGGCTTCGGCGATAATTCTTTGAGATTCTGCCTCTCCTCGAATATCTTCCGACTCTTTTCCTCCAAGACCACGAGATCTTTCTTTCTCAGCTAGTGCCATTACACGTGCCCTGGTGAGTTCATGGCCTTTTTGCAAAGCTCTTTGCTCTTCAATCTGTTTATCTTCGATTGCTTTTTCCTGTATGTGACTGAATGCAATATCAGTTATAGCAACTTCACTGAGTTTCACATCATACCGATTGAACCAGGTTTCAAGATCTTGCTCTACAACAAGCTCTATTTCTTCCCGTCGTTCAACAATCTGAACCAACTTGAGCATAGAGACTTTTGCTTTTAGAGTCTCATGAGCTGCGGGGTCAATGACTCTCGCTGCGATTTGCTCTACTGAAGTACCTATCTCCCGATACAATGAAGGGAGTGACTCCAACTTCAATTGAAAATTCAGTTTCATCTCAATCTTTACAGGCTGAGTATCTGAAGATGCGCAATCGTAGTTTCCAACATGAAGTTGAATGCGAGTTGGCAACCTTTCAATCTGCCACCATGGAGCAATGAAATTTACCCCACTTTGTAGCGGTTTATCCAGCACATTCCCGAAACTGACGGCAACTCCCCCTGACCCTGCGGGGATAACCGTATACGAGCACAAACCAATCAATAAAAACCCCGATAGAATACTACCGGTAAGAAACACTTGAGTCATCTTCTTTGAGATTGAAGGATCAACCTCACTCCGGATTACCCATACGCCAACTCCTGTGCATGCTAAGAGCACCACTAATCCAAGTAATACGCCCATTTTTTTTCCTTTCAGAGATTTTAAAAACCAAGATGACGACCTGCCATCTCTACAAAGTAGCTCTAAAAAAGAACTATTTTATAAAGATGGAGATCAAACATATTCACTGATATAAGCTGAAAAAGAGCAGTAAAGATAAGATATAAAAATAGTGCAAAAATAACCATTTGTCAATATTTACCAAATTACAAGGGATTTTTTGTTGAGAATTAAACATTCTGCGCCAATTTCTAAAGAAACTTATCTCAAAAGCCGATCATCTTACTTAGTGGGCACTAGATAGCCTTGGGATCACATGGGGATAAGGGGGAATTATCGTGGAAGATATAAAATTACCTGAAGAAATTGAAGCACTTATAGAAAATAGCATTGAAAATATTGCTGAAGCGGCACTTTTTCTTGAGCTTTTGTCTGAGGAGGCTGCTGCAATCAGCGCATCATCACTCAGCCCTGCAAACGACCTGAGCCACTAAAAAAACAAGAAAACTCAAATTCTTGTAAAAAACAGACCCTGCCCCGGGTCAGTCGGCGTGTTCCTGCGATAACAGTATGGGGACTTTAAACCACTACTTAAAAGAAGCAGGATTATATCATGAACAATATTTCAATATCTAACAGCATCAGCAGAACTTCACTAGCCGCAGGCACCCCACCACTTACGTCAGGGCAATTCCCGATTGTTTCAGCAATCATAAATGGACAAAATCTTCCAAATCAGAGAACCCTCCCAAATTCCGGAATGCTTACATCACTCCCTTATCAACTTAACCCCGAATCAATCTTCACGAGCATCAGAGAAAACACTCAACTCCAGACCCCGGGATACATTCATCCCCAACTGGGTGATGAACTAAAAAGAATCTCCTATTTCGAACTTATGAAAGCCCCTCCTTCCATACATCAGCTCTTCAGTTACGATTTTAAAATACTGGTGGAAAATCTCGTGGAACTGCAAAAAGAATCAGCAGCACTCAGCACCACAAAAAAAGCTCCTCTAATTAACAGAGAAGCTTTGATTCAGAGCGAAGGAATGTTTATTAATGAAAGTGCCCTTGTAAACTCACTTACAAAACAGGATATTCAAACCACCCAAATTAACGACCCTTCACAAAATGTAGCTTATAACCACCTGCTCTATCAGCCCGGAGACATCAACAGAAAAAACAATCCATCTTCAAACAAAACACATCAATCCAAAAAACAAAAATTCACTCAAGACAAAGAACCCTATTTTGAAAAACAAAATAAAAACAAAAATAAAAAATACACCCAAAAACTCCTAAAACAACTAATCTCCAGCCTCCAAAACCTAAGCCGGGGTCTGTCTAAATATGTAGATTAGATAATCATATATAAGAGGAACAAAAACAAAAAAGGCTGCTAGGAAAAGAACAAAGGAGGAGGGGCAAAGAATAGGGACAGGGTACGGCTTTCGTCGGACTCAAGCACAGAGAGGGCAAGAGACCAATCAAGTTACGAATGTACACACTTCCCGAGCGAGCCATTCGACGAAAGGCGTACCCTGTCCCTATTCTTGAGGTGGTGGGGCAATAGCATTTTTACTCTGAATAATATTAATGCTATACTTTTGCAGAATTTTCACCAAAAGACTGCAATATACATGGCTTCACACCCACTTCCCATCCCGGATAAAAAAGCATCGTTCAATCTTGAGCAGTGTAAATCAATTGCCCCTCGTCTGATTGCACTCCTGAAGCCTGAAATAAGAATACTCACTTATGGGCTTCTTGCTCTTCTGGGGGGGAGCCTCCTGAACCTGAGCTTTCCTTATATTATCAAAATATTTCTCGATAGAAGTTCCATTGAAGGGCTTTCTGAGTACCTGAGCGAACTTACCACACTTCTTATTTTTCTATTCCTTCTTCAGGGCTGTTTCTTTTACGCCCGACATTATTTTCTTCAATTAACCGGACTAAGAATAGTTACCCGACTCAAGGAAGATCTTGTAAAAGCACTACTGCGTCAAAACATCACTTTTTTTGACACCTCAAACACAGGAGACCTTCTCAGCAGAGTCAGTGCTGATACTGAGGCGGTACAAAGGGGACTTAGTGTAAATATTTCGGTCGTACTTAGATATTCCATTCAGGTAATTGGCGGAGTGGCTCTTATGATGCACCTCTCTGTTAAATTAAGTATAATAATTCTCGTACTGATACCCCTCCTCGTAGCACTCAGCATCTTCTGGTCACAAAAACTGAAAACTCTTTCTACGCAGGTTCAAAAAGCTCTGGGGGCTTCTGCCGTTTCAATTGAGGAAGCACTTAATGGAATCAGGACTGTAAAAATATTTAATGCTGAAGAGAAAGAATCAAGACGTTTTTCAGAGACGGTACAAAACGCGCTTTCAGTTGCATCTAAAAGAACTCACATTGCCGCACTTTTCAGCGCTTCAATGGCGACCATTCTTAATATAAGTATAGCTGTAGTATTCTGGTTTGGCATATCAGCGGTACTGGGTAACACCCTTTCAAACGGAGACCTCACTGCTTTTCTTCTTTATTGCACCATAGTCGCTGTCTCCTTTGGGTTCCTGACTAATGCATGGGCAGAGTTTGTCCAATCAATTGGCGCCGCTGAACGAATCTATGAAATCATGGATAGAGAAGCTGAACTGAGTCACCATATGAACAAAAAAGAGAAGGTTATATTTGATAAATCTGCTTTTGAAATATCATTCAAAGATGTCACATTTGCCTATCCAAGCCGCCCTCAGCACCCTGCCTTATCTTCTCTTGATTTCACCATGGAAGCGGGGAAGACCCTTGCCATCGTAGGTCCTTCCGGAAGTGGAAAGTCAACTATAGCAGCTTTAATCCCCAGATTGTATGAACCGGACTCAGGGGAAATATTGTTAAATGGAGTCCCGGTTTCTCGTATTGAACCTGAAGTACTAAGAAGTCATATCGCCTTTGTTCATCAAAGTGTTCATCTGTTTTCTGCTTCTCTGAGATATAACATTACCTATGGCACTTCTGAATATTCTGAAGGTCAGCTGATGGAAGTTATTGATCAGGCAAGTCTTACAGACCTCCTGAAACGACTTCCGGATGGCTTGGAGACTCAGCTGGGAGACAAGGGGGTACTCCTCAGCGGAGGAGAGCGCCAGAGAGTTTCTATTGCGAGAGCACTACTTCAAAACCCTGACATTCTCATCCTTGATGAAGCAACAAGCGCCCTTGACAGTCAGAACGAAAAAGCAGTTCAGGAGGCACTCACTCATCTTCTTAAAGGAAGAACCACACTTATTATTGCCCATCGGCTCAGCACTATTCAGCATGCTGATCAGGTATTGGTACTGAAGGAAGGAAGAATCATCCAAAAGGGCACCCATGAAAGCCTCATGAAAGAATCGGGGCTCTATAAAACCATGGTTGAGTATCAGTTATTATAAAACCTGTAGAATTTACAGTACCTGTAAACGCTAAAATGTGTTAACAAATCGAGTAAAAGTTTTTTATCCAAATGAAATTCGCATCTCTAAAAAAAATTATCCAAAGATCCATAAAGAGGGCACGAGTCCCTTTTCAGATTATTTTTTGCATACTTTTTACTTTCCATATCTCTGCAAGTATTTTTGAAAATATACCAAAGCGTGGCCCTGTCTCTCAAAAAGTAAGTGCATTTACCTCAAAGTATCTTAACATGGCAGGCGCTGTTCAAGGCTGGAGGATGTTTATCTCTGCACCTCTTGTGCACAGCTATAAGATAAAAGTGGTACTGAAAGATAAAGAAGGTCATAGGTTAACTCTGCCTCCCATGCTTCCCGGGTTTAAAGAAAGCGGTACTCACTTCAAGGAAGAGCTGTTTTTTATTCGCTCCAGTTACAAACAAAAATGGTACCTTGATCAATACCTTAAAAAGGTCTGTACTGCCGCTTCTCATGCCTATAACAAGGAGTTCGACAGTGTAAAACTTGTAATGGGGAAAGACTATCTTCAAAACCTGACAAGTGCACGAAAAGATAACATATTCAGAAAATATCAAGAATATACTTACGGAAGAACCTCATGTCATCCTTAAGAAAATTTTTCCTGCTTCCTTTTTTCTCTCATGTTGACATGAGAAGATATGACCTTATGCGAATCTGTTTTGGCATTGCAAGCCTTTGTAATATCATTGATATGTGGGACATACGCCATAGTATCTTTTCAGATCAGGGTATCATCTCTCACTATCCAAAGAGATATTTTTCAATTACCAATTATTCTTTATTTTACCTGGATGGTGCACAGAGTCTTTTCGGAGTAAATTTGATCTTTCTCATCTCGGCGTTTTTCTGTGTACTGCTCACTCTTGGTATATTTTCCAGAATATCTGCCTTTGCAGTCTGTCTCTGGACTATTTCGTATGTAAATCACATTCCCCCTGTTGCCTGCGGATATGAGATGATACTTCAGATATTTTCCCTGATTGTTTTAATATCCCCCCTTAATGGCAGTTGGTCACTTGCCGGCTATAGGAAATACGCCCACAACTACTGCCCCATGGCACCCAGATATGGTTTGGTACTTCTTCAGTGGCAGGTTTTTGTTATCTACTGGACTACCGCATTTCATAAAATAATAAATAATAACTGGCAAAATGGTGAGACTGTTTATTTTTATTTAGCTTCATATTACGGTCGATTTACCCCGGAAGAAATATGGAAGTATAATGAACTCCTTTTCTTCCTCTCTGATGCAACTCTCGCAATCGAATTTGCTCTCCCCTTCCTCCTCTGGAACAAAAAAACCAGACTACTGGGACTTTTCCTGGGAATCGGCTTCCACGCCTCAATCGGCGCCCTCTCACGACTATCAATTTTTTCAATTGCAATAGTTTCAACATACAGTTGTTATATAGAAATCTCAGACCTGAAAAGAATCAGGTTTTGGAAAAAATAGTCATATTCTACACTGTATTTGCAATACCTTACTAATTTTGATATAAATACTGCTCTTTTATCTTTATCATACAATGGGCTTGTAAAAACGCTGTTCTCACCACTTCCCCGCAAGAAATGATGCAGCACATAAGACCAACATTTTACTTTGGGAAGAAAGTTTATTCGTCGTGGTTAGGTATCTCTGAATACCCAACCACGCGAGGCTAATAAGGTTGTCTTATCAGGTTTGACGCGTGCATCCATGTACTCCAAATGGAAAAGGGGTAAAAGATGACACATAAACACTATATACGTGCGCTGGCTTCACTACTTAACGCACAAGAAGTTATTACCTTGTTCGGTGAGTTTATACTTTTTTTTGGGGAGGAACGCTTTCCCATTCCGATCTCATACAAAGATAAGGAAAAAGCTCTAGCCATTATCAGTTGGGCGAAAGCGTCCTTTCTCTTTGAAGCGTGTGGGGAAGATGATTTTAGAAAAATCAGGGGAGAAATCGGGAGAATCACTCGATCTGGAAAATCAGAAGACCCTATTCCTCTGCTGTTTAATTCTGAAACTCTTGAGATACTAAACAGAGTGAGTGTATACCTTGATGCAATCAAGAGTCTTCTCTCATTCTGGAAACTGAATAAGGAGTATAAATACTTTAGACTTCTGGATGATCAGTTGCGTAATTTTTCAACCCTCATTAGAGGACACCGAAAGCCGCAAAACTCAAGTGCGTACAGAACCATTAGTGTTGATCACATAAAGTGCTTCACTGCTACACGTGATTATATGAAGATCCTTATCGGGCTTCAGTGTTTCTATATGAGACTCGATCACGAAGACGAATGGAGGCTTGATTGCTCGGACAAAATGGCACCCAAGCCTATTCTCCAAACAAAAAGTGAGGCTCAAAAAAAAGCACTAGATCATTCTTATGATATCGCACGTAGCGTGGCTTTTCGTATCTCTAAAAGCCCAAGCCGAATGTATAGTTTTTTAAAAGAGGAGGTCATGGTTTATTCAGAAAACCGCAAAGGGGAAAGGCGTCTAAAAAGAACCGGCTTATTCCAAAACCACATAGAGGATATCTTTTCTCTTGAGGATAACTCCAAAAAGTTTATCCTGAATATCCAAGTTTCCGAAAGAAATCACAGATCGACAATCCTTTCAACTATTAATGAGTGCAAAATAGAACCCGGCACTCCTGACTACGACTGGGTTTTTCGAGAAGTATCTCTTTCTGAACAAAAAACAGGACTCGTAATCGAAATGGGGAATCTTTTTAAACAAAGAATCTCTTTTTGATTCTGATTTATGGCAAATATCGCGCGAGGTTTTTTATTTTCTAAAAAGCCTCGCGTTTTTTCAATCACATTTACACTAATCTCTTCACAGGAAAGAGTTTCTCTCTCCGAACATACACTACTAAAAATAAAAGCAGGGCATAAAGAAATTGACGTACGGGTCCCAGGACTGAGGGGTTTATGTCAAGAAATCGGAGTGGTTCGGGAAGAAGAACAAGAAAGATGGTGGCTCCACATACTCCCCAAAACGACCCTGGGCTTCCAACAATGACGATAGTAAGCACAAATACCATCTCATGGAGGGCAAAGGAGCTTGGGTCTATGTAGGTAAGATAAATCGCAAAAATACTACCGGCAAGCCCTGCAAAAACTGATGAAACAACAAAACTGAAATTCCTTAAACGAAAAAGCGGTATCCCCAACGCCTGACTTGCAGGAAGATGCTCTGACTGCATCTTCAGGTTTCTTCCTATTCTAGAATTAAAGAGCACCCAAAGAATCACAAGGGAAATAAACGCGCAGAAAAACGCAAAACCAAGAAAGATAGCATTCTCAGATGCCGCACTTTCCATAAATTCAGGTCTTGGAATACCGGGAATACCAAGCACTCCCTTGGTAAGTGATTTCCAGTTAATAAGAAGAGCAGAAATCACAAAACTAAAAGCAAGCGTACCAATTGCAAAATAATCCCCGGAAAGACGAAGAGAGATGGCTCCAATAAGAAGTGCAAAACCACCACTGAAAAGCATGCTCGCACATACCGCAAAAGGAAAAGAATAAGAATAATCCACCATCAGAATTGCAGTAACATAGGCACCAACTGCATAAGATGCGATATGCGCAAGATTCAGAAGTCTCCCAAGCCCACAAGTAAGGTTAAATGACTGAGCAAGAATAAGATATATGGCAATCAGAATTAATAAATGAATGACATATTCATTTGCTAAAATATCCATCAGGAACTCCGCTCCGCTTTTCCAAAAAGTCCATAGGGCTTGATAAGAAGAATTATAAGAATAAGCACAAACGCAACTGCATCCTTATACCCTGCGGGGATGCTATACCCTCCTATTTCAACCCCTACTGCAAAGTTCTCAAGAAACCCAAGAATATAACTCCCAAGCACAGTACCCCAGAGATTCCCCAGACCTCCAAGAATCATTGCTGCAAAACACTTGATGGTAAAAATTCCTCCCATAGTAGGAGAAAGATTCGTTTCATATCCAAGCATGATACCTGAAAACGCCGCCATCAAAATGCCGACAGTGAAAATAATATAAGTAATTAGCTGACGACTGATACCAATTCCCTGAGAAGCGTAGGGGTCTTCAGAAAGTGCCCGAACGGTTCTGCCAAAGGGGGTCTTATGGATTATCAATGCAAGGAGAAAAAGAAGTGCCAGAGCACTCAATATAATTATCAGCTGAATCTTGCTAAGAAAAATTCCCCAGAACTCATAACCATCAAAACCAAAATACATAGGGTAGGACTGAACATTTACTCCGAAAATAATTGATACGATTGATTCCAGCATATTGGAAAGAGCAAGCGTGGTAACAAGAGTGAGAATCATATCAAAACGGGTAAAGGGTCGTACAAAAAGATTATAGACGAGCATGCTGATGCCCATCATTAAAATAAAAGTAAAACATCCGGCAAGCCAGAGCGGATACTCAAGCGTAGAAAGCATATAGAGAAGAATATATGCACCAAGCATCATTAAATGCCCATGTGCAAAGTTCAGCACTCGAAGGAGCCCATACGCCAAAGACAAGCCGGAACTCATAAGTGCATAAAGGCTACCTGAAATAAGTGCGTTTACAAGAAGTTGAGGGAGGATATCAAGCATTTGACACTGCCTCTTCTTCTTTTCTCGTACCAAAATAGATTTCCTGAAGCAGTGGATTTTGTTGTACTTCCTGGGGAGTACCATCAAGCACTACTGTCCCACCATTTAATACAATTACACGATCACAAAGATCCTGAATGAAACGAATATCATGCTCAATCAACAGCACCATAGCACGTGGGTCAATAAGTTCTTTCAGTGAATCAAGTATGGTAATTTTCATTCTGGGTGAAACACCCGCAGTCGGCTCATCAAGTAAAAAGACATTCGCACCAAAAGCAATGAGTCTGATAATTTCAAGAAGGCGTAACTGCCCTCCTGACAAACTCCCTGCCTTGTCGTGCCGTTTTGATTCCAGTCCTACTCGCGAAAGATATTCTCCCACTTCAGTTTTAAATCTTCGCTTACTGAAAAGACTATCCAGAATACCCGATCGTGCACGTGCTTCAAGAGCAATGAGTATATTTTCCTCTACCGTCATAGAGCGAAAAATCCCAAAATTCTGAAACAATCTGCCAACCCCTCTCTTTGACCTCGCCGATGGAATCATCGAAAGCAGTTCTTCATTGTTATACTTCACACTGCCCGACTGAGGCTTATTAAAACCAGAGATGCAGTTAAACATGGTAGTCTTCCCACTACCATTTGGTCCAATCACCCCAACCCGTTCCCCCTCCCTGATCGAAAAGGATAGATTATCAAGAATCTGACTTTCACCAATACTGAATGAGATATTTTTTATTTCTAACAAAGACCATTCCCTTTAATTGTGAAAATTTACTCTAAGAAACCTACAAAAATTCAAACAAAATCGCAATTAAGAATATTATTTTAGATACGAAACAAATCGTCAGAAAAAGACCAGTAAAGTCGTGCAAAGAACATTACTGGTCGAAAAAAATCATTGTTTAAACTTAGCCTAATCCCACTGATAGATTGGGAGACCTGTATCAAAATTCTCCTGGAAAGATTCCATCAGAATTTGATCGATACGCAAAGCACCTTTCTTAGAATGCTGCTTTGCAGTTCTTTTCACCCAAGACCCAAGAGTACGTCCGGTTTCAACTGTCCTTGTAACTGGATCCAGGAAGTACTTTATCTCTTCTGGAGAAACTCCAGAAGATTCAAGTCCTGTTTTTGCACAAGGAATCAGCTCATTCAGAAGAAGTTCCTTTACAGAAACCCGAACTTGCGCTTCCTTGCCTATCCACAAGATTTTGGCATCAAATCCAGATTTCGCGACGCTCATGAAATTTTCTTCAACAAATCGATGTTCACCAAACTTTTCAGTGAACTCTTCCTGCTCGAAGTTCTCCATGAAGTACCTCATCAGACCTGTCCAAAATGCCAAGCCAGATACGTTATCAAGGAGAGTAGAAGCACCTTGGTGTCTGGCTTCAATGGTGTACTGAACCTCTTCATCATCTACGATGAACCATTTCAGCCTAACATCAGGCCACAGCGTACTTGCCTTGAGATTAAAATCTCTTAGCTTTTGAAGTAAACCTTGATCTCCCTCAATTTTATCCGCATGGCTTACTTCTGGATTGACCCAGTCAGAAAATCCATTGATCAATTCAAGATGCTCTTTAAGCGAAGAAACCCAGGAACCTCTTGCAGAAACTCCTGTTCTTCCAGGGAAAAGCCGTCTCCATATTTCAGGTCGAACACAGGCATATCCTCTATCCATACCATCAAATCTGCCCCCTGAAACAAAAGGTGCAAGCGCCGGAGCAGAAACAGCATACCCCACATTCAGTGCATGTGGAATTTCTTCGGGCGTAACTCCCAGATGGTACTGATGAGACGACTGTCCAAATAGAGGCGCTATAGTTTTGACTTCTTTGCCAAAAACTTTTGCTCCCTTAACTCGGGAAGGATAAACACCCCAAAACTCCAAATACCTTGGGCTGTAAGAAGATACCTCAGCCCTTGATAAATTCTCAAGCCTGTCAGAATAAACAGCGGCAGGGTAAGGAGAATATCCATCATCTCTTATGAGCTGATAGAATCTCTCCTCTTGCCGAAGCATATCAGAGAAACATCTTCCTCCTAACTCGATTGGTGAAGCACCAAACTCAACTTGCTGCTTTCTAAGCTCACCCTGGTGTTTAGGGTGAGAGGCAATAAAATGAGACGCATCTACAAGCTTTCCTCCTTTACGGAGAAAGGTTTCCAGCTCTGCGCCAATCTTTCTTTTAAATTTTGTAGATTTCGATCCACCAGATGCTTCAATAAGTAGAGCCACGGGATCTACTTTCGTAGGTGAAGTAACAATCACTGACATTTTCTATCGTCCTTTTTAAAAACCTAAACTCCCTTTCGGGAAAAACAAAATGCACGACTTTACGGCACGAGACTAAGCAACAAACTCACTCTAGTGCCGAAAATCAAAAATCTACCCGAACCATACCTGTGAAAGAAAAACAGCCCCCTTAAAGAGCCGAAAATACGCATATTTATGATTTTCTTGCTGACTAAAAGGGATAATAATGTGAGAAGGAGATATTTTTCGCGCTAACGCGCGAGAATAATTACAGAAAAAATGAGCACAAAAGAAAATACTCTGTTCATAGAGGATATCTTTAGCTCAAAATGGGACAAGAATCAAGAGGAAAGTTTTATTTTCAGGCTTATTTATAGAAATAATTTATCCTGAACACAAAAAACACAAAAAACCTAAAACGAAAGATCAGGAAAGGTGCCTCTGACTATCTCATCAATGCTTGATACATAGTTCTTGTCACCTGCTGCATACAGAGTGTAGCCGGAAACACACCATTCACCCCCTTTTGAACTCAGAGGCATACCCCATATAGAAGTAGAAGCATTAAGAGGACTCATATCCTCACACTCCTGATACAAAGCACGAGCCTCATGCAGGCTACTTACCCCATTAACCACCATAGCCCACTTACGATAATCAAACTCGGAAGGATCTTCAGACTCTACACTTACCCTTCTCAGGTTCTCAAAACTTCTAAGCATATTCTGCCGGGTACCTTCAACAACAAAAAACACATGAGTGCTTAACGCAAGCGCAGATAAAGTCGACACCCCCCAGGTAGTACCAAGATCAAGCACTACAAACTCAAAATCCTCCGTCAGTTTTCCAATAAGTCGCTCTATACCTTCATAAGAAGAAACCACAGAATCTGGCGCATCAACATGCATCTTGTAAGACATTACAAAACTTTCCATTTGCCCCACCACTGAAAGATTCAGGTTTGAAGAAGGACTACCTTTAATAAGCTCGTGCACCGGCACATGCTGTTTCTGGTTTTCCATGAAAAATTTCTTCAACGCAGTCTGCTGTAAAATCCCGTAAGATGACCATCTTGTAATGTCAGGATTATTCACAGAAAGATCAACCAGCACAACCGATTTTCCATTCCGGGAGATCGCATCAGCAGCACTCACCGAGAAACTACTCGCACCCACACCCCCTCTGGTATGGACAACACTGAGGACTCTACCCTTATGTATCGCCCGTCCCTTTGACTGAGCATGCCCAAGCTCCAGTATCATCTGGGCTATTTGAGGGATGTCGCCTTGTGCGAGTATACGCACCGGAAATGAACGACGAAGATCTATTGACTCTGAAACATACGCTTCACTGGAAAGAACCAGTGCTATGGGCACTCTTGGAAAAATACCATTTAGACGCTTAAGAATATCATCAAGATCTTTTACGGCGAACTGCCCAAGAAAAATCAGCTCGGGAATAAAAGTACCTACCTCCTTCAGGCTTGCACCGGTAACACTCACCCCCTTAAGTAAAGTTCTTTTTCCCGCCTCCTCGATACGGCTGCAAAGATCTTCTATCTGCTCTTTTGATTGTTCAACAACAAGAATCTTCATACCATTATCCTAAATATCACTAAGGCAGTGTTCCAGTTCGTTGATCTTGAAAGGTTTTGCAAGAAACCCATCCGCCCCCTGCAACAAAGCAAACTCTCGTGCCGCCTCATCACTTTCAGCAGATACAATCACCACTTTTATCAGAGGATTAGTTTCCTTTATTTCGTTACACAACTGAAACCCATCCGCTACCGGGGTACCCTCTTCATTGAGAAGCATCAGATCAAGAAGCACTACTGAAATATTCTGGCTCTTCAAGACAGCAGAAATATGCTGATCAAACTTCTCCACTGCAACAGGAACATATCCCAGCTCTTTTACCAGATTCACCATCACCGCTCTTTGCACTTGTGAATCTTCAACTATTAGAATGGTATCGCCTTTATTCATGTGAGTTTTATTCAGTTTTATGCATTTAACTTGAGAGTATCAAAATATCGGGAGGATTCACAAGCATTTCCTGAGTTGTTCCAGGTAAATGACCCTTCAACTTTCTCGGCAATATTAATGCAGGTAAGTACTCCATCCTTATTTTTTATTTCATACAGACCCTTGAGGCTTCGATCATCACACACCTCACCCAGATCAAGCACCACCAGAAAGTGTTTACATAAAAAATCAATATCGTCTTTAGTAGATGACAGTGCCTGTAGTACCCCCCGCATTGCCCCATGAATACTGACCACAGGATACATAGAATAGCGTTCAGTCAAAATCTTTACCAAAGGAAGAAGCGAGGTAGTAAAATCATCTATAAAAATATCAGTAATACCCATTTTAGATATTTCTGTTGCAACCTCTTCCAGTGATCTACTTTCAAGCATGTGCACCACTGATACAGAATCCAAAACGAGTGCGTGTGGGTGAACAACCCTGAGTCTTGCACTGTTTCCGATCACCAGAGGGATTCTCTGGAGTGGCAGAGTAGAAAGCAAACCGGACAGGAAAAATGATTTACCTGTGTTTGCAGCTCCGGAGATGAGCATACCACTTGTTCGCTCCTTAAGCATTTTTGAAAAGCTTTTGGAGAGTACGGGATTAAACATTTTTGCTCTTATAAGTTCAAGCATATTCACGTTTTGCCTGGACACCGGCTTTAGAACTATATCTGACTGAGCATTTCGAAGTGTAAGTCTTTCAATAATTATATTAATCTCCTCACCTTCATACACAAAAACCCCGGCAACACCCTTCTCATCAATTCTTTCACACAAGATTTCTCGCACCAGTTCATTCTCTTCTTCACAATAAAAGAGTGGAACCTGATGAAGCACGCCACCCTCTTTATGTACCCTGATTTCCAACCGCTCGCCAAGAATTGCTCTTCTCACCTCGTTTCCGGAGAGTATTTCAAAAAACACCTCGGCACTCTGAAGCAAACTGCTTAAGCGCCTGAATATCTGCTTACGTGTTTCCCTTGAAAGTATCTCCGAAGGCATACCACCGGAGGTGTAGAGAGAAAGTAATGCCTCCTTTATATACCATCGAAAAGGATAATTGGGGTTTTCACGTCTTAATTGAGTAAGTACTTCAAGAGTTTTCTTGTAATACACCAGGGTTTCATTTTGCTTAATGTCCTGAATTTCAAATTTTTGGAACCAGGAAGTCTTCTCCTGATTCGTTTTATGTAAATCGGTTAAATTTTTCAGATCATCAATGATCGTATCAAGATAAATCACCTGAGTAGGCTCCTGACTACGAGAAACCTTTTTCTTCCTGGCTAGTTTACTCCTGAGACTTTTAGAATAAGACATTTTCTGGACATTCGTATTGTAAAATTATTAAAATAAAGCTGTAATAAGTAATATCGGTATATTATCCAGGACAGTTAAACTGATAATACGTCAAATTAAATAATAAAAATAACTACTTAGCAACTGTTATGACTCAAGCAACTGAAAATACAAAAAAGTCATTGTTTGATACCTGGATACAGGACGACCACATTCTGGTGCATCTTGATGCAAGAAAGGATGAGGTAATGGTTCCTGCTCATCTTAAAGATCAGCACTCTCTTACACTAAAACTAAGTATGTTCTTTCAAGGAGAGACCAAGGCAGACGATGAGAAGATCAGTTCGTATCTTCGTTTTAATAACGAATATTTTGAATGCATCATTCCCTGGAATGCAGTTTGGGGCATGACCTCAGATCAGGGAGTGCAGAAAATCTGGGAACAGGATCTCCCCAAGGAAGTGTTTCATCAACTTGCAAAGATGATGCTCCAATCAGTAGGAGAAAAAATCATGGCACCCCTAAAGAGAAGAACTGAAAGAAAAACCGAAGAAAGTAAAGAAGCTGCACCGGATAAATCTACAGATACTCCCGAATCCACTCCAAAAAGTATCTCATCAGAAAAAAGAAAATCCAGCCTGAAAAGAATCAAGTAGTATCCTCCATCTCCTATGTCATCTTCAGCTTCCTCACCCACTATCTCAAGAAAATTAATTGCACTCATTGCCACCTGCCTTCTCTTTTCCTTACTATTTCCCTTTCCAGTCCTTATTGATGAGCTGGTAGATGAACCCATAACAAACCTTCTTCATTTTCCAATCGGGTTTCTGGGAGTATATTTCCTGTCTATCTTTTTTTTAAAACTCTCCATACCACTCGCTACACCTTTTATAGGAGCGCTGGTACTCATTCTTGCCTGTCTTATTGAGCTGCTCCAGGAACTTACAGGAAGAAGTGCCAGCTTTACAGATATTCATATTACTTTTTGGGGAATAATTACCGGAATCGCCTATACAGAATTAAAAATCCATAAACCTACTCTGAGGAAAAGATATCTGTCGTTATTACTCTCAGGTCTCACCATAGGCGCTCTCATCACCATTCCACCAATCTTTATTGGATACAACCTGTATAAAGAACGTGAAACACTGTACCCCGTACTACTGTCTCCCGATTCCAAACTCTCAAATCTGGTCCGCCCCGTAGAATATACCTACCTCAACAGAAACCCCACTTTAGACTGCTCCGTAGAAGTACATACCGAAACAGGATATTGGGGAGGTCTCGAATTAACCGCAGGCAACAAAGACTGGAGCACCTTCAATGAACTCTCCATCTCTCTTACAAACAACTCGGAACATGAATTACAAATTCTTATCCGCATTGATGATTCAGGAGACACAACAGAAGTAGATTCCCGCTACGGAGAAATATTCACCCTTAAAGCAAACGAAAAAAACAAAAACATCCTAATCCCCACAACCCACATTAAAAACTCAGTCCCAAGAAAAAATTTCAACCTCGAACAAATTCACAGAATCCTGCTCGCCACAGACGAAACACAAAAAAATTCCACCTTTTGCATCTCAAGAATCGAACTGAAATAAAAAAAGAACCCTCATCCAGCACAGTTACTCGGGCAGGGGCAAGCCCTGCCCCTACAGTCATAATTCAAAATCACCAAGCATCACAAAATAAAAAACAGGGGGGGGTGGAGAAGAGGAGCTGGGTGCACCTTGAGTCGAACTCAAGCGGACTGAGAGCCACACACCACCATCAAAACCTGATTTATACTGCTCGAGGGAGCCATTTGACTCAAGGTGCACCCAGCTCCTCTTCCCGGCGGCGGGGGGAAAAACTACCTCTCTTCTTTTTGCATAAAAAAATACGCTCCCAAAAGCCCAAGCAAAAGAGTCTTCGCCCTAAGAAGTAACGCCACAGAAAGCGCTTCGGGAGAACTCGCTCCAATTCGGCTAAGTAAATAAACAAAAGCCCCTTCCTGTACCCCAATTCCTCCCGGAGTTACAGGAACCATACTGATCAACAACACAAGAGGCACCACTATACAAAGTTGCAAAAAAGAAACCTCATCCCACCCCACCGCCCGAGCCCCAAAATACGTATTAAGAACCGTAAGCACATGAAACAAAAAAGACCAGAGTAAAGATTTCCAAAACACAGTCCTGCTCTTATCAAGCACTGCCTGCACAGAAAGCACTTTTTGAACCAGCCCGTTCAAAAACACTTTTGATTCCACCCTGTGCTGTACATATCTAATTACCCTGAAAAAAAGATCTATACCGGTACGAGAAAGAAACACCCACGAAATAAAAATAACAAGACAAGATACAAAAAGAATAGACATGGTAAACTCAGGCACCACAGAAACTCCGGACAAGATCACCAGAAACGCTATAATCACCATTGCAAGAAGACCGGTTAAACGCTCAAGAAAAGTTGTAACAAGTGCATCAGCCTGACTTTTTATATACTGTCCCAGCTTATAACTTCGCGCCACATCACCACCCAAAGTCGAAGGAAGAAAAAGATTTGCGAAATAGGATATGGTGTAATACTTCATCAGGCGATTCATGGAAGGTTGCTCTGACCCTTCAGGAATAAACAGCTTCCATTTTCTGCAACTTGACCAGATCAGTGGATAGGTAATAAGCAAAAAAAGTAGGAAGTAGAGCGGGTCTATATTCTGTAACTGACCAAGTACTTCTTTAACGCCAATATAAGAGAATAAAAACCCGATAATAGAAAAAGCAAAAAGAAGACGTAGTATTCTTAAAGCCTTAGCCTTCACTCAAGTAACTACCGTTTAAATGGATTTTTATAGACTGCGTCACTACCCAGAATATTTTCAATCCAGAGCAAGCGGTTATATTTTTCAGTTCGCTCACCCCGGCACATGGAACCGGTTTTGATTTGCCCTGAATTGGTAGCCACTGCGAGATCTGAAATCGTGGTGTCGGCGGTTTCACCGGAGCGATGAGAAATCACGGCGGTGTATAAATTCTCATGGGATATCTTGATAGAATCGAGAGTTTCAGTAAGAGAACCTATCTGATTCAGTTTTATAAGAACTGAGTTCCCAACTTTAGACTCAATACCCTTTACAATTCGCTCTACATTCGTAACAAAGAGGTCATCTCCGACAAGCTGAATTCTGGAACCAAGTTTGGAAGTAAGGTAGTGCCAGCCACTCCAGTCATTTTCTCCGAGCCCATCTTCGATACTGACTATGGGATAGGTATCGACCCATGAGGCGTACAGATCTGAAAGCGCCTCTGATGAATACCGCTCCCCGGAACCTTTTGTAAAACAATAGGTAGAACCACCACTCTTTCCTTCGACCAGCATCTCACTTGCAGCAACATCAAGAGCAAGCCCGATTTCCTCTCCCGGTTTATACCCGGATCGTTCTATTGCACGAAGGAGAAAATCAAAAGCGAGCTCGGTAGATTCAAGTCGGGGGGCGTATCCGCCTTCATCTCCAACCCCGGTATCATACCCATCATCTTTCAGGAGTGAGCCAAGCTCATGAAAAACTTCTGCTGCGGCACGAACCGCTTCCGAGAAACTTGGAAGCCCATAGGGAACCAACATAAATTCCTGAATATCAAGTGAGTTATTAGCGTGTGCCCCACCATTGATAACATTAACAAGTGGCACGGGAAGTGTAACTCCGGAATCTTTCCCGATGTATTGAAATAATTCTTTCCCCTGAGATTCTGCCGCTGCACGGGCTACTGCAAGACTAACCCCAAGAATAGCATTGGCACCCAGAGAGCCTTTATTTTTAGTCCCATCAAGTTCGATCAATTTTGCATCAAGAGCAGATTGATTGTCAGCCTCCATACCAATGATGGCACTTGATATGTTCTTGATATTCTGAACTGCCGAAAGCACACCCTTACCACGATATTTTGCAACATCGCCGTCTCTCAGTTCAATTGCTTCATGCTCACCGGTGGAAGCCCCTGAAGGAACACTCGCAAGTCCGGTCGCACCATCATCAAGGCTTACTTTAACGGACACCGTTGGGTTCCCTCGCGAGTCTAATACTTGAAGGGACTGGATAGATTTTATTTTAGAACCCATGAGGACTGCTCCATGATAATTTATATAAAAATTAAAAACTTTATTCTTTAAGGGTCTCTAAGGAATACCCTCACAGCTCATCCTCGTCAAATTTCAGGTTAAATCAGAATGGAGCATTTTTGTTTTTACTTTTTCCTTACGGTAGTGTAGCTTACACACTATTATGCTAAGAAACTTCACCCTTACTATAGTCGTTCTTCTTATCGCTTTCTTTACTATTTTTGGAAGAAATGGTTTTCTTGAACTTGTTGAATTTCAATCTCAGCATTCAGAGCTGCAAAAGAAACTTGCTTCAATAAAATCCTCCATCCTTCGGGAACAGAACACCATGTATGGGCTG
>CAZTBW010000006.1:0-204415 GCA_964612555.1 uncultured Bdellovibrionales bacterium | reverse complement strand
CTATCGTTCCTACGTTCAAGTGAGGCTTACTTCTATCAAATTTATCTTTAGACATGATATCAAATCCTTAAATTAGGAGTTACTTACGATTAATTAAAATTTTGAATTCATTTCAGGTAATCACTCAAAGGTCATTTAATCTACCTTAAAATGGAATAATCAACGAATTTTAAGTTGGCTTTCTACAACTATTCAATAGAAACCGCAACACTGAGGAGACTAAAAATACTAATATGCTATCAATTATATGCTTTAATTTCGGGCGCTTCCGCCTCCCTGAGCCTTTAACTGGCACACATTTTATGATAATTCCCCCATAACATTTATAGAACTTCTTGTTTCAATGGGTTTTTTATAAAGCCTTTTGTAAAGCCTCCTTGAGATAAGAAACGATCAGGTTTTTTAACTCAGCCTAAAATTGACCGTGCGGGACGCCAAAGGTAGCTCTTATTATTGCAGAGAACCTTCGGCGTCTCGCATAGTTCACATGGGTTGAGTTATGTGTTTTTGTTTTTTAAAGGATTTTGCTGTTACCCTTGGACAAGGTGATAGCGCATTGGCAGGAGAAACCAATGCTTGTTTTGACACGGAAGGCTGGAGAAAAGATTGTAATTGACGGAAACATTGTTCTTGAGATCTTTTCGATCAAAGGCAATTATACGAAAATTGCGATTAAAGCTCCGAAGGACGTCTTGATTTTACGAGGAGAACTCGTAGAACCAGACAACGACGGTGGTTCCAATGATTTGGCACCAGCTGCATAGGAATGTAGCAAACCGTGGAAAGGAGTCCCGAGGTTATGAAGTTATAGAGAAATTCTCTTTTACTTCCTCTAACCTTGGGCTTCTGCCTTTTGTATTTTTCACACGGAGCGTTTTTAGTTTTTTATCTCTCCTTTTTTTCATCTACAGACGAGATACAACACAGATAAAATTTTTCTTTTTGATGCACTCTAAAAACGACATTATAATCATTGGCGGTGGAGCAGCCGGAATCTTTGCTGCAATTAACACTGCAAAGAAAAAACCTAAGACAAAAATCAGCGTTTTTGAAGCCAGTAAAAAATTACTTTCAAAAGTTCTTATCTCAGGCGGCGGACGATGTAATGTAACGAATTACACACTTGACCCCAAAGAACTGACACACAACTACCCAAGAGGAGGCAAAGAACTTTTAGGTCCTTTTACTACCTTTGGTGTAAAAGAAACCATGGGGTGGTTCGACACTCATGGAGTAGCTCTAAAAGTAGAAAAAGATAAACGAGTATTTCCTAAAAGTAATACCTCTCAAACCATCGCTGATTGCTTGTTAGAAGAAGCGAAAAATCACAATATCAGCATCCACCCTGGAGAAAAAGTCTACAGTATCTCCAAAGACAAGACAGCAGATCGGTTTTTTCTAAAAACAAACACCTCAGAACATACAGCAACATCAGTGCTTATAGCTTCCGGAGGTAATGAAAAAAGCTTCTCACTTGCAGAATCACTGGGACACCGCATAGTCCCGCCCGTACCTTCACTCTTTACCTTTACCATTACCGACCCCCTCATTACCGATCTTGCGGGAATAAGTTTTCAGGAAGTGGAAGCAAAACTTCCTCTTGATAGTAAAAAGTTTAGACATCGAGCTCCCCTCCTGATTACCCACTGGGGACTAAGTGGACCAGCTATCATCGTACTTTCGTCAAAAGCAGCACGGGTACTTCATCAGGAAAACTACAATACAAAACTTCATATCAACTTTATACCCAGGTACTCACTCGATGAAGCAAAAGAAATTCTAACAAACTTCAGATCAGCACACCTGCAAAAACAGCTTACTTCGCTAAATCCATTTTCTCTTCCGGCTTCATTCTGGCAGCGGCTTATCTCCATTCTCTTTTCAGAAGAGAATCTGCAATATCAGGAACTTTCAAAAACAAAGATAGATCTCATCGTCCAGAAACTTTCTTCCTGCTGCTTCACTATTCAAGGCAAAGGGGTATTCAAAGAAGAATTCGTCACCGCAGGAGGGGTCTCTCTGAAAGAAGTCAATTTCAAAACAATGGAAAGCAAGCTCGTAAAAAATCTCTTCTTTGCAGGAGAAGTACTTGACATAGATGGGGTCACTGGCGGCTTCAATTTCCAATCTGCCTGGACTACCGCCTGGATTGCAAGTCAGAATATTATGAGATAAAAACTCGTCATGAACTCTGCTATTCAACTATCAAATATCTCAAAGCAATTTGGAGACAGTACTCTCTTTGACTCTCTATCATACGCCATCGGCACCAGAAGTAGAATCGGCATCATAGGTCCTAATGGAAAAGGTAAATCTACATTCCTAAAGATACTTGCGGGATTTGAAGATGTTGATTCCGGAGAAGTCCACAAATCAAAAGACCTCCTCATCTCCTATGCAGAACAGCTTGTTCCCTTCAATCTATCCATGAATGTCGAGGATATTCTTTCCGGTAGAGCTTCTGCCGGCACAGGAAATACCATAGATATAAATAGCGCACATGCCTATCTTGACCGATTCGGTATCACTGACTTAAAAATCCCCCTTTCTCAACTGTCCGGAGGACAAAGAAAAAAAATTCAGCTCTCACTGGTCTTCGCAGAAGATGCTAATCTTCTACTCCTGGATGAACCAAGTAACCACCTGGACATGGACTCCATTTTACAGCTTGAAGGCATACTGCAATCACTGTCCGCCGGTATTGTCATGATATCACATGACAGAAGGCTCCTAGAATCATTTGCCTTGGAAATACTTGAAATAAATCCGATATACCCCAACAGCCATTTCCCTTCAAAAGGAGGATACAAGGAATACCTTCTTTCACGTGAGGCATTCCTGGAAGCTGATCAAAGACAGATAGAGAGCATGAAAAATAAAGCCCGGAGTGAACTTGAATGGCTCAGGCAAGGAGTTAAAGCTCGTGGCACAAAGGCAAAATATCGCTCCGATTCTGCGCATGCGCTTATATCTGACGTGAAGAAAAATATCTCCCGAAGACAAATCAATAAAGCAAATATTGAATTTTCTGCCTCAGGAAGAAAAACCAAAGACCTGATTGAGTTTGAAAACGTCTCATTTGGATTTGAAGAAAAACCGCTTTTAAAAGAACTCAATTTCAAGCTATCAGCAGGAGATGCCCTGGGCATACTCGGACCTAATGGTTCCGGGAAAAGCACTATTTTAAAACTCATACTCTCAGAACTTTTACCTCAGAGTGGCACCATCAAAAGAGCCAATACACTGAACATCAGTTATTTCAGTCAGTTCTCTTCTCACATTGAAGAGCAGACACCTATGGATTGTGTACTTGCTCCTGATGGCGACTCGGTTCTTTTTCAAGGAAATTCCATCCATGTTGCTGCATGGGCACAAAGGTTTGGATTTGATGGTAGAGCAATAAAACAACCCTATGGAAGTCTTTCAGGTGGAGAAAAAGCACGTCTGAGAATTGCCTCACTCATGCTTGAAACCCCGGATGTACTCCTACTGGATGAGCCAACAAACGATCTTGATATTATGACTCTGGAAGTTCTGGAAGAAAGTCTTCTTGATTTTAAAGGTGCCCTTATCCTGATAACTCACGACAGATATATGCTTGATATAGTCTGCACCTCATTTTTAGGGCTAGATGGTTTTGGAAATACAAAATCATACGCCTCATGCGAACAATATCTGAAAGACCTGAAAAAATCAGATTCCCCCGAACACACGAAAGACCACCAGAACACCCAAACCTCCTCACCCGAAAAAACCTCCACCAAAAAACAAGGCAAACTAAGCTTCAACGAACAAAGAGAACTCTCCATGATGGAAGAAAACATCTCAAATGCTGAAGAAGAAGTCTCCAGACTCTCCGAAGAAGTAGGTAACTGCACTGATAACAGCAAACTACAAAACCTCTGCGACCAACTCGCAAAAGCTCAGGAAAAAATAAACTCTCTGTACCTTAGATGGGAAGAACTGGAGAAGAAATGATTGAAAACTTATGCTGCCCGTTCTCGCCAGAGTATCTGCTTTACGAACCTTGCCTGGCGAATTCCCAGAATCTGTTCGATTGATTTTATCACTGCTTCACCTGGATCTATTTCTCGACCGCAGTAGGTTTCGTAATCAACAAGTTTACCGGCATAGTTTGCAATATGAATACCATCACGTGGGGTGTACTCTTCACCTTCACGCCGGGCTATGTTTAGAAAGTCTGCAACATAATCAAGCACCGTGGGATTTGTAAATGGCAGGTTCACTTCAAGAATCTTTCTTTCTTCTGAGCGATCAGGAAAATCAAGATTTATGTGTGGATGAAGTCTTGATTTGATATACTCAGGAAGCTCAAAACAAGAGGCATCGTCATTCATCGTTGCAATAAACCGAAAATTTGGATGCGCCTTAAGAGTCAGCCCTACAGAAATGGACTCGATATACCTTCTTGAATCAAGAAGCGGTGCAAGTGAAGCCCAGGCTTTTTCCTGCATTCTGTTACCTTCATCAAGAATGAGGACTCCGCCAACAATCATGGCACTAATAACGGTACTTGCAATATATTCAACGTGAGAGTGTTCACCTGAGGTTTCCACCACCAGAGGATTAATAAGAAGATCATTTGGTTTAGTGTCCGCAGTACCTTGAAAGAAATAAACAGGTAGTCCAAGAAACTTCCCGGCAGCGTATGCAAGCGCAGTTTTACCCACACCGGGCTTACCAACCAGCCTGGGGTTCATTGGCTTCTCTTCGGGAGATGCACAAAACCAGCACGCCTGAAGCTGATGAAGAACGGTTCTATTTCCAATCCACTCAAAATCAAGTTCATATGGCTTTGCAAGACGGATTTTTAGCCCGCATACATCTACGTATTGCTGATCTGTAGTCGCATCAACCTCGATGGACAACTGCTCACCACTCACCTGCACTTTTTCAGAAGATGACATGAAAAAACCCTCTTAGCTCTATTCTTTTCAAACACTTATCTAAAATTTAAGGTAGTCTGACTCAATTTATCCCTAAGTAGCTAAAATTACTGCATTAGTGATTTTAATAGATCAAGTGAGATGGCTACTATGTCGATAGAATATTCTCTATGGACGTATCTTCTTATCACATAGCGGGCAAGCGACTTGGGGCAGGGACAATTATTGCCGAGCGCTACCAAATACAAGACCATATCGCAGATGGTGGTATGGCATCAGTGTATCATGCAAATGATTTAAGTAATCTCATAAAAGATGATATTGCAATAAAAATCCTCCACCACTCCCTCCTCTCTGATGAAACCCACCTGGAACGATTTCTCCAGGAAGCAAAACTGCTCACCCAGATTCACCATCCCATGATTATAGAACTGCTTGATGTAGGCACTTCAGGTGAATATGTGTACATATGCATGCCTTATGTTAAGACGCCCAATCTTGAACAAATAATATATTCAAGAGGCTTTCCCCAAGCCGGAATCTGGAAATTACTTTATTCAATATGCGAAGGGCTTCAGGCGATACACAGTCTTGGGATAATCCATCGGGATCTCAAACCTGCAAATATTCTTGTGAATGAAGATTATACTGTCAAGATTACCGATTTTGGTATTGCACGCATTAAAGAATCCCGACTCACTTCTCCAAAACAAAAAGTTGGCTCCATGCCCTACATTGCACCTGAAGCATGGATGGGAGAAACGCCCAGTCCGTCTCTTGATTTTTACGCCCTTGGAGTATGTCTATATGAAGTCATTACCCAGACAAATCCTTTTCAGAGCGAACGCCCGGCAGAGGTAATGAAAATGCATATTGGACCACTACCTCCCTCCCCCCGAGTGCTTACTCCTTCAACTCCCGGCTGGCTGAATGAACTGGTCATGTGGTTACTCCAAAGAAAACCCCAGAATCGTCCCAGAAACGCTCAAGAGATCATTTCATATCTTGAAGAAAATCCGCAAGTACACGAGGTACACACTTTTTCCAAAGCCCCTTCCATTACCGAAATCCCCAAGGATGCTCTTAAAAAACCCCAAAGAAGTAAAACTTATGTCCTGAGTCTTTCCGGTGCAAACTTAAGTGCGAGCCTGAAAGAATACAATGAAAACGAAGCACCAAAACGCTCCCGCGCTCCCACAGTGGTTATCACTCTACCAAACAACGCCGCATTCGTGTTTGAATTTGAAGCGCCCTCTCGTGACATTGTTTGTGCGGGACTCTTTCTTGCATCACTTCAAGTAATGGATGGTTACCTTACTTCTATGGGAATCCACTATTTTGGAATACAAGCCGAGGGAAATATTTTTCTCCAGAAACTCATGCGCCTAATTGGTACTGATAACGCACTCATCCTTGTAAAAAGTCTTGCCATTATTGTAGTATTGTTCCTGACTGCACTGGTAAGAAAGCAAAGAAACCTGAAAGGAATAATAAACGGACTCTGCCTGATATATCTTCTTGCTGCAATAATCCCCTGGATATACATCCTCACTACCAAAGTACCAAACACATGATGATTTAAATAAGGTGGGTGTTTCGATTAAAAATCAAAAACCTCACCTAATGTCCGTTACCCGCAGCACATTTTACTAAATATATGCACGTTTTTCACGTTCACGCTGCTCGTCAGATGTGCGTTCAGGCGATGGAATAAAATCAAAGCAGTATTTAAGGTCTCTCGCGGCGGCCAATACCTCAACGAGTTCTTGCAGATCTTCAGACGGAGCTATCTGCCCCTTTGAATCAGGAGTGACTCCATCTGCGAACAACAAAGCGACACCCGCGACAACTGAATCCAAAAGGGCGCTCGGTTGACTAGAAAGAAGAATATAGACATCTGGAGATTTGTTGATTTTCATCTTCAGCTGCTCCAGCACAATTAAAGCGTCTTGAAAAAACTTCATTGACCAGGCTTTTTTTGATTCCTGATCTTCTGACAAACCTCCACAAGCGCAGAGTATGTCAAAAGATTCTTCAACGCAGAGAAGTGCGTTTCTTAAAACTTTTTCGAAACTCGCGAGATTTTCTCCGAGTGCTACAATATTCTCGTTCTTGTTCATTACAAACTCCTAAAAAATAAAAAACCAAAATTGTTACGATTGTGTAGCCAACTGCCAATCCGCGGCGACGGCTTCCTGATAAGCCAGGTACTGCACGTTGTAAACTGCAGAAAACGTCCGCGCGATAAAGGATTTATTCACAAAGCCTGGCTCTATGCTCGCCTTTAACTGAATAATCAGGCACCCGACGAAGACGAAGGTAAGCTCCCTGTCCAGTCTACGAAATTCCCATTGTTCAGTATCGCGATCCTGGCATTCTTTCAGGTAGCTTAAAGCGTCCCTCAAAGTGCCAAGCGACCACTCCTTCCTTGCGTTTCTCACCATTTCCAGTGTTTCTTCAGGAATCCCTTCCTCCACGTCTTCCAACCTGTCCAGAAAACCGTTACCAATGATTCTTTCAGTCTCCTCAAGAATCATGATGAAATCGTCAATGTTCCGCTTAACGCTTTTGAAAAATTTGCACATTTCGTTCTCCTATCTAAAAACAAAAAAAATCCACCACGGATTTTTCTTCTAAGACCTGCATCAACAGACCCTTAAAAGAAAAATCCTGTGAAGATTTTCTTGTTAAATTTAAAAAGGAAAGAAGAGCTAAATGACTTTTAAATAAAAATCTTAAAAAACCATACTTAATCGAAACTACCCATATAGACCGTATGGACACGATTTAAAAAGCCAACGGTATGTTTGAAGGTTCATTTAATACACTAAAAACCTACAAAATACAAAAACCCAACATTGTAATTGAGGAATAGAAAAATAATCCAAATATTATCAGTGTCTTATAAACTTCTACTCTTCATAAAAATCCAAATCTTTATGAAATGTCTCCTTGAGCGAGAACAAAGAATATCCTGAGATACTGTAGGTTATTGCAAGAAGAATCAGGAGTGCTGGTGTTATTTCAAAATGCTGCGTAAGGAATGAATATCCAAGAGTAAGCGGTATCAACAGAGCACGCACCAGATTAGGAATCATCGTGGTTGTGGTAGCTCTAAGATTGGTACCAAACTGCTCGGCAGAAAGAGTAATCAAACATGCCCAGTAGCCACTAAAAAACCCAACCGCTCCAACAAAATAATTATACTGTACCGCAGTTTTAACATAGCCAAGCGATATGTATATAGAAATCAAAAGAGAGCAAAACATAAAAACAGCGATAGGCAGTCTTCGTTTTTTTACTATCTGACTAAAAGCCCCTGCAAAAAAATCCCCCAGTGTAATTCCAATAGATGCCAGTAACATCACATCAGGAACCGATACTTGACCATCGATACTCATCCCCTTTGCTATCTCAGGAGAAAATGTTGCAAAGATTCCAAAGGTTACATAAACAGGCGCACCCAAAAGAACGCATTTAAAGAACCTGGACACTCTTTCTCTTTTGGAAAGAAGCATTTTCAATGAACCTTTAATAACATCCTCGGATAATTCCATTTTCTTATACACACCAGAGTCATGAGCAAAAACCCGAAGTGCAAGAAGTGAAAGTCCCATACATCCGCCAATAAAATATGCAGGTCTCCATTCCAGATATTTTCCGGCAAGTGCGGCACCAATTGCTCCTGCGACACCACAGGTAGCAACGATGGTAGTACCAATACCCCTTTTATTTTTAGGGAGCACCTCACAAACAAGAGTAATACCCGCACCAATCTCACCAGCAAGACCAACACCAGTAATGAACCGTAACACTGCATACTGATATACATCAGTTACAAATGCATTTAACAGATTCCCTATGGAATAAAGTAATATCGAACCAAATAAGACACTGGTTCTACCCTTCTTGTCTCCCAGCATACCCCAAAGCACTCCACCAATCAGTAAACCTATCTGCTGACAATTAATCAGAATCACCCCATACGAAGTAACTTCTTTTTCAGAAAGCCCAAGATCAGTAAGACTTTGTATTCGAAAATTAGCAAACAGCCAGAGATCAAATACATCTACAAAATAACCAAGTGCCGCTACTATAACAATAATATAGGGAGAATATTTTGATTGTGTCACAGGTACTTACTCCTATAGTCCAATATCTTTTCTATAATGCATCCCTTCAAAAGAAATTTGAGGAATTGCGTTATATACTTTTTCTCTGACCTTCTCACAGGTATCTTCCAGAAAAGTAACTGAAAGTATTCTCCCTCCAGACGAGATTACCGAATCTCCTCTCTGTTTTGTTCCTGCCTGAAAGACCATAACATCATGCGGCACAGAAGAGATTCCTGTAATTTCTTTTCCATCATTTACCTCTCCAGGATACCCCTCTGAAGCAAGTACCACGGTTAAGGCAGTCTTAGCGGACAAAGTCACCTGCGAAGGCAGCTTCTCAGGAGTAAACACAGCACATTCAAGTAAGCTAAATAAGTCATCTTCAATACGAAGCATAAGAGCCTGAGTTTCCGGGTCACCAAGACGACAATTAAACTCAAGTACTTTGTATGAACCATCTTCAGCCACCATCAACCCTGCATAAAGAAAACCGGTATATGGAACACCTCTCCCCAAAAGCTCTTTAACTACCGGACGAAACACCGTCTCCTTAACCTCCTCCAGACGAGATTCAGGAAATACCCCAGTAGGACTAATCGCACCCATCCCCCCTGTATTAGGACCTTCCTGATTATCAAACACCCGTTTATAGTCTGAACTCGCAGGAAGCATACAAATGGAATCACCAGAGATAATCGCCATCACAGACGCTTCCTTTCCAGGAAGAAACTCCTCAATCAGCACCTCAGCACCAGATGAGCCAAACTTCTGACTTTCAAGACAATCTTTCACTGCCTCATGCGCACCAAGAGAATCAAGCGCAACCACCACTCCCTTCCCCGCAGCAAGTCCATCCGCCTTAATTACAATCGGAGCACCCAACTCATCAACATAAGCATGCGCCTCAGCCGGATCAGAAAAACTCTTCGCCCGAGCAGTCGGTACTCCCGCCGCCTCCATAACTTCTTTAGCAAATACTTTGGAAGCTTCAAGCCGTGCCGCAACCTGCAAAGGACCAAACACAGGAAGTCCTTCTTTCCTAAACGCATCAACTACCCCGGCAGCAAGTGGCGCCTCAGGTCCAACAACCGTAAAATACACTCCACTCCTCTTCACAAAATCCACAAGAGCAGGAATATCCATAGCACCAATAGAAACATTTTCAGATTTCTCAAACCGGGCAGCATTCCCAGGGGCAATATACACCGTCCCAACTTTCTCACTCCGAGACAATTTCCATGAAAGCGCATGCTCTCTCCCCCCCCCACCAATAACTAAAATATTTTTCATATGACCAAGTTCTCCACAAAGACACAGCAATCAATTTAAACAAAATACTATAGTGCGGTCTTTTGAATTAGCGGGTAGGGGCAAGCCCTACCCCTACAGATTATTGCAATAAGTTCAAATACAGATTTTATTGCAACAAATTCAAAAAACTCAACTACCAAAGTACGAACGTAGTTTGAATTGAGCGCCTCGGTCTTTTGCGAAAACTCAAGCGGACTGAGGGCAACACCCTATCGTTTAAACCAGTCCACAAACTACCCGAGGGAGCCATTTGAGCAAAAGACCGAGGCGCTCAATTCAAACAAACCAAGAACTCACAATCACCAACTAATGTTTAAAATGCCTCTTACCGGTACATATCATCTTAATCCGAAAATCATTAGCCGCCTCAAAAACTTCCTTATCCCGAACCGACCCCCCCGGCTGCACAATAAGCCCCACCCCTGCATCCCTGAACACTTCTATACTATCAGGAAACGGAAAAAACGCATCACTTGCGACGACCGCCCCTTTTGTTGAAAAACCAAACTGATGCGCCCTCTCAACCGCAATACGAGATGAATCAAGTCGATTCATCTGCCCCGCCCCAATTCCGATCACCTTACCCCCGGAAGCAATAGTAATCGCATTAGAATTAACATGCTTCACAGTAACCCATGCAAGCCCGGCATCTTCTTTCTCAGTACCTTCAAACGCGTTTCCAGAAACCCACTTCGACTCTCCATCCAGTACACCGGTAACAACATCAGGAGCTTGAAGTAAATAAGCTCCCGGTATCGACTTATACGAAATTCCGGATGCAAGCAGATTTTCCAAGGCAGAATAATCGGCTTCAATCACTCGAAGATTCTTTTTTGTAGAGAGAAGCTCTTTTGCTTCCGGTTCCACTTGAGGTGCGATCACCACTTCATAAAAAGCTTCTATTATAATTTTTGCCGTTACCCCATCCAATGGATGACTAAAAAAGATAACGCCACCAAATGGACTCACCGGGTCACAGGAGAGCGCTCCTCTGAAACTTTCTTCAAGAGTGCTTCCATACGAAACACCACAAGGATTTGCATGTTTTATGATCACACTGCTGATCTTGCTCTTGTCATATCTTATAACATCAAGACCCAAAGATACCGCAGCAGAAATATCTCCCAGATTATTGTAAGAAAGCTCCTTACCCTGAAGCTGTTTCAAATAAGAAAGACCATCCGACCCAAGAGGAGCATAACATGAAGCTGATTGATGAGGATTTTCTCCATAACGAAGCGCCTGCGAACGTTCAAGAACACAGCCTGTGTAACGAGGCATCGCAGTTTCTTCACCATCGTCCCCTGCTGACAAATATTCAGAAATAGCAAGATCATATGCCGAAGTATGAGCAAATACTTTTGCAGCAAGAGACTTACGTAGTAAAAGCCTTTCTTCTTCGCTCTTCTGATCAAGAGCAGACAGGACAGCCGGATAATCTTTCGGGTCAATCACTGAATATACGGAATGAAAATTTTTCGCGGAAGCACGAAGCATGGTAGGACCACCAATATCTATATATTCCACCATTTCCTGAGAAGTTAGAGAATCACCCTTTTCCTCTCTAACCTGAATAAATGGATACAGATTCACTGCAACTACATCTATATATGCAAAACCACCTTCCTGCATTTCCCGCACATCATCCTGATTACCTCTTCGAGAAAGTATCCCTGCATGCACCTTGGGATGTAGAGTTTTCACTCTACCGCCAAGAATCTCATTCTGCCCGGTAAAATCAGAAATATAGGTGTACGGCACACTATTATCTTTAAGAACCCGGGCAGTGCCCCCTGTAGAAAGAATTATAAATCCGTTTTTAACAAGCCCTCTGGCAAAATCCACAATCCCGGATTTATCTGTCACACTTAAAATGGCGTATCGATTCATTAAAACTTCTTAGTACTTTTCAATTAATAAGCAGAATATCAAATTCAGAAATGAAACGCCTGGAAAGAACAGAGAACACGCTACGAGCTAGTAATCCAACTTTGCCATCTTAAGATACATCACCCTGTTGTGCTTGATTTCATCTGAATCAGAAAGCATTTTTTGCAAAATGGAGAATTGAGAATACAGTGAGTCTCGCTCTTCAGTCAAATTACGCAGCAGCTCTCTTGCTCTCTCTCCTCCCAGCTCAGTGTATGCATTTAAATAACCTACGGCACGAACAGAAGCATTCCTTTGAAAAGTCAGTACATGGACAAGATACTTTAGTAAACTTCTGTGAATATTAACGGTATTAATTCTTTTTTCTATGAGCGCCCGCAGCTTAGCCTGAAAATGTACTTCGGTATCACCTTTTTCCCGCATGAGAGTTGAAAGCTTGTTGGCAAGAGCAATTTCATCGTCTGTCCTCTCAAGTACTCTTCTCGTATTACCAACTTCCCGCTCAAGCCTTCTTATATGCTTTATGGAAACTTCAAGAGCTGGTTCAAAAGGAAGCAAGCGTTCTGCAATCTGCATGAAATTTCCTAATTCAACTTCTTCCATAAATGTTTTTAAGTGCAGAACCTGTCTGTGCAGTCGTTCATCTTCCTGACGAATTTCAAGCAATTCATCATTTAAAATTGACACTTTCAGATGTAAATCTTTTACCAAGATATCCCGTTCTTCTATGGAGCGAAGGGAAAGTTGGAGAATTTTTTCATCGGTATCTGCAATTCTACTACGCAGTAATTCTTTTTCCTCAATAACTGAATGGATTTCATCGGTGCTTAAAATAGCAGGAACCGGAGCCTCCTCAGAGTTTTCAAATGTTTCTTTTTTCGGAGCAGGGGCAGCTCTCTTTCGCTCTATTTGTCGTACCGCTCCTGAACCTTTTCTAAATCTTTCTATACGCTCCTCTTCATGCTCCCATACGATAGGTCTAACAGGACGTTCATCAGGTAATAGCTTTTGAGAAACGGGAAGCGTTATATGAGGAGCTTCTGAAGAAAGAGTATAAAATTTCCTGCTGACATCATCAAAATAAGAGCGTGTTAAGTTGATTTCCGAAAAGGGAGAGGGGGAAACAGAAAAAACCGAACTTACTTCAAATGCTTTTCGCTGCTCTACCGCCGCCCTCACTTCATTAAGACGGGCAAGACCTGCTTCATCAATTATACTTTCAGACACCTGAGAAACATCTTCAGCATACTGCAAGGGTTCTTGTTTTTGTACGGCAATAAACAACATCACCACAACAGAAAGAAATATTCCAAAAACAAAAAATGAAATAAATGAGGTGTTCTGATGAAAAGTACTTTTTCCGGATAGCAGTTCGGGAGAGACTTCTCTTGAAGTTTCATCAGCGATATCGAGAAGCGGATTAGCGGTATCATCAATTTCATACAGCAATTGATCTATATCAATGCCACTCTTACCTGAAACCATCATACGAACAGGAGGTAGAGATTTCCCGGTGCTCGAATCTTTCTTCTGAGATTTCTTCTGGGAACTTACTATATATAACCCGGCAACAGTAATATTATCCTTCCCGCCAGAATCCAGTGCACGGTCAAGAAGCGCTTCTACCGTCTCATCTACGGTACTTGCAGATACGGTAGATGCAGTAGTGCTCATTTCCTCCTGAGACACTGAGCCATACAATCCATCGGAACATAAAAAATAAAAATCACCTTCCTGAGGATGTTCCAGTTTCCGAATTTCGATCTCAACATCTTCACGAGTACCAAACGCACGGGTCAATAAATGAGACACTGGTGATTTTTCAGCATTACTTGCTTCCATAGCTCCGGAATCAACAAGTTCCTGAACCCAGGTATGATCTCTGGTAAGTTGTTCAAGCGTCCCCTTTCTCATACGATATAATCTTGAGTCGCCTACGTGAGCTACAAAACAAGAAGCGGGTCCACAGAAAAACACCAGCGCAGTAGTGCCCATTTCTTCAAAACCTTCATGCTGTTTTCCGTAGGTATGAAGCACGGCATTTGCCTCTTCCATTGCTCTTTGTACAGAAGCAATGTTTGGCATCTGGCTTTCGGGGGAAAGACGTTTTAAAATCACTTCAACTGCAAGAATCGAGGCAACAGAACCACCTTTAGTGCCTCCCATACCATCGCACACCACCAGGAGAATCCAGTCGTCTGCAATTACTGCCGCATAGGAATCCTGATTTTCTTTTCTTACCTTGCCAATATCAGTTCTTAAAGACTGAACAAAAGAAAAAGGACGAGACTTCATATTAGAAATTGCTACTTGACCTGACGAATAAATGGCTCTCCGCTCACTCCGGAAGCGGTCTTAATCCTGCCTCTATTTGACAGGGCATCCTTTCTTTCTCCATAAGGACCAACAAGTATCCTGTAATAAACCTTGTCCCTGATAGATGCTTCTTCGATCTTTACTTCAAGACTATGCCCACTCATTTTCTCTAAATGTCTACGAGCATCCTCCTGAGAAGGAGCTGCCGCAATCTGTACATACCATCCAGGGGTCGGAGCGTATGTTTCAATAGAAGGCTTCTTTACTTGAGCAGCGGCAGGGGGAGCCGCTATTTCGGGTAACAATGGCTCAATCACTGCTTCTTCCTGAAGTGCTTCAGTAGTATCTTCTTCCAGTTTTTGAGAAGGTGGTGGAAATAACTTTCTTCCGGGATATATCTCTTCGTAAACTTCTTCTTTTTTGCCTGATTGAACTTTGGAAACTTCCTTAGGCATCTCTTTTTTTGCAACTACGGGAGCAACTACAGGAGGAGAAGCGGAAGGAAGTTTTTCTTCTTTGGTAAAATCGATTCTTGAATCTTCCTGTTGTAAGGCATTCAACTTGGTATCAGTAACGGTCTTTGATGAATCTTTTGAAGAAACTACATCAGAATCACTCTCTGAAAGCAGATTATAGGGTCGAACTACAGGAAGACGAACCATCTGCTGATCAACCTGATCAAGAATCTCTCTGGCACCTTCAACTTTCCCGGCTTTGAAACCAGAGACAAAAACGACAAGCATCATAATCAGAGTTACTGACCAAAAAAGTATTATTTGTTTAAGCCCCAGTTTCATATTCCTCTGTTTTGATCCTGGAGTCCCAAGGGGCTCTCTCGGAATAGTATGAGAGCCGTATTGCCTCCCGGTATGTCTGCTTTGATGTTTTATCTGCGCATTTCTTGCCATAAGTTATTCCTGGAATTACTACCTCCGTAAGATAACCATAAATCTAGTATTTAACTAGTGCTAAATTCAAACTATAGAACACAGAGCAGTAAAAATAAAATATTTATAATATTATCAATGTCTTATCTAAGTCTGAAAAAATGTAGCAAAACTGATAAAAAGACTCCTCCTGCCCCCAGAATACTGCATGCTGCACCACTGACTCCCAAAACCTCAAAAGACTCTTTGGCAAGAGCGGTACTGCCAAGATGCGGGGCTTCAAAACCGGCAAATAACCAGAACAGACCATAAAGAAGCCCCCCAAGTCCCCAAAGAAAAGCTGAGGTAGAGCCCAGAACACCCGGAGTCGAAGCAGTAAGCACCATCATACATGCAACTCCGGCAAGTGCGGTAGCACCAATAGAGCCGGCATGTAAATGCGCACGTTGCATGTAGTTCCAGGATTTTTTTACTACTGCGTCTTTCTTCTCAACATCACCCTTATACACAGTATAAAAGACTTCTTCAGCTGAGCTCTTAAGCCTGTTTTTATAACTTTCTTCAGATATTCCAAATGAAGCACCCATAAGAAAACTGAATAATATAGAAAGAAGCGATAGCAGTGCTCCGATATATACGACTCTCAAAATAAAAATATTATTTTTCAAAACACACCTCTTCAATTGATACTCGCTCAAGAATACCTGCATACCTTTCCCAGCAAACAAAAATCCACTTCATCATTTCTTTCAGATACATTATCTTATCTTCATCTGATGTTTTTAAAACTCCCCCCAAGGCAACTCTCCCCCAGGGGTCATTCCATAACGAACGCAAAGACAACACACTACTGAATATTTCTTTCCATAAAAGTTCAGGTCTTTTTCTTAAGGTAGCGTGCAACTCGAGGTATCTGAATCTTGCAATTAACTCTTCAGTATTTTTTATATTTATATCAAGCATAGTAAGATATGCGGGTTTTGAGTAGGGGTTTCGTGAACCCGATTGAGGAGTTATATCATCCCGGATTTGTAAAATTGATCGACATTGAGAAAGCACAGAAAGGGGGTTATTACTATATGGCACTCCCTTTTTTACCGCAGCTATATCAAACTCTTCGTCAGACAACAAAGCAAGTAATAAAACTATCCTATCGACTCTGGAAACCTCCAGTTCACATATATGATGTAAAATCTCCTCGGCACTCCCAATTTTCAAAACGGCTTCCCGAAGCGTTAAGGCGATTTTTTTGAGATATTCCGGGTCGGCTTTGAGACATCTCTCAAGGTAAAAAGATTCCACTGTAGATTGAATGGTAGTTCCTGTGAATTTTAAAAAAAACGAATCTGTCGGATGGGCATTTAGAAAAATCTTATTGCCAACATCGACATGAAAATCAGACTCTTCACGGGAGCATATCTTTGAAGCGATACGCTCCGCCAGTGTTTCAGGAGAATGTTCATATCCGGCTTTATGGAGATCTTTTGAAAGATGTATCGCCAGAGATGAACCTATTCTCAATCGCGCGGGGTGTTCTTTTTCAGGAGTAGGTTCAATTAAAGGAATCCCGGTAGAATACTCCTTTATAAGCGAATCTACTAGCAAATCTGAAACTCCCAAATCAAGAAGAACACCTCGTGCCGCTTCAAGTAAATATGAAAAATAGGCAATAAACATATTCAGACTATTGAAAATACCAGTTTTCTTTCTTCTTTTGAGATAGGGATATACTGCATAAGATGCTTTGCCTGAGAAGGCTCAAGATTCTTCATCAAAAAAGCAAGAAGTATATGCGCTCCGGGTAATTTGAAATCACTTCGAGAGAATTCTTCATACACATCTCTACGTGGCATGTTTTTTTCCAGCCCCGGGAAAAGAAGCTCAAGAAATCCTTTCCGGGCAAGGTCTTCAATTATCTTAAAGGGATCTGCTTCAAAAAGAATCTTGTAAAACTCCTGTACTCTTCGCCCTTCGCTTACCGCAGCCAATATTGAATGCAACTCAGGATCCTGAGAACATTTTTTTGTTTCCACATCAAAGCTGCAAGCATAACGATGCATAAATCGTACCCCCCGTACCAGACGAATCGGGTCATCTCTAAAACTTTCCGGATGAAGTATTCTGAGGTTTTTATTCTCAATATCCTTGAATCCATCCACAAGATCAAAAAGTTTAAATTTCCCCTCTTCTCCACTTACACAAAGTGCATTCATCGAAAAATCTCTCCTGAGAATATCTTCCTCAAAACTCCCGGGAGCTACTTCAGGTTTTGCAGCAGGATATTGGTATTTTTCTTTTCTTGGAAAACCAATATCAAAGACAAGACTTTCTTCATTAGTACTAAGTTCAATCTTGGCAGTTCGGTATGGAGTAAGCGGGGTATGGACTTTTACACTAGTTACCTCTGTAGATGCACCCAGTACCTCTAATACAACCTGAATTCCCTTTAAGGGATTTTCCTCAAGAATAATAAAATCAACATCATCTATGGGGTATTTAAAATAAAAATCTCGAATAGCTCCTCCGATTATCATTGCACAGTTACTATGGAGCACCAGATCTCTACACACTAAAAATTGTAGTGAAGAAAGAGAAGACTCCAGCTCTGAAGCATCCACAATCACTGTAAACGACCCTTCTTTGAAAGGTAGGAGAATATACCCTTATAAACGCCATCAGCCACCACCCTCTGATAGCGTTCTGTTTTAAGGCGCCGTCCCTCAACAGGATGATCTATAAACGACACCTCCACAAGAACACAAGGCATGTGCGCACCCACAAGAACATAAAAAGGTGCCTTCTTCACTCCCAGGTCTTTTATTGAATCATAGGAGTGTCGAAGCTCTCCGACAAGATTCGCCTGAATTAAATGAGCAGCAGTGATGGAGTCATCCATCTTTATGCCTTGAATAAAATCACTGATAATAAATGACAAACTCTTCTGAGAAATATTTCCTGCCAGATTTTCCCGCTCAGCAAGTCGAAGAGAGCTCTTGTCATCAGTATTATCAAGGTAGTATGTCTCTATTCCTTTTCTTGTTTTATACGGGCTCGCATTAGCGTGAACTGATACAAAGAGGTCTGCACCAAGCTCATTTGCAATACGGGTACGTTCCTGAAGGGGAAGGTTTTCATCACCTTGACGAGTCAAATATACTCGCACCGTTGTGGTTGCATGGAATTTTGATTGAATCATCTTTGAAATAGCAAGGACTATTTCCTTCTCTTTCATACCCTCAGGTCCATGAGCTCCATCTTCAGAACCTCCATGCCCGGGGTCAATAACCACAACCGGATACTTGTTCTCAAGAGAGGATATCTTGCCCGCATCCATGGATGGAGAGGTTTCTTCTTTGGGAAGAACAAATTCTTCTTCCAGAGTTAAATCAGATTCTTTTGGGTCGCCATCTATCCCAAGAGAGGAAAGCACCTCAAGTGCTTTCCTTGCATGAGAAATCGTACTCCCTGAAGAGTACTCACCAAGGATTCGCTCAAGCACTTTCTTTTCATCTTGATAACGCTTATCCCTATGATAAATTCTTGAAAGGGCAAGCAGTGCATCATCTGCAAGCTCATCCCCCGGGAACTCACTGACAATCCTCTCAAACAGCTTCTCAGCACGACTACCTGCTCCCGCATCTTTCCCCCTGATATGCACCTGCTCATTCAATCTTCCAAGTAAATACAATATACGAGGAGTATAAACTCGCTCTTTTTGGAATTCAGGTGAAGTAAGTGCTTTTTCAAACTTTTCTTTTGTTTCCTTCCACAACGAAATCTCAGAGATCCCGGGGTCATGAATCACCAGACTTCGATAGTGTGATCGAAGTTCTTCATAACGCTCAGCAGCAATATCCGCTTCCTGAGCAAAAGACACAGATACCATCAACGGCAACTCCCCCACGAAGAGGACGGATAGCATCAGAAATAGACTCGTTAAAAAAGATTTAAAATTCAGCTTTCTTAACCCGAGAAGCAAATTCATAGAGTAGTTCCAGCGCCTGAAGAGGGGTAATCGTTTCAGGTCTAAGCGTTTTTATTTCATTTAACAGCTCAAAGAGATCACTTGGAATTGCATTTGAGTCAAGAGGGTTTTTATCAAAAGGCTCACTAAAGACTCCATCTCCGGTATTTACTTTTTCCTGTGACAAGAGAAGCGTTGCCTCATTAATTAACGCATCAGGAATACCGGCAAGCTTTGCAACATGAATACCATAACTTTTTGCACACGCCTTATGTTCAATCCGGTGAGTAAACTCAATTCTATTTCTTGTTTCAACAATTCCAACCGAAAGACAAAAGACCCTGTCTGAGTATTCGGGTAAAGTAGTAAGCTCGTGAAAATGCGTTGCAAACACGGTGCGACATTTCGTAGTATCAATAAGCCAGTGCGCAATCGCAGTCGCTAGAGAAAGTCCGTCCGCAGTTGCAGTTCCCCTTCCCACTTCATCAATCAACACGAGCGACTTTTCCGTAGCGTTTCGTATAATATTAGCCGCCTCTTTCATTTCAACCATGAAAGTTGACTCTCCCTTTGCAAGGGCATCTCCCGAACCTATTCGGGTAAAGATCCTGTCAGCAACACCTATTAGCGCTTTCTTAGCCGGCACATAACAACCACATTGAGCCAAAACCTGAATAATCCCAAGTTGACGAAGATAGGTAGACTTACCACCCATATTTGGCCCCGTCAGTACCGCAAAACTTTTAGAGCGAGCATCCAGCGCAGCATCATTTGGAATAAAAGAAGGACGCCCACATACCATTTCCACTACCGGGTGTCGTCCCTCGGTAATTTCAGTATGAGTATCTTCCACTATTTCAGGACGTACATAATCATTACGAAGGGATACATACGCAAAAGAAAAAATAACATCCAGAACGGCAATATCACGAGCAAGTTTCTGTAATCGAATGCTTGCATGAGCAATCGTGGTTCGAATATCAGAAAACAATTGACGCTCAAGCTCAAAAAGGCGTGATTTTGACGATAAAAGTTCCTGCTCAAGTGATTTTAATTCAGGAGTAATAAAACGCTCAGCATTAGTAAGTGTCTGCTTACGAGTATATCTCTGTGGGGCTTTAGAAAGCTGCCCCTTACTGATCTCAATAAAATATCCAAAGACAGAGTTATGTTTAATCTTAAGATTTTGTATTGAGGTCTTCTCACGCTCTTCACGTTCCATTTCAGTCAAAAGGCTATGAGAATCTTTTCTCAATGACCTGAGACGAGAAAGCTCAGTGTGATACGAATCACGAATAACATCCCGCTCTCCAAGTTTTGGGGGAAGCTCATCTACAAGGGCTTTTTCAAGAAGCTCGCAGACGTCACCAGCAATATCAAGATTCGAAGAGAGGTTTTTGAAAAACTCACTGGAGCAACTCTCAATAATTTCTTTGATGCGGGGCATCACTTGAAGTGAAGCCCGTAATAATCCACAATCATAGGGAGAAGCTCTATTACCTGCAATCCGGGTTGAAAGTCGCTCTATGTCACGAACTTGAGAAAGAATCTGACGCATTTCCTCTATTCTCTCAGGCACCCCCACACATTCACCGACTGCATCAAGTCGTATCTCAATCTGATCTTTTTTTGAGAGTGGTGAAAGAAGCCAGTCCTGAAGTACCCGCCCCCCTGCTGCGGTCCTGGTTTTGTCAATCACACCAAGGACTGAATACTTCCTGTCACCATCAAAAGATGCTTCACAGAGTTCAAGGTTACGCCTTGTTGCGGTATCAATGACATACAAGTTTGCTACTTTTTCGCTTGAATATCCACTTATACAAACATCAATGCGAAGAGAAATTTCCTTAACATAAGAAAGAAGCGCAACAAGAGCCCGTTTCCGAGCAGGAGATCCAGACTGAATATCCTGTACTATTTCCTCTCTCAGCTTCTCTTCAACAGTACATCCATCAAATAACGGAAGCAGATTATCTGAATAAGGTAAAGAAAATTTTCGGTACGATATTTTAACTTGCAAAGACTTTGCATATTCAAGAGCAGCAGCAAGTACTGGAGAAGAATCCAGGATACCCGCTTCAACATCCTTAAATGGTAATAATAATTCTTTTGGAGCATAACGATATAACAGATTTTCAATATCATCCGGGCTCCCTGCTTCACGAACCAGAAGTACCCCTGTTGAAACTTCAATTGCGACAAACACGGCAGCATCCATACCATACGGTACTATCGCAGAGAGATAATTACTGCGCTTCTCATCCAGCCCTTCCCCATCAAGACGAACTCCGGGAGTTACTATTCTTGTTATTTCTCTTTTCACCAGCCCTTTTGCCTGAGCCGCATCCTCCACTTGCTCGACCACTACACAACTAAACCCCTGAGTGAGAAGGCGAGGAAGATAATTTTCAAACGCATGGATTGGCACACCGCACATGGGTATGGGATTATCCTGATCTTTATCACGAGAAGTTAAACGTATAGACAGTGCATCGGAAACAGTTATCGCATCCTCAAAAAACACTTCAAAAAAGTCGCCCACCTGAAATAGCAGCAGATACCCGGGATAGCCCTCCTTTATCTCAACATACTGCCGAAGCATCGGTGCGAGCCTTGATTTATCAATTTCAGATAAAGGTTTAGGTGTATAGGTCAAGGAAGCGGGAGCGGAACCAGAAAGAGTAACAGGATCCAGATCCACAGTCCTATCTTCCTGATCATGCGAGATACCTTCATTTGAGATTCCATTCTCAGTTTCAGGTTCACCAGAAAAATGTGGGGTACTATGATCGGATATAAATAAGCTCTGTTGAGAAGGTGTCTCTTGAGGCATGATCTGTACTACACGCTTACGATATATGCTTTTTGTTACTTCAAATAAAAAACACAGGAGTGAAAAAATTCACTCCTGTTAACGCAGTTTCAATGAGAATATCTGCGGAAAAACTAAAAACTATTCGTCTTTCTTACCACTAAACTGCTGCTGCAGAAGATCTCCAAAAGTAGCAGAACTGGAATCGTCAGTGTACTGAGCATACTCTTCCTTATCCTTTCTTCTCTTACCTTCCTGAGTAGTCAGACTGATTCTTCTTTCAGCCCGATCTACAGAAAGCACCTCTGCTTCAATTGGTGAGCCTACCTGAAACTTGTCCTTTAAAGACTCCCCTCGTTCAAGACCAAGCTGAGAAACGTGGATGAGCCCTTCAACTCCTTCTTCAAGCTCAACAAATACACCAAAGTCAGTAATACTGTTGATGGTGCCCTTAACTTTCGCTCCTTGCGGATACCAGTGTGGGACAGACTCCCAAATATCTGGTGAAAGCTGTTTTACTCCAAGACTGAGTCTTTCGTTTTCAGGGTCGATTTCAAGCACCACTGCTTCAAGTTCATCTCCCTTCTTGTAAAGGTCTTTAATGTCTTTTGGATCTTTTACTTTCTTAGTCCATGAGAAATCTGAAACGTGAACCAAACCATCAATTTCATCTTTCACATTTACGAAAACTCCAAAGTCGGTAATAGATCGAACCTTACCAACAATCTTGCTTCCAACAGGGAACTCTCTTGCAAGTTCATCCCACGGATTTTTGCTAAGTTGTTTCAGACCAAGGCTGATTCTCTGATTGTCAGAGCTCACTTCAAGAACAACCGCTTCAACTTCCTGCCCAACTGAAAGAATCTTTGAAGGATGTGGTATCTTTCTGCTCCAGCTCATTTCTGAAACGTGAATTAATCCTTCTATACCCTCATCAAGACGTACAAACGCTCCATAATCAGTAATAGAAACAACCTTACCAGAGATATTGGTTCCAACAGTGTAACGTGCTTCAACCTTCTCCCATGGATTATCAACGAGCTGTTTCATACCAAGACTCACCCGTTCATTCTCTCGATCGTACTTCAGAATAACCACAGGGACAGTCTGTCCAACTGAAAGGATTTCACCCGGATGATTTACCCTACCCCAGGACATATCAGTGATGTGGAGAAGCCCGTCAATACCACCAAGGTCAATAAATGCACCATAATCAGTTACATTTTTAACAATACCTTCAAGAACCACTCCTTCAGAAATCTGACTGATGGTATCTTTCTTGAGTGCTTTTCTTTCAGCTTCAAGCACTGCCCGTCTTGAAAGAACAATGTTACCTCGCTCTCTACTGTATTTGAGAATTTTGAAATCAAGCGTCTCTCCGACAAATTTGTCCAGATAACGCTGCGGTCTAATATCTACTTGCGAACCTGGAAGAAATGCGGGAACTCCCACATCAATCTGGAGACCACCCTTTACTTTTTGAACTACTTTTCCACTGACAAGCTTGTCATCTTTGTAAAGCTTCTCAAGCTCATTCCATACCTTTAGTTGCTCTGCTCTATCTTTAGAAAGAACAACCTCTCCATATTCATTTTCGGAGGTAAGAAGAAGTACCTCTACGGTATCGCCTACATTGACCTTAGTCTGCCCTTCTTCATTGATAAACTGATTAATGGGGATGTTCCCCTCTGATTTGAATCCAATATCAACAAGCACATAGTCACGTCCAATTTCAGTGACCTTGCCATACACGATCTCGCCCGGCTTTGCTGCGTCGAAGTCTTTACTTAAGAGTTGTTCAAATTCCGAATCTATATTTGCTACTAATTCCTGGTTCATAAAATATACAAATTATTATTTTTCCAAACTGGGGAATGTTCATGTTAGTAATACCCATCTGAAAATATCTGAGCTGCACCCCAGTAAAGGAAGGTCAGTAAAGGAAGAACTGAACAATCCCCTGCACACACGATAAAACAGATTCTTTATTTTCCAGCAGAACGATCCTGAATCACACGAGAAAGTAAAAACTCAACTACTTCTTCCTCAGAATATGAATCTGTATGGATCACCTCTGCATCATCAGCAACACGTAAAGGAGATACCATCCGAGACATATCTCTAGTGTCTCTTTCAAGTACCTGCGCCTTAACTTCTTCAAAACACTTGTTAACCTCCACCTCACCTCCTTCCTGAGTTGCCATCTGAGCGAGTCTTCTCGAAACTCTCTCCTCAAGTGAAGCCTCAAGATAAAACTTGAAACCGGCATCTGGAAACACTACAGTCCCCGCATCTCTCCCTTCAAGTACCAGATCATTTTTTCTACCAAGCTCTCTCTGTTTTTCGCTAAGTACCTCTCGTACTTCAGAAAGAGTGGCAATCTCACTTGCGCCCCTCGAAGAAGCATCATCATAAATCAAATTCATAGGAACCTGATATGATGGATGATGAGTGAATTTAACCTCTACGTGGGTGCGAAAATCGCTTGAATCGAGATGAAAGTCAAATTTCGCAGTTTTTGCAAGGGTTTTTAGACTTTCAGTATCATCCAGCGAGATGCCTAAATCAATTGAGGCACGGGCAACTGCTCGATACATTAACCCAGAATTTAAGTGTATAAATTTCAGTTTTTTTGCAAGTTTTTTTGAGACACTGCTCTTTCCGCTCCCCGCTGGACCATCTATTGTAATTATAATACCCACAGATATATACCTTCCTGACTCTACTAATCTATTGAAAACAATTAAGAAATGTTGGAAATGAAGTCTCTACAGCAGCGATGTCATGGACTACTGCGTCAAACCCCAGACTAAACTGTAAGATTGCTCCAGCCATTGATATTCTATGATCTCCACAAGTCTTCCACGCTGCCTTTTCACTGCTTGTATCATTTGTGAATGAAGTCAGGCGTGGGTCACCGGTTATTCCCAGCCCATCTGGATATTCCTCGACCCTGACTCCAAAAGACTGCAAAACTTCAAGCATCATTTTGATTCGATCACTTTCCTTAACCCTAAGCTCCTCAGCTCCCCGGATTTCTGTTTTACCTTCAGCAAAGGCTGCTGCAACGCAGATAATCGGAATCTCATCAATTGCTCTCGCAACATCCCTCTCATCAATCAAGATTCCTTGTAAATCTGAGGGCATAACATATATATCAGAAACAGGCTCGCCCCCTTCTGAAGATTCTCGCACCACTTCCAGCTGCGCCCCCATACGTTTTAATATATCAAGCGCAGCAGTGCGGGTTGGATTCATACCAACATTTTTGATTCGCACCCCTCTGCCGCCACCAGCTCCCCCCTTATCAGAAAATCCGCTAACAAGTGCAGCGACAATAAAAAACATGGCAGATGAAAAATCACCCGGGATTTCGCACACCAGAGGAGATAATGTCCCTGAGGGGATTCCTTCAATCTCAACCTGATACTCCCCGGAAGAAAGATCAGCTGTACGGAGAGGCACCCCCATAGACTTTAACATCCGCTCAGTGTGATCTCTCGACTTTACCGGCTCAATTACACGAGTTATCCCCTCTGCATGCAAACCGGAAAGAAGTATAGCACTTTTTACCTGAGCACTTGCTTTTTTCAAACGAAATTCAGATGGAACAAGGCGCCCACCAGGAAGAGCTCGCACCCCGCTAACTTCAAGAGGCATACGTCCTCCATTAAAAACCACCCCCATTTGACCAAGTGGCTCAGCAATTCTTTCAAAAGGGCGTTTCTCCAAACTATGATCACCTCTCAACAGTGAAGTAAAATCAGTATGCGAGAGGATTCCACATAGAAGACGTGCGGTAGTACCTGAATTTCCACAGTACAATGGCTCCAGAGGTTTTGTTAAACTGTATGCCCCACCCCCTGTCACTACGATACTACACATATCCCGACTATGCTCAGTACTTACTTCAGAGAGTCCTTCTGCCGAGAGTCCTTCTGATAGCGCAAGCTTCATCATCTCCTCTGAAAGCTCAAGCCTTACCGGCACTCCAAGTTGTCTGAAAACTCTGATCGTAGAAAAATTATCTCTCCCCAGGGCATTTGTTTTTATATGCGACTCTCCACTTGCAAGGGAAGCAAACATCACCGCTCGATGAGTAATGGACTTATCGCCTGGAATAGTAATCTCTGGTGCCAGAGATTTAGTTCGGGGAATTACCTGAGAAGATATTGTATGCATGACTATATTGCCACACTGGGAAAACTTCCAAACACTTTAGTAAAAGTACATATCTTCTCAATTTCAGAAATAGCTGCGCTCACAGAGTCTTCATGCAAACCTCCTTCAAGCTCTAAAAAGAACATACACTCCCATGCCACCCCCTTGGGATGTTTTGACTCTAACGTAAGAAGATTTACCCCATGCTTTGAAAATGGCTCCAGAAGCTCACGCAGCGCCCCGCCCGTATCTCGAAGCGCACATACCAACGCAGTAGTGTACGAAGCACCTGGGGGACAGAACTCTTTACCAAGAACATAATAGCGAAGGGTGCGTGGTTCTTTCAAGGGAACCTGCTCAAGTACACAAGGAACATCCAGGATAGAAGCCAAAGCAGGTGCAGCAAGAATCGCAAGTCCACTTTTACTTTGAAGTAAAGAGCGAAGCCCTTGAAGAGTATGAATCTCTGGGGGCAGCAGCAGTATTTGAGACGAAGGAGAAAGTTCAAGAAGGGTATTATTGATAGAGCTCAGCGAATCTCCTTCTCCATATAAGTGAGTAATAGATGAAGCTTCAGATTCAAAGGAATAAATACTATATTCTTCATGCAGCTTTCTATCCGCCACAACTTTCAAGTCATGAGACAGTAGACAATCAAGAGTCGAGGCACAGATACCTTCTTCACCATCAGAAACGGGAAGAAGTACAAACTGAGAAAACCCCTGCTCCAGACGAGCAAGCATTTGGGTTATATCCTGAACACATACTATATTTTTCAAAGTACCAAATTGCCTGATTGCAGCAGCATAAGAAAGAGACCCTGGAAAACCACTCACACATACTTCAATATCTCCAACAATTGCCCTGCATGCTGAAATCACTGAGAGAAACACGCCTTCAACATGCTCTCTGGAAAACCCGGCTTCAAGACATTTTGGAAGCACCCTCTGAACGATTTCTTTCTCTCTACTCGGTGCGTACGTGCTAAGTTGCCCCCCTTTTTTTATCTTTCTTACTTCACGAGCAAGCGTTGCACGTTTACATAGAAGCTCTGCAATCTCATCATCTATCCGATCAATTCCGTCCCTGATTTTAGAGAGTTCCTCTGACATATTACCCAACCCCCATATTCTAAACTTCAGCAATCACCGATATCTCAACCCGAGCACCAAGCGGAAGTTCCTTGACCGCAACGGTTTGTCGTGCAGGAGGGCAAGATGCGGATACAAATGAAGCATATTGCTCATTCACCTGTTTAAAATCATCCATCGAAATAAGAAAGATACTCGTACTGATAATTCTCTCAGGAGAAGAGCCGGCATGCCGAAGCACCCCATCTATATTCTCCAGCACTTGTTTGACTTCATCAGCAAAACTACCTTGCACAAGTACACCCGTATCCGAACTAATCCCAATCTGTCCCGAACAAAAAAGAAGCGACCCACTTTGAATAGCCTGACTATACGCCCCAACCGGAGCCGGCACCCCAGGTGCGTTGGTGTGTTGTTTCATACTACCTACCTTTTTATCTGAATCATATCCTAAAGAATACGAATAATAAAAATTTATTTCAACTCTGAACTTACTGCTGAAACCCTGAGCTGATAGCTGGTGTTTGGAGCCCAAGGGCATCTGAGCGTAGCACTGCTCTAAACAGTTGTCCGGTTGTGATCAGCAGTTGTGGTTCAAATCTGCCACTGCCATCAGGACCGTCTCTGAGGGGAAATGCAAGATCAACCCGAACAACCGTACCACCGGAGGAGCGAACCAGCCCAAGTCTAAGCCCAACCCCCACGTTCGCATAAAAACCATTTTTAGTCATATCACTGAGATGATCTCTTCCAATTGCCCCTACATCAGTAAAGACAGCTCCCCCCACACTCACCAGTTTTGCAACCTCATCAATAAGATGAAATCTGTCTTCCAGATTAAGAGAAAATTTATGTGCTCCTGTAAATGCACGGTCTTTGTACCCTCTAAGCCCGCTACCTGCCCCCAGCATAAACTCCATATCCCGATCAAGTGAATAACCGGATTCAAAGAGCGTTCCCGCAGCAAGAGTGTGCTGACCAAGAAATACTCCTCCCAGGTACTGAGGTCCAAGAACATTATAGTACCGACCTTGCGCGCTCAAAATGATCTGCCTCACCGAATCTTGCTGAAAACGCATAGAAGCGCTCATAAGACCTCTGACAAACTTTGAGGCTCCAAGCCTGTGCCCGGCAGAATTACTGACTCTTACATTAATCCCATCACGCATGGAACCCAGAAGTTTTGGTGAAACATGCATATTGGCAATAAATTCATTTCCAAGATTATAATCTTCATAACGATCAAAAAAATCGACATAATTAAGAGAAATAAAATCCGGTTTTATTCTTTGATACGAAAAGACAGGACCGCTGAACCTTCTATCCTCTGCAAGCACCCCGCCACGAGGATGTAAATCAGAAGGGTCAATATTGATAGATGAATAATCCGAATCCTCGGCATCTGAAAATTCTTCATTAGTGAAACGATACCCAAAGGTGAAGCGACGCAGGAGTTCCGAAGGAGAACCCGCAGAGATGGTATAGCCCCCCATTGCGCTCAGGCGTTTATGTCTGAAAATAAATCGCTCATCACCGGCTTCAAACATTCTTCCAACGAGATCAGAAGACTGAAAATCAGTGAACCACCCGCTTTCATCAACAAGACTTCTAAAGGGACGCCCCCAGGAAAGTACACTTTCTCTCCCGTCTGAACGCTCAAAATGTCCCACAGTAAATCTCTGGAGTGTACCAAAAAGCCTGCGATCATCCAGCACCACCTCATATGTCCTTCGTCCCTCATCATCAGAAACAAGCCCTTCAACCCGCTTCCCATATCCAAGAAAATTACCCTCAACAATGCCCGCAGCTTTCTTATCAACTCCTCCCCCCGAAGAAAGTGAAATAATCGGAAAAAGCGTCCAGGTATCCTGTACACTAACTACTACATCAACATATTCTCCATCCGGCACTTCAATAATGTCTATCTCACGCAAAAAAGGAAGGGAACGAAGGTTACGACCACTTTCCTGTATGACAAAAGGGTCATACACATCACCCTCTTTAAAAAGGAGTTCTCTTTTAACTATGTCTTCCTTAGTGTTAACCTTGATGCTATTTGCGGCACGATACGGCAGACCTATATCTTTTTCATCAAAGATATCACGAACAATAATACGTATATTTCTGATGCTGCGGGTTTCTTCTGCTGAAGCTTCAGATAAAAAAGAAACAAGAAAAAGAACCAGAGCAGTCCTGGGAATAGTCCAACTAAAACTCTTTGGAATTTTTAAAAAGCCCATTTAAAAACTTGAGATAACCTTCTCTAACCCTTTCATTATTTCTTCAAATATACTCAATGGTTTAGATGATACGCAGGACATTCAGAGTTAACAAATTATTATCTCGAGAAGTCTTAATCACCGTAGCAAAAAGTACAATAATTTTGTATTCTTACAATGCATGCCAAGCGAAAAAGACAAAGCCAGAACTAATTACAACATAGAAACAGTCGCAAATATGTGGCTAACAATAGAAGTTTCTGTTTTCTGGATTGGGGTGCCCCTGCTCCCCCTGACCTCTCAAAGAAAACAGTTCAGAAAAGAGTTCTTTCATCCCCTGGATGACTACATCAGGGCTTCACTTGCCTCAATTACCACACCTGATCTTATGGAAATAGAAAAATCCCTTTGCGAAAAAAAAGAAGACCTTGAAGAGAACCCGCTGCTTAGGCAAATAGAACTCAGTTTTCCTGACAAACTTTATTTTCCCTTGTTAAGCGCTGGAATAATATTTACGCTTATTTTTTGTGGCACCACACCTCTCTCTGGAAGTATCATATATAGCACATACTCTGCGGGCTCCGCTTCCCTGGGGGCAGGTATTGCGGGGACTGTTATGGTTCTCGAAAGAACAAGAATACAAGGACTGAGAAACATTTTACAAAATGAATTAAAACGGCGAAAAGGGAAATTCGGCTCTTTTAACGGTGTTCCCGCATTAAGTGTATAGCACATAGGATAGTAACAAATATGATATCACCAAAAAAAATTCTTTTTACTGTCTGCGCTCTGTTGCTGGCACATACTTTTACCTCTACTTTTACAGCAAAAGCAGAAGAAAGCTCTGATACTACGGAACCTCAGGCGGACATACTCACCAAAGCACTCGACCCAGGTGAAGTCTTCAGTTGCAGTACCGATATTTTCTATCACTGGAAATCAACTGAGAAAACCGTAAAAGAAAATCCTCCGGAAACACCTGCCCCTGAAAGCACACCTGTTACCCATGAAGAGAAAAAAGAATTTTTTACTACCCTTGTAGAACGTGGGAAAAGGGGTACTCAAACAAAACAGTTTCTTGAAAGGAGACTTGATCAAGGTAAATCCGAAGCCCTTGAAAAGTGTCGTACAAAACATTCCGCGGCTTCCTGTGAATCAAAGCAACTTCAGGCACACGCATCTCGCTTTCAGCTTCTTGATTTTGAGGCGAAACGGACGCTTCAGAAAAGCATTATGGAATCCTGCAAAGAATCCGCAGGCACCTGTCTGAGCGCATCAAGCTCAGACATTATTTGTGAAGTTTTCAGCTCTCCAGACACTCCTCTCAAAGTTGAGCCGAAGAAAACCGAACCGACAAAGAAAGCGGAAGAAACAAAAGGGAAAAAATAAAAAGGGGAAATAAGATTGACTATTTACTTTCCGGTTTTAGGACCAAAAGTAATATGCATCTTTTGATTCATGAGCGGAGCACGCTCCTCAACCATTCCGTCTTCTTCAAGCAACTCGATTAATTTTTCAAAAATCTCATCGCCAAGCTCTTTATAGACCACTTCTCTACCTCGAAATCTCATTGAGAAGCGTACCTTGTCTCCTTCCTGCATAAAACGCTTGGCATGTTTGACCTTCGTTTCAAGATCGTGCGAGTCCGTACTATAGCGAATCCTGATTTCCTTAACTGCCTGTACTACAGTTTTCTTTCGAGCTTCGGCGGCTTTTTTCTGCTCACGATATTTAAGCTTCCCATAATCTATCAGACGGCATACCGGCGGTGTGGCATCAGGAGCGAGCTCGACCAGATCAAGCCCTGCCTCATCAGCAATCCGAAGTGCCTCTTTCAGAGAGACAACTCCTCTTTGTTCACCAGTATCTAAAATGAGTCGTACTTCAGGAGCGGTTATATTTTCATTAATTCTGTGCTTTTCTGCCTCTTCACTAGGCGACTTTCGAACATTTCCTCTTCTTTGCATGAAATCTAAATTCTATCTCCTGATTACGTATCTAAAAATATTTATGTGTACCTTTACCTCTATTTGATGTTAAAAATAAAGCAAATTACTCAGAAAGTTGAAAAAAAAGTTATAAACTCACTTTTTTGTGTGATAATGGAAGCAGGATTACTAACACTAAAATAATATCTTTTCAACAAGTGTTTCATGTATAAATTTTCACTGACTGCACTTTTATCTGGTTCTGAATCATCACAATATAGAGTAACGATATAGAATGGTTTAAAACTTCGTGACAAAAGAAATGTCATAACAGAGGAATGATTTATGAGCTTATTTAAATTACCCCGTCTTATCATTGCAAGTATTCTGCTCGCAGGAGGTCTTGCATGTTCGGATGCCAAAGATTTACTTGACCTCGCACTGAGCCCTCCGGGCAGACAGCCACTCCAGAGAGAGCTCGTAGGAGTTAACAATTTTTTCGTACACCAGCAGCACTTTGGCTCAATCGGGCAGCAGTACAATGATATTTCAGGAAATCTTGGGGTAAAACACATTCGTGTGCTGTTTGCATGGAGCGATGAGGTACAGCCTACACCCGGTTCAACCCCGGATTATTCATTCTACGACGATATCGCATCTCAGGCTCCTTCAGGTGTGAATCTGCTGGTAGTTCTTGCACACACTCCAAGCTGGTTTACAAACCCTGGAACCTGGGCAGACCCAAATCCTCGTAAAGCCTGGATAGAACAATGGCTTAAGCCCACCATACAAAGATACGGAAATAACCCAAGGATTATCGGTTTTGAAATTTTTAATGAGCCCGACCTGATTATCCTTTCCCAGGACGAGGTGCTTGGACTTAGAGAACCTGAAAACTATTTTGAGATGCTCTCCGAAAGTTATATTGCCTCAAAACGCATTGCACCGGGTAAACTTGCAATAATGACCGCAACAACTTCCATCCAACAAAGCTTTCCTACCACCTTGAGATACAATCAGCGCTTAAGAGACCTCGGCGCGGAAGGCTATACTGACGTCTGGAATATACATTATTACTCTTCTTCATACGAAACTATTATAACGTCCAATGGTGTTGGAGATTTCCTCAATGGCATAGGAAAACCGATCTGGGTAACCGAATCGGGTAAAACAGGACCAAATGAACAACTTGCCTATGTAGAAACCGCATGGCCCTTCCTGAAAAGCAAAATTCCTTCAATTGAACGATTCTATTATTATCAATATGCCGAAACTTCACCTGCTGAACAGAACTATGGTCTTCGAACTACTGACCCGGGGTCTCCCGTCTCAGATTTGTACCTTTTTCTGAGAGACGGAACCAGATAAGGAAAATCCTGATTGAATGTTGGAATAGTTGTTACTGGCGGTGCCATTTCAGGGAAACTCCTTAACTGTGCAATATCGTCAGCAGCAGAAAAGATAATTTCGAGTGGGGGTACCCCCTACATGCTCAGCGGGGGTTGGGGAGCTATTCTTAATCATGGCTTAAAAGGAGTGTTTGAAATCCTGCCCCAGGAAATATCTGCAATAGAGACAGAATCTCATACGAGATATGTCACCGATCGAAGGCTTCCGAAACGATCAAAAGAAGAGCTTGATACCGTCATTGCTCAATTAAAAGAAAAACAGATCAATCGGCTCATCGTAATAGGAGGTAATGGTTCCGCCTCCGCTTTAATTAATTTATTCAGGCACAATCCTTCCTACTTCACTCATCTTGTACAAATATTAAAAACTATGGACGGGGATTGTGTTGAGCCGTTTTATAACCTTGGGTTCTCTTCCACTCTGAATCATTCCTGTAAGGTTTTCAGGGCGTATAATAACGAGACCAGTCTTTACGGCTCACCCTATATTGTAAAAATACTGGGCAGAGAAGTCGGTCAGCTTTGCCTCCATACGGGGCTTCGTGAAAAACCGGGGCTTGCACTCATACGAGAAGAATTTGGAGAGAAAAAATTGAGCTTTAAAGAGCTCAGTATGTTGATAGTGGCAAGTGCACTCAAGCAACTGGCTCTCACCGGTTCATTCGGCACCGCCTTACTTGCTGAAGGAATCATGGATTGTCTTGATGAAAAAGCGCAGAAGAAAATCGGGGTAAAATTCGTAAAAGGACTTGGTCTTCAAAGAATTGACTTTACCAAAACACACCTTGAAGCCTCCTTAAAAGATACTGTTTCAGATATTCTGAAATCATACCACATCGCTCCATTTGGTGTACCTCTTCAGGTTGGCTGTCGTTCCATAGGATACTATGCACGAGCAGAAACCCCCGACGAAAAAGACCTTGCACTTGCTAAAGATTACGGAACCCGGGCGGGCTATCTTTGTTCACAAGAAGAACGCATGCCTCAGCCCCTCTTACTCGAACCAAACCGTGAAGTACCCCTTCAGAGTATCCTCAATCATAAAAATGAAGTTGAACAATGCTGGGTAGACACCGCCAGCACTACCTATAAAGAATTCGTTTTAAATCAGTACCGCCTACTCCCTTCTGACCTGGAAGGCGAAACCCTCGATAAAATCTCCCACTACACCACCCTCACAAAACCTCAACTAACAAAACAACTCCTCCCCACAGCAGAGCTTTTTGCACAACTACCTATGTAGTTGAAACTCCTTACTCTACAGCAGCACAAGGTTCGGCAGCTTCAGCGTTCAAATTCATAACATATGAACCCGAACGAAACTGTGTCAGAGTAGCCATTTTTTTAGTTTGGCAGTGGCGTACCGTTAAAACATCTTCTACGCACAAATCATTTTCACAGTTTGGGGTATGGCGGAGAAACACGCGCATATTTTCAGGTAGCACAATCCCTTGTAACAGGAGTTGTCCAAACTCTCCTTCTGCAAGCCCCGGACCCATATGTTCGACAGTCATAATCTCATCAGGAAAAGACTCACTTGATATTTTCCCACCTTCAAGTGCTGTTCTGGCTTGCCCAAAGAGGGTCATGGCATTACTATGCTGCGCTTTTTCCTTATAAATCGAATAGGACTTGGTCAATATAGATGACAGGATACCTATGATCACAATTGTAAAAAGCAATTCGAGAATAGAAAATCCCCTGGAATCTGATACCATAACGCCCCTATTGAAAAATAACTCTAAAGAATTATGGCAATATATATGCCTGTCTGTCGATAGGAAAAAAACCTAATGTTTTCAATTATGGTAAATTACGAACAGGAACAAAAAATGTCCCTGTGGGACAAAAATTGCCAAACCAGGGGATTCAGTCAAGGGATTTGGCACCTTACAAAATCATGCACTACGAACCGGTACAGACAAGTCTCACCTTATTCAATCCGGGGAAAAAGCGGATCTAGCTTCTCTATTGTTTTACCAGAAGACGCAAGAACAGGCTGCAACCTGTCTTCTGAATACGCTGAATGATCTAAAAACATAACCTGATGAAGATCGCTCCCCTCTCCAACATTTCGGATTACAGGAGTTTCAAAAAGACTTCCCGCTCCGCCAAATGCCTTGTAAATCTTTTCACTGCTAAATGGAATAATGGGAGCAAGCAGCAAATTGATCGATTGAATAAGCCCAATAGCAACATTTATTGCATGACCGGCAGCATCCTTGTCTGTTTTAATCAACGTCCAGGGCGCTGTCTCATCAAGATATTTATTAACCTCACGAGCAAGCCCCATTGATTCTTTCAGTGCATCCCTGAGTCGCACCTCTTCATATGCTCTTGCTACTGACTGAAACACCTCATCCCGTTTACTGTGAAGCAGGAGATCACGCTCAGTAAGTTCTTTTCTTTCAGGAATAACCCCGTCAAACTTACTTACAGTAAAACCTATTACCCGGTTTACAAGATTACCCCAGGCAGCCGCAAGTTCTCCATTATTACGGCTCTTCAGTTCTTCGGAAGAAAAATTGGCATCTTTTGTTTCAGGAAAGATCGAAGTAACATAATATCTCAGCGTATCAGGGCTTACCTTCTCAAGCAGTTCCGATACCCACACCGCAGTTCCCCTGCTCGTTGAAAACTTTTCACCTTCAATATTTAGGAACTGATTTGCAGGTACGTCATAGGGCAGGCTAAACGAAGAATCATACGCCATAAGCTCAATTGGCCAAATCACCGTATGAAATGGAATATTGTCCTTCCCTATAAAATAAAAACTTTTTGATTCTTTATCCTTCCACCAATCATTCCAGATATCTGGAGCACCTAAAAGCGCAGCATACTCCCTAGAGGCGCTGAGATACCCTATCACCGCTTCAAACCAGACATAAATAACTTTTGATTCCCAACCTTCAAGAGGAACTGAAACACCCCAATCAACATCTCTCGTGATTGCTCTTGGTCGTAAACCTTCTTCAATCCATGACTTTGTAAAGTTCAAAACATTTGATCGCCAGTGAGTTTTATCGTTCACATATGATCGAAGAGTCTCCTGATATTTCTCTAAATGTAGAAAAAAATGTTCTGTTTTCCTGATACTCGGAGTGGTACCACTAAGTGTTGAGACAGGACTGATAATGCTTGTTGCATCATAGGTCTTCCCGCACTGTTCACACTCATCACCCCGCGCCCGGGTATATCCGCAATGAGGACAAGTACCTGATACATAACGATCTGGAAGAAACATATGTTCTTTCTCATCATAAAACTGATCTTCTTCTTTTACAGTAAGATCACCCCCCTCTTTAAGTCGAAGGAAAAAATCATGTACCACTTCGGCATGATTTTTAGTCATGGTGAGAGTAAACAGATTATAAGTGATACCAAGTTTTTGAAAATCACCCAGCATTCGGGAGTGATATTCCTCTACCACTTCACGAGGAGACCTTCCTTCAGCTTTTGCCTTTAAGGTGATAGGGGTACCGTGCGCATCAGAGCCAGACACCATCAGCACCTTATTACCTCTTAAACGATGGTAACGGGCAAAAATATCTGCGGGAAGATAAGCACCCGCAATATGTCCCAAATGCAAGTCGCCATTTGCATATGGCCACGCTACAAATACGCCAATATTTTTACCCACTGTGCTCTACCTCTTGAAAAATGAATACACTCTTGTTTATAGCTATCTATTTATAATTTCTAAATATATGAAATCTCCAGATAAACTGTAAAGCTATTCATTTATTATCAGGTATGATACCCTTTCGCAAAAATTATGGAGCTTAAAATGACAGATGATTCATTACCTAAGCCGGAACTGGCAGAAGGGCTTATCAGCATACAGGATTTTTCCAAGGTTCAACTGAGAGTCGGTGTGATTGAAGAAGCTGAAAAAATTGAAAAATCAGAAAAGTTGATGAAACTTCAGGTTAATCTAGGTGCTGCGCTCGGTAGAAAACAGGTTCTTGCCGGGATTGCAAAACACTATAGCCCTGAAAACCTTATTAACAAAAGAATCATTGTAGTTGCCAATCTTCAGCCTGCAAAACTGATGGGACAGCTCAGCGAAGGAATGCTTCTTGCTGCCTCTAACGAAAATGGCGACCTTGAACTGGTAAGCGTATCAGAAAAATTTGAAGGCGGTTCAACCGTAAGATAATCAAGACTCTATTCTTAAATGAACTATCTAATTGATACACACTGTCATATCAATGATCTTTCTGAAACAGAGCTGTCTTCTCTGATTGAAAGAGCAAAGAATGTTCACGTCAATAAAATGATCTGTATAGGTGCTTCACAAGGTACCTCTTCTTCATTTGAAGCAGTAAGTATTTCAGAAAAATATAAGGAGGTTTATGCAACGGTGGGCATCCATCCCCATGATGCTGATAATCACCTCTGGACAGATCAACTGCTTTCCCTGACCGAAAACCCTAAAGTGGTCGCCATAGGTGAGACGGGTCTGGATTTTTTTAAAGAGTGGTCGGACTTTAAAAAACAGGAGGTACTTTTCAGGAACACAATTGATATCGCAAAAAACATTAAAAAACCTCTCGTTATTCATTGCCGTGATGCATTTTCAGAATGTGTAAAAATACTCAAAGAACAAAAAGCAGAAGAAGTTGGCGGGGTATTTCATTGTTTTTCAGGAACGGCAGATGAAGCAAAGCTGCTTTCAGATATTAATTTTATGGTTTCTTACACGGGTATCATTACTTTTAAAAACGCTCATGCAATTAGAAACGAAGCTTCAAAAATCCCTCTCTCTCAGATCATGCTGGAAACGGACTCCCCCTATATGGCACCCGAACCGCATCGAGGTAAAAAAAGCGAGCCCGCACACATATCACATATCGCAGAAACTCTTTCCAAAACGCATCAAACAGATTTCAACGAAGTTTCCAAAATAACCACCGAAAACGCCCTTCGTCTTTTTCATGGACTTTCGTAATCTGATCATCACCGGCTTCATGGGAAGTGGAAAAAGTACCATTGGCGCACACCTCGCCCAAACTCTTTCTATTCCATTTAAAGAAACGGATACGGAGCTTATACAAAGCTCCGGGTTTTCAAGCATCGCACAAATGATTTCCAAAAAAGGAGAACCATACTTTCGAAATTGTGAATACCAGGCATTAAAAAAACTTCTTGAAAACACAAATCAGGTAATTTCCCTCGGCGGCGGCACAATCTGCCAGGAAAACATCATCTCTCTCTTTCACCCTGATGATTTTATAATCTATCTCGAAGTACCATTTGAAGAGTGCAGAACAAGAATCAAAGAACAGGAAAAAAACACCCCCCAAACCATGCGCCCCTTGTTTACAGACGATAAAGCCGCAAAGGAACTCTACGATCAAAGAGTTCCCATTTATAAAGAACGATCTCACTATCACATCAAGGCAGAATCAAAATCTCCAGAGACAATAGCAAACCTTATTATTTCTTGTTTAACCGCAGATGAATGCGGATAAAACCCTAAAAACCATAAATTGACACGTGTCAGGGTTCAGCCATAAAAAGAGGGTGGTACTTAAAATTTTCCCTACACATAAGGCACGAACGGGGGGAGAGTAATGTTTTTGTTTGTTTTGCGAAAACTCAAGCAGACCGAAGGGAGCCATTTGAGCAAAACAAACAAAAACATTACTCTCCCAAGCAGCTAAAAAGAAAGCAGAAAACGCAGATCTTCTTCGGATACAATAGAATTTTTGGAAGCATCACCCTCAAGGAGCGCTTCGCTCAGCATTGATTTTCTCTTATGAAGCTCAAGTATTTTTTCTTCAATGCTGTCTTTTACTATCATTCGATAAATAAATACTGGATTGTCCTGACCGATACGATACACCCGATCTTCTGCCTGCTTCTCCACTGCCGGATTCCACCAGGGGTCAAGAAACAGTACATGATCAGCTTCGGTGAGATTCAGTCCGACTCCACCCGCTTTTAATGAAAGAAGGAGAACGGGGAACTCCGATTCTGACTTGAATCGATTAAGGACGGATGCCCTGTTAGTGGTACTTCCGTCAATCCGCAGAGGAGTACATATGCGAGAAGCTATCAATGGTTCTATAATATCAAGCGCGGTAGTCCATTGTGAAAAAAGTAATACTTTATGTCCCGAAACTGTGATGCGCTCCAGATAATCAAGTATGGTTTCTATTTTAACAGAAGATACCGCAGAACCCTTATCAACCCCCTTGTCAATCAAAAACGGATGAACACACACCTGTCTAAGCCTCAGGAGTTTTTCAAAAAGACTCAGAACTCCTTTACCTCCATGAATATACTTACGTGCTTCATCTCTTGCAGAATCAAGAAGCATATCATAGTACCTCTGTTGCTCTGACTCCATTCGACAGGAAACCAGTATTTCCGTTTTTTCCGGGAGTTCGGATAAAACTTCAGTCTTTTTTCTCCTCAAAATAAAAGGTGAAATCATCTTTCTTATAACATCAAGACCCTGAGGGGTTTCTGTTATCTTCATGAGCCGCTCAGGGTCGGGTAACATACCGGGAAGCAGAAAATTAAAGATACTCCATAAATCAATAACCGAATTCTCAATCGGAGTTCCTGTAAGCCCAAGTCTGAAATTTCCTCTGAGACCACAGGTGGCTTCTGTCACACCACTTTCAGGATTTTTAATGGTCTGTATTTCATCGAGGACAATTATTTCAAATACTCGTGAAGAAAAAAGCTCGGACTCCTGTCTTAAAATTCCATAAGTACTAAGCGTAATATCACTTGATTCATCCCATGAGCGTGCCGCCCCGTGATACACACAAAGAGAATTTTCCGGATACCATATGCGTAGCTCATCCTCCCACTGGGGAAGCAGACTCGTTGGAACAACCACAAGAGCCGGAAATTTCAGAGATGCAAGAGTTTGAATCGTTTTTCCAAGCCCCATATCATCAGCAAGTAAAGCACCCATATCTTTACATGCGGCACGAGACGAAACCCAGCGCACTCCCTCCTCCTGATATGATCTGAGCCGAATAGTTCCGGGAATTTTTTCCTTAATTGAAGAATCTTCTTTTTCTGAAATTTTATTAAAAAAACCCCTGAGCACATCAATACCACTGTCACCAATAAAAGGAGCAAGCTGCATCGCCACTCGATTCTTATGAGACGAAGATATTGTACCGGAATCAGTAGTATGTAATGCATAGGGAATAATATCTTTTATCCAGTTCTCAGGCAGTCGTGCCCAGCTTCCCGAAGGAAGCGATACTACCGATGCCCCATTTGAATATGAACGAAGTACAATATCAAGGTTAAGACTTTCAGAAGAGTCACCCACAGACTCAAACACCACCTCCATTTCATTTCCAGTACTCTTTATTGAAGGGACTAAGGTGCTCTTTGGAATATAACGCTTGTGAACGCTCCCTTCTACGGCTTCCCCTTCCAACAGCTCTGCGTAATATACCGCCTGATCATCAGTGACCACTTTTCGTTCACCCAGGACTAATCTCCCTTTTTTCAAAATCTGTTTTGAAATTTCAATTTCCTGAGCAATATTTCTTTTAGGAAGTTTAGTTCCATCCAGAATTTCGTACTCACCTCTCAGACCAATAACCGCAAGAGGAGGCTCTCCATATTCAATTAGCGGTAGGATTGAATAACCTGAATCAATGGACTCGGTTTTAAATACCAATCTTGGAGGGACTTCAACTATTTCAGCCCAGCCTTCTTGAGGAGGATTAACTGTAATATATTTTTTTATATACGGAAGCGTATCATCAAGAAAAGATGAAACCTCTTCAAGAGAAATATAATTTATTTTTTGCACATAACGTAACAGATTATCAGGAAGCTCTCTTTCCCACTTAAGAATCCCATTTTCAACAAAGACCCCTTCCGGCTCCCTTTTCTCAGGCACAAGCTCAATCCCTCCACGAGAGATGCGAGCATTGATGACAGAGTTCTCGCTATCCCGCTCCACTTGCACTTTCAACCCTTCATATGAAACGTGAGAAAGCCTTGATAATGCTTTCATGGTATCATTAAAGAATTCTTTAAGAATCAAAGTCTGTTTTTTCTGACCAAGTGCCCGGTCAACTATATAATCATCAGTGCCAACCATAGGCATTTCTGCCTGAATCCTTCCTGAAGAAATCCCGCCTATATACTCGACAAGTGATTCAGAAAATATTTTCCTCACATCTTCCGAACAAAGATACCTTTCAACATGCAACAAGGAATCTTTATATAAAAGAGAATACTGAAGATAGGGTATCGTTCCGGCAGGTGCGGCACCTTTCCCTGCATCTACAATAGAATCCCACCCGGAATTAGCAAGTATCACACCACAAAGTAAGTGAATACAAGGGTCATCCTGACAACTGCAATCAGCTAAATAGCGATGTTCACACATGGAAAATTCCATTCGTACCGCTTTTTTCTCATGCTGAAGACGCACTGAAACCATAACGCTATCTCCCTCCACCCACCCTTGAAAATCGGCAGTACGAGACGACTGAACGGCAGAAGACCAGGAACTTTCATCAACGAGCTCTCTGAATTCTTCCAAATATGGACGAAAGCAATTTTTGGGATTATTCATCTATGTCCCAAACAAACGATCAAGAATGATAGCCACCGCAGAACGAACCGAAAGATGGTTATACTCCCCGGGACCATAGATTGGTGCCAGGCGATACTCTGCACGCTCAATAATACTGGAGTGCATACCCCAGGCAGTACCAAACAAAATAAGTAAGGGTGCCTCAAGCTGGGGAAGCAGTTTCTTGAAGTCTTCATAATCCATGATTCGCTCACCCGGACGGGCAGAAGTCACTATGATTTGAGGAAGAACACCATGCTTTGAAACAATATCAGTGAGAACATCCTCAAGTGCGGGCAGTGTTTGAATATACTTCAGTGCTTCACTGCGGTTAGCATTATACTCAAGACCCGCTTCTCCAGCCCAGTGATCACATATTTTCGTAATCAGTTTTCTAAGCGCAAGCGAAGGATGAACAACATAATACCCATCCAACTCAAAAGTGCGAACACTCCGTGCAATATCGTGCACATCAAGATTCGTTACAGAAGAGGTTATGACCTGACCCTGTTTATCCACCACCGGATGATGGATAAGAGCAAGATACATAGGAGGACGAACAACTGCATCTGATACAGACCGAGAGGGTAACACCTCTTTAAGCAAGTCCGGTCTTCTGATTGAAGTATCGATCAGGGATTGTTTTTTTCTCCATGCGGCAATTTCTCCGTGATTACCGCCAAGAAGCACTTCCGGTACTTTCATACTCCTGAATTCGGAAGGTCGAGTGTAGTGAGGATATTCAAGCCCACCCAGTTCAAAAGACTCTTCACGTAGTGATTCATCATTACCAAGGACATCAGGAAGAAGCCGTGCGGTTGCCTCCACAAATGCCATGGCAGGTACTTCTCCGCCCATGTACACGGCATCACCAATTGAGAATTCATAGTCTACCCACCCTTCAACAAAACGCTCATCCACCCCTTCATACCTTGAGCAGAATAAAATAAAACCACTGTTTGACTCTCTTGCAGTATCAACAAGCTCTCTCGCTTTTTTCTGAGTAAAAGGAACACCTCGGGGAGTAAAAAGAATTACTTTTGCCGAAGGATCTTTCTTCCTTGCAGCTTCAACCGAAGCCACAGATGATTCAATTCTGCAAATCATCCCACCCCCGCCCCCATAAGGCGCATCATCAACCTGCCCCTGAGTGTTAACAGCAAAGTCCCTTAATTGAGATAAACTCACGTCAATACGAGCCTCTTTTTGAGCACGAGATATGAGAGTATGAGACAGGAATGGGGTAAAAAGCTCGGGGAATAATGTGATGATCTGATATTTCATTAATTAAACAAGAATTTCCTTATTTCATAAGCGTCAAATTAGGCGTCAAACTAATTACATCAAAAGCATTTACGATTCCAGTTTTTAAGAGTAATATGATACAGTTATTTTGTACAAATGATTAATAGTATTGGTGTTTTAATTGACTTCTGCAAATAAAAGGCTTTGGGACAAGGGGGAATCGCTTAATAAGGAGATTCACTCGTTTACTGTGGGGAACGATCCGGAGGTTGATCTTAATCTCATACCCTGGGATTGTCTGGCATCTGCCGCTCATGCAAAAATGCTATATTCAAAAAAACTGCTCTCAAAAGAAGAACTTAAGGGTTTGATTTCCAGTCTGAAAAAAGCTTTTGAGCTCGGTAAAACAAATTCATTTCCCATCCCCTCCGAACTGGAAGATGCCCACACTGCACTTGAAGTTTTCCTTACAGAGTCCTGCGGGGAAGCAGGTAAACGAATTCACACGGCACGCTCAAGAAACGATCAGGTAATGGTCGCCATGCGACTTCTCCTCAGACATCTGATACTTGAACATGCAAATCGTCTGTTACAGACCGTATCCACTTCACTGGAACGCGCTCTACCTACGCTTCGGATTCAGATGCCCGGCTATACACACTTTCAACAAGCCATGCCCGCATCGGTTGGCATGTGGTTTGCCTCAATTGCAGAAGCAGGACTTTCACTACTAAGAGAAGCACTTTCTCTTTATGAAGTAATCAACGAAAATCCTCTCGGTGCGGCTTCCGGGTTCTACACTCCTATTGAGATAGACCGGGATATGACGTCAAAACTCTTAAAATTCAAAAGAACACAAAGAAATCCTATTGAGGTTCAAAACAGCAGAGGGAGATACGAAACAAAAACTCTTCGCCTCTTAAGTGATATTTCCGGACTTATTGAGAAGTACTCTTCAGATATGATTTTGTACAGCATGTCCGAAACCGGATTTTTCACCATCCCTAAAGCTTTTACGACAGGCTCTTCTATCATGCCTCAGAAGAGAAACCCTGATGTTCTGGAACTGCTCCGTGCTCAGGCAAGTAAAGTAAGAGCATGTCAATTTGAACTTGAATCTCTTACCGCAAAATTGCCTTCACATTATCACAGAGATTTTCAGTACACCAAGGATCCCCTTATACGTGCGTCTAAAATGACCGCTCAGGCGGTTCAGATTTTCACAACAGTACTTGAGGGTATAGAACATAATCCGGACGTACTTGAAAAATCCAAAACTCCTGAACTCTATGCCACGTATCACGCATACCGCCTGGTGCAGAAGGGGGTTCCATTCAGGGAGGCGTACCAGACCACTGCACAGGACCTTGCCGCCGGGGTCATCAACTGCGAGGAGCTTCAAAAAGACTTTGAATACATAGCCAAAACCCTCGAAATGGAAATAACTCAAGCAAAAAAGGAACTTGACAGCACCTCTAAAGCAGTTCAGTCTGAGGTAAAGATTCTCTCCGGATTACCCGATGAACTATTAGCAATCTGAAATCAACTACAATTTTTATACTCTCGTGGGCGAAATCAAAGAAGAAAAACTGGAACGCACTTCCCAAATAAAGGTTTTTGACGGGCTTTTGCTGGTAGCACTCCTGGCGCTTATTGCTGCGCTCTTTTTCGATGCATTAAAAGAGATATCAGAAATATGCTGGGAAGATGATGATTATTCTCACGGGCTCATCCTCCCCTTTATTGTCATGTACATACTGTGGGACAGAAAAGAACAGATAATCTCTTCTCTCAGAAACAGAAATCCTGTGAACGATTTCAGAATATTTCTTCCAACGCTCCTTTTAATATCCGGACTTATACTCCTTCTTCTTGGCTATGCCTCCAGACTTAATTATCTTTCGTGGCTTGCTTTTTTTCCGGTCACTATATCTATAGTGTGGCTCGTATTTGGTACTACCGCGGTCACATATTTTTCAGGTCCATTTTTGTTGTTGATTATGGCAAAACCCCTTCCGGATTCTGTAGTGGTTCGGCTCTTCTGGCCTATGCAGGTATTTGCCGCCAAGGTGGGAGCTGCCACACTTGAACTCCTGCAAGTTCCGGTGTACCTCTCGGGTAATATTATAGAGCTGCCCGGGGTGCGTCTCATGGTTGAAGAGGCGTGTAGTGGTATGCGTTCCGTAATGGCTCTTCTCAGTCTTGCGTTCATAATGACCTTTTTCACGCCGCTTTCCGTAATTGGTAAAATCGCGCTGGTACTGGCAAGTCTCTTTCTTGCCGTGTGCATTAACATCTTTCGGGTAGCCCTGACTGGGGTTTTATCCCATTTCTATAGCCCTGAGGCTGCAACCGGGTTCTTTCATACCTTCTCGGGATTGATCGTATTTGTGGTAGGTCTTCCGCTTATTTTCCTGATAGCTTCCTTTCTTTCAAAGCGTAGGCTCACAGGAGGTACATTAGCTGGGGGTGTCCATGAATAAGCTGTTTATCATCAACAAAAAAGGTCTTTGGATATCCTGCGTACTGCTTTCATCCTTTGTTCTGGTTTTTAATATAACAATAATGAAAAAGAATGATAAAATACCAGGGCAGGGTTTTCTGACACTCGACTCTTTTCCTGAAACCTTGGGAGACTGGACTGCCGGTCCCGAACTTGGGCTTGACATACGTTCGCTTGACGTACTTCGCCTTAGCAGTTACGTCAAACGAACCTACACCAACTCTGAGGGCAGAAGAGTATTCCTTTATATCGGATACTGGGCAAGTCAAACCGGCGAACACCAGGCAGCAAAACATTCTCCGGTGCTCTGCCTCCCTTCAAATGGCTGGCTTACCTCTTCAAGAGAGAATTATGAATTTACATTCCCCACAGGCGAGACCGAAGCTGACATAAGCATGAGAAGAATCCTTGGTGAAAAGCGCGGATTAGTCACTCTTTTTTATTACTGGTTCTTTACAGGTAAGGAGTATTACTATCAGGAGTGGTATGCGCTAATTAAGTTGAGTCTCCATAATTTACTGTATGGAAGGAATGACGGTGGTATTATTGAAATCGCAGCGGAACTTCCCAGAGACAGATCACAAAGTGAAGCCGAAACAGAAGCCAATGAAATCATTCAAGATTTCCTTAAAGAATTAGTGCCTTACTTTCATTCCAGAATTCGGAAAGGCTCTTGACTTCACATTTCGCCAGATATCTAATAAACTCGAAGTAATCTTATTTATTCGAAGTGTTTATATAAACAGGGTAGACTCATGCAAAAAATATTTATTTCTCTTTTCTCCTGCCTCTTTTTTTCTACTATGTTTCTTTCTACTCTGTTTTTTTCTCCGGTAGCAGCGCAAACTGTAACACTGACCTCCCCAATTACCGCCCAGAATATTAAAACGGGAGATGATTATTTTACTGATGTCCTTGGAGTTCCTTCTGATGGCAGCAACAGGAGAATGATCGGGTGGGAGGAAAATTTTAACGGTACCAGCATCTCTGCCCAGAGCGGTATCTGGAAGGGAACGACGTCTATCGCAGGTGCATATGTCTTCCCATTATTTCCCGGATTAAAGGGCACCTTGATTGCAGACTCTCTTCCCGGGGATAAAAAACTTCCGAAATTCGGCTCCAAATATCCAATCCAGGCATCCAAGTATTCTCACTTTGCTTACAAAATGAATCATTCTAATCCATCCGCTCTTGCAATTTACTGGGACTCTAACATTTCCAAACCACAATGGTGGCCTACTATAGAGAGTCCTCATGCAAGCAGAACCGATTCAAATTCAAACCATAATAATACAAACTCATTATGGAATATTCGACATTTTAATATGCTAGATCTCCCCGCAAACTTTCCCGTAAGAAACGGGAGCTGGTCCGGGAACATTCACGTACTACGCCTTGACCCTTCCACCGGGGCACCTCCGGGCTCAACTATCCAGTTCGACTGGATTCGGCTTGTTGACCCTGCTTCTGCTCCAATGGTGACAATTACCTGGACCAGTGCGGGTTTGAACTCAAATCACATGATAACCGTGTATCAAAACAATACGAACAACAATACAAACAGTGGTTACTCCTCCGGAACACCTATTGCGAAACTTCCCCATTCAGCAACGTCGTATACATTTCCTTCTGCCATGTTGCCTCCCGGCAAGCACTATTTCTATGTCGCAGCAGGGCTTCCTGCCGGCGGAGGTGGATATACCGGCACCCCTGCCCGTTCACTCCATTCGGCGCTTCTCAACATAAAAAAGAAGCCTGAGATTACAATCACTGCGCCGGCTCCGGATTCAGGGGATAGCTATTCAGTAAAAACCAGAGGCAAGGAATGGGATATGGGACCTGCCGGTACGGATGTGTATAACCTTCGGGATGAATTTCCCCAACTTCTCAGACAATTTCTATATCCTTCATTTGCAAGTAATCCAAATGCTACACTTTCAGGGCACGTATTTCAGGCTTTAGCTGAACCTCCTTACTATCACGTAGGAAATCAGGAAAGTGATGTACAGGTTCATTTTGAAATCTCACCCGGACAACCCATTGACCCTAAACATTACAGATACATTGTATATCGAATGGCAATCGGAGAAGATTCATATCCGACAATTTCAGACAAAGTCGGACATGGCTGGGTAAGTAGGGTCATTGGATGGAATCAAAACGTGCTTCAGGATGTAAGCGCCACAAAAGCACATATTGTGTACGAAGGATGGAATGCCTACTGGTATGACCTTGCCAGCAATGATTCTTTGGAGACAGGATATCCATGGACATCATTCAGCAGCTTAAGAAAACTCCGTCTTGATCCCGGTGAGTTTAACCTCCCCGGTGTATCCACCTGGTTCTTTCTTGATTACTTTAAATTAATGTCAGAAAACCGAACAACTAATAACTCCTACAACATTAAATATACTATAGCTGGAGAACCCGGTGACACTTACTCTGTAAGCATATACCATGACACAGATCAGAAAGGATTTAACGGAACACTTATTACAACTCTCAATGGAGTTTCGGCAGGAACACATTCTTACAGCTGGAACACCTCCGCACTTCCTGAAAATAAAGAGTACTATATTTATATGGTGGTTAATGACGGGACTCAAACCGCAAGAAAGTACTCTTCGGTTCATGTAAAAACGGGTTCTTACGACCCCGGAGTGGACTCAAGTCATAAGTACCGCACATTTGACTTTCTGGGACGTGGCACAGATCAGTATTGTGTGTACAGACCTTCTATTGGTACCTGGTTTACTCAGGATGTATTCAATCAGCACAGTATCTTCCCTTGGGGAGATGCAAGTTTCTTCCCGTTCAGGGGAGATTTTGACGGAGATGGTGTAATTGACCCCGGACTTATGACTGTACTTGGGGGCTATTACTATTACTATGTACAGCTTTCCACCGGGGGGCTTCACCATGTTTCATGGGGAATGACTGGGGACTATGTTGTAATTGGTGATTACAACGGAGATGGCAGAGACCAAATAGCAGTATGGAGACCTTCAGAAGGTAATTGGTACATACTGGACGAGAATAATGTTCCCACTGTCATTCAATGGGGACTACCAGGTGACATTCCCGTCCCGGGAGATTTTAATGGAGATGGCAAGACTGACCCTGCTATCTGGAGACCCTCTACCGGAACCTGGTGGGTACGAAACGGTATTTCAACAACGGATATGAATCCGGTTGGACAACAGTGGGGACTGCCGGGTGATATTCCTGTGGGTGAATGGTACGGAGATGATCATAAGGCAAAGTTTGTTGTTTGGAGACCTTCCGATGGCACCTGGTATGTAAATGACCCGGTAGCCGGCATTACTCTTCAGCAGTGGGGCTTACCAGGGGACATCCCTCTAAGCACCGACCACGACGGCAACAGGAAAAGTGATTTCACCGTCTACAGAAACGGTATCTGGTTCAACAATTTCCGGGATGGAAATATCAGAGCAACCGCCTGGGGATCCCCTGGCGACCGCCTTCCACTGAAGGTGTTTAACGTTCAGTAAGAAGAATACAATGGGCATACGTAAGTGCTTTATCTTGCGTATGCTTGAATCTTTTTTTTGCTCGCTTTTTTTTCAGACAACAGATAAAATCGGTTTTCTTTTGCTTACTTTTCTTTTTTCCAAAAGAAAAGTAAGTGCCCAGGGCGAGACTCGAACTCGCACGGAACTTTCGCTCCTCAGGATTTTAAGTCCTGTGTGTCTACCTATTCCACCACCCGGGCGTGGGAAAATGTTTTAGATACTGGCAAAGATGTATCGCATTTGGACATTTAGATAAAGATGCAGAATAAACTATTTTCCTATTAAATTTCTCTCTGCAAGCTCCGGATAAAAAGGAACACTTGGGTAAGTTGGAAAAACACTGGATACCCCCAGGTTGGATAGTGCCAGAGAAGAAGTTTCAAGAACATAACTTGCAGAAGTGGGGTGAGGAAATACTTTTTTGAGATTCGTTGTGGAATCATACTGCAACAGCTGGTGATATCTCCAGCCCTCTTCTTCCTGCGCCAGAAATAAAAGTTCAGGTTTACTATCATCAAATGATTGAAGAAGCTTTGGAGTCAAACGATAAGCGGGAAGACCGAATCGCTTTATATAATAAACAGTCCAGCGCTCAAACATTTCAACGGTATATACAGGCTTTCCCCCCAGTTCAAACGCAACATTTTCAGCAAGCATCATAACACTTCTTGTTGTGTTCCTGTGAGGAATGTAAAGCAAAGAATACACCCCTCTGAATACAAGAAGTACTACCGCCATATATAAAAACCAGTTCCTCCATACCACTCTTGGTTTTGAGAAAATTACGGCAGTACTACATACACAAAGGAGAATCATACTCGAGTTAAATGAAAAATTTGAAACCCCCTCAAGTGAGATGAAAACAAGAGTAAAAATTGAAGCTCCGAGGAGGAGAAAAAACAGGAGCCTGATAAAAGCAAACAATTTCTTGAACACAGAGACGCCAAGACACTGATAAGAAAACAACATACCAACATTGAGGAGAAAGGGGAGTAAAGGAAACGCATAACGACTGGATTTCCCCTGTGCCAGAGAGAGCATAATAAAACCCGAAACAAGCACACAAAGACTGTACTGAAAAAATTTCCTTACCATTTCATTTTTTTCAAGAATGGGGGAAACTTTATTTGTCCAGGAGTTTTCTTTTTCTCCCTTGCCAAAAAAGAATCTGTAGAATCCGATTAGAAAGAAAAAAGTCCAGGGAAGACCATTCATAACGAGTGCCCCCAGATAAAAATGGAAACCCCTGCCCCGTTCTGAAAAGTTGATTACACGAAGAAAAACTTCCTCCTCAAAGCGATCTCCTAACACCTTCCATCCGACCTCGACTCCAAGAGGAACGAGCCAAAGAAGAACCACCACTGCGGCAACTATGGCAGAAAAAAGGAGAGGAAGAATTGACCTTTTGATAAAGAGCGTACACTCATAAAAAGATGAACTACACAGCTTCCAGATTCCGTAGATACCCAAAGACCCGACAAGAAAAAAAACGACAGGAGGTCCTTTTGTGAGAAATGCGAGCGCCGTACTTACTCCAAAAAGCGTAATTATTTTCCATTTGCTAACTACTTGTGCCTCAAGCACCAGGAACATGGAAGTAAGAGACATAAGAGTAAGTACACCAAAAAGCATATCTATCTCGGCAACCGTACCAAGACTGAAATAGAGAAGGGTCGTACTTAAGGAGAAAGCCATAATACCCGAAAAACTGCGATTTCCTGATACAAAAAGCCAGGCATAATACTGAAAGAGGACTCCAAAAAGTGCCGCAAAAAGTGACGTCAACCGGGCAACTGCAAGCGAGTCGGTTCCAAAAATCCAAAGCCAGAAGGCACTACACCAATAATAGAGCGGAGGTTTCGTAAGGATTTCAGAGTGAAGAAGAGTTGGAACCAGCAGGCGCCCGTGCTCAAGCATTTCCCAGGAAATCAGCGTTCGGTCGGCTTCCGTATGGCGAAGGAACTCAAGATCACCGAGGGAAAAACCATAAAAAAAGAGCACCCAAATACTCAGGCAAAAAGGAATTCTCCAGGATTTTTCAAGAAGCCATTCTTTCATCAGAGCGAAATATCTAACGCATGAGAGTCCGCTAAACAATACCTGTTATCTTTAAAACCAAGTACCCCGGCAGCACAGTCTCTGTCATGTGGAAAAACAAGTATCGTCTGGTGTTTATGCCAAAGCTCATACCACTTTAAGCGTTCATCCAGTGTCTTTGCAGCACACATGTCATATCCCATAATATAAGGAAGCGGAATATGGTGCTGCGTGGGTATCAGGTCAGAAACAAAAACCAGACGAGGAACCGCATTTTCATAAAGAGAGATCAGCATCATTCCCTGAGTGTGACCATGTACCAGAGAAATTGAAAGATTATCAGAAATCGAATCTCCTTCCTTGAGTAAAGACAACTCCGCCTGATCAAGAATACTTACATTGTCTTTTAAGTAACTACCTTTTTCTCTGGCTCCCGGAGCTTTCGAAAGAGTGTAATTTATCTCCGAAACATAATGCCGTGCCTTGGGAAATGAAAGTTTCAGCACCTCGTCTTCTTTATATGACACACTTCCACAATGATCAAAATGAAGATGGGAGAGAACAACATCGGTCACTCCGGGAATAAGCTCATCCAGTTTTTGTGTGTACAGATTTTCAATTGCAAAGTTTTTCCTGCCTTTCTCATCCCACTTATTGCCGCACCCCAAATCTATAACAAATTTTCTATCCTTTGATTCAAGTATCAGCACTCTCCCGCATAAAGGAATACGGTTGTTCTCATCAGAAGGAATCAATTTATTCCACAATACCTTTGGCACTGTTCCAAACATGCTTCCCCCATCAAGCTTGAAATTATCAAGCACAAGGGTATATATCTTATAGTCATTAATTATGAGCATCTCTGTGCTTTTCCCAACTTTTATTTTCTATTTATGAGGCTCCATGACATCAAGCATATCAAAAAAAATCGCAAAAGGAATTGCTACCGGTTTTGGGAGCGGTCTTTCACCTAAAGCCCCGGGAACCTGTGGAACACTGCTTATTTTCCTATTATCTTTGTTGTATTTATATTTCGCGGGAACACCTGATTCCTCTCTTCGTATAGCATTTGCTCTCTCCTCAATATGCATCGGGCTTATCAGCACTCATATTATACTTGCCGACTATCCTGATAAACTAAGGAAAGATCCTCAAGAAATAGTTGTTGATGAATTTGCTGGTTATTTAGTTACTGTTGCTTTCATTCCGTGGGCTCCTCTTACCCTGTTCCTGGGTTTTATACTTTTCAGGGTATTTGATATCTCAAAGATTCCTCCAATCAAGTCACTGGAACAGCTTCCCGGAACCTGGGGTATTATACTTGATGATGTAGCAGCAGGAATTTTTGCAGGAGTGCTTCTTTTCTTTGCCTCTCAATTTATGTACTAAAGGACTGTTAATAAACAACACCTAGCTACAACTATGAAACTCTCCATAATAATTTACTTTTTCACCGCCCTGCTTCTGTTACCCTTTCATGCACAGGCAGACTCATTTTCCTCTTCATATTTGTCGAAGACCTTTCTCCTCAATGATGTCAATAAAGATGACAAGGTTGAATTACTTGCTTTTGGAGACAGCATCACCAGAGGGGTGGGAGATTTTTTTGAGCCTGGAGAATTTATACCGCTGGTTGATTTTATTCCTAACGGAGAAGCAGGGTACCCACTCAGAATAGAAATCTGGCTGAATCTTCCGGTTGAAAACAAGGGAGTACCGGGAGAAAGAATAAACACAGGGGGAGTGTTCCGATTTGCAAAAACCGTAGCGGACTCCAGTGCTGACCATGTAATCATTTCAGAAGGCGCAAATGACGCTTTTTCAGCATACGGTGACACCAACTTTGCCAGAGACTTGCAGGTAATGATTAACATGGCAAACGCACTTGGAAAAAAACCGGTACTGATGACAATCCCTCCACCATGTTGCAACAGAGCCGGACTTCGTCCTTTTATTGAAAGCTATAATCTACGATATAGAGACCTGGCTGCGGTAAATCGGGTTCCACTTGTTGACTCGGACAGAGGCTTCAGATTTATGTGCCCGCAAGCCCGCTGCGCTCTTCTTAATTTACCTGAAGGACTACACCCCAATAGCAGAGGCTATGATGTCATGGGTGAAGTTATGACTGCTACTTTCTACGGGATAGACCTTTTCTCTCCGGGAGGATCTCGTGATCTTGCCGCAGTTCTGGGCATCCCCGAAGCCCAGCTGCAAATACAAAGCCCTGCTACCCCACCTCCATCAAACGGCGAAACCTCAGAAAGCTCAAGAAACAAACTGGAGGAGTTCTATTACGCTCCAACCATGTATGACCCACAAGAGTATCCTTTTGGATGGTAATTTCCGGAAGGTGGGTACTGGACTCTTCAGACAGACTACCAAAGTACTATTTATGTTACTCATGTGTGCAGGCATAAGTGGTTGCAGCATCGGTTACTATACCAATGCCGGATATCAACAGTTTCGAATATTACTCAGCAGAAAATCAATAGAAAAAAGTCTTAATGACCCTGAGACTCCCCAAGAACTGAAACACAAACTCAAGCTCACCAAAGAAGCAAGAACATTCGCCAAAGAACTTGGACTTAATCCCAAAAAAACCTTCACCACCTATGCAACAAGAAAAAACATTCCAACAATCTGGGTTCTTACCGCTGCTGAAAAATTCAAGCTCGAGCCCTATTTATGGAATTTTCCTGTAGTTGGAGCACTGCCCTATAAAGGTTTCTTCTCAAAAAAAGATGCCGAAAAAGAACAGGAAAAACTTTTGGGACAAGGCTTGGATGTTTCACTGCGAACAACTGCCGCCTACAGCACTCTTGGCTGGTTTAACGATCCTCTTATGCCCTCAACTCTGCTCCTTGACGATCTTCAATTATTCAATACCGTCGTACATGAGATCACCCATACCACCTTGTGGATTCCCGGATCGACCTCATTCAATGAAACATTCGCCCATACCGTGGGACTTCTTGGCACCTTGCAGTATTTCACACATCACACATCGGACCCGGAGAAGAAAAAAGATTCTCAGACACTTTTTCTTCGTGAGTGCACCCATGCTCACGCACTTTCCAAAGCCTATAAAAGTCTAAATGAAATATTTGACAAGAAAAAAAACAAGGGGAATAGCGAGGGGGAGATTGAAAAAGAAAAACTTGAGATATACTCCAAGTTAGGCATGGAAGCCAATAATGCGCTTTTTCTTGCTTACTACACCTACTTTGACAGGTTCCATCTCTTCCTTGAATCTTTCAAAATTAATAAAAATATCAAGGAATATATCCTTGCAATTCAAACCATAAATAATAATCTCTCCAGAGAGAAAGATGACCCTTACAAAGCTTTAAAATCATATATCCTCTCCAACACCGATAAGGAATCGCCGGAGTCCGAAAATGATCTCTGTAAAGAAATTATTGCTCTAATGGATTCTAAAATATAAATTATCCCGAGGGTAAAGCCCCGCAGATAAAACAGAGCGTAGCATTATGAAAAAAAAATACATATACCTTCTATTAGCAACATGTACCATTCTAATAGCTCGCTGCACCGGGGAATCCCCGGAAAACTTCCCGCGCATCCCCTGCGGTGGGGGTATAAATTTTACCTGCCCGGTGAATATGTATTGTGATCTTGGTTCCAACTGTGGAGGGCTGGATAATAAAGGCATTTGTGCTCCCACTCCTCACACCTGCGATGTTACCCAATCCATCATCTGTGGCTGTGACAATAAGGAATACCAAAATGAGTGCATTGCAAAAACACTTGGTATTACTATAAAAAATGAGGGCTCTTGTGTTCGGGCACCTACCTTTATAGAATAAACCCCTTATAAAACAAGCACATCCAGTAAGTCAGAGGCGCTTTGAAATTACCCAAACAGAGCCATTCCATTTCATCCAGACACACTATCAGTCCCGGAGCAGTTGTCGAATACGAACAACACGGAAAACCCATACTTGCAATCGCACTGGAAGAAAAAAAAGGTAAATGGTTCCTCTATAACGAGGAAGGGGAAGAGCTTGTGCTTGCAAATCATCGTCTGTACCTCCTTCATGAAACTGCATTAGAAAAAAACAAACAGGCACTGAAAAAACTTTCCGGTAATATTAAAGATACGGTAGCCGGAATTGAAATAGAAAAAATCTGGGCTGAAATAAGCTCCCCTGAAAAAATTTATTCCCTTGATGAGCTTTTCAGTTTATCCGGTCTTGAGAACACTCCCCTTACAGAAATCTCTCTCAGGAGAGCACTTATCGGAGATCGCATATATTTCAAAAGACATAAAGATGGCTTCAGCAGCAGATCAAAAGAAGAAGTAGAAGAGTCTAAAGCAGTACGTTCTGAAAATCTCAAAACAGAATCTGAAAAACTCGCTCTTCGCCTTGCAATTCAAAAGAAAATAATGGGCGATAAAAAAGCGGTACTACCCGATTCAATCGCATATATAGAGGAAATCGCTGCGGGAGGAAAAAAAGCTCAACAACTTAAATTATATCATGACCTGGTAGAAGACATGGTACTTCATTCGGGAATGAAATTACCAAAACACACTTCGCTTGATCAAAAAGCCTTCAATCTGCTTACGCACATAGATCACTTTAAAGAGCATCAGAACCTCATCCCTCTTCGTCTCGGGCGACCTACGGGTTTCAGCAGTGAAGAACGAAATGAAGCAGAACGCTTATTTCAGGAGTCCAGAAAAGAAGTACCCACGAACAGAAAAGACCTTACTTCTCTTGATATTTTTACCATAGATAGTGAATCAAGTGCCGATTTTGACGATGCCGTTTCTATTGAGCGGATAGAAAACGGATATAGAATAGGGATGCATATTACAGATGTAAGCTATCGAATCCAGAAAGACAGTCTTTTAGAACAAGCCGCATTCAGAAGAGCTACCTCAATATACTGTCCGGACGAAACTATCCCAATGCTACCACAATCACTTTCAGAAGGTGTTCTCAGCCTTAAAGAAGGTGCCGTCCGCCCAGCCTTATCCTTTTTTATCACCGTAAATCTCGACTATAGCATCAAGTCAAGAGAACTCCTTCCTTGCAACATCTCCGTAAAAGAAAGAATGTCATATGAAGAGGTTGACAAAATCCTGTGCGACGACCTCCCCCATGAAAGGAAGAGTGACCTTATGCTTCTTTGGGATTTTTCATCTTTTCACGAGACCGGTCGTATTGAGCGAGGTTCATTACAGTTCACAAGAAGAGACCTCATCCCTTCCATCACACAAAATGGAAGAATCAGCCTAATTGCCAACAATGACGAAACTCCCGCTCGAAAACTTATCAGCGAACTCATGGTTATTGCAAATGAAACGGCAGCCCTGTTTGCTCAGGCGCATAATATTCCCTTTGCATACCGAACTCAGGAAGCACCCGAAGGAGACCTTGATAAAGATGCGGCTCTTATCCCCGATGGACCCGCACGAGAATTTTTCAAACGGGGCTATCTGAAAAGATCAAGAACGAGCATACATTCCGGACCTCATGCCGGCTTGGGATTAGATGCATATTGCCAAATAACCTCACCAATACGAAGAGCACTTGATCTTGTCCTCCAGCGTCAACTTGTTCATTTTCTTCTTCAGGGAGAACTTCTTTACACTCACAACGACATAGAAGATATCATTTCCCAACTTACTCCGGGTCTGGATGAGGCAAACCTCATACAACGTGAAAGAAACAGATACTGGCTGCTACGCTATATTACCCAACAAAAATTTCAATCCTTTTCCGGAATCATAGTACGGGCAGAACCTCCACGACCCCTCGCTGAAATAGATGAGATTGGAGCAACTCTTCCCTTTACTCCTCTTGAACCACTTGAAGAGGGAAAAAATCATAGCTCACTCCTGGGTAAAGAAGTGTATTTAAAAATCCGCAAACTGGATCATTTTCAGAACAAGTTATACATAAATGAAACTGGTAAAACATCATAAATGTCCTCGGAGAATTTAAAAAAAGTTTATCTGGGATGGGACAGACCCTTTCTATGGACTGTGTGCGACCATCTTCTTTCTCTTGCCGCTGACAGTAAAACTCCATACGACCTCAGAAATATGCTCCTCATACTGCCCTCTCGAAGAGCACAAAGAAGACTCACGGAGCTCCTGACTTCCAGAGCAAATCTCGAAAATGCAATTTTACTTCCTCCCTCTTTCCTACTGCAAAACGATCTGATTACTACTGACCACTGCAACACACGACTCACACTTCCCCAAAAGATTTTGATCTGGAAATCGGTACTTGAACAAAATTTTCCATTGGTAAAATCTTTCTATTCAGAAAAAGATTTCACACTCACTCATGAAATCATAACTCCACTCGCACAGTATCTGGATACGCTGAGAACTGAACTTGGACAATACCTGCTTGAAGCGTCTCAAATACCGCTTAAACTTGCATTAGATGAAACCGATAAGAATTATCGCAGGTGGCAGGTAGCGGATAAACTTATCACCGCATTTAATACCTACCTCTCTGAACACAAACTGGATGACGAATTTTCAAAGCCCGACTCCCTGCCATGTAATGAACAAATCGAAGCAAGTTCTGCGATTTTTCTGCTTGCATGCCATGACCTTTCTCCACAACAGAAAAAATTTATTCTATCTTACAGAAATAAACATTTTACCTCTTTAATTTTTGCCGACAAAGAACACGCAAACGGTTTTGATGAAACGGGGGGAATTATTCCAGAGTACTGGGAGAATTGTTCCTTGCCGCCACTACCACTGGCAACCATGCACTTTTCCAATTCCTCTCTCGACACACCAAAGGAAGTACTTAATGAAATAAAGAAAATTCAGACATTTGAAATTTCGATGCCTCATATCAGTGTCGGGATACTGGAGAACGAACAAATCGCTCCTCTCACTCTACATATCGAGGAACAGGGGTATCCGGTACTTGCACCTGGTATAAAAAGAATCAGTGATTCCTACCTCGGTTCCTGGATAATTCAGCTCTGTGCGGTATGGGCACATGGTGATGTAGAAATCAGGGATTTCCTGCGTCATCCGCTTACAAAAAATCTTTTGGAAGCAGTAATCAGCAAAAATAAAATCGCCTTCGACAGCCCTGAAACTATTAACAAGCATCTTTCTGAAGATATTGATACTCTGGTTCTCACTACTCTTCAGAGCTCTCTGTCTCCACTTAAGAAATTACCTGTAACTGTCCAGGAGCGCTTATCCACTGCAAGAAGCATCCTTAATGATGTAAAGATACATCAAGTAAATGAAACGATTTCCATTTCCAAAAACTGTGAGCTCATACAAGAACTCCTTTTACTGTTATTCGAGAAACAAACCCCGGCAGAAGACAAAACACTTCAACCGTCTTCTCTTCTGCACTCTCCTCTGGAATCCGAAGTTCCCGAAATAAACGAAATACTTACAATTCTCGAAAACATACTTGAATTCTCAAACTCCTACCCTTCCACGATATCCCCTTCCGAATTTCACCAACTCATAAAAGACAGTTTTTATCAAAAAGAACTACCTCCTCAGAAAGAATCAGGGATAGAACTTCTGGGGTGGTATGAACTCCTTCTGGATGATGCACCTTGCAAGCTTCTTACCGGCTGTAATGAAGAGCTAATCCCACAAAAAATATCCTCCGACCCTCTTCTTCCGCAAAAAACAAGACACATACTCGGATTAAAAACCAATACGGGTTTTTATGCGCTTAACAGATACCAACTCGGCTGTATCGCTCAAAGCACTGCCTACATACGCTTCTTTGCATCAAGAAAGAATCTGCAAAATGATCGTCTAAAACTCTCAAGATTAATTCTGTCTGAAGAGCCAGGAGAGTCTATCGAAATTTTAAAAGAATTTTATCAGGAGCTTAGCATTCATCAACAAACAGAGAAAAACTCTTCTGAACCTGAACTGCCTTTTCCCTTTCAGATACCATCAAAACCATATTCTCATTTTCCTCTGTCTCGCCTCTCTGCATCAGCTATCAAATCGTATATACGCTGCCCTTATGAATTTTTTCTACGCTACATATGGAAGATCGAAAATCCCGATTTTTCTTCAAAAGAAATCCCCATACCAATACAAGGGGTTATCCTGCATGAGTGTAGTAGAATAATTACTAAAATAGCATCTGATAAACCTGAACTAGGTTCAGCATCGTTGATCTCTTACTCACATGAGCTTCTTGACAGGGAAATAAATGAAAGACTGGGTAAAAAACTTTCAATCAGCATGAAATTACAAATAGATAACCTCAAAAGAAAGCTCGCTTTATTCTGTGAGTGGCACACGGACACCGCGAGACAAGGCTGGCTTAACATCTCTTCTGAACATCCCCTCCCTGAGTCTTCTGCCGTATCACTCTCTAATGGCACGATCATACCATTTACCGGGAGGATTGACCGCCTTGACTATAATCCTGCTTCCAATACGCTTCGTATCATTGACATTAAAACCTCCGACGAGCCTTATACTTTTGAAAAATGTCTCAGGCGTGGTGAATGGATTGACCCTCAGCTTCCACTCTACGGAACATTTCTTGCCGGGGCACTTGATTCATTACCGGCTCAGTGCCAGAGCCCTGCTGCAATAGAGCTGCTACTTCTGAATCTGAGCAGTAAAGATACATACACCGAAGCAACCCTCACCCTAAGCGAAGAAATCAGCACTTCTTCAATACACATCGCCCAAACAGTCGCAGAACATATTCTTGCCGCAAAATTCTTTCCTCCAAAAGCGCTGCATGCTTCTTTTCATGAACGAATATTTGGAGGAAGTGTACTTCCTGATTCATTTGAAGAAATCGATGGGGAGGGTACCGCACCATGATTACTCCTCAATCAATTGTTAAAGCAAGTGCGGGTTCCGGGAAGACTCATCACCTGAGCGGACATATCCTTGCACTACTTTGCATTGGAGAATGTCCTTCAAAAATTTTCGCAAGTACTTTTACAAGAAAAGCCGCAGGAGAAATGTTTGAACGGGTAGTAAAAAGACTACTGCAAGCTACCGAAAGCGAAATAAACAGGGCACGCTTTCTTAAAGAAATTTCTCTTCCGGAAAATCTACTTGAGCAAGATCAAATCCTTAAAGTACTTGCTACCCTGATCAAAGAACAATCCAGAAGCAGAATCTCCACACTTGACAGTTTTTTTGTATCTATAGGGCAAGCCTTTTTTACCGAACTTATCCTGCCCGGCAGCTGGAAAATTGCCGATCCCTGGGAACTCTCACGCCTGGAAGAAACGGCTCTTGAACAAACCATATCTTCCTTAGGTAAAGACACACTCAAAAGTCTGCTTATATTATTAAGCAATAGAAAGAACTCTTCATTTATTCGCTCATCACTCCTTGCTCAAATGAAGACGATATATGAAGAGTTCAGATCATCATCCCCGGAGGTATGGGGTGCCATACTTGATGCATCTTACCAGCATACACGTTTAGACCCCCTGCATATTCGATCACTCATGGAGGTCGAACACCCTGTCGAGGTTGATGGGGTCAAAGTTAACAAGAACACTTTTAATAAGGCAAAAGAGCTCCTCAGATTTTTCGAGGAAGAAAGATGGGAAGACATTTTATCATCAGGGCTTACTGAAAGTGTATGTCTTTCAAAAACCTGTTTGTATTACAGTAAACCCATACCCCCTCAGATAATCGAAGGAATATCTCTCTTATATAAACATGCCCGATCTGAGTTTTTAAAAACACAGAAAGAAAAAACAATTGCCCTTGCCGCTATTGCCAGTGAATATAACAAACAGATTGTTTCGGCATCAATTCAAAACGGACTTATCAGTTTTCGAGAACTTACTCATATACTCTCTGCTTCAATAGATACTATTGAACTTCAGGATATATACTACAGGCTTGATAACAACATCTCTCACTTATTAATTGATGAGTTTCAGGACACCTCACCGCTCCAATGGAATATCCTTGAGCCTCTTGCCTCGGAAATACTCTCAAAAATTGATTCCGAACACTCTTTTCTCATAGTAGGAGATATCAAGCAGGCAATCTATGCATGGAGAGGGGGCACCTCTGAATTGTTTGAAGTTCTCACCACTCGCTATCCTCAACTAAAACCTTATGAAACTACCCTTACCACCACTTACCGATCATACACGGGAGTAGTTGCCTGTATCAATTCTGTATTTTCCCGAATAGCACAAAACCCCGCACTCACAGATCAACAGGATGCGGCACAAAAGTGGTCGAAAGATTTTCATGAACATTCAGCATTTAAAAAAGGTACCTTTGGGAAGATTTTGATAAAATCAATCTCCCTCCCTCAAAGAAATCAGGAAAAATACTCTAAACAGGAAATTACAGAAAAGATTCAGGAAGAGCTTTTAAAAGATATTATACCGTTTACAGAAAACCAATCGGTAAAAAGCATAGGCATACTTACAAGAACCAATGCACAAGCAAGCACACTTGAACGCTTCTTTTATCAGAACGGATATCAGGTTTCCGGAGAAGGAGGAGAACCACTTTCCCATTCAAAAACACTTCAGCTGATAATTTCAGTGCTTACACTGGCAAATCACCCAAAAGATTCTCTATCATACCATCATATTATGGAATCCCCTCTTCGCTCTTTTATACACGATATCCCGGGAGGTGTTTCCAAAGAAGATTCACCGGCTTATATTTCCGATATTCTCTTTAAATTATACACCAGTACCGGTCTTGAAGCATTTCTTCGAGAAATCATTCACACCCTTACCCCTTACATCTCATCGTCTGACTATGATCGCTGTCTGTACCTGCTCACTCTTGCCCTCGGGTTTGAAAGAAAAGGGGGTAGAGATCTTGATGATTTTGTTAATATCCTGAAACATACTTCTATTGAAACCGCTTCTTCAAGCAAGATCAAGATTATGACATTTCATAAAAGTAAAGGTCTTGAGTTTGACGTGGTTTTTATTCCTTTTACCGATGATGCCTTTTACTCCGCTCGCTCCATATCCCTGCTCAAGAAACAAACTAACCCCCTTCAGGAACCGGAACTAGTCTTTACAAACTGTAATCAGAAACTACGAAGACATTATCCGGAGCTTAATGAAATGTTTGATGCCGCAACAAGCACCATGACCGTAGAGGGTCTTTCCATGACCTATGTTGCTTTAAGTCGTGCGGTACATTCACTTTTTGTCTACCTCCCCCCCCATGAGCCTTCAGAGAACAGCAGGGAAAGAACCATAGCAGCCCCCAGCATGGCATCAATACTTCGAGGTGCATTTGGCTACTTTGACTCACTGCCACCCGGGACAATTCTCTATCAACATGATGCGCCTCTTCCTGAAGAACCATTGGGAGAATCTTCCAACAGGGAGTTTATACATGACACGCAAGAATATCCACTACAAAACCTCTCATACAAAGCACCTGATTACTCGATCAATAAAAACCTCCACAGACGCTATCCCTCTGAACGGGACAGTACCCCCATACAGAGAATTCGGGAATCCCTTGATAAAAACGCCCGGAGAGGCAGCACCTTTGGAACCAAAATCCATGCCATACTAAAAGAGATATCCTGGATAGATAAAAAATTTGACGAGCTTGACATATCTCTTGAAAAAACAGAACGAGAATATCTTCTGTCCGCATTTTCTCACACTACTATACAGAAAATATTTAACCACAAAACATTCGCTGAAAATCCGGATGATATAACCCTCGAAAGAGAGTTAGCATTTTCTCTGATTGATTCCACTGAAATGTTATCAGGGCGTCTTGACCGGCTTGTGGTCATAAAGAAGGAAAACAAACCCCTGAGTGCGATAATAATTGATTTTAAAACGGGACTTCATGCTGATAAAACCCTTATTGCCTCACAGGACATTGCCTATAAGAAATTCGTTTCCGGAAAATATTCGCTTAGGAGTGAACAGATAAAAACCCAGTTTGTATTTCTCAGCACTGGAGAGATTCTGGAGTATTGATACTGAAATAACAAGAACTAATGCATCTTGCAGGACTGTCGTGCATTTAATTTTTCGACTTCTATTTCAACGCAGCTTTTATTATAATACACGGGTTGCCCGGTATTTTCACAATCCCTCTCAACTGCCGCCTGGAGTCTCTGAGAGTTAATTATCCCGAATTTCTGCTGCTCCGGAACAAACACATGATTACAGCACGAACATTGAACTACTACCACAATACCGGAAAGAGTTACCTTCGTATGATCTGTTTTAAAACCTTCAGGGTCACCGGAAGGATCATGTTCGCACTCCGGGCAAATCATATTATCAACAAAAGTTTCAGCTAAACCACGTAATCTGAATTTCAATGACATAAGAACCCCTTTAGTCCTTCTCTTTAGCTTCATATACAGGAAATAATGAATCCAGCATGAGAAGTTCAAAAACTTCTCTTACAAAACCTTTGAGTGGAGTAACCATCAAAACTCCCTCTTCCACTTTCAATCTTTGATAACACATCAGAATTTTCCCAAGCCCATAGGAGTTAATTATTTCTACGTTATCAAGCTCAAGGACTATTGTTTTATTTCCACGGTCAGCAAGACCATTAAAGGCAATTCTCAGCGCTTCTCCCGCATTTTCATTATCAAGATCGGCACTCACTTCAATAAATGAAATGTCACCCTCTTTTCTTGTCTTGAAATCTACTTTATCCATCTACAATCCCTATCTGAAGCCTGCACAAAACACTTTTGAAACCTATACTTGCATATCGGCAGAATCTCCGAGTATCTAAAGAGCTAAAAGAATAAATAATTGCTGGAAAAAATTTGATGAATTTAGATGGTTATAACGAATCTGTGAAAAAATAGCGCTTAAGTTTGCCTTTCCGGGTGCCGTTTAATCTATGGGGTGTGTTACCCTGGTACCAAGTTAATACGTAAATTGAGGATGCGGGATAAATTATGGCAATCGAGTCTAGCGTACCTGAAGAGTACAGAGAGCATGTTTCTCCTAATAAAGATTGGAAAGAAATCGTTGCATGGGTGAGTGATCTGCCGCCTTTACCTCACGTTGCATCCCAGGCACTGGCACTCATTGAAAATCCGGACACCACTGCAAATCAGCTTACACAACTTCTTGGACAGGACACCGCTCTTACTGCGCGAGTCTTGAAAATTGCAAACTCTGCCATGTTCTCCCGTCAGAGAGAGATCAGTACCATTAACCAGGCAATAATGACCATCGGTTTTAAAACCCTAAAAGGTATTATCGTGGCTGCCACCCTGAGACAACTAAACAGAAAGTTCGGTCCAATTGAACGCATGATATGGGAGAACTCCACCTGTACGGCAGTTGCCAGCAGAATCATCGGAACCAGACTGAAAAAAGCATATGTGGAAGAGTTATTTCTATTAGGTCTTTTACACGATCTTGGAAAACTTGTGCTCATGCGCCAAATCCCGAAAGAATACACAGAGGTCACTCAAGTAACAAAAAAAGGGGAAATGTACCACGAGGTGGAACAAAAAGAGTTTGGCTTTGCTCATCCTTTAATAGGAGCACTAGTTGCAAAAAAATGGAATTTTTCCACTGATACCTGTCAGGTAATCCTGCATCACCACGATTCGATTCCTTCAAAAATAGAGTCCGAATTACAGGAAAAAACCTGTCTCATTACCCTTGCAGACCTTGTTGCACATGGGCTTGGGGTTGGTCATGAAAATGGTTATCCGGACACCACAGCCGACATGCTTGCACTTGGTGCCTTGTTTGAGCTTAATGAAAGTGATCTGGAGCAGATAAAAACACAGACAAAAGAGATGTTTGACAATATCGGAGCTGCGTTTATGTAGCCCGTACTTGATGTAGTCTTACAAGACTATCTTACATCAAACACGGCGATCTTGTTTTCCTGATCTTCAACTTCAATATATTGAATCTGTTTTTCCAGAAATCTTTTTGCTGATGTAATTGATTCAACAAGCGTGAAACCTTCTGCAAGGAACGAAGTTATCGCAGAAGAAAAAAGACACCCCGTACCCCTTACCTTATACACACAGTCTACATGCCTTGTTTCAATTTCCAATATTTCATCTTTTGTAAATAAATAATCAGAGCTTCCTTCCCTGAAATGTCCTCCCTTTATCAACACGGGGACTCCTTTTGATTTCTCAAGAAGAACTTTTCCTGCAAGATAAAGATTCTCTTTCGTATCAATCCTTTTTTGGGAGAGAATCTCCGCTTCCGGAACATTTGGAGTAATCAGAGCGCAGTACGGAAAAAAAGACAGCAACGAATCCGGACTTGAAAAATTATAGCCCGAACTACTTGCAAGAACCGGGTCACACACTATGGGACACCTCAGCCCCTTATCAGAACAAAAGCTCCGCACATGATCTATATGACTCCCGGAGATCAAGCCGACTTTAATTGCAGTCGGGGGGTTTGACTCGATCATGGCAGCAAGCTGATCAGAAAAAACATTATCGGGAAGCGGAAAATGACTGAAAACACGGGAAGAATTTTGGGCAACTACCACACTAATAACAAAAACTCCTCTTTTATTAAGAGTTTTAAATACTTGTAAATCAAGGGATACCCCCGCCCCCCCAACAGTATCCGTTCCTGCTATTGTAAGACATATAGGTTTCATGATTTAAATAGAGCCAAAAATCTTCTGTAAAATGTTTAGGGGATTTTATCATTATTTCTCTAACTTTTAAATGATAACAAAAAGAATTCGTACCAAAGACTAAAAATGACTCAATTATCTGATATTAATATCCATTCTTACGAGCATCTCCCCACCCCCAGTGAGATTAAATCAGAAACTACCTTGAACGAAGAGGTAAAAGCCCTTGTAGTATCCGCAAGAGAATCATTTGGAAATATTCTTAAGGGAACAGACAAACGCATCGCTTTGATCGTTGGTCCCTGCTCCATACACGACACCAGATCAGGACTTGAGTACGCAAGAAAACTTGCAGCACTGTCTGAACAGGTTAAAGACAAGTTTCTCATCCTCATGCGAGTATATTTTACCAAACCACGAACCACCACGGGATGGAAAGGTCTTATTAATGACCCGAATCTTAATGACACTTTTTCAATATCTGATGGTCTAAGAACCGCAAGGAAATTTCTACTTGAAGTGCTGGAAGAAGGAGTCCCTGCTGCCACAGAAGCACTCGATGCAATTGTCCCACAGTACATTGATGATCTCATCTCCTGGAACGCTATCGGTGCAAGGACCACGGAATCGCAAATACATCGTGAAATGGCAAGTGGACTATCTACCCCGGTCGGATTTAAAAATGGTACCGATGGGAATTTTTTCGTTGCAATAAACGCCATGCAAGCAGCTTCCAGTCCACACCATTTTCTCGGGATTGACCACGAGGGAAGATGTACCGTTCTTAACACCAAAGGCAACCCCGACACTCATATTGTACTTCGGGGGGGTGTTACTCCAAACTATGACAGAAGCACCATTGAAAAAATTGCAGCATTTTTAAAAAATGCAAAACTTAACTCTCGAGTTCTCGTGGATTGCAGTCATGGCAATTCAGAAAAAGACTATACCAAACAATCCCTTGTATGGAATAGCTGTATTCAGCAAATCCTTGAAGGTAACTCGTCTATCTTTGGGTTTATGCTCGAAAGTAATTTAAAAGAAGGTCGTCAGGATATATCAAAAGAGAAGCCCCTTACCTACGGGGTTTCTATTACCGACGCCTGCATCAGTTGGGACACCACCGAGGAATTGATACTTAACTCATACGAAAAATTAAAATCAAGTATCTGAACGCGTAACTACTCATGTTTCAGGATAAAAGAAAATTAAAAGAACTGCTGCTTGCAATATTACTTGTAGGTATCTCAGGTTTTGTCCTCTACTTTTCAGTACTGGAACTTAATAAAAAGAAAGAACATTATTCACTGTTTTCCCTTGAAAAAGTAATATATCATTACTGCCTGACCTATAAAACCATCCCGCTTGCATCCCTCAATATTACACTTCTCAGTGATGAGTTTGACAGTATTATTTTTAAAGGTTTTCTTGCCTCATCACAATCCAGCACCCCTTCAGAATTTTCTGGTCAACTCAGCTTTAATTCACTTGGTCAACTCTATAGCGGTTCAGCACACCTCCCCCTTAAAGAATATCAAATTGACACCTCTCTCACAGGAGCATTAAACGCCCTCATACAAGTTTCTGTAACAAAAGATACTCAGCAGATTATCCAAAAAGAATTTTCCATTCCCGGTCCGGTACTGATTCGTGAAAAACCTTCAGCAGGGGAAGGCATATCCGTCTCACTACCCTCTGAAAACATGAATTCCAACACCTTTTTCGAACAAGGTATTTATTCCATTGAACAAATAAAAGAAATGAATAAAGCTGCTACGCAAACTTTTTCCGTCACAGAATCAGAAAGCAATAACTCATGTAACTTACAAAACCTTCCTGAAGAACTTGCCGTCTACGAAACTCAAATAGTTGAAAACATAAAAAGGCTAAGTGGGTTGCGGTAAGGTTTTCCCCTGGAATTACAGGAGCCCAAACAAATCTTTTACGTTCTTCATTCTGGGGAGAATCTCGATTGAGGAACCTACTCCATGTTTTTTTGCAAGGGCATAGACAAGTTTAAGTATGGAATAGTCTTCAAGTGAAAACCCTACAGAATCAAAGATGCTTATTTCAGAGGTCGTTTCTCGCCCTTTTCTGGAACCTGTAATTACTTCATACAACTCTATTACAGGAAAGTCAGAATCCATCTGTTGAATCTCACCCTCTATTCTGCTTTGCGGGGCATATTCGACCACTACCCGGGCTGCTTCAAGAATCCCTTTTTCAAGCTCAGTCTTTCCGGGACAATCCCCTCCAATGGCATTAAGATGCATCCCATCAGACACATCAGATTTTTTTAATATAACCGCATTCTTTTTATCCGCCGTACAAGTAGTTACAATATCACAGCCTCTGGCTGCAACAGAAGCGGAGCTACAAGGAGTAAGAACAAGCTCAGAATTATCAGAAAGATTATGAATCAGTTTCTTTGTAGCTTCAGAATCTATATCAAACAATCTGAAGTTCTTAATCCCCATCAAATTATAAAACGCAAGTATCTGAAACTCTGATTGAGCACCATTTCCTATCATTCCCATAGTTCGGGGAGCCGGGTTAGCCATATGTTGTGCGGCAAGTACAGAAGTAGCGGCAGTTCTTATTGCTGTCAGAATAGTCATTTCACTTAACAACAAAGGAACTCCGGTTTCCATTTCTGCATATGCCCCAAAAGACATGATCGTAGGTAAACCAATACCCGGGTTAACCGGATGACCATTCACATACTTGAAAGAAAAATACTCTTTATTTGAAATTGGCATTAACTCAATCACACCTTTAGGGCAATGATTGGCAGTCCTGGGAGATTTTTCAAACTCATCCCATCGCAAAAAACCATCTCTTATTTCATCCACAGCCATTTTAATAAGAGCAGGAAGCCCAACAACAGAAACAAGCTTCTTCAGATCAGAAACATCAAGATACAATGTAGAAATATCTTTGTTCATTTAAGATAAGTTCTCCACCACAAGAGAAGTAGCCTCCCCTCCTCCATTACAAATAGCAACTGCACCATGTCTGGCATTTATATCCTGAAGAATAGAGAGAAGACTTACCAGAATACGCGCCCCCGAAGCCCCTATGGGGTGCCCAAGAGAAACAGCTCCTCCGCGAATATTCACCTTTTCATGAGAGACTTTAAGTTCATGCATACAAGCAAGTGAGACCGCAGAAAATGCCTCGTTTATTTCAAGCGCTGAAAGTGCATCCAGAGACAACTCCGCTGAAGCAAGGGCATTTTTCAAGGCATCCACAGGAGCAATAGTAAACCACTCCGGCTCACGAGAAAAAACTCCATCACTCACAATTTTAGCAATCGGAGTCAGTGAATACTTCTTTATCGCATTTGAAGAACAAATCAGCAGCATCGCAGCTCCATCATTAAGAGAACTTGCATTCACCGCAGTAACAGTACCATCTTTCTTGAAAACAGTAGGAACTTTTGCCACCTTGTCCCGTTTTAATTTTGATGGCTCTTCATCTTCAGACACCGTATACGATTCTTTTTTGGAAGAAATCGTTATCGGTGCAATTTCTTTTTTAAATAAACCCGTTTCAATCGCATGCTGCGCCCGATCATAGGACTCCAGTGCATAGGCATCCTGCATCTCACGTGAAAGTTCATATTTTTCTGCACACAATTCACCCGCACAGCCCATATGAAAATTATTATACACATCCCAGAGACCATCATGAATAAGCCCATCAAGCACTTCGTCATTACCCAAGCGGGCACCTGAACGATGTTTCATTAAATAATACGGAACATTTGACATACTCTCCATCCCGCCTGCCACCACCACATCGGCTGCCCCAAGTGCTATTGATCTTGCAGCAAGCATCACCGCATACAACCCACTGCTGCAAACCTTATTAATGGTCAGTGCGGAAGTAGAAACCGGTATTCCTGCACCAATGGCAAGTTGCCTGGCTGGTGCCTGCCCCTGCCCCGCAGTAAGCACAGACCCCATAATACATTCATCCACAACATCAGGAGCAATACCGGAATCTGACAACAATGATTCAAGAACCTGACGCCCGATTTGGACTGAAGAAAGTCCGGATAAAGACCCCTGAAAGCTTCCTATAGGAGATCTTTTTGCAGATGCTATATATACCTCGTTATATTTCATTATTTCCCCTCTTTATCATCCTGTAGTAAACCAATCATATCAGCAGCAAAACGGGCTTCCTTTCTGTAATCTCTCCCGCCTCGCTCCCCGGTAAGACCTTCCACAATACGGTATAGTGCCTTGTACTGCTCAAGAGCAAGGGTTTTACTCCCTTTTTTTAAATATGCATTTGCCAGATCAGCACGAAATTCAGGTTCATGAGGAGAAAGCCTCACCGCCTCTTCGTACTCCTTGATAGCAGCATCGAGATTACCCACATCCTGATACACATTACCTAAAACGTCCCTTATCCACCCCTCTCCCGGTTTTAACTCAACTACCCGCTTCATATGAACAAGTGCATCATTCAACATACCTTTTTTTCGATACGCCATAGCAAGCTCTATACGGGCATTTATATGTTTAGGGTTTCCCTGTAGAACTGTTTGATACTGCTCTATCGCCTGATCTATCTCTCCTGCATCCTCAAGTAAGGCTCCATACCTGATTCTCATTTGATGGTTCCCGGGGTCTTTCTTCAAACCCTCGGTATAATAAGCAAGAGATTGGGAAAGATCCCCATCACGATGCGCTTCAAAGCCTTGTCTGAAATTTTCTGCCGCAGGATCTTTCTTGCACCCGGTAATTGTAACACCGAGCATTACAATCATGAAAAAACCTGCTGCATATATTTTTGCTTGCATAATTATTTGATAGTGACACGTATGGTTTATTATACCACTACAAAACCACTATCGAAACCTTTTTCTGTCTCGTTAAATTCCGCAGTGAGATCAATTAATTGATCAATTTTAAAATATCCTTTCTTGGACGCAGGGATTTTGTCACGTACCGCCATAAGCTCTTCATACGCTTCATCCGGATGCCCTCCGTACAGAAGACAAAGTGCATAACAAAAATGGGCATATGGATAACTCGTCGATGCCCTGCTTTTAGCTTTCCAGAACCTTGTGCGCTCCTCAATGGATTCATATGATTCATAAAACTCGGGAAGAAGAGACAAACCACAAAGAAGATAACATACGTACCAGTAAAACAGCTCTTTATCTTTTGAATCTGAAAGCTGCTTTTTCATATCAGAAAGCTTTTTCTTATACGCAGCATCTTTAGAAAGTGAATTAAAGAACACGACAATGTCAGATATCCCGGTCCAGGCATCACCGCTTAAAGACGCATATCTGACCCAGGTATAAATTGAGTTTTTAAAATCACCGGATCTAAAAAGTTCTTCCCCTTTAAGAAAACCCATGCAGGCAAGAATATATCTGATAACATATTCATCCTGAAGTAAAAGCCCTTCGTGAAGTGCCTTTTCTGCTTCATCAATTTTAGCAGTTTTTATACTCAACATCGCACGAAGTATATACAAGGCAGAAGACGAACTCTGCTTTCCCCCATGCTTTATAACAAGATTCAGTTGATGAGAAACGCTGCGCAATTTCTCTTCTTTAAATCGAATATATGCAAGCCACAGCCTTGCATCCTCAAGCGGAGTATCATTAAGTAGAATTTTGGATAAAATAGTATTTGCTTTTTTATATTCACCAAGACAGAGCCTCACCAGCCCTCGCAGTGCACGAACTTTCAGCAGTTCCTTATTTTTTTTCAGCGCATGTTCGTAATACACATCAGCAAGTATGAACTGTCTTTGCTTAAGAAAATGATTACCGGCTTGCCAAAGCTCTTCTTCAGATAACTGCTTCCTGATTTCTTCAATGGAGAGTCCTTCAATATCAACCCGCATCAAGTCAACTGCGGGAGGAGCGGGGTAAAGTCGTGAAATGAAAAAATCAGAAAGGTCTATATTATTTATAAATGAAACAAGCCTTGAAAGAGAAGATTCGTTCATAACAAAATATTAAACACTTAGCGGTTAAGTGGGTATATACTACGGCTGTCTTGGAAATTTACTAAAATCAGGTTTTCTCTTCTCAATAAAGGCGTTTTTACCTTCCTGAGCTTCCTCAGTCATATAAAACATAAGTGTGGCATTTCCCGCAAGCTCCTGAACCCCTGCCTGACCATCCAGATCTGCATTAAAGGCGGATTTAAGGCATCTAAGCGCTAGTGGACTATGTTGTAATATTTGTCTGCACCAAGCCACCGTCTCCGTTTCAAGTTGTTCATACGGCACTACTTTATTTACAAGCCCCATCTCAAGCGCTTCTCTGGCAGTGTACTGCTTACAAAGATACCATATTTCCCGCGCTTTTTTCTGACCCACAATGGAGGCAAGATAAGAGGCTCCAAAGCCACCATCAAAAGAACCCACTTTAGGACCCGTTTGCCCAAAAACAGCATTATCAGCAGCAATAGTCAGATCACACATTACATGAAGAACATGTCCGCCCCCTATCGCAAAGCCCGCAACCATGGCAATCACCGGTTTAGGAATCGAACGAATCTGTTTCTGAAGATCAAGTACATTCAAACGATGCACTCCTGTGGTATCCTGATAGCCGGTAACACCCCTGATCTTTTGATCTCCCCCGGAACAAAACGCTTCCTTCCCCTTACCCGTAAGAATAATCACACCAATATCAGAGTCCTCCCTGGCATATTCAAAGGCAATCTGCATCTCTCGAACCGTAAGCGGGGTAAAGGCATTTCTTACATGCGGTCTGTTAATTGTTATTCTGGCAATCCCTTCGGCTTTATGAAATTCTATTTCCTTAAAACCCCCTTCTCTGAAACCATCACACAACTCCCATGCAGGAACACCGGATTCATCAGAGGAACTTCTTAAGGTATTTTCTTTTGACATGTTATTCACCTATAGTATTCAATTTCATCGCACTTTCCTTTCCATCAACCGGTATTTCCAGAAGCAAATGGGTTTTCGAATCAAATGCACGACACATTCTCTCTTTTGCCTCATCAACACTTCCCGCCCTGTGATAAGAAACACCGAAACCTTCAGCAAAAGACTTGAAGGTAAGATCATGTCTATTCAATAAAGTTGAAAGAATAGAATCTTTTTTAACAATATTAAACAAGGCACCACCCTGATTATTGACAACAGCAATCACAACAGGCTGAACACTGTTTTTGAGAAGAGATAAGGCGGTAAGATCATGCAGTGCAGCCTGATCACCAAGAAGCACAAACACCGGAGCCCCTTGCACACCTGCCCGACCCAGACCTATTCCGGTTGATATAATCCCATCTATTCCCGTTGCTCCGCGATTACCATAAAGCTCCACCTGAGGAGCAATGGTATATGCAAAATTGTCCGCTTCACGAAAGATTGTACTTGCAGATAAAATAACACGAGTCCGGGAAGGAAGTGCTTTAAGCAAAGTACTCACAAAGGAGCGTTCACTGCGGTGTTCCGATTTAAGGGCAGTGGTGACTCTATCTCTCACACGCTTCTCTCTTTCAAGCACTTCCTCTGTGAAGGAAACATCTATATCAGATGAAGAAGGAAGCATTTCTATTGCTTCGTCCAGATACGGGGTAACATGAGTAAAGTGGATAAATTCATTTTCTATCGCATCTTCACGCTCGGCATGCGTCTGAAATTTTATAATTCGGGAGTTCTTATTTCTCCCAACCGCTTCCAGAAACTCCTGACATGCCGTAGATACTATGCGATCTCCAACATACAACACCACATCGGGAACATTTCCGGATTCGATGAGTTCCTTCAAATAAAGCTGATGCGCAGCACAAACAAGGGAGTGATCCAGTTGGCGCATATTGGAGTGAATATCCGTGAGGATTGGTACTTTAAGGTCTTTTGCTTTTTGAAGAACAAGATTTTGAAAATCTTCAACACCACTTCGTTTATTCCAATGTACAGAATGAGCAGGTCCTGCAATGATCACAACCTTATTCTTTTTTTCAGGTGCAGTATTAGGTTCCCGGGTTATCTGTACCGGAAGTTTCGGGGAATATATACTTCGTGAACTCCTTATATCAATATACGAAGAACCTTTAGTGCTCCACCTCGAAAGAACTTCAAAATCCTCACTGTGAAATGAAGCCCCGGGATCAAAATTGTCTCCATAAAAAGGTTTTCTGAACCCAAGATTCAGATGCACCGGTCTGAGCTCCATCCTGGCTCGGGCGATAAGATAATCCAGTGTGGATAAAAGAGAATGTACCGAAATATGAGTATCAGGTGCAGGTAAATCAAGACTCTGCACGGTACAATCACGAAACATATCTTTTTGATGAATCGTCTGGTTTGCCCCCGCATGAAGTAACTCCCAGGGACGATCTGTCGTAATAACCAGAAGAGGAGTCCTTGAATACCATGCTTCTACAACCGCAGGATGATAATTTGCTACGGCAGTACCGGAAGTACAGATAAGAGCCGGAAAAGCACCTGCCTTTGCGGCACCAACCGCATAAAAACCTGCGCTTCGTTCATCATTCACTAAAATCTTTCCGGGCATTTTTTTGACTTTCCCTGAGAGTGGCGCTGAGAGCGACCCCTCAAGTGCCATAAACAAGGGGACTGCCCTCATCCCGGGCGAAATAATAAAAGGATCGATACCAAGCCGGATGAGTTCATCAATAATTATTGAAGCGTACAGGTGCTGAACACTCTCAGGTGCATAGCGGGATTTCAAATACTCTACAAGAGTCGGTTCTGTATAAGATTTGGTGTCAGATTCGATATAAGTAGTCAGTGGCGCTTTGGTGACATGCCCATCCACATCAAGCTCCGGGAAGCCATCACGAACAGTAACTTCTATATTTTCCAAACGATCAGATGACATTTTAGTAAATACTTTAATATAAAAAATCAGCCCCTGCTACATCAGGAGTATAATTTTTTTAATTCCTTGTAATCTATTTTTCCAATAGCAGTCCGGGGTAACTCCGGCACCTGATATACCTGATCGGGAATCTTGATCTTCGCTATCTTATCGGAAAGAAACTCTTTTACCTCTTCAATCTCTATCTTGAAACCTTCTTTAGTTTCAGCAACCATAACCGGGCGTTGTCCCCATTTAGGGTGCGCTACCGGGATAATCGCAACATCTTTAACTTTCCAGAAAGTCTTTATTACAGATTCGATTTCTCCGGCATGAATATTTTCACCCCCGGAAATAAACATATCATCCTTTCGACCTTTAATACTGAGATACCCTTCAGAATCAATTGACCCCAGATCACCCGTAAATAACCACTCATCCACAATTTTGGGGGCGGGAGCATTCGGGTCAAGATATCCCTTACATACCGTTGGACCCTTAACAAGAATCTCACCTTCTTCAGCCGTAACCTCCCCGGCATCATCAAGCAACTTCAGAGAAGTATGATGAAATGGTTTTCCAACAGTCGTGACCTTGTCTCTTGGGTCATCAATAGACATACAAGTGCAATGAGCAGTGGTTTCTGTCATTCCCCAGGCACTGAGCACCGGCAGGTTATAAGTAATTATTTTTTCAAGTAAGCCCTGAGAAGATGCGGCTCCGGCAAGTACTGTTGCCTTCATGGAAAGTAAATGCCTCAATGAGTCCTCTCCCGAATGTTCGGCTTCGGAAATAACCTCATCAAGCACCGTAGGTACAAGAGAAAGGTGAGTGAGCGTCCCCTGAGCAAGCTCAGATAATATGCAGCGGGCAGAAAAGTTTTTCAAAAAATTACTTCCCGCACCCGCAAAAAGTGTTCTAAATATAATTCCCAGTCCCCCCACATGATAAAGAGGAAGAGAGACCCCCCACCAATCACCCGGAGATAGCCCCGTCAGTTGATTAGAGGCAGTTGCGCTTGCCGTAAAATTTTGAATTGTAAGGATTACCCCTTTTTTGTGACCTGTCTTACTTGAAGTAAAAATAATTGATGATTCATTATCAAGGACGATATCCCGTGGTTCAAGCGAATCAATCCGGGAGGAATCATGTAATTCAGCCTCGATAGTAGTAAATGAAAGTACGGTCTGGGGTAATTCAGTAAAGCGAGATAAAAAAACATCCTGTCCTATCAGAATCCGAACCTGAGCCATAGCCAACTGAAGAGACCAGTCGGATGGAGTAAGTTGCAAACTCAAAAAAAGTGCGGTTGCCTCCAGACGATACAAGGCAAATATGGTACTGATAATCAGGGGATTGTTTTCCGAAATTATAGCAACTCGTTCACCCTTTTTTACACCCAGTGCACGAAACTTATTCACCAAAAATCGCACCTGCTGCTCAAGCTGATCAAAGGAAATATCCTCTCCTTCGGTTTTAATGCAAAGTGCGTCCGGTGATTTTAAAAAACTCTCAGCAATGGGGCAGCGAATAATATTGGACATAAGCTACTATCATTTCTTTATTTCAGTGCTTCTTAAACAGGTGTGCCTATATATCAAACTTGATCTTTCTTATCAAATTCTCATCCTTTTACTAAGGCGCCTAATTCATTGATTTCTTTGCTTTTTATTATCCCTCAGGTAGAATTTATAAAAAATCAGGAAATACCTCCATGCACGATCTAAAAACACTGAATGAAGCTCCGACTTTAATGAAATCTCTTGGCATTGAATTTATAAACCTGGATAAAAACGAACTTGTCGCAAAGATGCCGGTAAATGAGAAAACTTTCCAGATCGAAGGAATACTTCACGGAGGAGCAAGTGCCGCCCTGATCGAAACTCTTGCATCAGTCGGCTCATACCTACACATCGACCCCAAAAAACAAATTGCCGTAGGCACAGAACTAAACATCTCTCATCTTTCATCAGCCAGAGAAGATTGGGTAACAGGCACAGCAAAACCAATAAGAATCGGAAAAAATATTCACGTATGGAATGTTGAAGTTCATCAGGAAAGTAAATTGATTTCTACCGGCAGGTGTTCTTTATTTATAAAAGAACGTCCTTAAAAACTCAATTTATAAAGTTTGATTTTATTCAGGAGCGTTTTATAGCTCACATCAAGAATCTGGGCGGCTTTCACTCTGTTTCCTGCGGTAAGAGTAAGTGCTTGCAAGATGGCGGCTGATTCTGCATTTTGCTGAGCGATTTGAGATATTTCGGCTAGTGTTCTGCTACACAGTGCTTCACTTTCCTCTCCGGCACTGCCTGTAAACTGGAGATGTTCGGGAGAGATCACGGTATCGCAAAAAATCAGTGCCCGTTCTATTACATTTTCCAGTTCCCGCACATTTCCGTGCCAGGTATATTTTACAAGCTGCTTTATTGCAGCTTCAGTAAGTTCGGGAACTTCCCGTTTTTGTTCTTTTGCAAAGCTTTGACAGAAATGTTTTGCAAGTAAGGGAATATCCTCCTTTCGTTCTCTCAAGGGAGGAATTTTTAATATAAAAACACCGATGCGATAAAATAAGTCTTCTCGAAACAATTTCTTTTCAACATCCAGTTCAAGGTCTCTGTTTGTTGCTGAAATAATCCTCACGGTAAGCGGAATTGCAGCACTTCCCCCAAGTCTTCTAATCTCTCCCTCCTGAATCGCACGCAAGAGTTTCACCTGAAGGGAAAGGGGCATCTCTCCCACTTCATCAAGAAAAAGAGTTCCTTTATGAGCGGATTCAAAAAATCCTTCCCGGGAAGTACTTGCACCGGTAAATGAGCCGGCTTCAAAACCAAAAAATTCACTTTCCATTAAATCCTTTGGCACCGAGGCGCAGTTTACCCCCACGAAGGGTCCTTGTTTCGTTTTCCCTTTCTCATGAATGTATCTGGATAAAAGTTCCTTCCCCGAGCCACTTTCGCCGATAAGCAGAACCGGAGTCGAAAGAGGTGCTACCCTTTCAGCAAGAGCGAGAACTTCCTTGAATTTTTTATTTACCGTTATGATTTTTGAGGAGCTTGAATAATCTTTCGGTTGCACCACAGGTACATCCCCATCTGCTACTTCCAGATTTTTAATTTGCTCACTATATAGACCCATTTTGTCGAAGACCCTGCACATTAGCCCTTTAACCCGTATTTATATGTCGGCAGATATGCCCAAAAACATAAGACCCTCATAAAACTCAGATTTTACTGGATAAAAACCCCATATATTGGTAGTGGGTGTTTTCAACATTATGATATTCAAAACAAACGGAACCTATAGTGATACTTGCATCAAGACTGACAAAAACTTACGGGTCACATATCGCAGTTTCTTCTATTTCTTTCGCAATTGAAGCGGGAAGTATTTGCGGTTTTCTTGGTATGAACGGTGCCGGAAAAACAACCACCATGAGAATGCTGACAGGAATAATCGAGCCAACTGAAGGTGAAATTTCCATTGGAGGTTACGATATTCGTAAATTCCCGAACGAAGCAAAAAAAATAACCGGATACATTCCTGACCGACCATATCTATATCCCAGCATGACTCCTCTGGAGTTCCTGTCGTTTATAGGGGATCTCTACGAAGTGCCACTTGAGTTAAGCTCTGAGAACTCTGAAACACTGCTCAGACATTATTCTCTCTGGGACAAGCGTATGGATTTAATCCAGGGTTTTTCCCATGGGATGAAACAAAGACTCGCAACTTGCGCCGCTCTGCTTCATAACCCCAGCATTCTTATCATTGATGAGCCAATGGTCGGGCTTGACCCGCCCGGAGCTCAAAAACTTAAATCCTCACTGAAAACATATGCTGAAAACGGGATGACTATTTTTCTTTCCACTCATTCACTTCACATAGCAGAAGAGCTTTGTGATCGTATTATCATTATTCATGAAGGCTCAATTCTCTCTGAAGGGAGCGTATCCGAGATCAAACAATTGGTAGAAAACAGTGACACGCTCACTCTGGAAAGCGTTTTCATTGAATTAACCCGAGCCACCCAATGATACTTCTAAGACCATTCCACTCAGCCATCAAGATACGACAGCACGAGTACAGGACACAGAAAACCGCCGTGCTACGAGACACTCTGGTACTCTTTCTGCTATTTACTTTTTCCCTGCTGATATTTTTTGGAAGTCGGTGGGTGCTCAAAGAAATATCAAAAGATACGAACTTTATTCTTATACCGGAAATACCCTTGATATTTTCTTTTAATATATTTTTCCCGATGATTTTTTTTACTGCCCTGTCCGGTGTTATTTCTCAATTCTTCACCAGCGAAGACCTCGAACTCTTACTTGCAAGCCCGATTTCCAAAATAAAATTCTTCTTTCAGCGTTACCTCATAGTCGCCATTGAAACATCATGGATGAGTATAATCTCAATCCTTCCCTTTCTCCTGAGCTTTACCACGATATATCATGCCTCCGGTCTGTATTACGTACTCATCCCTCTATACCTTCTCCTGTTTCTTTTAATACCATCCGCTCTTGCTCTTTTATTCGGAATTATCTGGGCACTTATCATTCCCAGAATTCCCGGATATATCTTGATTACGGGAGCACTCTTAACAGGTATAGTATTATTTAATGAGCTTATTACACTCATCTCTCAATACCTTGAGAACACCGATTCCTTTAATCCAAATGTCATCCTTTCTGCAATGGACCGGTTTACAAATTTCGGCTCACACTGGTCTCCGGCAACGTGGATGGCACAAGGGCTTGCTCCTTTTCTTTCCGTTTCTGAAGTTTCAGCACATAAGAACCATTCCCTGCTATATTACAAGTTTCTTCTGAGTGTCCTTGCTTCATTTGGGCTTCTGGGATTTGTCAGCGGTACTGCCTACATTCTGCATCTGTATCTCTACCATAGCGCACTTTCTCAGGTATGGGGCAGGCAAAAAAAGGTTTTAACCGCCATCAGACCTCCACAGATTTTCCGGAAACCGGTTTTTATACCTCAGAGGATTCGTCGTGCGGCAGGTGCCTTCAAGAAAGAAGCGCTTGAATTTGTACGAGACCCATCCCAATTGATTCAGACTTTCTTCCTGCTCAGTATAATCGCTCTTTACATTTATTTACTCAGATTTCAGCAAAACCTGTACCCGCTTATTCAAGGTTTACAGAAAGATGTCTGGGAAAAAGCTCTTTTACTTATTCATCTTACCCTGGAATGTTTCATTATTGTTGCCATGATGACCCGTCTTTTGTTCCCCAGTATATCAAGAGAGGGAAGATCAATATGGATACTTCAGTGCAGTCCAATTACTTCAAGAGAAATCATTCTGTATAAGTATTTATTTTTCTGCATACCTATTTCAGTACTGGTCGGGTTTCTTTCGGGGGTATCTTTTTACCTGCAATTTAATAATACGCTGATTACAACTATCAAGATTATTATTTCCGTATCCATGACTACGACTATTGGGGCACTAGCGGTCTTTCTTGGTTCCAGATTTGCCCAGTTTACCTGGGAAAGCCGCTCTCAACTCGTGGCAAGTTTTGGTAGTCTTATCTTTATGGTTTCGGGGCTTATGCTAGCGGGTTTCAGCATTATTTTAAGTATTCCTCTTTTTGAAAGTCTCAGAAAAGACACTACAATAAGCTCACTTCATGTGCTTTTACTGCTACTTATCCTGCTTACAAATCTTTCTACCTGCCTATTCCTACTAAAAAAAGCAGGTATTTCTCTTCATAAAAAGCTTCGCTCCCTCGAAGTATAAAACTTCTTTAGCATTGGGAATCCTCTGACGATTACCTATCCTGAAGCCATTTTGCGCTCACACGTTGAGAGATGAAGGGCTCCCGGCAGCAGGTGGAATTAGTAACGTACTCCGATAATCTAAATCTTGGTGTAGCGAAGTCATTTATGGAAGTCCAGAACGCCACAAAAATCCTTGTTATTGAAGGTGACCAGGCAAATTTTCAGGTGCGAAAGTGCATTGCACAGGCACTTGGACTTTTACCAACTATTAACCTTTTACACGCTAAAGATGTCGTAGAAGGCTTAAAAATAATTGAGCAGACAAAACTCGATGCCATAATCTATTCAGAAGAAGATCTTTTTGACAGGGAATTCCTACTTGAGAGCCTTGGCACAACTCATCCTCCACTCGTCCTTCAAACCGAAGACAGCGAATTTTTTAAAACCAAACAAACTCTTGAACAAAACATCATGTATGTTCCAATCTATGATACTCTGGAAGGAATGCACCAGGTACTGATGCTCGCCGCTTCCCTTGGTAAAAGAGTGGGGTCTTCGACAAGAACTCAGGAAGTACACTAAGCCCAAAAAAATACACGGGGGCTCCTCCCCAAAAATACACTGGGGCTGGAGGCACTAATTCTCCTCAATTGTCTCCCCTTCTTCATCTTCAAGCACACTCGCTATTTCTTTTTCAATCTCCTGAATCTGTATCTTGGTCTTTTTTAATATTTCCTTACAGACTTTCATGGATTTTGCCGCTTCTTTCATTCTGGGTACCAGTTCATCTACTGATACCTGACCACTCTGAAGTTCTCTCGCAATGGATTCAAGAAGCATAAAATTATCTTCAAATTTCTTATGTGTATCTGCCATATTTACCTCTTGTTAACTGTAAGTATTTTCGTAGTAGCATCCCCATCCTTCATCATTATCATAACCTCATCTCCTTCACGTAAATGCTCCATGGAGCTGATATAGGACTCTTCACCGGAACGAAGTAGAGCAAAACCCCGGGCAAGTTGCGTTTCAGGTGAAACTGCCTGTAATAAGGAATCATGGTATGAGACCTTATCAAACACTGCATCGATTTTTTGAAGTGCCAGATGAGAGACGTTAGAAAATCTGTGTACATGCGATTCTGCAATAGTAATGAGGGGGTATATTCTTTCAACAATGGTAGTACGCAGCACACGCACTCTGGACATGCCGGCATCAAGTAATTTTTCCCCATACAGTATAATCTTCTCACTTGTCTTGAAGAAGGTATTTTGAGTATCGGAAATAATGTGTTCACTTTTTTCCTGTATGTTTTTTGAACTGTCCAGAAACTGCCGTTTTCGTTCAAGGACAATATCCGACAGAAACCTTCCAAGGTCTTTGGGAACTCCACACGAAAGATAGCTGACATCCTGAACAGAAGTCTGATCATATTCATGTCCTATCGCAGAAAGCACCGGTTTTACCGACTCACACACCGTGCGGGCAATATCATAAGAATTAAAAACACCAAGCTCGGTAGCACTTCCTCCGCCCCTGAAAACAAGAATCACATCAATATCATCCCTCTTGTTAAAATAGCGGATTCCCTCACAAAGCTCCCTGACGGCGGAATCTCCCTGTACCCGAACAGGGTACCAGAATACTGAAAAACCAAAATTGCAGACCTGAAGTGAAGCAAGAAAATCATTGATCACCGTACCTCCCTTACTTGTAAGGATTCCGAGTCTGACCGGCAGTAAAGGCAGATGTCTTTTCTTATTAAGCTCAAAAAGTTTTTCGTGTTTCAGACGTGTGTTTGTTTTTTCTCGCTGTGCAAGAAGCTTTCCCAGAGTATATTCTGGAACAAATCCTGACACCTGAAGCGATATCTGGGCTCTTTTTGAATTAAGTCGAATAGTACCTTTAAGTAACACAGGAAGGTCGTTTTCGATTTTAAATCCGGCTTGAGACAAGGCACGTAACACCGCCGGTGCATCTGATTCCCAGATAACACAGGGTATAACGACATCGTTTTTTTCCAGATCGACAAGATCAAAATAGACTCTTCCACTTGGAAGGATTTTGATTGAACTGATACTCCCGAATACCTTGATCTCTCCGGGGAACACTCTCAGAAGCGCAGCACTTATCAACCCGACAAGTTCTGTTACTGAAGCCGCTCCCAAAGCAGCTTCAGGTGCGGCATGTGCAGTAGTGAGCACGCCACGATCAGAAGAATCATTTACCACCTCGTTAGTGGTGTTTCCAAGAATACATGCATGAGGAAAAGTTTCTTTAATCCTGGCTAGTGAAAACTTTTTACCTGAGACAACCCACTGTTTAGTTACAGAATCCCAACGAGCTTTACCAAGTGACTTAATAGTATCCTTCACCGCATACGTGTCACCAGAGATTCTAACTTCTGTATGATCATCTGAAATACAAATATCGAGGTGCATGAAATACTGTTTTTCTTATTTTACCTCATGCAAAATGAACATAGCTTTCATTAAAATGCAAATTATGAATTATCCGGGCACGCACTATGCCTGAGCTGCTTCAAGTACCATTGCCGTAACTTTTCTTGATGGTATCATTTTCTTTTTAACTACACGCATGCCATCCTTTCTTCTGCCTCTTCCTCCCTTATAGGATGTAGCTATCTGTTTTCCCGAAATAACTTCTTTTTCGCTCACTTCTCCGGTCGAAAGTGCTTTCTGTAATTGAGCTATTGCCCTGTTCTTGACTCGGGAAAGATGACATCTGCAATATTTTAATTCATCTGCAAGTTTCATAAGCGATTCGCTGTTAAAATAATGCCGTGTAATAACTTCTCTCTCAAGCCAGTCAAGGTCTGCAAATGCTTTATCAAATGACTGCTGTTGTTCCTTATTGACTATTATTCTTTCAGGGTTTTCAGCATTATACTTGCTTGTTTCATACCATATGCTGCTTTCTTTCTGAGAAACCACCGCATCTGAATATTCTTCATGACAATATTCGGCAGTTAATTTTTTATTCTCCACAATTTCAGTAATTTCACGTAACAAACGTCCTCGCAAATGATAATAAAAGAAAGTGTGAAACTGAGTACCTTCACGTCCATCGTAATTTCTGGCAGCTTCACAAAGTGCAATACCAACAATACTCACCACATCATCCTCCGGAAGTCTGACATTCCATGAACTTAAGAGTTTCCATGCAAGCCGTCTGCCTACTTCCATGTTGCTTACTACAAGATAAGACGCCTGCTCGTCCAATACTCCGGTCTGTGAAGCTTTTGATACGTAATCTCTATTTGAGTGAGTTGCTGCCATTGCCATTGATACGTCATCCATTTTACTGTGAGCTTGATTCCAAACTCATGCGTTATTACCAACACGCATGGAAAATGACGCTGAAGAATCACCCGAAAGGAGATTCCTCAAACCTGTAGCAATGACCTGAAAAAAATAACTGGGAAAAACATGTTCAGCGTTCATTTCAGACATGCGAAACGAACATTTTACCTAGTTATAACTGCGGTTATTGGAAGTGTGTCATTGTTTTTATAGGAAATTATACTTCATATAACATACTAGAATTATTAGTATAAAAATTCAAATTTTATGGTAGCTGTGGAAACTACCTGTCATTACCCAGACGTTGATGTTTTTCTTCTTCCAGCCTTACAAGTAATACTTTTGTTCGATTATACCTTTCCTGAAGTGAAATAAAGGACTCCCCATTATCTCTCACCACATCAGGGTGCAGTTTCTGAACAAAGGTACGATACTTTTTATGAAGAGTGCTCACCCCTTCATTCGGACGAAGGGAAAAGAACTGTCGTAGAGTTCTTAACTCCGCTCGCTCTTTGGAACTTAAAAACTCACTCTCATCAATTGTCGGTGAATAAAAACCGGAAAGAAATTTTTCTCTTAAAAACGAATAATTCAAATACACAAGATAGAATAACAAAGATACTCCACATAAAATCAGGATATGGAGAAAACCATTCGCCGAATCTCCTTCATAATTCACAACTGAAACTTCTTCATGCAAAACACCGGCATGATATCCACCACTATATCGGAGTCCTCTTAATAATAATGATTCCAATTGGGGTTTAGAGTTTAAAAGTTCGCGAAATACTTCATCGAAATCTGAGAGTGAATACCATAGCAGGAAATGCAGAGACTTTCCCCGAAAATCCCGATTAAATATGGTACTTTTACTGAAGAGCTCTTCGTACCACTCTCTACTGAGGTCGCTCGGCGGACTCCCCAAAAATAGAGGATACATGGTATCAAAAGACCCATGCACCACTTGTTCCAGTTTTGCAGGAGAAAAATATTCAGGATGCTCTTTTGAAAGTTTCCATAAAAGCAACAAAATCTTCCGAGTCAGAATACCATGAGCATCATCGTACGTATTCCCGGAACTTAATCGAAATTCATGCAGTGCATGTACCAGATATCGGGCGATTCCATCCGCAAGAAATGAAAGCCTGTCCTTGGGAAAAGAATGAAGTTCATTTTCATGGAGACGCTCTATAAGTTTTGAGAAAAGATCGTCACATGAGGTGACCACATGTCGGATGAGCTGAGAATTTCTCTGGGAAAGAAAACATAATTCCGGCTCACCCTTTATCTCAAGATCAGGATTATCCCATATTAAAATTTCATTTCTGATTTTATTTTTGGTAGTTTTATTTTTAGTAGAAAAAGAATGTTCAGAAAGAACGGCAAAAGGTGCACATAGAGAAAAAAATATAACTGTCAGGCAAAGAAACCTCTTCATGCTGCATGCTCTAATTTCGGGACTACTTTCATTGTAAAATATCTTTTTACAAGTTCCCTGAGTTCCATTCTGGTAAAAGGTTTTTCAAAAACACAGACTACCTGTTCATATACCGAATATTGCTCTCGTAAAACCTCTTCGGATATCCCGCTTATAATGATAAGGGGAATATCATCCGGCAGTGAAGAAACAAACTCAGCGGCATCCTCACCCGGAATAGTTACATCCATAATAATCATCGAAGGCTTTTCAAACCCGATTACCACACGTGCTTCAGAAAAACTCGCACATGCGATTACACGTTCCACACTATCCCCTAACCAACGCTCGTACGTATTTCTAAGAATCGTATCATCATCAATGACCAGAATGCTGTTTCTGGAATCGGTACTTCGATACCCCCCTTCAAGAACCGAAGTCACAGGAAGAATAAAAGAAAAAATCGAACCACCTGAAGGGTTCGGTCGATACCCAACTCCACCACCATACTCCCGAACCAGACGCTTAACCGCAGTTAAACCATACCCATGCCCGGAGTTCACCTCACGCTCAACCGATCTGATATCACTTGAAAACAAACTTTTCTGCAAACGCTCAGGAACACCCTTACCGGTATCTTTCACTGAAAGTTCTATAAAATTATTATCTTTATACACAAGAGAAACATCAATGCTGCCTTCAGAAGTATATTTGATAGCATTAGTGAGAAGATTATCCAGTATTCTGTAGAGCACTTCTCTGGGAATCCTTACCTTGGCACGATCCAGCACTGAAGTAGAAAGAGTGATACTTGCAGCTCTTGCAATAACCTTAAAAGACTCTACACGATTTCTGACCATAGTAGATATTTCTATCTCTGGTGTTGTTTGATATCCGTCCGCATTTTCATTGGAATCCAATGAAAAGAGAGAATGAATCATTCCCAACTGCTCTTCAAGCGCATACTCTATTTCATAGAGCAAGTGCTGCTGCCCCTCATCAAGTCCGCTTATTGCATGTTGCACTTCACGTAGCGCATACAATGCTCTCATGCTGGGCGCTTTCATATCGTGTGACAATGAAAGCATCTTTTCTTTATGATCGAGCCCCGATTTTTCCTTCAGCCGGGTACGCCGTGCACTGTTAAAGGAGGCAACCGCATGCTTTACAATCATCTCAATAGTGGCTTTTCTGGATTCTGAGAGAACCCCACTTCCTTCAGAAAAACCAAGCCACACTGCGCCAAAAACACTCTCCCCACTTCCCATAGGCACAAAAAGTGAACTTCCAAGCCCCAACCCCCGATAATCAAATTCAATGCCATCCCGAGGTTGCATATAGTAAAATCCTTCACCGGAGATTGGAAGTGATTCTACCGCGCTCACCAGCGGCTCTTCCAGACGCTCTCTGGCAATACCTGAAGCAGCAGCAAGTTTCCAGCTATCGCCATGTGCCTTCATAAGCACTCCGGAGAAACGAGCTTCAGGAGAGGCACTTCGTAAAACAAGTTCACTAAGCACTTGTAACACCTCTTCTTCTGAATGCTCTGCCTCCACCAGACCAAGCCCACCACCAAGGACTGTCATAAAATCAGCACGGGTGCCACTTGTTCGCAGTGTTGCCACATAAAATGATAAAACTTTCCTCCACAACTGCTCCAAAAGAGCATTTTTGATTCCGATTCTTTGTGGAGCTTTCCCCGAGCGGGCAAGAGACTTTATACCCAGAAGTATGCGTTTTACATCACTCTTCAAGGAACGGTTCGCACGATACAAAAAACATAAAAAAACGAACTGAAAGAGTACCAACCCGAACACCACATATACTATATGAATCTGCTCTAACTGCATGAGCATAATTTCCTTTTTCGTTATATTACCAATCAAGCAAGGGTAAGTACTGTATCCCCTGGGTTCACTTTGCTGCTTTTCTTTCTCGCCTGTTTATCAAGCAATCGAAAAATCCATGCAAAAAGTATTCTCGGATCATCCCCTTTACTCACAACCGCATCACAACCAAGTGTGAGCATATGCACATGAGTATCTTTCGCATCATCAGAAGTAAGTACGATGACCGGAAGTTGACCTTTTTTTGCTCGTATGATTTCAATCAAATCAGACCCCTTCAAGTGGGGCATATGATAATCCGTAACCACAAGGTCAATATCATCGGACGTTTCCAGATGATACAACAGAGCATCATTAACGGAAGTGGCAACTGAAACTGAAAATCCCTTTGCCGTAATTCCCTTTTTTAACAATTCGGCAAATCGACGATCATCATCAATTAATAATATATGAGAGGTGCTTTTTTGTTTTTTCTTCGGAACGTCCTGAAAACCGGGGAGAGAAGTAACACGATCAGCAGCTATGCCCCATCGACACACCAGTACTTCCCGATTTTTATAAGAAGTTCTGGAAAATTGAATAGTATCTTCCAATGTTATTTCGGATGCAATGGAACACATTGCGTTTCCATCAAGAGCTTTCAACCCCTGAGTACGAACCGATTCATCAATAAGCCCTTCATACTTTTTACCCGAAACACTAAATTCATATGAACCGGCATCAGGTATGCCGAAATATATTTCAGATGCCCCAAGCTCAAGAGCATCCAAAAAGCACATTGCAAAAGCTTTTCTCCACTGCTGGCTACATACCGCAGTACCAGAAATAAATCGCACCATAGAAAGAAGATTTTTCGCTACTCTCTCAAACTCACTCCTGGTCGTAATACCAAATCTTATTGCTTTCCCTTTATACTGAACCTTGGCGGCAAGTACCGTAGCAGGATAAGGAGTAACAAATATGATTTCTCCTGAATGCTCTTCTCTCTGAAGAATAAAATTTGACCCCAGCAAATTCGAAATTTCTTCCTCTGTTCTTGAAAACAAGAGCGACCCCGGCAGTACCAGTTCCCTGACATACGAAACTCCCAGATAATCGGCGATTTTAGAGCCTGTCTCATCAAGGGAGGATGCGGGAGTAGCAGACCTTGCGATATCTTCAAGGGTGAACTCTCCCAAGCTGGAAGCATCCACAGATATTGAAAATTTTCTTTTTAAATAAGATCGTAGAGAAACTTCTCTTCCCATAAAAGGAAAAGAAGGGGTAATTTTTTTCACTGCTCGCATCAAAGAAGAAAAATTCATCGTACCCTCCCGGAATCAGAATGAATACCAACTTCAGGGGCGGAAAAAGCAGAAGGGGCATCTTTTTTTCCCAATGAGGACATGTAATCAAGCACCGGTACAAGAGGCACTGCTGCGGTAAGCATCATCAAACCCATTACTGACACGAAAACAGGAAATACAACAAGATTTTCCAGTCGTTTGATTCTTGTTTCAACCGCAAGTTTCCATTCCTGATGCACCTGCTCACTCAAGGTGCGTAAAGAATGTAAAAGCTCACCTCCTACATTAGAACTGATATCAAGGTGCAAAAGGACATGACGCAGTGGCGCAAATGGACACACTCGGGCAACCTGTTCAAATGCCTGACTGATCGGTAGTCCGAATGCAGCAAGCTGATATGCAGATTGCAGGGTTTTACGAACCAGGGTGTTTTTATTCTTTGAGCCAGCGCTTGAATAACAGACTTCTTCAAGAGCAGGAAAAAGAGAAAGCCCCGACTCCACCAAAAGTACCAATTCCTCAAGCACAAGGGGCAATTCGTAGTAAATTGATCTTACCGAGTCTTTTTTCTTGAAAGCAATCCATAAAAAAAAGGAAACAAGTCCCAAATAAGCCCCTGCACACAGACTGACAAGCCCCCCAACAAGCCCGCTCGTAAAACTGAAAAAAAGACATACCGGTAAAAGAAATAAAAGAATACTCCAGAAACGTATTTTCTTTATCCTGCTTTGATCTGCAATGGTAACATACCCGGCAAGGGAAAGTCGTTCCTCGAGATTTCTTTGTTGTTCGAGATCATGCAACAAACGAGTGAGCGTATCTTCATTAGTTTTCGACGTGACCGCTGAAGACCGCAGCGACTGCAAGCTTGAAAGACGTGTTTTTTGATGCGTTCTAACCATACCAGTAAAATCACTATGCCTTAAAATCACTCATGTACCGAAGGACGAAAAATGACCCCAGAATAATAAAACTTCCAATACATCCAAGAGTAAAAGCCACTGAATTACTAAACAGAATATTCCAATAATCAGGTGTTCTAAGGGACATAACAGCAACAAGCACGGGAGCAACTCCAAGGAGTATGTGTGCGGTCATTCTCATACTGGCAGTACTGACTCTTGCCGACTTGATCAGATTTTCCCGATCACGACATACCTGGGCAAGTCGTTCAAGAGTTCTGGAAAATTTTCCACCATGACCAAGCACAAGGATAAAAGCCCTCCGAAACAAATCAAGCTCGGGAAGAGAAATATATCGTGCAAATTGTCGAACGGCTTCATCTTTGGGCATTCCTCCGGAAATCCTCTCAAGAAAAATTTTTACCTCTTTTTTTACGTCACTTTCTTCAGGTAGTAACAAAATTGCTCTCTCAAGCGCATTATAAACTGTCAAACCGGCTTTCATATTAGACGCCGTTGCCATAAGCACCACAGGATACTCTTCACTGAACTTAAGAGATCGTTCTCGGGCTGCTGTATGTGCAAAATATACGGGAATAAAAAAACCAAGGAGAGACAAAGGAAGCACTGCTCCGATATGAACAAAAAACCCGAGCAAGGCACCAAGTACCGCACTGATACCACATTGCAGGAGAAGGGCAGTTCCGGATTTTATACCAGCCCGTGCTGCATGCTCAGAAAAAAAATAAATGGGGGTACTCTTTTTTTCGTCCTTAAGAAGAGGAGTATAATGATTCTTTCCATATTGCCGGATAAGAGTTGAAAGACGCTCCTTGCTTTTTTCACGCTGCACTTTATTCCTGAAATCTTGTAAAAAAGCGACTTTCATATGTACTTACCCTCTGGAACCTCCATGAAGAATTGTTCCGGGTCGGGGAAGAACGATTCCGGTATCAGAAAAAATGTTCTGATACTGGGAGATTCCATGAGCTCTTTTCCAATATACCCGATTCCCCTCTTCGAGCATTTCAAAAATCGGAGACATCTGCACCGCACCATCCGCAGAGGTTTCAACTTCATGGACACTGACCACTCGCCTTCGCTTGGTAATAGAGTCAAGCCCTAAATACACCACAACTGAAATTGCATTTGATATCTGCTTTCTGATTGTCTCGATTCCGACTTTTCCCTGTGCACGCGATAAAAATAATTCCATTCGTGCTATCGCATCACGCCCCGTCTTGGCATGTACCGTAGACATTCCGGGGTGCCCGGATGAACAGACATCAACGAACGCTTCAGCTGCTTCTCCATCCCGGATTTCACCAAGAATGATTCTGTTCATCGCCATCCGCATTCCGGCACGAATGGCTTGTGCAGGGGTAATTCTCCCCGCACCTTCCAGATTACCCTCCCTCGTTAAAAGAGTTCTAACAAATTTTCTTTGCAGATTAATTTCATTTGTATCTTCAATGACAAGGATAGCTTCTGATTCATCAATTGCACTTGCTAGGGCTCTTACCAGAGTAGTTTTTCCCGTACCAACCTCTCCGCCAATCAAAATGGCACCACACCCAAGCCGTACAATTTCCTTGAGATAGTCAAATATTTCAGATGAGGCAAACTCTAACGCCTCAAGACCTTCAATTGCAATTGAGTGAAATCTGGATATCCTGAGAGTAAGCATCGGACCGGCATCACCCGGGGAAAGTGATTCATGGGTAACACTTGCCCGTATATGCGGGTCGACACTGGTATCAACAAGAGGAGTTGCAAGAGTGCATGATTTTCCTGCTCGTTTTAACAAACCTTCAATAAAGGCATAATACGTTTCCCGATCAGGAAAGCGAATATCTGTCTGAACATTCTTTCTTCCGATCTGAATACTGACATCCCTGTAAGATCTGACTATAATATCATTCACTTCAGGGTTTTCTATAAGAGGACTCAAGATATCATAGTGATCAAGAGAAGCCCTGAGAGCAAGAAGTGCCGAATTTCTTTCTCTGGCTGACAGCTCTTCACCCTCGGCACGCTCAACCGAACGAATAATCTCCAGCAGCTCTTCTTCGGATGGGGTCACTTTCTGCTCTACTTCCCCGAACAGATTACCAAGGATCTTCTTCGCCTCTCTTACAATAAATTTTGTACTTGTGGTCAGATCATTTGGTTGTGAAGTTACGCTTTCTGCTGCGGTAGAAATAGAGGTGGAACTTGATCTATGGTATAGTGAACGTATCTCTTCCAGACTGACAAATTTTTTGTTTCTTTCTTCTGTGAGCATGAACCACCTGTAGTAAATTTATTCCGTAGCTTCGCTGTGTTCTTTTTCGTTGTGTTTTTTATTTAGATTCTGTTCCTGAATCCATTGAGAATTAGCATCAAGAATATACATAACTCCATCAGGTCCTCGTGCAGTACCTTTAACTTTTTCCCGGGATGAATTTACCTGAAGTGATCTGGAACCTCCCAGAAGATTTCTTTGATTCATATGCACTGCCAGGGTAGGAGACTCATCCCCTACTCCACGAAGCGCAAAAGTGAGTTTTCCGATAGTGGCTGCGGTTCGAACCTTCAGGGCATCCTCCTGAGTTACAAGCAGGGTTACCGTAGGGGGCGCCTGAGTGCTTTTTGCCACTCCTCTGGTTTTTTCAGCATTGGCACCTGCCGAAAGAATCTTGACATTCTCCGCTATCACCTTTGCTTCTATACCAAGATCAGGGTCTTGAGATTGCTTCATAAGAATCACATCAACATAATTTCCTGTCTGCGCCCAGCCTTCCACCGCAGACTCCACATCGACCTTCACCGTAATAGCCCGATACCCGGGAGGGATTCCGCCGGCAACCACATTTACATCAACCGGGGTGCTACTAAGGCTTGCCACAGGCACAGGTGCATACGCCTGTAATACGGCAGATGCAAAGTGCCCCTTGTAGGAAGCTCGCGATACCATAAAGGAACCCTGAGAAGTGGCAGGCCACTGGATTGAAGTAAAAGGGATCTGCTCAACCGCTTCCCCTTTTTGAACTACCCGTGTTGGAACATCAATAGAAATCATCTTCATTTCAGATGAGCTCGATGCGACCGCAGGTGAAGAACCTGCCTGCGGTCGCACCCCGGCAAAAATAATAAAAAATACCACTACCACCCCCAGGAGATACCAGGGAAGCATCCTGGAGGAATAATAAGAAGAGATTTTCTTTGGTTTATTCTTGAACTTGCTCATAACAACAAAGATTCAGTTAAGAAGATGTAACTATGGATTGTTCCCCGTACCGCCACCAGAAGAAGGATTAAAAGAACCGATATCGGTTGCCTGACCAAGATTGATATCATTAAAATAATTTCCAATTCTTCCATAGAACGCACCCAGACCAGCCGCAATCAAAACCACCGCTCCGATAAACAGAATATGCTCAAGAGAAAGAGAACCCCTTTCATCAGAATGTACTTCATTTACTTTTTTCATATTACCTAATCCTTTTATTTGTTTGTAAATCTAAAAACCTGGGCACAAACCTGAAAACTGATACTCAGAAAAACTTCCTACTGATTAATCCTGAGACGTGGTGGCTCATATACCATTTGCCTTTCTTCGGGCAGGGCAGGGGACTTTTCAGAAAGTGGTTCTTCCGGTTCAAGAAAAGGAATGCGTTCCTTCTTCTCAAACTCAATTCTTTTCTTGCCCGAACGCATACTGATCGCTTTAAGAGCGTTTGCAAACGGAATCCGAATTGATTTTTTCTTATGCTCGTCAAGTCCAAGCGCATCTCTCATAAGGTCTTCAAAAAAATCTCTCAGTTTGGCACTACCTTCAGTGTAAAAAGAATTACCAGTCCCTATCCAAAGCCCTCCTTTTGAATCATGAGGCACCTCAAAAGGATATAACATCTCTTCAGAAAATTTCGGGTTCCAGGAGATAAAATCCAGAATATCCTCATTCGTCAGACCCTTGGGAGAAATACGATTAATGAGAAACTTTGTTACCCCTTCATGTATCCCTTCATATTCATCCACCCGGTTGGTAAGAAGATGGACAGACCCCGGCTCGTTTGCAGAAACAAAGAGCCGAATATCGGCTCTACATTCAACCGCAAAAGGGAATATCCCCTCAGCATGAGAAAAATCGACAAGCACCACATCAAAGCGTTCCTGAAGAAGATCAACCAGTGCAAGAGGTATTTCAAAGCGACTCGCATCACGAAGCCAGAACTCCCGCACTTCGCCATAGCCGGTGGGGGGAGGAACAAGAGAAATACCGTTTTTGGCAGATACCAGTATTTTTTGAATATGTTCCGGTTCAGGTATAACTTTATCGGTCAGGAGTGTGGTGTAGTCCGAGGATTGCCACTGCTCACAAAGGAAATACTGACAAAGCTCACCTCGTAAAGAGAGATCCATCAGTACCACACTCTTTCCAAGTGCTTGAGCCGCATGAGCAAGTGCTCCACTAATGGAGCTCACCCCGACTCCGCCCTTAACACCCTGAACAGAAAAAAGAACTCCCTTCTTTCTATTATGAGAAGCTTCAGAAACACTCGTCAGAGAATAAACAAAACGGGACGGGGGATCGATGACGGAAAATACTTCCTTCACGTATGGCTCAAAGCGTTTTATGTTCCTCAGAGTAAAATCCTGTTGTGAGAAAAAGACGAAAAGCGGTACCGATGGATGCACTGAACTTATATCTCTGGCAAGCATAAGAGATTCATCAGGTGAAAAGCCGGGACCGATTACAATACTATCCGGAGCACTATTTACCAATATCTCTTCTTTGGTAGAAGGAAAAAAGCGAGCCACCACCATATGCCCAATAGACTTTCTACAGTCTCTGAACGCATCATCCAGAAAACGCTCCAGTTTAAGTCGCTCTCCCGCGGAAATGTCTATACACGCAACTCGCATTAACACCTTTGGACAAAAAGGTTGATCAAATAGTAGACGGTGGAAATACCACGGCAAAAAAACATGCAGTGTGGTTAATCCTTCTCATTATCGCAGAAAGTTTTCACCTGTTTCATTTATTAATAAACAAATTTGAAAAAAAAGTCATGGAATAGCACCTGATCAGCTCCGCGTGTCTGAACTCAATTCACTAATTTGTTTATTTTTAAGAACTTACAGCTTTAAGCAAGTTGCACTTTAAAGAAGTCACCCCTGCTGCTCCCCCACTATCCCTCTTCCAGTAACACTCCAAGGTTATAAATGGCGGGCAATTTTACTTTAATCGGGATGGAATCGTCAGAAACTATACGACCAAGGATTGACCGCGCAGAGTCGAAAGATTCCCGATCTCCATATCGGGCAAGCATGCAGAGCGCATCAAGAGTCCTGATTTGCACTTCAAGTTCCTGATTGGGGTACGCCTCAAGCCCACGCATGGCACGCCCAAGTCGTGCCCTTAATAAATCAACCTCATAATCTGTAATACCCTGATGCCACAATACGAACTCCTGGAGTGTAAAAAGATAACGTGCAAATACTCTTGGAAGTTGACTGCTCCAGGGACCTGATATCCGGGCGGCTTCGTTTATCACATCAATAACCGACACCGGATCACGACGTATTTCAGAATGAAAAAAAGCAGAGAGCCAGGAAAGGTAGTGGTATATTACCAGAGCAGGAGTTTCGGGCACCACCAGATACTCCGGTATATATGGTAACAAGAAATCTTTTTTAAAGCCCTTTAAAGTTACCCGCTCAAAATTTCCGGGTAAATCAATGTCTACATCAGGAGAAGAGACGCTTGAAAGGAAAATTTGTGGAAAATGTACTTCATAATGACTGTTGTTTGAAAAAATAAACAGGGCAGGTGTTCTTGACGATTTCTTCCATGAAAACTCCTTCTCCATTCTCCTGTAGGCACTATTCTCAAATGTTCCTTTTGATAATGGCAGCGCCACAGGACCGGGAAGATTATACGTTAAACCAATTTTCCTGAGCCCCTGATATAACTCTCTTGCCTCAAGTCCATGAGCATCATTATCAAACTTGCCAATAACAATTCGACCACTGAAAAAACCCAGGGCATGCATGACCGGTATTCTGAATGCAAGAACCAGCCAGCAGAAAACAGCAAGTACAAACAATATTCCGGGAACTCTGTGAATAAAAAATCGGCTGAAAATAAATAGACAGATTATAAAAATGAAAAAAAGATATTTCTGTATATCTTCGTGCGCCAACTCAAAAAAACGCCCGATACACAAGGAAACAACACTGACTATCAAGAGCAGTGTACTAAAAACAGCAAATGGTTTGACTCCAAACCCCTCTGAATGCACTATTTTACTTACTATCACCCCCAACCTCTGCTACTATGTAAAACAATTGATTAAACGTATATAATTAAGAAAAAAGGATACCTCATTGAAAATAGCCCGATCTTCAGACTCCTTAATCTCACTAAGCGATGAGTACCTTTCCGACCTCTGCCACCAACTTTCTCACGATATCGGCAACCCCCTGACCGCCATAATATCCTATAGCTCAATCCTCGAACAGGCTGAACATTTTTCAATCTCGCTTGATAAAGTCGGTAATTACGCCTCTAATATATCACGAGAAACCTGGCGAATATCACGACTAATGGAAAAATTCCTACTTCTGGTATCAAGAAAAGTCGTTCTATCTCCCTTCCCTGTAAGGGAATTACGGCAAAGGATAGAAGCCAGATATCGTTCCCGATACGAACTCAATACATTAAGTATCAGTTTTAATGGATTTGATGCTGAAGCAATTATTTTTGCTGACATTGACCAATGTTGCAGCATTATATGCGAAATCGCCACAAATGCAGTAGCTGCGCAGAATATATTACAAGAACGGGGTATACTGCAAAAACAGGGCATACTGAATAAAACAAATCCTGAACTTTCGATCACTTTTATTGAAGATCAGGAGCAGTTCATTTTTGAAACCGAAAACCCCTGCCCCGTTCACACAAAAGAGCTTTCCTTACTTCTGCAACCCGGGGAAAAAGAATATTCAAGAGAAAGAGAGTCATTAGGTATCGGTTTAAGTGCGATCAGTAGTGCTATGAGTAAATGGAACGCCTATCTTGAAATTCAGGAAACTATGGATAATACTGTGCATGAAAATATAGCGATTTTCAAAACTCGCCTGATATTTCCTAAAAAATAAACCCGTAGCAAGAATATGCCCGTTTTACCTATTGTCATATATCCAGACCCTGTCCTTAAAAAAAAAGCACAGGAAGTTGAAGAAATTACACCTGAGATAACAAGTATGCTCACTGATATGGCTGAGACCATGTACGAAGCACCAGGTATTGGTCTTGCGGCACCACAGATTGGAGTATCTCTGAGGGCATGCGTAATTGACGTAGGTGATAACCCCGAAACTGGAAGGGTGAAGCGCTTGTACAAATTAGTAAATCCCAAAATAATTGCACAGGAAGGAAAGACTAAATACGAAGAAGGCTGCCTGAGCATCCCCGGAGTATATGAAACAGTTGAGCGTTTTGCCAAAGTCACGGTTGAAGCCCTCGATGAAAACGGGAAAAGCATTACCATAGATGCTGATGACCTGCTTGCTATTTGCTTGCAACATGAAATTGATCACCTTGATGGCATCCTCTTTCCAGATCGACTTGGAGCACTCAAGAAAAGACTTATCCAAAGTAAACTTAAAAAGCTCGCACTCAAAGAATAAAGAACAGGGACTAACCGTATTTTGAATACAAAAAAAATAAGAGTTCATTTTTTTGGTTCACCTGAGTTTGCATTACCATCTCTTATAGCACTTGTAGAACATCCTCGAATAGAAGTTAGCTGTGTCATCACCCAGGAAGACCAACCCTCCGGGAGAGGACTGTCTCTTCAGCCTCCTGTTGTTGGAAAAACTGCAAAGGATTTGAAAATCCCCCTTTTTCAGCCAACTTATTTAAAAAAAATAAACTGGAAATCCAAACCGCTTCTGAGCACTGCCGAAGATATCTCCATCCGGAACTATCTTAGTTTTTTAAACTCAAACCCCCAACCTGACTTTTTTGTAGTAGTAGGGTACGGGAAACTTCTTCCAGAAGACATGCTTTCTTATCCTCTTATCGACACCCTCAATGTTCACCCTTCCCTGCTCCCCAGATGGAGAGGTGCGGCACCCCTTCAAAGAACGCTCTTTGCAGGAGATACTGCAACCGGGGTTTGTATCATGAGTCTTGTTGCAGAACTTGATGCAGGAGCAGTTTACGCAAAAAAAGAATCGCTTATCTCAGAAGACGACACCCTTTCTTCTCTCCATGATCGACTCTCCAGAACTGGAGGAGATTTATTAGCTCAAACTATTATCGATATTGTTGATAAAGATATTTCACCAACTCCACAGGCAGAGGAAGGAATAACCTACGCAGAAAAGTGGAAAAAAGAAGAGTCAATTATCGATTGGAACGAGAACGCCGCGCAGGTACTTAATCGAATCAGAGCATGCTCCCCGCGACCGGGAGCAAGAACCACTTTAGATGGAAAAGATTTTAAAATACTGCGTGCTGAAAAATTAAAAGATGCGGCTGTTTCTCTCCCCGCACAAGCTGGCACTTTGTTCCCTGTTTCAAAATCAAGGCTTGGGGTTACTTGTGGGGATGCTGCTGCGATTGAACTTCTGGAAGTTCAAATTTCCGGAAAAAAATCCATGCTGGTACGTGATTTCTTGCAGGGACACAAAATCGAAAAAGAAATCTCCCTGCACTCATCCCCCCTACACGTATCACCCAGTTGAGCCAAACTTGCTCTCTTCTCCTTTCAGGAGTCTTTTAATGTTCGAGCTATGCTTCAGGATGAGCACCAGACTAGCCACAAAGAGGGCTGAGATAAGTACATAATCTGAACTTAAAAAGAAGCTACTTATGAAAAAAACTATGGTAGAAGTGACAGACCCAAGCGATACATATCTACTGATATAAAACACAAAGGCAAAAACACTGATCGCAATAATACCTCCTATAGGAAGCAAGTACAAAAACACGGAAAAACCGGTAGCTACTCCCTTACCTCCTTTTCCTTTTAAAAAAGGCGTAAAGCAATGTCCAAGCATCGCAGAGAGTCCGATATAGGGAAGAAAAAGACGAATATCCTGATAACAGGCACCCACCACATGGTCTACAAACAAAAGAGGTATCAATCCTTTCAACATATCTATGATAAAGGTCAGATATCCTGCTTTCTTGCCTATACATCTAAGTACATTTGTTGCTCCTATATTACCGCTTCCAACACTACGAATGTCTACTCCATACAGACGAGCAACAACAAGCCCGGTAGGGATGCTTCCAAACAAAAACGCACCAATAAAGGAGCACACAGCAACAGCTATAAAAGCAGTATCCATCTACCTGGATGTATCCTTATTTTTCAGTTGAGAAATCGCATCGGCATAATCAGATGAAGAAAATATTGAGGTTCCTGCTACCAGAATCTCTGCCCCATGCTCCGCACAGACTTTTGCCGTTTCAGGATTTATACCACCATCAACCTCAATACGAGTCTCAGACCTTTTAGATGGGTGCCCGGCAATACTTTTAATTTTATCAAGCATTGAAGGAATAAATGACTGCCCACCCCAGCCCGGGTTCACAGTCATTACAAGTATCAGGTCAGCATCCCCCAGACAGGGTTCTATCATTGCAAGGGGAGTACCGGGGTTCAGGGCAATACCCGCCAATATCCCATACCCTTTAATCATCTGAATCAGCCGGTGGGGGTGCGCTGTGGCTTCCACATGAAATGTAAGTATATCCGCCCCGGCTTGTATAAAACTTTCAAGATGCTTTTCGGGAGAAGCTATCATAAGATGAACATCAAGGGGAAGCGAGGTGATCTTCTTTACAGATCTTACAAAATCCTGCCCAAAAGAAATTGGAGGGACAAAAGAACCATCCATCACATCCAGATGCAGAAGATCAGCCCCTGCACGTTCCACTGCTGAAACCTCTCCCCCAATATTTGTCCAGTCAGCAGCCAGTAGAGAAGGCGCAATCTGTAACTTGCCGTGAGACAAATCTAGCATCCTTCAAGACCATCAGGAACAAAGTGCGAAAGTGTTCCATTGTCCCACAGTACCGTAACGGTCACACCGGGAGGGTCTCCCTTATCGTTTCTTATACTCTGACGAACCGATTCAATCCGGACTCCCTTAACCGTACCCAGGGGACCATCCGTACCAGCTCTCTTTACCCTGTCCCCCTGTTTAAAATAAACCTCAACGTCTTCCATTACATAGCACTCCACGTATTAAATTACGAAAATCACCAGCTTATGATGTATAGTACATGTACATCGGTACATAAATACAGTTAAATCTACACTTTTATAGCTCTAAAAAGCTACGTATTCAAGCACTTATTTACTTGTCTATCTATCCCGGCAGTAGAATTTTCATTCTTCAGATTTCCTGCTTTTTCTTGCATCCAAAAGCCTCCCTTTCTTCATCTTTATAGGTGAAGCAAACATTTATTAAGACTGAGGGTGTCAGGTGATTGGTAAAAACGATAAATTCTCAAAAAATTCATCGCTCTTCTGTTCATTTTGTAACAAATCTCAAGATGACGTGAGAAAACTCGTAGCAGGACCCAGTGTTTATATCTGCGATGAGTGCGTACAGCTCTGTAACGATATTTTAATTGAAGAGTTGGATGATGCAACGCACACTGACAGCTTAAGCACTATTCCTTCACCACCGGATATCAAAACTCATCTTGATAAATTTGTTATAGGACAAGACCTGGCAAAACGCTCTCTTTCTGTTGCGGTTCATAATCACTACAAAAGAATAATGAGTCTAAGTTCAAAAAATTCACAGATAGAACTTCAGAAATCCAATATCCTCCTTCTTGGTCCTACCGGATGTGGTAAAACACTTCTTGCCCAAACCCTGGCAAAATATCTTGACGTTCCTTTTACCATCGCAGATGCAACAAACCTGACCGAGGCTGGGTACGTTGGTGAGGACGTCGAAAATATTATTGTAAGCCTCCTTCAAGCTGCCGACTATGATGTCGAAAAAGCCGAAAGAGGAATTGTCTATATCGACGAAATCGATAAAATCTCAAGAAAATCAGAGAGCCCTTCTGTTACCCGTGACGTTTCAGGTGAAGGAGTGCAGCAAGCACTGTTAAAACTCATAGAAGGGACTGTCGCAAATGTTCCACCAAAAGGTGGCAGAAAACATCCCCAACAAGACATGCTTCAGGTTGATACTTCAAATATCCTGTTCATCTGTGGTGGGGCGTTCGATGGAATTGATCAAATAATCAAGCGTCGACTTGGAAAAAACTCTATCGGATTTTCCAACAACGAACAGAAAACCAAACGCGAACAAGAGCCGAACCTTCATGACGTGGAACCAAAAGATCTCTTGAGCTTTGGTCTCATACCTGAATTTATTGGAAGACTTCCAGTGGTTGTCACACTTGAGGAATTGAAAGAAAATGACCTTGTGCGAGTACTTTCAGAACCACACAATGCCATTATCAAACAATATCAAGAGCTTTTCAGACTTAATGATGTAATACTGAAATTCACAGATTCGGCACTCACTGCAATTGCAAAAAAAGCGATTGAAAAGAAAACCGGAGCCAGAGGACTTCGTTCCATCATTGAAAGAACCATGCTTGATACCATGTTTGAAGTACCCGCGGATAGAGACGTAAAAGAAGTACTCGTCTCCGACAAAGTAATCACCGACGGAGAGCAACCACTACGCTTGTACGAAAGCACTGCAAATAGCTCAAAGTAACAAGTTAGAGATCAGCTTTTTCCAAAAGCTGATCTTCTTTTTTGAAAAACAAGAAGCGAATCAGAAGAATAGTTACCCCGACAGAAATAGCAGAGTCTGCTACATTGAAAGCAGGCCAGTGGTAGGTTCCCAGATATACATCAAGAAAATCTACCACCGCATCAAATCGAAAACGATCGATAAGGTTACCAAAGGCACCGCCAAGTATCATGTATAAACCTACCTGAGCGTAGGTATCATCTTTTGCTTCTTTTCTTAACAAAGTAACCACAAGAATTACCGCGATAAGAGTGACCACCCCCAGCACAATTCGTCTTGTAACAGTGGGAAGTCCTGCAAAAATACCAAATGCCGCGCCCGGGTTCATCACTAAAGTAAGGTTAAAAAATCCGGGGATAACTTCCAGCACCTCTCCATAAGAAAAAGCACCAAGAATCCATATCTTGGTAAGCTGATCAAGCACAATTACTGACAGAGCAATGAAAATTAAAACTAATTGATTTTTATTCATCTTGGATATTTATGACTGAATGCGCTGCAAGGATAATACCACCCTGCTCTCATCTATCTCCTGTATTGAAAGTGAATCTTCAGAAAGACCTGCCGCAAAGAAATCATTCTTCTCGGTTATTTCAAGTATTTCAACGGCAAGCGTTTCGCCAAGAATGTACTCAGAATGCTCTTTTATTGCAAGCGTGGTACGGTTACATGCGGTCATATAGCGAATAACTATCCTGTCAGTAACTTCAAAATTACTGTCCTTTCTAAGTTTTTGAATCCTGTTCACCAGCTCACGTGCAAGCCCTTCCAGTCGGAGCTCCTGAGAAAGAGCAGTATCAAGCTGTATCGTGATTCTTCCCGAAGAGGCGGCAGTAGTAAGTCCTTCCCGTGGTTGACGGGATATAAGAATGTCGTCTTTTCCGAGCTTTTCATTTTCAAACTCAAGCACATTTCCTTTTTCAATGGCACGAATTTCATCTGTGGAAAGACCTGTAACACGGGTCACCAAATGACCCATTTTTTCTTTACCAAGCTTCGGACCAAGAGTCTTTCCGAGTTTTACCGTATTCAGTCGTGCAGTAAGAGAAACATATGCCTCTTCATTTGAAATATATTCGATCTTTTTAATGTTAAGCTCTTCCCGAATATACTCATCGAGCTTTTTAAGATTATCCAGAGCATCAGAGTCATTGTATATCACAGTAAGCTTTGCCAGAGGCTGCCTCACCTTGATTTCATGTTCATTTCTAAGTGCTCTACCAAGCACGATCACCTCTTCAAAAAGCTCCATCGCATTTTCAAGTGCCTTATCAATCACCACATGAGATAACTCCCTGGAACCCGGAAAAGTACTTAGGTGTACACTCTGAGAATCATCCGCATCAGAAAGATTACGATAAATTTCTTCTGTAATAAACGGAGCAAGAGGAGCAAGTATCCGGCTAAAAGTAGTCAACACCTGATATAAGGTACTATAGGCAAAGTTCTTATCAGCTTTTTCCCTCTCAGAAGATCCAGCCCAGAACCTCCTTCTGTTTAACCGAATGTACCAATTGGTAAGCTGGTCAATAAAATGAAGTATGGGCTGCGCAGCCTGATACAGTCGGTAAGAACTCAAAACTCCATCTACCGCATCAGCAGTACTTGCAAGCTTTGATAAAATCCACTGATCTAAAAGGTTTGGGGAAGTTTCCTGACCGATTTTGTCTACCGTCCAGCCATCAACTTCTGCATACGTTACAAAAAACTTGTATGCATTCCAGAAAGGTATCAGCGTTTGTCTTACTACATCTTTCACTCCCGCTTCACTGAAACGGAGTTCCTCTGCCCGAGTAGCAGGGGAAGACAGCAGATATAACCTCAAAGCATCAGCTCCATAGCTGTCCATTACAATATCAGCAGGAGGATAATTCCTTAACGACTTGGACATCTTCCTGCCATCTTCTGCAAGAATGATTCCGTTAACGATCACGTTTTTAAACGCAGGTTTTTCAAAAAGCGCGGAAGAAAGCACAAGCAAGGTATAAAACCAGCCTCTTGTCTGATCAAGCCCCTCTGCAATAAAATCCGCAGGGAAAGTTGCTTCAAAGTGTTCCTTATTTTCAAATGGATAATGTGCCTGAGCATAGGGCATCGCACCACTTTCAAACCAGCAATCAAGTATTTCAGGAACACGGTGCATAGTCTCACCAGTTTCAGGGCAGGGGAAAGTAATTTGATCTACAAAGTGCGTATGAAGATCATCAACTTTCACCCCGGCATATCGCTCAAGCTCCTCGACCGACCCGATACAGATCATCTTACCCGAAGCACTTCTCCAGATAGGAATGGGAGTTCCCCAAAACCGGTTTCTTGATATTGCCCAGTCTCTGGCATTTTCAAGCCACATCCCAAAGCGACCATCTTTTAAATGATCAGGCACCCAGGAGATTTCCTGATTTGATTTCAGAAGCTGTTCCTTGATTGCCTCAACCTTTACAAACCATGTCGAAATGGATTTATACATCAAGGGAGTATCGGTTCTCCAGCAAAATGGATAGGAGTGTTCAATTGTTTCCTGTCGAACGAGTTTTTTATTTTCTTTCAGAAGCTGAAGTATTCTGGAATCAGCATCCTTAAAGTATAAACCGGATAAAGGCGGTGTCTGATCGGTAAAACTTCCATCAGCATCAACCGGGTCAATGATCGGTAAATTATTTTTCAAAAAGAGCTCAAGGTCATCTTCTCCAAAAGACGCAAGATGCACTATTCCGGTACCATCTCCGGAAGTAACAAAATCTCCATGAAAGACTCGAAACGCCCCTTCCTTTCTTTTTTCTTCAAAAAAATCAAAGAAAGGTTCATAGGAAAGCCCAATCAGGTCGGAGCCGGTAATTTCCATTACCATTTCCGCATTTCTTGCTTCACCTTTCTGTTTTTTCTTTTTCTTTCCCTCAGCCCCCTCACCTGACTCAAGCCCGGAAAAATATTCACCTGCCCGATCTTTAGCAATAATAACATATTCATCAGGTTCATTTGCTTTTACCACAAGATAGGAAAGTTCATCATTCACTGCTGCTGCGGTATTACTTGGCAAAGTCCAGGGAGTCGTAGTCCAGAGATACAACACCAGTGGAATAGAATTATCCAGTGAAGCAGCCCAGCTCTTGTCGCATGAGATAATTTTCCCACGAACGGTAACAGAAGGGTCTTGTACCTGCTTATAATTAAGATTTGCTTCAAAATTACTGATCGGGGTACTCATCGCGGGAGAGTACGCAACACACTTGAAACTCTCATAGATAAGTCCTTTATCCCAAAGCTGCTTCAGTACCCACCAGACTGATTCCATAAAAGATCTATCCATGGTCTGGTACTGTCGGTCAAAATCAACCCATCTTCCGGAGCGTTCAACAAATCGAACCCACTCTTTTGTATACCTGTTAACGATAGATCGACATGCCTCGTTGAATTCACCGACTCCATACTTTCTGATGGCTTTGGAACCGTGTAACTCCAGAGATTTCTGAATTTCCATTTCAACAGGCACCCCGTGGCAATCCCACCCGAAACGACGGTCAACCCGAAACCCCTTCATGGTAAAAAAACGTCCGATTACGTCCTTGATGGTACCGGCAAGTAAATGTCCATAGTGAGGCAAACCCGTTGCAAAAGGAGGTCCATCGTAAAATACATAAGAAGGTGCTTCTGCTCCCCCACCATTCCCATCAGCAGAACGAACACTCTCCATGGAACGTATAAAAACATTCTGCTCTTTCCAGAACTCAAGTATTTGCTTTTCCAATTCAGGAAAAGATATGTCAGATGGTACCGCTTTCATTATTCCCTTTTACATACATTACTTATTCGAGATTTTGCCTGATTAGAAGACAAATAGCCCCGTACGTCAAATCCAATAAGGGCTCCCGTTTTTTCCCCAATCCATAGTATCCCACTGGCACTGGAGTATCTTCCGGCAATAACAGTTTCCAAAAAACGAGGGCTTTCTGCAATTAAACCGTTAAGAGGTCTTTCCTCCGCTTTAGTTTCCCCCATCCTCCCGGATATCTCACCAAGAAGCTCGCTCTTGAGTTTATCAAGTATATCATCCTCGGAGCTCTTAAGCTCTAAACGAGTCTGTAAAGAATCTTCACCATTTTTCAGTACTGCCGTAGTCGGTTGAATTACTTCATACACCTCTTCATCAGTACACCAGAAACGAATCCTGAGATTTCGCCCCAGAGTACTCAAAATGACATCCGATTCAGAAGTATCTTCCGAAGCACCCGTATGTATAAGAGAAATAAATCCGCTTGAATCCGAGCCGGTAGGATATGGAAGCACCTTACGCAAACCCCGTAATTTCCATCTGTACACCGCCCCATCCGCAGCAGAAACCATGAGCTGCTCAGTAGAAGCATCCAGAAGCATATCATTGACAAGTGAAGGGGTTCTACCAATTCTGACAACGTACTTCCCTTCTTTCATACCCGGCTTTCGTGTATCCAGACGCAGACCCAGTTCCCGCTCAGTCCTTACAAGGCGTATAAGATATATGCTCCCCCCCTGAAGTGCGGCAAAAAACGCTCTCCCGGAGGGATGAAAAACCATTTTTACTACGGGAGAAGGGTTGGTTTCATAAAACTCAAGAACGTCAGTGGAATTGGAAGCCCGAGTAACATCAGAGCCGATATTCCAGGTGAAAATATCCCCATTAGCCCTTCCTAAAAGCAGGATACTGCTGTTGATGTCCCACACCATGGAAAGAATCCTGCCCTTCACTCTATGAAACTGTGCTTCTATATTTCTGCTTTTCAGATTTATAATTGAGACAAGAGAAAATTGTGATACCGCCAGGTATTTACCATCAGGAGATGCGGCAAGTGCAAGCACGGGGCGAGAACCCTCTGCAAGAATCCGGGAAGTGAAGGATCTGGTACCATCAGAATTTTCATTTACAATGATCTCAAATATTTTACCGTCCTGTCCCCCGGTATAGATTCTTGAGGAAGATGCCACATCCTCAATAACATTTATTCTGCTGGAATGAAGACGAAAAGGGTTTAAAAAATAATTCCGTGTATCACCTTCAAAAATACTCGAATCAAGTGAGGATACCACCGACTCAACAGGAAATACTTCAACGGCTGTGTTTAGCTTTTCAAGCTCTTTAAGACTGATGACCCGAAGCTCTTTTACATTTGTCGATGTTTCCATGTCCGTTTTTGCCGGAGCACACGACATAAAAAAGACAGACAAAAACCCTAGCATTATTATAAGGATGCCTGCGGTACCTTTCACAAAAAAGTTTTTAGTTATATAAAACGAAAACATGAAAAAATGATTTAAGCGCCCCGATACAAAATAAATGGTACAAAAAATAATGATCACACATGATTACCCTAAAGAACATGCTATAATCAGGTGATTTTGGGCAAGACAGTATAAACCATAAGACGTCATTACGACAAGGAAATATAAAATACTAAAATAATAATCATATTAAAATGGCATGTTTTTCATAAAAAATAAAGAACGTAGGTATAAATAACAGTGAATACAAAACATATATGTATAGAATTAGGTTCAGGTGTATTTGATAAACCACAGGCTCTGGGGGACTATCTTGTTCAAATAAAAAAGGAGCGTACGCTGGTAGTTTGCCCGAACTCCAGTGATATCCGCTTTGTTGAAAATATTTTGAGAAGAAGAAGCCTTCCTGCCAGAAGAATTACCGAATTTCTGGAAGATAATGACGTTTCCGAAATTACTGCCTGGCTTGAAAAACAACAGAACATAATTGTGGTGTGCGGAGTAAAAGCCGGATTAAAAATTTCAAATATCTGGAACGCCTCAGTAATTTTATATGCCCCTCTTGCCGATACGGAAAGTTATCTGCAAATATCAAATCCCGATAACTTTTCATTTGAGAATACGGATAACAATGATCGCCTTTTTGTTACACTGGTATCACCTCAGGAACTTCCCCAGTACCTGAATATTAAAAAACAAATAAACACAGTTGAGACGATACAGATAAAGGAAGAAGACAGTATCGCTTCTCAAAAAGAAGTTCTTGATCATGTTCTTGCCGGTCTTCCTTCCCGCGGAAGTATTCTGGCAACTGAGCTTGCACGTGAATATGCAAAAGAACTTGGGGTACCTGATATTGACACCGCTTCTCCTGCTTTCACCAATCTTAAAAAACTGCTCAGCTTCCTTATGGAAAACAGTCTGGGCACCGCTCCGAAAAGCTCCATCGAAGAAGAACTGCAACTGGTAGAAAAAGATCAGTCGGAAGAAAAAGAAACTGATAACAGAAAAAGCTGGAATGGCTCTCCCAAAGGGAAGAAGGATAACCGCAGAAACGATAAAAAAGACAGGGGAGGCAACTCTTCATATTCAAATTCCCGTGATAAAAGAGGGGGCTATCAGGACAAAAGAAATTTCAATGATAAGGGGAAGAGAAATCAGAGAAAAAACGAAAAACCTGCTCCGCAATTTTTCCCTGTCCGGATTTATGTTGGTCTGGGGGAAGACCATGGTTTGAAACCTCATGAAGTAAAAGATTTCATAGCCAAACATGCCACAGTGGATCGGGAAGAAATTGGCTTTGCAACGGTTCGCACCTCTTACTCATTTGTTGATGTCACCAAAGATGCCGCTGAAAAAGCTCTTTCCAAAGATTCCGGCTATGAGTTTGAGGGGAAACTGATTACTGTTGAACGTGCACTGACCGCAAACCCTCCAAAAAGGAAAAATCCCAGAGAGTACCCGAGTGAGGAAGCATCAGAGTAAGCACTACTTTATATCTTTTATATCTGGCAAATTGAATGAATGAAGACCCCATCCAGTTTAACGGATTTAAGCCTGTTCCAAAAACCGGTGTTATCTACGTAATGACAGAAGCCTCAAAAAGGGGCTTCTTCAGTAACAGAAAATCCTGGGCTAATCTCGGACAAGGCGCACCTGAGACGGGAAACATTCCCGGCGCACCTGAACGAATCAGATCAATCTGCGTGGACGAAGAAAGCCTCGAATATAGTCCCGTTGGTGGTAATCAGGAGCTTAAAGAAGCGGTCGCTGAACTGTACAACCACAGGTACCGTAAAGGAAAAAAGAGTAAGTACACACCTGAAAATGTAGCAATAGGCTCAGGGGGACGACTGGCACTTACCAGAGTGGTTTCAACGCTGGGAACTTCACACATCGGGCATTTTCTCCCTGATTATACTGCCTACGAGGAACTGCTTGGCAGTTTTGGAACTTTCATTCCCATACCAATCCTGCTTTCACCCGAAGATAATTATTCCTGTACCGCTCAAGACCTCAAGAAAGAAATTAACGGCAAAGGATTATCTGCGATTCTTATCTCTAACCCCGGAAACCCAACTGGCAGAGTAATAAGCAGTACAAACCTCTCCCAGTGGATAGAAACCGCCCGGGATCTTGAATGCGCCTTGCTATTCGATGAATTTTACAGCCATTATATTTACGACTCCAACCTCCCTTCCCTTTCTGCTGCGGAGTATGTCAGTGATGTGAATAAAGACCCTGTGATTCTGTTTGATGGTCTTACCAAAAACTGGAGATATCCGGGTTTTAGAATTTCATGGACACTTGGACCTGTCTCTCTTATAGAAGCAATCACCTCCGCCGGGAGTTTCCTTGATGGAGGTGCTTCACACCCAACTCAAAAAGCAACCATAGGACTTCTTAATCCGGAAATAGCTCAGCAGGAAGCTAACTCCATACAACGACACTTTGTAAAAAAAAGAGACTACCTGCTCCAGGAACTTAAAAACCTTGGTATCACTGTACAGAAACCCTATGGAGGATTTTACTGCTGGGGAGAGCTTTCCAATCTTCCTCCTTCTCTTCAGAATGGATATGACCTCTTCGGGGCATTTCTTAACAATAACGGCATCCTGGTTCCGGGAAGTTTTTTTGATATAAACCCGGGAAAGAGAAGACCCAGTAAAAATGCCCGCTTTGGTTCCTTTGCCCGATTCTCATTCGGACCTCCGATGGAAGAACTTGCACTAGGAATATCCCTGTTAAAGAAAACTATTGAGAACGGACAATGAACTACTGGCTCGTAAAAACTGAAGAAGAGGTATATCCCATAGATGCACTTAAAAAGGACAAAAGCACGCCCTGGGATGGTGTCAGAAACTATCAAGCCAGGAACTACTTAAAAGAGATGAAGAAGGGCGATCTTGTATTTGTCTACCATTCCAATGCAAATGTAACGGGTATTGCCGGTCTTGCAAGCGTTTCCAGAACCGCAGAACCCGACGCACTTCAATTTAACAAAAAAAGCCCTTATTACGATCCGAAATCATCACAAGATAATCCAAGATGGTTTGCGCCTGTTCTATCATACAAGAAAAAGTTTTCGGAAGTAATTACTCTCGATACCCTTCACACCTTACCCTGCATGAAAGACTCAAAACTATTACAAAAAGGCAATCGACTCAGCGTACTTCCTCTTTCCGAAAAAGAGGCTGAAGGTTTATTTTCGTTCATTCAGGAATAGCCCCCCGAAGCACCCGTAAGGGGCGAAGGGGGGAGATAAACACAACCACCAGCATCAAAAGCAGAGTCAAAAACGGCAAACTAAAAGCCATCTGCATATAAAAACTTATCGTAAGAAGAGATACAAAGAGAAGATACCACCAGATAAACTTTGATTGCGTACATAGAGAGCTATAGGAAAAAAGTAATGGCAAAAGCAGAGCCGAATCATAAAATCCCGTTTGTGGTGAAAGAAATACAATTACGGCACCCATGTACAATAATATATCTTTTGATTTTCTTTCCTGAATAATTCTGCTTCCTAAAATAAGAACTATACACAGTAGTAAAAAAATTCCTGAATATAAGCCTGCTGCTCCAAATTTATTCTCCAGAAGATGTGTGACACTTTGTCCCGAAACCATTTTCACTACGTTAGAAATATTTGATTGATTTAGATTCCCAAGCTTAATCATAAGTGAAAGCCACGATACAAAAATATCCTTTCCAAAATATAAAACCGAAATTCCGGTTAATAAAGTAAGAGTACTTAAATACCCCAACAGGAAACGCACTCTTTCTCTTTCAAATAAAAGAATAAAAAGCACTATAAAGACCCCGTATTGCGGTTTAAAAGAGAAAAGAGCAGAGAGAATTCCCATAATAAAAACTGATCTTTTCTGATACGCCTCGTGGATAAGTAATAAAAGGAGGAGGCTGATAGCAGTATTTTGACCTCCGACAACACCAATAAGATAAGGAAAAAATAAAAACAAAAACGCACATATTGAGACAGAAGGAAAGTTTGAAGCAGATATCCTCTTTATACATCTCACACTACCGAGGGTAAGTAGCACCCCGCAAAAAATAAAAAGTAATTTTGATGCGAGAGGAGGTAATTTTGAAAAAGGAATAAACAACAATGAAAAGAACGGTGGATACGCAAAAACATGATAGCCTTCCTCCGTGCTGAGAAGCTCTTGTTTACTTATCTGAAGCTCAAGATCATATAATGATTCAGGGTTACTGCCTGCAATCTCACCGGCGGCATAAAAGACCGGGTAATCCCCCTCTCGCACATTGATTTCTCCCGAAGCTGAAAAAAATCCAAAAAATACATAGATCAACAGCATTGAGAGGTAAAAAACAGAAAAAGCGATTAAAATTGGAGGCTTCCAGAAATTATCCAGAAAATTATTTAAAGAGGTCACACGGTGGTTAAAGTTCTTCATAAAATAAAATATATCAATATCTTCACTTAAAATGGCAGAAAAACCTGAGAGTTAAGCACATAAGACGAGCTTTGATAAATATTTAGGCGTAACTGTTTAAAACAGGACAAGAATGTGCTATTATGTTGCAAATAGTCAAGTAAAGATTAATCCCCTATGAGTGTTAGTAGAATTACCCACAAATACATCCGTGAACATCCGAGTGTGCAGGACTGCCTTGAGAGGGGTCTTATCAACTATTCTGCTCTTGCACGGGAAATATGTGACTCAACTGAAGCAAACTCTTTTGATGCAGTGCTTGTTGCGTGCAGAAGGTACTATCAAAAAAAGCGCTCTCACGTTTCAAGAGAAAAAAGAATTGTCGGGCTTCTGCAAAAATCAAAAGTACGAGTGAGAAACAAGATTGCCGTTGCCACCATTGAAAAATCCCGAGGCATAGAAAAAGCACTCGAAATCCAGAACGTGGTTAAAAAGGAAAAAGGTGATTTTAATCTCATTGAGGGTGAAGATGTGTTCACCATCATTACCAATGTTGAGTACCTTCCGGTTATAAAAAAAGTATTTGGTTCAGGAGTTATTAAGAGCAGTTCCGGTCTTGCCCAGATTACTATGATTTTTGGTGATAATCTTGAAATGACACCGGGGGTTTTGTCCTTTATTTATCGTATGTTTTCAGAGTATGATATCAATATCAGAGAAGAAATGAGCTGCTGGAAAGATGTCATGGTGGTGGTAGAGGAAAAAGATGTTGCAAGAGTTATGCAAATGCTTAACTTCGATTAGTGCGCATCCTTAAAAAACCTTCTTCTTATTTCTCCTAAAATTACCTTTAAAGACTCTACAGAAGTCCTTGTCACTTTCATTTTTGAAATTCCCCTCTTTTGGTGATATCTCAAGTCCATCGGTATTTCGCTCATCCTGGCGCCTGCGTGATGAAGAGAAAATAAGAGTGCGGAGGTACATGCAAAACCTTTTAGTGAGAAAACATCATTTGTGTCAGATGATACTGCCTTTCTTAAATAACCCGCCTTATACCCACGAAACCCACAGGAATAATCTCTCACACCGGGTATGGGAATAAAAAACCTGCACAACACAGAGGACACAAAGGATAAAAATTTACGAAACAGGGAAACCCCTTGTACCCTTGCTCCCGACCTGAAACGAGAAGCAATTACGACATCACTGCCTGCTTCCATTTCACAAAGAATCTCAAGAATCTGTCCCGGCATGTGAGTGTTGTCAGCATCCATACAGATAATAACGTCTTCATCATTAGCCTGATCAAGAACGGAGGAAAAACCACTGCGAAGCGCCTCAGACAGCCCTTTATTGTGAGTATGCCTGAGCAGGGTCAAAGACAAGGTTTCATAAAATGGCGTTATCGCCTCTTCTGTGCCATCAGTGGAGCCATCATCGACAATCGTAATGAAAAACGTATAAGGCAGTTCTCTTACTATTTGACTAAAAGAACCAAGTAACAATACAATATTCTCAGCTTCATTTAGAGCTGGAAGGACTACATAAACTTTTCTTTTAGAATTCCCGGTATTCACACGTACTATAGTGATCGCAATTATAATAATGATTCTTAATACAACAAAAAAACAGTTCTGTACCAGTCTAAGAAAAAACCCCCTGACAAGAATCCCTCTTTTTGTTCTTTCCCTGACCTATCTGGCAATTCTCACTTGCAGAGAAAAATTATTTCAAACCGGAGTGCTCTCATCAGTCAAAGCCCCACTCTATACCATCTGTGTTGGTAACATTACTGCCGGCGGAAGTGGTAAAACTCCGAGTGTTATATATATAGCAGATGCGCTCAAAGATGAGAAAACAACAGGAGTTCTTACCAGAGGATACTTGAGTCGCCCGCCTTCAACACCACATATCGTCTCCAGAAATGACACCCCGCAGGTTGCCGGTGATGAAGCCCTCTTACTTGCATCCATGCTCCCTGAAACTATCCCGGTAGTGATAAGCCCCCTGAGAAAAAAAGGTCTTGAGGTCTTGAAAAAGTACCCTGTCGAGCTATGCATCATGGATGATGGGCTGCAACATCTGAGAGTAAAACCCGACATTCGACTATGTCTTATTGATCTGGCAGACGCAGAAGAGTATCTTGCGGCAACCCCCTTTTCAACGCTTCCTTACGGGATTTTCAGGGAAAATCCACTTAAAGGAATAAAGAGAGCAGACAGAATAGTATTTATTTCGAAAAAAGCGCTTACACAGAACGATCAAGACTTTATCTCTCGAATTTCAAGAAAGTTTTCTCTTGAATCTTTTTCTATTCTCACGATACTGCCAAGTAATATCGTAGACGGATTTTCCTGGAAACTCCTTGATAATCCTGAAACATATTCTTATACTTTATTATCGAGTATTGCCAAACCCGGGTCATTTGAGGAGACGGTAGCATCAATCCCTCTTACCTTTGACAAACATATTGTCCGTGAAGATCATCATCACTTTTCTGAAAATGAATGGAGAGACTTACGTTACAAACACAAAAATCAAATTTTATGCACCACCAAAGACTGGATAAAAATACGCCCCTATTTGACAAAGGAACAAGAGCTGCTTGTACTTACTCAAAAAGTATCCGACATGTCCTCTGAAGGAGAAAAGCTGATTCCCTGGCTAAAAAACAAGCCGGGGTTGATACATTAGCTATATAAATTAATTGATTAAATTCAGTGGTTAATCTGATCAAGATACCCAATTAAGGCGCATAAATAAGCAAGAGACCACTGATTACCAGAATAGAAATTGTAATAAGCTGGGATTGAATCATGTCCGGATAGTAGTATAGTCCACCTGAAGCGTCAATATACAGATTATCACAGGAACTTATAATGATTTTACTTACTGGTGGGGCAGGATTTATCGGAAGTGTCTTACTTCACTCTCTTAATTTGAATGGAAGAAAAGATATATACCTTGTCGACTCCCTTGGGTGTTCTGAAAAATGGAAAAATATCTCCTCCAAACATATTGATGATTACTGCGATAAGCACAGCTTCCTTAAAAAGCTCAAACAGGGACTTACCTTAAATGAGATTGACTGCATATTTCACCTTGGCGCCTGCTCTTCTACCACTGAGACTAACATTGATTATCTCATGGAAAATAATTTCCTGTTTTCAAAACTGCTTGCTGAATTTGCGATAAAAAACCGAATACCTTTTATATATGCATCAAGTGCTGCCACCTATGGAGATGGCTCTCAGGGTTTTGATGATACTGTTTCAAAACTTGAAACGCTTCGTCCACTTAATGGATATGCCTACTCGAAACATTTGTTTGATCTCTGGATTACAAAACAAAAGCCGGACTCTCAGGTACTTGGACTGAAATTTTTTAATGTCTTTGGACCAAATGAATATCACAAAGAGAACATGAAAAGTGTCGCCTTCAAGGCATTTTATGAGATAGGAGAGAAAAAATCTTTATCTCTTTTTGAAAGCAAGCACCCTGACTATAAGGATGGCGAGCAGAAACGTGACTTCATTTATGTAAAAGATGTTGTTTCTATAATGACGGAGTGTCAGGAAAAGAAGATATCCGGGATATATAATCTGGGAACGGGAACTGCATCCAGCTGGAACGATCTTGCACATGCCGCCTTCAAAGCTCTTTCGGTTACCCCAAAAATTGACTACATACCGCTTCCGGAGCAGCTTACTGACAAATACCAGTATTATACCTGCGCTGATATGCATAAACTGAAAAATGCCGGAATAAAGCACCCCTGTATGAGCCTTGAAGATGCCGTCAGGGATTATTACACCAACTATTTAAGCGCTCCTGCCGGAATCTATCTCTAAGGGAGCACCTGATAACACTCCCTTAAAATATAGATAGTTAGAATTCACTTTTAAGAAACCTCCGTACTATGGTATCATTCTGTTTCAATGAATTGTTTAGGATTTTAATATGTTTGAAAACAACTCTGAGCCGTATGTTACAACTACTCTTGAAGCAGCTATCGGGTGGTGCAGGAAGTATTCACTCTTCTCATATCCTTTTGTGACTGCATGTTGTGGTATGGAATTTATGGCGGTAAGTTGTTCTCATTACGATACCGATCGCTTTGGTGCGGCGCTTCCCAGATTCACTCCTCGCCAGGCAGATTTACTTTGGGTTGTGGGAACAATTACTCATAAACAAGCTCCGGTGCTTCAGAGAATTTACGAACAAATGGCAGAGCCCAAATGGGTAATTGCTTTTGGCGCCTGCGCTTCTTCAGGTGGTTTCTATGACAACTACGCAACTGTTGCCGGAGTGGATAAACTTATACCCGTTGACATGTACATCCCGGGATGCCCACCAAGACCAGAAACCATACTTGATGCGCTCATAAAACTGCAAAGGGACATTCATAAAAGTTATCAGCCACTTCTGGCAGGAGACAAGGTTGAGAGAGAAGATATTCTATCTCAGTACGCACCAAGACCTGAAGAATAGACAAGATTACCAAGAACTTCAAGAACTTGAAGAGGGAAGAAGGAGTGTCTGAAATCCATTGATTTTGGCACCTGAAATGCCGATATAACTGATATGTCGGAAAATCTGAACACCATTGCTACATTCTCCAGTCAGGGAATAAAAACTGATCTTAAAATCAGCCAGGATCAGCATAAGGCATTTATATGTTCCGATCTTGAAGACCCCAACAACAAAGAACATGTTATAAACTGGGAATTATTCACTACCGAGGTCTGTAACTGGCTTGAGTCACATCTTGTAATCGATTTTATTGATGATCGTGCTTTAAAGGATGCTTTTACAAAACTTAAAGAAGGAATTTTTAAAGTAAATAGAAAAGTTGCGCAAGGAATCAAAGCGGGGGAACCAAGAGATGGTAAATTGATATTTCTTGTAAAACCTTTTACCAAAAACTTTAAAGGTGAATATTCAGTAAAAGAAAAATTTCACAATAATTTTGACAATATCCGAAAGGGTAATTTCATTCTTCGATTATATGAACCAAAGGAGGGAACTCCCGGTATGACGGTCACCGGTGAACACCTGCCAAGCCTTCAGGGCAAACCTGTAGAGATCAGTCTTGGAGAAGGAGTCGATTTACTTTCCCCTGATGGTTCATTTTCAAATGCACAAGCAACAAAAGACGGCTATGTACTATATGAATCAAATACTATATCGGTCGTGGATGTTCTTACTATAGAGTCAGACATTGATCATAAGACGGGAAGTATCTCTTTTATCGGGTCAATTCTGGTGCGGGGTTCTGTAAAGAAAGGGTTTTCAGTACAAGCAGAAAAAGAGCTTACCATTAACGGCAACTGTTACAATTCACATCTGGTATCAAATGAAAATAACATTATAATCAACGGAAAGGTTCTTGGAGAAGATACCATTGAGCACTTCTCACCTGAAACTCTTGAGAGTAATGCGCTTGTAAAAATTCAGGCAAAAGAAGATGTTCGAGCCAAAAGTATCCAATCTCAGGCAATATTCACCTATGGTACTATTACCATTGAGGAACATGCCAGCAGATGTCTTCTATCCTCGGCAAATTCTATCTACATCGGAAAATCTCTCTATGCCGCCCGAATAAGAACGGTATGTGGTCTTGATGTTGGTATACTGGGAAATCAATCCGGGGCTTCAAATTTTATAGAACTCTTAAGCCCCGAGGAGGCGAGTCGGGAATATATGATTCTTCTGGAAAAAAGAAATTCCATTATTGAACAACAAAAACTTCTCTCCATCTTTCTGGGTCCATATCTCGAAAATCCGGCTTCCCTGAAAAAACTGCAAGCCGCTCACAAAAGTAAAATTGAATCCTCGCTCAAAAAACTGCTAGACTTGAATAATCAAATAGAGAAAATTGATACTATGATCACAAAAACCAGAAATGAATCAAAACAATCTCTTGCAGGTAGGGTGAATGTAAAGGAAAGGGCATTTCCCGGTACAAAAATCGTTGCGGGTGATCAAGAGTACTTTATCTCTGAAGAAATCACCGCTCCATTTTCCATCCTTTATGATTTTAAAAATAACACTTTTATAAAAACCGACATTGCACCATTAGAGTGCATATTTGAGGAGTAGAAGCATGAAGAAAAAACTTGATCACACCTACCTTGCCGGTAGTATCGGGCTTATCAATCCCAGGGAAGCCATACTTCTTTCTGAAACCACCTCTATCGAGCATGCAATCAGTTCTCTCAACATCAGTACCGGTGGGGCGGTTCTCGTTGTTGATGATACAGAAAGGTTGTCCGGAATTTTCACGGAACGAGATATCATCAGAAAAGTACTTTCCAATAAAATTCCTTTTTCCAAACCAATATCAGAAGTTATGACTCATAATCCAAGCACAATTCAAATGACTACTCCAATCGGTTTTGCGCTTCAATTAATGACGGAAGGAGGTTTTCGTAATCTGCCAATAACAGATGAAAACAACTATCCAATCGGGATAATTTCTATTAAGGATATTATGGATGAATTTGTCAGATCTTTTGTCCTTGGGGGGTAAGAAGCTGTAGTTTTTATTCATCCTCTTCAGGTATTCTTGAAAAGGCAATCCTGGCAGAAGTTCTATCGTATTGAAGATTTGATGAAGCAGGAAACAGAACATTTTTATGATACTTCTTGTTAATCGAATCAACTGCTTTCATAAGAGACCCTGCTCTTTTATCTTCAAACAGTGATGGCTGGTGAGTGCTTTCAATTACCAAATGAGACAAAGTTATTCCTATTTTCAGTACCGGTGCTTCTGGCATTTTCTGAAACATTTTCTCAAGAAGAGAGGTAATAAAAATAGTGTTCTGAGTTTCTTCAAAATTTACCCGATCTTCCCAGGCTCTTTTTTCCCATTTTTTAACATATCCATACTCCTTTTCTACCGCCTCTAAAAAACGTACAGACAAATGCAGGCTCCTTACATACAGACCGGCATCTCTCAAACGAACACAGGCTTTTGTTAATAACTGCATGGCTATTGATTTTACAAACTCCCTGTCTTTTCTATGTTCGGGAGCAATCACGCGAGAATGTCCAATTGACTTGCTTGTACCCGTACTTCTACCGGCTATATTTTCTCCTCTTATTAGTCCCCAAAAATCCTCTCCCATTACCCCACCCCAGATTTCTTTCATTTGAAGTTGGGACAGCGAAAAAAGTTTCTCTACGCTTCTGCACCCATAAGACAAAAGCCTTTTTTCCATTCTATGCCCAATCCCTGGAAAGTCAGTGGTTTTAAGGTCATAAAAAATTTCTGGTATTTGCTCCTTCCTGATGAGCGTCAACCCGTTTGGTTTTTGCATGTCGCTTGCTACTTTTGCAAGATATTGATTAGGAGCAAGTCCAATAGAACACGAGAGGGCTTCACTTATATTTTTATATATGGCTTGTTTAATTTGCCGAGCAAGCCCAACGGCATATTCTTCTTTTTGGTGACGCCCGGTAAGCTCACACGCCATTTCATCTATTGATAAGACAGAAGATATTGGATAACAGCTTTCAACAATTTCAATCACCTTTTTATGATATGAAATATACTTCTTATGCCCCGCCTCCACCAAGATAATCCCGGGACACATTATTTTTGCATCCCTCACCTTCGTCCCCGTCCTAACCCCAAAAGCTTTCGCTTCATAACTTGCTGCTATACAACAGGTGGTATCAGCATCCATCGGAACAACAGCTACCGCTTTTCCCCTTAACCTGTGGTTTTCTGCTTGTTCAACAGAAGCAAAAAAAGAATTTAAATCCAAAAAAAGCCACGAATAAGACATGACACAGATTTTTCCAGTAGTAGCTTTATTTTTCTATATAGAAATATACTAGAAAACCCAGGTAGTCAAGACTCCAAGAAGCCTCAAAAATTGCACTCAAAAGAAGCACATGCTAAATGGGAAATCGGAGATATTACCATGAAAGGTTTTTCATATGATCAGAGAAATTTTCAATGTCCATAGTCGTTCAGCACTCATTACTGGTGGGAGTCGTGGGATTGGAAAAGTAATTGCTCAAGGACTCGCAACAGCCGGAGCGAATCCATATATTGTGTGCCGAAATGAAGATCAGGGTCGAAATGCACTCGCTGAGATTTTAGAAGGATTGCCAAATACAGGAGGAGTATTTGCTTGTGATCTTACTTCACGTGAATCCACATTAAATCTTGTTGAAGATATTAAAAAAAAGATTGGTCGAGTGGATATTCTTATTCACGCTGCGGGGGTCGGTAGTAATGAGGCGGTTCATGAAATCAAAGACGGCTCCTGGGATTCAATCCTTGAACTTAATCTCAGTTCAGCAATGAGTCTCACACGTGGTTTAGCTCCGGCAATGGCGACTGAAGGATGGGGACGAATTATATTTATTTCATCCATAATGGGACTCGCCTCACGTGAAGAACGTGCTGGATATTCTGCAAGTAAAGCTGGATTAATCGGATTTATGAAGTCAGCGGCATTGGAATTAGGTCCAAAAGGTGTCACAGTGAATTGCATCGCACCTGGACCGATAGAGACAGATTTGACATTAAAACTAAGAGAATCGGGGGTGGGGGAATATTATGCATCACGGTTAGCAGTTCGGCGATGGGGGAAACCATCGGAATTAATCGGTCCTGCTCTACTGCTCGCAAGCGATGCAGGAAGTTTTATTACGGGCAGTGTACTTGTTGTAGATGGCGGGGCACTTGCTCAAGCGATATAGTAAAGGGGATTTTTACATCAAAACAAATCAGAGGAATTATACCATCTGAACAGTTTCCATTTTGGAAACCGTTGAATTCTTATTTAATTCATTAATATTATATATTGTTCGGGGGTAAAATAGCTGATGTCTCTTACTTTTATTCCAGAGTCTGATTAAAAACTATCAATCTCCCCATTCTTTTTAGCGACTACCACTTCAACTGAAGGAAGCCCGGAAAAAATACCATGCTCGATCACACCGGTTATCCCTTTGATCGCAGCTTCAAGTTCTTTCGTATATTTTGAAAAACGTACATCAAGAATGTGATTTCCATTTTCGGTAAAGAGAGGTCCGTAGAAATTTGTCCCTGTTCGGGGAATGATCGAAGTTGCACCTAATAAAAGAAGCTCACTTTCAACATAAGACAGACTTTCAGGGAACACTTCTACCGGTACAGGGAAGGCATCACCAAGGTTTTTTACCAGTTTGTCTTCAGTAACCGCTATCACCATTTTAGGAAGTATTTTAGCAAGCAGTTTTTCTCTAAACATAGCCCCGCCCCGACCCTTTAGAAGCACCTTGTCAGGAGTTACTTCATCCGCCCCATCATAACCCCAATCAAGCTGAAGACCTTTTGATAAAGGACGCACCTTCACCCCAACTTCAGCAGCAAGAGAAGACACCACAACCGAAGTGGCAACACCCGAAACATGAAGACCTTCTTTTTCGATTCTTTTTCCTATTGCACGAAGCACTGCTTCTGAAGTAGTGCCGGTACCAAGACCAAGCACTTCTCCATCCTTAACCCTGGCTGCAATATGTGCTCCGACAACTTCTTTTAATTGAGTATCACTAGCCATACCCTACTTCCACAGCTCCTTTATCATTACTCGCTCCATAATCTGAGTAGTACCACCTCCGATAGTATTCAAACGCAGATCTCGCATCCATCGTTCAGGAAGGAATTCAGTAGTATACCCATACCCGCCATGAAGCTGTAAACAATGGTGCGCAATCTGAAATGCATATTCACAAATATATTTTTTCAGCGCACACACTTCCAGACGACATGGTTTCCCATTTTGAATCGCCTCTACACAATAATATGCAAGCGATTTCGCAACTTCAAGAATTGAGTAAAATTTCAGTAAAAGCTCCTGATTTGAAGGATACCCGCCAACAGATTTACCAAAGACTTTCCTCTCCATAACGTAAGTACAGGTATCTTCAAGACACTTACTTGCACCGGCAATAGATAAAAGCGAAAGCATAACCCGCTCCCACTCAAGCGAAGACATAGCCTGTTTCCAGCCAGCTCCCAGAGTACCTAATATTGCACTCTGAGGGACTCGCACTCCATCAAAAGAAAGCTCGGAAGTATCAGAACAATGCCAGCCAAGTTTATCAAGATTTCTTGAAACACTGAATCCGGGAAGGGACGTATCTACAACAAAAGTAGTAAACCCCTTATACCCGGCATCAGGGTCAGTCTTTGCCAAAACGAGTACAAAATCCGCACGGTGTCCATTCGTAATAAAAATTTTACTGCCTTCAATAATAAAATCATTCCCGTCTTTTCTGGCACGAGTTCTTATTTGAGAAAGATCACTTCCCGCTCCGGGTTCTGTAAATGCATAGGCACCTACCGCAGTACCTTCAACACAACACGAAAGCCATTTTTCTTTTTGCTCCTGAGAGCCAAATCTTTGCAAGGTTGGAGAAATAACAAGAGAGTGCATATTCACTCCCGTAGTAAACCCCAGAGAAGGCACTCGACCAAACTCTTCACACCATGCGGCTGCATAGGTATAATCAAGTCCCACTCCTCCCCAGGTCTCTTCCATGAGAATCCCTAAATACCCCTCTTTTCCAAGTACGGGAAAAATATCTGATGGAAAATATTTTTTTTCTTCCCAGGAACGAATATGAGGAGTTAACTCCTTTTCACAAAATGTACGTACTGATTCCCTGAAAATGTTATGCTCTGAAGAATAAATTGACATAGTGTTCTTCTCAAATATTTAAAAAATGATAGTATTGTGCTACACCATACAACAATATGAAATTAATTAAAAAGTAATATTTACATATAGTATCAAAGGCTTAGCTACCCGAATGGAAGAAGTTCAAACTACCCCCTCAAGAGAACAGATCGTAGAACTGATGAAAAGCATCATCGACCCGGAGCTTTTTATAGATATCTGGGCTCTTGGGCTGATTTATCATATTCAGGTTAAAGATGAAGGTAAGGTCTATATCAGGATGACTTTTACATCGATGGCATGTCCTGCGGGACCTCAGCTTGTTACAGAAGTAAAAGAGAAAATAAAAACTCTTCCAGAGGTTACTGATGTTGAAGTGGAAGTAGTGTTTGACCCTCCATGGGAACCCTCAGAAGAGCTAAAAGCAATGATGGGTATTTTTTAATCTTGTGAAAGCACAGGTACTCATAGTTGACGACGAGCCTGAAGTAGCACGTTCTCTGGGAAAGGCTCTTGAAAGAAGAGGGGCTGATTTTCAGATTCTTTATGCTCACTCAAGTAATGAAGCACGAGCCGGTTTTAAAAAACACAAACCTGAAATTGTAATTCTCGACCTCACCATTGACCCTTCCTCCGGAGCTGAGAGTGGACTCTCTCTACTTGATAGTCTCATAAAAATTGATAGCACCACAAGATTTCTCATACTCACTTCTCATAGCAGCTCAGAGTACGGACTTGAAGCTCTTAAAAGAGGGGCGCTAAGTTACCATGAAAAACCAGGCGATCCCGATCTTATTCTATCTCTCATTAAAGATGGCATTACCACTACGAACCTCAAACGAAGCCATCAGAAGCTGGAAATCAAAAACTCGCTTTCTTTTGCTTCTTTTGAGTTAAATACTACTAACCCTGAAATGGCTTCCGTAATTGAATCTATTACATTTGCCGCTTCAAATAACCAGGCGGTTCTCCTTTTTGGAGAAACCGGAACCGGAAAAGGTGTATTTGCCCGAGCAATTCATACTTTACAGTACGGCAAACAATCACCTTTTATCCGTTACCAGCCCAATTTTTCAAACCCTGACCTTGTTGCAAGTGAACTTTTTGGACACATCCGGGGAGCTTTTACCGGTGCAAATGAAAACAGAAAAGGACTCATAGAAGAAGCAAATAACGGAACTCTATTTATAGATGAAATTGATTCTCTTCCAAAAGAAATGCAGGTGCTTCTCCTTGAGGTACTTCAGGAAAAAACCTACCGTAAAGTTGGAAGTAATAAACTTGAGAAAAGTAAATTCCGTCTCATTGCAGCTCTGAATAAAAATCCGGAAACACTTCTGAAAGATGGTACGCTGCGTGCAGACTTCTATCACCGTATCGCCCACTTACAGATTACCATTCCTCCTTTACGAGAAAGAAAAGAAGACATCCCACTTCTGGCGCAGCACTTTATTGAATTGATTTCAGAAAAAGAAGACCTCTCGATCTCAAGAATAGAAGACCCTGCCCTGAGAATCCTTTTGGAACACTCCTGGACAGGAAATATCAGGGAACTTCAGGCAGTACTGGAAAGTGCCTGTTTCAGAGCATCATACCGCAATGACTACTCTATCCAGCCAGCCGATATCACACTCAGATCGGAAATTAAATCTTCATCGGGGCATTTCAATACAGAACCCCATAGTTTCAGAGATCAGGTTCGCAGTTTTGAAGAAAATCTAGTTACACAAGCCCTTGAACAACACGATGGTAATCAGGTTCAAGCCGCAAAGAGCCTTCAGATGGACAGGAGTGTCTTTAGAAGGATTCTTGAAAGACAGAAAATATAAATACTATCACTTACTCAAATGTTTTTTAATGATTTCGTTAACCATTTCAGGGTTTGCCCGCCCACTGGTCTCCTTCATCACCTGCCCGACAAAAAAGCCAAACATCTTATCTTTACCGGCTTTATATTCGGCAACCTGTTTGGGATTATTCTTAAGAATTCGTTCTACCGTCTCTTCAATAAGGGAGGGGTCAGAAATTTGCTTTAAACCTTTTGCTTCAATAATAGACTCAGGAGATGCACTTGAGAGAAACATTTCATCAAATATTGTCTTTGCAATTTTCCCTGAAATAAGCCCTTCATCAATATTCTTAACAAGAAGAGCAAGATTCTCCGGGCTGATTGGTGAATCAAGCAGGGTAAGACCTTCCTTATTAAGTCTTCCAAAAAGCTCAGTGGTAATCCAGTTAGCAATAGAGGTAGTATTGTTGTGAATGGATACTGCCTGATCATAATATATTGCGATGAACTTTTCTTCAGTAAGGATTTCTGCGAGATATGAATCAAGTCCATACGACTCAATAAATCTACGTAATACCTGAGAAGGCAGTTCGGGCAGTGTTGACTGAACAGACTCAAGCCATTCCTGATCTACCACAAGTGGGGGAAGGTCCGGGTCTGGGAAATAACGATAATCTTCTGCCTGTTCCTTTGATCGCATAGGCTTTGTTACGCCTTTCTGATCATCAAAAAGCCTTGTTTCCTGAATTATTTTCTCTCCGGATTCGATCAGCGATATTTGTCTTTGTATTTCATGCTCAATCGCACGTTCAACAAAACGAAAGGAGTTTAAATTCTTGATCTCAACCTTGGTTCCAAATGCTTCCTGCCCAACTGGTCTCACAGAGACATTTGCGTCACAACGAAGGCTCCCCTCTTCCATATTTCCATCACACACTTCGATATAACGCAGTATTTGGCGAAGCTGCCTAAGGTACGCTCCTGCCTCTTCAGGTGTTCTAATATCCGGTTCAGAAACAATTTCAACAAGAGGCACTCCCGCCCGGTTTAAATCAACATAGGATACACCACCTTGTTCACCATGAATATTTTTTCCTGCATCTTCTTCAAGATGAATACGTGTTAAACCTATTCGCTTGGTATTTTCGGAAAGCCGCACTTCAAGAAAACCATTTACACAAAGAGGTTTATCATATTGGGAAATTTGATACCCTTTGGGAAGATCAGGATAAAAATAATGTTTACGAGCAAAAATGCTTTCTTTCTGAATACTGCAATTAGTTGCAAGCCCAAGACGAATAGCAAAATCTACCGCACGCCTGTTCAACACGGGAAGCGCACCGGGAAGCCCCAGGGTAACCGGGTCGGTAAGAGTGTTTGGACGCTTTCCCGCTGCTGCGGATGATGTTGCAAAAATCTTACTGTCAGTAAGAAGCTGTGCATGAACTTCCAAACCTATAACTGCTTCAAATGCCTGCATATCAATATCTCATTTAAAAAATTATCAATCACTAAACCAGCACGCCCTAAACCAGGATACCCTGTGCTTTACTGTTTACCGGAAATGTCACCTTTTTCTCAATTACGGAAGATACCCCAAGCAAAGTCTCCTCTGAAAAAAGGGAGCCTATAAACTGCATTCCAACAGGCATACCACTTCCGGTACATTTAAATGGAACGCTGATAGCTGGTAAACCTGCAAGATTTACCGGCACTGTAAAAATATCAGCAAGATACATAGTAAGTGGCGAAGTTGTTTTTTCACCTTTAGGAAATGCCACCGTGGGAGAAACGGGCGCTAAAATTACATCACAAAAGTTAGTAAATGCAGTCTTAAAATCATTTGAAATAAGGGTTCGTACCTGCTGTGCTTTTCTGTAATATGCATCGTAATAACCAGACGATAACACAAAAGAGCCAATCATTATACGTCTCTTCACTTCACTGCCAAAGCCCTCTGCTCTGCTTTTATGATACAACTCTTCAAGCGACCCAAAATTCTGAGTTCTATAACCATACCTGATTCCATCAAATCGAGCGAGGTTAGATGAAGCCTCAGCAGGAGCCGTGATATAGTATGCAGCAAGGGCGTATTGGCTATGAGGAAGACTGATCTCAACAATTTTTGCGCCAAGTTCTTTACAAACCTCTACAGATTCATGAAAAATCCTTTCCACTTCCTCATCCATACCCTGACCGGTATATTCTTTGGGTACTCCGATACGAACACCACTTAAATCTCTCTCCTTCCATTTTGCAAGTGAGGATACATAATCAGGAACGACCTGATTCATTGAAGTTGCATCATTATCATCCTGACCTGATATGATATTCATACAGACCGCAGCATCTTCAACCGTTCGGGTAAAAGGACCGATCTGATCCAGGGACGATGCAAAGGCAACTGCACCATAACGACTTACTCGTCCATAAGTAGGCTTAAGCCCCACTACTCCACAAAGTGCTGCAGGCTGGCGTATTGACCCCCCTGTATCAGTACCCAGAGAAAGGGGCACTTGACCGGATGCAACAGAGGCAGCAGAACCACCGCTGGAGCCACCGGGAACACAAGCAAGATTCCATGGATTGGAAACAGCTCCAAAAGCAGAGAACTCATTTGAGGAACCCATTGCAAATTCATCCTGGTTAGTTTTACCAAGAATTACTGCTCCTGCGTCTTTTAGTTTTTTAACTGCAGTGCAATCATAAGGGGGAACAAAGCCTTTTAACATACGAGAACCACAGGTAGTCTCTATTCCCTTGGTCACCAATTGGTCTTTTATACTTACAGGAATACCTGTGAGCACCGGACTGTCTTCAGCTTTTTCTTTCAAAAGTAAATCGGCAGCATCGGCAGACTGTAATGCTTCGTCTGCAACTACTGTGATAAAAGAGTTTAAACTTGTGGTTTCTTCCACACGATTAAGGTGTGCCTCAATAAGTGTTCGAGAAGTAAAATCTCTCTTTAGTAAGCCTTCCCTCATCTGGCAGAGACTGAGTGTAGTTAATGAATCCATAAAAATCTTTAACTTATAAATTAACCTTCTTTAATAATTCTGGGGACACGATAGAATCCATCTGAAAAATCAGATGCATTACGTGCAAGGTCATCTACGGAAAGTGAAGGTTGATGAACATCCTCACGAAAAACATTGTTAATACCGTGAACATGATATGTTGGAAGGACTCCTCGTGTGGGAATTTCGGAAAGTCTATCCACGTAGGTCAGAATCGCATTCAGATGTTCTTTTAATTGGGGTATTTCAGAATCAGTAACTTCAATGGCAGCAAGCTTTGCCACATGCCTGACTTCATCATCACTAAGGGAGTTAAGACTCACAAAAAGCTCTCCTTTTTTATAGGTTTTGAATTAAATTTTGTCGGTACTCTAGCACAGGCAGAAAAATAGGTATAATCTCCGATGGAGGTTCCCCATAATCCATAAAATTTCAGGCATTCAATTACGTATGAGAACCATGTATCTGGCAGGAATTGACGAGGCGGGAAGAGGACCACTTGCAGGACCTCTTGCTGTTGCAGGGGTAATATTATCTCCTACGTTTAACTCGGAAAATATAGACGATTCAAAAAAACTATCTCACCAAAACCGCCTTGTATTAGCCAAGGAAATAAAAGGAAACTCCATTGCCTGGGCTTCTGTAATGATCTCTCCGGAAGAAATAGATCATCTAAACATCCTCCGAGCAACCCTTTATGGGATGAAACAAGTTGCAACAACTCTCATGGAAAAAATTAAAAATCACTCTCCTGAATGCAAGGTACATTATCTCGTCGATGGAAATAAAACTTTCTGCAACAAATTATCAGTCGAAGCGATAATTAAAGGGGATGGTAAAATTAAATGCATAGGTGCTGCATCAATCCTGGCTAAGGTTGAAAGAGACCTTTATATGGAAAAAATGGCAGAACAGTATCCGGAATATGTATTTGAATCACACAAAGGCTACCCCACAAAACTTCATAAGGAAAAAATAAAACTACATGGACCCAGTCCAATTCATAGAAAAACATTTTCAGGGGTAAAAGAATACTGCAATGCTGACAACAAGGGAATTAGGCACACATGGTGAACAAATAGCGGTTAATTTCCTAAAAGAAAAACACATCACCCCCTTATTCAAAAACTGGAGTTGCTCCTTTGGTGAGATAGACATTGTCTGTAGAGAAAAAGATACCGTAGTATTTGTCGAAGTAAAAACAAGATACGATTCCTGGTTTGCAAGAAAACACCTCCTCGAAACCATCCACAAAAAGAAACAAAGAAAACTCTCCGGACTTGCCGAAATATTTATGAAACAACACTATCGGGGAAAAAGATTCCCTGATTTCAGAATAGACGTTATCGGAATACTCATAGACAAAGAAACAGGAAAAACAAACGCCATCACGCACCTTAAAGCTGCGATCTCTCGTAGCTAGTTTATATAAGAACAATACGATCTTACACTTTCCATGCATCAACACACTCGGAAATCAGTTTAGGACCTTTGTATACAAGACCAGTGTAGATCTGAACGCAATCAGCCCCTGACATCTTAAATGAGCGTGCATCTGCCCCAGAAAGAATTCCCCCACAACCAATAATCGGAATTTCACCACCAAGACTGTCTCGCAAGACTCTTACAACTTCCAGAGATCTTGCATACAGTGGCTTACCACTAAGACCTCCAATTTCTGAGGCATGTTTATGGTCAACTACTTCTTTCCTTGAAATTGTGGTATTTGTCGCTATTACTCCATGAACTTCATTCTCAAGTAATATGCCTGCGATTGACCTGATTTCCTCATCCTCAAGGTCAGGTGCAATTTTTACAACTAAAGGAGTTTCTTTTCTTAGAGAATCTTTCAACTTTTTCCATTCTCTGCCAAGGTTTATCAGTAAAGGAGATAACTCATCTATCCGTTGGAGATCTCTCAACCCCTTAGTGTTAGGCGAAGAAATATTAATGACTACATAGTCCGCATGTGCATAAACCTTACGGAGACAAAAAATATAATCATCGATACGTTTATCGGCTTCACTATCTTTATTTGCACCAATATTAATACCGACAATGGGTTTACTCTTCAATGACAAGACATTCTCTAATAAAACATCGACCCCTTTGTTGTTAAACCCCATTCGATTTATTATTGCTTCAAATTCCTTGAGGCGAAACAACCTGGGAGCAGGGTTACCAACCTGCGACCTAGGAGTAACGGTACCTAGTTCAACAAACCCAAAACCAATAGAATTTAGTAAGTTGATATATTCACCGTTTTTATCAAATCCCGCAGCAATGCCAACAGGATTCGGAAAACGCAACCCCATGACTTCAACCGGATGATCATGTCTGGGATATATTTTTTTCAATAATCCCAAAGAATCAATTGCAGCTGCAATTGACAGAGTTAATCGATGAGCGGACTCTGCTTCAAATTTGAAAAGCAATTGCCTCATTAAGGAATAAGCACCCATGTTATTAGTCTCCATGAAACAAAATTTTAAAGCATGTAACCTTAAATTCTTCCAAAACATCCCCATATATCTAATTTTTAAAAGGACACTATAAAGCAGTTCCCATAAAGAGCATACTCTGGCTCTAAACAGCTTCCAGTATCACCCAGAAATACGGTGTCAGGCTCATGCCAAAAAATCTTCACTCCCTGCAACTCCTCAACATTTCCAGCGATAATGAGACGCATTACTAACATTAATAGCTTGAACTCTAATGGGACATCATCCTCGCATAGAATCCAAAAACCACGCAGCCTTCACCACAACCCGCTGTAAACACTCAGAACTATGGTTCGTAAACAACAAAGCATTTGAAACCATAATCCTTACCCTGATAGCTAAATACGCTGAAACCTATGGGGTAATACTCTATGCCATCGCCATAGAAGGAAGCCACATACACATCCTTGCAGAATACCCAAACTGTAACTGCTCTTCCTTTAAGAGAGACCTTAACTCCATGATAGCAAGAGTAGCTCCTAATTATTGCCCGGAATACCACTGTTACAGGTTCTGGGAGAGAAGATACTCCAAGGAACTACTTCCCATTCATTCAGAAGATATTGAGTACAAGTTTTTCTACACCGTACTTCAGGCGGTTCAGGGTGGACTGGTAGAAAGAATATCAGACTACCCCGGGTATAACTGTTTTACAGATGCCGCACGGGGGATAAAGAGAAAATTTAAATATGTAAACCGAACTGCCTATAACAGAGCAAGGAGGGGTAAAAAGCATGTAAACATAAAAGACTACACAACTACCTATACCCTAAAATTTGCCAAGATACCTGGTTATGAGCACTTGAATTATAAAGAATATGCAAAGCAGCTATTAGAGAAGCTTGAAGAGAAAAGATCAAAGATTGTAAAAGATAGAAAGGAAGAAGGCAAAGGCTTTGTAGGAAGACAAGGACTCCTGAAGACCAAACCCGGCACCCGAGCAAAGAACCCCAAAACATCAACCCGATACAGTTTTAGACCAAGAGTCCATTCAGTGTGTCCCGAAAGAAGACAAGAAGCAAAGACCTTCTATTTCACCATGTATGATATGTTCAAGAAGGCATCAGCAAGGTACAGAAAGGGATTTCTAGATACTGAGTTCCCACCGGGTATGTACAGACCGCATCTCTCAACCCTGACTACTCATCCACCACCAGTGATTCATTAAAAACTCTGCCGAACCTTTTCTCTGAAAATACCCCAGCTAATACGCTGAGGGGTTTCTGCATCCAAATCCAGACTTCTACACCATTTCAAAGCATTGCTTCTTGTTAACAGAGCATAAAATCCTGCATAGAAGACAGAGAAACTCACAACTTTAAGGAGGTGAAACTATTTTTTGTAAATTCCCAATTGGGGTTTTGTAACTTCTCTGACACTATATAATATAGGTTTTGTAACTTCTCTGACACTATATAATATAGGGTTTTTCCACCTACAGCGGTGATAATCCGATGCAAAAGGCAGCCTCCCCATGCATGCATTTGTTACACGCCTCTTTGCATCACTACAACATCTTCGCCGTTATAAGATATATGCTCCACCGTTTTCCAACCCAATCGCCTATATAAGCCTTCCTGATCAGGCGTATATAGGAATAAGTCACTCACACCTATTGAAGGAGCAATCTCTATCAGTTTCTTCGTAAGAGCAGAACCTATACCGCAACCTCGATATGCGGTTACAACGAAGACATCCCCGAGCCAGTGAGTACGTTCGGGGTAGATATCCATTTCATAAAGCTTAATACTCGCAGTACCAATCGGTTCCAATTCATTGAATGCAATCAATGTTAATGGTGCCTGATGTTGGTTGAGTCTCTGTTCCAAAGATTGAGATATCTCTTCAACTGAACGCCAGGGATTCAGATGTCCCCATTCACTATGAAGCCAGGAAGCGATCAATGGGGTCACTGTTGGATGATCAAATAGGTATTCAATGCTCAGTGTAATGTTCATATCGTAAGCATGTAATCAGCAAGGCGTACGGTGCGAAGCTCTCATAACATCAAAACATAATATTCTATCGGTGTAATTATGTTAACGAAATCCCTTTCGTTAACATCCGTGGATCAAATCACTTCTTTTAATAAAAGTAACCGCTTACCTCTGACAACTTCGTACCCATTTTCTGCCAGTTCCTGCTCATTTTTCGCAATATAATTATCAATGGTTCTAGATGAAACTTCGAAAAAATCTGCGCCCTGATCTTTAAAAACGACATGCTTCCCTTCAAACAAAAATCTCTTTAATCCCAATGCTTTCTCTATCTCTTTCGCCGCATACGGATTATTTAAAATATTCTTCCTATCAATTTATTCAGGAAGGGTTGTTATTCACCAACTCTCTACAATCGTGAGGCAATCCACCCCCACACTCACAATTACAGGTCTTAAATTCTGGATGATGCTGATCGTCACATGGGCAATAGCACCTGCCTTGCATTGAACAACCACCACGCTTCTTGCACTCGGTAGAACGAAGTTCAGCATCATCTGGAAGCCCCGTTTCACAAGGAAGTCGTCGACTGCGACAAATATATTCGTAAGACCCCCTCTTTCCGTTGCCATGATCAATCGTAACTTTATGATCAATAATGCACTTAGGAGATTTGAAGCAGCTCAAGTGATCAATATCACCACACGCATCATCAGACTGCGCCCTGTTTACGGGCAATAGTATAAAAATGAGTATAAACACAGAACGAATATTAAATCTCATCAACTATCCAGTAGGCAGATAAGGGTTTTGTGTACGTGGCGAAGCTCCTGTAACGCAGGCTGTCATACCACACTTCGCAGGCATAATTTACAACAAGATACCCCGTCTGTACAGTATCAAAGCCCCAGAGATACGGTATCAGACTCATGCCAAAAAACTCTCCCTTCCCTGTAACTCACCAACACTTCCAGCGATAATAAAATGCATTACTAACATTAACAGCTTGAATCTTTTATGGGGCATCAATTGGGTGTGCGGGCAGCCGCAAGGGCTGCCCCTACGGAAGAATTTCATAAAAACAGGCTGCGGGGTGGAAATGGTATCAGGAGGTGGTTTTTGTAGAACTCAAGCGCAGTCTCTGGCATATAGTTCGAATAACCAAAACAGGATTCACCCGTCCAGAGCGAGCCATTCTGCAAAAACCACCTCCTGATACCATTTGGGGAGGGGGATAAATAATCAAGCAAGAATAAACCCCCGACCCATTTACAGCTATATTGATTTCCACCTTTCTGATTTCTACTTAATCCGAAAACAAAAACTGCAATATCCCCTTTTGCGCATGCAGGCGGTTTTCTGCTTGGTCGAATACTACAGAACATTCTGAATCAATCACGTCTGCGTCAACTTCTTCTCCTCGGTGCGCAGGAAGACAGTGCATGAATATGCAATCCTTTTTTGCCTGCTGCATAAGCTGCTGAGTAACTCGATATTTCTCAAAAATTCTCCGTCGTACAAATTGCTGCTCTTCTTCCCCCATTGAAGTCCATACATCGGTATATATCACATCGGCTCCAAGTGCAGCTTCAAATGGGTCGCTGATAATGGTATATTCAGCTTCTGTTTTTGAAATCGCAGGCTCATACTCTTTAGGGCATGAAACTACTATTTCAAACCCCACACCTGCACAGGCTTTAATCAGAGAGTTACAAACATTATTTCCATCACCCATAAATACAACCCGATGATTAGCATACCCTTTCTTTTCAACAATAGTCATCACATCTGCAATTGCCTGACAAGGATGCGAAAAATCTGACAAACCGTTTATGACAGGTATCGTCGCTCTTTCTGAAAATTTAACTATGTCAGAATGTCGAAAGACTCTCATAACTATTGCATCAAGGTATCGGGATACCACTTTGGCAACATCTCCAATCGATTCACGCAGTCCCAATTGCACTTCATTTTGTTGTAACACAATCGGCACTGCACCAAGTTCATACACACCAACTTCAAATGAGACCTTGGTACGCATGGAAGGCTTTTCAAAATATAGACCTATTTTTTTACCCTCCAAGGAAGAACAAAACTCACCCGGAGAAGATTTTATTTTGAGCGCAAGGTCGAGAATCGTACGAACATCATCAGAAGAATAATCAGAAAGATCAATAAAGTGTTTCATGAATTACTCCCCTCCTCTTCGTCGTCTGGAATAAGTAAATTTTGTTCCTATTCCCTTTTTAGTAAAAAGCTCAAGGAGAATACTGTGGGGAGTACTGCCATTAATCATATGCACGTCCTCTACCCCACGTCTTATTGCATTTATACAAAATTCAAGTTTGGGTATCATCCCCCCGGTAACACGCTCATCCGTAAGTAAATCTTCCGCTTCTCTAAGATCAAGTTCATCAAGACACGCTCCATCTATCATTAAGCCATCTACATCACTTAGATAAATCAGTTTTCTTGCCTGTAAAGCCGAAGCAAGCATGGAAGCTGCTTCATCGGCATTGATATTCATGGTTCTTCCATCAAAAGCACAACCGATGCTCGAAATAACAGGAGTAAATCCTTCACCCAACAATACCGAAATTAATCTGGTATTTACATTTATAATTCGACCAACCTGTCCAAGAGATTCCCCTTTTGCTCCCCGAAAATCTTCGACATAAAAAAGACCCCCGTCCTTACCTGATATCCCTACTGCCTGCCCACCTGACATGGTTATAAGAGACACTACACTTTTGTTTACCTTGGCAGAAAGTACCATCTCTATAATTTCTGCGTCTTCAGGTTCAGTATAACGATAGCCTCCAACAAATCTGCTTTCACGACCCAGAGCGGTCAGCATCTCGGTTACCTCCTTACCACCCCCATGGACAATAACAACAGATATCCCCACAGTTCTCATATAAGCAAGATCAAGAACAATTGATTTCTTTAACTCAGCGTCAAAAAGCACAGACCCGCCCAGCTTCACAACTATAGTCTGATCTTTAAAACTTTGTATATAAGGAAGAGATTCAATTAAGGCATCAGCTACTTTAGCATCCACAAAAAGCAACTCCTAGTTGTAACACGTGTTAATATCTATATACCCCTTGGTAAGATCACACCCATAGGAAGTTGCAGTATCACTTCCCACTCCAAGGGTAATATGTATCTCAATAGTATCTTCACTCAAGTACTGACGAAGCAATTCTACATTAAAAGAACAAGGTTCTCCATTTTTAAATACAGTAAAATCACCAAAAGAGACTGATACCGTATCAGGATTGATAACAATTTCGGGGATTTTCCCTATTGCCATTACCACCCTGCCCCAATTGGGATCAGCTCCATGTACTGCGGTTTTAACGAGTGGAGAGTCAGAAACCGCTTTTGCGACATTTCTCGCATCCTGAACGCTTGCAGCTTCATAAACATGAACTTCTATTAATTTACTTGCACCTTCCCCATCCTTTGCAATCTGCCTGCTCAGTGAAGAAGAAACCGATAAGAGTGCATTATAACTTGCTTCCATTTCATTGCTGGTCAAAGCCCGGGCAGGGGCTCCATTTCCATTTGCAAAAACTACCATCATATCACTAGTTGAAGTATCAGTATCAACACTCATCATATTAAATGTTTTATCAGCAATCTCTTTTGTGATTCTGTCCAGTTCTGATTTCATCATTGGAACATTCAACACTATAAAAGCAAACATGGTTCCCATGTTTGGAGCAATCATACCTGAACCTTTTGCTATTCCGGCAGCACAAATACTGCTACCATCAGGAGTAGCCACTTCAGCATAACTGAATTTTTCAACGAGATCTGTTGTCATAATCGCTCTCTGGAGAAGATCACCTCTTTTACCCAGATTATCAACTGTCAACCCGGGAAAAGCCGCTTTCATCCTATCCATTGGAAAATATACTCCAATAATCCCGGTGGAGGCATTAATCACTTCCTTCTCGCTAAGCTGAAAGGCACCGGCTCCCATCTGTAGTAAGGTCTGAACGTCCTCTTTCCCCCTCTTACCGGTAACCGCATTGGAATTTCCGGAATTAACTAACAATAATTTTGGAACTGATTCTGCTGCATTTTTTTGAGAAATAACAACACTCGAAGATTTAAAATGATTTCTTGTACCGAGCACGGTACATGCCGTTGCATCCGGTACATATAAATAACCAAAATCAAGCCGATCAGATTCAGAACCCCTGATTCCGGAAACTATGGCATGTGCATATACGCCCTGTAAATCAGAAATAGATTTCATTTTTTCTCCTCTCCTGCTTCTCTTGCTCTTGTACAAAGATAAAAATATGCAAGTAAAGAAAGACTGTGAGTAACTTTCCCACCTGCTATCAGATTTGGCAGTTCATTTTTAGGCACCACACACAAGGAAATATCTTCTGCATCCTCCAATCTCTGATCTGAACTTTTTAGCAGTCCTCTTGCATGATAAAAAAAACATTTATTATCTTGATTAGCCGGATTAGGATGAACCCACCCAAGTGTTTGTATCGTATCAGCGGTATATCCCGTCTCTTCTAATAATTCACAAGTTGCCGCAGCATCAGGACTAGAGCCCTTCTCAACCTGACCACCGGGAAATTCCAAAGAATAATCTTCAATCCCGAAACGAAATATTTTGATCATGATAAAATCGCCTGTATCTGTTTCAGGCACTACATTAACCCAATCAGTAAAATTAAACCGATAAAAATCGTCCTTATATTCAAGCGAGTCGGAAAAGCTGTTTCTGGAAACAGAAAAGTAAGGTGTACTGAACACCTTTTCGCTAGAAATTCTCTTCCAGTTTCTTTTGCTCATATTGTATTAAATCTTATTTAAATCCATAATGCGGGCTAAAACTGTAAATAACACAAATTAAAGCAAAAAACACCGATGAGACCCTCACATCTCACAATTAACCTGTCCCACCTTGCACATAACATACAGAGAATTAAAGACTTCGTATATCCTGCCAAGGTTACTGCCGTTGTCAAAGCAAACGCATATGGACATGGACTTATTGAATGCGCACGGTGTTTTGAAGAAGGGGGAGTGGATTTTCTGGGAGTTGCCTTCATAGAAGAGGGGATTCAGCTCAGGGAAGCTGGAATCAAGATGCCTATCATTGCATTTGGAGGAGTTTCCGGCAGTCAGGCAAACCTCTTTGTTGATTACTCAATTGACTGCCTGGCTTCTTCAGTCAGTAAACTTGAACAGATTGAAGCAGCAGCTAAATCCAGAAAAAAGAAAGCACGCATTCATCTAAAAATTGACACCGGAATGTCTCGAATTGGAATACATTACCAGTCCCCACTACTCGAAACACTGGTAACACGTGGGGTCAACTCCCCATACCTTGAGTGTGTAGGCATCGGAAGTCACTTGTCAGATTCCGAGTCGGAAGACCAAAGTTTCATGAATGAACAGCTTAATCGTTTTACCAGCTGCATCGCCCCGTATCGAAACATTATTCCAAAAGAGACACTCCTCCACATAGCAAATTCCGCCGCGATACTTGCTGATAAGAAATTTCACTTGACTATGGTTCGTCCCGGAAGGATTTTATATGGGGTATCTCCCGCACCTCACCTGAACAAGGTACTTCCACTTAAGCCGGTACTTAGCCTGCACTCAGAAGTTGTCTATTTCAAGGTTATCAAAAAGGGAACTCAAGTCAGCTATGGAAGAACATGGACTGCAACTGAAGATACCAGGGTGGTAACCATTCCTTTAGGTTATGCAGATGGAATATCAAGAAGGATGTCATCTAACGGCTCAGTCATTATAAGAGGAAAGCGATATCCTGTTATTGGAACTGTTTGTATGGATCAATTTATGGTCAACCTTGGTCCTGATGGAGAAGCATATAATGGCGATACGGTTACTATAATAGGAAGCGATGGGTCAGAGCATATTTCAATTATTGAAATTGCCGAAAATATAGCCACCGAACCCCTTGAAGTTCTTACCTCACTCAACTCAAGGCTTCCAAGAAAGTTTATATATTCCTGAGAAAATAAAAACTACCCCATTTATTAAGAATTACAGCTTCTTGCGCCCCTGAAAATAAACTAAAAATCAACTTCACGAATCTTCTCTCTTTGTCGATATACTACCTAACTTAACGAATAAAACAGAGAATGAGCATTCAGAATCAAGTTTCAGCAAAACCTATTCTTGTTTCTGTTCTTAGTGAACAGACAAAACAATCACTACTTCCTGTAATCAGGGGTGTGGTGCCGAATGTTTCGATAAAATCTTTTAAATCTTTAAACCAGACCATAGAAGAGTGTATCGAATCTGAAGAATCGGCAGGAACGCTTTTTATTGAGTTTGGGCATCCATTAAAGGAACTGACATTGTATCTTCAGATGATACGAGATCAATCCGTAAATAAACCTGACAAAATCATACTTCTTGTTGATCAGGGAGATGTCAGTGAAGATCTCATATCAAAATATCTGCAAATTGGATTCTCAGGTATTCTTACCAAACCATTCAGTGAGAAATCAGTTGAAGAGGTATTCAAAATTTCAGAACGCCTTAGTGATATGGGTTCAATAGCAAGACTTAAAATTGCTACCGGTATTAAAATAAAGTCCATGCTGGAACAAAAAGGAAAGAAATTTCAAGGGAAGAGCATCCTTGATTCTGTAAAAGCAGCGTGCAAAGTTTTTGAGAAAGAAAATCCGGGTAACGATCTTGAAGGACTCGCTAAAAAATACTCCAGAATAAAGCCAAGTGAAAGAATTAACAAGAACGTAGCCGACCTTTATGAAGGACCAAGCGAAAGAGTTAAAAAGATGTTACAGGAAAAGGATACGGCTGACTAATCCTTCGACCAATAAGTTTTTGCACATGCAAAAACACTAAAAATAGCTCAGGATTAGTGCCGAGCGATACCTCAAAGTGAAAACATTTTTCAGTCGAGGCACTAATTATCCATAATTAAATTTGTCTGAAGTTGCAACAACTCTTCCAGAGCATCAGGGCTTAGTTCTGTAATCACGTTTCTGGTAGTACCCACAACTGTATTTACAAGCTCAAGCTTTTCTTTATGTAACTGATTGATTTTTTCTTCAAGAGTACCTCTTGAAATAAGTGTTCGCACCTGAACATTATTCTTCTGTCCAATCCGATATGCCCGATCTGTTGCCTGATTCTGTATTGCCGGGTTCCACCACTGATCAAGATGCACTACCTGATTAGCCCTCGTGAGGTTCAAACCAAACCCGCCGGCTTTTAAAGAAAGTACCAGCATCTGAGGACCTTTTTCATCCTGAAAGTCTTTGACAATTTCGTCCCTGCTCGCTCGATTAAGACCTCCATGAAAAAATGGAACACGAGTGTTGAAAACCTCTTCAAGATACGGAGCCAGTAACTGCCCCCACTGGGCAAACTGAGTAAAGATAAGCACCCGATCACCTTCACTTAAAACAGTTTCAAGTAACTCTTCAAGCATCTGGAGCTTTCCAGATCTCCCCTTAATTGAAGAACCATCTTTGAGCGCAAGAGCCGGATGTACGCAAATCTGCTTTAATCTGGTTATCACAGAAAGAACCAGACCCTTGCGATGAATACCTTCCGCTTCACGAACTTTGGGAAGCATTTGCTCAAGTGTTGCAGCATAAAGACTTGCCTGCTCCGGAGTGAGATGAACCAGACTTTCTATTTCAATCTTGTCAGGAAGCTCCGCGGCAATTTCAGGGTCTATCTTGGTTCTTCTAAGCACAAAAGGTTTTATCAAACGACTGAGATTTTTTGCCACATCAGATTCCCTGGACTTCTCAATCGGCGTTACGTACCTCCTTCTAAAATCTTCAAGAGTTCCCAACAAACCGGGATTAAGAAAATCCAGAATCGACCAAAGTTCCTGCAAACGGTTTTCAAGAGGAGTTCCGGTAAGAGCAAGTCGCAGAGGTCCACGGCTCAGATACGGGGTCTCGGGTTTTTCACCCCCATGGCTTTCAATATGTGAGGCGATGGTATCAGCTTTGGAAAGCTCTTCTACAAGAGATCGTACCGCCTTAGTTTGCTTGGTATCAGTGTTTTTAATGTTTTGAGCTTCATCAAGAATAATTCTGTACCATGGCACCCTTCTGAAACTCTTATAGTCCCGATGCAAAATACTATAGGTGGTAATAACAACATCCGTAGAATGTACGATGTCTTTAAAAGTAGCTCCATCAACTCGCGTAGTGCCATGATGGACATACACCTTAAGATCGGGAACAAACTTCTTTGCTTCTGATTCCCAATTACCAAGAATTGACATGGGAACAACCAGGAGATTTGGTGGATGCTTTATCGAACCCTGCTCCTTTTTCTCACGAGAAAGTAAGGCAAGCACCTGAATGGTCTTACCAAGACCCATATCATCCGCAAGACACCCTCCAATCCCCACCTTTGAAAGGAATGACAACCAGGCAAGACCAATCTGCTGGTACGGACGAAGTTCACCATGAAAAATATCCGGAACGGAAGTATCCGTTCTACTCTCAACCTGAAAATCAATAATTTTCTGAATCCATCCCTCAGAATCTATCCTCACCACTTCAATATCTGAAAGCCCTGATAATCCACCAAGACCAAGCCGTAGGGCATCAAATAATGTAAAATTCTTTTGAGGAGAGGATATTTTTAATTGCTCAAGATTCTTTTTGATGGCATCAGGATTGAGTGAAATCCATCTATCTCCAACATAGATCAAAGATTTACCCTCTTCAATCAATTTTTCGAACTCCCCAAGACTTAACTCCGTATCTCCGATAGTAAACGTCCAGGAAAAATCAACGAGTCCTGTCGATGAAAACACGGAAGTGTCTTTATCTGCCCCTTCTTTCGGTTTTAATTTAACAACCAGACCGATCTTGGAAGCAGACTCCTCCCACCATGACGGTGCTTTAACAACCACACCAATTTCCTTAAGCACCGCTTTAAACTTGACAAGTAATTGATGCGCTTCTTCAGCTGATATTGAAATATTTGTAGAGAATTCATTTTCAAGATAAGACCCAAGAAAGGGAACAAGGGGAACAATTCTTCCAATTTCTCTTAATAAAAGAAAATCATACTTTGCGGAATCGGACACATTGACAGTACTTACTTCATCCTGATCTTTCTCCGATTGTGGAGAAACGAGTCGTAAAGAAACAGTCCAGGGAAGTTCCATTGCTTCACCGGGATTATTCACATCGGGGGGAAACACTTCCAGCTGAAGATATTCTTTATTACTGACCGTATGAGCTCTCAGGGATTTACTCCAGTCTTTGATTTTCTGCTCAAGCAGCGTCTGTTCAAGTGCGGTTATTCCAAGAGGCTCTACAGACCCCGTAAGGGATTGAAGCCAGGAAAGTATAATACTATCCTTTCTCGGAACCGAACCCCTTGCATACATGAAGCCGGAATCATGTTTTTCTGCTCCCTGAATTAATTGAACATTGTTTAAAAATGAACGAACAACTCCATCAACTGCCAACTTCATAAAAGTAGCAATCGCAACTCCCCGAGGATCACTGCTGGATGAGAGAGAAGGTACAAGCATTTTAGCAAGACCTGGCATTTTATCAGAAAGCATTCTCATTTTTAGAAGCGTGTCATCTTCATTTTCAAAAAGCTCCCACACCCCTTCCAGTGAAGATCCTTTTCTTTTAACAGAAGGAAAAAAAAGCCCATGCGCCAGAAAATTAAGAAGTTGGCGAACCGCCAGAATCCAGAATTGAAAGGAAGGACCAAATTCATATGATTGCTCCAACTCATCAGAATATGAAGAAACAAGATCAACAAAATGCGATGGATCCATTCTGATACTGCACGGAAGAGTAATGTCACCACCCGGTGAATGTACCTTAAACGGCACAAGCGAATAACTTATTAATTCCTGGGAAGAGAGCACTCTCCTAAGGGCTTCAAGAGGAGAATCAAGTGTAGTCTGGCTGCTGAAAGTGGATTCGTGAGAAAGCTCGAGTGGTGTCTCCCAGATATGAAGATACTCCCCTGTCCAGCTCGCGTGAAGGAATGGCATGCAGTTGACTTAATACAATAAAAATACTAAGGATTTATAAAGGGCATATCTTACTGGAAAATGAAATTTATTCAAGTCAATCAAAGAGCATGACAGCAATCAAGGATTTGGGGATATTACTGGAACAAATATCCCATGACATGAAGAACCATCTTGGCATCCTGGAAACCCTTATCCAGGACTTGCGACATGGCTACAGTATAGACCAAAGCAGCCTGGAAGACTCACTTGCCACAATAGAAAAAATAAATCTCCTGGGCAGTACAATACAAAAGTGCGGGGTCATCTGTCGAAAAACCGATTCCGGGGGAGATTTCAGTTCATATACGACAGCGCTTCATATCCTTGAAAGTGCTCTCATACTTAAGAATAACAACTACAAGAATGAAAACTACAACTACCAACTGATAATCAAAACATCCAAAACAGAAGATGAAGTAAGTATCCCTCTAAGAGGAGATTCCGGAACTCCGGGAGATATTGAGGCACTTTTTACAAATCCTCCAAATACTTCCTCAATAAGAACTTTGATGTCTATATTCAAACTTATCCTGAAAATATCTGGTAGCACCGATTGCAGTTTATATTTAAGAGAAAATTCTGCACCCTCAACTCTCCTTCTTTCATGTAAAGTAGATATGGAATCATAATAATCTGATTTTTTGCATTTTGTGTCTCAACATGCGACTATTAGAAACCAATAACAAACCAATACACCTGAAAGAATCTTGATATGGAATTTTTAAATTACGACTCTCATACTTCTTTTTTAATTTTTTCAGCCGCATGCCTTTTTGTTGGTGTGTTTTTCGGTATTTCGCTCAGCGCATTTGGAATAAAAAAAAGGATAAAAAAGGCAGTTGAAAAAGTAAAAAATGAAGCCGAACAGGAAAAACTTGAAATATCAAGAGACCTCAATACGCAATTGGTACAGGTAAAGGAAAGTATTGTAAAAACAGTGGAAGCATACTCCGCAGTTGCAAAAACCATTCAGGAGAAACTCCCCATCCCTCCCGAGTTTCAGGCACTATACTCAAAGGATACGCATGCACTAAGACTGGAAGTAACTCCTTCCCCAGAAGAGAAAGCTGAAGAAAAAGCCACTGAAGAAAAAATCACCGAAGATACTTCAGAGTATAAAGATGAAGAGAATAGCGAAAACGAAGAGGATGAAAAACAGGAAAATCCGGATATAGCGGCTACCTGAAATATCACCCGGCTATATTAAACTGCTATATCAAGCTGTTTTCTCAAATTCACGAAGCACTCCACATAAGACATCAACATCTTCGAGCGTAATCGCATTATACAAACTTATTCTAAAGCCACCAACGCTGCGGTGACCTTTCAGACCGATACAGTTCTCCTTTTCAAGATACCCGATAAGCGATGCTTCAAGTGAAGCATCAGAAAGGGTAAAAGTAACATTCATAAGGGAGCGGGCAGAAGAGTCGGCATAAGGGACATAAAGTCTGCTTTTATCAAGCACTTCATACACTCTCTTTGCTTTTTCCTTATTACGCTTTTCCATCTCTGAAAGACCACCTGAGGACTCAATCCAGCGTAGCATCTCCCTTACTACGAGAATGGCTGACACAGGAGGAGTGTTATATAGAGAATTCGATTCCAGATATGTATTATACTGAAGCATTTTCGGTACTTTTGGAAGAGAAGCGGGTACCATATCTTTATTTATAATAAGTATCGTAACGCCGGGTGTACCCAGGTTTTTTTGCGCACCTGCGTATATTGCCGCATGATCTTTTAGGGAAACCGGTCTTGAGAGGATGTCAGAAGAAGCGTCACAGATCAGGCGTGTTCCTTTTACCTCAGGAGGTGAAGAAAACTGTGTTCCAAAAATAGTGTTATTACTTGTATAATGAAGATACGCCGCATTGGAAATATCTTCACTTATCCGGGGAAGTTTTCGAAAACCAATTTCTTCCGAGCTCCCTGCACTTCTTGCATGAACAATTGACTCTGCTTCCTTGAAAGCGGCTTTAGACCAGGAGCCGCTGAGAAGATAGTAGTTTTCCTTAGCGGGTAGTGAAAAATTCAAGGGAATCATGGAAAACTGAAGACTTGCACCTGCGCCAATGAAAATCACTTCATGTGAAGAAGGGATTTCCAGCAGGCGATGAAGTGCCTCTTTAATCTCTTCAATACAGTTTTCAAACTTTTTCCCCCGATGAGGTACTTCAAATAAACCCAAGCCTTCTCCTTCAAACTCAAGTATTGACTCTTGAATTCGCTCAAGTACGGGAAGAGGCATGCATGAAGGTCCTGCTGCAAAATTTTGCGTTCTCATAAAAATAATTTGATGATATATTAATGAAATAATTAAATTCGTACCGGCTTCACTATATATATCCTGCGATGGAAGATGACAAAAAACAAAATGAGCAAGTAGACCTGGGGGATTGGGATCCTGACAGATTTCCTACTTCCGCAAAACCCGTCTTCAAAAAATCCATATTGCTGGTCTTTTTCCTGGGTGCGCTCTGTTTTCTGCTTTATCAGTGCTCAGAACACGAAGAGTCGCCAGAGTCCGCTACGAAATCATCAGGCTCCCCTCCCGACATCGAAGAGGTCAATCCTTTCGGAGATCAGGATGAAGAACCGGAAATGTCATTATAGATTCATAAGCTGTTGTAATGAAACAAGTTTGCTTCAGCAAAAATGTCTAAGCGTTTGACTTTCTTATGCTTATTAAGTATCAGGCAGGTAAGTTTATACTACTTATTATATATAGTCTGGTAGCAGGTGTCTGATAAGTCTCCGGGTTCAATTAGCATAAAAAATGTGAGTAAAGTCTTTAGAAAGACTTCCGGCACCCCTACGACCTACTCCACCCTTAAAACATTTCTGGTTCATAAAATAAAAGGGATAAAAAAAAATCCCCAGATCGATCACCTGGAATTTAAACGTAATAAAGCACTTGATAATATTTCACTTGAGTTCCCTGCCGGTTCATCGACGGCTTTAATTGGAAGAAACGGGTCGGGGAAATCTACCGTACTAAAACTCGTCGCGGGTATTTACACTCCCGACTCCGGCACTATCAGCGTACATGGTAAAGTAAGTGCCCTTATAGAACTGGGTGCGGGGTTTCATCCCGATTTTACCGGAAGAGAAAATATCTTCCTTGGCGGAATCATGTTTGGTCTCTCCCGAAAGGAAATTAAAACGCAATTTGATAAAATAGTGGAATATGCCGAGCTTGCCCATGTAATAGATGAACCGGTTCGTACCTATTCATCGGGAATGTACATGCGGCTTGGTTTCAGTCTTGCGATACATACCAAACCTGACATCCTGCTGGTGGATGAAGTACTTGCCGTAGGTGATGCACATTTTATCAACCGCTGTCAGGATTCCATCAGCGAATTCAAAAGAGAAGGGAAAACTCTTGTTTTCGTTACTCATGACCTGTCCTCTGTCAGTAAATGGTGTGATGAAGCAGTATGGCTTGATCGGGGAACCATTAGACAAAAAGGTCATCCCCGGGAAATTTCCGATGCGTATCTGGGAAGTATTCGCGCACAAGAAAAGAAAGAACTTGAAAACCGGGAAATCGAAGTTCAAGAGGATATCTCTGCTCCTGCCGAAAAAGCAAACACTACCGCTAGTACTGACAGTAAACGCTGGGGCAATAAAGAAGTTATCATTGACTCTATTCAACTGATCGATTCTAAAAATCAAGCTCAATGGATTTTTAATGAAGACGATCATCTTACTGTTGAGATTTCTTTTTCAAGCCCGGCTCTTCCCAAGGATTTGGTTTTTGGTATTGGAATCATTAGAATTGACGGGCTTGAGGTATATGGAACCAATACCGGCATGCACCCCGATATTCAAAAAGAACTGGAAGAGTATATCACTCAGGAAGGAATAGAGAATGCCAATATAAGGCATGGGAAAATTCGATGTCATATACACCGCCTTGGGCTTACTGAAGGCAGTTTTTTCATGAATGTTGCAGCTCACGCAGAAGATGGAACTCCTTATGATTACCATCACCGTATGCACAAATTTCAGGTACGAAACAAAAATCACTCCGCAGTGGGTGTCGTTTATCCTGAGATGAACTGGGACACTGATTATTGTTTTGAAAACACCTCAGACAGCAGAGAAAAAAAGGTGTCCGCATGATTCGTATAGTAAATGAATTATGGAAATTCCGGATGCTGGTATATGCGCTTGTGGGACGACACCTGCATGCTCGTTACAGAGGTTCACTGCTTGGGTTTTTGTGGTCTTTTTTGAATCCGCTTTGTCTTATTGCGGTGTACTCTCTGGTATTTAAGTACTACATTCGATTTGATGATGTAGAGCATTATACTATTTTCATGTTTACCGGGCTTCTTCCCTGGATCTGGTTCTCTTCGGGGCTTATAGAATCAACAAGCGCAATCAGCGGAGGGGGAAGTCTCATAACAAAAGCCATTTTTCCGGCTCATATCCTCCCTGTGGTCAGTGTAATCACAAATCTGGTACACTTTGTTCTTGCACTCCCTCTTTTACTGATTATCATGTGGTACTCCGGTATCCCACCTCAAAGTACCATTCTTGCACTACCCCTTATACTGTTTCTACAATTGCTTTTTATGCTCGGATTATCTCTTATTCTCTCTTCTTTAAATGTATATTACAGAGACATTCAGCATATCCTGGGAAACCTGATTACCCTTTGGTTCTTCCTCTGTCCTATTATCTATCCGGCTTCAAGCGTTCCGGAGCGTTTCAGATTCTCACTTACATTTAACCCTATGGCGCAAATCATCCAGCAGTATCATAACATATTCCTTGAAGGTGTTTTTCCTTCTCTCATCAACATCGCAGCACTGGGTGGTATGGCGTTTATTGTTTTTTTTGCCGGGTGTTATGTATTTAACCTTTATCGGGATCAATTCGCTGAATCTGTTTAGGATGCTATATCAAAGCCATGAATAACTCTGCTTCAAGTATCACCCATTCTGTAAATCGTATTGATCAATTCGTGCATACGCTTCAATACGGTGATGCGATTTCGGGAGAAGCCCTCACCATCATGCGCTTACTAAGAGAGATGGGTTATAAATCAGACATCTATTCTGTGCATACCCATGAAAAATTAAAAGGGATTCCTCTTGATATCAGTACATTTAAAGAGGACTCCAGTGGTCATGCCGTCCTTTTACATTACTCAATCACCTCACCTTTTAATGAACTCTATGCCTCTTTGAAACACGCCTTCAGGGTTCTTGTGTATCATAACCTGACTCCTGTAGAGTGGTACTCCCCTTATAATTCCCGGGTCACGGCAGATCTCATCAAAGGTAGAGAAGAACTTCCTCTCCTTTTAAAAGAAACCGATCTGGTACTTGCCGATTCCAGCTTTAATGCAAAGGAAGTAAAAGAAATGGGAGCGGGAGAGGTTCAAGTACTTCCCCTGACACTTGACCCTGAGCGCTGGAATAAACCAGCTAATCCCGGAATCCTTGCCGCACTGAGAGACCACGGGGGAAGAAACATTCTTCACGTTGGTCGCTTTGCTCCCAATAAGTGTATTGAAGATATTATCAAGGGCTTCTATTTCTATCATCACAAATTTGATAAGGACTCGAAACTCTGGCTCGTGGGAAGTGATACGGATACCGAAATTTACTCGTTTGAGTTAAGAAAACTTACTCAGACACTTCGTCTTAAGGGCTTGGTTGAATTTGTAGGTTCTGTCTCGGATGATGAGCTAAGAGCTTTTTTCGAGGGTTCAGATATATATGTCTGCATGAGTGAACATGAGGGCTTTTGTGTTCCCCTTATTGAAGCGCTGTATTTCAAACTTCCCGTCATTGCCTATAATGCGACTGCCATACCCGAAACAATCGGAGATGGGGGTATCCTGATGAATAAAAAAGACCCCCTGTATCTTGGAATACTCATGCATCAGCTTCTTAATGATTCAAAACAGAAGAGTAATCTGATTGAATATGGTCTTCGGCACATAGAAAAATATCATCTTGATGCTTTCAAAACGTCTCTCAGGGAAAAACTACTTGATCGACTTACTTCCAGGAAACAAGCTGCCTGATTTTTAACATGGAAAAAGCCGGCACCACTTCATTACCCACTGTTGCAGTAGATACCAGAGCACTTGAGCCCGATTTCAGAGCTCATTTTGGAAGAGGTACGGGAAGATATGTACGAGAAGTGGTAAGCCGTTTTGATAATTTTCCAAAACACGATTTTTCCATTCTTAATATCAGTAGTGAGAAACTCTCACTTACTCCTTTTCAAAAAAAACTTTCTTCAATCCTCCCCGCAGGGAAAGTTACTTTTGAATCCCAGTGCTGCATGAACCGAAATCTCTCCGCACTTAATGCATCCCTTGCTCATTTCTTTTTTCATGGTGATGCCCCTGCGTTTCCCACAGTACCTCAACTACTCACGGTTCTTGATCTCATTCCTCTTAAGTTTCCTGCGCTCTATCAAAAAGGTGTGGGAGGGCTTCGTTACAAATTTGCCAGATATCTGGAACGATGTGCAATTCGCTCCGCCCTGGGTATCATCACCATCAGTGAAGCGAGTAAAAAAGATATTATTGAAATCATAGAAGTACCGGAAGAGCATGTTCATGTAACCTATCTGGGGGTAGATGAGTCTTTTTTTAAAATTAATGCTTTAGGGAAAAAAGATGACCCTCATTTTCTAAATAAAACTTTCCAGATTCCCACGGGTGCACATACGGCTCTTTATATCGGGGGAATAGATGCAAGAAAAAACATTCCTTTTCTTCTGAATGTAGTGGCTGAGCTCAATAAGATCGAATCAATTCAGAAGGACGGGGGGTTTCATCTTATACTTGCCGGAAACTATACCAAAGACGATAAATATCCTGCACTGGTATCAGATAGGAAGCGCCTGGAACTTGAGTCTCTGGTTCATCTCAGTGGCTACGTGGATGAAAATACGCTCCACCGCTTGTACCAGCATTCTGATTTGTTTATATTCCCCAGTTTATATGAGGGATTTGGTTTACCGGTACTGGAAGCTATGGCGGCAGGTCTTGTGGTAATAACGGGTGATAACTCCTGTATGCCGGAGGTTGTGGGAAATGCGGGATGGAAGCTGCCTGATAATGAGTCAGGTCTCTGGGTTTCTGAAGTCCACACTCTGCTTCAGGAAAAAAAGAACAATCCTGCCTTTATAAAAGAACGTATAGAAATGGGGATAGAACAGGCACGTTGTTTTACCTGGGATAAAACAACAAAACAGACACTTGATATTTATAAAAAATACTTATTCGCTTTACAAAAAAGAGCATGACGGGTTCAGACAAAAAATTTGAATATTCTCAGTGGTACGAAGCAATTGCATTTATGCTTCTTGGGCTTGTTCCCAGATTGATTTTACTGTTTCATAATCAGGCAGGTATTGAATCAGACGAGGCAGTTGTCGGACTCATGGGTAAGCATATCCTTGAAGGATATGATGTCCCGATCTTTTATTATGGTCAGGCGTACATGGGTTCACTGGAGGCAATATGTGCTGCCGCATCATTCTATTTTTTCGGCATAAACAATTACGCCTTAAAACTGGTACCGCTAACTTTTTCCATTCTTTTTATCGGAATTGTATATGCCTGCGGTCTTCTCCTTGCCGGAAAACCTGCTGCCAGAATAGCTGCTCTTCTGGTAGCAATACCACCAAGTCCTCTTGTGATATGGAGCCTGAAAGCTCGTGGAGGTTTTATAGAGACTCTTTTTATTGGGTCTCTTGCTATCTTCTTTTCTCTGGTTTTACTCAAGCGAGAAAAGAGTAATTACATAAAAGATCGAACTCTCTGGATACTGATATCTGTCTTTCTTGGTCTTGGATGGTGGACTAATAACCAGATTATTTTCTATATAGCTCCCCTGGGGATTGTTCTTTTCCTGAAATTACTTTCCTATAAATCTCCCCTTATAATAGCAAAAATCACATTTCTTTCTCTCTTGGGCTTTGTTTTAGGAGGGCTCCCTTTCTGGTATCATAACATTTTTATGGAACCTGCCTGGTCAAGTTTTGAGGTGCTTTTCGGGAGCACCGCGGGGGGTAATGCGGCAAAATATTTTTCTGATTACTGGAATACGGCGCTACCGATCATTTTGGGAGCACGGCAGTTCTGGAGTGATGCTGATATTTATCATGGTGCAACCACTTACGCATATACTCTCTATGCCCTGACTATTATAAGTGCAGTAGTACTCCATGTAGTTAAACCCGATAATCGTTTCTCCAAAAAAAGTATTCTTTCAGTATTTTTTCTTGTTCTTTTCCTGATTTTTGTTCCAACAATTTTCTCTCTCAGTAGCTTTGGCTGGTTATCAAAAGCACCCAGATACCTGCTCCCCTTGTACTCTGTTATTCCTCTGCTGACAGGACTTTGTATTGCCCGTCTGATTACTCAGAAGAGTTTTATTTTCAGGAGTTTTGGGGGGCTTCTGATTATTGCACACCTCTGCCTGAACCTTAATTCCAATTATCTGCACGGAATAGCAGACGAGGGACAGCCTATCATTTACAAGAAAGAGCGGGTCGCCGAAGACCATTCCGAGCTATATGAATGGTTAAACGCTCAAGGATATACCCACATTTATACAAACTACTGGGTTGGCTATCGGGTGGCATTTGAAACCAATGAAAAAATCACTTTTACCCGCTTTGGCAACCCACGCACTTCAAGAATCCTCAAGTATGAATCTGAAAACCCTCATTACGAAGTCATTGGAAAGGTATTTGTCCTTGCTCATGGGGAATCAAAGTTTTTTGAGCACTGGATGCACTCTGTTGGTCTTTCTTTCAGGGAAACTGAACTTGAACACTATACTATTCTGGATCAGATTAAATATGTATTACCGGAAGGAGAACTCATACCTGTTTCATTAGAGCAGATTTCTTTCTTTATCCCTCCCTGGGGAGAAGAACCCTCTGAAATTGCAAAAAACGTAAATGCGCTCATTGATAACGACCCAAAAACCCGCTGGGGTAGTGGAAAACCCCAATCCCCGGGTATGGCAATTGAAATAAAATTTCGTGAACCGGAAAATATCGTCAGGATAGTGCTTGATCATAGCGGATTCCCTCATGACACCCCCAATTCTCTTAAAATATCCGGGTATCATGCTGAAACCGGAGAGCTTGTTACAATATATGATATGAGAGCTATTCCACTTTACAAAGAAATACGAGGATTCAGTTACGCCTCTATTCCGGCATTATGGGATATTCGTTTTGAAGAAATACCATTACAAACAATCCGGCTTGAGTTAATGGATGGGATTCCCATATTCGACTGGTCAATGAATGGTATAAGGCTCTATCGCTTAAAAGATCAATAAACATACTATATAAGAGGGAAAATCTATGGGCTTTAATTGTGGAATTGTGGGGCTACCCAATGTTGGAAAATCAACTATTTTTAATGCTCTGACCTCTGCCGGAGCCGAAGCTGCAAACTATCCGTTTTGTACCATTGAGCCGAACACCGGTGTGGTTCCCGTTCCGGATGAACGTCTGGAGACAATCTCTGGTATAAGTAAATCTGAAAAGATTATTCCTACTTCAGTTGAGTTTGTGGACATTGCCGGGCTTGTAAAGGGGGCTTCTGAAGGTGAAGGACTGGGAAACCAGTTTTTGAGCCATATAAGGGCGGTTGATGCAGTGGTACATGTTGTTCGCTGTTTTGATGATGAGAATATTACACACGTTGAAGGTTCAGTAGACCCGAAACGTGACGTAGAGCTGATAGAAACAGAGTTAATGCTTTCAGATCTTTCAAGCGTTGATAAACGTCTGGAACGCATTCAGAAAACAGCAAAAACGGGCAATAAAGAGTCAAAAGAGCTACAGGAGAGGCTTCTTATCGCAAAAAAATATCTCGATGAAGGTCAATGTCTGTATCAACTGGACGGTGATGAAGCTCATGCCGTACAAGGTCTTGATCTTATCACGGCAAAACCTGTTCTTTTTGTTGGAAATGTGGCTGAAGAAGATATCAGTAAGGGTTGTGAGTACCTTTCCATGCTTGAAGTCGTGGCAAAAGAGAGATCAAGTATGATGGTCTCCCTCTCCGGGCAGGTTGAATCGGAGCTCTCACAACTGTCCGGAGAGGATAAAAAGGAGTTTTTGGCTTCTTTAGGGCTTAAGGAATCAGGTTTGGAGCGTCTTGCACGTACGGGTTACCAGATTCTTCAACTTTTAACTTTCTTTACCAGTGGACCAAAAGAAACAAGAGCCTGGACAGTGAAAAAAGGTTCCACTGCGGTAGATGCAGCAGGTGAAATTCATACTGACTTCGCCCGGGGCTTCATTAAAGCTGAAGTTATCTCGTATGCAGATTTTGTAGCATGCGGGGGTGAAGTGAAAGCAAAAGAAAAAGGGAAACTCAGAGTAGAAGGTAAAACATACCTGATGCAGGATGGAGACATCGTGCACTTTCGTTTCAACGTGTAGCTCAACATTAAAATTGCTATTTTCGTAGCAAATAAAACTACTTAGAGCGTCCTCTCAAATAGGTAGTATCTCCCTTTCCGGGGGTCTCTCTCAAGCACAGACAGATACCGTACCGGTGTTTCTCCGGAGGCAAACACACTGCTCGAAGAGTATCTCCGGAAGTATTTTGTACCCTTATTCAAGTTCCTTCATCAAAGTATAACGTACGACAACATTGGCTGACGAAGTGATGTAATGAAAAAAAATGTGTTGTATGTAAAAGAAATACTTGGGAAGATGCGCAATTTGTGGTAATTTCGAATCAAGTCTGTCGTTTTTTGATTCGATAGACATGTAGTACGTCAGCGATGCTACAATAGAAAGTCGCCCTGATCATGTTGTTTGGCAAGAAGTTCCCCCTTAATTAGTAGGTGGAAGATTCTTGAGATAAGAGCGGGTTGTGCGCATCGGAGTTAAACAGAAATTAGGGAAATGTAGCTTATGGCAACAAAGAAAAAAGCAGCTCCTAAAAAGGCAGCTCCAAAGAAGGCAACTGCTAAGAAGGCAGCTCCTAAGAAGAAACCAGCTGCTAAAAAGGCAGCTCCTAAAAAGAAGGCAACTGCTAAAAAAGCGGCTCCTAAGAAAAAGGCTGCTGCTAAGAAGCCAGCTGCCAAAAAGGCAACTGCTAAAAAGGCGGCTCCTAAGAAAAAGGCTGCTAAAAAGACAACTGCAAAGAAGGCACCTGCTCGTAAGTCTGCCGCAGTTCGTAAGAAACCAGCTCGCCCTGCTGCAAGAAAAGCTAAGAAAACTTCAGCAAAGAAGGCAAAAAAGAGCGCATAAGTGTTATTTAAAGGACAAGGGATTCCTTATCCTTGACACTTTTATCAAAGCCACTCGAAAGGGTGGCTTTTTTATTTTCAATATAAAATTAATGTCCTTATGGCTTTAGATGATCTTTCAGCAATTGTGGAAGGAGTTATAAAAAACAAGCGTCGGGTAATTGCCCGTTCATTAAGTATTATTGAGAATGACCTGCCTGCTTCAAGCGGGCTTTTGGACTTACTTATTCCCCATGGGGGTAAAAGTAAGATACTTGGTATCACCGGCGCCCCCGGTGCGGGGAAATCAACATTAATTAACTCTCTTATTTCATCCTTTCTTGCAGATGATCTCAGTGTTGCGGTTCTTGCGATAGACCCATCAAGTCCCTTCAGTGGGGGGGCAATCCTTGGAGACCGTGCCAGGATGTACTCTTGTGCGATGGAGGAAAAAATATTTATCAGATCTTCTGCTTCAAGGGGACAGCTTGGTGGTCTCTCTCCAAGAACTCCGGAGCTTCTATCGGTTCTGGATGCTGCGAATTTTGACATCATCATTATAGAGACCGTTGGGGTTGGTCAGGCAGAGCTTGATATTATGAAATGTGCTGATCTGGTCACTCTTGTACTAAGCCCTCATACCGGAGATGCGCTGCAAGCTCTTAAAGCGGGAATAATTGAAATAGCAGACGTATTTGCCCTTAATAAAGCTGATCTTCCCGGTATAAACGACCTTGAGAGAGACCTTTTACTTGCACTTTCCCTTGGTCCTGTCGGCACCACTCTGCCAAAATTATTCCGGGTAAGTTCAAATGATCCCGAAGGAGTAAAGAAACTTAAAGAGGGGCTTCTTGAGAAACATCTTGAAGATACGAACTCCGGTCTCATCACTGAAAAGAAAAAACGGGCGCTCACTTTTCAGTTTGAACTTGCTATCCGTGAACTGCTGAGCTCCCATATTACAAAATCCGCCACTCTGAAAAAAAAACGGGAAGAATTTTTGGCTAAAATATACACCCGGGCTGTAAGCCCAAGAAAAGCCGCTGAACTTTTATGCAGTGACTTCCTTACCTCATAGGAAACTCAGATCCTTTATTCAAAACCTGTCCGAAGAATATTTGGAATTCAATCCTAAAAAAATCATAAATACTCAAAAGATCGCACAAAGATTGATATTTATTAAGATATTGCTTTTGCTACCTTTTTATACCCATTATACTATCAGGTTTCAGAGTATGATTTACCAATATCCTGAATCATAAAAGAAAAAACTTTCCTGACAACAGGGCATCTAATGTATTGAATATACTAAACTAACATTAGCATGATACCTCCGAAACAAAATCAGTCTCCTCAACCTTCTGTTGCAAATGCTCTGAGTGAAGCGCAGAGTATTATCGATGCGGCGAAAGATCGTTCTGAAAAAATGATCAGGGAAGCTAAAGAAACTGCTAACTCATTCAAAGAAAAAGGATTCAAGGAAGGTTTTGCTGAAGGCAATAAAAAAGCGGTCGAGAATGCTGTAAAACTGATGAAAGATCATTCTCTTCTCAGGAAAAAAATTTCCGATGAAGCTGCTCAGCTTGCTTATGAAATTCTGGAAAATGTATTTCATCTTAAATCGCCACAAATTATGAATCCAATCAGGGAGCTGGCAAGGAGGCTTATCGAATCAGTAACGATAGGTAAAAAAATTGATCTGGTAATTCATCCCTCCAATAAAGGAGCATTAGCGGGACTGGAGCGTCAGCTCACCGAAACAGCTCGTGACTGCGATCTTTATATCGTTGAATACAGTGAAATGCCTTCTGATTCTGTTCTGGTTAAAACAGACTTTGGTGAAATACAGGTTTCTTTGAGCGAATTACTTTCTGAAATCTGTGTTCAGGTCGGACTAGACCAAAGCCCGGGTAAGGGGTGAGAATCTTCCTATGTCTTCTTCTCTGCCAGAGTCAATTGATATCACCCAGTTCATACCGGATGTAGACCTGAGCCAGTATCGTAAACGGGTTTCCCTTCTGGAGGCAATCAGAACAACAAGAAGGGGTAGTGTTAAGCGAGTCAGAAATTCTTTACTGATTGAAATCACCCTTCCTGATGCAATCATAGGAGAACTTTGTTCTATCCATACCCGTTCAGGAAGAGAGATTCCCTGTCAGGTGGTTGGGTTTGATGACGAAGTGGTTTGTATTACCCCTTTTGCTCCCGTGATGGATGTAGGACCCAGTTCCGTAGTAATAAGTCATGGAAAATCTATTACCATACCGGTTGGAAAACAGTTACTTGGAAATGTACTGGACTGTTTTGGAGAGAGCATAGAAGGTAAAAAGATTCTGACCAAGCTCAGATACCCTTTACACGGACACAGAATAAACCCTCTGGAGCGAATACGAATTCAGGAACAACTCCCTCTCGGCATTCGTGCTCTTGATGTCTTTATACCGGTAGGAGAAGGACAGAGACTTGGAGTGTTCTCAACTGCGGGACAGGGGAAATCATCATTGATGGGGATGCTTGCTCGGCTTAGTACTGCGGAGGTTAATGTTATTGCTCTTATTGGTGAAAGAGGAAGAGAGGTTCTTGATTTTATAGAGGAGAATCTTGGAGAGGAAGGGCTTGCCCATTCCGTAGTAGTGGTTGCTACCAGTGATGAACCACCTATCAGAAGAATCATTGCGGCATATACCGCAACCACTATAGCAGAGTACTTTAGAGCACAGGGGAAAAAAGTACTGCTTCTCATGGATTCAATAACAAGATTTGCACGAGCATTAAGAGAAATCGCACTTTCCCTGGGAGAAGCTCCTGCCCGTCAGGGTTTTCCCCCTTCAGTGTTTTCAACAATACCGGGACTTCTTGAAAGAGCAGGCAAGATCGGTAACGGAAGCATAACTGCTTTTTATTCCATCCTGCTTAATTCCGAGAAGATTGAAGACCCGCTCTCTGAGGAAGTACGTGCCATTCTGGATGGACATATATACCTATCCTCCCGCTTAAGTAATATCGGACACTACCCATCTATAGATATTTTAAAAAGTAACAGTCGACTGCAAAACGCGATCATGTCCAAAGAACACATGGAGCTCAGTAAGGAGCTAAGAACATTAATTTCTGCCTATGAAGATAATTATGATTTGATAAACCTTGGTGCATATAAAAAGGGAAGCGATGCGGTAATTGACAGATCAATCGAACTCAGATCAAAGATCATGGGACTCCTTTCCCAGAACCATGAAGAAAAGGACACCCTTGAAGAAGCACTCAAGAAGTTTAATGAGATTCTGAAAGCTTAAAAGACAGGAAACTTAAAATACAGGGCTAGAGACTGGTAGTTGACCAGAATTCCTGAAAACTTGAAAAGCCTCTTATAAAATCAGCACCAAAATTATCATTAAGGTTTCCTTCTGAGGCGCGAATATTTTGCCTGCCGGGCTTTTTATCAGCAGAGTTTTTATCAGCCAGATGCATGATATCAACAAAAGATCGTGATGAAACACCTGTACTATTTGAAAGCTTCATGGAACTGACCAAACCAACCACTTCCTGTTCAAGGGGCACAGCGCCGGAGGAAAGGCGAATACTCACACGAGCTACAGAACTATCAGAAGAGTCAGAAATCTGCTGCACTTTGCTTACACTGCCAACAACAGCACCCTTATAAAGCACAGGGTCTCCGATATGGAGATGGGGATTAGATGCGAACTTCATTTCTACATTGATTTGATGTTGTATGTCGAGAATGTTCATTGGTTCCATTGAAAAGACCGAGAACAAGGACACAAGCAAATACATATGAAGCATAGCAAACTACCCACAAATCGAAATTATAATGAACAAAAATTTATCCCGAAGATACTAGGAAATATTCGTACCAAACGGGCGAAAACTTTATGACGTTCTGGTGTCTTATCAGAGAATGGGTATTCTAGACAAGCCCCTATTTCACATATGAGTCGTCGGTAATAAAACGGCGATATATCTTCAGAGAGGGGGAATTTTTAAAATGAACGATACTGAAAGCATTTCCAGACCACTGTCTGAAATAACCACGATACCTGGAGTGTCCATGACACTTTCAGATAAGAGGACAAAATCCTGCGGGTCAAATGACCCCTGGAGAACGCTTGCCCTCTGTTCATCAAAAACAGCAAGAGCTGAAATACCGTATGAACAGGCAATGGCACTTTCCATACTGCCTCTAAGTCTTCAAAAAATCGCATCAGACATGGAACTGCTGATTGCTGTTCCGGATAGTGAAAACGAATTTACCCTCAGCTCCCATCTTAAACTGCTTACCGCAAAGAGATGTATCTTTAAAAAAATAGATAATGAAATACTTAAAAAGGCTATTCTTATAGCATACAAGGAAGACGAGGCTTCCAGAACCATCCTTGAACTTAACAAACCTTCTGATAAGCTGACTGAGCACTCATTCAAAAAGAGAATTCAAATAGACCTTGGTAAAGTACTTCAGGCTGAAGCCCCGAAACTTCTTCAGGCACTTCTTACTCTTGCATACAAGGAAAATGCATCGGACATTCATCTGGAATCAACCCAGGATGAAAAAAGCAGAACTTCATTTCGTATAGACGGAGCACTACAAGTACAAGAGCATATTCAAATCCCCCAATACCATTTTCTGCGACTGATTCAACATATAAAAGTTATTTCAGGTCTTGATATCACAGAACACTTTGCTCCCCTTGACGGTATGTTTGAATTCAGCGCGGGAAACGGGAATATTCGGGTTCGTATCTCAATAATCCCCACCGTACACGGGATAAAGCTTGCAATGAGATTACTGTATCACCCCCTGCTTGATGAAGTGGGCTTGAAAAACATCAGGGCAATTGACATTCTTGGACTCTCAAACATCCAAAAACAGACATTTTTAAACAAAATACAGAAAAAAGGCGGGCTCATACTCCTATCGGGACCAACCGGGAGTGGTAAATCCACACTCCTCTATGGGCTCATTACTGAAGCGGCAAAAGGAAATGATAAAAACATTATTTCCATTGAAGACCCGGTAGAACGAACCATAGCAGGCATCACCCAGATTGAAGTAGATACCCGTGAAAAGATGTCGTACCACTCGATTTTCAAAAGCACTTTACGACAAGACCCTGACATAATTGTGCTCTCAGAAATCAGAGAACAAGAAGCACTGCAAACCGCACTACAAGCCTCATTAAGCGGCACTATTGTAATAAGCACTATCCATGCAAGTAATGTCATTGAACTGATTCTTAGATTATTTGAAATGGGATGTTCCCCCATAGCACTCGGAGCAACTCTCAAAGTCGCAAGCTCTCAAAGACTTCTTCAAAGAAACTGCCCGTATTGCAGAGTACGCATACCCTGCCCCGAAGAACTGGAAACACATTTTGGTTCACCCCTTATATGCTCAGAAAGCTCCGGATGCGAAAAATGCAACTTCACAAAAATCATGGGTCGACTTGCAGCATACGAAACCTGTGAACCTTCCCTTGCCCTGATTTCAGAACTATCCAGAATGCACTCATCCGGCGTATCAGCCATTTCAAAAAGCGATTTCAACACCTGCCTCCACCAGTCAAATTACATCCCCTTTTCCAACGCCCTCCACCACCTGCTAACCACAGGAGAAATTTCCCCCTCAACTGCACGTACTTTATATTTTTAAGAAATTCTTTTCTATTAATTAATTTCCAAGACCTGCACAACTGGATACATTTGCGGGAACCTGCATGTAGACGTTGCGGTGGTAAACCTGATTCGGTGTCAACGATTTGTATAACGGCATTATTTGTACTTTATGCTGATCCCCAAATCTGCAAATAAAAGCAAACGCATATCCAATTGCAAGGTCATTGTTATTCTCATCTGTAATTTGTGGTGTTATTTCAATGCGATAAAACCCACCTTCATCGGTTGATATAGAATAACCAGCTTCTGGGGGAAGTCCAACATGATAAAATGCCCACAATTCCACATCAACCCCAGCTAGAGGTTTCAAAGTGGTGGCTGAGAAGGCATGTCCCTCGACCCGTATGTCTTTAGACTGATCAGCTTTAGCAACACTCCCAATAAGTAGCAGAGCAAAAATCAAGATAAGAATATGCTTCATAAATCTTCTCCTTTTCAATTACCTACTTAACACTTGTTCTTATTAATGCGTCGGGGTGTGCCCCTATATAAGGATTCAACTCATCTCTAACATTATTTGCCACAGTTTTTTTGAAAACTTTTGCTTCCATACTATAGCATTCTATTGGTTCCAAGTTACTTTCAATAGTTATATTAGATTCAACACCAATTTTGATTTCGGGATGTCGAAAAACATAAGTAATTTTTGACATTAAGTCATCAGGATTATCTATTGTAACTCCATGTTCTAAAACATCTTCACTGGAACCTGATGCTGATCCGGTCGGAAAGCTAGAGAAAACTTTCCAATCAGCGCAATTTTCTCTTCCATCAACTTCCTGACAATGAGATCGTAGCAAAATAAGGTTCTCTTTTGTTTTTGCCGAAAATTGTATACGCGTGTAGCTGCAACTCCCTTGTGCATCACAAGTTTTAGGTAATGCTAAATCTAAAACCTCACCATTTCTGACATCTGCTTTAATCGTCCGAATCTCGTTTATACATGCTTGCTCTTGCGTTGCAAAACATGTTGTAGAAACCAAAGTGATAACTGCAATCGCATATAGTGAAATTATTTTTCTCATAGTTTCTCCTCTCTATTTTTATCGATGAACTGGTAGGTCACTTGAAAGTCCCCACTGGCGGAAACATCCACCATATCCGGTCGGTGCTGCATACGAAGGACATGTACTAGTTTTCATGTACCAAGTCCCATCCGATGGACGCCATACTGCAAGATCAGTAACACCATTTCCCGTATAGTCTCCCGGTACTGCCACATCTCCTGGAAGTCCCCAAGAAACTGCAATATTAAAATTCGTATTATACTGCCGATAGCGCCATTCTCCGGTAAGAGTGTTAAAGGACGCCGCATCAGAACCATATGGCGCCACAAAACTACCTCTCTGTGGCACTTGATGATGGATATTGGGTAGAGATGGTAATGACACGAACCAACTAGCATGATTTATCATAACGTCCATATATCGGTAATAGATAATTCCTCCTCCTTCTAATCGAAATGCAAACGCAACCTCCTCTCCCCAATAATCTCCGTTTGGTATGCCGTAATTAACCATATAATCGGCTGTAACAGAATAATGCATTGGCGCAAGCATGTAATGGGATTGAAATGTATGCACTACTCTTGAATAGTGGGTTATCGCAGGTGGGGAAGTCGTATATACACGAGCATGAGCTGATACCGCAGGAGCTAAGTTCTGCTTATAAACAATCACATCGGATCGCCCGTCACCGTTTACATCAGCAATATCAGGCTTGTCGCTAGAGCTTGGAAACACGCCTCCAGTTCCATCAGGAAATTGAAAAGCAACTGACCCAGAGTGCGACGAGTAGTGGATATAGAAATGCTGATTACTTGGACGATAAACAACGAGATCGGCTTTTCCATCTTGATCAAAATCGCCAACCATTGGTTTATCACCCGGAAGCCCCCATTGCTTTTGGCATTGTCCGGTTACAATTACTGTCCATCCAGCAGGACAGGATCCTGAAGATGGCAACATATACCACATACCGTGAACTGGTCTATAAACAGTAAGATCAACTTTTCCGTCACCGTCAAAGTCAACAGGGAACGCAAAAGCCACCGAAGGCATTGCAAGCAGAAGAAATAAAAATCTTAACACCTTTGTTTTTCTCATTCTGTTTTCTCTCCTAAATTGCGCTTTTGACCACATCCCTTGTTAAGGCTCTCTGTCAAAATTAACTCTTCCAGCTCACCTTTGAACACCTAATGACTGCAAATGAGAGCCTATTCCGAATGCTGGTATTCTGGCAAGCACTTTTAACAGCAGCCCAGCACACCTGAAAATTTCGCGAAAAACCATAAAGATTACGCCCACACGAGGGGTTTGACGTTTAGTATCAATCAGATAGTATCATAGTAGTTAAATATCAAATATGATAGACCTGAATCACCTCATGCAAGAAGTATCCTCCTATACAGAAATTATTTCAAAACACACAAATGGAGCAGTGCCGCTTCTTGTTCGCCAGAGAAATTCCACTAAAGAAAGTGATACTATTGCAAAAAAAATATCAGCTGAACTTGGTATCAATTTTATTACTGCTTACATTTTAACTCAGCGTGGAGTGGAGACGGTAGAAGAGGCAAAAGCATTTCTCACTCCTACTCTTAGAAATCACCTTCCAAACCCCGCACAATTAAAAAATGCGGAATCTGCGGTTGAAAAAATTTATGCTGCAATTAAAGAAAATAAGTATATCACTCTTTTTAGTGACTTTGATGTAGATGGAATTACCTCTGCTTCCCAAATGTGGCTGGTACTTGCCCCGGCAGGAGCCAAAGTGCGCCACTATGTACCGAATCGTATGACAGAAGGGTATGGCTTATCAGTTGAAGCGGTAGAACAACTTCACAAAGAAAAAACTGAACTTCTTGTTACTCTGGATTGTGGCATTACAAATGTCAGGGAAGTTACCCGTGCAAAAGAGCTTGGACTCGATGTGATTGTTGTTGATCATCACGAATTGGCAACGGTAGTCCCTCCCGCTGATATAATTGTAAATCCCATGCAAGATGACTGCCCTTTCAAGTCCTGCAAAATGGCTACTGCCGGAATTGCATGGCTTATGTGTATTCTCCTTATCAGGAAAATCGAGTCTTCCAATGATACTACAAAACTTTTACTACCCGCGAGCAAGGATTTGATTGACCTTGCTGCAATAGGAACTATTTGTGACATGGTTCCTCTAAGAGGGGTAAACCGGCTTATCGCTTCAAGAGGACTTGATGCAATACGTTCCACCCCACGCCCCGGTATAAAGGCGTTACAGGAAATTGCTCAGCTCCCTCTTGGTGAACGATTTTCATGTTCTCATATTTCTTTTGGAATCGGACCCAGACTTAACGCAGCAGGTCGACTTGAAGACGCATCCCTGGGATTTAGTCTTCTCACTTCACCTCCTTCTCAACTCATTAAAGATACCGCAGCGCGACTCAACAAACTCAACCAGGAAAGAAAAATGCTGGAAGAAGAAACCAGGGAAATATGCCTTTCACTTGCCAAAGAACTTGAAACAAATACCCCCGAAACTCCACCATTCGGTTTCGCTCTTTATGATGACTCATTTCACCCGGGAGTAATCGGTATTGCTGCCCAAAGACTTGTCGAAGCACTTGGAAGACCCGTCGCGGTAATGGCACCCGGTGAAACTACTATTAATGGGACTCTTACTCCCGTGATAAAAGGCTCTGTAAGAAGCATTCCCCAATTTCACGTCGCTGAAGCACTTTCAGCACTCACCGATATACTCCATTCCCACGGAGGGCACGCAGAAGCGGGAGGCTTTACACTCCAAAGAGAAAACCTGAAACTCTTTCAGGAAAGATTCAGTGCAAAAGCTCAGGAGATATTATCAAAAGATCAACTGAAAAAAGAAATCAAAGTCGATTATTTCATTCCCTTTAAAGACATCTCCATTCAACTGGTTCAGGAGATACACACGCTTGCACCATTTGGAATTGGAAACCCCTCCCCTGTCTTTTTCACTCAGGATGTTATGATTGAACATTTGCAGTTAATAGGCGAATCTCACATCAAGATGCAACTAAACCATGAAGGCACACTCAGAAATGCCATTGGATGGAGAATGAGGGGGCACCCTCTCCTTATAAAAAATAAACGAATAGATCTCATATTCTCACTTGAAATTAACACCTATAAGGGAGTTTCCTCAGTACAACTTATTGTCAAAGAAATTCTTGAGCCAGATACCCGGACAAAATGAAACTCCTTTTACCTTCATTACTCGCCGGTAGTATATTCTTGTTACTCCTGCATCGCCTCACGTACAGAGAACGGGATGAGATTTTTACTCGACTATTCATGCGGGTATTTTTTGTATTTTTACTTGCTTTACTCTCTCTTACTCTTTTCAACCAGATATATTCTATTCCCCATCAGGTTCTTGGGGACACCCTGTTTACGCCCGGCTCTTTAATTACCAGAAGCATATTACTACCGGGCTCTTATTTCATACGACGAATGATTGAACCCTCTGCACTGTTATTTTTATTTTGTATTGGAATATATGGACACTCATTTGTAAAAAACTCATCGAAAAGGCTCCTGACCTTTGGGCTATCTACGGGCATGATGACGCTCTCTATTGAAGCTTACCTGCTTTCTTCACAGCCCTTTATTTCTCCTGAACCACTTCATATACCGCACACTTCTTACTTCTGGGTGCTCTCTCTTATTGGAATTATCAGTGCTTTTTTTACGGAGACACTCCTCTCCTCTTCTTTCAGACTTGTCCACAAAAAGAAAATTCTTAACCCATGTATTATAATTCCCGCTTGTATATTCCTTATTGGATTTGGATATGGATGTTTTTCCGTTCTTTCCAAAACACCCAAACTGAAAAACATAATGGCACATTATTATGTATGGTTCCCGGAAAACTGGAAAGCCGGGTATGCGGGTAGAAAAAACAATGAGAACTATCCCCGCCCCTTTCCAAATGAGTATAACTCGGATGACCCCAAGATCATTACTCAGCATATTACCCGGATGCAGGAAGCCGGGATATCCCATGTACTGATTGACTGGTGGCCTCGAAAACCGGGTCTTAAAAATCGTGCGGTCATTGCAGCAGAATTTCTTAACTCACACTCCGACATACAGTTTGCCGCTCACCTTGAAACTCTTGAAATATCGAAAGATGAATCAAAAAAAATTATCTCCATGGGAGAACAGGAAACCGCCACACTTGCCACCTTCATAGAACATATGATTAAACGCCTGGGCTCATACCCTAACTACTTCAGGATAGACGGGAAGGTGGTAGTTTTTCTTTATGCAAGCAGGCATCTTATCGGAGATGTTCCTTCCGCTATCAAGTACGTAAGAAACTACATCAAGGAAAGACTTGGGGTTGAATTGTATATTATTGGTGATGAAGTATTCTATAATGTTCCTGATTCCAAAACAGGTAATTTATTACCTCCCTATATTCCCAGTTGGGAACGAATCCGTGCTTTTGATGCAATTACGCTATATAACCCCTATGACCCGCACCTTGATTATAGCCAAGGAGATGAAGGGGTTCTGGAATTGGTGCAGGAAACAGAAAAGTTGGTGTACCACTATCGAAGTATTGCCGAAACGGCTGGCATCCCTTTCATTCCCGTTGTGATTCCCGGATATGATGATCGGGTGGTAAGACCGGACAATAATTCAACCCCGGTACTGACAAAAGACACCCGGGGCACCCTGCTTCTGGAACTTTTGCACGAATCAAATAAAAGAGCACTTGGCAGGAGTTTTCCCGATTCACTGATTGTAACGTCATGGAACGAATGGAATGAAGGCACTCAGATCGAACCCGGTGTTCTTTCCTCTTCAGATTCTCCCGATACTACCACTCTAAAAACATTAAGAAACTTCTTACAGTAAAAAATACACCAAAGAACCGGAAGTAATCAGTAAGAGAGAAAATAAAGCGGCAATGCCAATCTTTTCAACCGTGGTTAATGTTTCAAGAAGACCCATTTCATTCTCTTCGGACGACTCCGGCTCTTTATCAGCAGGAGCCTCAACTGATACTTTCGTGGGCTTTTCTAACTTTTGTTCACTAAGAATGGAGGGACTCACAGGTGCTTTGGCGATTTTCTCATCAGAAGCTGAGGGTGCTCCCATATTCTCCGAATCTTCATTATTTGAGACTTCCAGCACTCTGAGAAACTCTTCCGTATCCTGTTTGTAACCGGTAAAGGTATGAGTGGAGCTTGTTGCCCCTCTTGCTTTTTGAATTTTTTCAATAACACTGAGGGCATCTTTAGGTCGGTCTAATTTCGACTTGGACAAAAGAGAAAGTGTAATTCGATTCAGATAGGAAGGAATTGCGGGATTACTGTCTTTGGGAGGCTCGGGGATTGATTGCAGATGCTTTCTCATCAAATCTCCTGGTGAGCTTCCATCAAATGGAACTTTACCGGTTAACAGCTCATACATGACAATACCTAGGCTGTATAAATCAACACTCGGTGTCGGGTCTTCACCTATCCATATCTCGGGGGGAATATAGCATACTGAGCCGACAATCTCATTGTGATGAGTTAATTGTGAATTTTCCGGGCGTGCGATACCAAAATCTGTAAGCTTGATATCGTATGACTCCAGCACCATGATATTGGCAGGTTTTAAATCCCGGTGAATAATCCCGACAGAATGCACCGCATGCAGTGCTTCGCAAATTTTTATTACCAGCTCAGGAACTTCTTCCAGAGGAACACTGTTTTTCCTGATCAACTGTTCGAGGCTGACACCAATCACACACTCCATTACGTAGTACGCGATTCCATTTTCTGATCTGGCATCATAAAAAGCGACAATGCCCGGGTGTTGCACCTTCTGTAAAAGCTCTGCTTCTCTGATAAAACGGGCACATAAGGTTGGGTCACTGACAAACTCAGGGTGCAGCACCTTGATTGCTACTTCCAGAGCAGGGTCTGCCTTGGATCTCCCGTAGTACACATTCCCCATACCTCCGCTTCCGATCAGCCCTACGACTTCATATTTAGACTCAAGAAGTCTCGAGACTCGCTCAAGATCAGCCTTTTCGGCAGTACGGATTCCATTTTCCAGTCCTCTTAACTCTTCCATAGAGTATGTATATCGGACATTTAAGGGGTTTACTGGAGCAGTTTCTTTATTATCACAGGAAATAAGGCTTTAAATTTCCTGTTTTTTTTATCTCTTTTTTCTGCAATACTCATGCGTAGTTATTGTTTAATTTGGGGTACTGAGCCAATGGCAGATGAAAAAAGTCACATATCCTGGGCATTTTTGCTTGCACTTGCATACTGTGCTTTCGGTTTCGCAAACAGAACGCACTGGGAAATTATTGTCCTTGCAGGTATTCTGGTAGTTATTGGAAGCATTCTGCCAAATGTTGACTCAACTGATGAAGGTCTTACCGGAGAGCTCTCGGGTATCTTCGGGGCACTTCTGCCGGTTCTTTTTCTTGATAAATTCCCCATTCTCTCTCAGGGTGGCACCGTAAGAATAGCCTTGACCCTTCTCTTTGGATTTATCCTCGCAAGGAGTGTTTTTACCTTTCTTACGAACCATCTGTTTTCTCCACGAGGAGCCTTACACTCCATACCGGCAATTATACTATTTTTTGAAATCGGATACCTCTTATTTCCGGACTTGTATTGGAAAGAAAGAGTATACATTGGGGGAGCACTTGGTATTGGTGTCGCTTCACACCTACTTCTTGATTCATTCACAAATATAAGCCTCGTCAAGAAAACCATGTGTAAGGATGCTCATTCAGGCGCCGTACTGAAATTCACCGGAGTTACTTCTGCTGCAACCTGGTTTTTATACATAATGATTATAGTTTTAGGGTGGTTTGTAGCTAAAGACCTTGCACCATCACTTCGTATGCAAACTCCGGTAACCGTTGATGAAAGTGATGTTTCCAAACTGCATGATTAAGTTGCAAAAAACTTCACATGCGTTTAGCCTGTATGACAGAAAAAACATAAACCAAGGAATTTTATGAAAAAAATGCATGTTCTGGCGTTCTCTGCCTTACTTGTTCCCTCAATCGTTTTGGCAAATGAGCTACCGGATATCAAAGCCGGCTTGTGGGAAATAGAAACTACACTTGACGGAGCGTCTGAAGGGAAAAGCATGCAGTGCATGGATAAAAACACCACCCGGGATATTATGGCTGCAAGTACAAAAATGCTTGGAAACAAATGTTCCGATGTTCAAACCAAAAAACAGGGCTCCGAGTACGTCTCTAAACTCGAATGTGATCTCGGGGGTTCAAAAATGAAGTCAAATTCCGTACTTCGTGGTGACTTCAAAACCAGTTTCACGGTTACGGCTGATACCACTTTCAACCCGCCATTTATGGGACAGAGTAAATCAAATTCATTAAGTACCGCAAAATATCTTGGTGACTGCAAAGAAGGAATGGTACCAGGTGACACGATACTGCCGGATGGTACAAAGGTGAATCTCACAAAAAGCATGGAGAACATGCCTGATTTGAGTGAGCTAAGCTCAATGCAGAAAGCACTGGAATCAGGTAACGTCGAAGAGCTTATGCAGAAAATGCAAAATCTTCAAGAGATGCAAAAGCAGATGCAGGGCGGGAACAACTAGAACCGCCCCCAAATATACTGGTTTGTTACTTCATGGTGAAAAAGCACCTCTTCGCTTTTCACCATGGTACCCAGTTCTCGTGGGCAGCGGTTTGCGGATGCTTCTTTAAGTGCGGCATACTTTTCAGCGCTCCCTGCATCTATTAGTTCTTTAACAAAGGCGCTGTTTCTGAAAGAATTAATTGCAACATCAATATTTGATGGCAATATCTTTTCACCACGCTTTCTGTTTGCTCCACTGAATTCAGGCTTCACTCCTCCCTCTAATCCTGTTTTAAAAATAGCATAAAGAGCAAGGTAAGGGTTTGCATCAGGAGCAACAGTACGCACCTCTACCCGGGCTGACTTTTCATTACCAAGGGGAACCCGTATCATCGCAGTCCTGTTTACGGCAGAAGCCATAATCTGATTAGGTGCTTCATAATTGGGGTCAAGTCGTCTGTAGGCATTAACACTTGGATTCATTACAAGACAGATATCAAGTGCATTACTGAGAATCCTTTCAACAAAATCCCACGCCATAGGCGAAAGCTTATCCTCTCCCTTGGCATCATAAAAAAGATTTTGCCCCTGTTTCGCTACTGAAACATTAGTATGCATGCCACTGCCATTTATGTTCGCCACCGGCTTTGGCAAAAAGGAAGCGGTCATACCCATATCCTGGGCGATCTGCCTTGCAAGAAGTTTATAAATCTGAATCTGATCAGCTGCGATAAGGGCGTTACAATATCCATAGTTAAGTTCAAACTGGGAAGGAGCAACTTCGGGATGATCTTTTTCATTATCAAACCCCATAGCCCGTTTTGCTTCTGCAAACTTGTCAATAAAAACCTTAAGAGGATCTTTAGGCAAGGAGTGGTAATAGCCTCCGCTTGAAACAAAAGCAAAACCCTCCCGGGATATATAATTCTGTTCTGCATTTACTCCCTGAAATAAAAATCCTTCGGTTTCAACGGCAGCAAACAGCTCCGTTTGGTCTTTCTTCCAGAGTTGATTACAGTACTGTTTTAAAAGACTCCTGATATCAGATTTGTAATATGACCCGTCATGCTCGTTTATCTGGGCAAACACCATCACCTTCCCGGGTCCAAAGACATCTGCGGGGAGCCATCTGAATGACCCCCAGTCAATTTCAAGACGAAGATCAGACTCCCTGACATCTGTAAGACCCCTTACGGAGGAACCGTCAAAAGTGAGATTGTCATATGACTTTATGAGAAACTTTTTATCGTAATCAAGCATATGAAAACGACCTTCAAGATCAGAAAAACAAACAGTTACCGCCTTTAACTGTTTTTCATCCGAAAGGTATTTCAGATAAAATTCCTTTATCTCTCCCTCATCAAGATGAGAAGCTACTTTCTCCTTAGCTCTCAGGTTTAACTCTTCAAGCTCGTCATAAGAAATGGATAGAAAATCTTTAATTTGAACTGACATTCTTAATTCCTGGGTTAATTACGTTTTAATCTCGTTGTTTTCATCTCTCTGTTTTCATCTTTCCGGGGACAGATTCCCTTAACGGCATAATGCAAGTCCACCATTACAAAAAAATACTATCACAGCAGCTCCTGCCTTGTGAAACACTTTCCTCACGGCATGCCATTGTTTTTACCTTTGATAACCATTGATGAATCTAATGGAAGCAGGCAATAAGGCTACTTGTCCGGGTTTTTCAGGAAAACCTTAAAATCAACAATTCACCGAGAAAAGAAAAGCCCTGTAAAATACCCCCAAAACCGCTTCTTACCCACAAGGTAAGAGTCAAGGACCAGAACAGGTAAAACCCGACAAGATAAAGCTTGGAGATAAAAAACCCTCCAAGGAGTTTTTTAAAGTCTGTCTGAAAAGGGTGTATTTCTTCAATCCCAAAAGCGGCATCTGCCCCTAAAGATATTCCAAGTAGTAAGGAGCAGAAAACTGCATTTACAGAGTCAAAAATCATTGCAATACAAAACATCGGCAGCGAAAAAAGAGGGAAAAAATACGGTGCAAGTTTAATGAGTGGAGCAAAGTGCATTTTATCCTGATACATCTTGTACTCAACATACCCTTCATGCTTTTCTGCAACTATTGATTGCAGTTTATTGCCGGTCATTAAAATCATGATGGCATGTTTTACTTCATGGATGATAGTTCTTAATTTGTGTATTTTTGAAGAAGCGACTATCAGTACTGATGCGATAATCCCAAATCCGTATGCCATAACAGATTCGTAATAAAAAAATTCCCTGACAGGAGAAACCAGAAGCAAAAGGAGCAAGAAAGGACAAAGTAAAACATTACCCAGCGTTGCAATAAAAAAACCGAAACTCCAAACCGTCCCAAACTGCTGCTCCTGATTTTTATTTTTTGCTCTTCTTCTCATTTAGCTATACTATTGCAATAATTACAAATTACTTCTAGTACTACATCAAATTAATTTTTTCACTAATAAAACGGTGTAGTACTATCCCCCGAAGCACCTTTCCTGGGGCGAAGGGGGATCCGAAGCGCCAGGTACGTATGGATAACACCCTTACCAGTAGTAACTACAGCTCAGTTCCGGTACTTGTATTACATGGATTAACAGGTACCCCTCAGCAATTCGGCACCCTTAAGACATTTCTTGAAGATCATAATATCCCCTGCTTTGTCCCCCATCTTATTGGGCATACAATTACTGGGGACGGGGACACCTCACCAAAAGCTACCGAAGTTCGCTTTCAGGACATAGAAAGGGAACTTGCAGATTATATCAAATACCTCAAAAAGAACCCTGATGACAGAATAATTATTATCGGTCAATCAATGGGGGCACTTCTTGCGATTCATCTGGCATCCCAATTTCCAAAAGACATACAAGGGCTAATATTACTCAGTCCCGCTGTAAAATTAAGAAAAAAATTACACAATATATTTAATATGATTGTATCTTTCATTCCTTTTTTTGTAACAAAACGACTTGGTACCTTGAAAAAAAAATGGGTTACAAAAAAACACCAGGATGAAGAGTCCGGCTATCCCATAACATTTATCAAACACCTTGGAGCACTTCAAAGGAGCACAAAACACTCCCTCCAAACACTACATACCGAAATCACCGTCATTCAAAACAGGGAAGACTATCACCTCTCTCTGGAAACACCGGATATAATCAAGCAATACGCATTACATTCCAAGGTCACTACTCATCTTGGAAACTGGGGATCTCAACACTCAATCGCTCATATCCCGGAGGTTCAGGACGCAATACTATATGCATATCAGTCCTATATTAAAACCGATAATATCAAATAAGAGCTCGCGGTACATAAAGGCACTAAACATATATTTTAAAAACCCCTGTCATCTATCGAGATATCAAATGACTTACTCGAAAAGAGACAGGGGATGAAAAATTCTCTAAGGAAATTCTAGCGGCTGACTATTTCATAAAAATATCTTTCATAATGATCCACTATGGCATCTTTACGAAAATTGTTTTCAGCCTGAGCTCTGCCATGCAGTGAAAAACTATGGTGCATATCTTTATCACCAAGGATTGTCAGACAATGCTCTGCCATTTGAGAAATATCTCCAACTTCCCCAAGAAAACCTGTTTTTCCATGAAGAACAACTTCAGGGATACCTCCCACATCTGAAGCCACTACGGGAACTCCACATGCCATTGCTTCCAAAGCAGCCAAACCAAAACTTTCGGTTTCACTTGGAAACAGGAATAAATCGCTTGCCTGAAGAATTGGTTCGAAATGGCGTTGTCGCCCAAGAAAGATTACTTGCTCTTCAAGAGAGAGTTCTTTCACTAGATCTATTGCATTTGGTTGCTCTGGACCATCTCCAACCATAACCAGAGTTGAAGGTAGTTTTTTATTAACCTCAGCAAAAATCTTGATAACGTCTCCAATTCTTTTCACTGCACGAAAATTTGACACGTGACAAAGTATCGGCTTTTTACCCTGGATTTTCAGACTCCTGCGTGTCGACAAAATTTTCTTGGGATCACATTCAGGAGTAAATAACTGAGTGTCAACAAAATTAGGAATAACCTCGATTTCCGTCGATGAAGGTATCCTCAATTTATCATATGCGGCAGTTCTCAAGGACCAGGATGGAACAGTAAGACCATCACATTGTAAAGCAGACAACATGGTATCTGGCTGATAACCTCTCGAACCTCCAACAACATTTACATCAGTCCCATGAAAAGTACCAATGATTTTGGGCAGCTTGGAAAGTCTCCCAACTGTCTTCGCAAATTCACGAGCTGTAAGAGCACTTGAAAGAAACGGCACTGCATAATGCACGTTTATCAAATCGGGGTTTTCGCGCATTATAACTTCAGACAGCTTGCCCATCATGGCACTTCCCGAGAGGTCATGCCCCTTAAACAAAGGATAGGGCATACTTTCCGTCGTATATAGTAGAACATTTTTTGCTCCAAGAAGCTCCAGGCGTTTAGGAACGTCTGTTGAAACAAAAAAAATCTTATGTCCTCGCGCTGCGAGTGCATGACCCAATTCGGTAGAAAAAATACCGCTACCACCGTATGTAGGATAACATACGATGATTATTTTTAGTGGTGAAGTCATTACGATGACTCCTTTCTCTAAATGGAGAATGGAAACGTAACAATGCAGACGTAGTGTGTACGTAGCATTACAGATTTACTGTGGTTAAGAGGTAAAAACCTTAGCCTTTGGATTACCACGAGCACGCATAAAGCCAACAGCTTCACGCGTCCACACGGAAGCGAAACACTTACTACTATTATTTACAGGATCAAATTTGAAGGAACAATCAATAAACTTCCGTAAACCGGCACTCCAAACTAGACTTATTAGAACCAAATATCAAGAAATCTGTAAAATTATAAATAAAATTAGCCTGTTGAACCTGCCCACAGAAATCAAACTACAGCTTAAACTACAACTTCAACAACTCAGGTATGATCTTGAACTTTAAGTCCGGCATTCCTTGTTTGGGGATACCTGAGTTCAGGGAGGGTCCCCATTCATTTTGAAAAGGAACATTTTTTTCAAGAGACAGCACAAAATTTTCGCACTCTGAAAATGCCTTGGAGAGAGCGTTCTTAGCCTTTTCGCATAGTTCAAGAATAGAGACCCGTGAATCATAATATTCCAGCGGAGTTTCTACATAGTAGAACTGTTCTTTTTTATCGACTCTTGCCAAAGCTCGTATGCCGGAAGGAAATAAATGACTTCGCCTGATACATCTTCCACTTATTTTCCCACAAAATATGGCAAACAGAATGGAATGATATTTCCAATAGTCCATATAGGAACTGCTCTTAAAGTTCTTGACCCTTATTTTCGATTTGCAGGAAAAATACATTCCTTTTGATAGTGGAGAAAGTAGTGCGGGACTCAGTGTCCTTAAAAGTCTGATGATGGAATGTTCAGCATACGGACTTCCACTGTTAATAACATAATGTTCAAGAATTGATTCTATATTCCTGTGTGCTGTGCGTGCCTCTGCTCTCTCTTTTCTTGACTTTCCATAGTAATCACCGCTTATGTAATAAATAAAAGGGTGAAGGACTGCATCAAGAATAATATGACTTAATAAACCCAAAGAAAAATAATAATACAAATATCTCAAAGCGGGTTCAGATTCAGACCCGAGTATAAATAAATCTCTCACGACTTCATAGGTATCCTCTCCATCCTTACCATGAAGATACTCTGCAACATCATCCGCACCACTGATACATATATCACTGTAATATGGACTATCATGGCTGATTGCACCAAGAAGAAAGGCTGCTTCATGCTGCAAAGATTCTTTCATCCGTGAGTGAAGCAAAGGACACTTCTTAAGAGCCTCCACACCAATGTGCCAATGAGTAACTTCTTTAGGCAAAGTAAGACCCTCCAATCATATACACTATCCTATTTGTAGTTTCTGGAATAAAAATCAGATGCCGTTTTCACTCCTAGCGGGTAAATCAGTAAAATTGCAAAGGGCACGAATGAGAGACTCAGTAGTATGATCCCCATACCTGTTACAGGAACAAAGTGCTGCATGATATATCCTGCCTGCTTACTATATGGCAGTTTCATACCGGAAAGAGACTGAGAAAACATATCAGCTCCGAAAATAAAACCTCCAAGAAGTAATGAAATAAAAGGAATAAAAAACGAAAGTATCAATAACAGAGGGAGGCATAATATAAAGAGAATAATCTTTCCATACTGAAACTTTTGAGTAATAGGGCTACTCTCTGCCACTATAGTATCACCCTTTGAAATTCCCCCTACAATCTCTTCATAATAACGATCACAGAAAAAAGAGAGATATACATATGCAATAATAAAAGGAAGAAATATCAGTGACACAAAAGATCCGGAAACCGAAAGAAGCAATGTCCAAATACTTTCAGATGACCCCTTAAATGAAAAAAACATTACAAGAATAAAAACGACGGAAAAAAAACTAAGAACATAAATCTGGAGAGTTTTTACCCCGGGCTTAAGAACCGACTGTCTGACCTCTCTTTCCTTCAGGAAAAGAAAAAAGGTCGCAAAAAGTGAATTAATTATCTGTGTCATCAGGGCGTTTTTTTAAAAGTGCTTCAAGTAAACGTATTTCATCAGGGGTGCCTATCTCCGGAGATCTGCCAAAAAGCACCAGGCGTTTCGCTTTTTCAAGCTCCCCTCGCAATAAATCACGTTTAGGGGGTTTTGCAAGAAAACCCGTTATTCCTCCTTTAATGGCTCTGATAAGATTTTCTTCACTCGGGTCAGAAGTCAGTACAATAACAGGAAGATATGCAATTGATAATTCATCTCTGATTTTTGAAATAAATTCGTGTCCTGATTCATGGGGCATATTCAGATCAGTAACAACACAAAAGAAACGAAATGGGGATTCAAGTAAAACCCGCATCCCCTCTTTTGCAGAAGGCACTCCGAGCACTTCACTATAACCCAAAGACTCAATTAATGAGCAGATAATATCACGAGGAGAATCAAGATCTTCTACCACAAGCACCGCAGTATGCTCCCTGATTTTTGTAATCGAAACAACTTCAGGTATTTCTTTTATCCTGCTTGCAACTCTTCTGGAACAATCTTCCCCACAACAATCCACCACTCCAAGAGCCAGGGAAGAATAATATTCTTCCTTGATCTGATCTTGAGAGATCATTCCACAAAGGAGTTCGGGGTTGAGAGTCCAGCACTCAATAAAAAAAGACAAGACGGACTCAGAAGGAAAAAACTGATCTACAAAGACCCCCCTCACTAAAGGATTAAGACGTAGCCACTGCCGAGCCCCCGTAATATCGCTCACATGACGAAATCGGTACTTATCCGACGGCAGTTCCAGCTGAATCGTATCAACAAGCTGCTTTGAAGGGCTGATCAAAATGAAAGAAGACACTGAAAACCTTTATATTATCAATAGCTTATCATGTAACACCTATAAGCTATAATAGCATAACAATATAGGGTGTGTAAAAAATAGTAGCATATATAGAGTGAGGACTTGTGTTTAGTAGAGATTCTTCAAAAGATCCTTTATTTTCAATAACTGATATTTTTGGGTATCTGCTTACCTTTTTTATTGTCTGGTTCATCTGGACTACCTATAAAGCTGCACCCGGACAAACAACCCAAAAAACAAACGTAAGCGCAGTAGCCAAAGTAAGACCCCTGGTCACTACCACCAAACAAACAGAATCCGTGATATCAGAAGAACTCCCCATAGAAGAAGCCCACGAGATCATAGAACCATCGCTTTGGGAGTCCATGTACACATCGACAGTACAATTCTTTTCGTCTGTAACCAAATCCCCGGATGAAACATTACATACCATCAACAGTTCCATAAACAATGTAATCACATCAGTTGGCTCTGATACGCCTCAAAAACGTACTCTAAAAAACAACGACGAAAGAGATAAATCAAAAAATCGTTCAAGAAAAAAAGATACTTTGTCTTCTTTTTAGTTTGCAGACCTATTGTTCATCCACAAAAAAATCAAGGTCTTCAAGTAAATTCTCTGAACTCTCTTCCTTCTTCTTTTTTTGCACCTCATCACTAAAAAGATCTACCGAAGCAAGGTTTTGTGATGAGGATTCAGCACCGGCTTCTCCTCCCTGAGGCTGAAGGGTATCATCAGAAATCGCTTGAAGTACATTTGCCACTTTATGTTCTATTGATTCTTTTTCAGAAACTATTCTCTTGACTGATTCAAAAAAAACACGAAGGAGTGCCCTAAGAGTTTTATCTATAAAATCTTTATCCCGAATTTGAGCTTCAGTAAGTTCAAATTTTGTATTCTTTGCAGATTCCTTAAAATATAAAATCACCCCTTCTCTTCTGCTTTGCCCCCCCACAGAAAGCTCACACACACTGGTACCTCCCACTTCCGCCTGGACTCTCATTCGTGCCCAGCCAAATGCATCATCTTCAATCAAAACAAGATTCACTTTCCTGAATTTGGTTTTCTCAACCACCTCCCTCAGTGATCTCCGAATAAACACCAAAGAACTCAATACAGAAAACTGATTTTGAACCTCACCTTCCTGCTCTTTATCAAGACCGGGAGAGTCAATTAAGGATTTAAATGCCTGAGCCGTTTGTAAAATAGAGTTCCTCTGCCCCTCTGAATAGGTAGCAGAAGACGTGTCACATGATTTTTGTTCTTGTTCGAGTTTTGAGTCCATACCACATATATCGGAAACCTTCCCAAAACCCTAAATACCAACAATAAGCACCTAAAATATCAACAAAAAAAAGAAAAGGGTGGTCAGAAGTAAACTTCTGACCACCCTCACTGAAATCAGCGTTAACGATGGGAAAACACGATATTACATCATGCCGCCCATACCTCCCATACCGCCCATTCCACCCATGCCGCCCATACCAGCACCAGCACTTGCATCCTTAGGCTCTGGCTTGTCAGCGATCATGGCTTCAGTAGTCAGCATAAGTCCGGCAACAGAAGCAGCGTTTTGAAGTGCACTTCTAGTTACTTTAGTTGGGTCAATAACACCTGCCTTGATAAGGTCTTCAACCGTCTCAGTAGCAGCATTGAATCCAATCGAACCTTCTGCATTTTTCACTTTCTCTACAATAACGCTCGCCTCATGACCTGCGTTAGAAACGATAGTTCTTAGAGGAGCTTCAACCGCTTTTGCAACGATCTTCGCACCCACCGCTTCTTCGTCTTTCAACTTCAAGCTTTCAAGAACCTTCACGCATCTGAGATATGCAACTCCCCCGCCAGGAACCACTCCTTCTTCAACCGCAGCACGAGTCGCATGAAGCGCATCTTCTACACGAGCTTTCTTTTCTTTCATTTCAACTTCAGTAGCAGCACCAACATTGATCACTGCAACACCACCAACAAGCTTCGCAAGTCTTTCCTGAAGCTTTTCTCTGTCATAGTCACTGGAAGTTTCCTCGATCTGAGTTCGGATTTGTTTTACCCGAGCGTCGATTCCATCTTTCTTTCCTGCGCCATCAATAATAGTGGTATTATCCTTGTCGATAACGATTCTCTTGGCTTCCCCAAGGTCGCTAAGCTCAATGCCCTCAAGCTTCTTACCAATGTCCTCGCTAATGAATTCTCCGCCAGTAAGAGTAGCAATATCCTGTAACATCGCCTTTCTTCTGTCGCCAAAGCCAGGAGCTTTCACCGCACATACATTGATAGTTCCACGCATCTTGTTTACCACAAGTGTTGCAAGTGCTTCACCATCAACATCTTCAGAGATGATAAGAAGTGGCTTGCTGGAACGAGCAACCTGCTCAAGCACTGGAAGAAGTTCTTTCATGTTACTGATCTTCTTCTCGTGAATAAGAATAAGAGCGTTCTCAAGTACGCACTCCATTCTATCTGCGTCAGTTACGAAGTATGGAGAAAGATATCCTCTGTCGAATTGCATACCTTCAACCACTTCAAGAGTAGTTTCAAGACCTTTTGCTTCTTCAACAGTGATAACTCCTTCCTTACCAACCTTTTCCATTGCTTCTGCAATGATTCCACCAATGAACTTGTCACTGTTAGCAGAGATAGACCCTACTTGTGCAATTTCTTCTTTGGTGTTGGTAGTTTTAGACAGCTTACGTAATTCTCCAACAATAGCTTCAACCGCAGCATCAATACCACGTTTAATGCTCATTGGGTCATGACCGGCAGCAACCATCTTCAGTCCTTCACGAAAGATCGCTCTCGCAAGAACTGTAGCAGTGGTAGTACCATCACCAGCAACGTCAGAAGTCTTTGAAGCCACTTCACGCACCATTTGTGCTCCCATGTTTTCAAACTTCTGTTCAATTTCGATTTCCTTTGCAACAGTCACACCGTCTTTTGTTACGGTTGGACCGCCAAATGATTTTTCAATTACTACGTTACGTCCTTTTGGACCCATAGTAACTGCAACCGCATCTGCCAGAGTATTTACCCCTTTCAGAAGCTGGTCTCTTGCATCAAGTCCGTATTCTAGAATTTTCGCTCCCATAACCTCGGGACCTCCTTATATTTTCATTTTATTTATAATTCCTACAAAATTGACTAACGTAAAGTTATTCAACTACCGCAAGAACATCATCTTCACGAATAATGAGGCGCTCCTCATTATCAATCTTCACTTCAGTACCTGAGTACTTGCCAAAAAGAACTACGTCACCAGCTTTAACATCAAGAGCTCGTAACGAACCATCTTCCTGAACTTTACCTTTTCCAACCGCAATAACTTTACCGCGTTGTTGTTTTTCTTTTGCTGCGTCAGGAATAATGATACCACCTTTGGTAACATCATCTTCTTCAAGACGCTCTACAATCAAACGATCATGTAGTGGACGAAGACCCATAGCCTGCATCTCCTTTATATAATTACTTCAAGTTTCAATAAAAACAGTATTCATTCTCAACATACTGCCACGGAACGCTCAAAAGAGCCCTCAGCGCATCGCGCTCAATTTCATCGACGGTAGGTAGGTAAGCACCCTGAGGCGAATAGTCAAGGGAGGAGAGGATAAAAAATTATTAAAATACTTAAAAACCCTATTTTTTAATGTCGTTAAAGTTCTAACCCATTGTATTTCCTAAGCCTGATCTCCAGCCGCCGATCCTCCGTTGTAGATAATGCCTCCCTCTTCAACATATTTTTTAAGCATATAAACACACTCCTCCCGCCGAACATCCGTAAGCACTTCAATCCCCCTTTTTTCAAGCTGATCTCTCCAGTCATAGGGAATCGCGCCCTCATCAAAACCGGTGTGTTCAATAGTATCCTCCGCACGCGCACCAATGATCACTCTTGCCACTCCGCCCCAGATAAGTGCAGTGAGACACATTCCACACATCTGGGCAGTAGTAACCAGAGTTGCACCGGTCGGCAATTTAAAAGAACCAGACTTTGCACCCGCAAGACGCAGTGCCACAGTCTCTCCGTGCGCCGTACAATCCGAATCACGCACCACAAGATTCACCCCAACACTGATCAATGAACCATCAGCACCAACAATAATCGACGCAAAAGGTCCACCTGTCTTCTCTTTTATTTGTCTTTCAAGTAACTGAAGGGCATACCCCATCAACTCATCAGAATCAGTACCAAGATTTCCTGACCAAGCCCCAACCACATCAGAAACCCAATTTGGAAGATTGGTACTTATACAGGTTTCAATTTTTTTATTATTCACCGTTTTCTCCTTTTAACCTCACTACTAAAGTAAATATTTTCTCACCTGATCAAGTGTCGGTGTTTTCTTTTTTGACTTCAGGAATGTTTCCAAAGTTCCCTGAAACAACACCTCTCCCCCTTCATCTCCCGGCTTGGGACCAAGTTCTATGATATAGTCTGCGGCAAGTACTACATCCAGATTGTGCTCAATAACTACCACAGTGTTTTCTTTTGAGACTAACAGGCGAATGACTGAAAGCAGTTTTTCTACATCTACCATATGCAGTCCGATAGTCGGTTCATCAAGAAGATACAAAGTCTCTTTTGCTTCCCGATTGCCTAACTCTTTTGCTATTTTAAGGCGCTGTGCTTCCCCACCAGACAAGGTAAAAGACCCTTGACCAAGGGTGATATACCCAATACCAAGTTCTATTGCATATTCCAGGCATTTTTTCACGCGGGCATAGGCAGTAAAAAGTTCATACGCATCAGAAATGGTAAGCTGTAGTATTTCACCAATAGAATGTCCATGAAGTTTTACCTCCAACGCTTCTTCTCCATAGCGAAGCCCTTTACACGTTTCACAAGGCGTCTTTGCATCAGGAAGAAAACTCATTGGTATAGTAATATACCCTTTCCCTTCACAAACAGAACATCGTCCCTCTCCTCGATTATAAGAAAAATAAGATGGGGTAAATCCACGAATCTTTGCCTCTGGAAGTTCAGCAAAAATATCCCGTATCAAGTTAAACACTCCAAGAAAAGATGCAGGAGTACTTGCCGGGGTTTTTCCAATTGAATTCTGATCAATTTCAATAAGACGAGAAATTTGATCAAGCCCGGAGATATCGCTCCAGTGCTTATCTGAAATCTTCTTTCGCTCCTCTTCACCCTCAAAAGATTCAAGAATAGCAGGATAGAGACAGCCGTGCACCAAAGAGCTCTTACCTGCACCTGAAACACCAACTACCGCAGTCAATGCTCCCTTGGGTATCTCTACAGAAACCCCTTTAAGATTATTTTTTGTAAGCCCTGAAAGTGATATAAAATCAAATTTCTTCTTATCAGAGATATACGGCTTTGGTATTTCCCGTTTTCTTAGAGCTGCACCGGTCATGGAATCTTCATTCTCGATAAGTCCTGAAACCTCTCCCGCATACACTAATGAACCCCCTCCAGATCCTCCCTGTGGTCCAATATCAATTACATAGTCAGCATCCCGGATGGTATCCTCATCATGTTCTACCACAACAACGGTATTACCCTGATCACGCATCTTACGAAGAGTTTCCATAAGTTGTTCATGATCACTGGGGTGTAGCCCAATACTCGGTTCATCAAGCACATAACACACTCCCGATAAGGGAGCTCCGAAACTTTTTGCAAGACGAAGTCGCTGTGCTTCACCACCAGAAAGACTTGAAGCATCCCGATCAAGAGATAAATAAGCAAGCCCTATCTGGTCAATCAACCGAAGAATGCCCAAAAGCTCCGTCACAAGTGGCTCCGTAACGGGCTTAAGCCGCTGAGGAAACTCATGGGTATCAAAAAAACGAACAAGGACGGGAGCAGTCATAAGACTTAATTCATGAATATTTTTTCCAAAAAGAGTAACATTCCTTCCGATTGCGCCAAGTCGGGTACCTTTACAATTACTGCATACTTTTCGCTCTCTCTCGTTTGCTCCTGTTACATACCCTCTCCCTCCACAGGTATGACACATGCCTCGTAAACTTCTAAAAGAAAAATCCTGGGGATCAAGTGGCATATATCCGGTTTTACACTTTGGACATACTCGTGCGGTACTAAAAACCTCGGGCTCGTCATGAGGACTTAGAGCAATTTCTATCGTCCCACCTGAAAGTACCAATGCCTGCGAAATTGCATGGTGAAGCATCATCCGATTCTTTTCAGAGACCCCAAGCTGAGCAGAAAGCAAAGATATCCAGTGAAGTTTGTGACGAGCAAGCCTAGTCTCCTCAGTAATACTCACATAAGAACCATCAATCCTTGCGTGAGTTATTTCAGCTTTTGCAGCACGCTGAAAGATTTCCGAATAATGCCCTTTCCTTCCTGATACGACTGGTGAAAAAATAAATATTTTCTTCCCTTCATATCGTTCAAGCAGTTCATCAAGCAGGCGTTCAGGTGAAAAATCCTCTACCGGGGCACCATCCTTACTACAGTGCTGCGTACCAACCTTTGAATACAGTAAACGAAGATACTGATATACCTCCGTAACTGTCCCAAGAGTAGAGATACCCAGAGGAGGTGCTGTTCTCTGAGATACTGCAATAGTAGGAGAAATTCCCAATACCTGATCTACTTCAGGTCGTGCACTTTGTTTAATATATTGGCGAGCATATGGAGAGAGGCAATCAATGAACCTGCGCTGTCCTTCTGAAAACAAAATATCAAATGCAAGGGTTGACTTACCCGACCCTGACACCCCTGTAACAACGGTAAGGGAATTTTCAGGAATCTGAACAGATATATTCTTTAAATTATGTTCACGGGCTCCAATAATCTGAATATCCTTTGAAACAGTCTCTCGTATGTAAGGCACACCATTGGATGATACCTGAGAAGATGCTCCAGAAAAAACCCCGGAGAAAGATTTTCTCAGGTGTACCAAAGTAGGCGTAACACAGGAAGTATCATCAAGAAGTTCTTTTGGAACTCCCTCAAGTAGAAGATGCCCTCCCTCAGCGCCCCCTTCCGGACCTATTTCTATGAGCCAATCTGCCGCCCTGATAATATCAAGATTATGTTCAACACACAGCACCGTATGTCCATGAGCAACAAGAGATCGAATACAGTTCATAAGAAGTTCTATATCCGAGGGATGAAGACCCGTACTTGGTTCATCAAGGATAATCACACAAGATTTTTTATCTCTGCCACCAATAAAAGAAGCAAGTTTTAGACGCTGTGCCTCTCCTCCTGAAAGTGCACTGAGAGGATGCCCTAAAGGAAGATACCCTAAACCGAGTGCACACAGAGGTTTTAAAGCATCAGCAATTTTTTTATTTTTGTGCATATCCGGTAAACTCTCAAGCTCCTCATACACATCAGAGATACTTGTCTGAAGCCATTGATACACATTTTTATTACCAAGCTGAACGGTAAGTACCTGATCAAGAAATCTCCTCCCCTGGCAAACCTCGCACTCAACATACACATCGGTAAGAAACTGCATTTCTATCTTGACGCTGCCATTGCCCTTACAGACAGGACATCTTCCTCCATCAACATTAAAAGAAAAAGAAGATTTACTAAGCCCAAGCTGCTTTGCACTTTCAGTTTCTGCCAGATATTCTCGAAAGATATCCCATGCCTTGGTATAGGTACCGGGATTGGCACGTGAAGTCTTTCCTATAGGTTGCTGATCTATAAGAACCACTTCTGAAAAACCCTCCAAACCAAGAATGGAAGAATATTGTCCCTTTACTTTCTTTGAAATACCTTCCCTGGACACAGGTTCATATAAACAATCATACACTAAAGAAGATTTCCCCGAACCACTTACTCCAGCAAGAACGCTGAATACTCCTTTAGGAATTTTAACCGCTATATATTTTAAATTGTTTGCATGCGCATTTTGAATTGTAATGTATGATTTCTTTTTGGAAGAACCATTCTCTTTAAAGTGTTCCGAATATGAGAATTCATTTTTCTGAACCTTTCTGAAATATGCACCAGTTTTAGTTTCCTGAGAGTATAACTCTTCAGGAGCTCCTTCAAAAACAAGCATTCCCCCTTCACGTCCTGATGCAGGACCAATCTCGTACACTCTATCAGCAGACTGAATCACATCCGGGTCATGTTCAACCACTATAAGTGAGTTTCCCTTTGACTGAAGATCTCGCATCGTTCCAATCAGAGAAGTCGTATCTCGAGGATGTAAGCCAATCGTAGGTTCATCAAGCACCAGGGTGGTATTTACCAGATTTGTTCCAAGAATAGTGGTAAGATTAACTCTTTGGAACTCACCTCCGGAAAGGGTTTTTGCCTGCCTGTCAAGCGTAAGATAGGAAAGACCAACCCGTACAAGATAGCCCAGTCTTGAAATGATTTCCTGATGTACCACTTCAGATTCTTTAGGAACCGGACACTCGTTCATAAAATCCAGAGCATCTGATATTGGAAGCTCCCAAAAAGACTTTAAGGTTATTCCCTTGATAGTATACGATGAGGCTTCAGGTGAAAGTCTTGATCCCTCACATAAAGGACAGAGAAATTCACTTCGATAACGGGCAAGAAACACCCGCACGTGCATTTTGTGTCTTTTACCCTGAAGCATTTCAAACCAGGGAAATACACCTTTAAATTTTACAGCTTTTTTTTTCGAAGAAACTTTTTTTGCTTGATCAATCCCACCATTCAAAATCTTTTGTTGCTGCACCTTGGAAAGCGCCTTCCAGGCTACCTTGACTGGTATTTCTTCAGACTCACAATAGGTATAGAGCGCAGCTCTCTCTCTTCTTGCAGCAGGACCTTCCCAACAGATAACAGCTCCCTCTTCAATAGATTTGTTCTCATCAGGAATACATTTCAGAGGATCTATTTTTAAAACCTTACCGAAACCCTGGCACTCTTTACATGCCCCTATTGCGCTATTAAAAGAAAAGAGTGAAGGAGTAGGAGCAGTAAATTCATTATGACAGGAAACACAACTATAATTATTTTTGTAATTAATTATGGTGTATCCATCAGATGAAGTAAAAATTACTCCGCAGGTACCTCTTGAAAAATTGTATGCCTGCCCTACACTCGAAACAAGGCGAGTACGAAGGTCTTTTATATCAGAACCATCAGCGCCAAGTGAAATACGATCAACTACTATTGTAACAGTAGAAGCGCTCTTGGTAAGAACCTCCGGTAGTGCTTCAATGCGATAAATCTCCAGTTGCTTTTTTAAAACAACAAATCGCTGAAACCCCTGACTCTGAAGCATCTCTGATACTGATTTTTTACTTGCTTTAGACTTAAGGGGTATCTCAAACGTGATAAGGATTTGGTTATCAGAATCTTTATTTTTTGAAAGCACCTCATTTACAACTTCATCAGGGGTATACTTTCTTACTGGCAGCTTACATTTAGGACAGTGAAGCTCTGCTTGTTGTGACCAGAAAATTTTTAAATAATCATTTATATCCGTAAGGGTTCCAACGGTAGAACGTGAGGACGTTACACGGTTTCTTTGTTCAAGAGCAAGTGCCGGGCGGACATTCTTCAGCCCATCAGAGTCAGGCTCTTTGAGGCGATCCAGAAATTGTCTGGTATAAGGATTAAAAGTCTCAATATACCTTCTCCCTCCTTCTGCATAAATTGTATCAAAAGCAAGGGTCGTCTTTCCGGAACCTGAGGGACCACACACTACGTTAATTTGATCATGTGGGATGTTAAAATTTACATTTTTAAAATTATTCTCCCTTAACCCTTGAATCTGGAGCTCGCTTTTTGACTCAGGGAGAGAGCTGAATTTGACATCTTTTTGCATATTGAAGATTAGTGGTAGATATATATAATTAATACTGTAGTATGTACTCAAATTACAACAATAGAAAGAGCGTAAAGCGTATGAAGTTTAAAATCTCTGATCTTCTCCATTCAAAAAGACGGTACATGCTATTACTTTCTATTTTGGTGTGTACTCTTGGTGCCTGTACTTCTCAAAAAACAATTTCTGTGTTTGAAGCAAATCAGATAAAAAGAACCACCGGGGAGACTGAACGTAATCACGATTATATAAAAAAACTTTCCAAAGAATGTGAAGACAACTCCACAAAAACATCAGTTCTGGTTCAGCAGATGAAAAAAATTAATGAAGATGCGAAAAAAAAGTAATTTCTTATTCCTTCTAATTCTTCTTTCCACGACCGTAGTCTGGAAAAACGATCTTATATCTGAGGAAGTATCGGGGGCTATTGCGTCAGAAAACTCTTCTGCCGGCTGTGATCGGGTAGATGATCTCATTAGTGAACTTCCTTCTCTCAGAGCACTTTCATTTCTCAAAGAAGTGCCTTGTAAATTGACCTCAAAAGAAGAAGTTGAAGCGTATCTGGACTATCTACTAAGTAAGGAAATTACTGCAAAAAAGCTTGAAAAAGAAGAAATTATATTTAAAGCCCTGGGGGTTATTCCTTCTGATTATGCCTATAAGAGTGGTATTGTTAAACTATATAAAGATCAGGTCGGCGGTTACTATAATCCTGAAAAAAAGTACTATGCCATGGCGTCCTGGATGCCCATAAACCTTCAAGACCCTATCGCAATCCATGAATTGACTCACGCACTACAAGATCAGCACTTTGATCTTGAAAGTATCATGGATGAATCTTTATTCAGTGATGAGCTCATAGCCCGTGCTGCGCTTATTGAAGGTGATGCAACGCTTGTTATGACTGATTATTCAAGAAGGCTGATTGGACTCCCTTCAATACAGGAAGATGAAAGTGTTTCAAGTTTTATGCTCCAGACAATCGTTGCTGCCTCATTTGGGGGAAGCATGAAAGACACACCTGCGGCTTTGCAGGCAATGTTGCTATTCCCCTACATCAGCGGTTTAAAGTTTGCTCATGCAATTACCAAAGAAGGTGGACTTGATGCCATAAACAGTGCGCTTAAAAACCCTCCCCTCGGAAGTAATGAAATCCTTCATCCTGAAAAATATCTTGAAAGGATAAATAATCCACACTCTCCTCTCCCTGTAAAAAAGCTTACCTGTGATCAGACTCCTTCATTCGAGGATGAGGTTTATTCTTTAACTTTTGAAGATATTCTGGGTGAATTTGGGACAAGTACATTCCTGATTGCATATAATAAAACACACATTGCTCCCACTATTGCCTCCAGATGGCAGGACGATAGAATCTGTTTTTATGAAAGTACCAGTAGTAGATATATCACCTGGGAGCATGCATGGGAGACACCCCTTGCTCAGGAAAAATTTCTTTTGGAAATAGCAGATCTCTTTAAAAAAAGGTTCGGTCTGGAATCGCTTGAAATAAATACTTCCTATAATCTACAGACAGAGCACCAGGAAGCACACAGCCTGAGAATCGCATCCCTGAAAGACAACAAAACTCAAATCTCTTTTATTGTAAAAAAATAATGTCACGGAACGTGTAGTGAGGGGAGAGAAAATCCCTGGTCGATGTTTTTGCATCGACCAGGGGGTAAACCGTAAACGAAAAGAGAAGTTAGGAGAAGTTATACAAGGGCGTAGACCGAATTCACGCTTGGAGAATTCGCCGTGAGGACGGGTCGTGCCTCTCTCTCTTCCCACGCTCTTACTGCCAGAACATCCTTAATGCAAGAGATCTTAGCCTCCAATCTTTTGATCTCTTTGCGTAAATTTTCCTCGGAAACATTATTGCAGTAAATATACAGTGCATCCCTTCCTATCCCATCACAAATTTCATAATCGAAACCTGCTTCAGAAAGCAATTTGATAGCTTCATCATTGCCCAAAGAAGATGCGATGTGAGCGGCGGTGTTCCCATTTTCAGTTCTTGCCTGCACATTGGCTCCCGCTTTTAAAGCAAGTTTCAATATAAACACGTTCCCCAGTTTAACGCTCGTGAGCATCACCTGATCGAGTGCATGTTGCATTTCTTCAGATGAACCACTCCTCAAGGCAGAACGAAAATCTTTGTACTGCTCGTCTCTTGCAATAAAATTCTTCAACGCATACAAAGCTACATTTCTTGTATTCTTTGCCATATAAAAACCCTTTCAAAATAAATTTCCTAAACAAGGAAGAAAACCTACACCAGCTCTCTCCCACACGACACATACAGTGGGTGTGGAAAATACCCATAAGCAACTTGTCAAAGATCAATAAATAAACAGAATTTATTTTAGCGTATAAACCATTATGAGGTCAGATGCAGGTAGATGCCATTTATTGTAGTGCTACGCTATATTTATTAGTGAAAATTAATTTGAAGTAGTACTAGTAATTATGCCTACTTGCAAATTCAGCCATTTTTGCAGTTGTCTCTTCGCTAAGAAGGTGTTCAGTCTTACAGGCATCAATGCTGGACTGTTCGTCGGAAACACCAAGTACCGAAGTAAAAAAGTTCTCAAGAATCTTCCTTCTTTCAAGAATGGCTTCTGTAAGTTTCTTTCCTTCAACAGACAATGAAAGAAATTTGTTATCATCCTCTTCAATAAGACCTTTTGTTTTTAAACTTTTAAGGTTCGTACTGGCAGAACCTGTTGTAATATCAAGAAATTTTGCAACATCAGTTACCCGGGCATACCCGCGATTGTCATGCAGCTCGTATATAGCAAGAAGATGGTGTGCCGCACTATGGGTTATTTCGTTTTCGCTAAACTCTTTCCAGACTTCGGTAGTTGATTCTGTCATACTCAATGTTCCTTCAAATTAACACTTGCAGAGCAAGCCAAACTCTTAAAACTTATATCACCATCTGTTTGGTATGTAAAGCAAGTACTTTTCAGTGCTCTAGCTGCTTTTAAAACAAAATGATCAAGTTTTAATAATCTATGCCCGAATTGACTATACTAGCACTTAACTCAAAGGGACTTGAGATGGAATATACAGAGGTGGAATTACCTGACCCGGTAAATTCCATAATAAATTCACAACTTAGATCAGCTATTAGGGCAATGCTCTATTCTGAAAACAAGAGAAACCTTGATGGTTTTCTACGCATTTTTCTCCAGAGCGACCTCATTGTACTTACCCTCGAAGCACCTGAACTACCTGAATCAGAGACCCTGAAGATAGATGAAGAAGGTTTTGGATATTACCAGCCCGGCACCAATATCCCTCTTGTTCAGCTCACTACAGAAGAAGGAAAGATGATTCTTCCTGTATTTACAGAAAGTTGCCTTGTCCACTGCATTTCAGGTCTTGAAGATTTCCACGGACTACTTCTCTCAGCTCCCCTAATCCTTGAAATGGCTGTCCAGGCAGGCACTGACACCTTTTGCATAAATCCCGGCACAGAAGAGGAATTCAAAATAGAACGAGTTTCAATAATAGAACTGGTCACCCAGCTCAAACTCCACGGCATTCTTCCAAAAGAAGCAAGTACGGTTAAATCGTAAAACAAAACTTGTTGAACATGCGCTTTTTTATTGCCATATATAATATACATATATGGCACGAACTACTTTAAATATAGATAACGATCTTTTTAGCAAAGCTAAAAAACTGACAGGAGTTAAAGAAAAAACTTCCCTCGTAAAAATGGGTTTAGAGGCACTAATCGCTAAAGAAAGCGCTCGCAGACTTGCTCTTCTTGGTGGCACTGAAAAGCATGCAAAATCTGCTTTAAGAAGAAAAAGAAAGTAATCGTAACTGTCAAAAATAATCGAGAGCCTGCTTATCGAGACGTGCTCTACCTCTTACTGGCTTGCACCAGCTTCTTCACTGCCTTGTTATGCTCTTCAAGTGATTTGGTAAAGGTGTGGCGGGTTCCCTGCTCGGGGTCAAGTACGTAATACAGGTAGCCTTCATTAGTGGGGGTCAGTACTGCTTTGAGAGAACTTATACTCGGGGAGGTAATGGGAGTTGGGGGAAGCCCTTGATATACTCTGAGGTTGTAGGGGTTTGTCCTGTCTTCAAGATGCCTTTTCCTGAGCACTCCCTGATAGTCCTTCGCTCCATAAATAACCGCTGCATCTATCCCCAAAGTCATCCCTCGGGAAAGCCTCTGCCAGATCACTTCTGAGACCATTGATTTCTCATCATCATGTGGAGTTTCCGCTTCAATCAGGGAAGCCATAATAATCGCCTGATAAAGCGTAATGCCTCTACTTGCAACATCAACCTCGTACCCTTCAGGAAGTCGCTTCCAAAAGGTTTGAATCATTTCAGTAAAAACCAAAGCCTCATCAGGTGTTTCGTAAAAACGATAGGTGGCAGGATATAGATATCCTTCAACGTAAGGAGCTCCAATCGAAAGGCTTCTTAAAAATGCCTGACTACTTGCAAGACGTGCAAACTCCTCTTTTGTACCAATATCCCGATCAAGAAAACGCTGCACTACCTGAGACACGGTATAACCTTCAGGGATATTTATTTCAAGAAGAGGCTCTGAATATATTTCGCCATGAATGAAACCCTCCGCAATATCAAAAGGAGACATCTCTTTTACGAACCGGTACGTCCCTGCCTGAAACTTCCTGAAATCCGAAAATGCACGCACCCACAACTGAAATAACAAACCCGAAGATATTACTCCCTCCAGTTCAAGCACCCTGGCAAGTGAAGTAAGAGACTGACCTCTCTCAAGTTTTATTACATTACGCGGTTCTCCTGAATCTATTTCCAGAGATGTTCCATTCAACTGAATATCCCCTTCCGGCGAAATATCGGAATAAGAAGCAGAAACATAAGGCTCCTGACCCCAATAGTACAGGAAAAACGCCCCTGCAAAACCTCCCAGACAGGCAATGAAGATCACAATACTTAAAAGAGAAAAGAAACGTGAAATTAGTTTAATCATCAGAGTTTAATTATCAGAGGCTATAAATTTCTAACGTCAACGATTTTCATGCCAGCAGATTGAGCACTTTCAAGACCAACCTCCCCATCTTCAAACACCACACAAGACTCAGGAGATACCTGCATCATTTTTGCAAGCTCCAAAAAAAGATTCAGGACTGGTTTTGGGTGGAAGATCATCATCTGCACCAATAATAGGATTAAAATATCCTGTTAAAGACAGTGCTTCAAGACTTTTTATTACATTTCTCCTCATTCCTCCCGAAATAACAGACATTGGAAGGCGCCCATCATAATGATACACATATTCAAGCACCGCTTCAATCGGCGTAACTTCTCCCAGATTCTCAAATACGACATTTTCTTTCTCCTCTGCAATCATATGACAATCAAGTGAAAGACCTAGGTCCTTATTGATCTCTTCAACAACCATCCAACTTGGTACTGAATTAAAGCGCTCGAGATAAGAGAGGGGAAGTGGTATCTGATATTTTGCAAATATTTTTTTCCATGCTGCAAAGTGAGCAGGCAGTGTGTGTACGAGTGTACCATCACAATCAAAAATCAAAGCCTGTACTGATGAATCAAATGAAAACTTCATACGCTATTTTCGTTCCTCTATCCATCGATATGCATCAAGAAACGCCATAATCCATGGACTGTAGCAGGCAGGATTTGCATGTTCCGAATCCAGACCTCCACGGTATGCCCACTGCCACATGAAAAAGCTTCTCTCAATATGAGGCATAATCGCAAGATGCCTTCCATCTTTTGAGCAAATTGCCGCAGCTTCAAGATCTGAACCATTCGGATTGAAGGGGTATTCAAGAATGTTATAGCGTGCAGCAACTTCAAATTCAGACACATTCCCATCAAGTGAAAAACGTCCTTCACCATGGGCTATCCATGCACCAAGAACAGAGCCTTTCAGAGAAGATAACAAGATCGAAGCGGATTCTTCAATTTTAAGCGGAACAAAAACGCTTTCAAACTTTCCGGAATCATTATGCCGCATTTCAATTCCCTGGGGAGCATCTCTATCAATAAGCCCAAGCGCAGTCATCAACTGACATCCATTACACACCCCAAGAGATAAGGTATCAGGACGGCTATAAAACGCATCAAGCATAGCTTTTGCATTTTGATTATATTGCCATGCCGCAGCCCAACCACGACCAGCACCCAGCACATCACTATTACTAAAACCTCCGGGAAATGCCAGAAAATCAACCTTTGATATATCTACTTTTGCATCCACGATTTCCGACATAGTAACATCAATAACCTTAAAACCTGCAAGGTAAAGCGCATACGCAAGTTCTCTGTCACCGTTAGTACCCTTTTCCCGAATAATAGCCGCCTTAAATTGTCTCTCTGAAGCACCAAGGTGCCCCTTTAAAGGTAATGCATCCGGTTTTCCTGAAAAGCCCTTAGGAAAGGTATATGAAATGCCGTGTCCACTGGAAAGTACCTCGAATCGTTCCCGAGCAAGCCTTGGGTTAGTTTGTTTTTGATCAAGAAGATATGAAGGGGTGTTCCACACACTTCTTAGCTCTGAAAGTGGTGCCTGGATAGACAGGTCTGATGCAACAACTTTGATCGACTCCCCTCCAAATTCACCAATTCTTTTGACTGCAATACCACTTTTCATTGCAAGAGATTCTACCTTTTCCACCTCTGATGCATCAAGTTGGAGTAAGACCCCAGGACGCTCAGAAAAAGCAGCTTCAGGTCTTGGAAGATACGACAAATTAAGATTCAGCCCGATAGAACCCCCAAAGCTCATTTCAAGTGCTGCTACTACAAGCCCTCCTGAAGAAACATCATGTACGGCAAGAACTTTCTTTTCATTGATCAACAATTGAACAAAATCAAAACAAGATGAAAAATACCCTGCCTCAATCCCTTCAATCGTATGCGTACCAAGTGAAACCCGAGTCTGCGAGAGAGCACTTCCTCCAAGGGCATAGTCACTGTCTTTACAAAAATCTATAAGCACAAGCACACTTCCAGGCACTCCTTTAGCATCTGCTGAGACTACAGCAGTGACATGAGAAACTTCTCCACTTGCAGAAACTATCACCGTACCGGGAGCTTTAACTTTCTTTCCATCATCATAACGCATTGTCATGGAAAGAGAGTCTTTTCCTGTAGGCACTGGCACTGAAAGCTCCTGACAAAAAACACTGAGCGCCTCTACTGCTTCATAGAGACGAGCATCCTCACCCGGCTGTTTACAGGGCCACATCCAGTTTGCACTTAAAGAAAGTCCCTTGATGCCGTGCGCCAAAGGCACTCCCACAATATTTGTCAGTGCTTCACAAACAGCAAGTACCGCTCCCGCTTTTGAAGAAATGAGCCCCGCACCAGGTGCGTTACCTATTGAGGTTGCAATCCCTTTCGTTCCGGAATAGTCAAGTGCAATTACTCCACAGTCATTAAGAGGCAGGTGTAAGGAACCTGTACACTGCTGTAAAGCAACAAGCCCACTCACACTTCTATCAACTTTATTGGTGAGCCAGTCTTTAGAGCCGACCCCTTCGAGCTGTAATACTTCTTTAAGTGAACTAAGAAACTGTGTCTCACTCGTAATACTGAAATCGCTCTCCCGGGTATGCACGGGAGGGGTTTCTCCAGAGATACGTGTTTCAGGAGAACTGCCAAGTAAAGTTTCAACAGGAAGATCAAATGGTGAAGCATACCGCTCTGACACCACTGTTATTCTCTTGCTACCGTTTACTTTTCCAACAAGATAGCAGGGGGCTCCTTCTCGTTTTGCAAGTTTTTCAATGAGAGGATAATCTTTTTCTGCAACGATTAACCCCATTCGCTCCTGAGATTCGTTACAAAGAATCTCATACGGTGCAAGCGTCTTATCCCCAAGCGGAAGCATATCAAGATAAATCTCTCCTCCCTCTTCTTCCAAAAGCTCTGAAAAGCAATTAATATGTCCGCCAGCTCCATGATCGTGAATCATCTTTATCGGATTCCGGGGTGATTCACTAAGCGTCCGTATGACATTCGCAACCCGTTTTTGCATTTCAGGGTTCGCACGTTGAATCGCACTCAATTCAAGATTCTGACCAAGGGCACCTGTGTCTACAGAACTTACCGATCCACCTGCCATACCAATTCGATAGTTATCCCCTCCAAGAAGAACCAGAACATCACCCACTCCGGGTTTTGACTTAAGCGCATCTTTCTCCAAAGCATAGCCAATCCCGCCTGCAAGCATAATCACTCGATCATAAGCAGTAATACCCTCAGATGTGTTTGCTTCAAAAGTATAGGTAGAACCAGCAATAAGCGGCTGCCCAAACTTATTCCCAAAATCAGACGCACCATTAGACGCCTTAATCAAAATCTGGGAAGGAGACTGATATTTCCACGGACGCTCCTCAATAAGCGCTTCCCAACGATGGGGAGTGCTTTTATTAAGACGAGGATATGAAGTCATGTAGACGGCAGTTCCGGCAAGAGGAACACTGGCAGTTCCTCCCGCCATACGATCACGAATCTCCCCCCCACTTCCGGTTGAAGCACCATTAAATGGCTCTACCGTTGTAGGAAAGTTATGAGTCTCTGCCTTAAGAGAGAGTACACTTTTCTCATTCTTGAGAGAAAATTCGTAACTTCCTTCAGCGTTCTCATTTGCCTGAAACCGGGTAATTTCAGGACCACGATAGAACGCCACATTATCCTTGTAAGCAGAAACAAGATATTCGGGGGCTTTTTTAGAAGTATCCTTGATTAACTGAAAAAGGCTTTTCTCTTTTTTAACGCCGTCAATTTCAAATACGCCATTAAAAATCTTATGTCTGCAATGTTCAGAATTGATTTGAGAAAAAGCATATACCTCCGCATCAGTAAGTGCCCGACCAAGTTTTTTTGCTTCCTCTTCCAGATAGCGAATTTCCTCCTCCGAGAGTGCAAGACCTGCTTCCTGATTATATGCTGAAATATCTGCTATCGTACGTACTTCGGTATGAACTTCCTGTATAAAAAAATCCGCTCCCCGAAGTGGCGAATACACGTTTTCAAGCATCCGGTCATACAAGGGTCGTTTATCTTCAGATTTTTTAAACTGCTCAATCCTGATAACATTTAGGAGACCGGCTCTATAAGCAATCTCTACGGCATTTGTAGAAAAGGGTGAGACAAACTCGTTTCGAGGTCCAACAAATACTCCTTCCACTTCATCCACCGCAGGTACGACCTCTGCTCTTAAAAGACGAGAAAGTAACTGCACCTCCTCCTCTTCAAAAGGGACTTGAGCGACTACCACATAAAAATCTTCAGACGAAGAAAAAATACTTGAAAACATAATACGTTATATAATGAATGACACATTATTAAATTTGCTCGAAAATATATCACATCATCCCATAATTGCCACTATGGGATGATCGCTCTAATTTCCTCATCAGAAAGAGATCCAAGGGTAAACACACTAAAGGAGGGTCTGCATTCACTCTGGTGCTGTAGTCTGTACACCAGATAGCCTCCCGACTTGAGAAGGTTCAAATCATCAGGACATCTCCCTTCATTAAGCGCAGTATCTACTTCTCTTGCAGGCATAAGTAACTCTGTAACCGGATATTTTAGAAAACCTGCCAACTGCACAAATGAAAAGGCAAGAACCAAAAAGATCCTGCCTGAATAGGAGAGCTTTGAAAAACCTGATGCCATTTTTTTAAGCGTTTCTTCTATTTTATATATTTTTGAACTCTTGGTGATTTTTTCGCTTTCAACATATCCTCTGGAAAGGAAACAAAGAAAACCAAGTGCCACAACAGACCTCAGAACAGGCGAAACAATACTTCCAGAAAGAGCAATTAAAAGTAAAAAAGCAGGTACTACTTTTGGTGGTCTTTTCTCTTCAAATAATCTAATTGCAAAAAGTAACAAGAGAAGCACAAAAAATGCCATGGAATATCCGAGCGCACTATGTTCCGTCGCCAGTCGAAAACTAAACATATCCGGATGAAGCATTTTTATGAGAAGAAACTCTGCTTTTAACCCATGTATAAAAGAAATAAACCCGTTTCTTAAAAACGAAATACTTCCCGTGAGCAATAAAAGAAAAAGTTGAAGAAACAACGCATAATAAAAAAGCGATCTGATATTTTTATGTCTCCCAAGATAGTGCACCCCAAGAGCGCAAAAAGGAAGGAGTACTATCCTGACATCAAATGCAAGCATGACACCAAGGAGCACAGCTCCACACGCCCTTGCAGGTAAAGAGCTATGAGAACTCGAATAAAGAATCAGGACGGTATAGAAAAGTGCCATTAGAAAAAAAAGTCTTGAATCCAAAGTTACTCCATAAAGCACGGTTCCTGTAAAAATAAGCGTCCACATGGTAATAACGGGAACTCGTGAAGAAAAGTTTTCCTTTGAATCTGAACCCGCACTACTGACTCGAAGTGCTACTAAAAATCCCATACTCGGAAGAAGAAGAAAAAGTATGATTTGTAATAACGCGGGACCCATCTCTCCATATGCGCGTTCAAGAAGAAACACGAGGAGATCATAGGCTGGGGAAGAAGATGCCCATGTCTTACCGAGCCCATACCCGGTAAATATATTCTGCTCCAGAAATCCCCCCCCTTTATGAACTGCCTCCCCCACCGCAAGTGAAAAAAAATACGCTTGAGAATATACGGGAATGAGAAGATTTAAAGAGAGCGCAAAAACTATCAAAAGTGGTAAAAGGACAATTCTTGACATTTTATGCCTGGAGTTTTATGAGAGGTTTCTTGCGTTTATTTATAGCAATACCTGAATATTTCTACTTTTTTTACACCAATGACGCAATTGTGTAGATTACCTTTATGATAAAATTCCTGCATACAAGCTTTTTTTTCGCGCTGGTTCTTGTTTTCCCATCAGTTGCCTTCTCCTGCCCGGATATTGGCGGCATTACCGATCTTAATTGTGACCGCCAGCTTGTAATTGTATGTTTCGGTGATTCTATAACCTTTGGTCGGGGAGATTCAAGTAAACTGGGATACCCCGGAAGATTAAAACTCCTTCTTCCTAATGCCATTATCCATAACCTTGGAGTACCAGGGGAAAATACTTATAGTGGAAGAGTGCGGGCAGCTCAGCAGCTTCCACTCATTCCTAATGCCGACTACGTAATCATTCTCCAGGGTGTGAATGATTATTGGGCGCCCAACAGAACTCCTCCTTCAACAAGAAACGGTCTCCTTGAAATAAAAGCAATAGCCGAAAGCACCGGTGCTGCCGCAGTGATTGCAAATCTGACTCCGGTAAAAAGATCATTTCAGATACCTTGGGTAAGTGCTGTTAATAATGAAATTCTTCCCTACGCTGGTATTGATTTTTTCTCTCTTGGAGTTGGAATTATCAGTAACGATCAGCTACATCCTCATGGTCCGGGATATCAACTTATGGCAGAACGAGTCAGGGGTTTTCTTTTTGCAATAGCTTCTTTAAATAAACCTGCTGACACTGATGGCGATGGTATTTATGATTTCGCAGAGCCTATGTTCGGGACTAATCCAAACCTCAGAGATACAGACGGGGATGGAATATCAGATGGAGATGAAGTCTTTGTCTATGGAACAGACCCAACAAAAGTAGACACGGATGGAGACGGGATATCAGACCATGAAGAAATATTCATCATTAACACTAATCCACTCGACCCAAAACCGGCAGTCCCCCAGATAAAAAATATCAAGGTCGTACCTTTAGAATAGACTTATCTCATCAGAAGCTGCTTTTTAAGATAATCCTTCCTGGATGGAACCAGCACTGAAGCGCCTACTTCAAAACCTGTACCACTTCTAAAAACCGAACCTCCAAAAATTGACTTACTATAGGGTTTTCTCGTTTTTCTTCTTGCCGAATTACTTCTCACTGAATTCTTTCTTGAAGGACCAATATGCGAAACCCTCTCTGCTGAAGAAAAATTAAGTCCCGAAAAGTGCATCATCAAACCCCTTCCCATTTGTATCAACTGAAAAGAAGCTATACTTAAAACAATCAGCTCAAGAACCAGCATTGAAGTGTTGATGAAATCCGCTGAAAACATGATAGTATCCTCGTTAATGAATTAATTCAGTTATTCTATATTTCATTCTATAGAATAAAACTAGAAACAAGGCAAGTCTAAATTCATAAGTTGTTGTTTTTATTACAATCAAAATCGAAGATTTATAGAATGTCATCCAAGTACAATCGAAAAGATCATTTATACAAACAGGCAAAAGAAAGTGGTTATCGCTCTCGGGCATCTTTTAAGTTATTGGAAATCCAGAAGAAATATAAGATACTCAAAAAGGGGCAGGCGGTGCTTGATCTTGGGTGTTTTCCGGGGGGCTGGTTACAGGTTGCCGGAGAAGCATGTGGAACAAAGGGGATTGTTGTTGGAATAGACCTTAAGGAGGTAGAGCCTCTTTCGGGAGAAAGCGCTCACGTCCATATCCTGAAAGGGGATCTTCTTGAAGAAGAGGTAAGGGACAAAATCAGGGAACTGCATGGGGCACTCTTTGATGTGATACTTTCAGACATGAGCCCGGCACTTAGCGGAGTAAAATATCGAGATCAGGTAGCTGCCGCAGAGCTTTTTGAACTTGCCCTTGGTTACTGTGATACATTCCTCAAGCCGGGGGGAAGTTTTATTGCTAAAATCTTTCCAAGCGAAGAAACAGAGCAGGTTTTCAGGAATGCAAAAAAAAAGTGGGAGTCATTGCTCAGAAAAAATCTTGACTCTACTCGTAGCAGTTCTACGGAGATGTATGTAATAGGAACTGGTTTTAAGGGTAGTATTAATTAAAAACTTTTAAAGTATATGATCTACAGCGCTGCAACCACAATTATCAATAAAATAGAACTCATTGGCTTAAGCGTTTCCAATAAAATAAAGGAAACCGGAGCTTCATGGCTTTTTATTCTTAACGTGCTTCTCCAAAGCCTTAAGCCTCCTTATGAGTGTAAACTTCTGCTTAAGCAAATGCACTTTATAGGGGTTCAGTCTATTTCAGTTGTTGCCCTGGTGGGGGGGTTTACCGGTGCAGTTCTTGCGGTGCAAGGTGAGTACACTCTTGCCCAGTTCGGAGCAACGGCATACACAGGTTCAGCCATCGCACTGAGTCTGATCAGAGAACTTGGACCTGTACTCACTGCACTTATGGTAAATGGAAGAGCAGGTTCCGCCATGACGGCTGAACTTGGTATAATGAAAATTACAGAACAAATTGATGCCCTGAGAGCCATGGGTATCAGCCCCATTCACCACCTCATGGTTCCTCGTGTTATTGCCGGTACTATTTCAGTACCACTCCTGACCGCTCTTTTTATTGTGGTTGGTATTGGGGGTGGTTATGCAGTTGCGGTATGGACGCTTGGACTCTCATCAGGAACATTTATGGCTGTTATGATTGATTCGGTAACAAGCACGGACGTATATTCAGGGTTTATAAAATCAATCGTATTTGGTTTTTGTCTTTCCTGGATTTCCTGTTATCGGGGCTGGACATGCGGCTTTGGAGCGGTCGGTGTAAACAAGGCTACGACCAGTGCCGTCGTCACTTCGTCAGTAGTCATTCTGGTAATTGACTACTTCCTCACTTCCATTCTTACAAGCGTATTTATGGATTAAGATGCAAGCTCCAGAAATCAAAATAAATAACCTCAGCAAACGCTTCGGGAGTAATACTGTCTTGAACAGAATATCCTTGACGTTTGAGCCGAATAAGACAACTGCCGTCCTGGGACCAAGTGGTACCGGAAAAAGTGTCATGCTTAAACTGATCACTGGTCTTCTGGAACCGGATGAAGGCGACGTAACAATTGGAAATACCAATTTCACCAGAGCATCTGCTGAAGTACGTTCTGAGATATGCTCCAGAATCGGCATGCTGTTTCAAAGTGCCGCTTTGTTTGATTCTTTAACACTTCTTGAAAATGTAGAATTTCCTCTTTTACATTCCAGAAGAAAGGAAACAAATATCAGAGAGCGCAGCAAGGAACATTTACGCAAAGTTGGGCTCAGTGACTACGAAAACTCCCTTCCCGGAGAGGTCTCAATAGGCATGAGAAAGCGGGCTGGCATCGCACGGGCAATGGTAGCAGAACCATCAATTTTACTATTTGATGAACCTAACACCGGACTTGACCCTAAAGTGGGACAGGAGATCTATGATCTGATTAACCAGCTCCGGGAGGAATCCTCTTTTACCGGCGTACTGGTAAGCCATGAGATACCTGAAGTGTTTCAATCCTGTGATAACGTCGTTATGCTGTACGGAGGAGCTGTACAGTTTAGCGGAAGTGTTAAAGAATTTGAAGATTCTGAGAATGAAATTGTACATCAATTTGCAAAAGGAACGATTGAAGGACCTATTTCTGTATGATCTTTTTTCGGAAAATTTTATTAAACCTTGAAATAATGGTAGAAACAGAACATGGCTAAACAACAAACTCTGGGAACAGAATTTTGGGTAGGTATTTTTGTCATCGCAGGTATGGCAGCGTTTTCATATCTTGCCGTGAATATTGCCGGCATTCAGTTTTCTGATGCGGGTCACTATCGGGTTACCGCGCAGTTTATTGACATTGCAGGTCTAAAACTCGGAGCTCCGGTTGAAGTTGCGGGAGTGCGGATAGGTCAGGTTGACCGGATATCTCTTGAAGGAACAAATGCCCTGGTAAGCCTTCAGATAAGAAACGAATACACACTGCGTGATGACGATATTGCCCAGATAAGAACAAAGGGTATAATTGGGGACAAGTATATCAAAATATCACCGGGTGCATCTGATATAACAATCGAACCGGGGGGGAAAGTTTTTGATACCGAATCTTCTGTTGATTTTGAAGATATCATTGGAAGATTCATTCACAGCATGAGTAAAGATAAAGACGAATAATTAAAAACTTCAGGAATCTCTATGAAACGATATATCATTACCTTTATATTGATTGCGATAACTTCCCTTATGTCATTTGGCGTCTTTGCAGAAAGCGCTGCGGTAGATACCGTTCAGGGTGTGGTGAAAGAAGTTAAAACATCTTTATCCGAAAATGAGAATATGTCTCCTGCGGAATTGGATAAAAAGCTACTGGGAATTATAAAACCGGCATTTGATTTTAACGAAATGTCAAGAAGATGTCTTGGAGCAAACTGGAGAAAAGCGAGTACAGAAGAACAAAAAGAATTCACTGAATTATTTTCGGAACTCCTTGCAAAAAACTATCTCAAACAAATTCGGGATAATGCAAAAGACAGTGAATTCACTGTTACTTCCAGCTCCGAAGAGGGCATCAGATCACTGGTTCAAACGCAGGTAAAAACCCCCAAGGAAAACATAAAAATAGATTATCGCTTATATCAGAAAAAAGATGCCGGCTGGAAAGTATATGATGTCGTAATTGAAAATATCGGTCTTGTTTCCAATTACCGCTCTGAATTTGCCGGAATCGTAAACCGGGAAGGAATGTCAGGACTGATTACCCAGCTAAAGAAGAAACTGGGCGAATAGTTTTCACCTGTATTATTTTTTGGTCAGCGTCCCCAGGATACCGCGCATAACATGTCTTCCTACTTGTGTTCCTACGCTTCTTGCAAGTGATGAAAAGAATGCGCCGAGGGGACCGGACTTGGTAGCACGTGATGATTTTTGCTTTTCCGGTTCTTCTTTTCCAAGTGATTCTTCCGCCCGTTTTTTTAATATTTCGTAAGCCGATTCCCTGTCAATAGTTTCTGTATATTTTGCCCGTAACATAGATCTGGAAAGAATGTCTGCTCTTTCCTTATCCTGTATGGGACCTATCTGGGATTCAGGAGGTCTGATTAATATTTTTTCAACGGGGCAGGGCTCTCCTCGTTCTGAAAGAGCAGAAAGAAGAGCCTCTCCTACCTGTAAGCTGGTCAGAGTTTCTTCCACATTAATATCAGGATTTTGACGGAATGTTCGTGCAATCTGTCTGATTGCAGCCTGATCTTGTGGAGTATATGCCCTCAGCGCATGCTGCACCTTGGTTCCCAATTGTCCAAGAACACTTTGAGGAACATCAGAAGGTGACTGGGTAACAAAAAACACTCCTACTCCTTTTGAACGAATAAGCCGCACGATAGTCTCAATTTTTTCACCAAGGTTTTTAGGTAAATCTTTGAATAAAAGATGCGCTTCATCAAAGAATAACACCAGACGTGGTGCATCCGTATCACCAACTTCATCAAGCTGCTCAAATAATTCGGACAATATCCATAACAACATGGAAGCATATAAACGTGGACTGTTAAATAATTTTGTGGAATCTAATATATGCACAATCCCTGACCCGTTAAAGTCTTTTAAGAGTAAGTCCTTTACCTGAAATTCCGGTTCTCCCAGGAAAACACCTGCTCCCTGATCTTCAAGTACCAATAACCTTCTCTGAATTGCCCCGATAGATGCAGGTGTCACATTTCCGTACTGTACCTTGATATCAGAAATGTTTTCACCTATGGCTTTTAAAAGTGCCTGAAGATCTTTAAAATCAAGAAGTAAAAGCCCTTCTTCATCTGCATATCGAAATGCGATATGGAGAACCCCCTCCTGTGTTTCATTTAAATCCAGTACCCGTGAAAGAAGAAGAGGACCCATGGTTGATGGAGTAACCCGAAGAGGATGCCCCTTTTCTCCAAACACATCTATAAAATTTACAGGATAGCCTTTTGGAGAAAAAGAAAGAGAGCTGAACAGTGAAATACGCTTTTCCAGTCTTTCAGAAATCGTAATAGGTTTTGCAATACCACTTACATCACCCTTGATGTCGGTAATAAGAACACTGGTTCCAAGTTTTGAAAGCTGCTCGGCAAGAACCTGCATCGTAACGGTCTTACCCGTCCCCGTCGCCCCTGTAACCAGACCATGGCGGTTAAACATACCTGCCGGAAGAGAGATTTCTTTATCTTTGGAAACACCAAGTAGCAATGAATTCATACATATCCTGTTTTTACATTACTATAACAAATTTAATATATAAAATCACACACTTCACTCACGATACTATCCGCAAGATATAGCTTATTTCGGGGAATACGAAGCATATTTTCAGAAATTTCGAGAAATCCACTACTTAGTAAAAACCGTACCCCTTCAGTATCGAGTACAACATTCACTTCAGGATCTCGAAGAGAAAGCCCTTCACACATTCTAAGACCAAAAGAAAATTTTTCAAGAGTTACTTTTTCTTTGGTAAGCGGATCTCTGATCTGAATAGCAGCACCATCATTCATCACACGAGTAACATATAAAGAAGGTGAAGGAGTATTAGACCAGCGAAGCCCATACTCATCAACACCTTTAATAAAACTATGCGCTCCTGCACCAAGTCCAAGATATCCTCCCCCTTTCCAGTACACTATATTATGTCTGCAAGCCATATTCGGTTTTGAAAAATTGGAGATCTCATACTGCTCATATCCCGCTTCTTCCAGCATACGCTGAGACGTCTCATACAATGAAACAAATGCATCATCCTCAACAATGAAGACTTCACCTTTTTTACTACGTTTGCCAAAAACAGTCCCCGGTTCCATAGTCAGCATATAGGTTGAAATATGTGTCGGAGAAATTTCAATTGCCTGAGACAGTTCATATTCCCAGTTTGATTGTTCTTCCCCTTTTACTCCAAACATAAGGTCAAGGTTGATATTGTTAAACCCAATGTTTTTTGCCATTTCAATACTTTTTACGGTATCATCAGGCGTATGCCATCTTCCGAGAAAATCCAATTTATCCTGAATAAAAGACTGTGCTCCAAAAGAAATCCTGTTTATCCCTGCATCATAAAAAGACTTGAGTTTTTCTTCAGGAAAATCTTCCTGAATAGAACGAGGATTTGCTTCAATAGTTATTTCTATCTCCTCTGAAAAATCAAATTTATTCCTTGCCGCATCTACAAGAGAGTATATCCCCTCTCCTGAAACAAGAGAGGGAGTCCCTCCTCCAAAGAAGATACTTCTTATTTTTCTTCCCGATAATTGATACTTCTCTTTCTGAAAAGAAAGTTCTTTTATGAGAGCAGTAATATATGCCTTCTCACGAATTCGTACTTCATCTCTTGAAGTCTCATAGGAATTAAAATCACAATAGGGACATTTTGTCTGGCAAAAAGGGATATGTATATACAAACTAAGAGAGTGATCAGGTGACATTAAGATTATTTAACAATTATTTAATAATGGAGAGGGTAACAGAAGTCGTACTCTCTTCATTCTCTCCAACAAAAAAAGTACCGTCTCCTTCATCAAGGAACACTGTTTTAACATACCCTAAAGCAAAAAACTCCGATGTATCCTGATGTACAGAAACACTACTTACAAAACCTGCTTTCTTTAATACGCCCTCTTTTTCTATGTACAACAGCAAGTCTCCATTCTGAGAAACAGAGCCTGCACCTTTAATTTTAACAAAGGTGCGATTTGGGCGACCTCGTGCAGTTGCCATTTCAACCACTTCCTGCCCCGCATAGCATCCCTTATTAAAAGAGACATAAGAAGATACTGGTAAATCTGGAGCAAAAATATTTGAGGTAATATCCTTGCCTGAGAGTGGAAAGCCGGCACGTATCCGGACATCTTCAAAATCGTCAGATGAAATTTGATTTATGCCATATTCACTTTGAAGAAATTCTGAAGAATAATCTCTCGGTACTATCAGATCAAGACAATATAAACTTCCACGTTGCACTATTGCACTATATCCAACGGCACCATATTCAACATGCTCCTTCATTTTTACGATGAAAGATTCATCAATCGCTGATTCGCTAAAAACGGTATATACTTGATAGCTCTCTGAAAGGTCTTCAGCAAATACCTGATCAGCCACTTTAAATCTGAATAATGCGCTAAGAAACTCTTCACGAGAAGATGTTTCTGAAATATCAGAAACGAGGAGACAGCTATCTTCTTTTAAAAGTATATAAAAAACACCCTCAATTTTCCCCTGTGGGCTTAAAATGAGTGACCAGGGTGAAATATTACCCGGTGCAATACTACCCTCAATGCTCTTTATGTTCTGCGTAATTCGCCCTTGTAAATAGCGAATTCGATCGGCGCCTGTTATTTTAAAAATACTGTGCGGATAACTTAGATATCGCATATTTAACGAATCATCGTGAACATTCTTTCGCTTGGTTTAGACCAGTTCCACCATATCACGAAAGCTCTTCCAACGATTCTTTTACGGTCAAGAAAAGGATCGTCCCAGAATCGGGAATCACGGGAGTGGTCTCTATTATCACCCAGTAGAAACACATGATCTTCCGGCACTACCACAGGACCAAAATCCTTCACCCCTCCTTCTTTCCAGATAGTGTACTCTCTGTCTTTTTCATATGGTTCCCCATTAATAAACAGCGTACGCCCTTTGAGTTCTATCTGATCACCCGGGAGACCTATTACTCGTTTAATAATATCAATCGAGGGGTTCTCGGAGAGTGTAAAAATGATAACCTCCCCACGTTCAGGAAAGTCATAGTCCAAAACGGTATACTCCATAAATGGAAGACGAAATCCGTAGCTGAGCTTATTTGCAAAGATATGATCGCCTATTTTTAAAGTATCTTCCATTGAGGATGAGGGGATTTTATACGCGGCAAATGCGGATGCTCTTAAGAAAAGCGCAAGCAAAACGAAAAGCACCAGACTTTTTAAAACACTTCGAATATCTTCTTTTTCACTCATAAAAAATGTGCTTATACGTTCTCTGAGGTGAGAAACGTCTGTAGTAATAGGAAGACAGTGTATAAATTTACCTACAGATTGTAAACCATTTCCAGCAGCGAAAGGCCCCCTCAGGGGGTCCCTTTTGGGGGTGAATACATTAAGCGTTCAAAAAAACTGCATTCTCACGATTAGTGAGGATGGCAATTCGGCTAGCAAGGGATATACATCTTAAATAGGGGACTTTTCGAGCACTTTACCCACCTTCTATTGAACGCTTACTGCCTGGCTTTTTCCGAAAATGACCGCTTGGCATTCAACTACTATTTCGGGGTCTTTTTGTTTTACTTTGGCAACAAATATCCCCGATTCAAAAGCCCTCGACTTAAGTACATTAAGACGATCTTCTTTGGAAATATACATTTCAGCTTTGATATTATAGTTGATTATGGCAAGAACATTACCATCGCCCTGTTCTTCAATCCCCGTAATCACCCCATAAATAGGGTATGTTTCACCAACTTCTATTTCAGCAGCACCAATGCGCACTCCAAGCTCATCAATACTACCCAAAACCTTTTCGTCCAACTCCATAACCCACCTTTTTAAATTATATACAGTAAAAACATATAACTAATTAATACTTCACTAGTGTTATGGGTAAATGTGTCGACTCTGCAACCCATCGCATAGCTTTGATAAAATAACTAATAAAATTAGTTGGTTAAGAAGACACGTCCATACTATGTAATTTCCATCAAAAGAGTTATATAAAAATGATACCTGACCGGCCGGCATTACTGCTTGCAGACTTTTCACCCATAAATAAGGACGATTAGTTTCTTGCGAACATTATCCGACAACAATAAAGAAAAACAGAGAAGGTTCAGGGAAAATAAAAAACTAGTTTTCTTCTGATAAGAGTTTCCTATTTCTCAAAATAGTTTCACCAAAAATTTCCAAGGACTCCTCAAGCCATAACCATCTTTCATAAGGAGTTGTTTTTTCTGCTATCTCCAGATACTGCTTCTCTTCATGCTCAAGAAAGGAGCGATTTTTTTCTGATTGTTTATCCTGAGTCACTATTTACCTCGGTTCTTGATTAAATTCAAAACTCTAAGATCTTCCAGATCCTTTGGTCTTCCTGCTTCTGCTTTCATGGAAAGTAAATGTTCGAGAGAACAAACTCTGATAAAATCTTCGCCCAAATTGATCTCGAGTGAATCTTTATAAAGCAAATCAAAATCAATGGGGTATTCAACAAAAACATCTACGCTTAGTAAAGGATTATTAGATTTTGTAAAACCTAAAACCCGCATACCTTTTTCTTCAATCCAGATACGTCTTTTTTCTTCTAAACCAAAATCATCCAGATTGATGGGAATTTTGCACACGAGCCCTTCTGAGCTAAGCGCTTTCATAGCCAGGGCAACATTGTCCGGACTAAGATCAATTACAAAATCCAGATCAGTAGTAAGTCTGGAATGTCCATGAAGAATAACCGCTATACCTCCTACCGCAACATAGGAAACACCGAGCGTATTAAATTTTCTTACTATTGGTACAAATAAGGACATATTAGCTAGTATACACAATATGAAATATTTTAGTAAGGTATCAGCTCTAACTCTCCACAAATACACAGATTAATTCCCCATGTAACACTTTCTATTCTTTCCCTATAACTTATATAAGCAGTAGGAAATACTCTTATAGAATCCCTGCACTTTTGATCTTGGGGCTGAAGTAGCTAAGACCGAGATATAGGTCTAAAGTGGCTATAATGAGAC
>CAZTBW010000005.1:0-212120 GCA_964612555.1 uncultured Bdellovibrionales bacterium | reverse complement strand
GTAGCTCAGTTGGTAGAGCATCAGCCTTCCAAGCTGAGGGTCGCGGGTTCGAGTCTCGTCTCCCGCTCCATATCTACATTGCCCACGTGGCTCAGTGGTAGAGCACTTCCTTGGTAAGGAAGAGGTCGAGAGTTCAATTCTCTCCGTGGGCTCCATTCGACTCAACCTGAAGACCAGACTAAAAGCCGTACTTTTAGCAGGGGAGTATTTATTAACTACTGTATCCGGGAAAAAATAAAATAAAATAAAATGAAATGTTACTCTGTGATCAAGGTTAGTTTTTTCGTCTTTGTAAGTTTACAGTTTATTACTTTCCCATTTTCTGTATCTGCAAGTGATAAACACGAGGTGCTTGCGATACTACCTTTAAGTGGTGATATGGCAGCTTTTGGGGAGTCTGTGAAAAACGGAATTGAACTTGGTCTGTTACAGGGGAAAGGAGAGGATCTGATTAATGTTCGATTTGAGGATGATGGAGGGCTTCCCAGAAATACTGTTTCTGCACTCTTAAAGGAGAAAAGTATTAAGAAGCCTGATGTGGTTATTACCGGGTCTTCTGGTACTTCAAAGTCTATTGCGCAAATGCTTGATCAAATGAAGATACCCCTCCTTGCGCTTGCTACTGATGAAGAAATATCAAAGGGACGTACGTATGCCTTTAATTTCTGGCTTACTCCTGAAGATGCGACAGAAATGCTTATTCAGGAAGCGGTAAGGCGAGGCTATAAAAATGTGGCTTTATTCAGCTCTATACATCCTGGTACACACTCATTGAGAAGGGCGATGGTTGAACAGAGTAAAGGTGTTTTGGAGTTGGTATATGACGAAGAAGTTGAACTGACCTTACGTGATTTTAAGTCAATTGTATCAAAGTTTAAGAACAAGACGAAAGATGTTCAAGTTGATGCTATTTTAACAAATATATTTTTTGGTCAGATTGGTATTTTTGCTCGTCAGCTTCGAGAGCTTGGTTTTAGGCAGGATTTATTTTGTGTTGAATTATTCGAAGATCAGGGTGAAGTCGCAAGTTCAGCAGGTGCCTTATATGATCAGTGGTATGTACAGGCAGACGATCCTGAAGAATCATTTATTGCCACTTACAAGGAAAAATATCCATCATCTTCTATTTATGGTGCTTCTAACGGTGCGGATGCCATACATCTTATTCTGGATGCAATAAGAAAAGGAGCGCACACTACAAAAGAGCTTGCTACTTATTTTAAATCCGCAGAAGAGTTCCAGGGCAACTCTGGAAAAATCTCTGCACGAGGTGATAATCGTTTCACCTTTCCGGCAACAGTTAAAATCGTAACAAAAGAAGGTTTCAAGAAGTGCGGGAACGAGTGTGTAAAGTAAATATTTACTCAATTCCCTTTATCTCTTTCTGAGTCATATCCCTCTTTTCTTGCCTGGTACGGGGTTACAGTAATTAAATTAAGTAATTTCTTTTTTCTTGTATTTTCTCTGGTCTTTCTGGTTGGTCTTTCTGGTTGGTCTTTCTGGTAGGGGGTTACTGTATTTATATTTACATTTCCGATGTTCTTTATGGATATTTCTGAGTAATAATCATACGTTTGAATCAGTAGATTTTAGTAATATAGTTTTAAGTCGAAGTTCAGAACTGGAATTATTCTTAAAATGAAATGGAAAGTGTAATGCGTAGCTCCTTGCTCCTTGGGTCTGTGTCGGTTCAATGTATGAAGCATCAAGTTCTATAGCTCGTAAATGTAAGTATCCAGGAGAAGCAAATCTCTAGGTGATGAAAGGGATAGGAGTAAACATAGGTAGTATACTGGCAGATAGGAATCCTCCCGGAGCAAAAAATCCTGGAGGATAGTGCAGGGTTTTCTGATAATCTATCCCCTTTTGTTTCAAGAATCGAGGTAGTTCTTTTTGCATATCTTTAATCCATCTAATAAAAGTGGCTCTGATGCGTCTTTCATTTCCAAGACAAATATTTCTTATTCCAAATTTCTCGGGAGTATGAGGTCTTCTGACATCCTGTGTCTCAAGCATTGTTTTGTTAGGATAAGTACTTCCTGCTTCTTCTTTTTCTTTCTGGAGCCGCTGTTCCTCATTTCGTATCCTGGCGAATATGAGTTTATGAAGTTCAGAAGATATTCTTCCCTTGGTATCAGAAAAACATTCTTTCCATGCATGAGGCTCAACTCTAAGGGTATAATCTTCTCCTGGTAAATCTTTAAGATCGTTACATATATTATTAATCTCAGGGAGGGAAAGAGGTCTTTCTGGTAAGCGAGGGATTTTGTTTCTGGGAATTGGTTTAAAGTGAATCTCAGATATCTCTTTAGAGAAATCTACCCATGAAGCACTGGAGAGTCTCCACTCTTCTGCCGTAGGAACGAGTCCTGCCGCGACGGGATTTAAGTAAAGGTAGCTCAGTCTATTTATCGCTGTTTCTGAATCAAGAATGATTGGGTTATCAAAACCTTGGCACCAGACAGTGTGTTGTCTTCTTCCGAGCAGTCTGTTCAGGGCGTGTGCAGATTCTCTTTTGAGATATTCAATAAAATCAGGGACATTTTGAGGGTCCTGGACAACTAGTATGAGGTGAAAGTGGTTTTGCATAAATGAGTAAGCAACGATGGTGGCAGGATATAAAGTTTGAGCACGAGCAAGAATATTTCCTATGATGAAATATGTGAGTTTATTGGGTACGAAAGGAAGTCCTTCCTGAATTCGGGAACTTATCTCTATGAGGGTATCTGATATAAATAGTTTTGGGTTTCTAGGCATATGGATACTGTTGTTTTTGGTTTATTAGTTATTAGTATAAATATAAGGGTGGGCTTTTAGTTATCGCTCAAAATTAAGGAGCGACTCACGAAGAATAAAAAAATTTAACCCTCCACCAGAAAAAACTATAAAATAGTGGGTACGGGGTTACAGTGTCTCAACAGTGTCTCAGTGTCTTAAGTTTTGAATATATAGATGTTTCTAAAAGTAAGACCGTACCAGGGTGGAGGGTGGGGGTGACTGAGTTTGGGAAAGTAAGGCTGTTCCTGGAAAAAAGAAAGTTACTGGTGGGAGGTGGTTGAATAAGGTTTTGCTGTTGTGTATGAATGAAGGTGATAGTTTTAATTTATGTGGGCTCTTGTATGGAAAATATAGCAGTGTGTCAGAAGTCTCTTTTTGATCGGTCTTGTGAAGTTTTACGTGAGGTGTTTGGTTTTTCTGCCTATCGAGGTATTCAAGGAGAAGTGGTGTCTTGTGTGCTTGCGGGTAATGATGCACTTGTTTTAATGCCCACCGGAGGAGGGAAATCCTTATGCTATCAAATTCCTTCTCTGGTACTTGATGGCGTGGCAATAGTCGTTTCGCCACTTATTGCGCTTATGCAAAATCAGGTGAGCGGATTAAAAGAATTCGGCATCGCTGCTGAATTTCTCAATTCTTCACTTTCTAATTATGAAAAGGCGCGTATTTACTCCTTATTAAAATCTTCAAAGGTTAAAATTCTGTATGTCACACCAGAGCGGTTATTGTCGGAAGATTTTCTTGAATTTATTTCTTCCCTCTCTCTTTCCCTGATTGCGATTGATGAAGCACACTGCGTGTCTCAATGGGGACACGATTTCAGACCTGAATATCTCAAACTGGGTTTGTTGTCAGAGTTGCTCCCCGGTGTGCCAAAAATAGCTCTTACTGCTACAGCAGATGAAACTACAAGAAATGAAATAGTTAAAAATTTGAAACTATCAAATGCAAGAGTTTTTGTTTCAGGTTTCGATCGACCCAATATTCGATATCGAATTGGTATTAAAGATAGCCCCCGAAAACAATTACTTCGATTTATTAAAGAAGAACATCCTGAAGATGCAGGTATTGTGTATTGCATGACACGAGATAAGGTCGAAAAAACAGCAGAAGCTCTTTCCAAAGAAGGGATTCGAGCTATTCCTTATCATGCCGGATTGTCTTCAGAAGTACGTGCAAAAAATCACGATATTTTTCTTAAAGAAGAAGGAGTGGTCATCTGCGCTACAATCGCATTTGGTATGGGTATTGATAAGCCCGATGTTAGATTTGTCGCTCATCTTGATCTTCCGAAGAATATTGAAGCATATTATCAGGAAACGGGACGAGCTGGTCGGGATGGACTTCCTGCAGATGCATGGATGGTATATGGATTTGCAGATGTGGTACAGTTACGAAAAATGATTGCAGATTCAGATCTGAGTGAGCAAAGAAAATTTTATGAACAAAGAAGAATGAATACCCTTCTTGGTTTATGTGAAACTACTTCCTGCCGAAGACAGGTAATACTCCGATATTTTGGAGAAGAAGTAAGAGATGCGTATTGTGGTAATTGCGATAACTGTCTTACCCCCCTTGAAACATTTGATGGAACACTGCAAGCCAAGAAAGCACTTTCTGCCGTATATCGTACTTCTGAACGATTTGGAGTGAGTCATCTCGTTGATGTACTACTTGGTAGAAAAACTGAGAAAGTTCTTCAATTTGGACATCATACCATTTCTACATTTGGTATTGGAGGTGAGTTTACGGAAACAGATTGGCACTCTACTTTTAGACAATTACTTGCCGCGGGCTATCTTGATGTTGATATTGAAGGATATGGGTCGATTTTTCTCACTCAAAAAAGCGGTGAAATTCTTAAGGGAGAGGTTTCGTTTCAGATTCGAAAAGATAGTATCGGAAGAGTGCCAAAGCATAAAATAAAAAAGAAAAAAGCTACTGTTTCTGATCTTGAAAATGATTCTAAGGAAGTATTTGAACTCTTGAGAGCATATCGGAAAGAATTGGCGAAAAAACAGAATGTTCCGCCATATATTATTTTCCATGATACTACTCTCCTTGCAATGGCGAAAGAAGCCCCGGTCACTCTTGATGATATGAGGAATATTTCGGGAGTAGGAGAGAGTAAGCTCGAAAAATATGGTGAAGGATTTTTGGAAGTGATACGTGAAGCGGTGCACACTCAAGTTTGAGTTGTAGGAAAATCCAGCTTGCGTATTTACTTTTTATCGTATGTTTTCGCCCTGTTCCAGGCACTTTCCTTTTCTTCCCTGGAGCTTGACAGGAAATCTTCCGGTAGCTCTTTTTCCATAGATCTGATTCTTTTGAGAAATTTTTGATGAGTTTTTCTTAATAAATCTTCCGCACTTAAACCAAGCCATCGTGCTATTTGGGTAAGAGTGAAAATGCAATCACCAATTTCGTCACCAATTTTTGATATATTCAAATCAGTGCCGTCCCTGATTGTAAGTGGAGATGATGGATTTTTTGTTGAGCTGAGAAAAGAATGTAATTCTATTTCTAGCTCTTTAAACTCTTCTTCTAATTTACTTTGCACCTCGGTCAGTGATGACCAGTCAAAGCCAAAACGGGCGGATTTCTCTCCAATTCGCTCGGCAACAAGCAGTGCGGGCAGTTCCTTTGGAAGTGAGGTGATTTTACTTGAAAGATTTTCAGGAGTAACAGAATTAGTGCTTTTTTCTTTTGACTTGAGCGCCTCCCAGTTTTTTAGAACTTCTTCAGAAGTATCTGCTTTCGTATCTGAAAAAACATGAGGATGACGATCAATCATTTTCTTTGCAATCGAATCAACCACATCCTTAAAAGTGAATGTTTCCTTTTCAGAGGCAAGCTGTGCATGAAGCGCTATCTGAAGCAGTACATCTCCAAGCTCTTCTCCAAGATGGGCAGGCTCATTCTTGTCAATTGCTTCAACTGCTTCAAAAGTTTCTTCGATAAGATACGAACGAAGGCTCTCATGGGTCTGTTCTTTATCCCAGGGGCATCCATATTCAGGATGTCTGAGCGTCTCTACTACACGAAGAAAGGTGATTACAGATGCTGCCGTTTGCTGTTCCTGTTTTGAGTAATTTGCGTCAAAGAGAGATGCCAGTAATTCTTTTTTCATGATTTTCCTCATAGTAGAAGGATGCCAAGGCATCCGGTGCCAGAACTTATCAGGAGTTTATGAAAATAGCACCTAAAAAGAATACTCTTAAAAATTACTCATCCAGAAATAATGGATTGGTTTTATCTTTATTTGGTGATGATGGCTTTTTACCTTGTTTGCCATTACCGGGAGCAGTGTCTATCTCATCTTGTGCGAGCTTTATCTTTAGTCTTAGATTATTTGAACTATCGGCATTTTTAAGAGCCTCTTCTTCACTGATTCTCCCTTGTTGAAATAATTCAAAAAGATGCATATCGAAAGTTTGCATGCCGGTAGTGGCACCTTTTTCCATTGCTTCCTTGATTTCATCAATCTGACCTTTGTGAATAAGATCAGATACTCTGGGACTTCCAAGGAGCACTTCAATTGCTGCAATTCTGCTGTTGTCAGTAGTACGAACCAGCCGCTGACTTATGATGCCACGAAGGTTAAGGCTTAGTTGCAGATAAATTTGTTTATGTCGCTCTGGCGGGAAGAAATTCATTACCCGCTCCATTGCCTGGTTTGCATTATTGGAGTGAAGTGTTGCAAGACAAAGATGTCCGGTCTCGGCAAAAGATATTGCCGCTTCCATAGTTTCAAGGTCTCTTATTTCGCCAATTAAAATCACATCAGGAGCCTGTCTGAGTGCATTTTTGAGTGCATGATGGTAGTCCACCGTATCCATGCCGATTTCTCTTTGAGTAATAACTGATTTTTTGTGGCTATGAATAAATTCTATCGGATCTTCAACAGTAATAATATGCCCATACTGATGAGCGTTTCTGTAGTCGATCATGCTGGCAAGAGTGGTTGATTTACCCGAACCGGTTGCTCCCACAACAAGTACCAGTCCTCGTTTAAACATGCAGATTTCTTTTAAAATCTCTGGTAATGACAGATCATCAAAACTTGGAATTTCTGTGATAATCCTTCTGACGACAAGTCCTACAGAGCCTCTTTGTCGAAAGACATTTACCCGAAACCTTCCCATCTGCGGATATTGCAATGCAAGGTTCATTTCGTTTGATTTATCGAATTCTTTTTGTTGCTTGTCACTCATTATGCTCAGTGCAAGCATTTCCGTTTCTTCCTCTTCCAGATTTCTTTTTCCGGCAGGTCGTACTATGCCTTTTACTCGGTAACAGGGTGGGCTATCTACTGTCAGATATAAATCCGAGGCATCGTGTTCTTTCATTACCTGAAGGAGTTTGTTTATATCAAGCATGATAGTTTATTCCTGTTCGTGATTAGCAATAGTTCCATCTTCTGAAAGAAGTCTGGGGTCAAGTCCTTTTTCCAGTGCGGTCTCTGCCGTGATGGTGTTATTTCCCATAAGTTCAAGTAATGAAGATTCCATAGTTCGCATTCCTACGGATTGACCGGTTTGGAGAGTGCTTGGCAGTTGATGAATCTTCCCTTCCCGAATGAGGTTACGAACCGCACTGGTTCCAATCATGATCTCAAGTGCCGCGGCTCTTCCCCCACCTATTTTCTTACACAGGGTCTGTGTGATTACCGCTTGAAGAGATTCTGAAAGCATTGCCCTTACCTGTGCCTGTTGTGCCGGCGGGAAGACGTCTATGATTCGATCAATTGTTTTAGGGGCGCTGGAGGTGTGAAGAGTTCCCATCACAAGGTGTCCGGTTTCGGCAGCAGTAAGTGCAAGCTGAATAGTTTCAAGGTCTCTCATCTCACCAACAAGGATTACATCAGGGTCTTCCCTCAGGGCTGCTTTAAGGGCGTTTGCGAAACTTTGAGTATGAGGTCCTACCTCTCTCTGGTTTATAAGGCATTTCTTTGAGGGATGTACAAACTCGATTGGGTCTTCAATAGTGAGGATATGAAGTTTCCTCTCTTCATTAATCTGATTTATCATTGCTGCAAGGGTGGTTGATTTACCGGAACCTGTAGGTCCTGTTACCAGTATAAGTCCTTTTTCACGTCTAGTGAGTTTAGCAAGTATGGATGGAAGATTAAGTTGTTCCATGGTGAGGATTGTAGTGGGAATTACTCGAAAGACCGCTCCCATCCCTCTTCTTTGACGGAAAATATTAACCCGGAATCTTACAGTATCTCCAAGATCAATAGAAAAATCTATATCAGATTTTTCTTCAAAAACTTTTCTTTGGGCATCTCCCATGATGTCATAGAGCATTGCCTGAGTTTGTTCCGGAGTGAGTGGTGGTACTTTCACTCTTTGCATCTGCCCATCTGTACGTATGACTGGTGGTTCTCCCGAACTTATATGTAAATCCGAGCCCTTTTGCTGAAAGCAAAATTGCAATAACTGAGTTACGTCAAGAACTCCTTCCATTTCCATGTACCTTAAATCTTTATATAAGAAATATTCCTAGTGTGGTATCGGAATAAATTGCATGTTTCTTTAGTATAATTAATATAAGATATTTAATTTATTCAGTCTTTTTAATGGTTTAAGGATAGTGACGGATAAGAGATTATCAATTTTGGTGAGGGATTCTGTAGATAGTCTGTATGGGGCTGAGGCGTCTGCCTGTTTTTATCTATGGAATCATGGTGGGATGGACAGGGATTTTCTCATTCTTCTGCTAAATGATTTTTATGCGCGAAGATTTTATGAAGTCTTAGCCTGTCTTTTTGAGAATCCGGATTCTGATTCTTTTAATACTCCTGAGATACTCTTTCTTCCCGGATGGGACACCCTGCCATTTGAGGTGCGTTCTCCTGAATTGACTCTGGTATCTGAAAGGTCAAGAACACTGGCACGACTTATAGAAAACAGAGCTTCCGGCAGAAGAACAATTCTTGCTTGTTCTATTCCCGGATTTTCTCAAAAGCTGATTTCACCCGAAAGATTTCAACTCCAGCAATTATCTTTTAAAATAAAGGACTCATGTAGCGTATTAGAGTTGGTCGAATCTCTTGAATGGATAGGGTACGTGCGAGCTACTCAGGTCGAAGACCTGGGTCAATATGCGGTTCGTGGGTCTGTTGTTGATATATTTTCTCCTTTTTATGATGAGCCGGTTCGTATCCAGTTTTTTGGATCCGCTATTGAATCAATTCGTTTTTTTGAATGTGCTTCTCAAAAATCTCTAAAAGAAGCGAATAGTATTTTAGTTCTTCCGGTTCGTGAGTTCGGGTTTACTGCTCGTAATGCAAAAGATGATGTTATTTCAAAGGGTATCCCCAGATTTCGTGCTTTGTCTGATGAATTTTCCCTGGCTTCTTCAGAGCGCAGGGTGCGTGAAGAAAATCTGAAGCAGGGTATTCTCTGGAATGGAGGAGAGATATTTTCTCATTATTTGTTTGATGAAGGAGTTTCTCTTACTGAATATTTTCAGGAACATCCTTTTCAGTGTTTTGCAGGAGATGTGGATAGCAAAACTCATGTATTGTCATGGAATGAGATGCTGCTGTCTCGTTTTGAATATTCAAAAGAAAAGGGGGAAATGCTTCCCCCACCTGAAAGTCTGTATGTGTCAGAAGAAGTACTTCTGGATACTTTGGCTACTGTTCCTTCACTGCGCTCTGACAACATATTTAATGATGCTGCCGGCAGTTTTTCTCTCATTGAATCTGCACCTTTACTTCTCGATAGAATTCATTCTTCTTCTCAATTCCGTAATCAGAAGTCTGATATTTTTCAGGAGATGTTCTCTCGCCTCAAGGGATATATCAGAGACGGATATGTGGTTATATTATTATTTCCTTCAGAGGAGAAGCTCATTAGAATGAGAGAGCTGCTTGAAGAGCGTTCACTTGAAGGAAGGTACTCGGAACATTCATTGGCTCATATTCTTATGAGCGAAGCTATACCTGGTCTTTATTATGGAATCAGTGCTTTGCCGGAAGGTTTCTTATATTCAGATAGAAGAGTCCTTGTTCTGACAGAGAGAGAGTTGTTTTCCCGTTTGCATCAGGCTCCATCCCGGCGAAAAACATTCAGACGAAGTTCTTTTCGACGACATATCACCTCTCTTGCCCAGATAGAGTTAGGTGATTATGTGGTACATGAGCAATATGGAATAGGGAAATTTCTTGGTTTACGTCCACTGAATTTGCAGGGTTTGCACGGTGAGTTTCTTGATATTGAATATGCGGGTGGGGCAAAACTGTATGTACCGGTTCATGATTTTCTTAAAGTTGGTAAATACTCTTCCTCTAATGGAGACTCTCCAGTGCTTACCAGGCTTGGCTCGGGTTCATGGGAGCGAATCAAGGCAAAAGTAAGTCAGAATATAGCGGCTCTCACTGGTAGCCTTCTTAAGACCATGGCAGTTCGTTCCATTTCTAAAGGATATAGCTTTGGAAAGCTCTCAAGTGAAGATGAATGGTTTGCGGGGCTTTTTCCTTATGAAGAAACAGGAGATCAGCTGCGAGCAATTGAAGCGGTGTTTTCAGATATGAATCTTGAGAAGCCAATGGATCGGCTAGTATGTGGAGATGTCGGTTTTGGAAAAACTGAGGTTGCCCTCAGGGCTGCATTTAAGGCTGCCATGCATGGAAAACAAGTGGCGGTTTTGGTGCCTACAACGATTTTAGCAGAGCAACACTATCGAACCTTTACTGAGCGTTTTGAAGCTACCCCTCTTTCGATACGGGTATTAAGCAGGTTTGTTACTGGAAAAGATCAGGTACGTATTGTTTCAGAATTACATGAAGGTACCATTGATATTATTATCGGGACTCATCGTCTGCTTCAGAGTGATATTGCATTTAAAGACCTTGGTTTACTTGTAATTGATGAAGAGCATCGTTTCGGGGTTGCTCATAAGGAGCGTTTTAAGCAACTCCGTTCGGAGGTAGATGTACTTTCCTTATCTGCAACACCAATCCCTCGTACTTTACAAATGGCACTTTTTGGAACGAAGGATTTAAGTATCATCGAGACACCTCCTATAGATAGACAGGCTGTGCATACTGAGGTACTGCCTTATAATGAAGATGTTTGTATTGAAGCCATCAGACGAGAGCTTGCACGAGAAGGTCAGGTGTTTGTGGTGCATCATTATATTGAGGGTCTTGATGAGATCGCCGGGTTTATAAAAAGCAGGCTCCCACTTGCCCGTATTGGTATTGTTCACGGAAGGATTCCCAAAAAAGATTTGGAATCAAAGATGCACGAGTTTTACGCAGGTCATGTAGATATTTTGCTTGCTACCTCTATTATTGAGTCAGGGTTGGATATTCCAAATGCAAATACAATTGTGATTCTTAAGGCTGAACAGTTTGGTCTTGCTCAGCTTTATCAATTGAGGGGTCGGGTCGGGCGATCCAGCAAGAAGGGGTATGCATATCTTTTTCATTCACATCAGAGTGTGCTTGCTGATAATGCGAAAAAACGTCTATATGCGATGTCTCATATGGATGAAATGGGTGTCGGGTATCGGGTTGCGCTTCAGGATATGGAAATTCGTGGAGCGGGGAGTCTTCTTGGGAAAGATCAATCTGGACACGTGCAATTACTGGGATACGATATGTACATCAAAGTGCTTGAGGAAGCAGTACGAACAGAAAGAGAAAAAAGAGGGGGGCTTGTTAAGGATAAAGAATTATCATTATTTCCTTCATTCGAACCTGATGTTGTTTTGGATATTGATGCATTTATTCCGGAGGATTTTATTCCCGATATTAATGAGCGTTTATTGATGTACCAGGTAGTATCAGGTCTCTGCTTTGATCAGGAGGTAGAAGATTTTTATGAAGATATGCAGGATCGTTTCGGAGAAGTTCCTGATGAAATACGTTCACTGGTATTTCTTATGCGAGTCAGGAATTACTGTAAGCATACGGGTGTTCAAAAATTTATAAGGAAAGAGTCCTCAATTTTTATATCACTTCTGTCAACAAAAATACTCCCCGATCCCCGACCTGTGATACTCCTTGAATGTGCTGAAGTATCTGAGCACAAAAACTCTATGTATGTGTACAAATGCAATGAAGATAGTTCAAAGGATATAGAGGTTTTACTTGAATTATTCGATGCTATGTACCGAGTGATACAGTCCGGGGTTATACAGTCTGGGGCTTTGAAGAATATCTGAACTATTCATGTCTATTTTTTAGTGAGGGTATGATTTTGGCTTTTAACAGATTCATCCTGGTAGCCTCTCGTTTGGATGTGTTTTTTGGTATCCCTGTTTTGTTTGCAAAACTGGATGCTTTGAAAATTTTATTTCCCAGCTCCCGGATGAGAGTGTCAGCTCTGGAAGCCCATTTGAATTCTTCTGATTTTTCTTTTTCATCTTCAATTAAGCTGAGAATTTCTTCAATGTTACCTTCTTTTATCAGTCTATGCAGTTGTGAAAGGGACTCCTCACGTTCAACTATTATTGTATCAAGCTCAATAAGTAAATCAGAGCCACCCTTGCCAAGTGAGTTCATGTAGGTCGGTGCATGCGCCTTAATAACCGAAAACTGACATTCGATTTTTTTTAATTTTTCGTTTTCTGATCTGAGCAGGTGTTTTGCCGTGTTGATTACTCGCATGGTGTTTGTGATGATATCAATGAAAAGCAGAAAAAGTATCAAACCTGCACCAACGCTTAGATATATAATGATTTCAACATCCATGAAATTATTTAAGGCAGCAGGAATGTTTATGAGAGTAGTCGGAATATTCATAAAATGTAACCCCCTACCAAAGTGCTAAATTGTTTATAAGGTTTGTTATAAAATATCTCGGTATTGATTTATTGAATTCATACCACTATCATGTCGTCATATTGATTTTTTCTCTAAAGGTGAGCTGGTACAGGCTTACCTCTTAAGTTATAACCGTTTATCTTTATTGATTTTTATGAAATCATGTAGCGCCCATTGCATTTCACTATTCTTGCTTTTTCTGGTCTTTATTTTTCCTTCCAATATTTCTTCTGAAGTTGTTGACAGGATTATAGCAAGTATTGATGGGGATCCTCTGACAGAGGAAGAGTTAAGAGAGGTGATTAGAACACAGTTTTTTACCGGTCGTCCTCAGGAAGTTGATGTATCCAAAAAGCTTGATGAGGGACTTCTTAAAGAAGCGATTATCACCTTGCTTTTTGAACGAGAAGCAAAACGCTTGAATATCAGGGTCACTCCGGATGATATCAGTTCTTACATATCACAAGTCGAACGGGCTAATAATGCAGGTGAGGGGTCGTTACTTGCTGCACTTGAAGAGCAGGGTATTTCGTATGATATGTATAAAAAGAAAGTTCAAGGTGAGATGCTTCGATCAAGAGTTTTGGCTGCTGAGCTGCGTTCTAAAATTCAGGTGAGTGATGAAGAAATTGATGAATATATAGGGAGGTCGGATCCTGAAGAGAGTGATAATTCAAAAAAAGATGCTTTTTCACTGATCAAGGTTTCTTTTGTTAATCGTTTAAAAAATGAAGAAAAAGGAGCGGAGGTTGAGCTTGAAAAGATAAGAGAAATGCTTCGTGAGACTAAATCCTGCTCTTCAATTTCTTCTTTAGGCGGGCTCTGTGAGAATCTTGGTCAGGTACAATTTGCCGATCTTAAGTCTGATCTCCAGGAAGTACTTAAAGATAAATCGTATTACGACCCAAGCCCTGTAATTACTCAGGCATCAGAGATGGTTTTTTTTGTAAAAGCTCCACGAACATTTTCGAAAGAAAAAAGTCAGGTTAAGGAAGATGTCAGGCAAAAACTTTTTCAGGAGCGTTTTCAGGAAGCAGCTGAACGATATCTCAAAGAAGACCTTTTTAGTAAGTATCATGTTGAGATACATGGACTCTAAGCCCCGTATCAGTTATTTGTTTATATTGAGTCTATCTTTGATACAAGGTAATATCGGACGTAATAAAATGATTTCATAGAAGGGAAAGATACTTTGAAAGCATCAATTTTTAGAGAATACGATATTCGTGGTGTTGTAGGTGGAGATTTCGATGAAGATTTTGCCGAGCTTTTAGGGCGTGCCTTTGCGTTGAAGGTGAAAAAAACGCTTGGAGATCGTTCACGCTATGTTATTGGTGTGGGGAGAGATTGCAGATTATCGGGACCGGCAATTACGAACAGACTTGTTCAAGGCTTGATTCAGCATGGAATGGATGTGGTGGATTGTGGTATGGGTCCAACTCCTCAACTGTACTTTTCCGTGTTTTATCAAAATCTTGATGGAGGAATTCAGGTTACCGCGAGTCATAACCCTTCTGATCAGAATGGGTTTAAGATGATGATTGGAAAATCAACACTCAGTGGAGAAGGGATTCAGGATTTAAGAGAAATTATTGAGAGTATCCTGCGTGGAGACTCTATTTCTTCTGTTGAAGGGGTAGTTGGTCAGTGCAGGGACTATGATGCTCAGATAGACTATATAGAGTACCTTGTTGCTAATTCCCAACCAAGAATGGGATCTCGTCCTCTCAAGGTGGTAGTTGATGGTGGAAATGGGGTAGGAGGACCAGTCGGAGTACCTCTCCTTAAGCAATTGGGCTGTGAGGTCGTAGAAATTTTTACTGACCCGGATGGCAGATTTCCTAATCATCATCCCGACCCAACCGTTCTGGAAAACATAGTTGAGCTTAGAAAGAGAGTTGTTTCTGAAAAAGCAGATTGTGGAATCGCTTGGGATGGTGATGCTGATCGAATTGGCGTGGTTGATGAAAATGGCGACCCTATTTTTGGTGATATGCTGCTTTTAATTTATGGGAGAGAGCTCTTAAAGACAGTTCAAAATCCAACCATCATTGGTGATGTAAAATGTTCTCAAGTGCTTTTTGATGTCCTCAAAGCTGAGGGAGCAAATCCGGTTATGGCTAAAACCGGGCACAGTTTGATTAAAGCAAAACTAAAAGAACTCGATGCTGAGCTTGCTGGTGAAATGAGTGGACACATATTTTTTGCTCACGAGTTTTTCGGTTTTGATGATGCACTTCATGCCTCTGCTCGTATTGTTGAGATATTATCTTCAACCGATAAACCCCTTAGCGAGCTGCTTTCTGATATCCCGAAGATGGTATCTACTCCTGAGTTACGTATTGACTGTGAAGATGAGTTGAAATTTAAACTTGTTTCGGCAATGAAAGATGCCTTATCCGAGTTCGATGTAAATATTCTTGACGGAGTGAGAGTGACATTTCCTCATGGGTGGGGTCTTGTGCGTGCTTCAAACACTCAAGCTGCTTTAGTAATGCGTTTTGAAGCTGACTCAGAAGCTCATCTTGAAGAATATAAGACATTATTTGAAGAGCGACTTGAAACAGTCAAAAAGTCTTTATAGCGTTAGCTCTTCCCATCTGTGGGTGTGATGTTGGCTGAAAAAAAGGCGTCACATTTTTTTCTACTATCCTCTGATTCATCTAAAGAACTGGATGTCTTGGCAGACTACCTTTATATGAGGAAGTCGAATGTGTTTTTTTCAACTTCAGGTCTTGACCCGATTCGGGGTGTGGATTTTGAGATCGGTCATTATGCTAAAGAGACAGGTGATTTTTTCAAGAAGAATGAAGATGTTATTTTTACGGAAGTTCCGTTTGAAGTAAACAAAAAGCAAAGTATTGTTCGTTTTTTAGGTATTGAAAAGGCTTTTTATACTTTTATTCTCAGGCAGTTAAAAGACGAATTAAAATCTAAAATATCTTTTAGCGATTCAACTGCTGCTGGTGAAAAGCCAAAGTTTTATGCTTTGAAAGTGCCTGATCGGCTAGTATCGTATGATGAAATTCTTTCATGGATGGAGCAGATACCTTCTTCTGTGCTTTGCCTTGATGGTGGGGTTCGCTATTCGATTTTTGATCCGAAATGCAAAATTTTATTAGAAGATATTGCACCTGACGGAATAACTGATGAAGTAATCCCTGAGATGAAATTTGCTTTTATAGGTGATTCTCAGCTTATTAACAGCAAGCAGACTCTCCTCAATATGCTTTCTCCGTTTGAATCCGGGCATAAAACTGAAGTATTCGTCTCTGATGATCAGGGCGTTAAGTGGTCAAGGCTCTCTTTAGATTGTTTGATAAAAAATCGTAATATATCACTTTTAACCTATGGTGAGTGCTTAAAGTATCTTGATTCTATTGAGAAGAATCAGGATATCACTCATACCAGGTTCGATTCGTTTGCGCTTCGTTCTCGTGTTGAATCAGACCTCTTGTTTACGATTCGTGAGTTTCTTTCGACTCCGTTTTCTGAGATTGCGTATCATTGGGATTTTGGGAAGATGCCCCAGAATGAAGAAGTGAATACTTTGGAGTACGCCATCAGTTTTTTAATCCGTCTGGGTTTCGGTTCTTCCTGTTTTTTATCAGTGGTTACAGATTTTTCAAGATTTGACAGGACTCTCTTATCGTTTCTCTCGCGGGTACTTGCCACAGAAAGAGAACACTTTTTGGTATTCAGGTTTTTCTTTAGTGGTATTCCTCTCTCATACCAGAATAAAATAGCATGTGAGCTTAAAAAATTATCTGGTACTTATGTTATTTTTGATGAACCTGGATCTCTTTGTGAGACTCTGCTGGAAGTGTCATCCGTTATCAGAGTCTCTAAAGATTCTCTTGAATTGCCGGACAGGAAAATTGATTCTTTACCTCTTAAGAAAAGTTCTATTAATGATATTCGCCGTAGCACGGTGTATCTTCTCCCTGGTGATGTTTCTTTACAGGATGAAGAGAAGAGAAGTAATTTTTTCTCATCTATACGTGAATCTGCTGTGTCTGGCTCCTTGCTATATGTAGATTTTTCGTATGATAAAAGAAAAAACAATATGTATTCCTGTTTTGATTCTTTTTCTGGAATTTTGCTTGTAATCAGGGAGATATTTGAACGACATCCGGCAAGCCTTATGAGGGGGTTTGGTTCCAATCATTATTCATATCTGTCAGAGTTTGGAAGATGTGTGGTGTGTTCCGGGTCGGGGCTATTGAGTAATTCAGCAAAAGCTGCCTCTTTATGTCATTCTTGTCTGGGAGGGCGTCTTGACCCCAGGAGATATTCAGTTGTTGTTGATGGGTATTCATTCTATGATATTCATAGAGCACCTTTATCGGAATTGTCCTCTTTTTTTCTGAATCGGCTTTTGCTGAAAGATTTTTATCTATCTTGTGAAGCACTTGATCTCTTGAGTCTTTCTTTGGGGACGGCGATTCATCAATTACATTATCTTGATTTTAAGAAGATTTTTTTATTAAAATTATTAAACAGGCTTAGAAAAAACTCTCAGTGTATTATTCTGGATGGATATTTTAGAGGGGTGTCTCAAAAGGAGGCAGAAAAAATAATCCCCTTCATCACAAAAAGTTGTAGTGAAGGGGCATGTGTTGTCTTACTTGATACCGCAAAATATCTTTTGAGAATGCTCGACAATGAAATCTACCTAGATTGATTCTTTTCTAGTAGAGTCGTTCAGCTTTTCCTCATTTTCCTCACTTTGGTGAGGTATGTCTTCAATATTTTCACCTACTTCTTTATATGGGATCAAAATAAGGGGAAGTGCCCCGACCTCTACAGGTACATAATTTGGTCTCTCATATAAGAAATTACTTATTAGCCAATCCAAGTCAGCATCGTCTGCTTCCTGGGGATAAAATGGTCTTGCCATAGTATTGACCTCTCTCTTCCTTGAGTTCATACGTGTTGTAACATATCGAATACACACCAAATCCTTGGGTGTAGTACTGCCCTTAAGGAAAGTATCGGTAGGATCTTTGAATTGCTTTAGAGTTGAAATGTGAAAAGATGGGGAGTTTGTAATTTTCTTCGGGAAAAGCGCAAATAGTGTAGATTTATGAGGGGTTAGGAGCACCCCTCATAAACTGTTGTACGTCAGAAAAATTCTTAATCTTCCAGAGATTTCCCGCCATCAATGACGCTCAGGGACTCATCCATAAACTCTTCATCCTCAGTAGTGTCAAGCGGAAGCACTGCATTTTCAATACCGGCGCTGTCAAGGATGAGCTTTCGGACTTCTTCCATAGTCTCGGGGTTTTCTTTCAGAAATTGTTTTGCACTTTCTCTGCCTTGCCCTATGCGTTCTCCCTTAAATGCGTACCAGGCTCCTGCCTTGTCGATGATCCCGGCTTTTACTCCAAGATCAACCAGCTCACCTGTTAAACTGATGCCCTCGTTGTAAATAATATCAAATTCAACTTCACGAAAAGGTGGCGCCACTTTGTTTTTTACTATTTTTACCTTTGTTCTGTTTCCTATGACTTCATCTTTCTCCTTGATTGAACCGATTCTTCTTATATCCATTCTCAGGGATGAGTAGAACTTCAGCGCGTTTCCACCGGTAGTAGTCTCCGGAGACCCGAACATGACCCCAATTTTCATTCTGATCTGATTGATGAACACAATTGAAGTTTTTGTTTTAGACACCGCAGCAGTAAGCTTCCTGAGCGCCTGACTCATAAGACGTGCCTGTAATCCTGGCAGTGAATCTCCCATGTCTCCATTAAGCTCTGCTTGAGGAGTGAGTGCCGCCACAGAGTCCACCACAACCAGATCAACTGCATTAGACCGTACCAGGGTTTCAGCAATTTCCAGTGCCTGTTCACCTGAATCGGGCTGACTGATGAGGAGCTTGTTTATATCGACTCCAAGACGTGCTGCGTATTTAAGATCCAGAGCGTGTTCTGCATCAATAAACACAACGGTACCTCCTTTTTTCTGCGTTTCAGCAGCAAGATGAAGGGTAAGTGTTGTTTTCCCGGAAGATTCAGGACCATACACTTCTATGATTCTTCCACGGGGAACACCACCTATTCCAATTGCAACATCAAGCCCAATACTACCGGTAGAAATTGCCTCTACTGGTTCTTGCTTGTTTCCATCAAGCAGACTCATGATGGTGCCCTTACCATAGTTCTTTTCAATGATTGAAAGGGCTGCACTTAGTGCTTTTTCTTTCTCTGAGTCAGTTTTGATTGATGTATCAATTGCTTCTTTCGTGTTTTTTTTCATGATGTTTACGTCCTTACTGTTTTACTAATTCTTAAAATATCTTAATGCAGTTCTCTTATTAAACCTAGAAGCCTCCCCTGAATGGTAACAGAGTCAAGGGTAATAGGAGTGTGAGCAGGGTTGTGGGGAATTAACATGATCTTCCCTCCTTTTAATCGCCGAAAAGTTTTAAGTGTTGCAGTCCCATCGTCTAATAGTGCAACAACAATTTGCCCATTTTCGGCAGAGTCCTTTTTTTCAACTATAATGATATCACCATCCATAATATGTGCATCTATCATAGAGTCCCCGGTGACCTGCAAGCAATACAATTCACGTTTTCTATCAAAGTACTGGGGGGGGATATCAATATAGACAGAAGAGTCCTCGATCGCTTCTATAGGCGCCCCGGCTGCAATAAGACCCATAAGGGGTACGCTGTATGATGATTGATTCACCATGCTCTCAGAACTCTTTTTGTCAAGAATCTCTATACTTCCTTTCGCACCACGTCTGATAAATCCCTTCTCTTCAAGCCTGCTGAGATGAAAATGTGCAGTTGATACCGATTTCACGCCCAAAAACTCGCAGATTTCTTTCAAAGTAGGGGCAAAACCGTTTTTAACAATGAAATTTTTAAGATATTCCAGTGCCTGTCTCTGAACCGGAGCGAGGGTAAAGGAGAGTTGATCGTTCATTTACTTACAGTGCCATTCTGATTTTGTTAATTCATCTGCCGACTTAAGCAGAGCGTCTTATTTCTAGAGAATCTAGCATATAGAAATAAAATAGAAAAGAGTTTTTTTAATTTTATTTTTTGTGCTTTTTTCCAAGAAAATAAAAAGCAGCAACGGAGCTTATAAGTATGTGAAATGAGGACACGTAGAAGCCCGTCCACTGGGAAGAGTCCCTAAGTGCAAGAAAATACAGCTTCGAGATAATAAAAAGAGTAACTACACTTAGTAAAACGAATAGGGTTTTGTTATTCATCGGACATTTTTACGGATTAAATGTTTATTTTCGTACATCTTGGAAATAAAAAGAAATAAAATCAGTAAAATACCATAGGTAAGACTTGACAGTATCAGCTATGCCATATAAAGGTTTAAGACACTTAAAATAGTGGGCGTAAGTTTTTAATAAACTGAGGCTTTCTACTTTAAGCGGGTTTATTTTACTCCATTCTCCCCGGTGTTTTTCATGGTGTATATCATCACGAAATGCTCTGGGGTTCAAGATAGTAAATTCAAACCTTCATGGGGGTGTTTAGGGGCAGTAGATATAAATACCCATGATACTGTGGTAAATCTAAATAAAGGCTCTTTGCGTATGTCTGTTGCTAGATTTCGCGCTGGTGGTGTTGAGGAAGTTGAAAGTAACGGGGCACCAACCCGAGCTGTAAAGCCTGAAAGAAACCTCTTATCAGCAGTTCTTGCACGTGCAATATGTGATGCATTTGGCTCTGCCCAGTGTGATCGGCACGTAGTAAGAAGTGCAAGACAGTGGCTTTTTGGCAAGCTTACACCAACAAGAGCATTCAGCTTTGCCTGGGTTGCTCAACACCTTGACCTGGATCCCATAGCTCTTCAGCAAACACTGAAGGGATATGAACACGATCCGGATATGTTGGAAGAAAGACTGAGTATGTTGCGTTAGAAGTGTTTAAAGTCCAGAAGGCAGTGTGCTGGACTTTAACCTTATTTAGTCTCAGTCCGGATTTGGTCTGAAGAGGGTAGGGGGGGTGAGTTTTCTCACCCTTTTTTGTTTTATATGACACTTCTTTTGTCTACATTGACATAATGCGAGTACATTCTCTTATATAATGCTAAGTGCGACAATCGCACTATTTCCGATCTTTGAAATCCATTATGAGTAGTTCTTATTTGACTAGTTTTGTTTACTCATTAAGCCGCTTCTTTCTCATCATCTGAAGAGAAATTTAGATTAATCCCCATAGCTTTAAGAACAGTAAGCAAGCTGGACAATGTGGGGTTTCCATCTTCAGATAACATTTTGTACATACTCTGCCTGTTCAAATTTGTAATTTCTGATAGAGTACCGATGCCACCATGTGCTTCTGCAACGTTGCGCAAGGCAACTAGAAATTCATCTATTGACCCGTCCTGAATTGCGCTGGATAGATATTCAGCCGCAAGAGAGGCATCCGTTAATTCTTGTTTCAGAAAGTCATCATAGTTTTTATTTCTCATTGTCTTTAAACTCCTTCCAATAATTATGGGCATTCGTAATATCTTTCTTTTGAGTACTTTTATCTCCTCCACACAGTAACAACACTACGGTTTCCCCTTGCAAACCAAAATAAACTCTGAACCCTGGTCCGAAATGAATCCTTAATTCATAAACTCCGCTTCCTACACTTTTACAATCACCAAAATTTCCTAGTCGTAATCGATCAATGCGCTGTAATATTTTTGCCTTACTCTTAGTCTCTCGAATACTACCAATCCATGATTCGAATGGAACTTTGCCAGTAGGGTCTATATATAACTTGATGGTTTTAATAATTTCTCCCATTGAACCATTGTCGCACAAAAGCGACAATTTGTAAAGTACTGATTTTTAGCGGTGTATTTACCGTTGATTAACAATATGCGTCACGGAGCTTTGTATGTAGCTATTTCTCAGCATATTTTGTTTCCTCATTATGAAAAATCTCTTGAGGATGATCATCGACTGATATAGTAACTTTAGGAGAGTTGATGAATATAATGTTATCCCGCAACTCAAAGTTTTCTTCTTATACCAACATTTTTTAGCAGGAATCCATGCAGTTCATAGTTATCGGAAAAGATGGTGAAGATTCAGAGGCAATGAACCGAAGATTGGCTTCACGAGATGCTCATTTGAAGTTGGGAGATGAGATGGAGGCAGCAGGCAATCGTTGGTACGGCGCAGCAATTCTTGATGATGATGGTAAAATGACCGGCTCAATGGCAGTGATGGATTTCCCATCAGAACAAGAGCTGAGCGACTGGCTCAAGCGTGAGCCCTATGTTGTTGGTGATGTCTGGCAAACTCTCGAAATATATAAGTGCAACGTGAAAAATCCATGGAAGTTTAACCGCCCAAAGGAATTTTTTGAGCAACGTGGCTACGTTAAACTAACCTAGGTGCGCTCGAGTTCAAGTTTAGTAAAGGAGAGGAAATGGGGCGTTACATCCTGCAGGTAAGAATTTTTATCGTAGCCCTGATTTTTATCGGCTTCGCCAAAGGAATTTGTCTAGCTGATGAAATTTTAAATGGAACCGTGGAGTCGGTTTATACCGATCTTAACTATGAAGCTTGTAGAGAATTAATTGACGAAACCGATCCAAACCATACTCCTTATCGCTTATGCCCTGGGGTCTCAGGATACCAACTGATTTCTCGGACTGTTGATTCCGGGCGAACATCTATAGAGATTGTTGCCCCGGACAAAAGAATTTTTCCGCTGGATTATCAGGAATTCATTACACGCCATATGTTTCATCATGGGGATAAAGCAGAGTGGCGAGTTATGATGAGAACCGGAGCCAAAATTCCAGTCGCTTTGATTGTGCACGTTGAATCTCACGAAGGTGAGGATCCGGCCGAGGTTACCCATTCTTATATTGCGGTTGCAAAGATAACTCCTGAAGAAATATGCGTGACGGACAGAATTCCCCTAACTGCCTCGTCGAAAATGGAGACTCGGCAAATGGCAGATTCCGCTAGAGACCGACAATGTATCGAGCCACAACCACAATGGTAAAACGTCACCCTTTTTGACTACGATCACACAACTTGACGAAATTATACGAACATTTAATAATTAGCGATTAACAACGTGTTTTTCGCAAGTCGTAGAACGGCTGCAAACATTTAGACGTTATACCTTTCTGATTGTAGAATGATTAAAAACGATATTTTTAAAAAATCTCCTAACTTGGGACAGCTTGCCGTAAATGGGGAGTGGGAAAGAGCGGTTGCTTTTGAGCCTGGTAGATTTTGTGAGCTGGAAGAGGCTAGACGGTATTTAGGCTCTCGAAGAGAAGTTGCATTCGAGGCATTTTTTGATGATGCATTTTTCGGTATAAGACACACTGGTGAATCTGAAAATCTATCTCAAATAATAGTGAATTACTCACGTGCCATTTCAAGTTCTGGAAATGGATATGAATTTTTTAAAATAATCTCTCAAGATAGCGCAATCTGTTTAGCACAGAAGTTCAAACATGCAGAAATTGGAGCGGTTAATGCATGGAATAGCGTAGGAGCATTTTTGATTGCTGATCCGATTGCTTCTTTATCTGATTTTGATGAGATGTGGAAAAATATTAGTTTAGCTCCAGTTAGTCACAATACTACTCACCGAAAAGCAATAGAATTTGCTTTTGATAATGGTGATGGAACTACGCATTGGTTTGCATTTCCTATATCAACAGACGCTCCTCCTTTTGAGATAGAAATGGATAAGTTAAAGAATGCTTTAGAAGTTTATAGTAGCTGGGCAAATGGCTAAGATGAATATAATGTTCTGCAATAAGGAATGGATATGAATGATGTTGATAGAGAGGGGAATGACGTTACTTAAGAAGCATTTACAGTAATAGGTTTCCATTCGTCTATCAGTGAGTTCCGAAGTTTTTTCACTAATGCGGGTGATTCGTCAAGGACTGAAAGGTATGCATCGATTCGAGATGTCATTTGTTGATCACCGACTATTTGATTGAAGTCATGAATCATAGGTGAAAAAAGATTAAATATATGATTTCTAAACATCTGTTGGAACTTTAGAGTCAAATCACCAGTTGATTCGTGTCCAGTAAATGGATCGATGATTTTTGGCAAATATACGATGTTCCATGGGGCTGTAAATGCGTAGGGGTTCTTTGTCCGTCCAAAAACATGTGTGACCTGATAGTTACGGAGGCGTTTGCAGCCCTTTTTTGAAGTCTTGGAAAATCCAGTCAATCTCTGGAGCAATTTCGCAGGAGCAGCGTTATTTGTTGGATCAATCGAAATATTCTGATGCCCTAAAAGTGAGGCATATAAGTTAATAAAAAGGTGGGAGTTTGAAGCGTTCCGACCAAAACCTCGGATATGCACTGGTTCGCCGTTTGTAATACGCAATTTTAGTTGTTCCCATTCAACACACGCTACATCAAAGGGGACATGAATGATCTCACTCAGCCCAAATCGGAAGAATTCTTCCTGTTCTATCTTCAGTGACTCAAAAAATTGTTCGTATGCATCACGCATTTATGCCTGGGAGGATTAAGGGAATAACAGTTTAGCTTTAGTTGCAGCTCCGCAACTTGTCAAGTGCTCCTTTTTGAGCTTATGATATTAAAGAAAAATGCGTAAAAGTAAAAGCTGGAAATTAGAAAGAGAACAATCGTATAGAATTGAGACAAAACGAATGCAAACCGTTAACTTTTTTACTTAAATTATGTCAACATCCGTTAATCAAATAGATCAATCATCCGTTCTTAGTAGTGAAAATTTTTGTCGTGAATTGTTGTCCGAGCAAGATTGGATTCTTGGGTGGCACGCTCTTAAGACCCTTCGTCCCGACTTAAAGCAAGAAGACTTTCTTAAGAGGAAAAATCAATTACAGCGTGATGGTTATCATCTTGTTGGATTATTCAAAAATGCTAAAGTCGTTTGCGTTGCCAGTTATACAATTTCACCTCATGCTGCACTTGATCGGGAGATGATGATTCACGACATGTCTACATTAGCCGGGGAAGATTTGAGAGGATATGGATCGGAACTTTTGTCTTATCTTGATGTACTGGCGGTTGAGTTAAATTGTAGAAGGACTTTTTTGGCATCTACGAAAGCATCTGAGTTTTATATAAAAAACGGCTACATTGCTCATGCGAGGGCATTGAAGAAGTTGCATGAGAATAGGTAGTCAAAGTTTTCATACAGCTGGTATCGCAGAACTCTATTGGATTAACCAATTGTTGGTGATGGGAAAAACTGAGAAAATTTCAGGAGAAGACTTTAATATCATTGTTGAGCTTATTAGAAATGCTAAAGAAGAGGATGTTGATGTTGAATTAATTTTGGAGTAGAAAAGTATAATAATTTTCGTTACGGGAGTTTCGTCCTGTATGTAAGATCCTTATCTCTTATGCACTTGGATTGAAATATACGGTAGTATGAAATACAGTCTAATACGATTTATTGTGCTGCTGAATCTTGCATTTGTTGGGATGATGCCGATAAATGCGATAGCATCGGACAAAGTTCCTATAGGTTTGATTACAGCTCTTACAGGACCTTTTGCTACTATTGGAAGTGCCGTTCGTAATGGTATCCAATTAGCGATAATTGAGCATCCTGAGAAGTTTTCTTCTTTGCAACTGATTGTTGAAGACGATCAACTTGAAGCAAGAAATGGAGTAACGGCATTTCGCAAATTGACAACCCAGGATAATGCGCAAATGGTATTTGTCTTTGGTGGTCCCTCAGCTCATGCGATTGCACCTATTGCCGAGAGAAATAAAGTTCTTCTTATTGCCGTTTGTTTTCCTTCAGAATTTGCCGTGGGAAGGAATTATGTATTCCGTTCAATGAATCCTACCGCACATTATGCAGAAGCACTGGTTCATTATTTATCTTCGCAAGGAGTTACACGTTTTGAGGTGTTGCGATCAGATAATATATTTTTTCAGAGCTTTGCCGATGAGATAAAAAAAGCACTTTCATCTGATCAAGAGTATAGGGAGATTGCTCTTATCAGCCCTCAAGATGTTGACTTAAAGACATTTCTGAACAGAATCACTCCGAATGAAGAATCATATTTAGGGCTACTCTTATCGCCCCATCATTTGAGTAGTTTTGCAAAACTTTCTAACCCGAATGTTCGTAAGAAAATATTTTATGGTACAGATTTGTTTGAGAGTCTGCCAAGTTCACAATCAAAAGCGTTTGAAGGGGCTATTTATCCTGACAATCAAGTTACAGAATCGTTTCGGCATCGTTATATGAAACACTTTGGTAATGATAATCATCTTACCCTGGCTGCTTCTGCCTATGATGTTGCATTTCTCATAGCCCGTGCTATTCAGGAAACTCAAACAACCTCACCCGAGAAGATTGTATATTTTGCAAAACAAACGAAAGGTCAACTTGGAGAACTCGGGAAATTTAATTTTCGTGAATCATCTGAGTATGGGATGTTCATGGAATATGATGTTGTTATAAAAAAATTGGCTACTGAGGTAATTAATACGGCAGCCGGAGAATAAGAAAAGTATCAATCTCTTATTGTGAATGATCATCGACCGATATAATAGATTAGGACGTTGATGAATATGATGTTATACCGTTGCGTTCTATACTCCTAAAGGAACATGCAGATAAACATACCTAGCAATGACAGAAGAAAAGCATTATTGCTAATCGATATCCAGCCAGGAACCTTGTCAGAAAAGGTATTGCCACTTATTCAAATAATGCAGTCGTATGTTCGAGTTAAGGAATACGATGCATATGTATTGGCTTCGTATTATGCAGATGAAGATTCAATGTTTTTTAAACAAAATAAATTTTCAGTTTCGAAAGAAGAAGCAGGAAATATAGCAACAGAGCTTATAGAGGAGGTAAATTTAAAATCTAAACCAGTTATTCAAATAGAAAAAAATGTAAGATCGTGTTTTAAAGGGTTTGAAAAGAATGCGTTACATACTTTTCTTAATGATCATCTAATCGAAGAAGTTCATCTCATTGGCTACGACATAAATGATTGCGTTTTGGCGTCTGCATATGATGCGATAGATCAAAATTATTATACGTATGTAATTGAAGAATTATGCGATCACTGGGATGGTATTGAAGAACTAAAAAATGCTGTAATAACTATATTAAGACGTCAAAGTTTGACAAATAACAGCTGTAAAGAAGAGGTTGAATTGATTTTCATTGATGTTCATACAAAAGCAGTATAACAACCACCGTATCGAACTCATGGCTTGGTTCGTACGTAGACCTTAATAATGCATTGTCTCTATCTAAGACAATATACCAAGTATATAGAAAGATAAGAATAGAATCAACATGATTTTAGCTCGTTTTGTTTTTCAACAGATGCGTCGATAAGTGTGCATGTATCTGCTTTAATTCCGATAATCAACTCTTTCTGTGTGCCCTCCGAATAGTTGAATACTTTATGTAACATTTCAGTTACTCCAGTTTTCAAGTTTAATTTTTTAGAGCTTTATCAAAAGAATAATTTTGTGTAGCATTCTCACAAAATTAATGCAGACTATTTTTTGATGGTGTCCTTCTTATGACTTCTAAAGAATCTTCGATTGAAACATTTTCTTATGATGACCGTATCGTAAGGATGTTTGCTGTTGCAACTCTCATATGGGCAATTGTTGGTATGTCTGTTGGAGTTCTGATTGCAGCTCAATTAGCGTACTGGCCACTTAATCTCTCGTCATGGTTCAGCTTCGGCAGACTCAGACCACTTCATACAAATGCCGTTATCTTTGCTTTTTGTGGTAACGCTGTTTTTACAGGAATATATTATTCGACACAGAGACTGGTAAAAGCCAGGATGTGGAGTGATCTTTTAAGCAAGATTCATTTTTGGGGATGGCAGCTGATTATTGTGGCAGCAGCGATCACTCTGCCTTTGGGTATCACTGTTTCAAAGGAGTATGCCGAGCTTGAGTGGCCAATTGATATTGCAATTGCCCTCATATGGCTGACTTTTGCCGCAAACTTTTTTATGACCCTTCTTAACAGAAGAGAGAGACACTTGTATGTCGCAATCTGGTTTTACATTGCTACCATAATAACGATTACGGTACTACACGTTGTAAATTCTCTTGCCGTTCCTGTGACTTTTTTCAAGAGTTATCCGATTTATGCAGGAGTGCAAGATGCATTTGTTCAATGGTGGTACGGTCATAATGCGGTAGCCTTTTTCCTGACAACACCATTTCTTGGTCTGATGTACTACTTTCTGCCAAAAGCAGCTGAAAGACCGGTGTTTTCTTACCGACTTTCAATTATCCACTTTTGGTCACTGGTTTTTATATACATATGGGCAGGTCCACACCACCTGCACTATACTGCGGTTCCAGACTGGTTATCGACGCTGGGTATGGTGTTTTCCGTTATGTTGATTGCTCCTTCCTGGGGAGGGATGATTAACGGACTTCTTACCTTGAGAGGAGCATGGCACAAGGTTGCTGATGATACTATCCTCAAGTTTTTTGTTGTGGGTATTACCGCTTATGGTATGGCAACATTTGAGGGGTCGGCACTATCAGTAAAGTCAATTAACGCACTTTCCCATTATACCGACTGGACGGTTGGGCACGTTCATTCAGGTGCCCTGGGCTGGAATGGTTTTATAACATTTGGAATGTTGTACTGGCTTGTTCCAAGACTTTGGAAAAAAGAGATCTACAGTACAAAGTTGATGTCACTTCATTTCTGGTTGGGAACAATCGGAATTGTTCTGTACGCTGTTTCAATGTGGGTTGCCGGGGTTACTCAGGGTCTTATGTGGAAAGCTTTCGATCAGAGTGGACGCCTCATGTATCCTGATTTCATTGAAACCGTGGTTCCGCTGCTACCGATGTACTGGATTAGATTGATTGGCGGGTCTATGTATCTTTTAGGGACTGTTCTTGGAGCATATTCAATATTCAGAACCATCATTGCTTCAGATAGTGATATTAAGGATACGGAAAGCTCAGCACCTGCTCTGGTAGATAAATCCGCGAAGGTTGGAAAGACTTTTCATCGCAGACTTGAAGGGCTTCCCGTTGCGCTTTCAGTCTGGACAACGGTTGCTGTTATTGTTGCATCCTTGTTTGAGTTTGTTCCTGCGTTTTTGATTGAGAAAAATGTTCCTTCCATTTCGAGTGTTAAACCATATACTCCGCTTGAGCTTGAAGGAAGAGATATTTACGTTCGGGATGGTTGTTATACCTGTCACTCTCAGATGGTAAGACCATTCAGATCAGAGACTGAAAGATACGGCGAATATTCTCGTGCAGGGGAGTTTATTTATGATCGACCATTTCAATGGGGATCAAAGAGAACCGGTCCTGATCTGCACCGTGTAGGAGGAAAATATCCTGACCTTTGGCACGTACGTCACATGGAAGACCCGAGATCGACTTCTCCTGGTTCTATAATGCCAGAATACAAATACATGCTTGAAGATGACCTTGATCTATCTGATACCTCAAGAAAACTTGCTGCTTTGGCATGGCTGGGAACTCCCTATTCGCCTGAAGAAATTGATTCTGCTGAGTCTTTGGCAATGTCTCAGGCTGAAGAAATATCCCAGCGTCTGAAACAGTCTGGTGAAACGAGAGAATTGAAGGATAAGGAGATCATAGCAATGATTGCATATCTTCAGAGACTTGGAACTGATTTTAAAAAAGAAGTCTCAGACAAGAAAGAGAAATAAACAGGGATAGTTAAAATGCTTACAATGCTTCCAAAGATCGCTCTGATCGTATGTTTGACACTATTTGTAGTGATCTGTGTGAGGGCGTTCTTTTTTACAAAAAAAAATGAGATTGAGAGGTTATCCGGTCTCCCGCTTGAAGATGAGTCTGATAATTTAAGTGGTAATTGATGAAGGTTGAGCTATGAGTGAAAAAAAATCTGAAGATGAAATTGAAGATAGTCACGTTTATGACGGGATAGTTGAGTATGATAACCCCATGCCACGCTGGTGGGTGAATATGTTCTGGGCAACAGTTATTTTTTCTGTTGTTTATTGCGGTTACTATATGACCGGTTATGGAACTGGAAGTATTGAAGAGTACGAAGCTGAGATGAAACTTGCTTTGGATCTGAAAGAACAGCAGAAAGGAGAAGTTTCTGGAGGAGGAACCGCAGAGGATTTGACAACAAGGCTTGTTAAAGCAGCATTAAGTGAAGAAATGATAATAAAAGGAACAGACCTCTTTGCTTCACGTTGCATGGCTTGCCATGCGGATAAAGGACAAGGTTTAATCGGACCAAACCTGACAGATGATTACTGGATTCATGGTGGTAGTTTGGAGCGGATACTCCATATTATAAATGTCGGAGTTGTGGAAAAAGGAATGATTCCCTGGGAAGGGCAACTAAGTGAAGAAGAACGCTTCGCTCTTGTTGCGTTTATAAGGTCGATACAGGGAACTAATGTGCCGGGAAAAGGAGCAGAAGGAGACTTGAGCGAGGCAACTTCTCTTCAGTAATGAAGCGGAAGTTTATCTAAAGTTTATCCTAACGGGCAGCCATGGCAGAAACTGATCACCATGCAGGTAGTCACAGGGCGGGGACTCCTCCTGAGGAGGTTCTTTCAACTATGACTCTGGATGGTACACGCAGATGGCTGTATCCGAAGATCGCAAAGGAAAATTTTTACTTTAAAAGACGAACTCTTGCCTGGTTTCTGATCGCACTTTACGTTGTGGTACCTTTTATAAAAATCAATGGAAAACCGTTACTTCTTCTTGACGTTGTCGGGAAGGAGTTTGTTGTTTTTGGAAAATCTTTTTTTGCCACAGATGCCCTGCTGTTTCTATTGTTTTTGTTGTCTATAGGGATATGTATCATTGCTGCAACTGCGATTCTGGGTAGAGTCTGGTGTGGATGGGCGTGTCCCCAGACCGTGTACCTTGAATTTGTTTTCAGACCGATAGAGACTCTTATAGAGGGTTCTCCCAATAAAAGAAGGAAGCGTGATCTTGAAGCTTCTTCATTTGAAAAAATATGGAAAAAAACTCTTAAGTATATAATTTATTTTTTTATAAGCAGTGTCCTTGCAAATGCATTTCTTGCCTATTTTATAGGCTCCGATACTTTACTCCACTGGATGACTCTTCCACCACTGGAGAACCCGGTACCTTTTGGAATCATGCTTTTCGTTACATTTCTTGTGGTTTTTGATTTTGCCTACTTTAGAGAGCAGATGTGTACGATCGCCTGTCCTTATGCAAGACTTCAGTCCGTTCTTCTGGATAAAAATTCCTTGATAGTTGGCTATGATGAACGAAGAGGGGAGCCAAGAGGGAAAGGCAAAGACCGAAGCGAAAAAGGAGATTGTATTGATTGTTATCAGTGTGTTGAAGTTTGCCCGACCGGTATCGATATTCGCAGTGGGCTTCAAATGGAATGTCTACACTGTACGCAGTGCATTGACGCATGTAATGCGGTGATGAGAAAAATCGGACAGGCTCCTGATCTGATTAAATACGGTTCCTCGGCACAATTTAAAGGAGAACAGTCCGGAGATAGTGGGTTTCGGATTATCAGACCTCGATCAGTTTTATATTTTCTTGCTCTTCTTATATTAACAGGTTCTTTTTTCTTCAGGTTACTTACCCGTGAAGATACAATGGTTCAGATATTGAGAGATGCTAAGGAGCCTTATCGTGTTCTTGAAACAGGTGAAATCATGAATCATATACGAATCAAGCTTACAAACGGAGGTGAAAGTGGGGATGTGTATTCTCTTTCCGTTGAAAAAAATGAATCATTAAGAGTAGTGATTCCCCTTGAACAGGTAAATATTTCTCCTAAATCAAGCCAGATGGTAAGTATTTTGCTGTATTTCCCTTTGGAGTTTCCTGAATCGGAAGTTGAAATCAAGGTAGAGAGCCAAAACGGTTTTCGGGATTCTCTGTTATATCATTTGAAAAAACCATAGGTAGTGAAAGCGGAATGGATAAATCAAAGCGCTGGAAGTTCATAGTAGGCTTGATACTGACAGTAACAATCGGAGTGAATATTTATTTCGGATGGCTTGCAATCATGGATGAAGGAGGTGGTTTTGAACTGGTTGTTTCAGATGACAATGACTCTTCATATAAAATTAAGGTTCCTCTGGAAGAGACATCAAAAAGAGATTAACAAATCAATGACATGAGGTGCTGGAATTTTCATCATTATTATGAGTTGTTGATGATTCATTGTGTTTCCTGAAAATCGAAGGATCTTCAATTCTTGTCATTCTGCCGCTTATGCTCATCAGTCCAAGAGCAATGATAAACAGGGCTGTGATTTTTGGTATTTTTCCAAGCCATAACTGATTTACCTGTTTCAGTACTCTTGCAAAAATGAAGAGCACCGGTACTGTTCCCGCCCAGAAAGCAGCCATTATCCACATTCCGGATAAGGCATTTTCGGTAGTGGAAGCGGTCAGAACATAAGCATAAAGCCAACCACAAGGTAGTAAACCAGACATTAATCCGATAAATGCTCCTCTTGTGACTCCCCTGCTTTTTATCGGGTACTGAAAGATTTTTAAAGAAATAAGTTTTGTGCTCAGAAAATATTGTAAAGATGAAATACCGGAAAATCGACTTTGGAGGCTGGAAAAAAAACCAATATCACGCAACCCCCAGACAATAAGAATAATCCCCGCAAAAACACCAAAACCACGTTGGAATCCGGCTGCTGCCATATACTGGGAGCTTATATTCCCAAGTAAGCCTGCAAGGAAACCAAGAAAAATATAACTGATGAAACGCATGCAATGGTATGCAAGTTCTGATATATAACTTATGGTTTTCGACTGTGTATTGTCACCAGAAAAACAGCACAGGGCGACAAAACCACCACACATCCCGAGGCAATGAAGACTGCCGATGAGACTTGAGAGCAGAACCGTTATTAAAATTTCAGAGGAAGGAGCCATCTTTGTTTATTTTTAACAGGTAAAATACAATGAGTGATGAAAAAAGCAAAGATGAAGATACGATAATTTGTCTTCACTGCGGTATCAAGGTTCCAGATTACAGGAAGCATTTGAGAAAAGGCAGGGAGTTCTGCTGTAATGGTTGTGCTTGCGTGTATTCGTTTATCAAAGATAACAAGCTCGATTATTATTATACGCTTCAGAAACAGAGTGAAAGCGGGGGCATACCTGCGGTTGAAGCTGAGTCTCCGGCAGACCTTGCGTGGTTTGATTCAACAGAGTTTCAGGATTATCACGTACATACATATGAAGAAAATGGAGAAGTATTAGGTAGAATAGAGCTGTTTCTTGAAGGAGTACATTGTCCGGCTTGTGTATGGTTGTTGGAGAAAAGTCCTGAGATTATTTCAGGACTGTACAAAGTAAGAGTGGACCTTTCAAAGTCTGTTGCTGAAATTGTGTTCATAAAAAATAAAACAAGCCTTTCTTTGATCGCATCAGAGTTTACCAGAATAGGGTATCGACCACACCCTTTCAGAGGACATCAGTTTTCCCGACTTAGAAAAAAAATAGAGAACAATCTGCTGCTGTCATTGGGCATTGCCGGGGCATGTGCCGGCAATATCATGATACTTTCGGTCTGTTTGTACGCGGGTTTTTTCAGTGATATTGATGCCCAGTACCAAAATCTTTTCAGATGGACTTCGTTTGTACTTTGTATTCCTTCTGTGTTCTGGTCGGGGAGAGTCTTTTATCGAAGGGCTTTTGCCGCATTGTCCTTAAAACAGGTACATCTTGATGTTCCGATATCACTGGGAATAATTTCTGCTTTTATCGGAAGTGCGATAAATACTTTTCGAGGTGCAGGTGAAATTTATTTTGATTCCGTTGCGACAATCATTTTCCTTCTTCTGGTAAGCAGATTTCTTCAGTTTAGAGCACAGCACAAATCTCAGGAAAAAACCGAACTTCTTTTTTCTCTTTTACCTTCTCATGTTCATTTACTTGAAGATGAAAAGGTTCGTGAGGCTTCACTTGATGAAGTTCGAAAGGGGAGTATGATAGAAGTTTTAAGTGGAGAAGTGATTCCTGTTGATGGTGTTATCCGCTCTGGAGAAAGTCTCCTTGATTGTTCTGTTCTGACCGGGGAATCTGTGCCGATACAAACGTCAGTTGAAGGACTTGTCTATGCCGGGATGAAAAACATATCATCGCCCCTTCGTATAGAGGTTACTTCCACCGGTGAGCAAACAAGAATTGGTCGTCTTGCCCGTCTTGCCAGTGATATGCAAAAATCAAGACCGGCAGTTTTACATCTGGTAGACCGTTTAAGCAGATGGTTTGTTATGATTGTTCTTTTACTTGCTGTAGTTGCTTTCTTTTGCGGTTTGCAGCATGGTCTTGAGGAAGCTTTCGAGCGGTTGATTGCGCTTTTAATAATAAGCTGTCCCTGCGCTTTAGGCATGGCAACTCCCTTGGCATTAAGCGTTGCTCTTGGTAACGCTGCTCGTTCAGGTATTCATTTAAGAAGTACCACAGTTATAGAGCTTATATCAAAATGTCGTCGGTGTATTTTTGATAAAACCGGAACTCTGACTGAAGGGAAATTTAATATTCATTCGATTTGGGGAGACAGGAGTGTTTTACCTTTTCTTTATGAATTGGAAAAGTATTCTTCTCATATAGTTGCTCGTTCGATTGTAGAAAATCTTAAAAATTATGCTTCGCATTCTCTGATGGTGCGTGATGTGACTGAGACTGCCGGTATGGGTATTTCTGCTTATGTAGATGATTTGTTTATCTTGGCAGGTAATCAATTAATGATGAAGACTTCTGAAATTTCGATTCCTCAGGAAGCCGGGGAAGAAGTTTTAAGAATTTCAGAATCGGGGTGTTCTCCTGTTTATGTTTCTGTAAATGGAGAGCTTAAGCTTGTTCTGGGACTTGGAGACCCGATTCGCGAAGGTATGAAGGAGGTAATGGCAGAGTTACAAAAAAGTAATGAGATTTACATTCTTTCAGGGGATGTCATTGATGTAGTGAGAAAAGTAGCTTCAACATTAGATATTCCGCAGCCAAGGGTTTTTGGTTCGATGTCTCCTGAGGATAAGGTCGTAAAAATTAAAGAACTGAATGATCAAAATGTAAGTATATTTTTTGGTGATGGAAGTAATGATGCTGCTGCTCTGGCTAGTGCTTCCGTTGGTATTGCGATGCACGGGGGTGCAGAAGCAAGTTTTGTTGTTTCCGATGGTTTTTTTTCACGTCCGGATGTCAGACTACTCGATAAATTGTTTCATGGTTCCAGAGAGAGTATGAAAGTTGTTTACAGAGGTTTGGCAAGTTCCTTTATTTTTAATATATTTGGTTGTGTATTGGCTATAGGAGGTTATGTTTCCCCACTTGTTGCGGCTCTGCTTATGCCAATCAGTTCGCTCATTGTTGTTGGTCTTGCATTTTCACAAAAATCATACATAAGGTAAGGGTTTTACGATGGAAGTTTTATATTTTCTTTTGCCACTTGTTCTCTGTCTTGTTTCCGGCGCCGTTTTTGCTTTTGTCTGGTCACTAAAAGATGGACAAATGGATGACCTTGATACCCCCGCAGTCAGAATTTTGTTTGAAGAAGAAAGTGAAAGATTTGTATCTTCAGAGAATGTTGAAGGAGAGAAGAGGGAGAAACTTCATTTAAAATAGTGTCATTGGACTCTGATTTTATATGTCACATGGTATGATTTTATCTCATATTTAAGAAGAATTAACTACTTGAATGTGCATGCCACTTAGTAGTGGAAAAACTATTTCTATTTTAGTAAGTAAAGATGGTCATTTGGAATTAACTTTTTCACCTGATATAACTTTTGATTCTACAGATAGCGTCCATGTGTTAAAGAAATTTGGTGATTTTTCCATTTGGGGAGATGGTCTTTATCATAAAGCAGAATTTAAAAAAGATAGTACTATTTTAACTATACGTTGGGATAGTTTTGATTTATAGTTAGATGACAATCTGCGTCACCGGAGTTTTGCCTGATGCCCTTTTATATTACCTCACTAAGGGAGTGATAGATGAATAAGAAATCTGAACTGACGAATGAGGGTGGCTCAGTCGAGTACTTGAATAATATTCCTGGTACTCCAGCTCCAGCACCGTTTTTTTCGCAAGTAGTATGGGCTGGTGATACCGCTTACCTGGCTGGACTAATTGCTCTTGATCCGGCAACAGGAAAACTTGTCGAAGGCGGAATTGTCACTGAGACTGAGCGCACCATTGACAACATAGAAGGCGTCCTTGCGGGTGCGGGTCTTAGCTTGGCAGATGTGGCGAGGGTTACTGTATATTTGACCGACATCGCTGACGCACCGAAGATGAATGAGATTTACACGCGTCGATTGGGCAGATTTCGACCTGCGCGTGAAATGGTTGCTGTGAGTAGTTTGGCATTTGGTGCGAAGATTGAAATGACCGTGATTGCTTACAGAGGAAAATAAGCGGGATAAGAAGGACAGAGTTGATATGCAATTTGTAATTATAGGTCTGGATGGGAAAGATGGGGAAGCCCTGGAGCGCAGAATGAAGGTAAGGGAGGCGCACATTGCTTTAGGTGATAAATTGTTTACTTCCGGAAATATGTGGTATGGAGCAGCACTTCTGGATGATGAAGGAAAAATGAAAGGTTCAATGCTTGTTATGGATTTTCCGAGTGAAAAAGAACTACAAGAATGGCTCGATATTGAACCATATGTTACTGGAAATGTTTGGCAAAAGATTGAAATTCATAAATCAAATACCAGAGATCCCTGGCAATATAACCGTCCAAAAGAATTTTTTGAACTACGACAAAAATTATAATATTCTGATCACATAACCATAGATTATTCGATGAAATTAAATATAGGATTGCAGGGTAATTTAGGTAGTTCGAATCATCGTGCAGCTATTCAATTTGCTAAGCGTCATGGTTGGAGAGATTATCAACTTGTGTCACTTACAACTACTAAAAATGTCTTACAAGAACTCAAAAATAATTCAATAGACTATGGTACTTTTGCCTGGGAATCTACGAAAGGAATGGTATTGGAAACACAGGAAGCAATTAAAGAATATAGTTATCAGAAAGTAGATGAGTTACGATTAGAAATAAATCATGCATTATTAATAAATACATCTGTATCTTTTAATCCCAATCTTCCTGTTGAAGTAGTTTCACATCCTCAGGCTTTAATTTCTCATCGGGAATTTATTCAGAACTACTTTAATGAAGTCGAATTCAGAGAGGAAATTGATACCGCTTATGCCGCAGAGCGACTGTCATTGGGATGTTATAAACCTAATTCTGTAGTTATTGCTCCTATAGAAAGTGCTGAAATATATGCTTTAGAGATTTTTATGGAAAGTCTACCCAGTAATGAAGGATTATGGACAATTATATATCTTGTAAAGAGTGCTATGTAACAACCCTCATGGGTTTTGTACCGAGAACTTTCATGTTAACCTCCAAGTGTAGAGTGTTAATATTCTAGGTAAAAGGTGAATGTCCCAAACAATTAAAGAAATTTGGTCTGAAGGAAAAGTCATTACAAATGCCTGGTTAACTATACCAAGTTCATGGACATCTGAAATAATCGCTCAATCTGCTTATGGTGCATTAACAATAGATGCCCAACATGGTTTAGCTTCGGATATGTCTGCTGTACTGCCGATGTTGCAATCGATTCGTAGTACCGGAATATTTCCTTTTGTAAGACTACCTTCAAATGATTCAGTATATATAATGAGAATGCTGGATGCAGGTGTCATAGGACTTATTTGTCCAATGATTAATAATGCTATCGAGGCAGAAAGTTTTGTGAAAGCTACCAAATATCCTCCTGATGGGTATAGGAGTTTAGGAGCGATTAGATCAAACCTTATTTATGGTCAAGAATATACCAGGAGTGCTAGTCAACTCACCGTGACAATGGCAATGATAGAGACTGCTGATGCGGTCAGGAATGTACGAGAGATTTCGGAAGTACAAGGACTTGATGGGCTTTATGTGGATCCCTGGGATCTGAGTTTATCTCTCGGGTATAAGAAATTAGCCGATTTTGAAGATCCAAATTTCATGGAACTTTTGAGAGAGATTCTTGCGGTTGCTAAAGAGAAGAGAATAGTAGCTGGAATTCATACTGCAACACCTGAACATGCCAGTTTATTTTCGGATATGGGGTATCAGTTTGTAACAATGTTTACGGATACGGCTGCCTTAAAATCAGCTGCGAATGATTGTTTAAGTAAGTATAATAGTTTAGTGTTGAAGCAATGACTGATATGCTCTTTTTGAAAAGGTATTCAGAATAACATTCGGTAAAAAATAAGTATGCATCCCTATCTATATCTCACAATAGCTATCATCGGAGAACTTGTTGGTACTTCTGCGCTTAAAGTCTCAGATGGATTTTCCAGATTTTTTCCTTCTGTGGTGGCGATTGCTAGTTATGGAGTGGCATTTTATTTTCTTTCGCTGTGTTTACGAAGCATGCCGATTGGTGTTGTTTATGCAATATGGTCGGGAGTTGGAATTACAATTATTGTCTTGATTGGATGGCTTTTCTTTAAGCAATCTTTGGATTTGGCTGCTATTATTGGTATAGGGTTGATTGTGATTGGGGTTGTTGTTTTAAATGTGTTTTCTAAAATGTCAATTCAATAGAAAGAATTTAGAAACAGAAAAGCGGCAGAGAAGTAGGATTAAATGATTAAAATAAGAAAAATGAAATCCACTGATATCAGTTCAGTAGCAGGCATTCATGCAAATGTTTTTCCACGACAAGTGGGTTCTGAAGAGTGGATAGCGTGTAATTTTGCTGCATATCCTCGTATTCAATATTTTGTTGCAGAGAAAGATGGACAGGTTATTGGTTTTATTGAGTGGCTTCAAAAAAGTGGTTTTCGAAAAGAAGTAGTTGTTGAACTTGAACAACTTGGAGTTGTGCCACTTGAACAAGGGCGAGGTATTGGGCGTATGTTAATTGAAAAGTCTTTGGGAATGTTATCTGAGCAGTTATCTACAAGAGGAGCTGGTATTAAGCATGTGATTGTAACTACCAGAGCCGATAATCATGCACAGAGTTTATATAAATCTGTTCTTAAAGCAGAGGTTGAAGCGACAATGAGTAATCTTTATTCGGCAGATGAAGTGTTGATGATTGCACGAAACGTATCAGTCTCTTAAGTAGTATTTTCTATTGTAGGACTTGAGGATGCGTCAGTAGCCCCCACGTATGAGATTAACGGAGATCTAATGAAATCGCTATTATTTGTCGCTATTGGTGGAGGTATTGGTGCAGTTGCGCGATTTAAACTTGGTTCGTGGGTTTTGGGTCTTGTTCCTGATTGGAAATTCCCTCTTATATCTGGAAGATTTAATGTGGATGGCTCCGGTTGCTTTTAGGTTTTATGTACGTTCCGTTATTAATTATATAAAAAGTGATGCGGGGAAACACGATGCCAGTGCAATAAGTGGTTTTGCAGGAGTGCTTGAGTATTGGTTGGAGAATTCTGCTATAGAATTGCAACCCGTTGTGGAAATATTGATAGACGTGTGTGAATATATAATTACCAGGAATAATAGTGAGTCTGGCTTGGAACTTGAAATATCTGTGGATATTTTGTCGAGATATAAAGAGTTACATACTCACTTATTGCGCAAAAGATGAGACATGAGAATAATAGTGGTGACTAGGTGTTGAGCTGTTCACAGTTAAAGATCTAACTGGCTTATAATGATAAAACTCGATCACATTGTTCTTCAGGTCACAGACTTTTCTACAGCCCTTCAGTTCTATAGGAAACTTTTTGAATTTATGGAACTGACAGAAGTTCCTGATCCTGGATTTTCCGATAGTGTGGGGTTCCGACAGAAGGATGGATTGACAATTTGGGTTAACAAATCCGAAATAAGATCAATAAAGCCCAAGGCTGGTACGCTCGATCATTTTGCTTTTTACTGTGAAAATCGTGAAGAAGTTGATCAGGCTTTCCAGTTTTGTAAGGAGCAAGGTTGGGAAGCTCTTGGAAGCCCAAAAACTTACTCTCAATATGGTAATTTTTATGGTTTTGCTTTTGAGGGTCCTGATGGACAAAAGTTAGAGTTTGTTACGCGGTAAACGGTGTAATAGTTAAATTTTGTTGATGGTGATCTGAATTTTATTTTTGTGATCGATTGTCTATTAGAAAATTTTCAATAAACCCTTAGGTCCGTCCATTTCAATATGAAATCGTCGAATGATATCCCAGCCGAGAAGCCCATCTATCCCGTATTTAGAAAAATTATCGAAGTCGTAAACTCCAATCGTGACATTCTCAAATGATCTACCAAAAATTGTGAGAGATCGAGCTGAGACTAGGTAACCTTCCTGCTCGTCACCTGCTGGACCATGTATGCTAATTATTTTTGAGCTATCTGAGATAGAGTATCCCATTATTTCCATTAAACCAGTGTCAATTTGAGTAACTGCACACCCAGTATCTAAGACCAACTTTACTCTTCTTCTGCCATTTGGCCCCTCAACTAGTGCATCTACTAGTGGAATAGTCTGAAGTGGGTCAAATTCAATTACTAGCATTTTTTAATTGCATTATGCTGGAGCAAAGAAATGTATTTGCTGGAATATTTGGTTTGCCTACGAAAAGTATTGCAGAATCTTTTGGGGGATTGATCTTGGCAAGTTTATAAAATTCCTGACGATCTGAGGCATGCACCCTTACTTTGCCAGAATTTGGGAATGGTTTCCCTTCTTGCCACTCATAATCCACGAGTTCAACCCATTGATTATTAAAATCTTTTTCTATCTGATTCCACTTTTGTATATCCATTAGCTAAGGATACTAGAAAATGATAGTAATTTCAAAGAAATTCTTTTAAAAGATAATCAAGCATTTTTCACAAGCTACAGAGCGGTTGCGGAAAACGTAGCCATTGAATTTTTGAAAATACATGCATGGGTAAAGCGTTTATAATATGTGGAGCTCCCGGAGCCGGTAAGTCTACTTACGGAGCAGGGCTTGCTCGAAGAGAGGGGAGAGTACTCCTTGATATTGATACGTGTACGGAAGGTCTTATACAAGTTGCCTTGAAAAGCCTTGACCGTAATCCAGATGATAGAGACAGTGAATATTTTAAAAATACTTTTCGTGACCCCATCTATCAAACACTTTTTGATATTGCTAAAGAGAACCTTCCCTGGGTTGATGTGGTAATTGTGGGACCGTTTACACGAGAAATCAGGGATAATGAATGGTACGAAAAGCTTAAAACTGATTTGGGTGCTGAAGTCGAAATTCATTATATTTACTGTGACATCTCGGAACGAAAAGTACGACTGGAGCGTCGTAATAATGTGAGAGACCTTTTAAAGTTGAAGGATTGGGATAATCATGTAAAATATTTTGGAGATGAACAACCACCGCAATTCCCCCATGTATTTGTAAATACATCGAAAGGTGTGAAAGTTTAATGGTTTTCCTTTATAGAGTCTAAAGTTTATTCGCAAGGTGTGTTGCCGTTATGCCATTTGGAAAAAGTTCTATGAGAAATAAATTGAGCTATGTAATTTCCCTTTTCATTATATTTACTTTCTCTTCCGGAACTAAAGCTGACAGTCATCAGTTTTCACTCGGAATTATTATCCCGCTTTCTGGAGCCTTAGCTGAGTATGGAACAGCTATACGTAATGGGTTTCAATTAGCTCAAGCAGATCACCCGGAATTATTTTCAAATGTAAATTTTATTTATGAAGATTCAGGGTATGATGCTACTACCGCTATTGGTGCATTAAATAACCTTAGAATAACAAAGACGATAGATTTATATTATATGTGGGGAGTTTCTCCTACTGAAGCTATGCTTCCAATAGCAGATAAAAATGAATTAGCAGTCATTGCTGAAACTACTATAAAAGAAGCTACGGTTGGTAGAAAATATGTAGTTCGAGCTGCAAGGACTGGCGAAAGGATAGCTAAGTCGCTTTCCGATGAAATAAAGAGAAGAGGCTTAAAACAAGTTTCTTTAGTTATAACTCAGATTCCTTTTTATACAGATATTATACGATACCTGGAATCTGATCTTAAATTAAATGGTATAAAAATTACAAAACTTCAAGAAGTTTTGCCTTCTGAAACGGATTTTAAATCATATATTGCTAACCTTAAGAGAGACAATAACGATGCAGTTGGATTATTTTTACTTCCTGCTCAATTGGTGAATTTTTATAGACAATTAAAAATTGTAAAATTAAATGTTCAAACATTTAATGCTGATCTTTTAGATAGTTCCACAATTATAAAAGAATGTCCTGATACAATCGAAAACGCTTTTTTTACTCAAGTGGGAGTTACAGAAGAGTTTAGAAAAAAATACATTGATTTTGCTGAATCGGATATTCATATAGGTTCTGCAGCTCAATCGTATGATGTGGCTCTCTTAATTGGAGAATTATTCGGAAAAGTAAAAAGCAAACTTACAACTGCTGAAATAATTAAAACCATATCAGAAATATCTGAGCGTTCTGGGGCTACAGGTGCATTTAAATATACTGACACACTTGAGTCCGGTAAAGAATTAAGAATGCCGGTTTCATTAAAAAGAGTGAGACATGGTAAGATTGAAACCATTATCGAAAATACCGGATTTTAAAATCCTTTGGTTGAAATAGTAACAGAGACACACTAAAATACCGTATAAGACTCAGGTAGTCAGGAATCTATGAGGGATCGGTACTAAAAAAAGCTCTTATTAACTGCCCGACATCTTTTAAATCTAGCGGCTTTTGATATTTCCGAAACCCATCTTGATCTATCATTACAAATGGAATTAAGGGAACCGTATGACTCCCCGTACTCCACCTTACTCCGGTTTTTCTTGAAATTTCTTTAGCCAATACTACCTGAATTGTAGCATCTTTATCTACATAACATAAATGATTATTAGGAAATTCATCTCTAAGTATTACCGTATAATCATCCGTAAAAATTTTCTGAATAGAACTTAAAATATTCTTTGGAACCGGGTTGAAAAGTTTTTCTTCTAAAATTGTTTTAATTTCCTTTTCACTATTTCCTTCTCTTTTAAGATCCTTTGCAATATCGCGTAATGAATTTTGCTGTTTAAATATAATATCAAGTCGATTATCCTCGATATAGTCATATCTGGGTGCATAATCTGGAAAATATTTTATCTTTTTTGCACTGTCTTTAGTTTCAAACCGTTCATATGTAATATGCAGCCCCCCGGTTTCGTGATCACTCAGCACCATTAATGAAACATCAGGATCTTTATGAACAAGTGCAAGTAGATATTCTAATACTTCATCAAAGCGCAGCAATTCTTTCCAAAGCAATCCGATATCATTATCATGTGATGCCCAGTCAATCTGTCCAGACTCAAGCATTAAAAAAAAGGATTTTTCTTTACTTAGCAAATCATACGCTTTTTTAGTCATTTCAAGTAAAGTAGGAATCTTTGCATCAAGCTTTTCTTCATAGGCATTCGGCATTCTCTCTTCTCCGAATAAACCAAATAATGGAAAGCCGTTTCTTTCATTCATTGCCACTGAATCATACACGAATGGAATTCCTTTTTTTAATTCTGCATTAAAAAAACGAGCACCTCCCGACAAAGCAACTTTGACATTTGAAATCACAAGCTGTTTTGCAATATCTTCTTCCTTTGATCTTGAAATTGATCTGGCAAAAAAAGCAGCAGGTGTGGCATGTGTAATACGAGTATCTGATACAAGACCTATTGCAATATCATTTTTATTTGCAAACTCGGAAAATATCTCTATGGCTTCTCCATTTTCATTTAATCCCAGAGTTCCTGGTAAACACTGACTTCCTGTTGAAATACTACTTGCCGCACATGCTGAATCAGCAACAAGAAAGCCGTTTGGTTTAACTGATACTAAGGATATTTCTCCCCGTTTTAACAAAGTATCATAAGAACTTTCTCGATCTGGAACTATTTTTTTATCTCTTGCATAGTCCCATGCCGTTTTAAAAAATCCTAATTGACCAGGACCCAATCCGTCCGCAATAAGAACAATAAGCTTTTTCTCTGCAAGTGCATTAGAGTTGAAAAGAAATAGTAAAGCGCATGTAAGAAAGATTTTTTTTAGATGTGATAACATATTGTAAATGTGAATTCTGCCTTATAGTAGATTAAATTTAGTAGGGATGTTTGAGGTGATTCTTGCTGAAAAATGGTTAATTAATATAGTAGATTGTTTTTTGCAAGAGTAAGTTTATTCTCAATATTCTCGGATGTGGATTTCTCGGTATTATCAATAATCTTTTATTTTTGTGTGTATAATGATAGTTTTAATAGATGTAGAACAAATCGTTTTTGTAGAATTATAGAACATCTGCAAAATTTTAATTATGCACCTGAAACAATACTTCCGATATATGAAACTTATTATAATACTAATCTTATTGCCATTCAGTGTTTTGGCAGAAGAACAACCTCAGACTTATACAGTTGGAGTTACTGCACCATTGAGTGGAGATTTTGCAAGTTATGGTGAGCAGATAAAGCGTGGAGTAGAGCTTGCCAGGAGCGATCTGGAGAGAAGAAATATTAATATCAATGTAAAATATGAAGATGCTTGTCTTCCCGCTACTGCGGTTACGGCAATTAATAAGCTGATTCACATTGATAAAATTCAAGGTTTGGCTGCCAATTTTTGTGTTATCGCTATGCCAGCAATGTCAAGTCTTATTCAAAAGAATAAAATTCCATCATTTCATTCTGCAATTGCATCTGAGAATATTTTAAATTTAGGCGGATATGTTTTTACTACTGATATAAAAGTTAGAACAGAAGCAAAAAAACTGGCTGAATATGCTTACAATATATTAAATGCGAGAACAGCTGGAGTATTAAATATCGAAACTGATTTTGGAATAGATTATCAAAAATATTTCTCAAGTCGTTTTGAAGAATTAGGCGGTAAGATTTTATATTCTGAGTCTCAACCAATTGGGGTCAATGATTTTAAATCTGAGCTTACTATTCTGAAATTCAAAAATCCTGATGTTGTTCTATTAGCACATTTAGGTTTAACTTTAAGCACTCTTTTAAAACAAGCCCGTCAATCAGGTTTTAAAACCCAATTTCTTGGAACTCATGAAGCTGAAGATAAAAGCGTGATAGAAATAGCAAAAGATAGTGCAGATGGATTGTTATTTTTTGTACCAGAGCCAGAACATAAAAGTAATAAAATAAAAAATTTTGAAGAAGGATTTTTTATACGATATGGATTTAGACCATATCTTGTAGAAGCCAGTTCTTATGATTCGACTACGGTGCTTGCCGAGTCCCTTGCGTACTGTAAGGGAGATGCGGTGTGCACTAAAGATCATATTTTAAAATTGAAGCAATATGATGGTGTTAGTGGACATTTTTCATTAATTGGTTCTGAAGAAAGTTCAAGAAATTTTATTTTGAAACGAATTAAATCTGGTAAAATAGAAATTGTAAATTAGGTATATCATTTAGGTTAAGGGAGTTCTGCCCTGTGCACTTAACCGTTCCACAAGAAATACAGATGAAAGCAATTATAATTCACGGAACAAAAGGCTCTCCTCAAGGTAACTGGTTCCCTTGGTTGTCAAATGAATTACAGAGTTTACAGGTGGAAACACAAGTTCCTGAGATGCCGAGACCTGAGAATCAGTCGTTAGAATCCTGGCTTGAAGCATTCAAAAAGCAGTGTGGTGAACCGGGTCAGGGAACGATCTTGATAGGTCATAGTATAGGCGCTATTTTAGTGCTGCGTCTTCTTGAAAAAATACATTTTCCAATACTCTGTACAGTGCTTGTATCTGCGCCTTATGGTGATATAGGAATTCCAGAGTACGATCTGTTAAACTCAAGTTTCTTTAGTAAACCCTTTAATTGGTTATCTATCAGAAAACATGGAGGGTATATTAAATTTTTCATGGGAGATAACGATCCTTATGTGCCTCAGAAACAGCTTTTTGATATTGCCCAGGCTTTGGAAGTCACACCAAAAATTATCAACAATGGTGGACACTTGAATGCCGAATCGGGATATACTACTTTTCCATTATTGCTTGATTTTTTAAGTGATTTTATAAGAGTTGCAAGGCCAACATCCAGATAGGGAAGAATAAAGTGTCAGATCATAGATTTACTTGAGCACCTAAACTTTCCTACTAGCTTACTTTTGGTCGCCTTTCTTAGACCATCTTTTTGCAGATTATTATTTAAGGTTCTTTAGCCACGTTCTGAATTCTTTTTGCAGGCTGCTTCCTTTGGTTTTTGCTCGCGCCTTTGCCATGACTATATCTTTTTCTTCTGCACTTAGGGTAATTTTTTTAATTGTACGATTCTTGCCTGGTCTTCCGGCACCATGTCTGGCTCCTCCGTGGGAGTGTTGTTCAAGCCATACTCTTATTGATTCCATTAGTTTATACGTAGAATCTAAGGGCATTCCCCGAACAAGAGTGCCATTTGAAATAAAATAAAATACTTTTTTTAAGTCGAGTCCGGGATATTTTTTAAAATCTATTCCGTGAAGAAATTCTTCAAATCTTTTGTGGTGTTTCATTGTGTCCAGAGCTTCTTGATTATTCATTTTATAAGACCTCCAAATGAGTTTTTATGAATTCTCTTAAGTCATCCAAATTAACTTGTCTTTTATTTTTCTGGTATTGCAGAGTTGCTTTCATCATGATTTCAAGATGAGAAGATCCGTCAATCAGTTCAAATCGAAAGAATAAACCTCTTTCGGCTGCCGCTTTAGCACTTATTAAAAAACGTCCTATTCGACCATTGCCGTCAGAATACGGGTGTAACATTTGAAAATGAAAATACGCTTCGGCAAGTCGTAGAGAAATAGCATACAGATCTTGAGGTAATAATCTGTTAATATGATATTCTATAAATGGACGATAGTCGGTCAATAGGATCTTGGGATGCTCGTATTCATATTTACGTGTTTTTCCGTCATCCAGTAATAAAGTAAATGCAGCATCTCCGGATTTACCTCTATGTAAACCCGGCTTTTTCTTTTTTTCATCAATGTTTTTAAATAACAGATGGTGGCAATGATCGATTAGTTCGGTCGTAAGAGCCTCTTTTTGAAAAAACATCCTGTGCATATAACTGGCTGCATCGATTCCATTAGTTAACTCAAGATGCTCATCAATGCTATGCCCATGGATGCCCTCTCCCTTTAAGACTTTTTTTGCTTCATTCTCAGTAAATGTTGAGCCTTCAACAAGAGTTGATCCAATAAGATGATATTTTAAAAGACGAGTTATTAATTTGTTAAAAGATTTTTGCTGATTTTTAGAAAACTCTTGAGGAGGAAGTAATTTCAGAGAGTATGTTTTATCTGTCATACAAAAATTATAGCTGATAAATACTTTTATTTCAATATGAATTATATACGTATAAATATCAAGTGTTAAAGATGGGGAATTTTATAAAAAAACTTCAAGATAGCTAAAAGACAGACTTGGCAAGGTGCGGAAGATTAAATTTAGCAGGAGCAAGAATGTGTAAAAAAGTGTCTGGTATTTCAGTAAGCTAATGAAGCATAATAGGTATCAGGAAGTAGAAATTTCTCCGTTACAAAGCGTTTCCTCGCTTTGTAACGGCATTAGCGTATGATGACATAATGCTACTAGCAGAATCCGCAAGAAATTGTCCTGATGTGAAATTTGATAATGATTGTGTTGCCAAAATAATGTCCACGAAGAAATATAATGGTATAGCCGGTTCTCTTACATTCGATGAATATGGAGGATCAAATCGTCCGGATTTATTGATAAAGGTTAAAAACGGTGTCTGGCAAAATGTCGATTAATGATAAACTGGTATGTCTAAATTTAATACTGAATTCTCTTTCGATCTGCGAGATGCTACATTTGGAAGTAATTCGCAGTTTGTAGTAGCAACGGGTGGTCCCATAAGTGGTAAAACAACGGTGCTGAATGCATTAGGGGTACCTTATGAACCTGAGGTGGCACGTGTTTACATTGAGCGTGAGTTAGCTAAAGGGCGAACAAAGCAGGAAATCCGTGCAAATGAAGCAGAATTTCAACGAGGATTAGTATCTACTAAAGTTGAAATTGAATTATCTCGCCCCAAAGATCGTCCATGGTTTTTTGATCGAGCAATGCCTGACAGTATCACTTATTATCGTGTTGCAGGACTGGATCCCTCATCTCTTCTTAAAGACTGCTGCCATGTTCGATATGCTGTTGTACTGCATTTTGATTTATTACCTGATGAACATGTAGCGCAAGTCCTCGCTAGTGATCCCGTACGTACAGAGGATCTGGAAACAAGAAGATTCCTGGATGAATATCTAATACATGATTACCGTGCATTGGGATATGATGTACTTCGAGTGCCAGTTATGAGTTCAATAAAGCGTACCGCATTCGTTAAGGAAGCTCTTACAGAGCGAGGTATTAAGAAAGCGCACTGAGTGGGTATGTTTCAAAAAATATTTTCTAAATTATCGGAAGAAAGGAAGGGAGAAGTTTGTATATTTTTTGAGGCTATTTTATGGGGGATTTTTCCTCTTTTGACGTTCATGAGTTTGTCTACTCTTGGACCTTTATTTTCGGGAGGGCTCAGTCAGCTACTTTCATTATTTGTTATTGCACCGTTTGCAATCAAACATAAAACATTTCCAAACGTACTCAGAAGGGAAGTGGTAAAACCGGTGATTCTGTCTGCTATATTAATAGGGGCAATCTTTTATTCATTATTGTTCATTGCTGGCAAATATGAAGACCCGGTTACAATAGGCATTCTTTTGTTATTTGAAGTTCCAGCAACCTATCTTGTGTTATTATTGTTTGGTAAAGAACGGGTACGATGTACACAAGTAATTGGCAGTATTCTTGTTCTTATTGCATCCTTTATGGTGATTTATAAAGAAGATTTTAGCTTACGTCTTACAAGTTTTCTTGTCATTATTGCAGTTTTCTTTCCTCCAATGGGAAACTATTATAGTAAAATAGCAAGAGAGTTCGTTTCTGCATCTGTTTTGTTATTTGTTCGGGGCACTCTTTCAACTATATTCATTTTAATTTTTGCAGTGTTGTTTGAAGAATTGCCTACCAGTAATGATCTCAAGTCATCCCTGGCGTTTATTGTACCGAATGGTTTACTGGTATTTGGTGTATCCAAGATTTTATGGGTTGAAGGGATTTACCGGATACCTATCAGTAAAGCCATTTCAATCAATTCAATGTTTCCGATTGTTACCATGCTTGCGTGTTATCTTTTCTTGGGTTTAAACCCCAGCTATAGCCAGCTTTTAGCATTGATTCCGGGGATATTAGGAGTTTACTTGCTGACAAGGAAATAATGGTGAGTATTGTATTTCTCCGTTTTAGGTTATTTCAAGGATGTGCTAAACTGGGCTAGTGCAGAGTCATAGAATGAATGAGAGGCTTATATATTTTGGCTAAAGTTGCTTTAATTACGGCTGCTGGCAGTGGTATGGGTGCAGCGATTGCCAGTAAACTTGCGGGTCTTGACTACAAGGTAGTGATTTTCTCATCTTCAGGTAGAGGTGAATCCCTTGCAAAGGAGTTAGGTGGTATTGGTGTAACTGGGTCAAACCAAAACCTTGCTGATCTTGAACGTCTTCCAATGAAAAGGTATGGCACTACCGATGAAATAGCACAGACGGTAGCCTTTTTACTGTCAGACGGGGCAAAATATATCACGGGTCAAAATATTCGTGTTGATGGAGGCATTACGCGATCATTTTTTTGATGAGTAAGAAAGTTACATACCTATCATATATAGAAGTAGTGAACATTTGACAAAGCAGGAATTATTCCCATGACTATTTCTCGTAAAGATATGATTGGCTATGGGTTACTGGTATTGCTGGTTAATTTTATTCTTATGCTCACTAAGATTTTGGTGGGTTGGGTTGGTAATTCCTACGCACTTATTGCTGATGGAATCGAATCCGCATCAGATATCTTTACTTCCTTGATTTCATGGGTTGGTTTTCATTTGTCTCTTCGCCCACCTGATCATAATCATCCTTATGGACATGGTAAAATTGAATCCCTTGCAGGAATATTTTCTGGGGCTGCTCTTATTGTTGCTGCAGGTATTATTGCTTTTCAGAGTATTTGCGAGATTTTAACCCCGCACCACAGCCCCGCGTGGTTTACTCTTCCAGTACTTGTCCTGGTGGTTATAATTAAAGGGTTTATGGCTCGGCGTATTTCCAAACTTTCAGAAGTATTACAAAGCCGTGCTCTTGAAGGTGATGCCTGGCATCATCGTTCGGATGCCCTGACATCAGCCGCTGCGATTGTTGGTATTAGCATCGCACTGATTGGTGGACCAGATTTTGCCGCTGCTGATGACTGGGCAGCATTGATCGCATGTACGATCATTGTATTTAACGGAGGTAAGATTATAGTTCGTTCCATTCATGAAAATATTGATGGACAGGTAAATCCTGAAATTATGCAAGCTATTAAATCGAATGCAAAAGATGTAGAGGGTGTACTTGAGATTGAAAAATGCTTTATTCGAAAGAGTGGGAGTTACTATTTTGCCGAGCTTCATGTTCAGGTTGACCCCGATTGTACCGTAGAAATCGGACATCATATTGGTCACCAGGTTAAAGACCGCTTACAAAATAAAATGCCCAACTTGCAGGATGTTGTTGTTCATCTAGAACCTTTTACGAAAAAATCCGAACAAGGTGCTCTAAATTCAGCGCCTGGATAGTTTCAGGGTTGACCACATTTTCGGTTAGAAGTAATAGCAGAGAAGCACAGTGATTCGATTAATTTATTATAGTGAATGAAGCTAGCTATTATTTTTTGTCCTCAAGTTTTTAGATAGGATTTACTCTAAAATGAAAAAGTTATTTTTATTTTTTATATTAATTTTTCCAGCTATACCTTTAGCAGAAACTACCAAGTTAAAAATCGGGCTTAGTCTTCCCTTGTCTGGTCCACTACAGGAGTATGGGGAAGTAGTGAAGAATGCCTTTAATATGGCTCAGGAAGATGTTGAGAATAAAGAAAATCAACTTTTTTATGAAGACAATAAATTTGATGGGAAGACAGCAGTTACTACTTTTAAAGTTCTGACTGAGATGAAGAAAGTAGATATTGTGTACCTTTGGGGAGAACCATGCCTTTATTCTGTTGCTCCTTTGTCCAGCGCGAAGAAAATTCCTGTTCTTACCATGAGTGTGGATAGAAGACCCGCAAAAAATAATCCGTATGTGATACGTACTATTAATCCGTCCGCAGATTTTATCGGTACCGTGTATTCATATTTACGAAACACTTCTTCTGGTAAGCACAAAAACACTTCTTCTGGTAAGCACAAAAAGATAGGAATAATCATGTCTGAAGACCCTTTCTTTGAAGGACTTTTAGAAGAACTTTTGTCGCAGGCAAAGGAAGATGAAGAAGTGAAGATTATTGCCAGAGTTTCTCCCGATAAGATGGATTTTAAAACAGAACTTATCAAAGCGAGAGTTTCAGATATTGATATACTCGCAGTGTATCTTTTCCCCGGACAAGTCAGTACTGCATATAAAACAATGAGAAATATGGGGTTATCCATTCCTACTTTTGGAACAGACATTTTTGAAAGTGCTAATGAAGTACATCAATCTCAAGGGACGATGAATGGTGCAAAATATCCGAATCTTGATATGCCTGAAGATTTTAGAGCCAGATACATAGAAAAATTTGGAAATGATCTTCAAATATCGTATGCGTATAACGCATATACTACCGCGAAATTTTTACTGTCTAATGTCAAAGAACTAGAACAGGCAAAACAGAAAAGTGTGGACTTGAAAGATGAATTAATAAGGTTGCATTCTTTCGAATCAGAGAAGCTTTTTTTACTTAAGAGCGATGGTGAATATGGGTATTACTTCTCTTATCCTATGGTATTTAAGGAAGTAAGAGAGGACGGGTTTAGAACGCTGAGTAGCTCAGTTGATTAAATATTAATATTGTCCTATATTTGCTTTGTGCGATTGGTGTTATCTCACCTCTATCTGATCTTTCCTATTTATTATTGTGAGCAGTGATTTTCTGAGTTGCCGCTGAAGGGTTTCGGGCTTTCTGCGGCATCTCTCTTTTTTTAGAGGTTAACAGGTATTGGGTCTCTATGTTGAGACTCCCTGGACGCTTTTAGAGGTTTTTGAAAGGAAAGATTATGAAGATCGTTTTTGATACTTATTCATCCGAAAATCGTGGTGAAGGTATGGGGCATTTCGAACGATGTGCAGGTACGTACAACCAGTTCTCATACATAGGAAAAGATGGATTGATTAATCCGTATGACCAAAGATATCTGGGAGGAGGAGTGCATATGGGACGTACTCCTGAATGGTATCGTTCTGTTCTATCTCTACCTGGCGCGTACTTAATCGAAGGTCTCGTCCATAAGGACGATAGCATTGTGCAGCTTGGTCATACTCTGTTCTTTACAGGGGAGTGGCCGTCTTTTGCAGATGATCTCAAGTGGACACTGGATATGCCAGGGTTCATGCAAGGTGATCAAAAACCTGCCTATGGTTATTTAACCGTAGTGCGAAAAGGATACCGCAATTACTTAAAGTACTTAACTTCCGCGAGCGCGAGTTCGAGATACGTTGGTATCAACATTGCCCAAGAATTTGCTTCTTCGAGAAGGAAAATCCTGACTACGTTGGGAATCCATCTTCTCCTGACAGAGGTGTTTGTTTTCCCTGTTCCGAACGTTGCTTCCCTGAAGTTTCATATGATGCAGGGTGCGGTGTGTCTCGGTGGAGAGGGCGTTCATCAAATCCCTGAAGATGTGGGTAAGGGAACTGTGAAATACGCACAGTTCGGAATTGCTATGCCAGGATGGGGTATAGAGCAGCATGGAGGTCGGAATTTCAGTGTAGTTAAGCGTGAACAGCCACGGGTAGCTACCTAGGTTTTTTCAATGATTAACAAGCAAGGCGCTGGTTATTTACCAGAGCCTTGCGCTTTTCTTTTAAGGAGAAAATATTGTGTGGGTGATATTGACAGTCTTGTCTGCTGCGTCACTCTCACTAAGAGACGCGGCACTAAAAAATGATCGGGATGCTTCTCGGTCGATATTTGTGGTATGGAGCATGTACTTTGTTGCAATGCTCTGTTTTGGGCTTTTTTTCTTTGTAGCTTCTTTTTTTTCCGAAATGGAAATAAAGATTGAGCCTGGATTTTTGAAGGCTTTATTGATTGTAAGTGTCCTTGATACTGCGGCGGCATTATTTTATAAAGCTGCCCTTGAAAAAGGAGACTTATCAAAAGTCACGCAGATGCTGAGCTTCGTTCCTGTTTTTCAAATTCTGACCGGGAAATTGATTCTGAACGAAACAGTATCCTGGGTTGGATGTCTCGGTATCTTTCTCATACTAGCGGGCTGTCTGATGTTACAATCAGGGGGAAAGCTGTTGAGTGTACGTGAGTTCATTTCACTTACTATAAGTGACAAAGGCTCAATGTACATGCTTGGGGTCGCACTCTTATGGAGCGTTAGTTCAGTCTATCACAAAGTGGGAGCTCTAAAAAGTAGTGGGAATTTTTGGGCATTGTCGGTGTGTTCTGCCTTGTCTCTAACGCTTGGTGTTCTTGTCTTAGTGAAGATGAGAGCAGGTACTCAAAACTCAAAGAGGAAGTACAAAAGCTATTTCCTGCCAGGAATTGCAAATGCGCTTACTCTGAGTACATACTACACCGCCTTGTCGTTCGGGGCAGTTGCCTATGTTTCTGCGCTGAGACGGTTAAGCATGTTAGGGAATGTTGTTGTAGGAAAAGTTTTCTTTAAGGAAGAAAGTTTCAGACAGCGTATCATGGCAACCTTGGTCATGATTCTCGGAGCCGTTTTGATTGGCTTCGCATGAGATTTCTTTAAAGTCAGCCTTTCCTTTAACTACTACGGTTTTTAAAAAGAGAGAGCTGATTTTAAACTAAAAACATATTATATAGTGTTTTTATCATAAATCTTCTCTAAAGACACTGCCCTAAACTTTACTTTTTATCATTAAAAGGGTAGTAACAGCCCCAATATTTATATTGAGATTTTTGTTGGGATTTGCTCGTTATTGCGTGAAGTCCCTTGTTTGATTAGTTAATTTAGGTGCGTACGTGTTTTATGGCAAAAGTATTTGTTGGTAATTTCAGTTTCTCAGCTACAGAAGATCAGCTTAAAGAGCATTTTTCTCAGGTTGGTGAGGTTAAGGCAGTTAGTATTATGAAGGATCCTATTGCGGGTCGTTCAAGAGGCTTTGGCTTTGTTGAGTTCGCCAATAAAGATACGGCAGACAAAGCCATCAGTGAACTTGATGGTCAGGTCTGGGAAGGTAGAGCACTTAAGGTAAGTGAAGACAGATCAGGCAAAAGATTTGAAGGTGGAAGTGGGGATGAAGGCAGACCTGCACCGGCTCCAATGGGCTTTTTCAGGGCACAGCCACTGGATTTGGGTATAAAGAAAAAGAAAAAATCTGACCCCTTTACAGAAGATCCTGATTCCTTGATTGATTACAAGGATGCAAAAATGCTAAGTCGTTTTATGAGTGAGAGAGGTAGAATCCTTCCAAGAAGAATGACCGGTTTGACTGCTCACCATCAGAGAGTAATTACCCGGGCTATTAAACGGGCAAGGAATCTGGGAGTGCTTCCATTTACTAGCAGGTAAGCTGCTAGTCAGATAAACGGCTAGCAGGTAAGCTGCTAGTTAGATAAACGGCTCCCCCTACGCCCCAGGAAAGGTGCTGCGGGGGATGGCGTATAATTCTACTGATCTTTGTATTTAGTGGTCTGTTAATTCAGTGATAGGAGGATTTGTGGGTTTACCAGATTCAATTGGTAAAGTTATTAAGAGCACTAAAGATTTTGCCCACAAGTCCCTCGGTACCCTTGAAAAATCGCCTCCACAAGTGCTTGAGGTTGCAGTAACTGATCATATCCCGCTTGCTTCTGTAGATGATCATGCCATTGTCAGATATGAGCCTCTTGACTGGCGTACTTTTTTTTCAAAAAAATTGAATGGGCTTGGATTGGAAATAGGTCCTCTGCACCGTCCAATGGTGACTCATGAGGAGATGGAAGTCCACTACGTAGATCGTTGTTCGGTTGCAGATCTGCGTGCGCATTATCCGGAGTTATGTGAGTTCTCTCTTGTAGAACCTCATATTCTTGATGATGCTGAAACCCTGTCACAGGTTGCTGACGGAACCTATGATTTTCTTATTGCGGCTCATGTAATTGAACATATGAAAAACCCCCTGTCTTCACTGGAGCAGTGGTGTCGGGTGCTAAAGCTCGGTGGTCTTATTTATATGATCGTTCCTGATAAGCGAAAGACTTTTGATAAGCATCGGGTTCGAACCACTACTGCACATATTGTTATGGATTATCTGGAACCCTCAAAAGATCGTGACTATGAGCATTATCTTGACTATGCCATCCATGTTCATGACATGAAACTTCCGGATGATGCTATTAAAGAAGCAAAGCGTCTTATAGAAACTGATTACAGTATTCATTTTCATGTGTTTATGCCTGAAGATGTAGTTAATCTGCTTCAGTGGTTTTCAAGTCATGTCCGACCGATACAGATTCTTGAAGGTCCTCATATGAGTCCGGGCAGTGATGAATTTCACTTTCTTATTTCTGTGTCCGCAAGTAATTAATTCTTTAGTTGCTTTTCTTTACAGTGGGTTATTGCTATAATATGTGTGGCGACACAGCCTGACCCGGATATTTCATTTACCTTATTTGGGAGTTATCTTTATGTTTTCTTTGTCTGAGTATCAAATATCAGTTTCTACCGTCTATCGTAATCTTTCTCCTGCCAAATTGTATGAACAGGCGCTTCTTAATGAGAAAGGTTCGGCTATTACTGCCCAAGGTGCTCTTACGGTGAGTTCCGGTGAAAAGACAGGGCGCAGCCCCAAAGATCGGCTTATAGTGGAATCTGATTCAAGTAAGAGCGATATCTGGTGGGGGAGTGTCAATCAGCCCCTTGAAGAGAAAGTTTTTATAATTAATCGTGAGCGTGCGATTGATTACCTTAATACCAGAGAGCAACTTTATGTTGTTGACGCGTTTGCCGGTTGGGATCCTGAACATCGTATCAAGGTTCGTATTATCTGTGAACGTGCCTACCATGCGCTTTTTATGTGGAACATGCTTATTCGTCCAACTGAAGAAGAGTTGAAAAATTTTGGTACTCCTGATTACGTTGTTTTTAATGCAGGGAAATTTCCTGCAAATCGTCATACTGCGCAGATGAAATCGAAAACAAGTATTGATCTGAATTTTGAAAGAGGTGAGGTTGTCATTCTTGGAACTGAATATGCGGGTGAGATGAAGAAGGGTATTTTTACCATTCTTAATTATCTCATGCCGAAGAAAGGAGTTCTTTCGATGCACTGCTCAGCAAATGAAAGTCCTAAAGGTGATGTATCACTTTTCTTTGGGCTTTCGGGGACTGGGAAGACCACTCTTTCTGCTGATCCCCGTCGTGCCTTGATTGGGGATGATGAGCACTGCTGGACGGGAAAAGGAGTCTTTAATATCGAAGGTGGGTGTTATGCAAAGTGTATAAATCTTACTGCTGAGAGTGAGCCTGAGATTTATGCTGCTATCAAGTTCGGTTCAGTTCTTGAAAATGTAGTGTATCATGAAGATACCAGAGAGGTAGATTATACAGATTCTTCTCTTACCGAAAATACCAGGTGCTCGTATCCGATTGAATATATTCCTAATGCCAAGATTCCCTGTCTTGGTGGTCATCCAAAGAATATTATATTCCTCACTTGTGATGCTTTTGGTGTGCTTCCTCCTGTAAGTAAGCTTTCACCTTCGCAGGCTATGTATCATTTCATTAGTGGTTATACTGCTAAAGTTGCTGGTACTGAGCAGGGAGTAACTGAACCGCAAGCCACGTTTTCTGCCTGTTTTGGTGCTGCCTTTATGGTATGGCACCCGAGTAAGTATGCTGAACTGCTTGCTGCAAAGATTGAAGAACATAAATCCAATGTATGGCTTGTGAATACAGGTTGGACTGGTGGAGCATATGGTGTGGGGTCACGGATGAAACTTGCGTATACGAGAAGTATTATTGATGCTATTCACGCAAGCGAGCTTTCAAGTGTTGAAACAAAGAGAGATCCTGTATTTGGTTTTGAAGTTCCTCTTAGTTGTCCTGGTGTTCCGGAAGGGGTGTTGTGGCCTGAACAGGCATGGAGTGATGCGTCTGAGTATCAGAAAAATAGAGAAAAGCTTGCGGGGCTTTTTAATGAGAATTTTGAGAAGTTCAAGGAAGGGTGTTCGGAAGAGATACGAAAAGCTGCGCCGAGTACAACAGCAAATTAATTTTTTTGTTGTTGTATGTCCAAAGAGCGTGGCGGGGTGGCTTGTTTCCTGTTCCTCATTCTCAAAAATTGCGGGAGGCAATTTTTTCCGAGGTGTCGTGTTTTTTACATTTATATTTGTCTAAGGAATAAAAAACACTCCAAATCCGGAACAGGAAACAAGCCACCCCACCACACTCTTGCCCCCGTGAGTATTTTGGTATCTGTCGAAGCAGCCGTAGGGACGAGAAAAGGGGTTGGGTATGTGGGGACGCAGTAAAAGGAGGGGTTTGAAGGGTTTATAAAAAACCTTTTTAAATTGTTTGGAAAAATACCTTGGGTAACGCGAAGGTTACCCAAGGTGTACACGCCTTACTCCCTTGCTGTTTAGCTACATTCAGGGAGAAAAATCAATCCCGCGAGGATAGCCACGATGGCTAGCAACATGAGAAAAAAAACGCAACCAGAAGGTTCTGGTTGTCGCTTTACTTGAATCTCCTCAGTTTGAGGAGATTCATTTTCTCCAGCTACTTGATCTTGTTTTTCGTCCATTTTAAACCTTTCCTAAAAAAGAGAACCACTCCCCACCATGGCGAGCGGTAAAAAAAATTAAAAACCCTTCTACCCCATATGAAAATATCAAATTATGACGTGCTATTATATTTATGAATTATAGCCAAGTGATTGTGATGGAAAATGCACGTTCAATCAGCTGTGCATGTTTAAGCAGTTGATTTTGCTATGTTTAAGTTATTAAGAAGTAGGAGAGTGTTTCAGGCACACTCTCCTTGAAGCCTGTTAAACCTTTTTTGTGAGTGTGAGGGCTTGTGCCGTTGGTTAGGGGTTCAAGTTGTGCACATTCAAGTTGTGCCTCTCAAAGACGAATTCCTCCTCCGACCATGGAAGGCGATCCCATGTTCCTGGGTCGTTGTTTGGACTGTCCTTTAACTCTAGCTGCCATTCCGCCTGTGATTCACGGAAGGGCTTTCTGATCCGTAACTTTGCGTTTCCGGAAGCAAGAGTTATCATTTCTCCCCGATAACTCTTTGGGACAATGACCAGGCACAAGGGAGGGGGGTACATCAGATTCCTGTTTCCTTGGAATGCAAATGCTACCGAGCCTCTTTTTGATTGTTTCGGACACCCTACGTGTAAATGGGCAGGGCTTCCTATTCCTTTGTTTTGCCCCCAGTCTATTTTCCTTTCAGATTCTAAAGCATGAAAGTGAATATAAGGGCTGAATGAAGGACCATAAGTGTGGAAGGTTCTAGTCCCTTCTGGATCATCCATCATAACGACGTGGTTAGATTCGCCAATAATGATGTCATGGTCTTCATGGTATGTTTCGCTTGCAGGGATCCATACCCCGTGTGCTGCTCTATAGGAACTAAGACGACATTTTGGGTTACTATTTAACAGCTCATCTACACGCTCTTCCCAAGGAAGAAACTGTACGATAGTTGCCCTGTTGCTCCAGGGAGGGAGAACCTTTTTTACTTGTTTTAAAAACCTTACTAACATTTTTTTTCTCCTTGCTAGAGGTCAGGAGGGGAAAAAACGGCAGATATTCGGAAACGCTTCCAAATACTCTTTCCCCAGCTTAAATTGCTACCGGAAGTATCAATTTGGGCTGGAGAAAGTGCACTTCACAAATTATAAACCTCTTGAGAAAGAACGAATGGAAGAGGGAATAGTATCCAGTAATATTTTATTTGTCAAAAAAAGGTACTGGTAACTTACCCTTGTGAATCATCAGGGAGTCCCCACTGAATGATAGACAGGGGTTTTGAGGGGTCGTTTGCGGGATAGAATTTTCTGACCCCTGTTGCATGGTTTATGATGGTGTAGAGATTTTTTGATCCGTCATAGTTCCAGTTAAGAGGAAGATCGTGAAAATATTCTCCCAATTCAAATTCACGGTAGTGTTTGGGATCTTTCAGTGCAGCCTTTTCAGGATTAAATCCATGTGTACTTAAAAGGCTGGTGAAGGTGCCGTCATGGGGTTCCCAGAACGAAATGTCTTCTTTGCCGTCACCTGTGAAATCTCCACGGACGGTGTGCTCAGCAGTACCTGAACCAAACTTGTATACGAGCGTGGTTGAGGGATTAGTTGAGGGGATTATGTATGTGGTCTGGTTTCCTGGGCGATATACTGCAAGATCAAAAATCCCGTCCCCGTCGAAGTCTTGTGGTTTTGGAATATCTCCATTACCTCCCCAGACCTGAGTGCGGATATTGCCATTAGAAAGCAGGATATCAAATGTCCATATACCATTGAAGAGTCGGGCAACTGCGGGGTTTGTGATTCCGGGGCGTTCCCAGGGACCAGGTATGATGTTATCACCAAAAATTCCAAACTGAAGCATGCTGTGATCAGTGCCATCAGAGAAGGTGAATCCTTTTCCATGAAAAAACCAGTAATATTTATTATCAATGGTTCTGATTACTCCGACCCGGGATTCCTGATTAATGGTTCTGTAGGTAAAAGGGATATCACCGATAGTCCCAAATTGAATTGCAGTGTGGTTGGAAGTGTTTGCGTTTTTAATGTACCAGGTTCCACTTGATGGTCGCCATACAAGAGGGCTACTTTTTCCGGTGGCTTCATGGTCAAAGAAGCTTCCTGAAAATACCACGGGACGGGGGCTGCTCCCGGGGTTACTGGGGTTGGTGCCGTGGTGGATTTCGACCAGGTCTCGTACCCCGTCTCCGTCAGTATCCACATTAAAGGGATTACTGACATCTCCCGGGCTGTAAAAATTATCACAGTTGGTATCTTCGAGGTGATTGGGGATACCATCACCGTCACTGTCAAAGCGGGCGAGGTTGTCACAGTTGTTTATCTGAACTGCATTGGATTCAGGACTGAATCCAAATGCTGAACGACAAAACGCGACGATGTTAAAAGGGGTGGTGCCATAAAACGAGGGGAGACGAATAACGGCAGAATATTCCTTTGTTTCAGGATAAGTTTTCGTACTTTTAATTTCGGCGGCACGAAGAAGACTTTCTGCTCCGATTCTGTAAGACAGATCAATGACAATGTTTCCCTTCCAGTATTCGGGGCAGGGAGTGATGCGAACTTCAGTATCAAAGTACTCAGGGAGCCCCTGTGCGGAGGCGTTTCCCGCCAGTAAGGGAAACTGGAGCAGGGCAAATAAATAAACTGAAAGAAGAATATACGTTTTCATTGTACCGGATATTTATTCTGTCTATGTTTTTTTTTCAACATTATGCGCGGAAATACTGCCTTATACGGTCACTTTTTTTATACAGATAAATGGTGTAGGATGGGTTTTCGATGATTATTAGGAAAAAGAGAAAATAACAGGTATTTACACCAGTGAAAATTGACCCTTCTGCTGTGGCAAAAGAATTCAGGGCTCATGTAAGGTCTGTAATAGAAAAGGAACGGCTATCACTGAAGCTTGTTGGTTTCCTTGCAAATGATGACCAGGCTTCCCAGGTGTATTCCAACTTTACGAAACTGGGTTGTGATGATGTGGGCGTGCAGTATGAAGCACGTAAAGTATCAAGGGTGTCTCTTGAACAGGAGCTTCGTCAGGCAAACCTTGATGAAAGTGTTACCGGGGTTATTGTTTATTATCCCGTGTTTGGAGGTGCAAGAGATGCACATCTGAGAAGTATCCTCTCTCCGCTGAAAGATATTGAAGGTCTGCACTCTTACTGGCTGGATAAACTGTATTCTAATGTTCGAAATATTAATGAGTGCTCAAGTGGGAACGAATCTGCAAAACCACTTTTACCCTGTACTCCTCTTGCTATTTTCAAATTACTGGAAGCTGCCGGAGAGATGAAAAAAGAAGGGGATAAGCCCTTTGAAGGAAAGCGTGTTACCATCTTTAACAGAAGTGAGGTGGTGGGTCGTCCACTTGCTTTTATGATGGCAAATGATGGTGCTACGGTGTTTTCATTTGATGTGAACGGGGTGATGTTATTTACCGGGCAAGATGGGGAAAAAGAAACTACAATAAGTAGAAAAGAAGCACTTGAGCAGTCTGACATAATTATAACAGGGGTGCCCTCGCCTGATTTTGAACCGGTTTCTCTTGGTGAGATTTCTCCTGATGCGTGTTGTCTTAATTTTTCATCAATAAAGAATTTCAGTGAAGAAGTGCCTGAAAATGTGAGGATATTCATTCCTCGGGTTGGTCCGGTGACCGTAGCTATGTGCCTGAGAAATATCTTGCGCCTTTTTCAGCAGTATCAGAATAAAAATATTGTCTGAGTTTGGTTTCAGGATGGATTCGGTGGAATCTGAAATTTTTTCTTGTGTTGAAAGGTGTTTGTTAAGGCTTAGGGAGGTGCGGCCATCTGCCTCTCCTCCTTCATTGCTGCTTGCCGTCTCAGGTGGGCTCGATTCTTCTGTTCTTCTTGATATATTTACAAACCCGAATCATTCCTTGCCTGTTACTGTTTCGGGTGTCGTGCATGTAAATCATAATCTGAGAGCTGAAAGTGCTTCAGATGAGGAGTTTGTAAGAAAAATCTCTGAGGCAAAAAAACTGCCTTTTTTTTGTAAGATCGGGAATCCCCCTGATACGGGAATTGAATCCTGGGGGCGTTATGTACGCTACGAATTTTTTAATGAGGTTCGACTTCAGACCGGAGCGGATTTTGTGGTAACCGCGCATCATCTGGATGATGAGATTGAAACCTTTCTTTTCAGGTTGATTACCGGAAGAGCCGTGGCGAATGAACATGGACTAATCAGGGAGATTGATCCGGATAGAAAAGTTCTGAGACCCTTTCTTTCAGTTTCAAAGCATGAGCTTACCGCCTATGCTCAGGCAAATGGAGTTTCATTTGTTGAAGACAGTACCAACTCTGACACCCTGTACACACGTAATTTTATTCGGCATAAGGTGCTCTCACTGTTTGAAGAGGTGAATCCGTCGGCACGAAAATCTCTTGATGATTTTATTAAGAAATCCTGTGCTGAAGAGTTATATCTTGAAGAGTCTGCTTTTACTTATAGCAAAAAAGGGGATGTTTCATTTAACTTGATTCCTGAAATTCTCAGAACTCGGGTACTTCGAATCATTGCAGGTGAGGACATAGGTGTTACTGCTTCGTGTATAAGTAACAGAAGGTACCTTGCTCTCTCAGAAATGCTTCTTTCAAAGCCCTCCGAAGTGAAGCATATTGATATGGGACAGAAGATTACCGCAGTTGTGGATAAACGTATGGGAAAAGTAATACCCCTTAGATTTATAAGGAATTAAAATAATTTTTCCTTGTGTTCTAAATCTCTTGTCTTTGATGTATCTATATCTTACCTTATTGTTCGAAATTTAAATTTTTTTAATCAAAACTAGTCTATTGACTATTTTAGTCTTTTAGTGGGGGTGTTTTTTGAACCAGTTTTCCAAAAATGCAGGTCTTTGGCTTGTCATAGTAGTGCTTATGGTGCTCGCCTATAACTACACATCTGTTCAAGATAAAGGTCCGAACCGGATTACGTATTCAGATTTTATTTCTCAGGTGACTCAGGGTAATGTTGCCGAGGTAAAGATTCGTGAGCACAAGATAGAAGGGGTATATGTTGAAGGTCTTCAGGATGGAAGAGAAGGTAATTTTCTAAGCTATCCTCCCCCCTCAGATGCTACTCTGGTTGAACTCCTTCGTGAGCATAATGTCAAATTTGATGGAATGCCTAAGGAAGAAGATCCCTGGTATGTGATATTTTTTCAAAGTATCCTTCCCTTTATCATTATTATCGGTCTGTGGTTCTTGATATGGAGACAGTTTCAGGCAAGTGGTGGAAAGGCTCTGAGTTTTGGGAAAAGTAAGGCGCGATTACTTGAAGAGGATAGCAAAAAAGTAACTTTTGCAGATGTTGCCGGTATAGAAGAGTCAAAGTCCGACCTTGAGTCTATTGTGAAATTTCTTAAAGACCCAAAAAAGTTTACCAAACTGGGAGGGCGTATACCAAAAGGGGTGTTGCTGGTTGGTAGCCCCGGTACGGGTAAGACTTTACTTGCAAAAGCAATAGCGGGTGAGGCAGGGGTGCCTTTTTTCAGTATTTCCGGTTCTGATTTTGTTGAGATGTTTGTTGGGGTGGGTGCTTCCAGAGTGCGTGATCTTTTTCTTAAAGGAAAGAAGAATGCACCGTGTATTATCTTTATAGATGAGATAGATGCGGTTGGTCGTCATAGAGGTGCCGGGCTTGGTGGTGGTCATGATGAACGTGAACAGACTCTTAATCAGTTATTGGTTGAGATGGACGGATTTGAAGCAAATGAAGGGGTGATTCTTATAGCAGCTACAAATCGTCCCGATGTACTTGACCCGGCACTGCTTCGTCCCGGAAGGTTTGATCGCCAGGTTATTGTTCCGCTTCCGGATATCAAGGGACGTGAAGCTATTTTAAAAGTACATACCAAGAAAGTTCCCATTGCAAGTGACGTGGATATTCATAAAATTGCGAGAGGTACTCCGGGTTTTTCCGGTGCCGATCTCTCCAATCTGGTGAATGAAGCGGCATTGTGGGCTGCCTTGCAGGATGCAAACGAAGTGACCATGGCTCATGTTGAATATGCAAAAGATAAAATCATGATGGGAGCTGAGAGAAGGTCATTGGTGCTCTCTGAAAAAGAGAAAGAAATTACTGCATACCATGAAGCGGGACATGCGGTGATTGCCAAATTACTTCCGGATGCAGACCCTTTGCACAAGGTAACTATTGTACCCCGTGGGGTGGCTCTGGGGCTGATGCAGCAGCTACCGGAGGATGATAAACACACGTACCCCAGAGAGTACTGGCTTGACAGAATCTGTATAGCATTTGGTGGAAGGGTGGCGGAAGAGTTGATCTTTAACAAGATTACTACCGGAGCCCAGTCTGATATTTCGGTGGCAACCAATATCGCAAGGAAAATGGTATGTGAGTGGGGGATGAGTGACACTCTGGGTCCTCTTGCCTATGGTAAAAAGGACGATGCGGTGTTTCTTGGGCGTGATATTGGGCACCACAGGGATTATTCTGAAGAAACGGCATACAAGATCGATGAAGAGGTAAAGACGATTATCAATTCTGAATTGAAGAGAGCAAGAGAAATAATAACCGGCAATAAAGATTTTCTCGATAAGCTTGCCAAAGCACTTCTGAAGATAGAGACACTTGACAATGCCCAGGTTGATATCATTCAATCCGGAGGTGAGTTGCCGCCAGAATTACCTCCCGTTGACGGCAAAGTGGAGTCGGTGAAATGACGCTTCCTGACTGGTTGCATGGTATCGATTGGGTAACTTTTCTTCGTATAGCTCTGGATATTCTCCTGGTATATCTCCTGATTTACCGAACCTTGCTGTTTGTACGCGGTACCCGGGCGGGTCGGATGCTGTTGGGGCTTACTATTATTGCGATATTTTATTTTATTGCGGTAAAATTTGAACTCCCTTCACTTACCTGGATTCTTGGTAACTTTCTGGGCTCGGTGATATTGGTGATTGTTGTTTTGTTTCAGGATGATTTACGGAGAGGTTTGACCAAGGTTGGTCTTATCCCCGGTCTTGGCAGAGAAGATCATGAACAGGGTGATCTGGTAATCAAAGCCGTTGCGAAAGCGTCAAGTGAACTTGCTTCACGAAGAATAGGGGCTCTGATGGTACTTCAAAGAGAAGTGGGACTTGATGAGTTTACTGAAAATGCGATTATTCTTGATAGTAAGGTAAGTCACCAGTTATTGATTTCTATTTTTCTTCCCACTTCTCCGATTCATGACGGGGCAGTTATTATTGCCAATGACCGTATTCTTGCGGCGAGCGCCGTGTTGCCCCTTACCTTTAACACCGAACTGAGTTCCAGTTTTGGAACACGTCATCGTGCAGCACTTGGTCTTTCAGAGCGTACTGATGCGGTTGTGGTGGTGGTATCTGAAGAAACGGGGACTATCTCACTTATTCGTGAGGGAAAAGTTACCCGTGATCTTACTGAGTCCACATTATATACCGCGCTTCACAGGATCACTATTTTTGCTCGTAAGAGACAGAGACGAAGGTATAAAGATTTCAGACATATGTTTTTTGACAAGTTTTCATCATCTTCAGAGGAATCCAAATAGAGGGGTATGGCTAGAAGGAACGATAATCAGATCAGTAAAGAAACATTGAAGCTGATCTCGCTATGTCTGGCGCTTCTTCTTGAGTTGTATTTTTATAGTCAGGATAATTCTGTTACTCAACTTGTTTCAGCCGTGGTTGAATTTCAAAATGTTCCTGATCACAGAATAATTGTGGACCCTCCTCATGCAGGACAGGGCATACCCGCACATATCGAAGTGTATGGACCAAAAAGTATCGTTCAACAAATATCATCGGGTTTTCATGTTGTTAAAATACCCTTTCCCGAAAATGCTCCTTTCTCTTTTCCGATAGATATACAATATGAAACCCTTCGTTTTCCGCCTAGCGTGACCATTACCAACGCAAAACCGGCTCGCCTCACGGTACGTACTGTTGAGCTGGTTCGTAAGGAAGTTCCGGTGGAGGTGACTCTTAGTGGAGATTTGCGGGAAGGGTATCGAGTGGTAAGTAAAAAAGTTTTTCCTAAAACGGTCATTCTTAAAGGACCGCTTCAAGAGCTTCAGCAAGTTAAAAAAATTACCACTGACCCTGTCGTGCTTACAGATATGACAGAGTCAAGCAGGTTTGAGTTGCGCGTAAGCCCTCCCGGTGAATTCAGCACCCTTAATGTAAACCTGATAGGGGTTGATATAGAAATTGAAGGAGAAGCTGAAGGGGTGAAGACGGAACCTCAAAAATCTAAAAATGATAATTAGTGTATAGCTAAGGAGTTGATACGGTGGGTCGATTGTTTGGAACTGACGGTATAAGAGGGATAGCAAACGTGCCCCCGATGGATTCTGAGACTGCTCTCAAGCTCGGACGTGCGCTTGCCCATGTGGTTCGTTCAAACGGGGGAACTCACAGGATACTTATTGGAAAGGACACACGGGTATCCGGTTATATGCTTGAGACAGCGCTGGAATCCGGTATCTCCTCACTTGGAGTGGATGTGCTTCTTGTTGGACCACTTCCAACTCCGGGAGTTGCATTTGCCACAAGAAGTATGCGTGCTGATGCCGGTATTATGATTTCAGCGTCTCACAACCCTTATGAAGATAATGGTATCAAGATTTTTGATAAAGACGGTTTCAAGCTCCCTGATGAGCAGGAAGATTATATCGAAGGGCTTTTACAAGGGAAAGAGCAAGGTTCCTTGAAAGCAAAACCCGGTTCCATTGGTAAGGCATTTCGTATTGATGATGCGATAGGGCGTTATATTGTGTTTCTTAAGAACTGTATTTCCCGGGACTCTTCACTTGAGGGTCTTCGCCTTGTGGTAGATGCGGCAAACGGGGCTGCGTATCGTGTCGCCCCTCAGTTGTTTTTTGAGCTTGGGGTAGATGTTACCATGATAGGTGATCGACCAAATGGTAAGAATATAAATCTTGATTGTGGAAGTCTTCATCCTGAGCAGCTTATACAAAAAGTGAAAGAAACGGGAGCAGATTGCGGAATCGCTTTTGATGGGGATGCAGATCGGGTTGTCTTATGTGATGAAACCGGAGCACTCTTTGATGGAGATGATGTGCTTGCCATGTGTGCCTTGTATCAAAAAGAACAAGGGACGCTCACAGGAGGGGGAGTGGTCGGTACCGTGATGAGTAATCTTGGTCTGGAAAAATTGCTTTCTTCACGTGGGATTGATTTTGTCAGGTCGGCAGTAGGTGATCGGTATGTGTTATCTGCAATGATGGAACGTGGGTATATCCTCGGTGGGGAGCAATCGGGTCATGTTATTTTTCTTGATCATAATACTACGGGGGATGGCTTACTGACGGCTCTTAAGGTGCTTGCTATAATGAAAAAAGAAAACAAGCCCCTGTCTTTTTATAAAACCATTTTTACCCGATTCCCTCAGATGTTGATTAATATTCCCGTCAAGAGCAAGGTCGAGTTTTCAAGTGTTCCGGAGATTAAGCGTTGTATAGATCAGTCCGAAAAAGAGATTGCGGGAATTGGTAGAATACTTCTCAGATATTCGGGAACAGAGATGAAAGCTCGTGTCATGGTGGAATGTGAATCTTCTTCATTGTGTACTACGGTAGCTGAGCGGCTTGCAGGGGTTATCTCAGATGAGCTTGGGACTAAATAACGCCGTTTCTCCTGTTTCTGTTCTTACTTCAGGTGAGATGATGGATGCTGACCAGCATGCCATTCACAAAATGAGTATTCCTTCTCGTGTTCTTATGGAACATGCGGCGATGGCATGTGTGAAGGATTTTCTGACCATGTATCCTCATTTTACAGAGAAAAAGATTTTTGTCTTCAGTGGTAAAGGGAATAATGGTGGTGATGGAGTTGTGATTGCCAGAATCCTTGCCGGTTTAGGTGCATCGGTAAGGCTGATTTCACTTTTTGATATTCCTCAAGGTGGTGAAGAACTGGCAATGGTTTGGGATTCTTTTAAGAAAGTTTCTTCTGACTATTGTGTGTGTACCGATATTGAGTCCTTGCGTTCTGAGCTGTCAAAGATTTCCCGGGAGAGTATTCTGATTGATGCAATAACAGGTAGCGGTTTTTCAGGTTCTCCCCGTGGTTTCCTGAAAACGGTCGTTGAAGAAGTGAATCGTCTGGTTGAATTAAATGATGTTTTTGTGTGTTCTGTGGATATTCCAAGTGGGAACAGTCCGGATGAAGGGTTTGGTGATTTTTCGGGTATTAAGGCAGATTGCACCTGGGCGCTTCAGTGTCTGAAGCCGGTGCATGTAAACCCCGAGGCAGATATGATCTGTGGGGAGGTGGTGTTACTTGATATTGGTATTCCGGGGCAAAGTATTACTCCTGTAATTCCCCGAAAAGTTATTTCCAGGGGATTGGTTCAGAGAGTACTTTTACAGGTATATCCTGAGTCCGGAAATTCTCATAAGGGGGATAAGGGGCATGTGCTTATTGTTGGTGGTTCAAAAGGGAAGGAGGGGGCTCCGGTATTGTCGTGTTTATCTGCTCTGAAAGCTGGAGCGGGGCTTGTGACTCTTGTAAGACCATCTGAAAAGAAGGATATCTTTGTTCCTCCGGAAATAATGCAGAAACAGGTTCCGGATTCTGAAAATGGAACCTTTGGGTCTTTTAATGAAGAGTTCTGGAGTGCTGTTCTGGAAAAGAAAGATGCGATTGTAGTGGGTCCAGGTATGGGGACTGATAGTGGTGCCGTACAGGTGCTTGAGTATATTTTGAGATTTGCGAGTGAAAGAAAACAGAACATTCCCCTTGTAATTGATGCTGATGCCATTACAAGCCTTGCTATGCACAGAGAGTTAATGAAGCTTTTTGCTTCACATTGTATTTTGACTCCTCACTATGGTGAGTTTTCCAGACTTACAGGGAAGAGCGTAGAAGAAATAAAAAGATCAAGGCTTTCCTTGTCTTATGAATTTAGCAGAAATAATCAAGCTGTTTTATTATTGAAAGGACCTTATTCTGTGATTTCGAATAAGGAGGCGCAGTATATAAACTATTGTCGTGTACCTTCCCTTGGAGTGGCTGGTTCGGGTGATATTTTATCGGGTATTTTAGGGGCTTTTCTTGCAAAGGGAATTACTTCTTTAGAAGCTGCTATTGTTTCGGTCTTTCTCCATACTGAAGCTGCCAGGTTATGGGAAGTTTCACATGGTGCTTCGGGTGGTATGCTCGCAAGTGAGGTGACAGGGAAACTCCCCGAAGCTGTCTCAAGGGTGCTGGAGTCAGATACTGCTGTATGAAGAAGCAACTTTGCATTGAATATAGTTTATCTGAAATTGATGAATTATGCACAAATCTACTACCTTTAATTGATCAAGATAGAACTCTTATTGGTTTAGAGGGAGGCTTGGGGGCGGGTAAGACTACTTTTATAAGAGCATTTTGTAAGGTTTTGGGTTTGGAGAGTGAAATTACAAGTCCAAGCTATACTCTGGAAAATCAGTACTCTATGAATGACAAGACCGGGTCATTACTTATAAGACACTGGGATTTATATCGGCTTAGCTGTTTTGATGAAGTACTTGAAGATATTCTGGAATTTTCTCAAGGTGATACTTCAGTAAAGGAGATAATTCTCGTAGAATGGCATGAAAAATGTCCTTTGCTCCTTGAGAATCTTGATTACATATTTCAATTCAGCCAGTGTCTTACCCTGGACAAAACTGAAAATCTTAGGGAATTTTGTCTCTATTCAAGGGAGATGCCTTTGAATGAGGCTGTAAAAAACTCATTCTGCTCGAAAAAAATCTAATAAAACGCCCATTTTTTGCACTTTTTGCTTTTCTTTACACTGGAACTGAATTACATCTAGTGCTTGAAAAATAATCTGGAGATTATTTATAAGTACCATTATTATTGGAGATTCATAAGATATGAGTAAATCAGTAAAGGTTCCAAAACCAAAGAACGGGGTTCAATATACCCAGGCGGAGTTAATGCAGGCACTTCTTGAAACCTGCGGTCTTGAAAACAGAAAGCAGGCAAAGATTGTTTTTGATGGCTTTGCAGGCATGGTTCAGGCAGCATTAAAGAAAGGTTACAAATTGCCACTTCCAGGTATTGGAAAGTTACAGGTTCGTCAAACTAAAGCCAGAATGGGAAGAAACCCTGCTACTGGTGAGTTAATAAAAATTAAAGCTAAGAAAAAAGTTCGTCTTACTCCAAGTAAGGCGCTAAAAGAAGCTGTTTTATAGTTTTCTTTTCTGGAATTTTTCTGGATTTCTTTTTTTGGGGGTCTTATGCGTGTGTGTAAGACCCCTTATTCTTTTAAAAAAATAAAAAAGTTATTCCTTAGAATAAAAATCTAAAGTTTAATCCTTGCCTGGTCGACACCCTCCTGTACAGGCATGATGCTCATGTGCACGGCTTGCAAGTAATATTAATAAAACGTAGTGCCCCTTAGTGTTGCGGGATGTGGTTTTTGAGGGGGAAAAGGTACAAAGGATGTATCTTGGTTGTACGCTAGGAGGCAATAGTTTCAAGGAGGAAAACTATGGCCATTACAATTAATACCAATATCGCTTCTCTTAATGCTCAAAGACGTCTTGGTTCGTCTACTACAGAGTTAAGAGGCGCTTTCGAAAGACTCTCTTCAGGTTTACGTATTATCAGGGCACGAGACGATGCTTCTGGTCTTGCGATTGCTGATACCTTGAGAGCTGACCAAAGAATTGCATCTGTCGCAATACGTAACGCAAATGATGGGATATCTCTTATCAGTATTGCTGATGGTGCACTTGGCGAAATTGGTAATGTGTTACAGAGAATGGGTGAGCTTGCGGAGCAGTCTGCGAACGGAACTCTTTCTTCCAATCAGCGTTCGGCACTTCAGCAAGAGTTTGTTGCTCTTGGATCTGAAATTACCCGAATATCTGAAACAACCTCATTTAATGGACTTCAGCTTCTTTCCGGAGCTCAGGCAGTTTCATTGCAGGTTGGGTTTGATTCGACTGGAAACTCGCAGATCACCTTTACCGGTACTAATGGTACACTTGAATCATTAGGATTGGCAGGAGCTGGTTTAAAGAATCTTTCTTTTTCTTTGAACGCGGCAGCAGGTGGTCAGCAAGCGGCACTTAGTGCACTGGATGCGGTTAAGTTGGCGATTGGCTCACTTACTGCAAGCCGAGGTACTCTTGGAGCTGCGGAAAGTCGATTGAATGTTGCTATAAACAACCTTCAAGTAGCTCGAGAAAACTTTGCCTCAGCAGAAAGTCAAATCAGAGACGTGGACGTTGCCGAAGAAGCAGCTCGACTTACTCGATTGAACATTCTTCAGCAGGCAGGTGCTGCGGTTCTAGCTCAGGCGAACCAACAGCCAGCTCTTGCGCTAGCGCTTCTAGGATAATACAAAATACCACTAAAAGGAGGGGTCAATCTCCTCCTTTTAGTTTTTTTCTTTTCTTTCAAAAAAAAGTCTCAAGTAAACCTGTTAACGGGTCGATACCTCTTTTGTAGGGAGGATGTGGTTTGTGGATGAGGATTTCTTCCTGGCGATTGCCAGAACCTTCCAGAAGTTTAGCAGTAGCATGATGTAACGATCAAGCAAGAAGTTTGGTCGGGTGGTTTTCATCGGATAATGATGTTCGGTGAATAGGGATTGCGTTATCTGGTACACGGCCCGGGTAGCGTATATGGAATAAATTGTATTCATGGAGGAATATCATGGCTATAACAGTAAATACCAACATAGCAGCATTAAATGCCCAAAGGCGACTAAGTAGTTCAACTGGAGACCTGCGTCAGTCATTTGAGAGACTTTCTTCTGGTCTGAGAATCGTAAGAGCAAGAGATGATGCAGCGGGACTTGCAATTGCTGATGTACTTCGTGCGGACGGTAAACTTGCTTCAGTGGCAATTCGAAATGCCAACGATGGTATCTCACTTGTGAGTATTGCTGATGGTGCTCTTGATCAAATGGCGAGCGTATTAACCCGTATGGCTGAGCTTGCCGAACAGGCAGCAAACGGTACACTGGGTTCTCCGCAGCGTTCCGCACTTGGTCAGGAGTTTTCAAACCTTGCATCTGAAATTCAGAGAATTGCTGAAACAACCAAGTTCAACGATCTTCTCCTTCTTTCAGGAGGGGCAAGCGTGAGTCTGCAAGTAGGACTTGATTCTACAGAAAACTCTCAAATTGCCTTTGAAGGGGTTGACGGCACACTTGAAGCAATCGGTTTGGCAGCAACGGGAACAAAGACACTTCTTTTCTCCCTTAATGACACTACTACTATTGGTGCACAGACCGCCGCAAGGTCAGCACTTGATGCGGTTAAGTTAGCGATTAATTCGCTTACAACCAGCCGAGGTTCGCTGGGTGCTGCAGAAAGTCGATTGAACGTTGCTATCACTAACCTTTCAGTAGCTCGAGAGAACTTCAGAGCTGCAGAAAGTCAAATCAGGGATGTCGACGTAGCAGAAGAAGCTGCCAATCTGACCAGACTAAATATTTTACAGCAAGCAGGTGCTGCGGTGTTAGCTCAGGCAAACCAGCAGCCAGCGATTGCACTGTCACTACTAGGATAATAGAGGCAGGTAAGTAGTAGAGATTTTTGGGAAATGTATGACACGGTCGCATCTCCCATCACAACTCTCCCAAGAGCCGTGATCCGCAGCCTGGATATAGACTTACGAGTGCTATATCCAGGCTTTTTTGTTATAGTAACAATCTGTTACTTATAAAAATAATTGGATTATCAGCTCATGGATGTCTTATCGTCAGTGTTTCAGGATATAAAGAAATCTTTAAAAGAGTCTCTTGAAACAGAAGATACTATTAAAATCGCGCCCTATGCTCCTCATGTAAAAGAATCGAGTGTACCGCCTTCGCCTGTTATTTATTCTGATGAGCTTAGATATTTAAATATGCACTGGGGTGATTGGGCAAGCCCGGGTGATTTTTCTTCCCATCGGGCGGTGCTGGGTAGATGGATAATTTTATTTAAACGAAAACTTCAAAAATTTATTTTCGAAGGTCTTTGTAAAGACTATTATGAGAGAGAAAAAGCTTTCATGAGTAACCTGGTGCGCTTTTGTAATGCTACTGCACGTTATGTTGATGAGAGGGATAAAAATGTGTTTTGGGATTTGATTCGAAAGCTTGATAATGAAATACAACACTCTGATTTAAGAAATGATACACTGTTTGTAAGTATGCTCGATGAATGTAATAGTACGATACAATCTTTGAAAGATACGATTAAGGAGCAGGACAGGAGAATCCGTGAGCTTGAGAGTTGTCTGCTTATCAAGAACTCTGGTAATTAGTGTTTCAGATGAAACCTTCTTCTATACTCCTTTTAGCTTCCCAGGTGCCGTTTTCAAGAGGTGGTGCCGAGATTTTACTTGATCGACTGAAAGATGCGATTGCATCCACGGGTCACCATGTAGATATACTTTCTCTTCCTTTTTCTGCCGAACCCAAGTCCAGACTTGTTGAACAAATGTTGTTGTGGAGAAGTTTTTCCCTGGAACATGTATCAGGCAGGAAAATCGATTTAGTAATACCAACCAAGTTTCCAACGTATTTCGCTCAGCACCCTAACAAAGTGGTGTGGCTTATACATCAACACAGGCAGGCGTATGAGCTTGTTGGTACCAGATACGGAGATTTTTCTCAAAATCCTGAAGATGAGTCAGTGAGAAAAGCCATTTTACTCGGTGATGGCAAGGCTCTTTCTGAGGCAAAAAAAATATTTACCATTTCTGATACGGTATCACGACGGGTAAAAGATTTTCTTGATCTTGACTCAGTGTCACTTCCCCCACCGCTTCCTTTCAGAAGCAGTTACAGGGAAGGCAGTAAAGGTAATTATATTCTTTCTGTTGGAAGGTTGTGCAGTACTAAAAGAACAGATTTGATCATAAATGCATTACCCGGAATTACTACTGATCTGCATCTGAAAATAGTGGGTCTTCCGGATGAACCTCAGTATGAGGAGTATCTAAAGAGTGAAATCCGTAAACATCATATATCTGACCGTGTAGAGTTTTGTGGGTCGGTATCGGAAGAGGAGTTGGCTTCTCTTTATGCAAACTGTTTTTCCGTTTTTTATAGCCCTTATGATGAGGACTATGGTTTTGTCACTTATGAAGCTGCAAAAAGTGGAAAGCCGGTACTGACAATGCAGGACAGTGGATATGTGAGAGAGGTAGTTGAATCTTCGGGGTGCGGATTTGTTCTGGAGCTCGATTCAGATGCAATTTCTTCTGCCCATAATGAACTCTATCAGGACGATGCCAAGTATGCTTTGTTGCAGGAACAATGTAGAAAGCTGATAATTCCATATGATTGGGACGAGATTGCAAGAAAGTTGCTGGAAGCCGGGGGGATTTCGGCCTAACTTGAGCCCGACATTTTATTGTGATATTTTATTAAATCGAAAAAATTCTCCTGGATACTGTAATCATGGCATTAGTTAACGAAGCATTTCTTAATCTTAAATCTTCATATTTGTTTTCTGATATTGCCAAGCGGGTGAATCAGTTTGTGAAGGATAATCCTGATGTTAAGCTGATACGGCTTGGGATTGGGGATGTGACGTTGCCGCTTCCGGAGGCGTGCAGGAAGGCGCTTCATGATGCGGCTGATGAAATGGGTTCTGTTGAGACTTTTAAGGGGTATGGTCCTGAGCAGGGGTATGCGTTTTTAAGAGAGGCGATTGCAAAGAATGATTATCAGGATTCTGGTATTGCAATATCTCCTGAGGAAATTTTTGTAAGCGATGGTTCAAAATGTGATACGGGTAATTTTCAGGAACTATTTGCTCACTCAGTCCGTATCGGGATTCCAGACCCTGTCTATCCGGTATATCTGGATAGTAATGTGATGGCAGGGAGAGGTACCGAATATGTGGATGGCAGGTATCTTGGTGTTCAGTATCTTGAAACAGGTAAGGAAACCGGTTTTTTACCCGTGCCTCCTGATAGAGTGCTTGATGTAATATATTTATGTTCTCCCAATAATCCTACCGGTGCCCTCTTTACGAGAGAGGAGCTTACTGCCTGGGTTGAGTATGCTAGAAAACATAAATCAATTATTCTTTTTGATGCTGCCTATTGTGAGTTTGTTATGGATCCTGAATTTCCAAGGAGTATTTTTGAAATCCCGGGAGCCAGGGAGCTTGCGGTTGAGTTCAGGAGTTTTTCGAAGAATGCCGGTTTTACCGGTGTTCGATGTGCTTTCACCGTAGTTCCTAAAGAGTGCTCTGTTTTTGATCAGAAGGGTAATGCACATTCTCTGCATGCACTATGGTTAAGAAGACAATCTACAAAATTCAATGGGGTTTCTTACCCGGTACAAAAAGCAGCAGAGGCAGTGTATTCGGCTGAAGGGAAAAAACAGACTTTGGAACTTGTTTCTTACTACCTTAACAATGCAAAAAAAATGAGAGCTACCCTTGAGGAGATGGGATATTCCTGTGTGGGTGGTGAGAACTCTCCCTATGTGTGGGTGGAAACCGGTACTGATTCATGGGAATTTTTTGATATGTTATTAACTAAAGTGGGAGTCGTCTGTACTCCTGGTGTCGGATTTGGAAAGTGCGGGGAAGGGTATGTGAGGTTCTCTGCTTTTAATTTTTCTGAAAAAGTGGATGAAGCCATGGAGCGTGTGCGTGAGTTAAAGAAGTAGCTCCTCGTCACCTCGTGCGCTGATATCGAGTTTATTGAAGCCAAGTTTTGACAATTCGTTTCGTAAATCCCTGATCTGTTCTTCCACAAAAGCTGCTTTTTCAACATCTTCAAAGGAAAGTTTGAGGGTTATTTCTTCATTTGATTGTACTGTGTTGAATCGGACAATCCCAAGATGAGGAAGAGGGAGCATTGCCTGATACTGCATAATAGGTACTTCTGTCTTCTCTTTCTCGGTGTCTTCTTCGTTTTTTTGTTTTTTGTCGCCGGGTGAACGCCTTCTATCAGGGTCAATCAGCAATTCACCAAAAGAAAAAACCCCTTGAAACAAAAATGGAAAAAGAAGGAGTTCGGGCTGTTTCATTGACTGGAGAATTGGTTCAAGGCGAAGAAAGAGTTCTTGGGTATATGAAAATTGTTCGAGAGTGGTAACAAGTGTTCTTACTTCACCTAAAATTCTGGGTGAGATAGCAGTTTCTGCGTCAAGTGGAGTGGTGCCGGCTTGAATTGTATTTGCCTGAATGTAGTCGATTATTTTACGAATTGAGGCAGCAGATGGTTCAGAACTCATATAGGCTTCTTTAAGAAGTGCGGTAACGACTTTTAAAGTAGTTTGAAATGTTTCTTTGGTAACATCTTTGATATTTTCCTTACTACCTTCTTTAATGCCCTTTGTTATCTCCTGTTCCAGTGCTCGAATAATTATATCCAGGGAATTTCTGAATGATTCTCTGGATACTCCTTCTTGAGATATCCCCGTCTGAGATACGCTGATGGACTCCAGTTTGGAGCCAAGGGTTTGTAGCTGCTCAAGAAGAGTCAGTATAAATTTTTGTTCCTGTGGAATCGTGTGATTTTTCAGAAAGATGCTCAGTTCTTTTGAAATTTCTTTCATGGCATTTGTGGTGGAGAGTTTTAGGAGGTCTTGAAGTTTGGGTAAAAAAGTGGATGACTGAGTAATGTCCTCCTGTGAAGGCAGTAGTGAAAAAAGTTTAGCCAGAGTATCTCTTAGTTCTGTCAGAGGGGGGTCCAAAGGAGTTAAATATGATGGAATGGGAGCAGTGTTATTTGGTAAGTTTGCAGGGAGGGTCCCTTGGGTTCCCGGCAAGAATTTTGAAAGTGTAAAAAGTATCTCTTCAACTGTTTTCGAGAGATGTTGCGTGAGTGTGCCAAAGTTCTGTTGAGAAACCTTGAAATTAGAACCCGTTTCATTTTCTTTACCAAGTACGGAAAGAATCTTGAACAAAATTTGCTCATTTTCATATCCGATCTGTGCCTGCACCCGGTCTCCGACCTTTAAATGGTCTGGAATCTTCGCCTGAATAAGCTGTCCAAGAAAATAGAGCATTCCCAAGCCTTCCGGTGTTTTTCCCCTAACGGTAAAATTGATGATTTCTCCTATGGATAGATCTTTGGCGAGTTGGGGGAGTATGGAGGTGGAAGCGATCTGGATGTTTGAAGAAGTTTGTGGGGAGCCGGTATGAGTGCTTTGTGGGGTTTGGGTGGTTGCAGAAGCTGCCTGAGTACCTGGGTCAGATGGAATTTTACTCATAATAAGGGTGCCCGCTTTTTTCTGGATGCCACTTTGCCAATCTCATGTTATAGCCTCATGGTACATTCTTGTACGTAAAATTAGTGATGGTGGGCTATCTTGCTAATAATTTTAGTATAGCTCGTTTCCTTCTATTTTGCTATGCTTTTTCGAACAGATTAACGCCCCCAGGATTTAACTCATGAAAAATTTCTTAAAAAATATTTTGGTCGCAATTGGTTTTCTTTCTGTTTTAATGACAGTCCTTTTTGTTGTTTTTACGATGGTAGTGGTGCGAAAGATTTCCAGTGCTGACCTTGATCTTGGTTCTTCACCATTGAGTGCTATTACTGATGATTCGAATGCGGTAGGGATAGTTGAGCTCGAGGGAGAAATAAACACCTCGAAAGATTTCCGTGAAAAGCTCGATCGTTTTGTTTCCAATAACAGGATTAAAGCGATTGTTGTAAGAATTGATTCCCCGGGAGGAGCAGTTGGTGCTTCTGAGGAAATATATCGCTATATTCTTGCTGCGAGAAAGAAAAAAACAGTGGTGTGTTCTCTTGCCAATATTGCTGCTTCTGGTGGTCTTTATTCGTCACTTGGTTGTGAAAAAGTGTACACCAGTGAAGGGACTCTTACCGGTTCCATTGGGGTGATATTGATGTTACCTAATTTTAAGAATGTACTTGATAAGGTGGGGGTTGGTTTTAACGTCATTAAGACCGGTGCCTACAAGGATGCAGGTTCTCCTTTTAGAGAGTTTGAAGAACGGGATCGGGAGATTCTTGAGCAGGTAGCAATGACTGCGTATGAGCAGTTTATCTCTGCGGTGTCACGTGCTCGAAATATTCCTCTTGAAAAGGTTCGGGAGTTTGCTGATGGAAGGATTATTCTGGGAGCTCAGGCGGTGGAGCTTGGTCTGGCAGATGCAGTGGGTGGTTTGGAAGATGCGGCAAGGGAGGCACTCAGGCTGGCACTTAAAGAAGAGGTGGCTGATAAAGATCCTAAACTGGTATTTCCACCCAAGAAAATCAGTTTTTCTGAGTTTATGAGGAATATGAATGACCCGGGGGCGCTTTCGTTTGTGCCAGATAAGTATAAGACAGTTACGGTACGTTATCAGATGATGTAGTTGGCAGAGAATGCAGGGAAATTGCCTGAATGATTATTCTTGCGTAAAGTGGTGTGGATATGCTTAAAATAGTAAAGGTAAGTTTTTGATATACTAAGAATATGTCATCCGAGATAAATCCCAAGATTTTAGTTATAGAAGATGAAAGCTCTGTTCGTGAGGGTCTTGTTGATAGTCTCTCACTGGAAGGATATTCGGTGGTTTGGCGGGATAATGGCAAGGATGGAGTTGTTGCGTATGACGAGGAAAAACCAGACCTCGTTATACTTGATGTGATGATGCCTGGTCTTGATGGGTTGGAAGTTTGCAGACGTATCAGGCAAAATGGAACTTATACTCCCATTATTATCCTTACTGCTAAAAGTAGCGAGATTGATAAAGTGGTAGGTTTGGAAATAGGTGCAGATGATTATCTCACTAAACCTTTTGGGATGAGAGAATTATTTGCTCGTGTAAAAGCCGTTCTAAGAAGATATTCTCAATCTGGTGCCGCGCAGGTTCAGGAGACGCTTGTAAGTGAAAAGACGGGACCCGAGGAGCTTACATTTTCTGACGTAATTATTGATTTTAAAACTTATCGTGCAAAAAAAGGGGATAAATCCTTAACTTTATCTGCAAAAGAATTTGAGCTGATACGCTATCTTTTTCAACATCAGGATATTCCCGTTTCAAGAAATGAGCTTCTTGATCATGTGTGGGGATATAATTCCTATCCAACTACCAGAACCGTCGATAACTTTATTGCCCGTTTACGACAAAAGCTTGAAAAAGTACCTGATAAACCTGAACATATACTTACCGTTCATGGGATAGGGTATAAGTTTGTTTCCCAGAGTTTGTAGTTTTTCATAGCTGATACCTAAGTGTTACAAACCGAAGAAGCCTTTTTAAACGCCATAACTATCTGTAATAATTGATAAAAATAATTTTTATCAATTTCTGAATCCTTATTCGGGGCTGGTATATCTAAACTTTGTAACAAGTTTGTAACGAAATTATACTAAGGGGATAAAAGTTTATGGCACAGATAATAGATTTAAATTCCAGAAGGCAGCTCTCTGCATCAAAAGCATATAGTCCAGTGAGTGGGGAGCCGTATTTTCATGTAGGAAATGTAGTACTTCGTGAGATGGCTATGGAGGAGAAAGAAGAACTTGTGGAAAAATTCAATTTACATTCTAACTGCGATATAAGGGATGAGATTTTGCTGGAGTACCTTGATGGTGAGCTTGATCAGCTGACTTCTTCAAGGGTATCAAGGCACATACCGGATTGCCCTTTGTGTGCAGAAAGACTTGAAGAGTTCAAGGTCTTGAGTGCTAAAGCACAAGAGCTCTCAGAATCGAAACCTTTGGATAGAGACATTAAATCAAGATTGATGAAGCGCTTGAAATCAGAACTGGGTTTGCAATCAGAGATGTTTAACCAGGAGGCTAGCTAATAGTGAAAACGGCTCTTGTGGTGACAGGTGTTTTGATAGGGGTTCTTTTAATAGGGTTGGTCTTTATTTTGTTTCTTGAAAAGAACGCCGAAGAGCCAGAGTCCAAAAGAAAATGGAGTGACCCTAATCACCGTGGCGAATAAATGACATGCGTGCAGCTTTCTTTTTTATTTTTTTTCTCTCACTTTTTCTCAGTTCAGGTACTGCGTACTGTGAGGTAGAGAGTTTTTTTTCTTCCGAGAAAGAACAGATATTGGAATATTCTGATATTATTCGGGATACCAGTGGAGTCTCCTACAAAGGAACTGTTTTTGCCAATGTGGTATCTGTAGATCCTCAGTACCGTTTTATATTTATCAAACCAAAAGAATTTGATCTTCCAAGAATGTATGTGTATCTCGACCCACTTACCAGATATACTTATTCCAAAGTAGGTTTTAAGAAACGTAGTTCTGTTAAGCGATTACTTGAAGGGGATCGTGTGGCAGTGAGAGTTTTTACAAAATTTGGAGTGATAGTGGCTGATGAAGTTTTCTATGTTGAAGGTGATTATGAGGCACCTTCTAAATATGAGAGGAAGGTATATGAGAAAGCAGCGGTACCACAAAGTGTACCTGCGGCTTCACATGGCAAGAAAGAGGGGGGACACTAGTGAGATATCTTTCTTTTTGTTTTTTTCTTTTTCTTATCTCTTCAATTCCTGCCGGTGCTCAGGAGTCATCAGAGAAGAAGAGTTTACTGGAGCAGCGAGCTGTCCGGGTCTATATTCCATCAAGTGATGAAGAACAGGTCATATATCTGAAACAACATCAAAAAGCGACTGTCTTTGTGTATCTTTCAAGTCTGGGTGACCCTTTGGACAAATATATGGTTTCTATTGTGTCCAATACTGATAACAGGCTCATAGCAAATATTTTAAGTGGTCCTGAGGGTGAAGTTGTCTTCAGGAAGATTGAGGCTGGAGAATATACCGTTTTTGTTAACAGGCGGGTTATTCGTGATGAGATGATGAGTAGTGTAAAGGTTGCTGATGTTCGGATAAAAGCCGTTCCCTAAAATTACCTCTTTTCTGATGTTAATTTAAGCGGTACTATTGTGGAAAATATTTTGTCATTTCACACTATTACCATATGAAGCTAAAAGTTTTTATATTTCTTTCATTGTTTTTAGTATCTTGCAGTAAGCCCGTACCAGGTCCTGATAAGACTGCGGCGGGAGCAGTGCTTGCCGGAGGTCTTGGTGCAGGTATCGGAGCGATTATTGGAAATCAGTTGGGGTATTCAGGTCCGGCTATAGTGCTTGGTGCGAGTTTTGCGGCGGTTTCGGGTATTCTTACCGGAATAGGGCTTGATGTTCTTGAAGGTAATCAGTTGCAGACAAATCGGGAAATTGAATCCTTAAAAATGCTTCATGCTCAGAATGAAAGACGTTTACTGATGCTTGAAGGACAAAGTCGTGCTCGTTTAAAATATATTCCCAAGACATCATTTCTGGAGGTGTTCTTTGATAAGAAACGTGCGTCGCTTCGTCTGGCATCGGTTGAGCAGATAGCTCATATTGCTGAGAGTCTGAGAAGCAGGCGCCCGGGGTCTTATAAAATTATTCTTAAGGGCTATAGTACCGACTTTTCTTCCAGATCGGAAAACCTTGAGCTTATAACTGCCCGAATGAAAAGTGTTCAGAACATCCTTCAGAGTAATGGAGTATCCAAAGAGGTGATACACATGGATGAGGTCGATCTGGAAGAGAGGAGAGAGAATATGCTTGTTTCTGAAAAGTCAGAAACCCCTGATCGTCTGAATAACAGGGTCGAGTTATATGTTAGCTATCTGTAATTTTTGTGCTGCAAGGTAACATATTCTCACTTTTACTTATTGGCATTTTTTCTCTTATACTTTTCTTTATAGTTCCCTACGGTTTATCTCCGGATGAAGCGCATTATTGGCTCTGGTCGTATCATCTTGATTGGTCGTACTATTCAAAAGGACCATTGGTTGCAGAGGTGATCTCCTGGAGCAGGTACCTTTTTGGTGATACTCCAAGGGCGGTACGATTACCTGCGTTATTATTCTCCCTTGGGAGTTTTTTGATTTTTTATAAACTGGTGTTAGTTCGTCTTGATGCGTCTTTACAGAAGACGAGGCTTCCCGTGTTATTCTTTCTGTTTTCCTGTAGCGCTGTTGCCGTCTGGTATCCGGTTTTTTTTATGACTACGGATGCTCCTGCGGTTTTTTTCTGGATCTTAAGTTTTTATATTGCACATCATTATTTTAGTTCTGAAGAGAATACTTTTAAAAGGTTATTGTTACTTGTTGTACTTTCTTCTTCTATAGGGCTTGGTATATGGGCAAAGTACACTACCTTTATTTTATTGGGTTCGATTCTTCTTGCACTGTTTTTTGGTAGGGGAACAACCAAGAGAAAATGTTATGAAATTTTTATAGTATGTTTTATTTGTGGACTGTTTTTAGTCCCGATTATCTGGTGGAATATCTCTCATGGCTGGGTGAATTTTGCTCATAATATCAGTCATGCGAGTAAAGGGGTTTTCAGTACCGGCGCTAATGCCAACAATATTAATCTGAATCTTGTTTTTTTAGGAGACTTCCTTGGAGCTCAGCTCGGGCTATTTGGATTATTCCTGCCGGTCATGTTCTATGCGCTTTTTAAAAAGAAATATCATAATGATAAATTTGAACTGTTTCTTCTGATATCTATCCTCTCCCTTTTTGGTTTATGCCTGCTTGTTTCGCTTACTAAAAGGGTATATCCAAACTGGACTATCCCTGTGTATTATCCTCTTCTGCTTTTAACTCTTCCATCAATCAGAAGTTTTTTTCTGTCTTATCCAAGGATGGCTCGATTCATGGTTTCAGTAAATTTCCTTGTGACATTTCTTGCAATTACACTTTTATTGGGTGTTACCTGGGGGCTTCCCGGTAAGGTGCTTCCTACCAAGAAGCTTGTTGGTTGGAACGAGCTGATAGATGAAATTCAGCAAAGAAGGGTGGCTTCTGAAAATGACAAAAGGGAACTTCCGGTTATGACTGAATCCTATGGGCTTGCCTCACAATTTGCGTTTTTAACTCATGAGAGGGACTCCATCTATTGCATACCGGCTGGTGACAGAAGAATGAACCAGTTTGATATCTGGAACGAGAACAGGGGGCTCTCCCATCTAAAAGGGCAGGATATCCTTCTGGTGCTTTCGCCGGGAGTGGATATTTCAGAGCTTCGTCCCTGGTTCGAAGCTATTGAGGGTAGTGGTTCATTTTACTATGAATATAATTCCTCAAAGCTTCGGGAAGTTAGTTTTTTTATAGGAAGAAATTTTACGGGGAATCAATTTCCAAGACCCGGAAAGTTCTGATGCTCGCATGAGACGAGCTTCTATATTCATATAATTATAGTCGTAAAATAAAACCATTGCTTGTGGCAAGTTCTGAATTGACTCGTAATTAAGGGAGTGTTTGGCAACACCCCTTTAATATGATAGGTAGGGCACCAAAATTAGTGCTTTCTACTACGCACAAATACTCATAAACAAAAGAAAGATTGAATTAATACAGTTATGTCAGATTTAAATTTATACAGAAATATTGGAATTTTTGCTCACGTTGATGCGGGAAAGACTACTACTACGGAGCGTATTCTAAGTCTTACAGGAAAGATTCACAAGATTGGTGAAGTGCATGATGGAGAGGCTACCACCGATTTCATGGATCAGGAACGGGAGCGGGGGATTACCATTCAGTCCGCTGCGGTAAGTTGTTTCTGGGAAGGACACCGCTTTAACGTCATTGATACTCCCGGTCACGTTGATTTTACAATTGAAGTGTACAGAAGTTTAAAAGTACTTGATGGTGGTATTGGTGTGTTCTGTGGTTCGGGAGGAGTTGAGCCTCAATCGGAAACCAACTGGAGATATGCGAACGATTCCCGGGTTGCAAGGCTTATTTTTGTTAACAAGCTTGATCGTCTTGGCGCTGATTTTTATCGAGTGGTTGAGCAGATTAAAGAAGTACTTGGAGCGAAACCTTTGGTTATGGTGCTCCCTATTGGTACTGAAGAAAACTTTAAGGGAGTGGTTGATCTTCTTACAAGAAAGGCTTGGGTGTGGGACTCCTCGGGTGATCCTTTAAAGTACACCCTTGAAGATGTGCCTGAAGATATGGCAGAACAGGTTGAAATGTACCGTCAGGAGCTCATTGAAACTGCCCTGGAGCATGATGATGTTGCCATGGAGGCATATCTGGAAGGTAACGAACCAGACATCGACACAATTAAAACCTGCATAAGAAAAGGAACAATCAAGCTTGATTTTTTCCCGACTTTTTGTGGTTCTGCATTCAAGAATAAGGGAGTTCAGCTTGTTCTTAATGGAGTAGTCGATTATTTACCAGACCCTACAGAAGTTGACCCTCAGCCAGAGATGGATCTTGAAGGAAATCCAACTGGTGAGTTTGCAGTTGTTGACCCTGATAAGCCTCTTCGGGCGCTTGCATTCAAAATTATGGATGACCGTTTTGGTGCCCTTACGTTCCTGAGATTGTACTCCGGAAGAATTGAAAAAGGTACTACCGTAGTAAATACTTTTACCGGAAAGAAAGAAAGAATCGGTCGGATTGTTGAGATGCAGGCGAATAATCGTATTGAGCTTGATAAGGCTCAGGCGGGAGATATTGTTGCCGTTCTTGGTATGAAGAATGTACAAACTGGTCATACACTGGCTGACCCGGATAGTCCCGGAACTCTGGAACCAATGGTATTTCCTGACCCGGTTATCTCAATTGCCATCACTCCAAAGGATAAAGCCAACTCTGATAAACTTGGTATTGCTCTTGGAAAGATGGTTGCAGAAGATCCATCGTTCAGGGTTGAAACCGATCAGGAGACTAATGAAACCATCCTTAAGGGAATGGGAGAGCTGCATCTTGATATCAAGATTGATATTCTTAAAAGAACGCACGGAGTAGAGTGTAACTTTGGTAAACCTCAAGTGGCATATCGTGAGACTATTACAAAGAGAATTGAAGATGTGTACACTCATAAGAAACAGACTGGTGGTTCCGGACAGTATGCGAAGATTGATTACATCATAGAGCCGGGAGAGCGAGGCTCCGGGTTCTTCTTTGAATCAAAAGTTGTTGGAGGTAAGGTTCCCAGAGAGTACTGGCCTGCGGTGGAGTATGGGTTTGAGGTTAGTATGGCACAGGGTGTTCTTGCAGGCTATCCTTGTATTGATACACGGGTGACTCTTGTAGACGGTGCTTTTCACGCGGTGGATTCGTCAACTATGGCGTTTGAAGCTGCTGCAAGAGCCGCATATCGTGAGAGTATTCCAAAAGCGGGACCCCAGATCATCGAGCCTATTATGAAGGTAGATGTGTTTACTCCTGAAGATCATATTGGTGACGTGATTGGAGACCTTAACCGAAGACGTGGAGTGATTAAATCTCAGGAGACGGGAGTGACCGGAGCGAGAGTGAAGGCATCGGTTCCGCTCGGAGAAATGTTCGGTTACATTGGTGACCTAAGAACCATGACTTCCGGTCGTGGTCAGTTCTCAATGGAATTTGAGTGCTATCAGCCATGTCCTGCAAATATTTCTGAAATGGTGATCAAGGAAGCAGCAGATCGAAAAGCAGCTAAGGCAAAATAGTATCTTTCTGCGATATTTTTTATGCTTCAAAAGTTAAAATCAGTGGTGGATAGATTTGAAGAGATCACTTCAAAGCTATCCGACCCTGAGCTTGCAAAAGAGAGAGACACCTTTCGGGAGTTATCAAAAGAGCGTTCAGAGCTTGAGCCAATCGTTACAAAGTTTAATGAGTGGGAGCGTTTAACTTCCAATTTTCAGCAAAGTAAGGAAATACTGGAAGAGTCTTCAGATGAAGAGCTTAGAGAACTTGCGGCAGTAGAGATATCAGAGCTTGAAGATCAGATAGAAACGCTCAGACAGGAGCTTTTAATCCTCCTTCTTCCCAAAGACCCTAACGACGAAAAAAATATCATTCTTGAGATTCGTGCAGGAACGGGAGGAGATGAAGCTTCCTTATTTGCAGAGGATCTTTTTGGTATGTATATCCGTTTTGCTGAGCAGAAACGCTGGAGTATCGAAATCATGAGTGCTTCTCATGGAACGGTGGGGGGCTTTAAGGAAGTAATTGCCCGTATCGTAGGGCATGGGGCATACAGTCTTTTTAAATATGAAAGTGGGGTTCATCGGGTGCAGCGTGTTCCCCAGACTGAAACTCAAGGCAGGGTGCACACTTCTACTGTTACCGTGGCGGTGCTTCCTGAAGCAGAAGAGGTGGATGTTGATATAAATGAAAAAGACCTTAGAATCGATGTGTTTCGATCTTCAGGACCCGGAGGACAGAGTGTAAACACTACGGATTCAGCCGTACGTATTACTCACCTTCCAACCGGACTTGTGGTGAGTTGTCAGGATGAAAAATCTCAACATAAAAATAAAGCAAAAGCACTGACGGTGCTTCGGGCAAGGCTCCTTGGTATAGAACAGGCAAAAGCTGATGCGGAGCGTTCTCAGAACAGAAAATCTCAAATAGGTACGGGAGAAAGGTCTGAGAAGATTCGTACCTATAATTATCCCCAGAGCCGTATCACAGACCATCGTATTGGTCTCACCGTGTATCAGCTTGATACCGTACTACAGGGTGATTTGAATGTAGTTCTTGAGCCACTCATCGCTCACTTTAGAGCCGAGGCACTGCAGGGGCAGGGAGATGACGCCTGGTAACTCATCAAAACCTGTTCTAAAACCCCTGAACATTCGAGCAGCAAAACAGTGGGGGGTCTCATCACTTGAAAACTCTGTTCTTGGACTTCCTCATGATGTCCTGAATCTGGAAGCGGAAGTATTACTACTTCATAGTCTCCAAAGTGAAATGAAAACAAGTCTTGAGCGTTCCTGGCTCTATGGGCATGGAGAGAAGGAGATTTCTGATCTGGTTTTTAACCACTACTCCTCCATGATTTATGAGCGGGCTACGGGAAAGCCACTTGCTTACATTACAGGAAGAAAGGAGTTTTTTGGATATGAGTTTTATGTGAATCAGCATACTCTTATACCCAGGGTGGAGTCTGAGCTTCTTGTTGAAACTGTGTTGAATATATTAGGGGAGGCGCCGGAAGCTCTTTGTGTGGACGTAGGTACCGGTTCCGGGTGTATCCTTCTTTCAATACTTCTGGAAATGAAAAAGAAATATGGTTCGGACTTTAATCGGATACGATGGATAGGGACAGATATACAGGAAGAAGCTCTGAGAGTCGCATCAAAAAATGCTGAGTTATTTAAAGTTTCTTCTGAAATAACTTTTATTCAGACTTCGCTCTTAAATGCGGTGGATTTGAAATCTTTTGCCGGGATGAATGTACCGCTCGTCATTGTATCAAATCCCCCTTATATTGAACGCAGTGACCCCAAGGTCGATCCCTGGGTACGCAAGTTCGAGCCTGAAACAGCGCTCTATAGCCCCGATGGAGGTTTTTTTCATGCTAAAGCGCTTATTGATAACTTTTTAAACATTTGTACTTATTGGAAAAATGAAGTGTGTCTTTGTGAGGCGCATCTTTGTATTGAGATTGGATTTGATCAGCATAATGAGTTATTATCGTTCTTTAATAAAAATGCACCTTTGGGCTTTAGCTCAGAATATTTCAGGGATGCTGCTGGTATTGTTCGGGTGCTGCATTTTTACAATAATAATCCTCCCGGGAAGTAAAGTTGACTAATATAGATAGCGAATAATTGTGATAGACATACTTTGTATAAATGGTCCTTCAAACCCTGTTTCCGGAACGGTGCAGGTCTCAGGTGCGAAAAACGCATCTTTACCCCTTTTATTTGCAACTCTTTTAACTGAACATGAGTGTATTCTTGATAATATTCCAAATCTGGAAGACACGAGTGCCACACTTCGTATTTTAAAATCTTTTGGCGCAAAATATTCTTATTCAAATAATCAAGTCCGGATACGAACAGAGAAGCTGCTTTCTACTACGGCGCCCTATGGTCTTGTGAAGGCGATGCGTGCTTCTTTCTGGCTCATGGGACCACTCCTTGCACGAGCAGGGCAGGCAGCTATTTCGCTTCCAGGTGGGGATGCCATTGGTACGCGTCCTGTAGATTTACATTTAAAAGGACTTTCTGCTTTTGGGGCAGAGTTCCGTATGGATCATGGTGTGGTATATGCTTCGGCACCGGGGGGGCTGCACCCGGCAGAGATTCAGCTTGATTTTCCATCTGTAGGAGCTACTCATAATATTTTAATGACTGCTTCCAGGATACCAGGGCAGAGTATAATCAAAGGCGCTGCTCAGGAACCTGAAATTGCAGACCTTGCAGAGTTTCTGACAAGTATGGGTGCAAAGATTCAGGGTGCCGGTTCAGATGAGATATTGGTTCATGGGGTTAAAGACCCTGGGTCGGGGCGGCACTGGGTAGTTGGGGATAGAATCGAAGCAGCTACTTTTCTTCTTACTGCTGCAATTACCGGAGGTGATGTTACCGTAAGGGGTATTTCTCCCAAGCATATGGAAGGAAGTATTAATTTACTTAGCCAGATGGGATGTACCTGCACTTCGGGTGAAGACTGGATTCGTACAGTTGGTACTGATCGGATAAAGGCGATTTCTTTTGAAACGGCACCTTTTCCCGGTGTGGCTACTGATGTGCAGGCGATTTTTCTTGCGGCACTTACTAAAGCTGATGGAGTGAGCACTATTTGTGAAAATGTATTTGAGAGCAGATATGGGCATGTTGCTGAATATCGTCGTTTTGGTGCTGATATTCAGATCGAAGGGCGAAATGCTACGGTGACCGGTGTAGAGACCCTCAGTGGTGCTCCTGTGGAGGCACATGACATAAGAGCTGCTGCGGGTCTTGTTCTTATGGGTATTCAGGCTTCCGGCACTACCCAGATTCGGGAGCTTCATCACTTAGATCGGGGTTATGAGCAAATGGTAGATAAACTTCGTTCTATTGGAATTGATGCGCTTCGTGTTCCTACCATTGATTCACGTGAAGTGGTGGTCGGTTGTTAAGATCGAGAGTTTCTATGGGTGCTCAGCTTCCTTTTCATTTCGCACCACTGGAGAAGTATTCACTTGAGTTTTTTGTGGTGCATTCCGGAGTCTGTGAAGCATTCGGTATATGCGATCAGATCGTAAAAAATATCCTTCAGGAGAGTTCCCGCTTTGAGTTAGTATATCTTCATGGTTCCAAAGGGGTTGGAAAGAGGCATCTTGCTCATGGGTTTAAGGCACTTCTTGATGCACATTCGATCAGTTCATATATCGGGGTTTTTGATGCAGATGGTTCATTGCAGAGGTATCATGATTCAGTGCTTCAGGGTGTGTCTCTGGAGGAGTTTATTTCTTCATTTCAGGAGATGAAGGCACATGGAGGTTTATGTATTATTCTTGGAGATTCTATTCCCCAAAAAAATGATATTAACCCTCACCTTGCAAGCAGGTTATTTTCGGGGCAGATGGTATCCATGAGCTATCCTGCTGAGGAGGAGCTATACCCTGTTTTTGTATCTTTACTTGAGCGATACCATCTCAGACTGGATGAAAAAAAACTCAGAAAAATCATTGAAATGGTGCCGGGGATTCCCTATTATTTTGAGGCAGTTTCATGTAAAATCAAGCAATTGATTGAAGAGAGAGGACGTTTGACCTCTTCTATGGTAAAAGAAGTGATTCATAGTGACCAATTAAGGATGAAAAATGATCATGAATGAGCGACGTGTTGTAGTTACCGGTTTAGGAATGGTGTCTCCTCTTGGGCTTGATGTAAATTCAAGTTGGGAAGGACTTACCGCTGGCAGGTCAGGTGGTGGAGCGGTTACTCAGTTTGATGCGAGTGAGTACCCAAGTCGAATTGCGGCAGAAGTAAAAGGATTTGATCCTGAAAAATATGTCCCTGCAAAAGCAGTAAAACGCTACGATCGTTTTTCTCTTTTTGCGATCGCCACTGCCCGTGAAGCCTGGGAAGATTCTGGGCTTGATATTAATTCATTAGACCCCACCCGAATCGGGACTATTCTGGGAGTGGGCATTGGTGGTTTAAGATACCTTGAAGACAACCATGCTGCGCTTGTTGCCGAAGGTCCAAGAAAGCTTTCTCCTTTTCTTATACCCGCCATGATTTCCAATCTTGCACCAGGTAATGTTGCAATTGATCTTGGATTCAAGGGGGTGAATTATACAATTACCAGTGCCTGTACTTCCGGTACTCATGCTCTCGGAGAAGCCTATCGTATGATCAAGGGTGGGCTTCAGGATATTGTTATGACGGGGGGAGCAGAGGCTGCCATTACCCATCTGGGGCTTGGTGGTTTTGGAAGGATGAAGGCACTGACTACAAGAAACGAAGAGCCTCAAAAAGCCAGTCGTCCTTTTGATAAAGACCGTGATGGCTTCCTGATTGGCGAAGGTAGTGGGTCTCTTGTGCTTGAAGAGTATGAAGCTGCCAAAAGGCGTGGGGCAAAGATTTATGCAGAAGTAGTGGGGTATGGTTTTTCTTGTGATGCCTACCACATTACCGGTCAGCTTGAAGGGGGAGAGGGAGCGGTGCAGTGTATGAACATGGCTCTTGAGAGTGCGGGGCTGTCTCCTGACAAGATTGATTATATTAATGCACATGGTACCTCGACTCCTCTTAATGACCCTAATGAGACACTTGCAATCAAGAAGTCTTTTGGCTCATGGGCACACGAGGGGCTTATGGTAAGTTCTACAAAATCAATGGTGGGACATCTTCTTGGTGCCGCAGGTGGGCTCGAAGCGGTAGTTCTTGCAAAAACTATTCAGGATGGAATAGTTCCTCCTACGATCAACCTTGACCAGCCTGATGAGGGGTGTGATCTGGATTATGTACCGCATACTGCTCGTAAAGCTACTGTTCGTGCTGCCATGTCTAACTCTTTTGGTTTTGGTGGAACAAATGCATCAGTTATTATGACAAAGGTGTAAAAAATTCTCCTCGTTGTTCTTTTAATGTAATATAATTTTTGGGGTGTTTAGGTGTTAAGTGGAAGCATAGTTTTAGGAACAGGGATGCATGTGCCGGGTCGTGTGGTATCTAATGATTTTTTTGCTTCCTATCTTGATACTTCTGATGAGTGGATTCGTGATAGAACCGGTATTGTGGAGAGAAGATGGGTAGAAGCCGGGGTTTCTGCAAGTGCCCTTGCAGAGCCTGCGGCGAGAGCTGCCATCAAAAATGCCGGACTTCAGCCTTCTGATATTGACGGGATTATCTGTGCAACAGTGACTCCTGATAATATTTTTCCAAGTACCGCCTGTATGATTCAGAAACGGCTTGGGTGCAGGGATGGGCTTGCTTTTGATGTTAATGCCGTTTGTTCCGGTTTTCTTTATGCCATGGGTTCTGCCTATGGGCTTATTCTGAGTGGTCAGTGTAAAAGAGTACTTGTTGTTGGTACGGAGATTTACAGTTCCATTATTGATAAAAACGATAGAACCACAGGCATTCTTTTTGGAGATGGGGCGGGTGCTTTGGTACTTGGGGCAAGTGGAAAGAAGCAGACTGAACACCAGAAATCTGACAGGGGTATTTTTTCTTCGCATCTTGGTGCTGATGGTACTCATGCCGAGATTCTTTGTGTCCCCGGAGGTTCTGCATTACCGTTTACAGAAGAGTCCGTCAGGGATGGTCAGCATTTTCTTAAAATGGCTGGGCGGGAGGTTTTTAAGCTTGCGGTAAGGAAGCTTGCTGAAATAAATCGCAGTGTGGTTGAGCAGGCAGGTTTTTCACTTGAGGATGTGGATTATTTTATCTCCCATCAGGCAAACAGGAGAATATTACAGTCTGTTGCAAAAGACCTGGGAATTTCTGAAACCAAATTTCCGATGAATATAGAAAAATACGGAAACACCAGTGCTGCCAGTGTTCCCATACTCTTAGCCGAGCTTGAGGCACAAGGTGTTATAAATAAAGGGAATTTAATAGTTCTTTCCGCTTTTGGCGGGGGAGTCACCTGGGGGGCAATGCTTCTCAGGTGGTAAATTAATATCAGGTATAAAACTCGAGTATTATACCGTATTATTATATGCTACTATTAATAAAATATCGTCATAACCTGACAGGTAATCCGAACAGGATCCTTTGATCTTTATTTAGTAGCACAACCGCTACATCTCATATGGGTATTTGCATCCAATAAATGTTTTTTTAGAACTGGTTTCTCAAGTTCTTCGAGTTCAAATGCAAATTAAACGCAGCTTCAAATGTTTTGGAGTGATTGAATTTGCGAACACGTGTTTATTAAGAAGGGTTTATCTTCCTTTTTAATAAACACGTGTTTCTCTTGTAAGCGCACTCCGAGTGCTTGCAAGAGAGTTTTTGTTCGGAGAACCTCTCATAAAGGAAAAATTCTAATGAGAAACCATTTTTCTGTTTTGTGCAGCATCTTGCTGCTCGCGAGTTCAAGTTTTATTTATGCCAACCAGGACGATTACGACCACGGCGACGAACCCACCGAAGCCACTTCGGTTGTTGATTCAATGTCGTTGTCGTTAGATGCTCAAATCGCAATTCTAGGCGGACGGGTAGACGCTCTCGGAGAGAGTGTTGGAGCGCTTGGGGCGCGAGTTGACGTTTTGGAAGTGAAAGTCGACGGGCTCACCGACGCGGCGAAGGTTAACCACCAAACCCTCCTGTCCATTGAAGGAGCCGTCTCCGGGATGGTTGACCAAGTGGTCTCTTTGAAAACCGACATTAAAGGTCGGTGCTACAAAGAGCAGCTCACCCCAGAGCTTTTGGCAAAGCTTAACAACCAACAGATGGTCTTCAAAGTGCATCATATGACGCGCGGAGAGATCACCTGTGTAAGGGTGAAAGTGAATGGAAACATAGCTTACCTTGACTCAGATGGCTATATTGTTCCAAGCAATATGGTCGCGAGTTCAAGGCAAGTGCTGGTTAGCAACCCAATCGACCTTTTCCTACCTGGTGCACAGGTTGCTCAGGACGGACCACGTCCAGAAATGGAGGGTGAAGAGCCAAGCCAACCTGCGCCACAGGTTGTTAAGGTTTCGCCGACACCTGCCCCTACCCAACAGGTGGTAAGGCAGGCACCGATCTATCACCAACCTCAGTACGTCCAGCAACGCGCCCAACAACCTATCCATTACATTGGAGGGAATGGTGGGTATCCAGCACCGCAGCCTTATTATGGTTACAGTGGTGGACAAAGCTGCTCAAACGGTAGCTGCGGCGGTCAGCCACAGAACTACTCCGCACCGATGTACGGCGGAGGACGTTCTTTCGGGTTCGGACGACGATAGTGATACTCACAGGCTAAAGGATATAGCCTGTTTTTTCACCCAGGGGGTTTTCGCATGGATGCAAATCCCCCTTTTTTTAAATTTTAACATCACCTCCAACAATAAAATTACCCGAAAAAGTCACAGATTATATCTGTGACAGCATAACACGCATAGGGAAATAATTATTCAAATGCTTGTAACTACTAATAAAAATTCTTCTAACACTACCGAGGGTCGAGGTAAAAAAGACGAAGGCGGGTCTCTGGAACTGCGAGGTGCGGATTCTCTATCTCTAGATTCTTCAACTGCCAGGGATGCAGAAAAAACCTCTAAAGAAGCAAGCAATGCAGCAAAGGAAGTAACAGACACTCTTAAAAAGGCACAAGGGCATCTTGATACAGGTAAGTATATAGAAGCTCTTAAAAAAGATCTTGAGAAAGAAAATCTTGATGATGCCACTCGTGCACAAAAAGCAAAACAAATTGCAGTGATAGAAGAAAAATTTAAAGAAAATGTAGCTAAGTTTGTTGTTCAACTCGAAAGGGCAGAAGAGCTTATTGCTCGTCTTCAAGTTCTTCAAGGTCAGATGGAAGAGGACAATTTAAAAATTGCTGAGCTTGCAAAAAACTTTGATAAATTGAGAGAGGAACTTAAATCTCTATCTGGAGGGGCAGAAACAGGAAAAGTTGAGATTTCAGCAGGAGCTAAAAAAGATACGATCTCAGAGATCGCATCACAGGGCGAACAAAAAAGTGCCGATAAAGAGGCTGCAAGCAAGGTTGCACATGCACATTCAAAAATTACTTTCAGTGGAAGAACCTGTAACGGTGCAACGATACAGAGTGAAAAATACCTCCGCCTTGATTCTGAGGGTAAGCTCCAAATATGGGAAAGAAATAGTACTGTGCCGGGGCAAGCCTCCGGGCACTCATGGGTAAAAGCTGAAGAGAATAACAAACAGCCTTACAGGATGAAATACGAGTGTCTGTATCAGGAAGCAGATGGAAGTTTTACTGACGCCTCAGGGAAAAAAGTTACCCACCTGGATTCTTACAGGGGGAGAGTGCCTGTCTCTGGTGTTTTGTCATCTCTTGATGCACTTGAAGAGGGTAAGGTGAGCGGTCTTAAGCAGGGAATACCTCACGAGTACTTTTATAATGGTGCGTACGTAGTATTTACAAAAAGAGCTGCAAAGAATGATTCAGGTGCTGCACATTCGGGTGAGAATCAAGCTGTAGGTTCAAGCGGGCACTCGACAAATCAGGACGCAGCAAAAGATGTTGCTGTTCATGAAAGCAATAAAAATATATCAGAAGTCGAAGTCAAAAAATCTCAAAGACCATGGAGAAAAGTTGACTATGATGAGACAAATGCAATGGGGATTACTTACGCTAAATCCGTCTATACTCGTCTGAATGATAATAATGGACTTGAGATTTATGCAGGGAAGGATGCTTCAGGTAAGGATATATGGAAGACTGAGCAAAGCCAGAATAGATTTACCAGTGTTTATGTATATCAGGGGAAAGCGTATGATGCGAATGGAAATGAGATCAAACAATTTTCAACCGGAAAACCTGAATGGGGTAATAAAGTAAACAGTGAAGCAATAACTTCAAGACTGAATTTTGATAAAAGTGGTATTGGCGTACTGCCTTCAAATCTCGGACGAGAGCACAGCATTCAAGGGAAACAGATAATCTTTGTTGAGGGCCTACCTCCAGGAATGAAGAAGTCCTGATACTAAAAAAAGAAAAGGAGCTTCCTGCGCGTGTCAGAAAGCTCAATAAAAAACCTGATCACGTACCTGTTAAGACAGATACGTGATCGTTTTTACGTTCGACCCTGTATTACCTGCTAAGCGGCAAGATGGGTTTCTAAAAGGTGTCCCCTTCCTGTCCGACGATAGCGGAGGTTCGGGTCTTCTGGATACAGATACCCTTGTGGATTGACCACGGGGTCGGGGTATGTTGCATCCAACATCCCGAATCCAAGGCAACCCGGGCAGAACAGAGTTCCCGGTGGACGGAGTCCCGGACCTGGTCCTGGTTTAGGTCCACCACCGCCACTTCCACCACCAACAGCGATGGACGTGCTCAATATGATAGCCAGTTGGCGCCTTGCGAGATGTACTCGCATGTCGTGCTCACTACAAATATATCCATTTTTGTAGCGAATACGAGGGAACATAAAATTAAGAGCACGCCCTTCACCTATTCGTGTAGGGTTCTCTAATCTGCTGAACAGGCGCCCATCCTTGAATCCAAAGAGATCCGTCAACACATAGGGGTGCATTAACGGGGCTGCTTGGAGGGTGCTACGGAAAGTACGACCGTTATAGCCGTGTCCGAATACCCTTTGTCCCATTCTTCTGCCCTGATTGTACTGTTGAAACTCATGTGCACCAGGGCATGGGTTGCAAGCGTTCCCACACATCTGTTGTTGCGGGTAGCAGGGTTGGCAGTACTGTTGCTGTGGGTAGCAAGGCTGGTATTGTTGCTGATACTGGGGTTGGTATAGATTGTAACCACCAGTACCAGAGTTCTGCAGCACGCTCTGGGCACTGACTAACTCTTGACCTTCCTGGAAATATACATTTCCGTGTGAATCAAGGATAGATGTGTACCCAGTACGGTTTGCAACCGTTGTGTAAAATCTCTCAGCCTGTCCGGCTTCCAGATCAAGCGCAATGGCGTCGTACTCAACACCAAGATTTGAAAGGATTTCCGCCTGATTAGCTTCGTAGGAAGCCAAATCAACACGGTGCACACGAAGCCCAGCGTCGGTCAATTTTTTCAATTCCTCATTCTGAAGCTGCTCGAATTCCCGGTACCCCTCCCTGATGTCGGAGAGATTCCCATTCATTTCTTCAAATTTTGCCTCGATGCTTGCAGCTATATCTGCTAAGCTTCGATTATCATCATCGTTCCCGTAAGTTTGGGAAGCGAGACAAAGACAGAGACTCGTGGCGAATGCCACCAGTCGGGACGTATACTTCTTCATGGTTTTTTCCTTTCAGGAAAAAGACAGGTGCTCCTCAGAGTCTCGAAACACTTCGAGAAATACTCCTTGAGCGGAAAAGTTATTACCTACGCTAAAACCTTATTAACGCGCAGGAAACATAAGACGAATTTCCCGCAAGAATTTGTACTTACTTTAAAAAGTATTATTCAAATACCTTATAAAGATACAAATTCTCCATACACTGATGGGGTCATTCTAAAAGAACTGAAAATACAGCCCCAACCTACAAAAAACCATTATTTATGTCAAGTAATCGCCCCCGGCTTTTCTCAGTGACTCACCAAAAAGGAATGCTTGGTATGTTATGCTGTAAGTATTTGATTTTACTATGTTATGGGTGGGCAGGGGAACCTTCGGCAGGCTCAGAGTAAACAAGCCAAGCCCCTACAGTTTATGAATATGCATATTTATCTTGTTCAGTATTGCTTCGATACTCGGTTGTTCGTGAAAATATAGTCCTGATGAATTAGCAAATCGCTCTGAATAGCGTTCTCTTATTTCAGTGTTTGATAAAGTAAAGGCAGGATTGTCTGATATGTTCATCTCATCATCCTTATTGAATCTTGCAGATTTGTGTATGAAATACTCTTCTGTCCCAATAAACGTAATAATTCGTTCCTGCTGCAAGAGCTGATAAATGTCGTAGTAGTGGCGAGTGAAATTTTGTACTGATTTTCCACCTGTCTCCTGGCGATATTTTTTTGATATGGCACTCAGTTTTTCAACGAAGGTATATTCAGGAAGATAACAAGGGACTTCCTTTGCCCGATTATCCTGTACTTTTAAGCCAGCCTCCTTCACTAAATCATATACCCATGATGAAATATCCTGGTGCTCATTCGGTGTTGTCGTGTCAAAGCCAACTTCAAGCAGAATATCAGTTTTTACCCCGAGGAATGAATTATAAAGAGAAGTATATCCAATTCTGTAACCCACACTGCGAATATCATGATCATCAAAACTCAAATCTCGATTAACATATATAGTGCCAGGAATATTTAATACCCCCAGCAACCAGTGAAAATGTTCTTCTCTGCTTTTTCGATGTTTAGGTTTTGAATGATTCCTGCCAAAGTAAACTTTCAGGTCTTCAGGTGGGAATATTTTTATATCAATATCTTCTGAAAAGCGGTGAATGATGTTCCATCCTTTAGAAAGTGAAGTCCCTCCTTTTAGTTCATATGTAAGACCGCAATTCTGTAATCCCCATAAAACATGCATTAACCAGTAATCTTTTTCAACAAGCTGGTTTGCTATCTTTCTTTGCTGTGAGACGCTTTGAATTACTTCTGCAAACTCGGGTAATTCATGAAGAAAGGGTGTTTTAGTCATTACTTAACTTAAAAGTTCTTGCAGTTTTTTATTTGTTCTGACCTTGCCATACATATTTACCGCATGCAGCAATTCTTTTTTCTTAAGCTTTGTGGCTTTTTTCTTGAGAATGTTTTTGAATTGCTCTGGAGGTTCGTAAAGGTTTTCGTAGTTATTGAGCATATCAACAAATAGATATTCTTCATTTATTTCTGAGGGTCGTGGAAAATTCAGTGGTCTTTGAAAGTTATAAACCAAGCCACCAAGATTGAACTTTCCTGTACGTTTGCGATTATAGACAAGCATTTCGTTACTGAGCTGAGTTAAACCAACCCCAAGACCATTAAAGTAATTCAGCGAAGTAAGAAGAAAATCATCTGTTTTTAAAAAAGCTCGAACTATTTCACGTTGTTCGGGGGGTAATAATCCAAAGCTGGAAACCATCGGTTTATAATAAAGACCCGCCCCCACCTTTTCTATTTTCTTTTCTTTCACAAGTGCAGCTAAATCTCTGTCCACTGCTTTTGAGAAAGAAGACAGCTCCTGACGTCTATACACACGCCCCGCTTCCATTTGATCTAACAGCAAATTCTGCTTTTTTGGTTTCATACTGACAATTATAAGCCACTAAGACATGAAATGCAAATATTTTTAGTAAAAATTCATGCAATATTATATGTAATAAGCTAAATTAATTCACTATTTTTACTATCTTTCAGGGTGCCGGAGGTTATTTTGAAGAGGTCGTAGAAATACCAGAACCCTAGACCTCCAAAGGTCATTCCTTTTAATATGCCCAGAAAGGGGTACCCGAGGTAGAATCTGTCAAAGCCGAGAACCCCAAAGAGTAATGATAAAATTATTGCAAGGGTATGGCTTTTTTGACCAGGCTCCAGGTTTCTGTGAAAAAAGCCAATCAGAAAATAGAATATACCAAAGTGAAAAATTATAATTCCGGAAAAAATTAGGATAAAGGGGAGGTATAATTGTAGAAGTAAGGACTCCTCTGCCTCCTGCAAGAGTATGATTGATTCATATAAAGTACTTTCTGCTCCTTCTTCACTCTCTTCAAAATTTATTTTTACTGACTCATAGTCTTTAAAGTTTTTTAAGGAAAACAGCGGAATTCTTATAAATTCCTGACCATGAATGTTTATACTCTGAAGACTTGCACGTAAAAGTGGGTCATCTGAGGAGATATTTATTTTTTGTTCCGTATAAGAACCATCGACACGGTAATATTCTACACGTAAAGGAATGTTAAACTGATACTGGAATGTTCTTAGAAAAGGATTTTTTGAGACCCTTGCATGAGAAGATATTATTTGAGTATCCAGTAGTACTGAAAAAGGCTTATCTTCCGGAAATTCCTTTGGTAATTCTCTTAGCTCAATAGAACCCGGAATATTTACCGAAGAAATCATCTCTTCACGGAGAGAAGTCCTGGTCTCATTCTGATAGTACACCAGAAGAGCTCCCCCTATGAGTGAAAAAACTCCAAGTAGACAGAGTATGACACCTTTAAAAAAATATGAGTTTTCTTTATACGTGGTACTGTTCATGTTCAGGATGTAGAAGCTTTATCAAGAAGTTTATCAAGTGGTTCTGCACATATCTCCCAGGAATATATGCTTATAACATTGTTCCTTATGTTTTTCAGCTTTTCTGAAAACTTATCACGGGAAGACTCGGAAGAAATTATGGAAAACAAATCAGTGACTCTTTTTGCAAGCTCCTCCGGGGTATTACCAACAAGTGCCTGATTACTGATTTTATTATGAAGACCCTCAAGTGCAATCTGAGTGCTGATTACGGGACGCTCCAAGGACATCGCTACAAGAATCTTGTTCTTGACACCGGCACCAAGCCGAAGCGGGGTAAGACATATCGCATTTCTTTCAATATATGGACGTATATCCGGGACATCAGTAAAGATACTGACTCCTTGAATAGCGGAAAGACTTAAAACCTTTTGTGGGGCATTGGCTCCGATAATCTCAAGAGTACTTTCAGGGAATGATTTTTTTATCAAAGGAAATATCTCCTGTGCAAGCCATATACAGGCATCGGTATTGGGAGTATAATTCAGTGTGCCGAAAAACATTAATGAGTGCTTTGAAGGGAGAGGGGACTTACTGAAAAAGTAATCAGTAGCTATACCCAGAGGGACGATGTGAGGAATAGATTTTTCAGCTAGACCCCATTTAAATATACCAAGGTCATCCCCGGATACGAGACAACTTGCATATACTTTCCTTGCCTCTGAACGCTCCCAGAAAAAGAGACCAATTACAGCCATTATGGTTGAAAGCCTGCATCGTACTGAGCCCATTCCTTTTACATATCTGAAATTAAGTTTTGTAAGACAGTCGCAAAAATCAAGAACGGCATGTTGTTTGAGTGTATCATCAATAAACTGGGAGGCTCTGAGTTGGTCGATCAGGATGCCACCAAAACCCTCGGTGGTATAATGTTCACGTATTTCAGATCTTATGTTTTGTAATTCTTTTTTGTGGGTTATGCGATAATCAAAGCTTGCAGTGGGGCTTAGAAGACGAAACAGTCTTTTTGAAGTTTCGGTGATGGAAGAATCAAAATATCTGATGTGAACCTGAGAGAAAACCCGTTCAAGGTTGAGGATCTCAATTTCAGGGTCATCTGATGTTATCAGAAACAGATGAAACTCATACTTGTCTTTAAGTGCCTTGCAGAGTTCAAAGATCCTTGGTGCTCCCGCCTGAGATGAATCCCTTGGGACTTGATCTGTTACTACAAGTATTTTCTTCTTGTGCGATTCCATCTTAAATATTGCCGTGTCTCAGTTCCAGAAGTCTTTTTATAGAATTCTTTCCAATTGTCATGAAATATAAACAATAAGAAAGTGCTCCAAGTGGAATAGTTATGGAAAGATAATACGGGGTTTCTTTTGATTCAGACCAGAATGAGTTAATCCCCATGATGCATGCACTCATACAAAGACAGGCAAAAAACGGGTGCATGAGGTGTGAAAGGTATCGTCGCATAGTGATACCAAGCTCTCTGTTTGTTATGTAAATGTATGCTCCCTGAAACAGGGGAAAAATAGTTACCCAGGGCAGTGCCAGTTTGTAGAGCTCATCCTCTTTTGCACTGAAATAAAATCCGACCACCAGAGCGGGAGTAAGAATCATATTAAAAACAAGATTCCACTTGGGAACTCCTCTTGCTGCATGAATAAGTCCGTTTGGTGCAGAAATTGCCATTACCAGTTGTCCTGCAAGGAGGATTTGTAAAGGAGGTATAGCAGGTCGCCACTTTTCACCAAGAACTACAATGACAAGTTCAGGAGCAACTAATATGCCACCTATAAAGAGCGGAAATGTTATAAGCCCCAGAAATTCTACAAAGGAAAGATATACTGTATTAAAGTTTTCTCTTTGATGTTTGAGTTTTGAGAGTGCTGGAAAGAGAACACTTTGGAGTATTGATACAATTTTTTCGACCGGGATTGCCGCAAGTTGAAGCCCAATTGCATAATATCCAAGCTCTTCTGCTCCAAAAGCTCTCCCACCAAAGAAGCGATCAGCTTTGGTGTAAATATAATAAAGTGAAGTTGAAAGCACCACAGGAGTACCGAACCTTAACAGTGGTGTGAAGAGGTAAAAGGAAAAACAGAATGAAGGTATAAATCTGGAACGGACAAAAAATAGAATCAGACTTATTAATTCTTTACTGATATGCCCAAGAAGTAAAGTCCATGGTCCTGCTCCATACATGGCAGCTATCACCATTATCAGGCAGGAGGTGACAACACTGATGATCTCAATTATTCCTACTTCCTTAAATCTGAGGTCTCGATGCAGGATGCTCCTTGGTACAATTGAGAGCGAAGATATTATAAACAGAATCCCGACTGCCTGAGTGAGATGATATAATCCTGGTTCTGAAAAGAAGCTGACAGTTACGGGTGCAAGTCCAAGACAGGTAACCGCCAGTAGAAGTCCCCAGAGCAGAAGAAACCAGAATGTTGAAGAAAGTTCTTCTTTTGAGATTTTGTCCTTGTTGATGATGCCCGTACCAATCCCGAATTCAACAAAAAAACTAATGTATCCAGTGAAAATGGTTGCCATTTCCATAAGACCATAATCCTGTGAAGTGAGGAGTCTGGTTACTACTATAGTAGCAGTCCAGGAAATGATCTGGCTGATGAGTTTGCACAGACTCAACCAGGAACCACCAATAATCATTTGTTGAAGTAATGACATGCCGGGAAATGTAAGAAGTTGAAATCCTGATGAATAAACAATAATTTAGTAAAAACAATCCTTCACTAATTCTGGAAACTAGGATAGAATAGTATAATATACTCCTCCGAAACAGTAGTTATAATAACCGGGGCTTGCTATGCAATGTATCAGAATGCAATTTATCAGGCAGCTTTTCTTATCGCTATCTGTTTTTTTCCTCATCGTTACATATAGTTTAGATGCGATTTCTCAGGATATGCTGCAACTCACTTCGATTGAATTTGAGTCTTGTCAGGGAGGTGGTGAGGTTTGTGGTAACGGACTTGATGAAAACTGTGACGGTATTGATACGCTTTGTCCGGGAAATGATAAGGATAGAGATGGATTTCCTGCTTCTCAGGATTGTGATGATACCAATCGTTTTGTATATCCCGGTATCTCGGTTGGATGTGAAGCCTCCTGTGGTAAGGGGTATAAAACCTGTCAGGCAAATGGTTCATTTTCGAGTTGCGTTTGTACCCCGCTCTGTGAATCCTCTACAGGTACTTGCTACTACGCAGATTCTGTTTTTGGTACTGTTTCTGGCAGTGGCAGTTTTTCAAATCGTATGAAATCAATTGATTCTTTGGTAAAGGGTTCAACTCTTCAGGGAGGGGATGTCGTATATTTATTTTCTGGTCTCTATGGATATGACTCAGGTGCTCAGGTACAGAACACGATGTTGAACATATCCGGGCTTCAAGCTACTCCTTCTAACATGATTACATTCAAAAACTATCCTGGTGAGATCCCTATATTGAAATCCAACTCTTTTAAGTCAGGTGTCAGAGTTTATGGGTGTAGAGGAATTCTTTTTGAAGGGCTTATTATTGATGGAGCGGTTCATAATGGATTTCTAATTTCAGGATCGAGAGATATAGTGATAAAAAACAGTGTCATTCGTGGAACCTACGCTATCAATTCGACTTCAGCTTCTCTGGTGGTTTCCAATTCAAGTGGTGTAACTTTTGATAATACGGTTGTGCATGGAATAAGGAATCTTTCAAATTTTATGTCTGTTCCTGCTCACGTTAAGAGCGTGGGTAGTGGGGGAGTTTATTTTATAAAAAGTGCTGCATATCCTTAACTGTACATACTGAAGAGGTATGGCAGTTTTTGTTTCTTTGGTGGTTTGTACTGAATATTTTTATTGGGGTCTAAAGAGTAATTATGAAACGTTACGTACTCATCTTTATCCAGAGTGCTTTTTTCTTTTGTACTTTGTCCGTTCATGCACTTGAGCCTATTTGTCCAGGAGGTTCTCAGCCTCGGGCGGATATTGTGTGGTGTGCGGGACATGATGTACCTGAACATCCTTCTTGTGCAAGTGGTGGGGAGCCTCCCTGTATTGCCGCAAATGGTCATTATGAAAGTATTGAGTATTCAACTTTTAGAGTTGTAAGAGACGCCCCTGCGGTGGGAACTGGCTCACTTGCAGGAGCTGCACTTCCTGGAGGGACGGGTCCTGGCTATATGATAATGCCAACTCAGCAAGGGTCGCTTTCGGCAAGCTTGCGTTATTATGTAAAATTTTCCGATGGATATCTGCAAGCCTCATGGGACAGGGGAAACCATGGACCCTCACTTGAATCTAATTTTAACAATTGTTCAGTTCGAGTATCAGTTGACTGGTACGATAACGGCGGAAGCTATCTCGTTCAGGGAAATTGCTCCGATACTTTTTTATTACCTAATAATATAACAGAAGTTCAACTGAAAAATAACAGGTGGTACCTCATAGAGCTTCAGGCAACCATGAATACCACGACATCAGGTCCTGGACCTTTTCAGGGCAATGGTGTTGTTCGGGCATTTGTTGATGGTCAGAAAGTACTTGAATATACAAATGTTAATTTGCGGGGTAACAACCAGAATATTTTATGGACTGGAGCCTATACTGGAAGGTCTTATTATGGTCTGGGAGTTCCCGCTTGGTCTGGAACTATTTCGTATGACAACTTTGCGTATTCCAAAACTGGGCAATATATTGGACCTGCGCAGAATGAAAATCCAAGAGGTACTGCTGACCCGCTTTCACCCTACCTGAACTTTGCATCTTATAATGGTTATGCAGGTTCAAAACTTGATAATGATTGCAGTTCAAGTGGTGCTTTTGGCTATGCACCCTCAGAGGTGAGGTGGAGAAATGAAGGGGCTGTCTCTCTTTCAACAGAGCAATCTCACGGGGCGTATTTGAATTATTGTGCCCCTCAGCTTGAACAAAAACCTCGAATTCTCGTTAGCTCCGTTCGTGATGGTGGGCATCTGCTTGGACATTCAGGACAGATGAGTGAACTTCCGCTCGAGATCATTGGTAAAGTTTTTATTCCGAGACCTGGTAGTTCTTCTGCTCCGAGAATTGTTGCCGGGTTTGGGGATGTAACGGGGCAAAGTCCGACTGACGGGTCTGGTTTTAAAAATTATATTTCCTTTGGAACTTCAGGAGAGTACTGGGCGCTTATCAGAAGAACCAACAGTGGAGCTCCTGTGATAATTCATACCACTCAAAGCAAAGCATATTTTGATATGTGGCATGATTTTTCTTTTACCATAAATAGAAACTCAAGTATCACTTTTTCCATTAATGGAAAAAATATTCTTACTTCTTATACTCCTCAGACGTCTCTTAACTGGGCATGGGGTAGTGGTGGTTCAAAGGTTGCTGCTGCGATGATTGGTGTACCCGAATCTTCCATTACTCCTCTTCAGGATAAGTCACTAAAGGTTCGTCTGACTTCTACCAAGGATGGAGGGGGCGCAGAGTTTTATAAAACTCCTGCGAGCCAGAGTAACGGTTATGCGGTTCATGGCTGGATGTATTTACCTGCTTCAAACAATTATTCAACTCCTGTAGCACTTTCAGGTTTTTCCAGATACGGGAGTGATAGTACTCATCCCGAAGGTGAAAGTAATTGGGGAAAATATATAGCAGTCAGTGTTGCTAATGGTAAGTGGGCGCTCGTACAGAAGAATGGTGGTGCTCCTTATGTTGCAAAAACAACAAATGTACCTGTTCAGTTTGATGCCTGGAACGAATTTGAAATATTTGTAAACAAAAATAGTCGAGTTTCACTTATGATTAACAGGGAGTGGATTATAGAAGATCATTCATCTTCTCTTTCCTGGATATGGGATGATTATTCTGGTGGAGTTCGAAGTATTGTGCTTGGTGTGCTTGATTTTAATGGCACTCCCCCGTTTACTGCGTATTATGATGATACTGATGTGCTAAGCGCAAGCGCCTGGAGCTGCAAGGGGTGGCATCAAAGCAGTTGTCCGTTTAAGTAGAGTCCTTTCTTGTTAGTTAAATGCTTGCTTATTCCGTCTCCTCATTGGTGCTGTCGGTGATCTTTTTGGTTTGTTTGATTACGTAGTTCAGATGGGTGCTCATTCGGGCTTTTTTGTCGTAGCTTGAAAAGAGGGTGGTGTAGGAAGCGTAGAGGCTTGAGACATTTGAGTCTTTTAACATTTCACTGTTTTCTCTTAGATTTTTTCTGACTTCTGCGTACATTTCTTTTGATCTGTGACCCTCGCCGGATTTATGGTCTCTGAGGTGTTTTTCAAGTTTTTGCCTGGATATATTTTCTTTTGGCTGGGCAGATGCCAGTGAGGGGGAATAAGATCGGGCAGAAATGTGATTAATCATATATTCAGTCCTTGAATATTGGAAATAACAACGTCCTGCTTATCAGTATCGACAAGAATTAGTCAGATGGTGAGGGTTTTGCCGACTTATATTTCAGCAGCATTTCCGTAGCTTTCCTTTCTTTCTAATATGTTATAGTATCCGCAGCAATAAAAACCTCCTAATGCCGTTTTGCCCCGATATGGACTCTTCAATTTCTCATGTAATAGCTTCTGAAAGCAGACGCAGAAGGACATTTGCAATTATCAGTCATCCTGATGCGGGTAAGACCACGCTTACAGAGAAACTCCTTTTATATTCCGGTATGATTCGCACAGCGGGTATGGTTCGGGGAAGAAAAACCGGGAAAAAAGCAAGTTCAGACTGGATGGCAATGGAACAGGAGCGGGGGATCTCGATCACTGCCTCTGCCATGCAGTTTGAATATAAGGGATACGTCATTAATGTTCTTGATACTCCCGGTCACCAGGATTTTTCTGAAGATACGTACCGGACACTTACTGCGGCAGACAGTGCGATTATGGTTCTTGATGCGGCAAAAGGGGTGGAGACTCAGACAAGAAAACTCTTTGAAGTCTGCGCCATGCATGGCATTCCGGTACTTACCTTTATCAATAAAATGGATTTACCGGCACAAGACCCATTTGATCTCGTCTCAGAGCTTGAGGAAGTGCTTGGGATAGAAGCTTCTCCCAGAAACTGGCCTATCGGCTCTGGTAAGGAATTTGTTGGTACGGCTGATTGTGAAACAAAAATGATTACCATTTTTGAGAAATCCGATGAGGGTGGTGCAAAGCAGGCAGAAGCTAAAAGAATGACAATAGATGAGGCGATGTCTTCGGGGCTGTTAAAAAAATCTCTTGAAGAGCAGCTCAGATATGAACTCGAATTGATTGATTCAGCGGGTAATACATTTTCAAATGAAAGATTTCTTAAAGGGGAGGTGACACAGGTATTTTTTGGCTCTGCGCTTACCAATTTCGGACTGGAGCCATTTTTTGATGCCTTTACAGAAATTGCACCTTCTCCCCGTCCACGAAAAATTGATCTCGTACATGGGGACGAAGAACTCCTTGACCCTGCACATACAGAGTTCAGCGGTTTTGTATTTAAAATTCAGGCGAACATGGATAAAAGACATCGTGATAGTATGGCATTTATTCGGGTGTGTTCCGGTAGATTTGAAAGAGACCTTGTGGTGCACCATGAAAGAACAAATTCAAAAATAAGACTTTCAAGGTCACATACCATGTTTGCCGGAGAACGGGATATTGCAGACCATGCGTTTCCCGGGGATATTGTTGGAGTAATTAATCCCGGGGTATATGCAATTGGAGATACTATCTCCCTGAAGGGTGGTTTTACCTTTAAACCCTTACCTCAGTTTTCCCCGGAAGTGGTAGCCCGTATCCGCCCTCTGGATGTTGCAAAGCGAAAGTCGTTTGATAAAGGGCTTCTTCAATTGGGTAATGAGGGAGCGATTCAGGTTTTATATACCACTCATGCAGGAGTTGAAGAAACTCTGGTTGCCGCAGTTGGAAAGTTGCAGTTTGAGGTACTTCAGGATCGCCTCGAGAGAGATTATAATGTGAAAACAGCTCTGGAGTTGTTGCCGTATGAACACGGTGCCTGGATTGAAGGTGAGAGAAAGACTTTTTCAAAACCTTCACGTGCACTTCTCGCAGAAGATAAAGATGGTCAGATGGTAGCGCTTTTTCAAACTGAACGGGAAAAGCTATATGCTGCCGAACAAAACCCGAATCATTCTTTTCTTTCGTTTAAATATTAGAGTGTTTTTTCTCATATTCAAGAAGAGAGCGTTTTCGCTCGATTCCCCAGCGGTAGCCGGATAGTGAGCCATCTGTTTTGATAACTCTATGACAAGGAACAACTATTGCAAGTGGATTTGCTCCACATGCTTGTGCCACAGCACGTACAGATTCCGGTTTCCCGATATGTTTTGCGACATTTAGATAACTTGAGGTAGTGCCACAGGGAATTTTTCGTAAAGCTTTCCATACACGTTTCTGAAAGCTGGTACCTTGAGTGTCTAATGGCAGGTCAAATTCATTAGAGGGTGAGGATGTATGTTTTATTACTTTTTTTATAAGTGGCTTCAGTTGTTTCTCATCCTGAATACAATCCGCATTAGGGAAACGACATTTAAGATTTTTAATCAAGACACTGGAGGTGTCTCCAAGTAAGATTGCGCATATGCCTTTTTCTGAACTTGCAACGAGAATCAGTCCAAGCCAACAACTACCAATGCCAAAATGAATCGTATCATTTGTGTGTTTTTGTTTTTTTGTTTGTTTTTTCTGCATTATTAAGAATCCTCAATATTTTTCCTAAGTTTTTTCTTTTCGCCTTGTATTTTTTTGTTTTGCAGTATTTTTTCTTTTGCGCGTTTTGAGCGTTTTCTTTTTTGTCGTCTTATTTTTTCCTGCTCATTTTGTTTTTTGCTTTTTTCTCCAAGGATTTGTTCTTCAAGTGCATCACAGAGTAACTGACGGGCATAGTAACGATTCAGTGCCTGAGAGCGGGTTCTCTGGCATTTGACTTCAATACCAGATGTTTCGTGAAACAGATATACACACGAAGAAGTTTTATTTATTTTTTGACCGCCCGAGCCAGAACCTTTGATGAATTTTTCAAGAAGGTCATCCTCTTCAATACCAAGAGATTCCATTTTTTGCAGAAGTGCACGTTCTTTTTCGAGAGTTACTTTAAACTTTGACACGTATGGTTATATCTCAAATGATTTTTTATATCCCCTTGCAAAGTTCCCCTTGAATTTGCTATCCTTTACATACCATAAAATACGGAGATAAACCATGATTCATGAGCTTGCCAAAAAGGAGTTACCAGATACTTGTTATGTATTTAAGCACTCAACACGTTGTCCGATTTCAACTGCCGCTGCTGAAGTAGTCATATCTTCAGAAGCAAAATTGGCACATCCTCTCTACTGGATAAATGTTATTGAGCAACGAGAATTTTCCAACTGGGTTGCTGAAGAGTACCACACCCAGCACCAATCTCCGCAATTATTGCTGATTGTTGATGGAAAAGTATCAGGTAACTGGACTCATCAGGCAATTCAGCCGGAATTGTTTTAGTGAGTTAATCTGTTTCTACGACTATATTATTGTCCACGGTACTACTTAACTGCTCCCAGGGAATCAGATCAGAAGTTTGTAGTATCTCGTTAACGAGTAATTTTCTGCTCTTTTGCCCGGTGTGTACGTTTATACTGATTCTCTTTTTGTTTAACGTTATCTTGCAAGAGTATCCATTCCAGCCGGATGGAATTTTGGGTTGTATTTTTAAACCTGAAGAAGTCATTTCAATTCCAAGGATATATTTTATTGCGATCTGATATAGCCAGCCACTTGAGCCCGTGTACCAGCTCCAGCCACCCCGTCCCGCATGGAGTTCATGTGAATATACATCACCGCAGGTAACATAAGGCTCGGTTTTATATATCATGGCTTTTTCTAAAGTGTCTGTATGGGTGATCGGGTTCATGGCACTGAAAAGTTCCATGGCTTTGTCATGAAAACCTTCTTTTGCAAGTGCCGCAATAAGCCAGCTTGAGCCGTGTGTGTACTGTCCCCCGTTCTCTCGTATTCCGGGAGGGTAGCTTTGAATATAGCCTGGTGAGGGGTTACTATTCTGGAATGGAGGCCAGAGAAGGCGAACAAGCTGATTTTCCTTATCGAAGAGATGTTCATATGCTGAAAGTACTGCCTCTCTTCTTCGCTCCGGATTTCCAAGCCCGGTGAGAACCGACCATGACTGAGCAAGTGAATCTATTGCACACTCACTGCGACCTGAAGATCCCAGTGGTGTTCCATCATCAAAGTATGCTCTTCTATACCATGCACCATCCCAGGCATGTTCTTCAACCGCAGTGATAAGCTCTTTTGAGTGAGCTCGGTACCTCTTCACTCGTTCATCATCTCCCTTCTCTTCAAGCAGGTTTGAGAACCTCTCCAGTATGGATGCGAGAAACCAGCCAAGCCACACGGATTCCCCCTGCCCATTTTCACCAACTTTATTCATGCCATCGTTCCAATCCCCGGTACCAATAAGAGGTAAGCCATGGGGTCCTGTAGGGAATGAACGATCAAGGGCACGTACGCAGTGCTCAAAGACATTTTGGGTGGTGTCACTTACCTCGGGTACGAAATAAATATCGTGATGATCATCAGGTATTTGAGGTCCGCTAAGGTAGGGAGCCGTCTCTTCAAGAATGCTCACATCGTTAGTGGCGTTCAGATATTCAAGAAGCGAGTAAGGGAGCCATAAATAATTATCAGAAATCCTGCTTCTGATACCACGACCTGAGGGGGGGTGCCACCAGTGCTGAACATCTCCCTCCAGGAATTGTCTGCTACAGTTTATCAGTATTTGTTTTCTTGTAATCTCAGGGTGAGTATAAAGAAATGCAAGAGAGTCCTGTAATTGATCTCTAAACCCATAGGCTCCGCTACTCTGATAATATCCGGTACGGGCAAACATTCTACATGCAAGGCTTTGATAGGGAAGCCAGGTATTTACAATAGTATTAAAGTTGGTATCCGGAGAGTTGACCTGCAAGGTGCCAAGCATATCCGCCCAGTACTCTTTCACTTTTTCTTTTTCTTTGTTTATGAGTGAAATTTTACCTAGTGAAGGAGCCGCCTGCTCAGCCTCCTCAACAGAGTTTGCACTACTTAGATAAAATGCGATCTGTATCTGTGATTTTCCAGGAATTTCCACTTCATATTTAAGTACCCCAGCCGAGTCAAAGCCAAAACCGGTTTTTCGTGAAAGAGTGGAACCACTTGCAGTTCTGGACTTGATGATTCTGCTTTCCTGGTCTCTTTTTAGCTGTTCAAGGAAATGTGGTGCGCCAGTGTAGGAAGAGTATCCAAGGAAGTTTCTTTGCTCAGTTGTGAAGTCCTGTAAAGGAAGAGAGCTTCCAACATATACATATGAATCCTTAAACTCGTCATTCCAATGATTTCTCGCAAAAAGGAAACCTGAATCGTTTGAAACACCACTAATCAGGTGGGGTAGGCTCTCGGTTCGTGAAACTCCAAGTACCCATTCAAGATAAAGTATGACTTCAAGTGTGCGGGATTTGGTTTCATTGTTCTCAAGCGTGAGAAGCCAAAAGCGATTTGGGTCGTTCACTGCAACAAATGATTCGAGTGTTGATGAAATCCCATGAGAAGTCTTCTTGTAAGTACTTATCCCGGGTTCATGTTGTACCGTAACAAACTCTTCTGAAGGTACAGGAAGTGCAGTGGGGCACCAGTATGCTGAAGTTTCACAATCTCTTATATAGATTACTTCTGAGTGAGGATCGGATACAGGGTCATTTGACCATGCAGTTATCCTGTTCTCTCTACTGTTTCCAATCCAGGTATAACCGGCACCCGTTTCGGTAAGAAGACACCCGATATGCTGATTGGCGATTACATTAGACCAGGGTAGAGGAGGTAAGGAGTTCTTGTTAACTGAGATTTCATAGGTCCTGCCAGATTCAGTAAAAGAGCCGATCGTGGGAGTGAATTCAATGTTTTTCGAAAGATCTCTTTTAGGATTTTTGATTACAGACATGGGTTTTGTAAGAAGGGGATTGCGGGCAGTGGGTCTTTTTGAAATAAAATCAAGTTGACTTGAAAGGTCTCCTTTTGTCGCATCAAGCAGTATTGAGGCTGAAGCTCTAAGGAGTGCGATGTCATCTTCCGAGAGGTGATTTCTGTTTCTGATGAATATTCCCCCTCGTTGATTAAGCAGGTGACCTGAAAGACTTGCACGTACTGAAGATTCAAGTTCATCCCCAAGTTCTTGTATGTACCCCTCTGATTTATCGTTTAAAACTACCAGATCGAAAATTATTCCTCGTGTGCGAAGGAACTCATGAGCAAAAATCATCTCCTGAAAGTGTGCGATATAGGATGTGTCATCTATGTAATATAATATGATCGGTTCATCACCTGAGATGCCCATTTTCCAGAGACCGGTTTGCGATAATTGCGGGGTATTTGTGATGGAGATATCCCGAAGTTCTTCAAGAGGATACAAAAGAGCATTACCAAGATGCTGAAAATCAAGCGTACTTGCTTTGAGAAACTGCTGATTCTTCTGCTCAACATTTGCATGGCTCCATGCAAGTTCCGCCGCTCTTCTGATAGATTGTGTCTCTTTATATTTTTTACAGAGATACATCGCCTCTTCTACACTCTGGGCAAACCCCGTAATAAAATATATGTTGGTCGATTCCCCCGCATCTAATTCGACAATTTGTTTAATACACAAACAGGGGTCGAGTACATATCCGGTTTTTTTATCAAGACGTGTATCGGAATAAAGTGCACGTGGTGTGGAAAGGGTATTGCCACGTCCGATAAATTCGAGCCGGTCAGTGGTGTACTGAGTTGGTTCCCAAACTACTTCAGAAGCCGCAAAATGAAAAAGTATAGGACTCTCTTTTTCACCCGCACGTGGTCTCCTGATGCAAAGTAGCACCTCGGGGTCTTGAACCCACTGAGTTTCCAGAAACAGTTTTGAGAACGCCGGATGTGCCGCGTCTGCTCTTGCAGAAGCAAGGGCTACCTCGACATAGCTGCTAAGACTTAGTTTTCTTAGTGATGAAGAGTGATTTGTGAGCCCGACTTTTCTTATCTCGATATTATCTTCAGGAGATACCACTATTTCAGTCATGGTATGAACGTCAAAGTCACGTCTTTGATACTCTACCTTGTCAGGTGCGAATAAGACTTCGTACGATTCCGGTTCATGTTTGCACGGATAATACGTGTTAGACCAGAACAGGTTTTTTAGCTCATCTTTGATGAAAATGTATTGCCCCTGGTTGGTATATCTTGCAAGAGGTGTAAAACGGTTTACAAGGTATTCATTATTCAAGCTGCTGAAACCGTTTCCTCTGTGATCAATGCAGACCGTATATTCTCCGTTTGAAAGCAGGTGCGTTCTTGGAAACGGTTGATGAGGTGATTTAAAATGTTCCTGAGTATCATACCTTGAATCCTGTTCACCGGATTCGATAAGAAGGAGTTCAGCCTGATGTGGAAGTATGAGAGGAATCCGATTTGGAAAGCGTTCCTGTAGTAAGAGGTTACATGCTTGTACTCTCAGGTCTTTGTGGAATCGTTCCTGAATAATGTTACCATTCAGGGCATTGTTAATAGCGGTTATCGTCATGCCCTGATGATGCGCAAAGAATGATTTAATAATGTGAAAAGACTCTTCACTGGTAAGTCGTTCCGGAGTGTAATCAATCGCTTCATAGAAACCATATTCACCACGAGCTCCGATAGTTTCCAGTGCATGAAGATTTTTGGTTGCCTCTGATGGTGTAATCTGAAGGGCTAGCGCCGATGAATAAGGTGAAATTACCAGATCTTCAATTAATCCTCGTTTAAGTCCCAGCCCCGGTACTCCGAACGCCCGATACTGATAGGTGTTCTCAAAATCAACCGTTCCATATGCTGATTCGGAAATACCCCAGGGGACTCCTCTTCTGAAACAGTACGATTGTTGAGCTTTTATGACTGATTGGTAGGTCTTACCAAGAAGAGTTGAGGGGTAGTTCCTCATTACAAGAATCGGCATGAGGTATTCAAACATGGTACCAGACCAGGATATGAGCGCTTTACCACCGGATGATTCTGTGAGCGCTCTCCCCAGGAAAAACCAATGCAGATGAGGTAGGTCTCCCTTTGCAATTCCCACAAAACTGCCAAGTCGGGCTTCTGAGGCAAGTAAGTCATATGAGCCGCTGTCAAGGGAAGCGGTTTCAATATTATATCCTATAGAAAGCAGTTTTTTCTGCTTGTCATACAGAAAATTGAAGTTCGTTTCTTCGATCAGGGTTTCGATAATTTTAGAAAGTGACTTGATGGTATCGAAGAAAATAGAAATGGTATCTTTTGCGGTAGTCAGGTCTTTAAATAGTGCTACTAAAGAATCCCGCTGTTTTTCAGTCAGAGAGTCTGTAAATATTTTATCTTCGGAAGCCAGGATTCTTGATACTATTTTGTTTATGAGAAAAGGCGTAAGAGGTCTGTTTTTTACTATTTCCTGAATGCGGGAAAGTTTTTTCGGTAGTACATGAAGTCGACCCAGTTCTTCAAGGATAAAGAGCCTGCTGATCCAGCGAGTGTAGGGAACTACTGAAGAGAAATCATTTAGAAGCTCCTGTTCGACATCTTGAAGGTGTGTTTTGTCCGCTATATGTCTTTCTATCTCAGGGGTAAGCATATGAAATACTTCATTGCCAGACCTGAGAGTTAAATCCAGCGGTTTTTCAAGATACTCAGACAGTATTCTCATGTGCGCTTCGTGTATGAGAGGAGAATAGGGGAGTGCTCTAAGTGTTTCCTTAAGGACTATTAAATGACCTACAAAATTCCCACTATCTACCGATGAAACGTATCTTGGGTGTAGTGGTCGTAAATCTCTTAAGGCGTACCAGTTTAATAAGTGTCCCTGAAAGCGTTCAAGTTGTTGAACACTGAGTAAAATTTTGTTGGAGGACTCCAGGAGCACCGGTGAAGGGATGAATCCAAGATCGTATGCTGAAGTGAGCGCCATAAGAGAAAGCGATATATTGGTAGGTGAGGTTCTTTCTGCAACGACAGGTTGAGGGTTAAGCTGAATATTATCAGGTATGAGATAATGATACTCTTCCTTGAGATGGTTTCGAAAATACCTCCAGGTGTCATGAGCAACATTTGTAAGATATTTTCTATCCGCAGTTGAAAGCAGTGAAGTTCGATTACTGTAATCTCTGCTGATCAACCATGCAGGAAGTGGAGCAAGCGCCCAAAGTCCTATAACTAACAGATACGCCCATGTGGTAAGATTCGTAGCCAGAAGAGGAAGGAGTGCCAGAGGAAGCAAGATAACATAGGCACCTTTCATTGACTGTACAAAAGAGCTTAATGTTGCTTTTAATCTCAATTCAGAACTTAATGCGGTTTCCCATTCCAGCAGATTTTGTTTTGAAATAAATACACGGTAGAGCGTCCGAATAATGGCATCAGATGATATGTATGCCTGATGGGGCAGTGTAATCAGCTCAAAACACCAGGAAAGAAAACTGCTTTTTATATCCCTGAATACTGTATGAAAGTGTGTAGATATTGAATACCCTATCGGGATATTAAAAAGCATGGAATATACAAGTGAATAAGTCCTGAACCCACTTAGAAGAAAAATAATTGCAAGAAGAGTGAGTGAAAAATTATTTAGAGATGTTACGAACACTAGTAGTAGTAAGCTAAGAGGAAGAAGGCTTCTTCTCAGGTTATCAAATAGTTTCCATTGTACCAGATGCGAGAGGTGGTTCTTTTCTTTTGAGGTTTGGGTGGGAGTGACACGTAAGAGCCATTTAACCAGTTGCCAGTCACCTCTTATCCAGCGATGTTGACGCTTTGCGTGTGCATGATACCGTTTGGGAAATTCATCAAATACTTCAATGTCTGATGCAAGACCACATCGCACGTATCCGCTTTCCAGAAGATCGTGACTGAGAATGCTGTTTTCGGGAAATCTTGTATCAAGTACCTGAATGAAAGTATCTATGTGATAAATACCTTTTCCGATAAAAGAGGCTTCCCTGAATATATCCTGATATATATCCGAGATAGTTCTTGTGTAAGGGTCAAGACCGGACTGTCCTGAAGAAATAGAAGCAAATGGAGTAGCAGAGGCGCTTTCAAGAGTGATGCCGACACGAGGCTGAATAATTCCATATCCTCTGCTTGTTATTCTCTTTTCTGAGTTTATAACCGGGCTGTTAAGTGGATGATCGGCACATCCGATGAGTTTTTTTGCCGTACCGGGCGGAAGCTGTGTGTCGTTATCAAGTGTGATTACGAACGTAGCTTTTCTAAGGATGTTCAGATCCCCTTCAAAGCTGCTGAAAGTAGTATCCTCGGCTCCTCGAAGAAGTCGATTAAATTCAATAAGCTTACCCCTTTTCCTCTCCCATCCAATATATTTCTTCTCAGATTCGTTCCACCTGCGTTCCCTGAATAAAATAAAAAAATGTATTCCCTCGGATTCATACTGAGAGTTTAGTTCCCGGATTTTTTTAAAACTGCTTGATATAAGGTCGCTATCACCCGGAGTATCTTTGGTGGGTGCATCAGATAAATCAGCAAGAATTCCAAATGAAATATTTGCATTTTTGTTGCCAATAGCTCGGATCTCAAGATCGTCAATCGTTTTTAGTAAGTGATCTTTATTTGAAACAATTGACTGGATTACCACAAGAGTTGCCGCAGTATCCGGAATCCCCGTATCGTAGTCCAGCTTTGGTAGAGGCTCCGGAGTAAGCAGTTTGGATGATATCCACTGGATGAACTCAAGTGCGAGCTGGCTGGAAGGGATAAACAGTAAAATAAAAATTAAAAAGAGATATCCGGCAGAGGTGCCCGGGTCAGTAAGTTGATCAGTTAAAAAGAAACTGATACTCGCCGTTGCTATAAGTATGGTCAGTAAATAATAAAGAAAAGAGTTGTTTTTGAAATGAGAACGTATGTTCCTTTGAAGATTGTTTCCGGAACTGATTTCTTTTTCAAGTTCGTCTATTCCTTCATCAATCAGATAATATCCCGCATGAGATTTATACGGAAGTTCTGTATCCGGATTGTTTTTGGCAAGAAAAAGTGCAAGTTCGGCAATGTGAGTTTCAGGGCATTTATATTTTCTTGAAAGGTCTTCAATTTTATGTCTGATCAGATCTCTGGTGTAGAAGTCTGACGAGCTGAAAATATTGGAAGGTTCTCTGGATAGAATCTGGTTGACGATAGACTGAGACTCGACCCATTCTCTCCAGTCAAGTCGCCCAATGTTTTTTAATGAAGTAACGGCATTTCCAATTGAAATCTGATCGGATGCCTGAAGTTGTTGTTGTTTTTTGGTGGATTCATGGATGTTAACTTCTTTTTCGCGTGCTTTTTCTTCAAGCCATTGAATGCCCAGAGCTGAACTACTTCCGAGTGTTCTCAGTCGGGCAATCAGTAAAGGAAAGAGGATATCTATTTGTTCGTGTTTGGGTGAGACGTTTTGGAGTATTTGGCTAAGAATCTCAGTTGAGGATATGTCTTTTTTGTGTGCAATCCTGTTAAAAATCGTTTCGGCATATTCTCTTTCAAGTGAAAACCTGAGTACCGACTGGGAAAGCCTTCTGAGATTCTCAACCAGGGCAAGCCGAAGCATGATGGGGATAGCCCAGAGTTCATTAATATTCAGCACATGTTCTTTTTGAAATGAAGAAATATACTCTGAAAGAGTTTCCAACTGAATCATGGAATCGCTGTGTTCAATATAATCACAGGTAATTCTAAATACCCTCGGATACCCTTTCCACTCGCCGGATGCGATTTTAGGAAGGGCTTTGTAGTAGCTTGCGGGAAGGTCTCTCCTGATTTCACGAACCTGCTCATCAATTACATGGTAATTGTCCAGTAACCACTCTGCACCGGCAGCAAGGAAACCTTTTTTCGATGCGATTTCGGAAAGTGAAAAGTAGACTGAGTTTAATGATTTGCAGTTTTCCCTGAATTTGTTTTTCAGGGGAATTGCTTTTATGTATTTTGTAGCTAAAGGAGATGCTTTTGCGATATCGACAGCATGAAGACCCAAAAGTTCTTTTGAGAGAATCTCAGATCGGAATGGTTTCCCCTCGTTAGGGTGTCGTGAAGAGCTTAATTTTTTTAAAAAACTTTGTGGCATACGTTTCCGTTTGATTTACAAATTAATAGTACTATCGTCAAGCAATTTTATGCGAAACAGTTTTGATAAAACCTGTAAGTGATATGGGGCATCAGATGCCGTAAGTATATCAAGTAAAACAGATAATTTTTTAGTGTCCTGGTTCGGAGTACTCTGGAGCCAGCTACCACTTAGTAATAATTTTTCAAGTAATAATACGGCTTCACCAAGGATTGCTTCTCTTCTTTCCTCACACGAAATGAGATTCAACTGATGTTCTGCATCGCAAGTTTCATAGTCAAGATACCGATCGGCTTGAAAAAGTAAAGCAGAAAGTAACATTGATGGGTGATCTAAAAGTACAGATTTCATCTCGTTAAAAAGGACTTTGCAATTATCTTCAAAGGGAGCGAGGGTGCAGACATGTGATTTAAAGGATATGTAGTAATGATCTGGTCTTTCATGGTTTCCCAGAGAGGTGATCAAAGAACGTAGTTCGGATTCAGGAATCAGTTTAAGAAAATCACGAAGCGAATCCTCGTTCAGTTTTTGTTTTTTCAGATCAGGATACCAGGATTCAGGATTGGAATCACCGAGAAACAGCTTTAAAAATAATTTATTCAGTTCATTTGTTGATTTGTTTGGGTATGTGTTTTTTAAAAGTTTTTCAATCACCTCTTTGTTGTCGTTGGTGTAGCGCCTGTTTTTTTGCAGCCATTGATAGAGATATATACTTTCTGCATTTTTAGTGTGGTGAAGCAGAAACTCTATAAACTCATGCGATATTTCGGAAGTTCCGGTGAGTATGTCAGCAGTGAGATCAAACAATGTAGTGTTGGCTAAATAATATTTTCTTTTTTTGACTTGTTTGAAGAAAAGTTCAATTACGTGTGGTGATTTCTTTTTAATATGGGTAAGCAGGCGTGCCACTTGCTCGAAGTGGTCTGTGGAAAACGCAGCACAGGTAAGATGAGATTTTACAATTTCAGACTGAAGCGCAAATGTTTGATCTGATATTTTGCTAAAGACGGCATCGGGAATTTGTTTCGCTTTTATGGAACAGGGTATTTCAGGAAGGACTGAAGCATATTGCTGGAAAATTTCTTTTACGGAGAACTGAGAGTCGAGCTTTTTTGTCAAATCTGACTCGGTGTCGTGTATAAATCTGTCAAAAATAATATTGGTACTATAAAACTTTTTAAGAGAATTTTCATTTTTAAGATTTTTGACAAAGAGTTTTAAATCAGCTTCTTTTACCTGTTTTTTGAGCGTCTCAAACGCAATGTTCTGTAATTCGATTTCGGGGTCATCAAGCAGTTTTATGAAATAGGCAGTGTGAGACGGAGTGTATGGAATCTCGGGGGAAGATAGAATACTTGCAGCGCGAAGTCTCACGAGAGCACTTTTATGATCAAGTAGTTCTCCAAGTTGTGCGGTGGTATGTCTTCCGTGTGCAAGGAAGAATAGCATGCCCGGGTGAATTGAGTCCGTAATGGTTTCTCTGAAAATAGGGGGGAGTTCTCCGGATGTTTGAAGATGTTCGATGGCAAAAGGAAGTAGTTGATTGAAATGTTTATCAAATGCACTTTGCGATATGTAGAAAAAGGAGAGGGCGCTTAGATGTTCCAGCTCTTTGTTTTTCTTGTCCTTGGCGAGTTTTGCAAGTAGTTTTCTGAGAGCAGAAACCGCTTGTTGGTCAATTGCTGTATGATGACCCAGGGCGGAAATTGCAATAGTTGTTTTTGCGTAATTATCTTCTGTTTCCAGCCATGTAAGCATCTCTTTCTTTTTTTCAGCAGAAAGAGGGCACATGAGATGAGTTAAGAGAGAGTGTAGGTACTCGCTTCCGGGAGCTTCCGTAAGCAGAGGAGATCTTAGTTCCGCTTCATCGTTACTGCATATCTGATATTCAGATGGAATTTGTATCTTTGAAAGCAGTTTGAAAATTATTATTTTATTGCTTTTGTTTTCGGTTTGAAGAAGGGAAAGATATTGATTAAGTATGTCTTCCTCCAAATTGTGCTCCAGATAATAGTCAGAGAAGGTAGAAGGTTTGGACGTAAGAATGTTCAGAATAGAGAAAATTTCTTTTCTTATTTTATTACTTTTTCCGGCTGAAAAATTTCCAAGTACCTCACCAATGAATTCGATGATATGTGGAGCCGCCTCGGCAGAAAACAAGGAAAGATGTTTTATGATCAATGAAATTCCGGTTTCGTCCCACAGGGTGCTGCTGTCTTTCAGTAATGGGATGCTGCGTGTTCCATCAGGGTCGGTTCCTGCTATTGCTTTCATTGCGACAGGCGTTATTCTGTGGTCTTTTGACATCAATTTCAGGAGATCCTGAAGATGATATCTGGCGAGATATGCGAGTAAGGATATGGAGATCGGGTCACTTAAAATACCCGAATGTTTCTGAATCTGGCGAAGAAGTATTTGTCTACTCTCATCATCAAGTGGTGAGGAAACTGTTGAGAGGATTTTGTCTGCGGTATCAAGTGCTTCAAGGCGAATATTTCCGGAGATGGTTTTTCTCAAAGTCAATTTAAAAAGAACGGGAGTAAATGCAATTGATTGCGGGGCTATCATGGTGAGAGCCCGCAAAGTGCACAGCTTGGCTTCATTTTCACGATCAGGTTCAAGAACCCGTGATATATCAGAGGGAAAGTAGGTATCGTACAATATGCTTGAAGCCTGCATTCCCGAAGGTATGTTTGGAGATTCAAGCTCAAGAATCCTTGTCAGGGCTTCTCCTATCTGAAATTTTTCATATTGGGATGCCTGTACGTGCGGGGTGCTCAGATATTGAAGCAGTTCCGGGCAGTCTTTGAAAGCAAGATCAACCAGTTGTTCAGGTGAGAATCTTATCTCGTTCTGAGTTTCCGCTCCGGCGTTAAGAACGGTACTACCCTGAACGGTGAATATGCTTATCAGTAAGAAGAGTATTCTGTTCATAACGTGTGACAGGTAAAGGTGCCATCAATACTGAATTCAAGCAGCGTGTGGTGATATGAACCAATGCTGCTCTTATATCCAACGCTCACCCAGGCGGTGCAGTGTTCCATCACGAGCTCATATAATTTATTTTGAGTGGTGGCATCAACGGAGGTGGTTGCTTCATCAAGGAAAACGAATCTGGGTTTTCTTAATAACAATCGTGCAAATGCAAGTTGTTGCTGTTCTCCGGCAGAAAGAAGGTTTGACCACTCATAGGTTTTGTCGAAACTTTTGATTCTTCTAAGCAGGTTGTGTAATCCCGCTTTAACGAGTACTTCTCTGAGTTCTTCATTTGTATATGCGGTAGAAGGGTTAGAGTATAGTAATTGATTGCGAAGAGAGCCAAGTGTCAGGTAGGGTCGCTGAGGGATGAACATGCAATCCTTATCTTCGGGTCTTGTAATCTCTCCTTCTCCAAATATCCAGAGCCCACCAATGACACGAAGAAGTGAAGTTTTTCCGAGACCACTTGCTCCGGAAATGAGAAGTCCACCTTCCCTGTGTGCTATTGAAAGGTCTTTGATGAGTGTCTGTTCACCATTAGGGGTTGTCATGGTCAGATTTTTGATCTCAATATAGGGAGCGTGTCTGGTGTGAATCCTTGGAAAATGGCAATGGGTTTCTTCTGCCGCAGCTTCGAGAGTTTCAGTGAAGGTGCCGAGACGAGTCACTACGGCAGCCATGGTGCTTATCGTTCCAAAGTGTTGAATGATAACAGAAAGGGCTTCAACGACGCGGACAAAGGCATCTGCGGACTGAGTAATCTGTCCGAATTCAATTTCTCCCCGCATGTATAATGGGGTAACTATTATAATAGGCAGTACCGGTTTAAGGTAATTATAAATATTAACAAATAAACCTAATTGCAGGTTCAGATTGATAATTTTAAGGAAATTATTAAGTGATTCTTTAAGACGCTGTCGTGCGCGGATATATTCTTTTTTAGCACCCTGATAAAATGCGATCGGTTCTGCGTTGTCACGAATATTAACCAGTTTGTACCTGTAGTCCGCTTCTTTTTTGAGCTGGGTAAAGTTGAGAGAAATTAACTTTCTGCCAATGATAAAGGTAAGTATTGAGCCCACGAAGGCATACACTACTACTGCAAACAAGAGGTTTGGTGTGATAGACCATAATATGCTTACAAACATGATCAGGGTAAGCATCGAGTTTACAATAATGATGAAGAGGCTGATAAGCCCCGTAGTGAGGGTTCGAATATCTTCTTCAATTCTCTGATCAGGATTATCAATGCCCTCATGCCAGCTGATTCTGTAAAATGCTGACTCCTTAAAATACTTTTGGAGGATTTCTCTGCTGAGCCATTTTCTCCACATGAGTCCAAAGCGTTGTTCCGTGTAAGCATATAGAACGGTTACAGGAGTAGCGAGAAGAAAACTTCCAAGAAGAAGAAACAGTTTTTCAAAAAACTTGGTCTGATCTTTCAGCGCAAGTGCGTTAAAGAGATCACGATTAATATAGCTTATCATTACGTTGATGCCGGCAATCGTCAGGGCAAACAGTATGAGAAGTGCTACCAGCCCATAGGCATACCACTTCAGGTCGGACTGAAAGATGCCGCGGATCAATTTCCAGAGTCTTTTGAATGTCAGAGAGTAGGATTTTTGCATTACAGTGATGAGAGAGAGCGCGCTTTATTTTTTACCTTCCTAACATATTGATATTTAGAGTAAATTTAAAGAAATAAGTTTCTCATTAAAGCGAAAAGAGAGGTAGTTGCATATAAAAAACATTAATTTGACACTTAATTAATAAAGATATATAAGTGCCATCCATTAGATTCAATTAAGCTATCAATTTTAAGGACTTTCCCCAAACCATGCCAGAGTTCAGGGGATTTGTTTTATGCAGCGAAGAAAGAAGAGATCATTTGCACCCCTCATTAAAGCTTCCTGGGAAGCTATTGCAGAGGAGAGACCTCGTTTTTACCTCTTTATTGTTCTATTCATACTTGCTTACTCCATAGACCTGATGGTTCCCTGGGCGGTTGGATATATTCTTGGGGTTTTTGTCACTATGGGGGCAACAGAGGAGGCGCTCCATAAGGGACTTATTGGTATCGGGTTGTTTGCCCTCCTGAGGTTTGGTCATACGTTATTCCATCATTTGGCACGTTGGGTGCAGAACCGGGTGGCGTATGTAGGTAGAATAAACATCATGTCAAAGGTGTTTAACACCCTGGTAGATTTTCCTCTGTCCTGGCACGTAAGGCATCACTCGGGAGAGAACCTGAGCAGGCTTCATCGTTCTGCGGGTGCGATTGAGAGTATGGTGGGTACCTATGTGTGGCAAATTATAGAAGGTCTGGTTAAAGTTATTTTTGCCGGAGTTGCAATATTCGCGCTTGATTTTTGGGTAGCGGTAAGTGTTCTTACGATGTCTACGCTTACTATTCTTGCCATGATTCTTTTCAATAAAAAACTTACCGCAAGAATCAGAAGAAACAATATGTTCAATGACAAATTGAACAGAATATGTGTTGATTCATTAAGTAATATTGTTACCGTAAAAACACTTCATCTTGAAGCTCCCGCAAAAAGCAGGCTTTATTCCCAGAAGGAAGAGGGGAGGGTGCTGTCTCAGGCAATCGCTGCGTTTATGGAGCTGAAATGGGGTACTACCGGGGTCGGATATGCTCTGGTGATCAGCCTTTCCCTGGTGATTTATTTTATAAATTACGGGCAGACAGGAGGTGCCTTTGATGTGGCACAGGTGTATGTGCTTCTGAACTATCTTGATCGTATTTTTCAGGCGATTGGTTCATTTACCGGATATTATAGCGGTATGATCGAAGCTTCTACCGCATATGAAGATGCGGTAAGGATTTTTGAAGAAGCAGAAGATGCACTTCCCTCAAGAGCACCAAGCAGCGTGCTCCCTGAATGGCAGATGATGAACATAAGAGATCTTAATTTCACTTATGTTGAAGGAGAAAAAGTTGGTTTAAATGAGGTAGCGCTTGATTTTTGTAAAGGCGAGAAAATAGCGGTAGTAGGTCCCAGTGGAAGTGGTAAATCTACGCTGCTAAAGGCATTTGGGAGGCTTATTGAGCCGGACACTGTATCAATATCCACCGATCTTCAGGATAATCTTACGTTTTATGATATTTCAAAAATGTGTCTTCTCCTTCCACAGGAGCCGGAGGTGTTTTCGGAGACATTTGAATATAATCTGACCATGGGGGAAGAGTTCAGTCAGAAAGAAATTTCTTTTTTCATATCCCTGTGCAAGCTTGATACTCTGGTTGCAAAGCTTCCCAGAGGAATAAAAACAAGTCTTGCGGAGAAGGGTCTAAATCTTTCTGTTGGAGAACGGCAGCGCTTATCTCTTGCACGTGGGCTTATACGGGCAAAAAACCGTGAGATTATTCTTCTTGATGAGCCTACCTCAAGTCTTGACCCTAAAACTGAAAAAGAAATTTATCTTGGTATGTTCTATCATTTTTCTGATCGAATGATTGTTTCCTCCTGCCACAGACTTAATCTTATTCCTCTTTTTGATCGTATTGTGGTTATGGCAAACAGCCAGGTACTGGAAGTAGGTTCCTTCCCTGAGTTAATAAGCAGAAAAAAATATTTCTTTAAAATGTGGGAGGACTATGAAAAGAATATTAAAAATGGTTCTCCACTTGAGACCGCAATACTGACCAATCCTCTTGATGTTCTTGAGGTCAATTCCTGATGAAGCTTCTGGTTACAGGAGCAGGTTATTTAGGTGGAGAAATTATGAAACTTGCGGATGCTGCGGGTGTTCAGGTTCTGGGCAGCAGCAGGAAAGTTTCATCAGAAGTCGGCAATCAATCAATGATTTATCTTGATGTTCTTGACCCGGGTTCTTTTTCGCATATTCCATCAGATATTACTCATGTAGTGTATTCTGTATCGGCGGGGGAGTCTTCTGAAGCCGCATACAGAGAGGTCTATGTGAATGGACTTTCAAATATACTGAATTATTTTCGGTCGAGGAAAGGGGCGCGTCCTCTCAAAAATTTTACTTTTATATCCAGTACGGGAGTTTATTCTGAAGATGATGGGGGTCTTGTTACTGAAGATTCTCCTCTTGGTGGAGAAAGTTTTCGGTCTTACATAATCAGAGAAGGGGAGGAAATTCTTCAGGCTTGTTTTAGTGAGAGTGACTTTCTTGAGAGATTTCTGATTTTACGGTTTTCCGGTATTTATGGTTTGAAGAGACGCTCTCTTTATGATCTTGCATGTTCGATGACTCAGGCTGAAGTGCCGCTACGGGATAGTCTTACAAACAGAATCCATGTCCATGATGGAGCTCGCGCGTGTTTATTTTTAATGCCAAATTCCGAAGGGATTTTTAATATCAGTGATTCCTGTCCGGTGCCGAGGCTTGAGGTTATAAACTTCATTCGTCAGATGAATGGTCTTGGTGCTCTGGATATCCGGTCTGAGAGCTCTCCCGGAGGGAAGGGGGTTAGTAACCTCAAAGTTCTGAATTCAGGCTTTTCATTCCTCTATCCGTCCTTCAAAGAAGGTTATAAGGGGTATAGAGCACATTTTTGACCGATATTGGACATTCGTGCTCTCTACAGTTGTGCAGCTAACTTAGGGAGTATTTATCGCATTTACAATCACCAAAAATGCAATGATGATAAACGGTACATTCAAATACGGGTATAAAACCTGTTCATCGAATATGTAAATTCATCTTATCGAGACAGGTCTGGCAGAAGGTTTTGGGGATTTCTTTATCCTTTGAGGGTCTGATGATTTTTTAACGCCACTATTTTGTGGCTTGGAACTATTCAGGTCACCAGAGGGTAAAGGAACCCTTACTACGCTTGAACTGATAGTACTTAAGTTTAGCTAGGACATTGTTATTTGTACTTAATTGCAATGGAGAGGGAGTATCAATCCATGGCGATGGTAGTTAAGAAAAAAGAAGCAGATACAGGACGTTCTGTAGTTAAAAAAAGGAAAAAGAAGGTTAAACCACGAGTCTTGCCAAAAAAAGGAGAGTTACTTTTGAAAAGGGGGTTTGAAGACGGTGTGATGCTTGTTGCACCTGGCGCTAACGCCCACTTGGGTATTTCGTTTCATAATGCGGAAAACAAGGAGCAGTTACTTTCCGAATTTGGTCCTGAAGGGTTTGTTGAAGGGCTCAAAACTGAGCATCAAAACTTTAAGGAACTCGTGGAAGGACATCTTGGCTTTCCTGTAGAGGAAATTCCTCTGCCTGAGAATGCTCCTCCTGATTCGTACTACGTGTGCGATAGTGGCAGAGTCGTTAACGGTAATCTTTTCGTTCCTTATATGGGGGCGAAAACCAGACGCTCTGAGCCTGGTTCTCTGTTGGAGATACTGAAACCTCGAGCCAAAAAAGTATTTCGTTCTCCCGTAGGCGCGAAACTTGAAGGTGGAGATGTGATTCAGGTAGAGATTGGCGGCAAGGTTGCTGTAATCCTGGGAAAACGCAACAGAAACTCTGAACCTAAAGGATTAGAAGTTCGCACTAACAGTGAAGGTAGAAAGGCTTTTACTTCCGTTATGAAAGAAATCTATGGTGATGCTTTCATTGGAACGGTCGTGGCTCAGACGACTTGCCTTCATCTTGGGACAGCTATGGAGATTATCCAGGCAGGTCCAGGAGAGAAGGTGTGGATTACCCACAATAGATGGCTTGTAAATCCACAAAAACTTGTTTCCGATCTTCACGAATGCTTTAAGGTGAAAAAAGGGACTTTCGCCAGTCTCCGGGTTCCATATGAGGAAACCTGGGGGGCACCAGTGCTTGCTAACGGTAATAAAGTTATCGTTCAGGAAGGGTTTCCTTTGCTTAAGATGTGGCTGGAGAGCAGGGGTTTCGACGTTAAAACCCTTCTTAGTTCTTTCCATCAGGCAACCGATGGAAACTTCGAGTGCAAAATCCAGTCTATTTTATAAGTTTCATGCGGACGGAATGGACGAGAAGGTTAATGCCAGACCTCTCTCGTCCTTTCTACGACTACCCTATTTAACTTCATTCCAGTGCGTCCCCGTTCTTTTTGACCAGTGTCCGGAGCGGCTCAGGTGGCAGGGTCCTTTGATATTGTTGTTGTGGATTTCCAGAATAGTCATGCGTACTTCTTTTGGGCTGTCTGGACAGCTTACCTCGTATTTTACTTTATGGGACGGATATACTCTTGAAAGAGTAAAGGAAAGTACCGACCCTCTGCCGACCTGTACTGTTTCACCCGGATAGATTTTCAGTTTAAATCTGCTTTTCTTTGTCAGTGTAGTCTCAACAGTGTCAATCTCAAGAACCTTTCCTTCAGATTCAGTTTCCAGGTCATTAAAGATAAAGACAGGAGCTGCATGTAGAGTGGATGTAAGAAAGAAACATTGATAAACAGCAGCCGTTAGCAGCGTGCACCATAGTCCGGAAGGAATTGCGCTATGTTTTTTATATAAAAAACCCATACTTACGTTATGAACTGAGAGTAAAAAACTGTGAGGTGAGTGAATCCAGGGGGCTCATCTCAGTTTATTCCGCTTTAACCCAAAGTTTATCCTGGGCTATGTATGGTGTAAGACGGACTCCCTCATCGACATATATATGGATGAAAACGGCATCATCCTTTTCAGATGCGCGTACATAGGTAAAGCCCTTAAAGGAATCCGGGGGAAATTGAGGTAACTCAAGATGAGGACCTTTTAATCGGGATCGGGTAAGTGAAAGTTCGTATTCTCCAGGGGCAATCTTGTTCATTGTGTATGCACCAAGAGAAGTGGCAGATATTACAATTGAACTTATAAAGTTATCTGATGTAGTTTGAAAGACTATCGTTTTAACAATTGCGTTACCATCGCTGTCGACCTCCACATCCTTATCCTTTGTTTCTATCTCTTTGATTGATTCTTCAATTTCGGTGATGCTGAGCGATTCTTTGGGGACTTCCGGGCTTAATTCAGGAGCTGCTGTTTTTTGCAGCTCAACTTCTTTTTTGGTGTCTGGTTTTTTTGTGTCTGGCGGTTCAGTTGCTGGTGGAGTTACCAGCGGGGTGGCAGTTGCGACAGGTGAAGGAGTTGGTGAGGGGCTTGGAGCCTTTGTTGGTTCAGGAGTTGGTTCCGGGGTTGGGGAAGGTGTTGCCGGAGCAGGTGTCGGGCTGGGGCTTGGAGTCGGTGCCGGGGTAGATTCGGGAGTAGGTGAAGGAGTGGGACTTGGCGTTGGTTCGGGAGTAGGAGTTGCTGTTGGTGCCAGAGTGGGTTCACGGGTGGGTTCACGAGTAGGTTCCTCTGTAGGGGCTAGAGTTGGTTCGGGACTTGGTGCAGGTGTCGGAGTTTCAGATGGAGCCGGTGTCAAAACAGGGGTCTCTGCTTCAAAATAAGCTCCCGGGAAAGTAATTAGAAAAACAGGGGATGATATGTTTCCTGATTGGCTTATTTCAAGCGGAGACTTTACCGGAGAATCAAGTACTATTCTTGTTTTGTCCTGATGTATCCCGACTCTTACTTTTCTTAGTTTGTTGGAATCAATATTAGTACCTCGCGCAGTACGGGACGGCATGCCGAAAATATCTATTACTATCCGATTTGGATTTTCTACGATAAATCCTGTTACTTCAGTGGGAGCTTTCTCAAATACAAGATTCACTTTAAGAGTGTTCTCGTCTATCTCGGAAATGATCATCTCATAGCCATCAAAGGGTATGGATTTCAGTAACTTTTCTGCAAGTGCAGGGGTAGGGGAATTAAAAAGTATCAGTGCCAGAAGCAGGAGTTTTAGTTTAAATGATTGATTCATTAGTCTGTATTGCAGCAGTAAAAAATAAGTAAAATAACGAGTGTTATGAATACAAAACAGAGCAGATTATTGCAATTTGAAATAGCACTATTGTTTCACCCTAGGGGTTTATGACCCGAATTTAGCCTTTTTGACGAAGTTTTTCGAGGCTTTCCTGCGCCTTTACCAGCTCTTCAACTAGTGCCACGTGCTGTTTTTCAAGAACGTACTGAGCTGCCTTATATTTGCTTTTAATGAGAAATTTTTTACCTTTGCTTTGCACTGTGCCATCTACAATGCAGCCTTTTTCATAGGCTTCCACATCTTCTTTGGCATCAACTATAGTATTTTCATGGGTAAATGGAGTTATGAATTCAAGTTTCGCCCCGCCTTTCTTTTCAGAAAGTACTACAAGTCCACCCCTCATTAGTATAATCCAGACAGGTTTGCAGGCGTTACCTTTGAAATCCATATCAACTTTTTGTTTTTGAAGATACACTTCCTCGTCTTCTTTCGAGTCAAAGATCTGCTTTGCATAGCCTCTATAGATCAGCAGAATATCAAGGCTGCTGAAATCAAATGAATAGGCATATCTCCTTGCAATTGTTCTGACTGCAAGATAGGCAAGAATAATAGAAGGTTTACCATTGCGCCATGTGTAGCTGCTGAAAAGTGGGAAAACAAAAAAACTTCCTGCTACTGCAACCCCAAGAAGCATAATTTTATCAAAACCATAGGCGATGCTACCCACAACGCAGAGATTAACAAGAGCTGCTATGAAGCCTGATGCCTGACACCGGGAAATCAGCTCAAGCCGTTCTTCAAGAGCAACGGATTGCCATATATCTTCAATCAGTAATTGAGAAGCATTTGCCATACAGTTGGGAAAGTTTTTCCTCTTACTTAATAAAAAAGTCCGTAATTAAACCTTTAAGGTGCTGATTTTATTTAATGAACACCTTTCATAGTCCTTCCGGATAGTTATGTATCAGGAAGAATCGTGCCATCTTTATAACTCCCGGATGAGAAAGTTTTGAAAAAAATACGAATATGACAGGAGAGTCAAATTAGTCGGGGAAAATAGATGGCAGTCAAAACTATATCAACTACGCTCTTTGGAATTGAGGCGGTTCCCATAGATGTGGAAACAGAGGTTATGCCGGGGCTTCGAAGATTCAGCATCGTAGGGCTTCCTGATGGAGTCGTGCGTGAAGCAAAAGATCGCGTACGATGTGCGATCGAAAACAGTGGATTTCAATTTCCGGTGAGCGAAGTGGTGGTAAGTCTTGCACCGGCGGCACTTCCCAAAATCGGAAGCGGCTTTGATGTGGCAATTGCACTGAGTGTACTTGCCGCAGCAGGAGGTATTGATCATACCTTACTTAAAGACTTTGTATTTGTTGGGGAACTGGCATTAGATGGTAGCCTGAAAGAAGTGGGAGCAGAACTTGCCAGTGCGATTTTAGTTAAAAAATCGAGAAAGAAAAAAATTTTGGTTGTATCCTCATCGGCAAGAAGTCTGCTTGAGAATTTTGAAGGACTTTCCATTGTATATGCACATTCATTCCTTGAGCTGGTGAGTCGGCTGAAGGATGGGACACTTCGGGAGCTTTCTCTGGTAGAAAAAATTGAAACACAGGTGGTTTACAATGGGGCTGTCACGGATAAAGCCGAACCACCCACTTTTAGAGATGTAGTTGGTCAACATGCGGCAAAACGTGCGCTCCAGATTGCTGCTGCGGGTGGACATAATATGCTCATGGTTGGTCCTCCGGGAGGGGGAAAGACCATGCTTGCAGAACGGGTTATCAGCATTTTACCACCTCTGGAAAATGACGAATTTCTTGAAGTGAATCAAATATATTCTGCCATAAAGGGGCAAGGGGTATCTGAAGTAAAAACAAATGGAGTTCTATATAAAAGACCGTTCAGGTCTCCTCATCATTCTACAAGTCTTGCAGGCTTGATTGGAGGAGGGGGAGTTCCCGTACCGGGAGAGATTACGCTTTCTCATAAGGGAGTTCTCTTCCTTGATGAATTTACCGAGTTGAGAAGAGATGTTCTGGAGTCCTTGCGTGAACCTCTGGAATCAAAACGCATTTCAATTTCACGAGCAAAAATGCGTCTTACCTACCCATGTGATTTCATGCTGATAGCTGCAATGAACCCCTGTCCCTGTGGTCAGCGTGGGGTGTATTCCGAGGATAAGAAAAAGTATAGTTCATATAAGACTCTGTGTGAGTGTTCTCCTCACTCTGTGCAAAAATATTTTAAAAAAATCTCGGGACCTATACTTGATCGACTTGATATTCAGCTCTGGATTCCCCAGGTTCCATTTAAAGAATTGAGGGAAGGCTTACCGGAAGATGTTACCAAAACACTGGCAGATGGAGTGCTTCGCGCAAGACAATTTCAGTCCGGGCGATTTAATAATCGCTTAAAGTTGAATTCAGGGATGAATGGTGAAGAGGTAAGGGCGTATTGCAGGCTTGATACTGCAAGTGAAAATCTTCTGGATGTTGCAAGCCATAAATTTTCACTCAGTGCGCGGGCATATACCAGAATTCTTAAACTTGCACGAACCATAGCAGATATTGAAGAGTCGGATTGTATTCAATCTTCACATATTGCAGAGGCAATATCCTATAGGGTTAATTTGAGTGCTCAGCTTTCTTAGGATTTTAGCCTAATCTTCAAAATTCATCGCCTGAATCTGGGAATCCAGGTGCTCGGCTACGAATTCGATCGCAGGGCTGAGAATTTGTTGGGGGATTCCGAGGTATAATAAACCAAACAAAAGAAGCAGTCCGAATGGTTCCAGTCGAGACCATGCCCGGGCAATGGGGATGGGGAGAAAGCCTACGGCAATTCTGCCACCATCAAGAGGAGGAAGAGGTATAAGGTTAAATAGTCCAAGCGCAAGGTTTATTATGATTCCTCCAAGGAGCCACATTTTTATCAGACTGATGCTTATGGAGTTATTTCCGTAAGGGACAAGTTCAAGAAATAATACATAACATATGATTACGAGGATGAAATTTGTTACCGGTCCCGCTAGCGCAACAATTGCCATGCCCTTTCTGGGGTTCTTGAAATACATGGGGTTTACAGGTACGGGCTTTGCTCCACCAAAAATTACCGGAGAGCCGCTGAAAATAAGAAGGGCGGGGAGTAGCAGGCTCAGTACGGGGTCAATATGTTTTATAGGGTTCAGGGTAATCCTTCCCATGACGCGTGCCGTAGGGTCACCCAGTTTCCAGGCGCAGTACCCATGAGCAATTTCATGTAAAATTATAGCCACCATTAAGGGAGGGATACTTACCAGAAGGTTTATTGTTAATGAATTCATCTATATAAATTCTTTATTGTGAGAATAATGTGTCAATCTATACCATTGGATTATATATATTAGAATGATCATTCAGTAAAAATTACGTTTCTTTTCTGATTTTTTTACGATAGACCTCTCTTCTGGTGTTATCTTAATTAATTAAGCCAAGAGGTGTGTTCGTTATGAGCAAGATCAAAGTAGCTTCTCCACTTGTGGAAATGGATGGTGATGAAATGACCAGAGTTATCTGGGCGATGATAAAGGAGAAGTTGATAAAGCCATATCTGGATATTGAGTTACTCTACTACGACCTTCATGTGAAGCATCGGGATGATACCAATGACAATGTGACCATTGAAGCAGCGCTTGCAATAAAAGAGTATGGGGTTGGAGTTAAGTGTGCAACGATCACTCCTGATGCTGATCGGGTAAGTGAATATTCATTAAAGAAGGCATGGCTTAGTCCAAATGCCACTATAAGAAGTGTGCTTGATGGTACCGTTGTTCGTAAGCCTATTATGATCTCAAATATTCCTCCTGCGGTAAAATCATGGAGGAAGCCTATTACCATTGCACGTCACGCGTATGGAGATATTTATAAAGCAGTTGAGATGTCTGTCGATGAGCCGGGAAAGGTTGAGCTTGTATTTACCTCCGAATCCGGAAAGGTAAGCCAGAAGCTGGTACATGCATTTGATGGTTCCGGCGTTATAATGGGGATGCATAACACTTCTTCCTCGATCAGATCATTTGCAAAATCCTGTGTGGCATATGCGATTTCTGAAAAAGTTGATCTTTGGTTTTGTGCCAAGGATACGATATCAAAAATATATCATGCGAGTTTCAGGGACGCTTTTCAGGAGGTAGTGTCTGCACATGCTGCCGAGTTTGAAGAAGCGGGGATCTCATACCGGTATCTTTTGATTGACGATGCAGTTGCCCAGCTTGTGAAAGCGGAAGGGGGGATGTTGCTTGCGCTTATGAACTATGACGGGGATGTCATGTCTGATCTGGTTGCTGCCGGTTTCGGTTCGCTTGGTTTGATGACTTCTGTACTTGTTTCGCCGGATGGTAAATATGAATTTGAAGCAGCGCACGGTACCGTCAGGAGACATTATTACAGGCATCTTGAAGGAGAGAAGACCTCTACCAATCCAATTGCTTCTATTTTTGCATGGACCGGGGCACTGAGAAAAAGGGGAGAACTTGATTCCACTGATGCGCTTGTTTCATTTACGAACAAGCTTGAAGAGACAATAATCCGTCTCGTAGAGAAAGGGGTAATGACCAAAGATCTTGCTCTGGTAACTTCTACGGAAAAACCAAAAGTAATGCAGACAGAAGAGTTTATTGATGAAATTGCTAAGGAGCTTGCGTCCAGCTAGCCCTGATGAATCCCTAATGGATAATTGGGGGGGTGAATCTCAATGTTTGATATTTTACTGCTAAATGTGTAGTATCGCGGGCACTTGTGCACTGTGTTTTTAGAGATTATTCCCGTTTATCCGTGCAACAAGCTGTGATATTTAAAGATTTTGATAAAATTTTAACTTTTTAATGGTACTGATATGGCTTCACCAACTAAAATAACAAAGGCTGTTCGTGTTCGTAAAGCTTTGAAAAGAGATAAAAACAGGGCTAAGAGAGTAAAAAAAATAGTGTCTCAGCGTCTTGAAGTCCTTAAATCTATTGAGTCCGCAGTTCAGAAATAGTTCCCTTATAAATACTATATTTAATTAGTGTTTTAATATACTGCTTTACCTTTTTATATTTTTTTCCGTTCTATAGGGTAATTCCATTTTTTTGAGGAGCACTGGTCCTTTCATGGTCACTATTACCGAAGCGGATGGGGAGCGAATATTTGTCATTGCCGATATTCATGGCTGTTCTGCCGAACTGGCTTTTCTTCTAAATTATCTTTGTGACAAAGAGAGTCTTTCACAAAAAGACCTGGTGGTATTCCTCGGTGACTACATTGACAGAGGACCTGATTCAAGAGGAGTGCTTGATATTCTGGTTGACTTCAAATCTGATTTTCCTTCGAGTATTTTCCTAAAGGGCAACCATGAAGATATGCTCATGGATTTTTTAGGCTTTGGAGGAAATCTTGGTCATGCCTTCCTCTATAATGGAGGTCTGGAAACCATTCAAAGTTACGGCATCTCTGTCTTCTCCCCACCAAATGAAATGATGCGGCTTTTACCGGAGGAGCATTTCAGTTTCTTTAATTCTCTTGAGAGTATCGTTTCAGTAAGGGATTATTATCTTGTTCATGCAGGGATGAATCCTGAGCTTGGGCTTGGTAGTCAGACAGGGGAGGATTTATTCTGGATTAGAGAGTCTTTTCTTGATGCTCCCCATGAATTTGGTAAAACAATAGTCTTTGGACATACCCCCCATAGGGAGATTTTTGATAATCGCCCTTTTAAGATCGGTCTTGATACCGGTCTGGTATTTGGTAATAAATTGAGCTGTCTTGAGCTGCTTTCAGGTGACGTGTATGAGGTGTTTCGGGGAAGCAGAGACGTGATGGTACGTAGTCTTCCTTCCTTTTAGGTGTTTGTTCTGTGTTTAGAGAAGAGTCTCTGGCGGTAGGAATGCTTATTGGGAAGTGTTCAGAGTCAAATGGCTCCCTCGGGACGGGTGTTCTTTGGTTTGGATGTTTACTCATGTGCCCTCAGTCCGCTTGAGTTCGACTCTAAACACTTCCCAATAAGCATTCCTATCTATATTCCCTTTGTAATGTTTTTCAGTGTTTGTGACGATATCTGTGTGATATGGGTGTAATTGAGCAGGCGTTCAGAATTTGAAAAGTAGTGAGAAAGCAATACATTTAAAACAGGAAGCTTTAGAGGGTGAGTCTTGCTCGTACCCGAGGGCGGTGACCAGTTTTAGTTCGGTGGAGGAGTTGACCCTTAGTAAGGAAGACCTTCTACTGAAATTTCTGAAACGACTTAATGCAAGCTTCAAGATTCCAAAAATATCTGAAGATGTGCTTGAGGCGTCCATACCCGAACTGATTTCAGCTTTTAATTATTTTTCCAATGCCTCGCTTGATAAGATTCCTGAATTATTTTTCAGAGTTCCGGATAGTGTTCCCCTGGTTTGTGTGTCATCTCCGGTGCCGTTAAGTTCCGGGGAGGTGTCTGAGCTTTCATTTAGAAGTTCCTTTGAGCCGATGTACCCCGGGTATAAGGAACGACTTCTTGTTGAACCTCGCTGGAATATGGTTCGGGCGAAGTACTGGAAACATACAAGAGAAGAGTCTCACGGTACTGTCATTGCGGTTCATGCGTGGATGATGGGGGATGAGAAAGCAAGTGCGTTGACACTGGTTCCCGGATTTTTCTATCGAATGGGTCTTGATGTGGTGGTGTTTGAGCTTCCCTTTCATGGTTTGAGAAAACCTGAAACATTCCTCCCAACAAAAATGTTTCCAGGGATTGATCCAGCCTGCACCAATGAAAGCTTTGCTCAGGCAATATACGAACTGAGAGGTATCAGGGAATGGCTCAGACGAGAGAGTGATAAGCCGGTACTTTCTGTGGGGCTTAGTCTGGGAGCACAGGTAACCTCATTGTGGTCTTCTCTTGATAAACTTGAGGCTTCTATTTGTGTTGCACCTCTGGTTTCTCTGGCAGATTTTATATGGGCACAGGTAGAGGGTGCTGCACTTGCAGATCGGCTGATTGCGGCAGGCATTTCAAGGGAACTACTGGAAAGAGGTTTTGCAGTGAGTAGTCCTCTTTCGTACTCACTTGCCATGGATAAAAGTAAAGTTTTACTTATTGCGGGAAGGAATGATGAGATAGTTCCTTCTTCCCATGCAGAAGCACTCTGGAAGCACTGGGGTGCTCCACGTATTCACTGGCTTAATGAAGGACACATTGAACAACTCATCGCAGAGGGTACTGCCCACAAAGTACATGCCTTTCTTAAAGAACTTGGTCTTGCAGATGACACACTGAGAAAAGTTGCCCGACTATAGACCCCCGGACAATTTTTCAAGTTTTATTTCAACTCTGTATTAGTATCTTATTCTGAAATACCCCCTTTTCTATAATCCAATTGTGTATTAGTGAAATATTTGGGAATTAAAGTGTTTTTATAATTTTACATTTGCTAAATAGTCATTTCTACATAGAATAATTAAAAATATATTTCTTTATTATTTTAGTATTATATAGAGTTTGAGTGTGTCAGAACATATAGATAAGGAAGCTGAAAAGTCGGGTGAGATTCCTGAAGTACAGAGAGTTCTTGAGGAGACACTTGTTAGTACTTTTACGGGTAAGCTGAGAAAGACCGATTCGCATGCGTGGAAGGAATATGGGCTTTCTTTTGAAGTGACGGAGCCGGATTCTTTTCACAGCATAATGACGTCTCTTAAAGATGACCCTTCTTTGGCATTTAACATGCTGATTGATGTTACCTGCGTTGACTGGCTTGATGCACAGGAGAAGCGTTTCGAGGTCGTGTACCAGCTCCTTAGTCTGGTTCATATGCATCGTGTGTGCATTAAAGTGAGACTGCCGGAGTCCTCTCCCAAAGTAGCTTCGGTGCGTGATGTATGGGCTGGAGCGAATTTCCTTGAAAGAGAAGTGTATGATCTTTTCGGTGTTGAGTTTGAGGGGCATGGAGATCTGAGACGAATACTGATGTATGACGAGTTTGTAGGTCATCCACTCAGGAAAGATTATCCTTTACGGGGAAAACAACCTCGTGTGAAACTGCGCGTTCCCGAGCTTAGAAATACTTCTGCCGATCTTTCCAGAGAACAGCTGGTTGGTATGCCTGCTTTGTCAGTTAAAAGAGGGCACCTAAAGGAGGGAGGTCTCTGATGGCTGAGGTTAGTAACGACTGGGTTTCCAGAGAACTCGATGATGCGCTTCACAGTAAGACCATGATTCTTAACATGGGTCCTGCACACCCTGCGACCCATGGTACGGTTCGGCTTATTCTTGAACTGGATGGGGAGCGAATCGAACGCTGCGATGTTGATGTTGGATATCTTCATCGTGGTTTTGAAAAGCAGTGTGAACACTGTGATTATAATCAGGTGATACCATACACTGACCGCCTTAATTATGTTTCCCCGATTATAAATAATGTGGGTTGGGTTATTGCGATCGAAAAAATGTTTGAAGTGGAAGTTCCCCTTCGTGCTCAATATATACGGGTGATAATGAGCGAACTTTCAAGAATGTGCGATCATCTTACCTGTCTTGGTGCTGCCGCAATGGAACTGGGCGCCTTTACCGTGATGCTTTATCTTATGCAGGCACGAGAAGATCTATATGAGCTTATAGAAAAAGTAACCGGAGCCCGACTTACTATTTCTTATACCCGTGTTGGTGGTTTGAGAGATGATCTTCCTCAGGGATTTGCAGATGATTTGAAGAAAGTACTTGAAAAAATCAGAATTCATCTTGCTGATGCTGATCGTCTTTTGGAGCGAAATAGAATCTTTCATGATCGAATGAAGGATATTGGTATTATCGCTGCCGATGAAGCGATTTCGTATAGTCTTACCGGTCCCGTCGCGCGTGCGAGCGGGGTGAAGTATGATGTAAGAAAAGCATTTCCTTATTCCAGTTATGATCATTTTGACTTTGAGGTTCCGGTCGGTACCAAGGGTGATAATCTTGATCGCTTTCTTGTCAGGCTGAATGAAATTTTTGAGTCAATGAAAATTGTTGAACAGGCAATGACAAAATTGCCGGGAGGAGCGATCAAGGTTGACGATCCTCATATTATCCTTCCCCCAAAAGATGAAGTGTATAATTCTATTGAAGGGATGATCAGCCAGTTTGAAATAGTCTTTGGAGGAATCAAGCCACCAAAAGGGGATATATATTTCCCGGTTGAGGGTGGAAACGGAGAGTTGGGATTTTATGTGGTTTCAGATGGGACGGGGCATCCTTACAGGGTAAGAATCAGACCACCATGTTTTATTGCGATGGGTATTTTTGGTCCTTTGATAGAAGGGCATGCCGTTGCTGACATAGTCCCGCTTTTTGGTATGATTAACATGATCGGTGGAGAGTGCGATAGGTAGTATGGCAAGTGGTTTAGGCATAATAGGTAAACATACTTTTGTTTCTGCTGCTGAAGAGGGTGTGTCTTCTTTGATTCCGCAGGATTTGAAAAAGAAACTTCAGGTTATTGTGGCTCGCTATCCAAAGAAAAAATCTGCGATTATGCCCGCCTTATATATGGTGCAGGAGCATTTTGGGTGGGTGAGTAAGGAAGCAGTGCAGTGGGTCGCCGAAGAACTTTCTCTTCCTCCTTCTCATGTGGAGTCAGTAGCTACCTTTTACACCATGTATTACAAGAGACCGGTAGGGAAATATCATATTCAGGTATGCAGAACTTTAAGCTGTATGCTCTGCGGTGCAAAAGATATTTCGGCTTTTCTTATAGAGCGGCTTGGGATAGCTCCCGGTGAGGTGAGTGATGACGGGCTGTGGAGTTGGGAAGAGGTTGAGTGTTTGGGCAGTTGTGGTTCGGCTCCTATGGTGGAGATCAATGATGTATTTTTTGAATATCTTACTCCTCAGTCCCTTGCTGAGTTGATGGATACCATCAAAAAAGAAATGCCTGATCTCAGATTCCACACCGGGCAGAAAGCGACCGGAGAAGGTATGCTTGGTGAGGGTTTGCCATCGCGTACTCGTTCACAAGTATGGAAAGTAGAAAGTCAGAGTTAGTGCAAAAGGCGCAAATTAGAAGCAGATTTTAATATGGCATCACATCACAAAATTTTAACTGCAAATGTCGACCATGATGATCAGCATGAGATCGAAGCGTTTGAAAAAAGGGGAGGGTATCAGGCTGCCCGTGAAGCACTTAAGAGAAGTCCTGAGGATGTTATTGCTGAGGTAAAAACATCCGGACTTCGGGGAAGAGGAGGTGCGGGGTTTCCAACAGGGGTGAAATGGGGATTTGTTCCGAAGAATACCGGAAAGCCAATCTACCTCCTTAACAATGCCGATGAGAGTGAGCCCGGTACTTTTAAAGACCGTGTTCTGTTGGAGCGTGATCCTCATTTGTGTATTGAGGGGATGATCATTGCGGCTTGGGCACTTGGTGTGAACTGGTCGTGTGTATATATCAGGGGAGAGTATGCCTACCCGGTGATTTGTATGGAGCGCGCGATTCGCCAGGCTTACGATAAGGGGTATCTTGGTAAAAATATTTTTGGAACTGATTTTTCACTTGATATTGTGGTTCATCGTGGAGCAGGTGCTTATATCTGCGGGGAAGAAACCGGTCTTATTGAAAGCCTTGAAGGTAACAAGGGGCAGCCAAGGATAAAACCTCCTTTCCCTGCGGTGATGGGGCTATACGGATGTCCTACTGTGGTGAATAATACCGAAACTCTTGCGGCACTTCCCTGGATAATTACCAATGGTGGAGCTGCATACGCAAAAATCGGGACTGAAAAATCTCCCGGAACGAAACTTTTCAGTGCTTCAGGGCATATTAGAAAGCCTGGTGTGTACGAAGTTGATCTTGGATACTCTGTTCTTGATTTTCTGGAACAGGAGTGTGGTGGTATTCGGGATGGACACAGTCTTAAGGCAATAATACCCGGGGGGTCTTCTGTGCCTGTGCTTCGTGCTGATGAACTTGAAGGGGTACGTCTTGATTATGAATCCATTGCAGGGGCAGGCTCGATGCTTGGTTCCGGCGGTTTTATCGTAATGGATGACTCCACTAATATGGTAGAAGCCTGTCTTAATCTCCAACATTTTTATACTCATGAGTCTTGCGGGCAGTGTACTCCCTGTCGGGAAGGTGCTCACTGGGTAGAGAAAATTGTGCAAAGAATAATGGATGGAGATGGTAGTGCCTCTGATATTTCTCTTTTGAAGAGTATTACCTCTCAAATAGGTGGTCACACCATTTGTCCCTTTGGAGATGCTTTGATAACACCGGTCTTAAGTTTTGTTAAAAAGTTTCCCGAAGAGTTTCAAATGTATATTGAGCGCGCATATGACTCGGAATCAGGAGCTATGTATGTCTGAAGCAGTGGATTTGGTAACGCTTACAATTGATGGGAAGGAAGTTCGGGTACCCAAGGGTACTAACCTGATTGAAGCGGCACTTTCTGTGGGGATAGAAATTCCTTATTATTGTTACCACAAGCATCTGAGCATTGCCGGTAATTGCAGGATGTGTCAGGTCAAGCTGGAAGGAGCTCCGAAGCTTACCATTGGCTGTAATACCGGGTCTCAGGAAGGGATGGTGGTGTACACACATAACACCAGTTCCGAAGTGGAAGATGCCCAACGTGCAACAATGGAATTTCTGCTGATTAACCATCCTCTGGACTGTACGGTGTGTGATCAGGCGGGTCATTGCAAGTTACAGGATTACTATTACGAGTATAACAGGAAAGCTTCACGTTTTATTGAAGAAAAAGTTCATAAAGTGAAAGCTGAAGTACTTGGTAGAGAAGTTATATATGACGGCGAGCGTTGTATCGTATGTACCAGATGTGTTCGTTTTTGTGATGAAGTTACAGAAACAGGTGAATTGAGCGTTTTGAACCGTGGGGATCGTACGGTAATAGCCATCCATGAAGATAAACCACTTGATAATCCATTTTCGGGAGTGACTGTTGATCTTTGTCCGGTAGGTGCGTTAACGCATCGCAGGTGGAGATTTAATTCTCGAATATGGTATTCCGGTATTGAAGATTCGATTTGTACCGGCTGTTCAACAGGATGTAATGTTCGGGTTGCGGTTCGGGATGATACCATTGTTCAAGTAAAAGGACGTCTGAATTCTGACGTTAATAAAGAGTGGATGTGTGATGAAGGTCGGTACGGTTTTAATAGATTTCAACCAAAGGTGAGACTTTCTGCTCCACTGGTCCGTGATGGAGACTATCTTCAGGAAAAGAACTGGGAGGAGGTGAGCGCCGCACTCTCGGGATTTAAAACGAAATCTCCTGATGAAGCAGCGATACTTATTTCACCATTTTTGACTCTTGAAGAAATGTGGCTTGGTTTTGCTTTTGCAAAAAAAGTACTTGGAATTGAAGCAGATTCTCATTCCCAGATTGCGGTAGCGCTTAGAAGAAGAAAGCTTAGCGATCTTGAAAAGATTTTGGTGAGTCCGGATTATGCTCCTAATGCCCGTGCTGCTCAGCTTTTTGGGTATCTTTCAGATATGTCTGACTGGCGTGCGAGTTTTGAATCCCAGTATGATCGCCTGCTTGAGCAGATCAGGGCAGGGGTGATAAAGAAACTGGTACTGTATGGATTTAACAGTCTGATGGATGAGGATCTGGATGAGGTTTTGATTAAGAACATCCTTCACATACCGGATAGTCTTGCAATTACCCCACGTGGGGTGATCAGTGATGATGATAAGGAAGTCGAATCACTTGGTGCACATCAGTTATGTAAAGTGATTCTCCCTTCACAATCGGTACACGAAAAATCCGGGGTTATGGTTAATAGTGACCTTCGGTTACAAAAACTTAATCGCCTTCTTACTCCGCCGGTGGGAACGACTCCTGATTGGCTACTCTTACAGAAAGTGGCAAGTTCTCTGGGTGTATCTTTATGTTCAGCTTCTGTAGGAGGAGAGCGTGATCTTTTCAGGGAACTCGTAGCAGCTGTTCCTGCGCTTGGGGGAATCAGCCTTCGGGATATCGGGTCTTTGGGAATAGGGTTTGAGGATTGTAGCGTTCGTCCACATGCGGTAGAGGGAAGCCATGAATACGCTTAGTTTTCTTGATATTTTTATTGTGATCATTAAAGCCGCTTTTGTTATGGGAGCGGTGTTGAAACTTGCTGCGCTTACCACCTGGGTTGAGAGAAAGGGGGCAGCGCTTATTCAGAATCGTGTGGGAGCAAACCGGGCAAGCATTTTTGGTTTTGATCTGGCAGGTATTCTTAATACTCTGGTGTGCGATCCGGTAAAGGCGCTTTTTAAAGAAGATTTTGTTCCAAAAGGGGTGAGTCAGTTTATGCACAGCCTTGCGCCATTCATGGGAGTGTTTCCTGTGATTCTTGCAATGGCGGTGGTTCCCTTTGGTCCTCCAATCAAGCTTGAAACAAGGGAAATATCCTTGCAGCTTGTAAATTTAAATGTCGCAATGCTTTTTGTCTTTGCTATGGGTTCTCTTGCGGTTTACGGGACGGTGCTTGCAGGGTGGGTATCCAGAAACAAATTCTCCCTTTTTGGAAGTCTTCGTGCTTCAGCGCAGATGATTTCTTATGAAATAACCTTTGGTTTAAGTATCCTTGGGGTGCTTGCTATTTATCAGACACTTGATTTTAACAAGATTGTGGCGCTTCAGACAGGAACTATTCTTGGTTTCATACCCAACTGGGGTATCTTTATGTTTTTCCCCTTGAACTTTGTTGCGTTCATTATTTTCTTTACTTCGGCAATGGCTGAAACCAAGCGTGCTCCTTTTGATCTTCCCGAGAGTGAGTCAGAGCTTGCTGCTGGTTATTTTACTGAATATTCCGGCATGAAGTTTCTTTTGTTTTGGCTTGGTGAGTTTGCAGAAATCGTAGTTGCTTCTGCGATTGTGGTAGTCCTTTTCTTTGGAGGCTGGCAGCTTCCTTATTATGATCTTGCTACCATGAGTGTGTCTTTAAAAGATACCGCAATTGGCTCGCTATTTCCTTTTGATATCGGAAGTCTGCTACCTCCGCTTATTGGAGCATCTGTGTTTGGAGCAAAGGTTGCTTTTTTCTGTGTGCTACAGGTTGTTATCAGATGGACTCTTCCACGTTTCAGATATGATCAGTTAATTACTTTGTGTTGGAAGATTATGCTTCCTGTTGCTATTGCCAACGTACTACTTACTGCGGCGGTTGTTGCCTTATGGTAAAGACTGAAAGCAAAAGAATAGAGTGTAAGGGACTATGACCGTAAAAGATTTGTTTGTTTATCTGTTTGGATTTCTCAGCGTGCTTTCCGCCATTGGGGTGGTAGTGTCACGAAAGAGTCTTAACAGCGCACTCTGTCTTGTTGCCACTATGGTTCTTATAGCCGGTCAATTTGCCTTGATGAGTGCCGACTTTATCGCGATGATACAGGTGCTGGTTTATGCAGGGGCGATCATGATTCTTGTGGTTTTTGTTATTATGCTTCTTGGGGTAGAGCGAGATGCTGAAAAAGTAGGTTACCCTGTTCCGGCGTATGTCGGGTTTGTCTTTTCAGTTATTTTTGTTTCGGTGCTTTATTTTCTGATTTCGGGATATGACAGTACTTCCGTTATTTATTCTGCCGAACCAGATTCATTGGCAGGTGCTTCAGCTCCTGTTCTGGATGAAAGCCGGAGCGGGGCAGTATATCAGTTTGGGATATATTTACTAAAAGATCATATCGTGGCTTTTCAGGCTACCGGGGTGCTTCTTTTAGCTGCGATTATTGGTGCGGCTCTTCTTTCATTTCCCAAGGAAAAATCACTTCTTCCCGGAAGAGGGCTTCGTGCAGTACGTGAGAAATTTAATGCGGAGGACAAATCAGCGACAAAGTAGTGGGTGCATAACTATAGCTGAATTTATATTATGGATCATTTGCATTTTTATTTAATTATATCGGCAATACTTTTTACCCTGGGTGTGTTCGGGGTGATGACTCGTAGAAATGCCATTATCATGTTTATGTGTATTGAGCTTATGCTTAACGCGGTAAATCTTTCTCTGGTATCACTTGCTACTGCCTTTGGCGACCTTAATGGAGAGGTGTTTGTGTTTTTTGTGATAGCGGTTGCTGCGGCGGAAGCTGCGGTTGGGCTTGCTATTATCCTTGCGGTGTTTCGTAATTATTACAGTATTGAAGTTTCAGAAGTACATGATCTTGCAGGTTAACTACGCATGAATGAAATTACAGCCACATTAGCGAGCGATTTACCAAAAGGCATTATTGCCGGGGCATTACAGGTAGAGCCGCTTTTATTACTCCTGCCTCTTGTTCCACTTGTAGGGGCGGTTCTTGTATATACGATCGGTTCCCTTTCTAACCCTAAAAGTAATACTTCCCATGATTCTCATGGTGATCACGGGCACCATGACCACGTGGGAGAAGATCATGCTGCTGAGAATCATCACGACGGCAGCCACTCAAGTTCTTTTCCCGGTATTCTTGCGACGATGGTATCAGCTATAGCATTTGTTATTTCCCTTATCCTTTTTCAAAAACTTGATGGGACAAATGCGGTTGTTGCTGAAGCCTGGAACTGGATTTCGGCTGGTGGATTAGAGGTGCCGTTTGCATTCAGATTTGACAATCTGTCCGGTATGATGTGCCTTGTTATTACCGGTATAGGCACTTTGATTCATCTCTATGCCATAGGCTATATGTCTCACGACCCTCATCCGGCACGATTCTTTTCTTATTTAAATATGTTCCTTTCTGCGATGTTGATACTGGTACTGGGTGATAGCCTTTTATTGATGTTTGTTGGCTGGGAAGGGGTGGGGCTTTGTTCTTATCTCCTGATAGGTTTCTGGTTTAAGGAAATGCCTAACGCAGTGGCGGGTCAAAAGGCATTTATTGTGAACCGAATAGGAGATGCGGGTTTTCTTTTAGGTATGTTTATTCTTTTTCTCTATGGTGGCTCTCTTGCTATTCCTGAGCTCCTTGAAAACGTGGGAGGTATGCCTGCGTATGCAATTGAGCTTGCTGCAATTCTTCTTTTGATTGGTGCAGCAGGAAAAAGTGCCCAGATACCTTTATATATATGGTTACCTGATGCGATGGCGGGACCCACTCCCGTATCAGCGCTGATTCATGCTGCTACAATGGTTACTTCTGGTATTTATATGGTTACAAGGCTTGCGGCTTTGTACTCGCTTGCACCAACTGCACTCCTGATAGTTTCTGTGGTGGGTGCTCTTACGGCTTTTCTTGCTGCAACTATTGCGCTGGTACAAAATGACATTAAAAAAGTTCTGGCATATTCGACGGTGAGCCAGCTTGGATATATGTTCATGGCGCTTGGGGCAGGTGCCTTTAGTGTGGGGATGTATCATGTGCTTACCCATGCATTTTTTAAAGCACTTCTTTTCCTGGGAGCAGGTTCTGTCATTGTAGGCTGTCACCATATGCAGGATATGAGAAAGTTTGGTGGGCTTTTTAAATATATGAAGTTTACCGCAATTACCTATCTTGTAGGAACCTATGCAATTGCCGGACTTCCTTATGGTTCCGGGTTTTTCTCCAAGGATTCAGTGCTCTGGGCGGTATATTCCAATCCGGGTCTTCCTGCTGAGATTATCGTCTTTGGTTCTGTTACGCTTGCACAGGTACTTTGGGGGCTTGGAGTAGTTACGGCTGCCCTTACTGCGTTTTATATGACTCGTTCATTTATGCTTACTTTTACGGGTTCGTATCGGGGTGAGCATATGCCGCATGAATCTCCGTGGAATATGACCCTGCCTCTAGTGGTACTTTCCGTTCCGTCTCTTTTCTTCGGCTTCCTGTGTGGGGATGAGCTTATGAAGTTTCTTTCAGTTTGGACTCGTGGTGATTTTGCTTTGGGTCATGCCGGTTTGATGGAAAATCACACGTATCATACTCTTGAACTGATTTCCATGTTTGTGGCTATTGTCAGTGCCGCGGGTGCTGCAATTCTATACAGTGTGTTTCCTTCTGTTCCCGAGATGTGTTCCAGGGTGCTTGCACCTCTCCACAAACTTCTTGAGAACAAGTGGTATGTTGATGAACTCTTTGGTGCGATCATAGTTCAGCCCCTTCGATTTCTATCCAGGGCAAGTTTTCTTGTTCTTGATCGGCTTCTGATTGACGGGCTACTGGTAAATGGAAGTGCGATTCTTGTGGATACTACCGGGGCTGCCCTGAAGAGACTTCATAGCGGTAAAATTGGAGGAGCGGTAACTATTATGTTCTCTCTGTTTGTATTTTTCTTTTTATTCTGGATGGTGATCTGAGATGGAACTGGAACTGACCTCTGGCAATTTGTTACTTTTTCTTGTCTTCTCACCACTTTTAGGGATTTTTGCCCTTAGTCTTGTCTCATCTTCTGAATCATTATCGAGAATGATTGCGACGGTGTCCGCGGCTTTCAGTTTTATCCTTTCACTGATGATGTTTTCAAATTTTGATACCACCAGACAGGTTTTTCAACTTGGGCAGAGAATATCTTGGCTTCCTGAAAAAGGTATTACTTTTACTGTGGGAGTTGATGGTCTTAGTGTGTGGTTAATTGTTCTTACTACTTTTCTTACTCTTCTGGTGACCATTGCTTCTACCAGCGTACATAAGAAACTTCGTGGGTATCTTATCAGTATTCTTTTTCTTGAAGTGGGAATGTTAGGTACTTTTGTTGCACTTGATGTTCTTTCTTTTTATGTATTCTGGGAGTTGATGCTCATACCTATGTATTTTCTCATTGGTGTATGGGGTGGAAAGAATCGAATTTATGCTGCGGTAAAGTTTTTTATCTATACGGCATTTGGAAGTTTACTGATGCTTGTTGCGATCGTATATCTTCAGTACCGTTATGTGAGCCAGTTCGGTCATATGAGTTTCTTTCTTAATGATCTTGCTCTTGTACATCTCAGTGGAGGTGAAGAGTTCTGGTTGTTTGCGGCGTTTGCATTGGCGTTTCTTATAAAGGTTCCAGTGTTCCCGGTTCATACCTGGTTACCTGATGCGCACGTAGAAGCACCTACAGGAGGGTCTGTGATTCTGGCAGGAGTGCTCCTCAAGATGGGTATTTACGGTCTGGTGCGTTTTGGTATTACACTTTTTCCGGTTGCTACTATTGAAGCGGCACCTTTTCTTGCGGCACTTGGCGTTATTGGTATCATTTTTGGTGCTCTTGTTGCCTGGGTGCAGACTGACATTAAAAAACTTGTTGCTTACTCTTCAGTAAGTCATATGGGATTTTGTGTGCTTGGTTTTTCCATGCTTAATGAAGAAGCTTTTCAGGGAGCGCTCCTTCAGCTGATAAATCATGGGATTACCACAGCAGCGCTCTTTTTTCTGGTAGGGGTTTTGTATGACAGAAAGCATACCCGGGAAATTGCTGCTTATGGTGGTTTAGCAAAAAAAATTCCTATCTTCTCCTTTGTATTTATGGTGTTTATGCTTAGTTCTATTGGACTGCCTCTTACAAATGGTTTTGTTGGAGAGTTTCTGGTGCTTATAGGTACTTTTAAAGGAATGCATGCGCTACTGGGAGTTAATGAGACCGCACTTTTAACAACGGTGTTTTATACTTTTGGAGCAGTTTCCGGGGTGATTCTTGGGGCTTTGTACATGATCTCTCTTTATCGTCGGGTAGTGTATGGAGCTTTTGATGAGAAGAAGAATGGGGATCTTACAGATCTTAATATAAGAGAATCAATTGTGTTTGCTCCACTCCTGGTTCTTGTGTTTGTAATTGGTCTTTATCCTCAGATTGTTTTACAGGATCTGAAAGGTACTACGCAGGTGTATCTTGGGGAATTATCTAAAGCAAAGAGAGTAATGTTTGTATCAGAGGGAAGAGAGAAGGCTCAGCCTTCACGAGTGTCTGAGAATGATTTACTTACAGAAGAAGTGAGTTTAAATGAAGGTCTTTTAGAAAAGGATCTTTTAGATAAAGGTATCCTTGGGGAAATTTCAAGAGGGACTTCAGAATTATGACTGATATAGAATTAGCGGGGATTCTTCCTTCCTTACTGGTAGCTGGTGGTGCCTGTCTTATAGTGCTTTGTTTTGTATTTGGGGTGCTGTCGAATTTTAGAAACCTGATTTACTCACTCAGCCTTATTCTCGCGGCGGTGGTGAGTGTGAAACAATGCGGATGGGGTGCTCAGGCATTTCATGGGAGTCTTTTTGTTGATTCATTTGGAGCATTTTATTCAGTCGCATTGTTACTTGGAGCACTGTTTTGTGCGTTTCTTACTTTTGGTCAATTAAAACGACAGGAGGTTAGGCCCTCGCTTGAGATTGATGTTCTTCAGCTCTTTGCAGTAGCAGGGGGACTTTTGATGATTCAGGCATCAAACCTTGTGTTGTTATTCGTAGGGTTTGAGTTGCTCTCTGTGTGTGTTTATGTGCTTTGTGGTGCGGCGCTTCATAAAAGAGCTTCTGCGGAAGCGGCACTGAAATATTTTATGATGGGGGCATTCAGTGCCGCCTTTCTTCTTTATGGTATGGCGTTAGTATATGGTGCTACGGGTTCATTAAATTATTTTGAAATTGCTTCAAGAGCAGACTCTTCAAACACTCTTTTACTTATCGGGATTGCGATGATGGTATTTGGCTTTGCTTTCAAGGTCGCTCTTGCTCCCTTTCATATATGGACTCCTGATGTATATCAGGGTGCACCATCTTCTATAACTGCATTTATGGCAGTGGTCGTTAAAATAGCTGCGTTTGGAGCTTTTATAAGAGTTTTTTCAGTTGCCTTTCAAGGGGTGAGCGATCTCTGGATTAATCTTGTCTGGCTTCTTTCTGTTGTCAGTATGACGGTTGGTAACGTCATGGCAATTCAGCAAAAGAGTATTAAGAGAATGCTTGCGTATTCGAGTATTGCTCATGCGGGTTACATGATGATGGGTTTTCTGGTCTTTGGTGGGGACGGGGCACAGGTGGCGACCTATTATCTGATTGCCTACTCCTTTATGACTATTGCTTCTTTTGGATGTGTGGTGCTCGTCAGCGGTGGAACCTCTTATCAGTATGAAGAAGATTCATTAGAAAGTTTTAAAGGTATTGGCTGGACAAAACCACTCACCGCACTTTCAATGACAATATCCATGTTCGCCCTTGCCGGCATGCCTCCATTAATTGGTTTCTTCGGTAAGCTATATCTTTTTACCACTGGAATTACTGCGGGCTATACGGGGCTTGTTATTGTTGCGGCAGTCAATTCAGTTATATCCCTTTATTATTACCTGAAAGTGATTGTTGTTATGTATTTTAATGAAGCAGAAGATTCGTCTTCGGTTGTATCGGATGATAAATCTGATAACTTATTTGCAGGTCTAGCGATTACCGGAGCAACGCTTGGGGTTGTCGTCTTAGGACTCTACAGCCAGCCACTTCTTGAAGCGGTTAATAAGGCTTTTCAGTAGAGTTTTTATCTCAGAATGGAAAGTATAATGGGGATGCTCCGGGAAGGATTTTTACTTGCATCGGACGTTCGCCGCTGTCGGCGTAAAAATCCTTCCCGGAGCATCCCCATTATACTTCTATGTATTTTTGTGAATTTATTTTACTCTAACGACTTTCCATCTATGGATAGTATAAAAATACGATAGTATCTGTTAATGGAAAATTTAAATTCTTTGAGAATTCAGGGTGTTAGAAGGGACATGTAAGGTGTCAGAGACCAATGTCACTTACTTAGTCTTTTTTTTTAAATTGTTAATAATGTCAGCACGTTCCTCCTCTCTGGATCTGGTCATAAAAGTAATCCGTCCTTTCTGAAGTACTTTTCTGGGTTCAGGGAGTCTTTTCTTTTTTCTCTTTGGAAGTTTCAATGAAGCAGCATCACAAAGCAGTGTATTCAAAACCGTATGAGATTCCAAGCGGTGCTCTACTCCAAAAGCAGCAGCCAGATATGCTGCATTGATTCTTTTAAGCATCCTTGCATAGCTCAACTCACGAGGATTCACATTAATCGTATGTGCTGAAGCAAGCAACAAATGTCTTACCAGATTATATGCAACAAACCCAAGTACAAGCTCCTTTGCAAGCATCTCCGGACTCTTGGCATGTATCATTCCCATCCCCAGAGTACTTTTAATATCACGAATATCAAGCTCTACATTCCACCTCAAACCATACATACTTGCAGCCTCTTCAGGCGTAATATCAAGAGTCGTAAACAAAACCAGCTTTACAGGACGAAACCCTTTTCTCTCGATAGTACACCAGATAAACTTGCCTTCTACACGGTGCGTTTTCTTGGTCGTAAAATTATTTGTTTCCCATAGTACAGACTTTTCTCCGGAACCTGACTCTGGACTGCCTATATACTTCTTTGCCACGTATTCCTTGATTCGACACAAATAGTCATGTCCTGCTTCTTTGACTGATTCTGCAAAACGAGGACACCCATAGTAGCGGTCTCCCAGCACGATAGACCCCTTGGGAAGTCGCAATATCACTTCTTCTCCCAGATCAAGCTCGTTTGTCGCCTCACTCCCGTTATACGCACCAAAGGACGGTCTCATGCTCACACCGGTATGTGCATTTGTTGCAACACTGTACTTAACTAGTGGGAAATGGGACACTCCGTGCTGGTTGTAGTACTGCGGATACTTTTCTTTATTCTTTGCCGTAGAAGATATTTTAAGGGTAGAACCATCTATCAGAAATAGCTTCTGATGACGTTCTCTCTCTTCCTTTGTGATATTATCCAGGGACTGGTTAATTGCATCTGCCGCTTGTTCTACTCTTGACAAGTCCAGCTTGTTACGAGCTTTGGAATACCCACCCGTGTTCGAAGATATTCTCCTTTCACGAACACGTATGCTACCAAGATCAAGGATATCCTCAAAATAACCACTCTTAAGCTTTTCTACCGCTCCAGCTAAACTCTTGTCGGGGTTCAATCTCTGGAAGATCATTAACCAGATCGTTACTACTTCAGTATAAATACCGCTTCTCGTATCCAGTTCAACACTCGACTCCAACAGACTTCTTTGAAGATCTTCGGTTATTAACTTTTGGTAGAATTTTAGGGCGCTTGCTTCTGTTCTCATGACTCTCCATCTCAAATTAAGCTCTATTGAGAACAAGAGCAATCAACTACACTCTTTAGGCAAGCACTTTCTCTCTTCAAGTATCCAATTTTATTAAACTTAGTGATTAGATTAGCACTAAGTAAGTGACATTGGTGTCAGAGACAATCCAAAAAAGGAAAAATTACTCCGGAAGAGTTAGCTCTGGTTATTGAAGGTTTGAACGAAATTATCGGTGGGTAGTCCTTAAATGACTGATGTACTATCAATGAAATCAATTTATATTCTCTTATGTCTATTTTTCTGGACTCTTACTTCTGTTGTTTATGCAGAGGGTAAGGAATTAGAAATAGGTGTGATATTGCCTTTATCTGGAGAGTTGGCATCGATAGGAGATGCAGTCAGAAATGGTATAACAATTGCGATCAAAAAATATCCTGCTAAATTTGATGGATTAAAATTTATATATGATGATAGTCGCTATGATCCAAAAACTTCACTGAGCGCGTACAAAAGAATCAGACAACGAACTTCGGTAAAGCTTACATATATCTGGGGTTCCCCAACATGTGTTCCTATTATTCCAGTAGCAGAGCGAGAGAAGTATCCACTCTTGTGCTTTTCTGGTGATCCTAAAGAAAAGCGCAAGTATGTTTTCAGTTTCAACAGTCCTGCTACGGATTATGCATCAGTCTTGACTGGATTTTTAGAATCTACAGATTCTCCAGATATCGCAATTATTTACAGCCAAATGCAATTTTTTGAGAGCCTTGTGGGTGCACTTGAAGAGCAAATAAAGACAACTCAAGAATTGTATAGTGAATCAGTTCTGCCTTCAGCACAGGATTTCTCCCTGCTGGTTAGCAAGCTGAAATCAAAAAAATTCCAGACACTGGCGCTTTTTCTTCTTCCTCATCAATTACCAACCATGTTAAAGCGGATTGCAATAATGGACTACCGCCCGGTGATAATTGGTGCTGATAGTTTTGCTGATCTTCAGATGACTGAAGAGTTAAAAGAGGTTTTGGGCAAAGCCGTATATGTTGATATGACTGTTGATTCCGATTTTACCTCGGAATATATCCGGGAATATGAAAACAGTAACAATTTGACACTTGCCTATAATGGATACCATTTTGCCCTTATGATGAGTGATGTCTTTAAGAGTAAAAAACATACTTTGAATACGGAAGATTTGTTAAAGGAGCTGAGGGCTTATAAGGAACTTGGTGCCGGTATCAGTTTTAAAGAAGATCCCGCTTTTGGACAGTACTTTTCATTTCCAGTTGAACTTAAAAAGGTAAGTAATGGAGAGTAGTGTAGATAGGTATTGAATTTAAAGGTTTTTTGATTGCTTATAGAGCATAAAGCATGGTAATATGCTCAGATGATAAGCAGAAAAATAGCACAAGCTATTAAAAATACAAAGAAAAGCGTTTTACTGCTTGGACCCAGGCAGTCCGGGAAATCAACATTATTAAGGGCTATGAAGCCAGACTTGCTTATTAATCTGTCTGACCAGGAGGTGTTCTTACCATTTGCAAGTAACCCATCGGAATTGCGAACTCAAATTTCGGCTTTAAATAAGGACTCAAATAGGCAACTTCTGATTATGATAGATGAAGTTCAACGTATCCCAAGTATTCTCAATACGATTCAGGCAATTATTGATGAATCTGGCAACGCTATAAAATTTTTACTCTCTGGATCAAGTGCAAGAAAATTAAAAAGAGGAAATGCAAACTTGTTGCCAGGAAGAGTTATTAATTTTTCTTTAGGACCAATCGTGTCTTCTGAAATAGATTATCAACTGGATACAAACACTGTACTTTCTTTTGGAACGCTACCCGGCATACTTACAGAAAATAACAAGATTGAAGCCAGGCAAATATTAACTTCATATAGTGCAGCTTATTTAAAAGAAGAAATTCAAGCTGAAGCCCTTACAAGAGATATTCAAGGATTTTCAAGATTTCTTAAAGCTATTGGCAGTTGGGGATCTGAATTAATTGACTACACAAAAATATCTTCTCAGGCTATGATCTCAAGACAAAGTGTAAGTAGATACTTTGACATACTCGAAGATACAATGCTTTTTAACAGGCTACCTGCATTTTCTAAAAGCACCAGAATAAAACTTACTCAACATCCCAAGCTCTATGCCTTTGATATTGGTGTATATAACGGTATGCTAAATAACTTTACCGTATCCCAGGATCGCATCGGAGGAATTTTTGAAACTTTACTTTATTCTCAACTAAGAACATCTTTGGACTCAGAACAGATAAGCTATAGACTTTCGTACTATCTGACTGCACAAGGAGCGGAAGTAGATTTTATTCTCGAAAAAGACAATGAAGTATTTGCTATTGAAGTTAAATCAGCAAACGAAATACATAAAATTAACTTAAATGGATTTAAAAGTTTTGAATCTTTCTATGGAAAGAAGTGTAACAAATTCCTGTTTTATAAGGGAAGCGTTTCAAAGGACATAGAAGATATTAAAGTTAGACCTTGGCAGCTTGGCTTGAAGGAAATTGGTCTTTAGTTTTTATATCTGCACAAGTAACAATATGATCTGGAAGTGGGATAATTCTTTAAAATTAATATGTTAGAGGGGAATAATCCTTACTGATTTCTTCACTTAAAACTTATTATCAATGAGATTATACCGAGTAACAGGGATATTAATCCCAGACTACCTGCGACCCGATATACTGGATCAGGGTGTTTGTTTGCCATGAACAGATATTGCCAGCGGGGGATTTCCTTTATTTTTAGATTGAGTGTTTTTTTCTCGTCACCACTATAATCATTCAACTTTACCCAAGCCTGCCAGTCTATTGCGATTTCATAATCTTCTTTCGTGTCACTGCCTTTCAGGGTCGGTTTAAAGCGGAGGATACGATACTCGGATTTGCCATTTTCGGTATTGGAAATTTTATGCCATTTCCCATGAGCTTTTCTACGAGTTGACTTATCAGGAATCAATCTCCATGTAACAGCAAACCATCCCGGGGTGATTTCTGCCTTGCCTTCGGATGATGAATCGCAACGAGTAAAGAGAGCTTCCATAGTATCTGTTCCTGTTTTTATGTTTTTAAATTACTTGCAATTACGATCACCTCACCTCAGAATGTTTGAAAAGAAACAAGCTTTGATGTTCCGACAGGTGAAGCCGTGACTTGCATGGTGTTCATATTCATTTGTCCAATAACATATTTATTGTCAGAGAATCTTAATCCATCAAACATGATTTTATTTTCAGCACTGACGTAGTTGATGTTGTAGATTTCGATTTCATTATCCGGGCCGATCAACTGGATTTCTGATTCGTCTATGGTTCTGAAGAGTGTCATGACGTTTTTATTATCCACATCAAGACCTGCAAGTACGAGATTCTCCCCAATGCTTTGGAATGTGAATATTTTACGTACGATAGTTGATGGCCGGTGCAGGTCTGGATAGTAACGCATGAGTTCAGCATCTGGACTGTAGCCAGCGATCACGTAAACGTGATCGTCCCATGTTTGGTGGATTCCTTTTATAACAATAGTTCCATTCGATCCACAGAATCCGGGATACTCTGAAAATAGAGGGCCACCACAGAAAGGAGCCAAATCATGAATACTGGTCGGGTGTTCCGTTCTATATCCAATATACATTTGAGGATCTATCATATCGCTGTCAGGTAAATACCTTGCAACTCCTCCGGAGGAGATAGTAGAGCTTCCTGAAATACCAAGATAGACATTGTCGTCGGGAAATTTATGTATAAAGACTGCTGTAGCTGAGAGATATAGATTTTTAATCCCACCTTCTGCGGCGACTCTTCTCACCCAGCGAAGGGAGCTACTGCTTGTATGTCCATAGATAATGACACGCCCGTCATCAAGGACAAGAAATCTTTCAATAAATATATTATCGTTAATGAGATCTTCTATGGTAGAGCCTGTATTACGTCTGAGTGCCATCCCGCCAGATTGCAGATGTAGCAAATAATAGATATTTCCGTCCCCATCGAATTGTATTGCGTCGTTTCTACTTCCCCAGCTAATGGAACTAAAGGGACTGTCTTCAATACATTTTGGTATGCCTGTTGTGGTATCCACTTCGGCAAGTATGCAGGTTCCGTAATTAGTTGGATTTCCGAGATCAATAGGATTGGGGAAGTGAAGATATACTCTGTCATTTGGAGCGATCAGGAAGTTGCTGACGTTTATTTGTCCGCGGGTGACTGCTTCAGTAAGGCTTCCATCTCCTCGAACTTTTTTCAGGTTGGATTTGCTTCCCTGTCTTGCAAGGCCTTTAGAACGTCCGGTGGCTGATTGGTCTTCAAGTGCAAGACCAACTGCACCGCTCAAGTCAAGGCGCAAAGAACGACTGGATGGCCCGCAAGTCATCGTGGTGCGTAGTCCAAAATCAAGTTGTCCGTTGGTCTTGGGTTTGAAGCGAATTACATCACTTACAATACCTTCTCCAAATACGGTCACAGAACCGTAAAAGTCAGGGACAGTCCCCCAATTCAGCAGGGATACATCCATGCCCGACTTTGGGGGCAGAGACATGTTCTCTTCATGTACTTTTGAATTTGTTTCAACTGAAACAGTGAAAGTTGCATCGGTATCTCTGGTGTTAAAAATACGTAGATGATTATCCATTGACCAGAATCGGTTCCATGACCCGCTGCATTCTCCTGTGCGCAAAGACTCAGATTGGGCTCCGTACATGCCGGCGATTCCACCGTAAGGGTTGTAGAAATAGAACATGCTCTGGACAAGGAGTCGTCCGACTGTTCCTGTTGTTACAGATGCTGAGCCACTGAGTTCTGCGGGTAGGTATTCACTTGCAGGAATGTGCATTTGTCCGTAGGCCGGCAGAGAGTAATTTTCATTGTGAACAACTTCTCCTGTGTTTGCAATGATTTCAACATTTGCTGTTGTAGCACTGCCGGAAGTGTTAGTGATTTCAATCCAATTTGCAGATTGTTTAACCCGTGAGACAGGAACCCACTGCTTTGTGCCTCCTGCCGGGACTGACAGTAAGGGGAACGCAAAATTGATGCCCCTGGCACTGTTTCCGTATCTTACAAGCTGGGCGAAATAAGGTAGATTTCCTTGTGTAAGTGGTGTGATGGTGTGAAATCCCACTCGATTTGCTCCAAGTCCGTGTCCCCCGTCTACGTCCTGACGACTCTGGGGACTAAGGGTTACGGTTCGTTCGCCAAAGCGGTTACCTGCCTGGTCATAGCTGTCAATGCGGAATGTTTGAGACTGAGTCGTATGTAAATTTACTATGCTCAGCCAGTTGTCCACTATCAGTGGTGCGTCCGATGGGTCGTGGGATGGCTGGAAGGTGTTGAACCCGACATGGGATATGCCAGTAGTTGCATTCACAAAGGGAATCGCAAATGCAAAATCAAGATCATATGGATTGCCTGCTTCAAAGCGATAAAAAGCAGTGCGACCAGTAAGGTTGCCTGAGAATTCAATTTTTACGAGCCCATAGGAGTCTTGAGAAAAACCTGAGAGGTTATGAAGAATTTCATCCCATTGCCCTTTGGGGGCTATGGTGCGGTGAACTGGTGTGCCTGGAGTTCCGTCAATGTTGTGAACTGTTATGGTCACATTTTGAGGAGTGTTGTCCTGGTTTATGAGTTCAAGAATGTTGACCATTCCGAGAAAACCATTCCATGGTGCATAGTTCGGGCTTGTGATTTGTTGTCCTTGCAATGGAGAAAAAGGCAGTACCAAAGCAGTAAGGCAGATTAAAAGATATCGCACTGTATTCAGGAACATGCTTCTTGATACTACTCCTGATGTACGTTTTGTAAGCTCTAACATGTCATATTCCTTCTAAATTAGTGCGACTATTGAGCTTTACACATATGATAATTTATCACATGTGTAAAGTCATCTACTGGATAATTGTCCGAATGAAGGAAATAAAAGGACAATTAGCAAAGAGGCTGGCAGAAAATCTACGTAAAAGACGTGGAAATACACCTCAGCTCCAGTTTTCAAAAAAGTTGGGAGTTTCCAATGCTACGCTCAACAGACTGGAAAACGAAGTGCAGAACGTCTCTCTGGCAACACTTGAAATTCTCTGTAAGGCATTTAAGTGTGATATCGGTGATCTTTTTGAATAGAAACTCCTTTGGTTTATAATCAGGACAAGATACTGGTATTGTGTTATAATTACAGTTATAGGTAATTATTTCTATACCTTGGAAGAAGAGCAAAAGAAATGGTATATGCTTGATCCTTCAGAGAGGTGGGGTGGTCAGGAATTATGGAATATGGTTAGGTAAAGATGAGAGATTTATTTTTCCAGGCGTTTGACTCACATGAAGAGGCAGATAAGGCTAATAGGGAGTTTTATCGGAATTTAACTACTCAGGAGCGTTTAGATATTTTTCTGGAACTAATGGCGCCGTATTATGAAACTTACCCAAGACTTGAAAGAATTTGTAGAGCTGTTGATCTCGGAGAATGTCCGGTATCTGGTGATCGGTGGATGGGCGTATAATCGCTACGGTGAACCTCGTTTTACTGGTGATATTGATTTTTTCGTTTCAACCAGCAATGAAAATCAACTTGCCTTAAGAGCAGTATTGAATACTTTTGGACTAGGCTCGTTCTTACCCCCACCTGAGAAATCCCTTTTTGAAAAAAAGATTCTTATGTTCGGAAGACCTCCGACCCGGATTGATCTTATATCAGAAATTGCCGGCGTTACTTTTGAAGAAGCGTGGAGTGAGAAAGAAGAAGATGTGCTTGACGGTCTTACCATTTTCTTCTTGAGTAAGAACCTTCTTATAAAAAACAAAAAAGCTGCGGGACGAGAAAAAGATCTTCTGGATGTAAAATATCTTGAGGGTACAATTTGAAATTAATATAATTGGTGTTTTGTCTGGAAAGTATAATGAGGATGCTCCGCTCAGGGTGTCGAGTAGCCAGGGGGAATTACTCCCCCCCAGCTCTCCCAGAACCGGACTTGTGGGTCTCACATCCGGCTCTTCGGGACATCGGCGTTGATACACATTTTTTTTTCGTGTTCTAATCCGATATCGGCATTGCTGCCTCAGCTTGTACAAATATCATCTGTAAACAGTTAGTTTCTTAAAGTGATGATTATCCCAAAGTACCTCCAGTGATTTAAGACCAAGATTCTCAAAGAACTCGTTCTTTAATCCTACTTCAACTGCTTTAACATGGGATAATTTCCAGAGTGATTGCTTACCGTGGTAAATCTGTCCCCAGGCAAGCTTTCTACGTACCCCAAGAGTAACGAGTGCTCTTGCAATATTGCGCTTGCGCTTCCACTGCTTAAGCTTTATCGCTCGAAGTCTTCTGCGTATGTGAGAGTCGTATCTTTTGAGCTGTCGTTTTTCTGAAGCGGTGCATACTCGAAAGTAACCCATCCAGCCTTCAAGATAAGTATTTAGTTTCTTGATACAGTCATTCAAACTTTGCCCCCAATTTCTTGGGGTCATTTCTACTATCTTGCTTGCTATTCTTTTCCTGGTACGAGGGGAGAGTTTTATATCTACCTTTCCAGTTCGCTTGTTCTTTCCCAAGGAGAACCCCAGGAAATGCCGATTTTCTGGTTTTGCTACCGCACTCTTTTCTTGATTCACCTTGAGTTTCAGCTTCTTCTCAACGAATCGGCTTATACTTTCTAACACTCGTTTGCCTGCTCTCTCGCTTTTAACATAAATATTACAGTCATCAGCGTAGCGGACAAACATATGACCTCGACATTTTAGCTCTTTATCGAGTTCATCAAGAACAATGTTGCTCAGTAGCGGTGATAGGGGACCCCCTTGCGGAACTCCTTCTTCATTTGCTACTTTTACCCCGTCACTTAGCACTATCTTTGCCTTGAGCATTGAGTTGATTAACCTCAGCAGCTTCTTATCTTCAATTCTCTGCTTTAATCGGCTCATCAATCGGTCGTGGTTTACTTTATCAAAGAATTTCTCTAAATCCATATCCACTACCCAACCATAGCCTTCCTCAATATACCCTTTGGCTTCTGCTATTGCTGTGTGACTGCTTTTACCAGGTCGGAATCCGTGACTACTTTCACAGAATTCTTGATCGTATTCCTCTTGAAGCTTTCTATTCACTGCTTCCTGCACAATTCGATCAATCACGTTCGGAATTCCTAACCCTCTCTTTCCTCCATTTCCCTTTGGTATCCATACTCGCCGAATTTCTCCAGGTCTGTATTTCTCCTCCAGGAGTTGGGTTCTCAGCTCGGGGAGGATTCGGTTTAGCTTGATTTGTACTTCTTTCACGCTTTGCCTATCCACCCCAGGCGCTCCTTTGTTCTTTCTCACTTCTTCAAACGCAGCTCGGAGATTACTCTCCTCTGCTATCACCTCTAAACTAACCGCTAGCTTAGGTCTTGCCGGGACTTCTTCTATCTTTGACTCCAAAGCATTAGATCGACAAGATTTGACTTGTGACCCCTCTGCTTTGTCTCCTTGCGGATTGACTATCATGATTTAAGACTCCTTGCTTCCTTCGCTATTTCACTAACCGTGACCGCCTTCTCTCCCCTTCAGATTTATTCCGTCGGTTACGGCTATCTTTCGATAGCTTTGTGATACTACGCAGTCATCCGACTTCTTGTGTGCCTTCGTCTTGAGTCGTTTCCTCCTCCCGGTACTTAGTCATCGATGCGCCATTTCTGCTGCACCATTTCTTTTCCCTTCTTTAAGACTACCCAAGGGGTAGAATAACTGTATCTTCCCTTGGGAACCCACAAGATCTCCTGGGGTAAGTTAAATCAGTTCCTTGTAAAACCGTCGCCACTACTCGTGCAGTTCATATGGCTATTGGACTTCGCTGCTGAACGCCAGCTTATCCTCTGCATGAGCCTTACGGCGCTTCACTTTCGTTCGGTTCCACATCGACCTTTTGGCTTCCACCAGACAACTCCTCACGGTGATGCCCTTGCCTCTATAGGGTATCCTTCCCACCATCGGGCGGATTAGGGACTTTAACCCTTTACTGATTTAACGTGCCCAGCGCACATTTTTTCTTGCATCGGACTGGCGCCGCTGTCGGCGGAAACACCCTGAGCGGAGCATCCTCATTATACTTCTGTTTATATTTGTGGATTTATTTTATTCTATGCTGATTAGTGTTGTTCTAAATTGTTTAAATTATCTAAATGTGCGTTCTGAGATATTATATATTGAAATCAAAGGATTTTATTATTATAAATCAATTAACTACTTGAATATTTCATGATATTTTCAAGTTATGATTCAAATATTACATCCGACTGTGGTGTTTTCAGCACCACGGTTAAAGAATATTTTTTACTCTGGATAATATGAGTGTAGTTTATGAATGTAGCCATAGAAGTGAAATCAAGTGATACTATATCGTCACGACATCTAAAAGGGTTGAGGGAGCTTAAAAAAGAACATCCCTCAGTTAATAAATGTTACCTTGTCTGTTTTGAAAAAACTAAAAGAAAGACGGAAGATGGTATTCTGATATTACCGTACAAGGATTTTATTGAATTGTTGTGGAGTGGTGAGTGTATTTAGTTGTACTTTCCAATTCCTTAAGCAAAAGACAGGGATGCGACAAGCAAGTTTGTCGCATCCCTGTTAGCTTTTATCTTCTTGCTTCTACTACTCCTGTACAACCAAGGCGGGTAGAGTAAGTCCCAGAGCCTTCTGTCTTACCGAGTTGTAATCTAACAGTAACAACATCTTCACCATCTGGAGTTGTGATAGTAGCATCACCATTTACAAATGCTTCACCGGAGAAAGGAACTGTAATAGAACCATCCGGATAAGTGACATCAGCACTGCCAGTTAGTGGGCATAGTGTTGAACAATCACGACTTGAAGTTGGCGTAATAGTGAAGACAAAAATTGCAGAACTGGGGCATAGAATGTCACTTGGACTACCAGTGCTTGTCATTAAGCCAGTCCATCTTCCAAGAAACGCTGCATCTTCTGCTGGTGTGGCGCCTTGAAAATGCTCATTTGCCACTCTTAATGCACAGTCAGCTGCCTGAGAAAGTGCGATCTTATCTTCAGTTGCTGGAAAAACGCATTGATTCAGGGCTTCTCCCGAATAGACTACTACCTGTTCAGAAAAAGTTGTTTCACCATTTTTCAACAACATCCAGTCGTTAATTGTTCCTGTACACGATGCGCTTATCCAAAGGCTAACCGGATTTACTCCAGTCAGTAAGGCAGGAGAACCAAGCGCACATCCGGCAGTTCTTAGCGCTAAAATGGATCCGGTAAGCATGTCTTGAGCACTAGGAAGTGCCAGTTTGAATTGATTAGATTTACCTGGAAGTCTATTTGGAAGTTCTACGGTGGTTTGTATTCGTTGTCCATCGCTTAGCTCCAGCAGTATGTCTACTGTTTTATCCGTATAGTTAGAAAATGTTGCAGTTCCACCATCAACGAATGCACGCAGTGGTAAACCAGATTCTCCAACCTCGATAATGCCAATAATACCTTGAGGGTTTCTGTAGCTGTAGACACCGCCTCCGTAAAAAATCAAATTTTCAGTTGTAACAGTTGACTTGATTATAAAGTTGGCAGTAGAGGATTGATCGACAATCGCCATAAACTCTTGCCCACTAACATTAGAACCCGAAGATGAAGAATCTCCTGATCCACCTCCACCACAAGCAGCTACTAAAAACAGTATTAAAAAGAAAAGTGTTTTTATTATCGTAATCATACAATTCCCCCTCATAGATTGTAGTTGGTTATGAACTCCTACACTATTTATTGTATATAATCCAGTAGTGTGTAGCAGGGTCAAGTGAAGCTCCCCCGATTTACTGGACAGTTATTTAGGATAAGATAATGTCAGTAAAATGGAGCGTGATGTTTAAAAAAACCACGGTGATATTTTCCAAGATGCAAGCGTGAGGTGTGAAATGATAAATATAGGCATTTATTCTATTCTTAGGTGTTGAATTGAAAAATTAGGTATGGTATTATAAAGGTATGAAAAAAAATACCATAAAAAAATCTTCTATCACTCTTCCACCGGATGAGCTTGCGGTTGTTGAACAGCTTCTTAAGCAACTTAATGCGAGTTCTAAAGTTGATGTGATAAGAAGGGCTTTACGGATGCTTAAAGAAGCTACTGATGCAAAGCTTCTCAAGGAGCAGTTTGCATCTGCCTCCCTTATTGTAAGAGAAAAGAACCGTGAAGATATGACAGAACTTGATGTTCTTTCTTCAGAGGGGATTCTGGATGAAGGTTGAGGTGAATATCAAGAGAGGGTATCTTTATCTTGCTGACTTAAGTCCTAACTTTGAGACTGAATCTGGGAAAGTAAGACCTGTTCTTGTTATTCAATCAGACAAACTTAATATTACTTTTCATCCCTCTACCTGGATCCTTCCCTGTACAAGCAGGCTCACCCCTGAAAATATATTACGCACAAGACTTCCTCAGGGGCTTGCAGGGAATGACAAAGATTGTGATGTTATGATTGATCAAAGTAGAGCAATTGCTAATAGCAGGCTTCTTAAAGAACTCGGAAAAATTCCTGATTCTTTATTAAAAGAAGTTGAAAAAAAATTATTACTTTCTTGTGATTTGTACCTAAAGGATGATACGGACAAGTCTAGTGGGGCTTCAAATTAGTTTTTCCGAATATTCGATAATTAATATAGTGGTGGGGAGAGGGCTTCTCTGATATATAATTATTTTCTGATCTTATACAAAGTAAATACTCGTAGAAGGGGTTGATTTTGGAATTTTCGGTGCTTGCAAGTGGGAGTAAGGCGAACTCGGTTTTTGTCAGGTCGGGGGAGACTGCTATTCTTCTTGATTGTGGGTTGAGTAAGAGAGAGGCGGTGAAGCGACTTTCGGGGATTTCGGTTGCTCCCGAAGAATTAACTGCTTTGGTGGTGAGTCATGAGCATAATGATCATATTGCAGGAGTGCGGGTTCTGGCTGATCAGGCTGGGCTTCCTGTGTATATGAATGAACCAACTTTTAATGCGAGTAAAAAACTTCAGGAGATTTCCCTTCATCAGGTTTTTTTCTTTCAGGAGGGAGTGCCATTTACGATCGGGTCTCTTCGTTTGTTCCCATTTTCCTTGTCACATGATGCTGCTCAGCCGGTAGGGTTCAGGGTTACTGATGGTGAGAAAAGTATCTCGATAGTAACTGATCTTGGAGTATATGATGATTTTATTCTTGATCAGGTGTGTGACACTGATGCCTTACTACTGGAGTCCAATCATGAACCAGAGCAACTTTGGCTCTCTGAATATCCCTGGGAACTAAAAGAACGTATCGCAGGTTCCTATGGGCATCTCAGTAACGAAGATGCTTCAAAATTTGTCCATGCACTTATCAAGAGAAACGCTCATACACGACTTAAGTTCATTGTAGCAGGGCATGTGAGTGAAAATAGCAATACTTATGACCAGGCACTTCAGGCAATTAAAACTCCTTGGAGGAGTCTTTCCAGAGTGCCACACTTCTTTGTTGCTACGCAAAATGAATCTACTGAATGTTTCAGTCTAGAGGTGTGATGGTAGGCACGAGGAGAGTCGAACTCCTGACCCTCTGCACGTCAAGCAGATGCTCTACCACTGAGCTACGCGCCTTTAAGTAGAAGCTTGATAACATACTAAAACCTAAGTGGAAAGTGTTGTATTCTTATTAATATAGTGCCTTAATATGTGCTTGCTATAAATATAGTCTGAAAAAAACATCCTGGAGCTCTTTTGATTTTATTCAGGTTTTGCTATGTAGTGCCTGTATTTTATTCTGCGAGATTAGGTATATTGTTAGATATACCGTTAATTTAATTATATTTTTTATTTCAGTTTATTTTATTGTTTCAGTGAGGGGGTTCCTTATGCCTAAGATGAAGACTAACAGAGCGGCTGCGAAAAGATTTTCCAAGACAGGGAGTGGGAAAGTAAAGCGGGGTTCTGCGTTCAGACGTCACATTCTGACTTCCAAGTCACCAAAAAGAAAAAGGCACCTTCGTTCTCCCGCGTATGTAGCTGATGCTAATATAAAGGAAGTAGTTAAGCGTTTGTTGCCTAACGGATAGTTGTTCTACGAGTTTATTAAAAGGAGTTGAGTCATGCGAGTAAAACGAGGCGTTAAAGCCAGAAAGAGAAGAAATAAAGTTTTTGAAAGAGCTAAGGGCTTTCGTGGTCGTTCTAAAAATACCATTCGCCAGGCGAGCCAGCGAGTGGATAAGGCGATGCAGTACATGTATCGTGACAGAAAGAAGAAGAAGATTGAGTTTAGAGCACTCTGGATTCAGCGTATCAACGCCGCAGCGCGTATTCTTGGTCTGAACTATAATTCTCTTATTTCGGGTCTTAAGTCTGCTAATGTTGATCTGGACAGAAGAATGCTTGCCAAACTTGGAGCCGAGCATCCTGAGGCATTTAAAGCAGTGGCGGACGTTGCTGCAAAGCACGTGACAAAAGTTTCCGCCTAAGAGGTTCCGTCTCTGGTGGAACTTTTAGACCGGCTTAAAGAATTACAGGAATCATCCAAAGCAGAGATCTTACTTGCATCGAGTTCTGAGCAGGTAGATTCCATTCGTATTCAGTATCTGGGGAAGAAAGGTAGCATTACCGGGATTTTGAAATCTCTTGGTGGGCTTCCTCCTGATGAGAGAAAGAAAGTAGGAGAGGCGGTTAATAGTGCCAGAGATCAGGTATCGGAACTTCTTGATTCCAGAGGTGCCGTGCTTGCAAGGAAGGAAGAGGAAGAAACTCTCTCTTGTGAAGCTATTGACGTGACCCTGCCTGTTAAAATGCCCCTTCAGACTTCAGATGTTGGGCATCTTCATCCCTTGAGTATTGTGCAAAGAGAACTTGAAGAGATTTTTATTGGTCTTGGGTTCGATGTGGTTGATGGTCCGGAGGTGGAAAGTGAGTTCTATAATTTTGAATCTTTGAATGTCCCCAAATGGCATCCTGCAAGAGACATGCAGGACACTATCTGGACAACCTTGCCGGGACTTTTACTGCGAACACAAACCTCTCCCATTCAGGTCAGGGCACTACAGGAAAGAAATGCACCACTTCGTATTGTGGCACCCGGAAGAGTATTCAGATACGAGCGTGTAGATGCCACTCATGGTCATACCTTCTACCAAATGGAGGGCATGATGGTTGATAAGGAAGTCACGGTGGGGCACCTTATTTATTTTATGAAGACACTTCTTCGAAAGATTTTTAAATTTGAACCTGAAATACGACTTCGACCCGGCTATTTTCCTTTTGTTGAACCTGGTTTTGAACTTGATATATGGTTTAATAATAAGTGGATGGAACTGCTTCCCTGTGGACTTGTGCACCCCAAAGTACTTTCATATGGCGGAATTGACCCGAATGAATGGCAGGGGTTTGCATTTGGTCTGGGGCTGAGTCGTCTTGTGATGAGCCGTTATCAGATTAGCGATATTCGGCATTTTCAGGGCGGTGATTTCAGGTTTCTTAATCAATTCTAGAATGTTTGATACTGGAGCGTTAATACAGACATGAAAATTTCTCGTGAGTGGTTGCTGGAGTTTGTAGATTTTTCAGATGTCACTGAAGGAGATTTTGCTGATCTTGTTACTACTCGTGTTGCAGAGATTGAAGATTGCTATACGGTCGGAGCACCTGTTTCTGATGCTGTTGTTGGTAAAGTAGTAAAAGTTCAGCCTGTTCCTGAAAAGGAAAAGCTCTCTCTGGTTTCGGTATCTCTTGGTTCTGAAACGGTACAGGTAATATGCGGGGCTCCTAATGTTCGGGAAGCTGCACTGGTGTGTTATGTTCCTCCTGGTGGAAAAATACGAAAAGCGGATAAGGTAGCTGAAGAAGAGGAGTTGATTGAGGTTGAGGTGAAGTCTTTTGGTTCCGTGAGTAGTCACGGGGTGCTTCTTTCTCAATCAGAGCTGGGTATCGGAACCGCGCATGAGGGGATAGTGCTTCTGGATGAGGTGATGCCGGAGGTGTCTTTTGTTCCTGGTAAGAAGCTTGATTCATATGTTTTGTGGAAGGATACGGTAATTGATATTGATAATAAATCACTTACGCACCGTCCTGATCTGTGGTGTCATTTCGGGTTTGCAAGAGAAATCGCAGCCCTTTTAAATCGTCCTTTAAAAAATCAGCTTGATGTCCATTCTGATTATGGGGATGAGAGGAGTGCGGAATATCGGGAGCATCTTCTTGGAGGATCGGCTTCAAAATTCACGACTCATATTGATTCTGCAACAAAAGCAAGAAGGTTTGGGGTGCAGTATATTACAGGGCTCAACAATGGGGAGTCTCCCTTGTGGCTTCAAAGAAGATTGTTTTCTATTGGAGCAGGTATAAGGAACGTACTTGTAGATGCCAGTAATTATGTACTCCATGAAATTGGGCAACCAAATCATGCATATGACCCTGCCAGTCTTTCGGGGTCAAGTTTATACGTTCGTTGTGCAAAGAAAGGTGAACCTTTTGTTGGTCTGGATGAGATTGAACGAGTGCTTGATGAAACGGATGTGGTCATTGCTGATGATAAAAATGCCCTCGCTCTTGCTGGTGTGATTGGTGGGAGTGGGTACTCGGTACGTCCTGAAACATCTGAAATCCTCCTTGAAAGTGCAAACTTTGACCCCGTTCTGATTCGCCAGGTGTGCAAACGGCACCAGGTGAGAACCGATTCATCTAATCGTTTTGAGAAGAATTTATCTCCCTTTCAGGTACCTCTTGGAATTCTCCGTTATGTTGAGGTATTAAAGCGGTCTGGGCAAGATCCTCGGGTTACTTCTTCCTGGGCGGATACTTTTCCTGAAGTTCCCGGGAAAGTGTTTGTTTCGTATCGACCTTCATATATACGTGAGCGACTTGGAGGTGTCCCCCAAACTGATCAGGAAATTAAATCAATTCTTACTGCTTTACAGTTTCAGGTGGGGGCAGATCAGCTTGAAGTCCCGTATTTTCGCGCCACAAGAGATATTTCAATAGAAGAAGACCTTGTCGAAGAGATCGGGCGTACTATCGGGTATGATCGGGTGCCTGAAATACCTCCTCGAATTCAGGCAACAGGGAGTGAACGTAGCATTGTTGGGAAAGCTGAAGTTGCAATCAAAGACTTCCTTTCTGCAACCGGTTTTACTGAAGTGTATAATGATACATTTACTGCGCCTGAGCTTTGTAAAACGCTTGGATATAGAGTGGATGATGGGGTGAGTATCCTCAACCCTGTTGATCAAAATGCAGGTGTGGTCAGGGTGAGTCTTGTACCTCTGCTTCTGGAAGTGGCTAAACGAAATCAAAAAAACTTTTCCTCATTCTCCGGTTTTGAGATAGGTCGGAGTTATCATCTTTTACCATCAACTGCTCAGCCGGAAAGTGACCCCAGTGAACAGGTTCAGGAACGAAGGCTCTTATCTTTTTTTCAGACGGTAAACAGAAAAGAAACCACCGCTATGGGTACTCCGCAGGTTGATGCCGGAATTGGTTTTTATAGTCTTCGCAGTGTTTGTGAACGATTGCATGGACTATTGGGTTCAGGAGTTTTCAGCATGGAGATGCTTCAGGATTCTTCTGATGAAACATATGCACAGGATTTTCTTCATTCAAAATTCTGGATGCACCCATATCGTGCTGCTCGTCTTGTATCTCAAGGAATGACGTTTGGTGTGCTTGCTGAGGTGCGCCCGAGTTTTTATCCTTCACGCTCTGAACGACTGGTTATTGCAGAAATAGATATAGAGGCGCTTATTGCAACAAGAGTTGAAGAGAAAAAATTTACTGAAATACCTCGTTTCCCTGACAGTTTTTTTGAAATTTCGCTGGTTCTTAATCAAAAAGAGCAGTTTACTTCAGTACGTGATACTTTTCTTGCAAATGTGGGCTCCCCTCTATTAAAATGTATTGAACCTGTTGCGGTATATCAGGGAGCGCCTCTTGAAGAGGATGAGAAGAGCCTCTCGTTGAGATTTATTTTTGGTAAACAGGATGGTACCATATCGGCTGAGGAACTTGAAGACTTGCGTCTGAGTGTTATCTCGGTTCTGGATACATCCAGATACAGATTGAGGACTTGATATGCGCCAGGCGCATCTTGTAAATTTTGAAGGGAATCCAGAAGGGCGGAGCTCTGACCTTTCAGGAACCGGGTATTCAGGAGATGGGCATTCGGGGGTTGGGGCTTTTCCTTTTGCAGGCAGGAAGCCACTACTGCCATTTTCCGATATAGACCTCGAAGATTTGACTCTTGTAAACCTTGAACGTGCGTATGCACCGCAGGTGATTCATCTTGAGCCTTTGATTTATCCAAAAGGCTGGTCTGAGTCTTTGTTGCTTGCTGAATTTGATAAGAAAATATCCTTTCGACCGTCCTTATTGTACCGGGATGAAGTAATGGCATATTCTTTTAATTATATAGTTGAGGATGAGCTTCACATACTTAATCTTGCCGTGCGTCCGGAAGTGCAGGGAAGGGGTTTTGGTTTTTTTCTTTTGCAGGAGTTATTAACTGAAGTTCAGTCGAGAGGCGTTAAGTATTGCTTTCTTGAGGTTAGAAAATCAAACCTTAGAGCGCAGGAGCTTTATTTTAAAGCGGGTTTTGTCGCAAATGGGATTAGAAGAGAATATTACTCTGACAACAGAGAAGATGCCCTGATGATGGAGTACTATTTGTAATAAATTTAGTAGCTAATTGACCTTTCAAGTGATTTCAGGTATATTGCCCTCCTAATTAATCTACCATTGAGGCTAAATCAGGACATGGCAAGAACAAAAAATTCCTCCTCTATAACCTCTAAGTCTTCTGCCAGAAAGACTGTTTCCAGGAAGGTTCCAATAAGTAAAAAATCTGTAAAATCAGGTACTTCTACAGCTAAAAAGGCTAAGGTGGTGGCTTCTCCAAAAAAGGAGAAACTAAAATCTGCAAAACCTGCCAAGTCGAGAACCGTGACTGCTGCCAAGGGGTTAAAAGCCGGTAAAAGTACAGTATCTTCAAAATCTTCAAAGGGGAAGAAGTCGCCCGCTAAAGTTACTGTTTCAGCAGGCAAACAGCTCAGTTCATCCAGGAGCGCTGTTGTTAAGCCAAATGTTAAGTCAGTGACTGCTCAGAAGAAGTCATCAAAAGCGGTCGAGGTTTCCGGTTCTTTACCTTCCAAATCTTCCATTGTGTCTGGTAAAAAATCTTCAGTTGTTGTAAAAAGTCCCCCCGCTCATCAGGAAAAAAATTTACAACAGGACTCTTTACACATGACAAAAAAATCTTCCTCTACGAATGGTACTGGCTTGAATGGTTCTGTTGAAAAGACTGAGGTTGAACCGATACTTGCGGCTCAGATTTTAGTTGAACAATCTCCTGAAGTTCCTGTAAAGCGAAAAAGAGGTCGTCCTCGTAAATCTGAAAGTCTGAATGGAAATGGTACCCAGAAGTTAAAAGAGACCAAGGGAGTGCGTCGTTTCGGGATGAATTATGGAAGACCTGGTGTAGCTGCGGGGAGATATTCCTGGAGTGCCGAAACTGGTACTTCTACCTCAGGCTCGGAAGGGCAATTAGACGATGTTGATTCTTCTGTGAAGAGTGATTCACTGGCACAGGAGATAGAGGTAGAGTTCAGTCAAAGTGATAAAGTAGTATATCCTGCTCATGGTTTGGGAATTATTGAAGCTATTCAGATTCGTACCGTAGGTGGTACCCAGCAGAAGTTCTATATGATCTCTATTGTTGAAACCGGAATGAAAATAATGGTTCCGGTAGGGCAGTCTAAAACCGTAGGTCTTAGAAGGGTGGTTGACCCAACTACTGTTGACCGGGTTTATGATATCCTCAGAGATAAGGACATTGAGATAGATAATCAGACCTGGAACAGGCGTTATCGTGAATATTCCCAGAAGATTAAAACGGGTTCGGTGCTTGAGATTGCTTCCGTTATTCGTGACCTTACTGTTCTGAAAATAGAGAAAGAGCTCTCCTTTAATGAAAGAAGGATGCTTGATACTGCTCAGGGGCTTTTGGTAAAAGAATTGTCGATTGCCAAATCCAGTTCCGAAGACAGTATAAAGGAAGAGCTGGAACTGATCTGTCAGCCGTAGTTTTCTGAATATCTCACATGAGTGTTTTACATTCCGATTCGCCTCTTGATGTCTCAAAGGTATGGGCGGTGGTGCCTGCTGCCGGGAGTAGTAGCAGGATGAGACGTTCATTAGCTGAATCTGGGGGAGGAACCCCGGGTGAATCTGTAGCCGGGCGATTTACTTCAAAAATATTTCTTGAACTTTCTGAAGGTCGGAGTGTGCTCCATGAATCCCTTAAGCGTCTTTCAGGTGCCGGGATAAGGAATCTTTGCATATCGACTCAGAGAGAACTTATTGAGGATGTAAGGAAAGTCGCAAAAGAGGTTACTGTCTGGGAGCGTCTGGAGGTTATCGAGGGTGGTGAGACTCGATTTCATTCGGTGAAGAAAGCGCTTACTGAAATTGTTTCTGATGAACCGAGTGTTGTTACTGTTCATGATGCTGCTCGTCCTTTTGCTTCAAGTGAGCTGATTAAAGAGAGTGTTAAAAAAGCGGTATCGGGTATTGCAGTGATACTTGCAAACCCGGTAACATCGACCATAAAGCTGGTTCCTGATGGAAGAATTATTTCCGGTACACCTGACAGAAAAACACTATGGGAGGCGCAAACTCCTCAGACTTTTCCTTTTGCTCCGCTGTATGAAGCATTTTTGAAAATAACTGAATCAGATGAACTATTGTATGATGATGCTTCGGTGTTTGAGAAAGCAGGGGGCATAGTTGAAGTTCTTGAAAGTCCTCCGGAGAATATTAAAGTGACAAGTCTTAGAGACCTTTCCTTGGCAAAGATTTTATATGCTGAACGTAGATAAAATAGAATGCCTCTCTTCCTTCCCCTCGCCAGTTTTTTATAGTCATATATACTATTTTGGTAAGGGGGTGCTTCCGATTACTCTCAGTAAATACAGCTACTTAAAAAATGCTTATCAAGTCCTCAAGTTTTATCCTAAAAAAGTCGATTTTTAAGCTGTAAGTGTTTGTTACGCTTGCGGTTTTTGAATTACAAAACCACGGAAATGGTTTTGTAGAGAGAAGTATGCAGTACAAGGATGAGTAGTAGTAAGTTATTCTTCATTCAGTTTTTTCAAAAGGATGCGTGCGTCTGGTGCTATCCGTGCATCTTGAATCTGTCCCTTCGACAAGCTCAGGGCTTGCAGCTACCTGCAGGTAGCTGCAAGGAGGTCTTCTTATGAGTAGACTCTCCCTTACAACGAACGTAGCATCTCTCAATGCACAGAGAAATCTTACTCAGACGAGTAAGAACCTCGAAACTTCTTTCAGTAGACTTTCAAGTGGAATGAGAATCAACCGCGCATCAGATGATGCAGCGGGTTTATCTGTATCTTCACTTTTGAATATGGATAAAGTAGTTCTTACTCAAGGTATTCGTAATTTGAATGATGGAATCAGTTATCTGAATATAGCAGAAGGCGCCATTACAGAGCTTACGAATATTATGTTTCGTATTCAAGAGATATCAGAGCAGAGTGCTAATGGGACTTTGAGCAATACTCAGAGAAAGCCGCTTCAAGATGAAGTGAGCGCTTTACAGAATGAGTATAACCGAATCATTAAAAGCACTAAGTTTAACGGGATGCAATTGCTGACGGGTGCTAATACACTTGTTAATTTACAGGGCGGATATAGAGCCGCAGGGGGACTGGCGGTACAAGTCGGAAATGCGCTTTTAAATGATGCTTTTGGCTTATATTCTGCGGGTGAGACGATACGGGTAAGTACCAGTAGCAGTGGTGGACAGTCAAATGGACAAAACACTATGGGCTCTGTAAGCGCAGATGGACGTTTTCTTTCATTCAGGTCCAACTCTACTAACCTTATTTCCGGGGTAAGTGGTGAGCAGGCATATGTTAAAAATCTGGAAACAGGAGAGTTAGTACTTGCAAGTAGTACCAGCGACGGAGTGCAGGGGAATGGATATAGCTCTCAAGGGAGTCTTAGCGCAGATGGACGCTATATGGTATTTTTTTCAAACTCCAGTAACCTCCTTCCTGGAGTAAGCGGAGACAATATCTATGTTAAAGACTTGCAAACAGGAGAATTACATCTGGCAAGCAGCAATGAGGATGGTGTACAGGGAAATGGATTGAGCGCTGGAGGTAATATAAGTGCAGATGGACGATATGTTGCATTTCGATCACATTCTACGAATTTTCTCCCTGGAGTAAATTCGGGACAGATTTATGTTAAGGATCTTCACACCGGAAAATTACATCTGGCAAGCAGTACCCAAGATGGTGTACAGGGCAATGATAGCAGTAATAGTGGTACTACTCTGAGTGCAGATGGACGCTATCTTCTGTTTCGATCATTTGCTACCAATCTTCTCCCTGGAGTAGGTACTGATCAGCTCTATATGAAGGATTTACATACTGGGGCATTACAACTGGTAAGTGGTAATCAAAGTGGAGTACAGGGAAATGGGGATAATAATGGAACCGGGACGCTTAGTGCAGATGGTCGCTATATTGCATTTGCCTCGGATTCAACAAATCTGCTTACCGGAGTGAGCGGATGGCAGATTTACGTAAAGGATGTTCAAACAGGAGAATTACGTTTAGGTAGTAGCAATAAGGATGGTATACAGGGGAGTGGGAATAGTTATCTTTATTCCTTGAGTGCAGATGGGAGGTATCTTTCAATAGCTGGTAATGCAAATTTTACTGCAGGGGTAAGTGGATGGCAAATTTATCGAAAAGATTTATTAACAGGAGAAATGGAACTTGTGAGTAGATCTGCGGATGGTGCAGCCGATGCAAATAATGGGGCTTCTCCCCCTATTAAAGCGAGTTTCATTTCTGCAGATGGTAGTAAAGTATTTTTCCACACTGATTCCAGTAATCTGATTGCAGGTGATACAAACGGACTATCAGATATTTTCATGCGTGATCTTTCAAAAACCGGAGTTGATGAACTAGCCGGTATGGTTGTTTCAAACCAGACAAGTGCACGCGTTACGCTCGCACTTTCAAAGCAACGGCTTGAAACTCTAAACCTTGCCCGTTCAGGTATTGGTGCATCAAGCTCAAGAATCGATACTGCAATTTCAAACCTTTCAACTATTACCCAGAACCTTGCAAGTGCAGCATCACAGATTATTGATACGGATGTTGCAGAAGAATCTGCGAGGCTTGTGACAAATCAGATTCTTCAACAGTCAGGTGCTGCTGTTCTTGCTCAGGCAAACTTGCAAACAGAATTAGTACTTACGCTATTACAGGATATTTAAGCGTACCATTACTCGCAGCCCCCCCCCTAAGTTTGATGTGGGGTAGCTAAAGGTGAGTAATCTCAGGAATTGATCTACCCTTGTCTTTATTGCAAAAATATGGCATTAAGGAAGTATTTAGGGGCTTAAAATTAATTTATGGGTTGGATAAGGTATGAGTTTTCTACAAATTAAGTCGCAAAATAAACTGCCGGTGAGTGTGCTTTCGGGTTTTCTTGGGAGTGGGAAAACTACTTTGTTGAAACATATGCTTGAGAATCGTGAGGATTTGAAGGTGGCGGTTATTGTTAATGATATGAGTGAGATCAATATTGATGCGGATTTGATAAAGAAGGGGGATGCGAAGCTTGATTATTCGGAAGAAAAACTGGTTGAGATGACTAATGGGTGTATCTGCTGCACACTTCGTGAGGATCTTCTTGAACAGGTTTCTCTTCTGGCGAGGGAGGGGAAGTATGATTATCTCTTTATTGAATCCAGCGGGATTTCGGAGCCGCTTCCTGTGGCACAGACTTTTACCTTTGTTGATGAACGTGGGGTCAGTCTTGAGAAGGTGAGTGCTCTGGATTCATTGATAACACTTGTTGATGCTTCAAATTTTCTGAATGATTATCACTCATACGATGATTTGAGTGACAGGAATCTTGCGGGTGGGGAAGGGGATGAAAGGGCGATCGGTGATTTACTGGTTGATCAGATTGAATTTGCCAATATTATCATTATTAACAAGGTTGATCTAATTGAGAAAGATGTACTTGATGAAGTTGTAGCTATTATCAAGGCGCTTAATGTTGATGCAAAACTTTATTTTGCGGAATATGGCAAAGTTCCCTTGAAAGAACTTCTGTATACGGGGCTTTTTAATTTTGAAAAATTAATTAATTCACCTGCATGGCTCAAAGAACTGAATGACGAACACGTACCGGAAACAGAGGAGTATGGCATTCAGAGTTTTGTATACAAGGAGTATCGTCCGTTTCACCCTGAGCGTCTTCTTGAGTATATGAACACCGATGACTGGAAGCAGGTGATTCGTTCAAAAGGATATATGTGGCTTGCCAGCAGAAATGACTACGGCTGTATGTGGTCTCAGGCTGGAAGCAGTTGCAAGCTGGAACCTGCCGGGAGATGGATTTCAGCAGTTCCAGAAGAGGAATGGTTTGAATTTGATGAAACAACAAGAAACAGACTTAAAAAACAGCTCGAATCTGGTGAACATAAGTATGGAGATCGCAGACAAGAGTTCGTAATTATTGGGAGAGGCTTTGATAAAGATGCAATGACACATAAGTTGAATGCATGTTTACTTACCGATGATGAGCTTTCATGGGGAGAGTCACAGTGGCAAAAAATGAATGATCCCTTTCCTCCCTGGGATTTTGATCAATAAAACTTTCAGTAAATAAGCATTTGATATAGATTGAGCACGTTAAAAATCTTGTGTTTCCTCTGTATCCTATATTTGTATGCCCTCAAAAAAAGAGCTTGATTCTGTTACGATACCCCAATTCCCACCTCTTGCATTATGTTTACTTGTTGATGCAAGCCATAGATCAAAAAATGAAATTTTAAAAAATATTGTTGCAACAGATGTTTTTGAAAATATCGAGATCGCCAAGTCTATGCCCGATGGAGTAAAGTCAATTTCTGGCAGGGGCTTTGATGCATGTATAATTGGTCCCTCTATTCGCTCTGAGGTAGCCCAGGCGTATATTGATGAAATTCGCTCAGCAAGTTTTTCTGAAGATTGTGCAATTATCGTACTTGCAAAAGAAGGGGTTGATGTTGATTTATTTTCCGGAGCAGATTCTGTCTGTACAGTGCCTACCTCAAAGCTGAATTATTTTGAAAGTATTGTCAGGGGAATAATCATAGCAAACCGGGGGAGTGTCTTGCCTGGTATCAGGTTAAATGATGATGGTAGAATTGAAATCATGCGGAACGGAGACTGGAAAATTCTCAATTCCTTATCAGAAAATGTTTATAAGGGGCTTCATCCTGATTTTGTGCTTGAGGAGACTGAAGAAAGTATTGAGAGGTTTTGTTCTAGTATGCAGCAAACCCCCCGCTCAAAACTGGAGAAGATTCTGGTTTCGATTCTCTCAAAAGATCATACCACAGACCCCTTTCTTGCTTACTTTAAACAAGCGATAGTTGAGTGGAAGGAAGAGCTTGAATTCAGTACGCTGAAAGAAGCTTCGCTTAATCTCAGATGGAAACTTCTTGATTATTGCAGGAAGTAAGGATCGTTTCGGGCAGGGTTTGTCTACTCTGAGCCTGCCGAAGGTGCCCTGCCCGAAAATATTATCTTGTACTGAGTACTGCCCTCATTGCCTGGTCATATAAAGACTGATCGATTGCCTGCGCCATGGCAAGTCCCAGTGAATCACTTATGTCCTGTGCCGTGACAAGAGGAAATGTGCTGGCACGAGACCCGTGATAGAGCGCGCTGAAAATTCTGTTACTGTCTTTTGAATGAACCTCTATGTAAACAGATGCTTCACTCTCAACCTCTCCCGTGCCTTTTGTTATGGCGTACCAGTTTCTTATCTCTGCGTGAACCACCACAGGAGCGGAATCCGAAATCCGGGTTCCTCTTTTAGTCAGAGATTTTTCGTATGCGTCCTTCACTCTGGAAGTTACCTCTCCCTCAGGGCTGATTCTGTTAGGGTCAGGCTCCTGTCGTACATCTCTGAAAGAACCAAGCGCTACTGATGAATTGATCATTTCATCAAAAGATACCGCATCCCCTGCAGGGACATCAGGCACTTCTATGGAAGAACCCACAGCAGCAACACACGATGAAAGAAATAGCGCCAAGGCGCATAGCATATTTTTAGGAAAATTATCAGTGATTTTGTTCATTTGCGCATACTAACATCAAGCTGCCGGTATGAGAATAGATAGAAATAGATCGTCCCCGCAGCTCTTTTCAAATTATTCTGATTGATATATAGTTTAATTACTAATTAAATATTAATATTTAATATTTCATACCTAAAATTACTAAACTAATTAGTAACTTACACTATTGTTTTTAGGAGGAGCTTTTGGATACTGATACTCAGTTACTCGAGGATTATGCAAAAAGAGAATACAGGTGGGGGTTTGTCACTGATATTGAATCTGACAGTCTGCCTCCCGGGCTGAATGAAGAAGTAATAGCGTTTATTTCCAAAAAAAAGGACGAGCCTGAGTTCATGCTGGAGTGGCGACTTAACGCCTATAAAAAGTGGCAGGAAATGCAGGAACCTGAATGGGCTTTCATTAATTATCCGCCAATAAATTATCAGGATGTGGTGTACTACAGCGCACCCAAGAATATGCCCAAATATAAAAGTCTTGATGAGGTTGACCCTGAACTTTTGAGAACATATGAAAAGCTTGGCATTCCTCTTGAAGAGCAGAAACGCCTTGCAGGAGTGGCAGTTGATGCGGTGTTTGATAGTGTGTCAGTAGCTACCACGTACAAGGAAGAACTTGAAAAACATGGAATCATTTTTTGTTCAATAAGTGAAGCTATCAGAGAACATCCGGAGCTTGTTAAAAAATATCTGGGAAGCGTTGTTCCCCATACCGATAACTTTTTCAGTTGTCTTAACTCGGCAGTATTTACCGATGGCTCTTTTGTCTACATTCCAAAAGGGGTGAGATGTCCGCTGGAGCTCTCAACGTATTTTCGTATAAATGCCCAGAATACAGGGCAGTTTGAACGTACCTTGATAATTGCCGATGAGGGGAGCTATGTAAGTTATCTTGAAGGCTGTACCGCACCCAAACGGGATGAAAATCAGTTACATGCCGCGGTGGTTGAACTTGTAGCCATGGAAAATGCGACAATAAAATATTCGACCATTCAGAACTGGTATCCGGGAGATGAAGAAGGGAAAGGGGGAATCTACAATTTTGTTACCAAGCGAGGTCTCTGTGCGGGAAAGAACTCCAAAATTTCCTGGACACAGGTAGAAACCGGTTCTTCAATTACTTGGAAATATCCAAGTTGTATCTTGAAGGGGGATAATTCTGTCGGTGAATTTTATTCGGTGGCATTGACCTCAAAGAAACAGCAGGCTGATACCGGTACCAAGATGATTCATATCGGGAAAAACACCAAGAGTACCATTGTCTCAAAGGGAATTTCAGCCGGTAGAGGGGAGAACTCATATCGGGGACTTGTGAAGATTATGAAAGGAGCAGAAGGTGCAAGAAACTTCTCTCAATGCGATTCAATGCTGATAGGCAGCACCTGTGGGGCGCATACCTTTCCCTATATCGAAGTTAAGAATCCGACCGCAAAGGTAGAGCACGAAGCAACCACATCAAAAATTGGAGAAGATCAGCTTTTTTACTGTAACCAGAGAGGAATCAGCACTGAGGATGCAGTGTCCATGATTGTTCATGGGTTCTGTAAAGAAGTATTTAAAGAACTTCCCATGGAGTTTGCTATTGAGGCACGCCAGCTTCTTGCTATCAATCTGGAAGGAAGTGTCGGGTAATTAAAATTTTATTTAATTGGAAGTTTTATTGGAAATTGAGTGAGGAATACTGAAGATGTTAAAAATCTCTAATTTACATGTGAAAGTTGAAGGTGAAAAAGATATCCTTAAAGGTCTTGATCTTGAAATAAAACCCGGGGAGGTACATGCAATCATGGGTCCTAATGGCTCAGGGAAAAGTACTCTTGCTCATGTGCTGGCAGGTAAGGAAGGGTATGAAATAACTGATGGCAGTGTGACTTTTGACGGTAAAGATCTTCTTGATCTGGAGCCTGATGAACGTGCTTCTGAAGGACTCTTTCTTGCGTTTCAATATCCTGTGGAGCTTCCGGGTGTTTCAAGTATGTACTTTCTTAGAACGGCGCTTAATTCTATTAGAAAATATCGAGGTGAAGAGCCTCTTGAGGTTCGTCCTTTTCAGGCACTTCTGAAGGAAAAAGCGGCAGAGTTGGAACTAAACCCCGCATTATTAAATCGAGCAGTTAATGAGGGTTTTTCAGGTGGTGAAAAGAAGCGAAATGAGATTCTTCAAATGGCGCTTCTTAACCCGAAACTTTGTGTACTTGATGAAACAGATTCCGGTCTTGATATTGATGCGCTTCAAATTGTTGCTGAAGGGGTAAACAGACTAAGATCAAAAGATAATGCGTTTCTTGTGATCACTCACTATCAGCGACTCCTTGATTACATAGTGCCGGATTATGTACATGTACTTGTTGACGGCAAAATTATACGTTCAGGTGATAAGGAGCTGGCACTTGAGCTTGAGAAAAAGGGTTATTCCTGGACAAAAGACGGTATGCAGGCGGCTGCCTAGGGGAGGGGTGCCTTATGAGTTATACTATGAATTATGCTATGAATGATACAATGATTGATACTATTTTAAGTAAAGAGCTATTCAATCCGGCTCAAAAGATTGAGACTGCTTCCTTGCGGTATGGCTTGCATGATCATGCCATGAAGAAGCTTTCAGAAATGGCAGTACCCTCATCAGCTCAGGAGGACTGGAAATATACTAATCTCAAGTCCTTTTTACCTGATGAGTTACGGTCTCCTTCTCTGTTAACAGAAGGTCTTGAGCCAAGACCTCAGGTGAGCTCTGCAAAAGAAAGACTTGTGTTTATCAATGGTGCGCTTGCAAAAGTACATTGTACCTTATCTGGAGAAAGTGGGGTAAAGGTTCTGAATTTGAAAGATGCGCTTCCTGAACGCTTTATGAAAGGAAGACTTGAAAGGGTGCCCACAAAAAATGAAGCTCCCGGGCGTTCTTCCCAGAGCAGTTCCGCATTTCCACTGCTTAATGATCTGCTCTCTGATGAAATTGTATATGTGGAAGTGGCAAAAGATTCGGAGTTGTCTCTTGAGATAACTCATGTGAGTAACCCGGCAGAAGCTGGTGAAGTTCGTTCCCCCCGGGTATTTGTATATGTTGATTCAGGCGCCAGTGTCGAGGTGATTGAACACTTCACGGGGTATGGCGAATGTGCTTCGGTTACGAACCATGTTGCCGAGTTTGTTCTGGAAAAAGGTGCCCGGGGAACGCATATCAGGATACAGACTGAAGATGTTCATACGGTTCATCTTTCATCAGTATATTCCGAGCAGGCAGAGAACTCCTGTTTCAAGAATATCAACCTTCAGTTTGGAGGGGCGGTAGCAAGAAATGAGATATATCCGCTGTTACCCGCCTCAAACTCAGAAGCCTGGCTTATTGGTACAAATGTTCTTGCTAATGATCAGCACGTGGATAACTTTACAGTGATAGACCATATTGCTCCTCATTGTGAAAGCCATGAACTTTATAAGGGTATTTATGCTGATACTTCAAAGGGAGTGTTCAGTGGTACGATCATTGTACAGAGAGAAGCGCAGAAGACAAACGCATATCAGTCCAATGCGAGTCTTCTTCTTTCGGACTCTGCTGAAAGTTCCTCAAAACCGCAGTTAAAGATCTGGGCTGATGATGTAAAGTGCAGTCACGGGGCGACTATCGGACAACTTGACGAACAAGCCCTCTTCTATCTTCGGGCAAGGGGTATCCCTGAAAAGGAGGCTCGTGCTATTCTCACCAGAGCATATATTGCAGAGGTTTTTGAACATCTTGAGGATACTGCACTACGGAGCTTTGTTGAGGATACTCTCAATAAAAAACTGGATAAGGCACTTGCGTAAATAATAAGCCCTGATGGAAAAACGGGAAAAATCCTTACTTCTCCGTAGGCTGAAACAAGTCTACGGAGATCCCTATACGCAGCTTAATTACAAAACACCATTTCAGCTGCTTATTGCAGTGATGCTATCCGCACAATCTACCGATAAAAAAGTCAACGAAATTACTCCTCAGCTTTTTTCTGAGTTTCCTGATGCCTACGCTCTCTCAAAGGCACCTCTAAAGAGAGTTGAAGGACTCATTCGTGAAGTAAATTACTATAAAACCAAAGCCAGGCATCTGATTGAGACCGCAAAAATTTTAGTGTGCGATTTTCAGGGAGAGATACCTCGTACTCGTGAACTTCTTTTGAGTCTTCCCGGAGTCGGGAACAAAACGGCAAGTGTGATTTTGTCAGAACTGAAAATCACTCCTGCGATGCCTGTAGATACCCATGTGTTCAGGGTCTCACATAAACTCGGGCTTGCTTCTGCAAATGACAGAGATAAAGTGGCAGAAGAGCTCTGTCGGGAGTTTCCCAAATCAAGATGGTATGAGCTGCATCACTGGCTCATATACCATGGGCGAAGTGTCTGCATAGCACGTCGTCCTCAGTGTGAAGCCTGCTTTTTGAAAGATATTTGTCCTTCCAGTAGTCATTAGTTATTATAGCTACTTATCTAGGGTGCAAGTGTTTTTATGTAACCTGTTTGGATTTAGTGTTCAGAACAATAATACGATGCTATAAGCGGGTTATTTGTATATTTTGACTACCTGCAAGCCATGAACCATGAAATAAAATCGCCATCAGATAAGGAAAAGGGAGCTTCCATGCTTGAGGCTGCCATTGGCATGCCTCTTTACATGATGTGTATTTTTTTCATACCCGCAGTGATTCCTTTCATGTTTAATATGCTTGGTGCTCATTATGCATCTGTGATCAGTCTGCGAGAGGTGTCCACAGGTCCCAGGGCAGGAGCGGGGTCAAGTCTTGAACAGCAGCTGTATAATTCCCTTGAAAATAATTTCAGAGCTTTTACTACCGGTGTTGACCTTAATAATGTTACTGTTCAGACGATTCGCTTTGATGATGGAGTGAGAAGTGTTTCCGAGGATAATATTTCCTGTCTTCGAAATGGTTCGTGCAGGATCCCCCGGGGAGGTTTTGTTAGTATTTCTACTCAGGTCAGGTTCATAAATATGAGCTCGATCGGGCTTCCTGATTTTTCATCCAGAGCAATTGCTATTATGAAAATGAATAATTTTTAAGATGTTATTTTCAAGAAATTACCATAGCGTATGTGAAAATGAGAAGGGTTCAGTACTACTTGAACTTTGTATATCAGTACCTTTAATTTTATTTGTGTGTTTCACCGGTTTTGAGTTATCCCGTTCAGCGCTTATTCGTCTGGTGATGAGCGATATTGTGAGAGAGGCTACGGTAAGTTCTTATCTTTGTGCATTTCGTGATCCTGCTTCACGGGCAAACTGTTTTCAGGAAATTATCAACGAATTACAGGTTATTGCAGCTAACACGTTCCCAGCCGATCCCGAGAACGGTATCCCCGGGTTCCTGCTCAGTCTTGAGGCGTATGAGATTGATGAGACCGGGCGTCCTACAAGAGATGAAGTGTGTTTTTCGGGCAATAATGACTCAAGGATAGCACAGCTTCCCTTGAGAAACCTGATATCAATCGTTCCTCAGGAAATAGCTCAATTTAAAAAATATACTCTTGCAGATCGACCCCAGGGAGAACATTTGTTAGGTAATTTATTTCCTCCCGGCTCACCCCAGGCAGATGATTTTATGAGAGTGAGTTGTATGAATGGTTCTGTATTTATTGCAGAGGTGCATTTATCGTATGACCCTGTTATCCAAATAGATTTTTCTGTATTCTTTTATGGGTCTGAGGGAAACCCCGGTGTGCTTAACTGGAGAAAGGAATTTCATGCAGTTGTTGTCTTGTAACTATTTTTCTTCTGTTCGTGGCAAAGATCATGGATTTATCCTGATCAGTCTGCCTTTAGTGCTGTTGATTCTGATTGGTTTTATCGGACTTGCGATTGATGCAGGCAGACTCTACATTACCCAGCAGGAGTTACAGGCATCTGCGGATGCGGCATTACGTGCGGCAATGGGCGCACGTGTGTCGGAGGCTAATGCTGTTTTTCAGGCGCAGGATGAACAGGAGTATATTCGTGAGCGGGTAGAGACATCTTTTTTTGCTAATCTGACTGAGCGGGGTATCCTTTTACAAGGAGATCCCGGTATTGGTGGAAGGGTTCTTGTGAATGCGAATCAAGAAGGGTTTATTGATATTGATAGTAACCGGATAAGCGGAACTCTCAGCGTTTCAATGGCGCCTATTGTAAATGTGTCAACGATGTTGATACACCTACTTTCACTTCTGGATGAGTTTACAGAAAGTAGAAATAATGTGCGTGTAAGGTCAGAGGTACAGATTCAACCTGCAAATATCGTGTTTATTGCCGATCTTTCTGAATCCTCTGCGTGCCCGGAATCCGGACCTTGCTTCTGCAATTCTCCCGCGCCGGTGGATGCTGATGGAAACCCTCTCCCTCCTTTAAGTTGCCGTGAAGAGGCAAATGCTGCCGGACTTTCCCTTCGGTTTGAAAGAATCAGGGAAGCTTTTTTAAACTTTATTGATGGCTTTGATACTGAACGGGATAGAATCTCCCTGGTTTTCTTTAATAACATTGCCTGGAATGTGGTGCCGTTTAACCCTGTGGGAGCAGGAGGGATTCCCAGACCCGGCTTTAACCCGCAGCATTTTGAAAACGCTTTTAACCATGTGTATGAAAGAACAGAGATACGTTTAGGGGACGTAAACGCAATTGTTCCAATGGGTAACACCAATATCACCGATGCCTTGCTTGAGGGCTTTCGACATGCACAGGAGAGGGGTTTTGTTTCTAATAATGTTCCTGTTACCTATATTCTTTTTACTGATGGTGCACCAACTGCAACTTCTCTGGTGCCGACACACCCTCGTGCGATGGGAGAAGAAGTTCTTGTTCTGGGAGTTACCTGGAACTGTTGCAGTACTGAGCAGGATTATCATCGTTGGAGAGTCCCTTTTAATTCCATCTCACAATGGGCAAGCCCCGGGATGTTTATTAATCCTGTTGCGTACAGGAATGCGTATCAGAACAATAGTCTGTTTCGACTCATAGCTCCTCTTCAACCCAATCTTGATAACTGGGACGACCCAACACCACCATTTTTAACTCAGGATTTTATTGCTTCATGTCATATTAATGCGGGTCCTCATTTTGCTGCGAATGTCGCGTATTTCCCATGGGATGATGGTCATTCGATAGAGCGGAGCAGAGCAATTAGAAGGTGTATTGGTGATAACTGGGAGTCACGCTTGCCGTGTCGACCTGGTCCAAATCCGAATCATAGTGATTGTCCATTTCTGGGAAGATATCTTGATCTTTATCAGAGCATGTTTGATCCGATCTTTTCTACCACCACTACTTACCAGGGCTCTATGGACTATAACAATAGTTATAGAACCATGTTTTATCTATCTGCTGTTGAAGCAGCAAATTTAATACACCGAAATAATGGAACCATATATACCCTTGGATGGGGTAATCCGATACCTGTTACTGACGACCCCTATCAAACTATTATAGATGAAGGGAATCTGAAGTCAGTGTTTCTCTCGAAACTTGCAAATGATTTTTATGGTGCACATAATATTGATGCGGCTGGAAATGTTACTCCCTTACATCCTTCATTCCCAAATGAATCAATGAGCTATCAGCTAAAGCGCACTCGGGGGCACAAGATAGGGGCATTCTATCAGGCTCCGGATGCGGTTGGAGTGCAGACTTCTTTAAACCTGATAGGCAGGGAAATCAGAATGCAACTGTTGCAGTAGTGCAGTGTCGTTTAGTTCAGTGTTGTTTAAAGTGAAATTTCAAGACCATCATAGGCAAGCGCTACGGTGTTTTTACTGAGGGTTTCAAGAGTTTTTGTAACCTGTTCGTGTTCTATTTCGTGAGAGATGTGGGTGAGGTAGGTTTTTTTGAATTTGTGTGTTGTTGCAAATTCGGTGGCGGCAGGTATGCTGAAATGAGTTTTGTGAGGTCGATATCTCAATCCGTCAAGTAGTACCACTTCTGTGCCCGAGAGTGCATGAATCGTATCTTCAGGTACCACTGAACAATCAGTGACATAGGCAAATGAGCCGAATCGATATGCGAGAATGGGAAGCTTTCCATGAAAAACCTGTAAAACCTGAATTGTAAATTTTCCAAGAGAAAGCGCGGTACCGGACGAAATTACTTTTAGCTCCAGATTTGGAACTCCACCCCCTTCATATTCAGGATCTTTTTCGAAACAATAAGGAAATATTCTTTTCAGTGCAGAGCCCGTTACCTGATCGGCATATACCGTAATTTTTGATTTATGAATAAAGTTATACATTCGAATATCATCAAGACCATAGATGTGATCAGCATGGGCATGGGTAAAAAGAACAATATCAATTTTGGGGATAGCGTGTTTTAGTGCCTGAGTGCGAAAATCCGGTCCTGTGTCTATGAGGATATGTCGGGGTGCAGTCTCAGACCCGGTTTCTTCAGGGCTGAGTTCTATATATATGCTGGAGCGCAGGCGATTATTTTTTGGATTATCTGAGGTACATACTGCACAGGAACATCCTATTACCGGTATGCCGCTTGAGGTTCCAGTGCCTAGTACGGTTATTTTCATAGTGTTATTGTGGTAAATATCTTGTAAAAATTACTTATACTGTAGTAGCATGACCTCAGATCCCCCTACGCCCCGGGAAGGGTGCTGCGGGGGATAGTGCTAGTATGGATCAAAAATTTTGTGCTGAAAAGAGAAAGTAATTAAATAAAAGTTTTTATGGAAGAGAAAGAAGAGAGTCAAGGCTTTAAAGTGGTAGATAAGAGAAGGTTTGGGTCGGATGGGTCTGAGTCCGAAGTGTCCAAACCCGTTCAGGAAGTTGCTGATAAAAATGTTACTGGGGAAAAAATAGAGAAGAAAGAAGAAACTTTCATGCCACCCCAGGAAATTAACTTTTCTGCCTTTCTTATGGGAGTATATACTCAGACTTTGATTTTTCTTGGTGACATTCCCCATCCTGAAACAAACCTGCTTTCTTCAAATCTTGAAGCTGCACAGCAAAATATTGCGGTATTATCCATAATTGAAGAGAAGACCAAAGGTAATTTAACACCGGAAGAGGAGCATCTCTTTAAAGAAATTTTGACTACAGTTCGTCTACAGTTTGTTAAAAAAGCAAAATCCTAAATCTACTGTCAGGAATTTATTCAATTAAGATCAGCTTATGAAAAAAATATTATCAGCTCTGTTATTATGTATGTGCGTGTTTTTCTTTCCTTCCCAGGCAAGGGCACTGGACAAGGATAAACCATGGGTTGAACCGAGTGGCGACGCAGACGAGGTATTTCCGGAAATTCAACTTCCCAGTTTCGCTCCCGTGATTGAGCGTTTGGGAAAATCTGTCGTAAATATTCAGACAGAAGGGAAGGACGAATCGGATCAACAGACGATAGACCCTATGAACCCGTTTGATTTTCTTCTTCAGGGACCTAATAACAATAGAAAACGAAAATTTACCAGTCTCGGAAGTGGTTTTGTCATTCATCCGGATGGATATATTGTGACAAACCACCATGTAGTGGAAGGTGCGAACAAAATCATGGTGAGTCTTCGGGATGAGAAAAAACCGAAACTCGCAAAAATTGTTGGAAGTGACTCCAAGACTGATCTTGCGCTCTTAAAGCTTGAAGAGAAAGGAGTTTATGATGCGGCTCCTCTTGGGGATTCTGATTCGATTCGTTCCGGGGATTGGGTGATTGCGATTGGTAACCCGTTTCGTCTGGGGCACACTGCGACACTTGGCATTATTTCTGCCGTTTCCAGAAAACTGCCCGGCGGGAAACCATATGATGATTTTATTCAGACTGATGCCTCGATCAATCCAGGTAATTCCGGTGGACCATTGTTTAATTCTAAAGGGCAGGTCATTGGTGTGAATACTGCAATTTACAGCAGAGGTGGACTACTGGGGGGAGGAGGGAGCATCGGTATTGGATTTGCGATACCGGTGAATCTGGTGAAAACTATTATTTCTCAGCTCAGAGATAACGGGAAAGTAGTTCGAGGCTGGCTTGGTGTGTTGATACAGCCCGTTACGGAAGATATCGCTTCGGCGCTTAATCTTTCTAAAGCAGAAGGTTCTCTTGTCGCGGAAGTGGTAAAGGGGAGCCCTGCGGAGAAGGCGGGTATCAGACGTGGTGATGTTATTGTGAAGTATAATACTCATGATGTTATTGAAAATTCTGAACTTCCCTTACTTGTTGCAGATACTCCGATAGGGTCTAAAGTGGCGGTTGAGGTGATTCGTTCCGGTGCCAAAAAGAATTTTACGGTTAGTATTGAAGAGCTGGAGGAGGAGACTCTGGATGAAGTCGTGGAAGAAGGGGGAGATGGGGCTGATCGTTTTGGGTTAAGAACTCAGGATATTACTCCGGAAATTGCGAGAACCCTTCGTTTAAGCGCCACCTCAGGAGCGTTAGTTTCAGATGTTGAGCCTGATAGTGCTGCGGCAGAAGCGGGGCTCCAGAGAGGTGATCTCGTAATAGAGGTGAACTCTGCTCCGGTTAATTCAAGTACGGAATTCAGAACACTGACAAGATCGATCAAAGCCGGAGTACCTCTCTTGTTACTCGTGAGGAGAGGAGAGGGGACTATTTTTATCCCTCTTAAAACCTCTGAATAGTAGTAATAGACCAATGTCGTTTCGATTCCGGATTTTTACTTTCCTAGTTCTGCTGGTACCTTTCAGGGGGTATGCGGAATCATCGGAAGTGTCTGCAAAAAAAGTACTTGATCGGGGCGCATATCTGACAAAAGTGGCAGCCTGTGGAGCGTGTCACGGTGAAAATCCGGCTGACCCTGAAAGTTCTCTTTCCGGTGGTTTCGAGATAAGGGATTCCTTTGGAAAGGTACGTGTGCCAAATATCACCCCGGATAAGGAAAGTGGTATTGGAAGCTGGACTCTGCCTGAACTACAGCATGCAATTCGATCAAGTCTTGGGAAAAATGACGAATACCTTTCAGTAGATGCGCACGGGGGATATCGCTGGATGTCTGATGAGGATGTGAACGCTATAAGTCAGTACCTTCTGTCTACAAAACCCGTATCTTCAGATATTCCCCGAAGAAATATTTCTTCTTTTTCTGCTAGAAAATGGGGAATTTTCAGCCAGCATGAAAAAGTAAAAGGCTATGTTCCCGGAGTTTCCCAAAATTCAGGTGGGTACTATGGTATGTATCTGGTTTCTCATGTTGCAAATTGCAGTCGCTGTCACTCTCCCGGCGAATCCTCGGTTGATTCTTCCACTTTTCTGGAAGGTTCCAGAGGTAAGAAGTTTCTTGCTGACCCGTTTTTTGATGTACGTCCATATCCCAAGGCACCAAATCTGAGAAATGCTGAAGGTGGTATGATTGGTTTGACAGATGATGATGTGATTCGCTTTTTGTCCAGCGGAAAGGGGCTTACTCCGGAGACCGGAGCTGAGTATTGTCCGACTTCTTACTATTCTCATATGAGTAGCAGGGATCTTAATTCTATTATCAAATACTTACGATCGCTTGAATAATGTTACTTGCAATTGAAAGTAGTTGTGATGAGTCAGCCGCCGCTTTGTTTGATGTAGAGTCTTATTTAAAAGACGGAAAATCATTATCTGAGAGTCTTGTCTCTCATGGGATTTCCAGTCAGATAGACTTGCATAAGACTTATGGTGGGGTTGTTCCTGAACTTGCGGCACGTGAACATTTAAAGAATCTTCCTGTAATTGTTGAAGAGGTATTGTCCTTGGCATCAGAAAAGAGAGGGCAAAAGATCTCCATGGATGAACTTTCTGCAATTGCAGTTACTCAAGGACCTGGTCTTAAAGGCTGTCTTCTTGTGGGAGTATCCTATGCAAAAGGTCTTTCGATGCAGCTTGGTCTGCCGCTTATCCCTGTAAATCATCTGGAAGGGCATGTGTTGAGTGCGCTTCTTTGTGAAACGCTACAGAGTGAAGAAAGTGTATTTCCCGCACTTTGTTTACTTGTTTCCGGTGGGCATACCCAGTTACTGTACTGTAAGGCGCCCGGGTCTTATGAGTGTCTTGCAAGTACCATGGATGATGCGGCAGGTGAGGCATTTGATAAGGTTGGAACGCTTCTTGGGCTTTCTTATCCGGCGGGTGCTGCGGTATCTGCTCTTGCCCGAAAGGCTGAGAGTAAAGATCTGGTTTTACCAATTGGGGTTCCCGGGGATGATTCGCATTTTAGTTTCAGTGGTCTGAAAACAGCAGCCGTTCGCATGATTCAGGCGGAGCAGCCGAATATTGAAAAAGACCCTTCCCGTGTTTCAGATATAGCGTATGCGCTTGAAGTGGCAATAGTGGAGGCACTCAGCCGAAAGCTTGAACGGGTATTGAAGGGTGAATTGTATTCAGGTGCCGAAAAGCCAAAAAGCCTTTTTCTTAGCGGTGGGGTTGCTGCAAATGAGCGTTTACGAAATTCACTTGCGGAAATTGCAAACAGATACGATTTGCAATTTCTTGTTCCCCGGATGGAATTCTGTACGGACAATGCGGCGATGATAGGGGTTGGTGCCTGTGTTCGATTGAAACGAGAACCTGAACTTTTAGAAAGTGAAAACATCGGGTCATATGATTTTCCAGTACTGCCTCGTTTCCCCCTTTCTCTGGTGTCTTCTTTGGGAGTAGTCTGATGGCGTGGGTTCGGGATGCACTTCTTGGGCTTGGAGTGAGACCTTCAAAACAACGTGGGCAGAATTTTCTCTCTTCCATAGAGGATGCCCGTATGCTGGTCAGGGAATCCGGGGTTAAAGAGGGGGATCTTGTAATTGAAGTAGGTCCCGGTCTTGGGGCTATGACGCAGGCACTGCTGGAAAGTAATGTGCGGGTACATGCAGTGGAAATAGAGGAAAAGTTTGCTCGTTATCTTCTGGACAAGTTTCATGCTTATGGTGATATGTTTAAAGTGCATGTTTCGGACTTCAGGGTATTTGACCCCGTTCATGTTACTACGGTTCCTTGTACCTTGATCAGTAATGTCCCTTATGTTTTTTCTACTGAAATGCTTCTCTGGATGATTGCGCAGCGATCTTTGGTGTATCGTGCAAGTCTTCTCCTTCAAAAAGAATTTGCTGAACGGGTTGCGGCACCTTCCGGTTCAAAGACGTATGGTTCCCTGAGTGTGCTTGCTCAGCTTTTCTTTAAAGTAAGGATGGGAGTTGAGGTGTCGGGAAATGCGTTTTATCCAAAAGCGGAAGTTGCTTCCAGACAACTGCACCTGGAGTGTACGGACAAGTACATTTCCCAGGTTGAGGATACAGACTATTTTCAGAAAATTGTTCGTGCATCTTTTTCCATGCGAAGAAAGATGCTTATGAATTGTTTGTTGTCAAAAAATATTATTTCCAGTCGGGATCAAGGGGAAGGGCTGTTTGAAGTGTGTGGTATACCGATTAAGGCACGTGCTGAGGATCTTGGTATGGAAGAGTTTATTAAGTTGTATAAGGGGTTGAAAGATTGAGGGGGGTTGCGGGCAGCCGCAAGGGCTGCCCCTACAGTTCAGTTTATTGTTAGGCGTGAGCGTCTACTTGTTCGCCCTTGCCTGGTTCTGCTCTTCTTGCTGTTTGTTTTGCATCTTCATCACTTCTTGCTTCATCTTCTACTTCTGCTTTTCTTCTTGCTGTTGCTTCTGTTTGTTTTGCTGAGCTCCCCTCTGTGGAACGACTCGAGACTGGAGATGGTGTCATAGATTTACTTCCTTTCTTATGATAAATAACAAACTATTGTCATAATATGACTCTTGAAACTATAATCGGTCAGGATTTGGTAAATCTTTATTTATTTAAGGTGTAATTAATGAAATTGTCTGCTTTTGAACGTGAATGTGAACAGAAAATAAGAAAAATTATTAGTAATAGCAGTGAATTAGGTATTTCAGTTCGGCGTGAAAAGCTGACAAGGGGTCCAAGTTTCAGGGTTAAGAGTGGTAAGTGCATGCTTACCGGGAACAAATTGATATTTGTTGACCGAAGGCTTCCCGTAGAGCAGCAGTTAGGTATCCTCACAGAAGAAATCGGAAACCAGAACCTGAGCGGGAAGACCCCACAAGAGGTTTCTGTTTTACCTGTAGAATAGTGTCCGAAAAAATTTATTCTTCCCTCACTCGCTTTATATTTTTCGATCGTGTAATAATCTGTAGCCTTTAAAAATTACGAATTTCATTGAGTCGGGAGCTTTCGATGTTCAACGCACTATTAGGAGCATTTTCTAGTGATCTTGCAATAGATCTTGGTACTGCCAACACACTTATTTATGTCAAGGGTCGTGGTATAGTTGCAAATGAACCTTCGGTAGTAGCGGTACAGAATAACGGCAGGTCTTCCAAGAAAGTCGTTGCGGTTGGTACGGAAGCAAAAAATATGTTTGGTCGTACTCCTGAGGGCATCACCGCAGTTCGTCCGATGAAAGACGGAGTCATCGCTGATTTTGAAGTGACCGAGGAGATGCTTCGATTTTTTATTCAGCAGGCACATAATCGGCGCGGGCTGGTTCGTCCACGAGTAATTGTGTGTGTTCCTTATGGTATCACCGAAGTGGAGAAACGAGCAGTTCGTGAGTCTGCCGAGTCGGCAGGTGCAAGGGAAGTATATCTTGTGGTTGAACCGATGGCAGCGGCTATTGGAGCAGGGCTTCCTGTTACTGAAGCCTGTGGTTCCATGATTGTGGATATTGGAGGAGGCACTACCGAGGTCGCGGTTATTTCACTTCGGGGGATTGTCTACTCACAATCTATTCGGGTTGGTGGAGACAAGATGGATGAAGCGATCATCAACTACGTAAAAAGAAATTTCAATCTTGCTATTGGTGACAGAACGGCAGAACAGATAAAGCTTTCTCTTGGCTCAGCCATGAGTACAGGGGAGAATCGCTCAATTGAGATCACGGGGCGAGATCTTGTGGAGGGCTTACCCAAGACCGTGGTGATCAGTGAAGAAGATGTTAGGGAAGCTTTGATTGAGCCTATCAAACAGATTGTAGAGGTTATTCGTCAGGTGCTTGAGAGAACTCCTGCTGAACTTGCTTCTGATATTGTTGAAAGGGGAGTGACACTTGCCGGAGGGGGAGCGTTACTGCGTAATCTTGATCGTTTGCTTGCTGAAGTTACCGGATTACCTGTTGTTCTGGCTGAAGATCCACTTACTGCGGTTGTTGTGGGTTCCGGAAAAATTCTCGACAATCCTGAATTGCTAAAAGAAGTTACTATACAGTAGTACTCGCAGCGTTCTGACAGGGAGTCTGGATATTAGCGATGCTGCACTACTTTTCACGGCATTCATATATACTATCTGTGGTGATACTCCTTGGGATTTCATTACAGTTGATGAGTCTGAGTGTGAAAAATCCCGCTGCTGCGGCAAGTGGCTGGAGTCTTCTTTCAAGAATTATATATCCGCTTCAAAAAATGACTCATGAGGTGTTTGAGACAAGTTATTTTGTCTGGAATCGTTATATCTGGTTACAACACGTCGCACTTGAAAGGGATGTGCTGTTTCTTCAGGTAAAAGAACTTGAGGAGAGAAATTCGATTCTGTCCGAACTTGCGCATGAAAATGAGCGTTTACGAAGTCTTCTTAACTATACTGACTCCAACACTCATACGGGAGTTGTAGCTTCTGTGATTGGTAAAGACCCCTCCAACTGGCTTATGACCTTAAGTATAGACAAGGGTTCCCGACATGGAATTCGTACAGGTCTTCCGGTAGTCAGTGGGGACGGTGTGGTGGGGCAGGTGGCATCGGTTGCCCCGGAAAGTTCTATCGTACTTCTCATTAATGATACCGCAAGTTCTGTAGGGGCGATGCTCCAGACAAGTCGTTCTGTTGGGGTGGTAGAGGGAATTTTCAATAGTAATGTTCTTAAACTGAGTTATATAGAAAATCTGCCTGAAGAAACTATCCCTGTAGGAGAGCGAATTATCACTTCCGGTATGGATGAGATATTTCCCAAGGGGCTTCTTGTTGGAGAAGTGAAAAACCTCTCGGAGAACTCGGGAAGTTTATTCAGGGATATTACCGTGCAACCCGCGGTTGATTTAAAACGAATTGAGTTGGTAACGGTGTTGTTGCCAAAAATTGAGTAGAAAAACCCGGACGAAGATTATGCTAAGGACTATATTCATTTTTTTCATGTTGTCCGTAGCGGGAGTTTATATTCAGTCGAGTTTTTTTCCAAAAGTGTTTCCCTTCTCACTTTCGCCCGATTTTATCCTGGTTCTTGTAGTGTGGATTGCTCTTTTCAAGGAAGAGAGAAGCGCACTTCTGGGAGCTTTTTTTCTGGGATTATTATCAGATTTTGCATCAGGGCTCTATCTTGGTCCTCAGGCGGCAGGGTCGGTGCTTGCCTGTATGTTGGTTCAGGGGGTATCCCGGCATGTGTATGCGGATAGATTTTTTTCTATTGCAATGGTGAGTGGTATTTCCTCTCTGGTGAAGCAACTTGCTGCACGTATATTAGTACTTTCTTTTACCGGATTTCAGTCAATCTTTGATATCAGTCTGTATGTGCTTTTTGGTCAGGCAGCGCTTACTGCTGCGGTGGCGCCTCTTATTATTCACTACGTCCTCTTTCCCAGAAAAAAGAAGGTGCTTTAAGAGAATTATGCTATGAGGACTTCTTCTCTTAGACAGACAATGCCCCTTTCTCCCTCGAAACGGATTAAGGTATTGAAATTTGCCATCTTCGTTCTTTTTGGAGGACTGTTGCTTCGTCTCTGGTTCCTGCAATGTCTGTACGGAGATTATTATCGGGATAAATCCGAGAATAACAGAATAAGAACGATACGCACCATTGCTCCGAGAGGGACTATTTTTGATCGGGAAGGTACCGTGCTTGTTAGAAATCGACCATCTCTGACTGTTGCACTTATGCTGGAAGATACCAGGGATATTGAAGGTACTGTAAAAAAAGTTGCTGAAATAGCAGAGCAGGATCCTCAGACGGTGTATCAGCAGTTCATTCAGGATAAAACTTCACGTAGATTCGAGCCAAAGGTAATTCTGCGGGACGTTTCAAAGGAAGTCTTAAGTCGAATCAAAGCCCGCGCGTATCAGCTTCCGGGAGTGATTGTGCAGTCAGTACCAACCCGTTCTTATACTTACGGTAAATCAGCCGCACAGATTTTCGGGTATGTCCGGGAGATTAACAAGCAGCAACTTTCCGAACTCTCCGAACAAGGGTACAGGATCGGAGATGTGATAGGTCAGATTGGTCTTGAAAAATATTATGAATCAGTGCTTAGAGGACATGCCGGGTATGTACAGGTAGAAGTTGATGCCAAGGGAAGCAGAAAAAAGGAACTTGGTTTACTGGATCCCGTACCCGGTAAAGATGTTACTCTCACCCTTGATATAGAACTTCAGCGTGCCGGTGAGGAGGCACTTGGGAAGAGTCGTGGAGCAGTAGTGGCGCTTGACCCGGGAACGGGAGAAGTACTTGCGCTCGTATCAACTCCGAGTTTTGACCCGAATATGTTTTCTTCCCATATCTCAGCAAATGATTGGGATGCGCTTGTAAATAACCCGGAAAAACCTCTTACTAACAGAGGGATAAGCAGTGCCTATCCTCCCGGCTCAACCTCCAAACTTCTCTGGTCTCTTGCGGGACTTCAGGAACAAAAGATTCATTCAAACTCTGTAATTTCCTGCCCCGGGTTTTATCGCCTTGGTTCCCGAAGATATATGTGTCACAAGGCAAGTGGTCATGGCGCAATGGATTTGAAAACTGCAATTACCGTTTCTTGTAATGCGTACTTTTATAATCTTGGAGGGATGCTTGGCATTGAGACTATGAGTCAATACCTGAAATGGTTTGGCTTTGGACAGACTTTTGGAATTGATCTTTATGGTGAGGAAGCAGGTGTTCTTGCAAATGAAGAGTGGAAGCTTCGCAGATTTGGTGAGAAGTGGTACCCCGGTGATACGGTTCCGGTTTCTATCGGGCAAGGGTATTTTATTGCAACTCCTCTACAGATGGCAATGTTTACCATGATGTTGTCAAATGATGGAATCGTCTATAAACCACATCTGGTGAAGCGTCGTTATGACAGTGAGTCAGGTCAGGAAATAGAAGTTAGCCCTGAAATACTGTGGAAAATTCCGGTTTCAGAAAAGCACTTTAAAACGGTGCGTGAGTATGGAGGAAATGTCGTTCAAGGGGAGCGTGGAACCGGGAGAAGAAGTCGGGTTCCGGGTATTGAGATAGGAGGAAAAACTGGAACCGCACAGGTTTCCAGGAAAGGGACTCAGCACCTTAACCCCAATTTAATGGATCATGCATGGTTTGTTGCCTATGCGCCTGTGGAAAAACCTGAAATTGCGATTGCCGTGGTTGTTGAAAATATTGGTGGAGGGGGAGAGTTTGCAGCTCCTGTGGCAAGAGAGGTGTTGTATACTTTTTTTAAAAAAAAGGGGCGAGTTGTTGAAGAGACTAAAAATGAAATTAAATCATCTCCCAAGGTAACTCCTGTACAAGAGAGTGCGATTGATATCGTTGGGATAGAAATACCACATTCAGATTCAGTGGATAGTTCCGATACGGTTCCTCTGGAAGATGTATTTGATCATAGAGACAGTGTATTGAATGAATAGCGTACTGAATGAATAAGGCATAAAAGGAAAGGGGAAGAGCGGTGTCTTTCATTGATAGAAGAGTTATATCGAATTTTGATTGGGGATTATTGATATATCCTCTTATATTGGGTGGTATTGGTCTTGTGGTGCTTGGAAGTGCCGGGTATGACCCTGATACTGATGCAAGTCGTGCCTTGAAACTCCAAGCCGCGTATATGGGATTTTCCTGGCTTTTGTTTTTCTTTGCAACGCTTTTTGGTCCATCTGCCTGGAAGAGGCTTGCTATTCCTGTTTATATTCTTGGGATTATATTGCTCCTGATTCTTATTTTTAAAGGAGGAATAGTTGCCGGAGGTGCCCGAAGATGGCTTTCTCTTGGAGCTGTGCGTATGCAGCCTTCGGAAGTTATGAAAATAGGATTGATTCTGGTTCTTGCAAAACTATTCAGCAGTGAATATTTACCCAAAGATGGGTATCATTTAAAGAACATGTGGTTCCCATTTCTGATCATGCTGGTACCGGCAGTGTTTATTCTGAAACAACCTGATCTTGGAACTGCACTTTGTCTTCTCGCAATTGGTTTTACCATGCTTTTTGTTGCGGGGCTTCGTTTTCAAACTATTCTGAGGCTACTTATACCGGCAATCTTGCTTGCGATACCGCTCTGGCACTTTGGTTTAAAGGATTATCAGAAACAGCGAGTATTGACTTTTCTTGCTCCCGAGGAGGATCCCCTTGGTAAGGGATATCACGCAATTCAATCAAAAATAGCGGTTGGTTCCGGGGCAGTGTTTGGTAAAGGATATAGAGAAGGTACCCAGACACAGCTCCGATTTTTGCCGGAACAGACTACTGATTTTATTTTTTCCGTTCTTGCTGAAGAGTGGGGGTTTGCAGGTAGTGTGGTGGTTCTTGTGGTGTATACACTTTTTCTTTTTCATCTTTTGTCCATAGCCAACAGAATGGCTGATCCTTTTTCAATGTATGTAACAGTGGGAACGGCAGCGCTGATATTTCTTCATGTATTTATCAATATTGGTATGGTAATTGGGGTGTTGCCGGTTGTGGGAATTACTTTAGCGCTTCTCAGTTATGGGGGCTCTTCTCTTGTTACTTCAATGATTCTGCTTGGAATAGTGGCGGGGTTGAATGCGCGTAGATTTATGTTTACCTGATATGAGAAACTGTCTGATTATATGAAACTTATTCTGGCTTCGGCTTCCCCACGTCGTAAGGAACTTCTTGAATATCTTGGATATGAATTTACAGTGAAGGTGCCTTCCGTAAATGAGAATACTCGTCCCGCGGAGTTACCAGAGGACTACGTATCAAGAGTGAGTAAAGATAAATGTATGGCGGTGTATCAGGAGTATTCTGATCATGTAGTGCTTGGTGGTGATACTTCGGTGGTGCTTGGCTCGAAGATTCTCGGAAAACCGGGAGATAAAGATCAGGCAAGGGAGATGATGAGAGATTTATCCGGTAAATCACATCAGGTGCTTTCTGCTTTTTGTATCATGGCACCTGTCTTGCCATGTGCTATTTCCAGAGTTGTTTCTACAGAGGTGCGCTTCAGGGAACTGGGTGATGATGAAATTGAAGCATATATAGAAACTCCTGAGCCGTATGATAAAGCCGGAGGCTATGCAATTCAGGGTATTGCTGCAAAGTTTATTCCGGAGATACGGGGTTCTGTGACAAATGTAGTAGGGCTTGCGCTGTGCGAAGTGGATGAAGAGCTGAAAAAGGTGATGAGTGCTCCATTATGACTGAAGGTATGATTGAAAGGGCGAAAGAGCTTGGGAGGAATTGGGAATCTGTACTTGATAGGGTACAGATTGCCTGTAATGCTTCAGGAAGGGAACCGGATGAGATTACTATCATTGGGGTTTCCAAGAAGAAACCGGCTTCAGATATCATTTCGCTTTATGAGGCTGGGTGTATGATTTTTGGTGAAAACTATGTGCAGGAAGCTGAGAAAAAATGGGAAGATGTTTCTTCTTCAGTTTTTTCTTCAGGGAGTACTCCCAGGTTTCATATGATCGGGGCGTTACAGAGAAATAAAGTAAAAAAAGTAATTAAATTTTGTAGCATGATTCAATCTGTGGATTCGGTTTCGCTTGCAGGTGAGATTAACAAAGAAGTGTCCAGGTTGTGCTTTACTGAGGTGTATCCTCCCGATTTTAAGTTTCCTGTTCTTCTTCAAGTGAATGTTTCAGAAGAAGAGCAGAAGAATGGAGTTTCAGAGGAGGGGCTTGAATTTTTATTAGAAAGTGCTTTTGGTATGGAGCATCTTTCTGTAGAGGGGTTAATGACTATTGGGAGTGAAGAAGCTGATGAGGGAACTCGTGTCAGGGAGTTTAGAAAACTGTTTTCCCTTAAGGAAAAGCTGGAAACCTGCTTTAAATCCAGATTACCCTGGCTATCAATGGGTATGAGCTCTGATTTTGAGCTTGCTATTAAAGAAGGAGCGAATATGATAAGAGTCGGTTCAGTACTGTTTGGTCAAAGGTGAAAGAATTAAGGGATAAGAGTATTAACCCTTAGTTTTTATATTAAATAGGTGGAGTAAATGTTAGTTGTCGGAAATATTCTAATAACTGTTGGGCATATCCTTAGTTCAATTATTTTTATTATGAATATCATTATTATCGCTGCGGTGATCATGTCCTGGGTCAGTGCCGACCCGAGAAACCCTTTGGTGCAGTTTGTAAAGAATACAACTGAGCCTATGTTTGCCTGGGTAAGAAGGTATATTAAACCAATCGGAATGATTGATCTTTCCCCAATAGTGATTCTTTTACTCTTGCAGCTTGTTAGTGGTGTTGTGGTAAATTCTTTGATTCAGTATGGGCAGCAATTGCAGTAGTGAGAGCAAAGTCCTTTTATTTCATTTTTATATTTTAATTTTTTAAGGAGTTGAAATACCCATGCCAACGTATGAGTATCAGTGTGGTGATTGTGAGTACAGATTTGAGCAATTGCAGAAGATAACTGAGGATACTTTAAAGACCTGCCCTTCCTGCGGGAAAGATGCCCTGAGACGGCTGGTGAGTGCTCCTGCGTTTCATCTTAAGGGCAGTGGGTGGTACAAGACCGATTATGCTTCTTCCTCTTCCTCAGCTAATTCGTCTTCAAGCAGCAGCACATCATCGGATAATGCCGGTTCTGCTTCGAGCACTGCAAATGGAGATTCTTCATCAACAACAAATTCAACCTCCTCAGAAACCAAATTAACAAGCTCCGACTCCAAAAACAGCACTTCTTCTGAGACCAAGTCCGCGACGTAGTGCTTTAGTGTCTACCTCGTTCTGCCGTTTTGATTTTGTGTTCTTCACGCTTTTTTCACAAATTCAGATTTAAGTTTCATGGCTCCGACTCCATCTATTTTGCAATCGATATTATGGTCGCCTTGAACCAGGCGGATGTTTCTGACTTTGGTTCCGACTTTTACTACAAGAGAAGAGCCTTTTACTTTTAAGTCTTTTATTACGGTAACAGAGTCACCATCGTTCAGAGTATTGCCATTTGCGTCTTTGACTTCGGGAGTGTCGTTTGATGTTTCAGTGGTAGAGTCTTCTGTCCACTCATGGGTACACTCAGGGCATATATATATTATGCCATCCTGATAGGTGTAGGTTCCTTCACATTTTGGACAATTTGGTGATTCGCTCATGGTTTGTTTTTTAATTTATTGTTCTGATTAATATTAAGGAATTAAGCAGAATATTGCGAATATATCAAACTTATTTCCGCATAGGCTACTTACGAAGGGACTCCGGATTTAATCTTCAGTTGCATAGATGATTGTATAAACTGAATAAGTGTCTGACATGCTCTCCTGGCGGCTTCAGGAGGGTCGTAGGTTCTTATATCTTTTTGTGTGAGCATGTGCTTAAACCAGTTGGTGTCATCCTCTCTGAAGTAAGTAGTTTCTGAGGTTGGGTCTATTCCTGAGTGTTTGCAGATCTCAAGTATGCCGTAACAGAGGATAGCCATGCATTGTGGTTTGTCTTTGTTCTTTGAAAGGTGGTGCAGGGTCTTTTGTAGTACGGGGAGGAGCAATGCGGCTTCCGGGTCTTCTTCAGGGATGAGTTTGGAGGCGACTTCAATTAGCAGTGATGAAGCTTGAAAGGAGAAAAGGTTTTTTCTGAGACCTTCAAGGAACACTCGTTCGGAAATTCCGTCAAGTTGCAGGATGTTTCTGTTTTTGGTTTTTGAAAGCGAGAATCTGCCGTATTCAAAAATTTCTATACCACCAAAAAACCGTCGCTTGCTTTTTCTCGCACCTCTGGCAATTACAGAGTGCTTTCCAACCTCCTCAAAGAGAACTTCAAGAATCAGGTCAGACTCCCGATACGGAGTACTTGCAATTACAAGTCCCAGCCTTTCTTTCTCATCAAGGTTCGATATGTTCATAATAGTGCTTTGCATGTAAAGAATTTACTAAAAAACTTGCATTTTTAAGGATAGATCATTACTAAATCCTGTAAAGTAAAAATATTCAATATAAAAATAGTAGATAAATGGTAAGTAAAAACGAGAATACTGAAGATACTGAAGACACCGAGTCAGGGACGGAAGAGCTTGACCCATTTACCAATGAATTAAAAGTACCAAAGGTTGAAGACCTGGATTCAGGATCGGAGGAAGAGGAGGTTTCGCCGGAAACTGATTTTTCCGCTTTGGTGAAACTCGAATCTGAGGCTAAGGAGAACTATCAAAAATATCTCTATGCTATGGCAGAAATTGACAATATGAAGAAGCGCCATATCAAGGAACGATCTGAACTCATAAAGTATAACGGGGAGAATATTGCCCGGGATATGTTGGAAGTTCTCGATGATCTGGAGCGTACCCTTGATCAGGGCGAGGACATATCTCCTGAAGTTCTTTTTGAGGGAGTTCAGCTTATTACATCAAGGATGAAGAATATATTTGAAAGGCATCAGGTTAAAGTTGATGATGCGATTGGAAAGCCATTTAACCCTTCTTTTCACGAAGCACTTACGATGACTCCCAGCAGCGATGCCGAGCCCGGGACAGTTCTTCATCAGCTCAAGAAAGCTTACTTTTTTAAAGATAAGCTGCTCCGCCCGGCTCAGGTGGTGGTTGCCTGTGAAAGTGATGCAGGAGGTTCTCCTGAGAAAAATGAAGGAGAAAGTTGAAGAGGTTTAGCTAAAAGTAACTATAACATACTGTAATAATAAGCATTTTAATTTTGATCATCCCCTTGCGGAGTATTGGATTAGTGATTACTTCATACAGGGTAGGGGTGAGGGAATAGTTTTCAAGTAAGATATTGTTTTAAAGAGTTAATCTAAACGTAATAGAGGTAATGTACATGAGCAAAATTATTGGGATTGATTTAGGAACTACGAATTCATGCGTAGCGGTGATGGAAGGGGGAGATCCCGTTGTTATTACAAACAGTGAGGGTAAGCGAACTACTCCCTCAGTTGTTGCGGTTACCGAAAGTGGAGAACGTCTTGTTGGGCAGATTGCAAAGCGTCAGGCGGTCACAAATCCAAGAAACACTATTTTTGCGGTGAAGCGTCTTATCGGAAGAAAGGCATCGAGTGAGCAGGTTGAGAAAGCAACGAAGGTGCTTCCCTATGAAATATCCAGCTCGGATAATGGTGATGCCTGTGTGATGCTTGGTGGCGAAAAAAAATCACCTCAGGAAGTGTCTGCATATATCCTTCAGAAAATGAAACAAACCGCTGAGGATTATCTTGGTGAAGAGGTTACTCAGGCGGTTATTACCGTACCTGCCTATTTTAATGATTCTCAAAGACAGGCAACCAAGGACGCCGGTCGTATTGCAGGTCTTGAAGTCCTTAGAATAATCAATGAACCAACTGCGGCAGCTCTGGCGTATGGGCTTGAAAAGAAGCAGGATAAGACAATTGCGGTATTTGACCTTGGTGGTGGTACATTCGATATCTCTGTTCTTGAACTGGGTGACGGAGTGTTTGAAGTTAAAGCTACCAATGGTGACACCTTCCTGGGTGGTGAAGATTTCGACCTTAAAATTGTAGAGTGGCTTGTTGATTCCTTTAAGCAGGAACATGGTATTGATCTGAAGAATGATACAGAAGCGCTCCAGCGATTAAAAGCGGCAGCAGAAGAGGCAAAGCATGAGCTTTCTACTTCTACTGAAACTCAGATATCACTCCCCTTTATTGCTTCAAATGAGAGCGGTCCCAAAAACCTCAACGAAAAACTTACTCGTGCCAAGTTCGAGCAACTTTGCAGTGACCTTCTTCAAAGACTTGATGGACCATGTCGTACTGCAATCAAGGATGCCGGGATTTCTGCAAGTGAAATTCAGGAAGTTATCCTTGTTGGTGGTATGACCCGTATGCCTGCCGTACAGGAGAAAGTAAAAAGCATCTTCGGAAGAGCTCCAAGCAAAAACGTAAATCCTGATGAAGCAGTTGCCGTTGGAGCTGCGGTTCAGGGAGGGGTTCTTAAGGGTGATGTGAAAGATGTACTTCTGCTTGACGTAACTCCGCTCAGCCTTGGAATTGAGACCCAGGGTGGAATAATGACCAAGTTGATTGAGAAGAACACCACCATTCCGACCAGAAAACAACAGGTCTTTTCAACAGCAGCGGATAATCAGCCGGCGGTAAGCATTCACGTGCTTCAGGGTGAGCGAGATATGGCTTCAGATAATAAAACACTGGGTCGTTTTGATCTGACCGGTATCCCGCCTGCACCGCGTGGAGTGCCTCAGATTGAAGTTACTTTTGATATCGATGCAAATGGTATTGTAAAAGTATCGGCTAAAGATTTGGGTACTGGAAAAGAACAGCAAATCCAGATCACTGCAAGTTCCGGATTGAGTGAAGAAGAGATCAAGCAGATGGTAAGAGATGCAGAGGCGCATGCGGCTGATGACAAGTCCAGGCGTGAGCTTGCAGAAGCAAAAAATTCGCTTGATACCACCATTTATGGGACTTCCCAGTTAGTGGGTGAGCATGGTGACAAGCTTGAAGCTTCTGAAAAGGAGAATATCGAGGCTGCACTTGAAAAAGCAAGAAAAGTACTTGCAGAGGGTACTTCAGCTTCTGCCCTTACTTCAGAGAAAGAAAACCTTGAGAAGCTTACTCATGAGCTTTCAAAGAAGATGTATGAATCTGCGGCGAAAAGCACTGGCGATTCTTCCCATGGAGACACTGGCTCGACTCAGAGTTCAGGTGGTGATTCAGAGGATGTAGTTGATGCTGATTTTGAGGAAGTGAATTAGTTACCACTTGTAGGATTCTTACCCATAAGGTTCTTACCATGCTTCACCGGGAGGAAAGATTGTCAAAGCGTGATTACTATGAAGTACTGGGTGTCGCTCGAGACGCTTCTCCCGAACAGATTAAAAAAGCTTACAGGAAACTTGCGATAGCACTTCACCCGGATAAAAATCCGGGTGATAAAGAAGCTGAGGAAAAGTTTAAAGAAGCAACGGAAGCCTATCAGGTGCTTTCCAACGAAGAGTCAAGATCGAAATATGACCGCTTCGGGCATGCTGCCTTTCAGGGAGGAGGCGGATTTGGGGGTTTTGGTGATTTTAACATGGAGGATATCTTTGGTGATATCTTCGGTGCGTTCTTTGGTACTTCCGGAGGGAGTCGGGGAGCAAGAACCCCTCGGGGGAGAGATCTACAATATCGTCTTGATATCACTCTGGAAGAAAGTGCTCAGGGGCTACAGAAGACAATTTCGGTTAGAAGACCTATACCGTGTGAGACCTGTTCCGGAAATGGTTGCAGACCCGGAACTTCACCTGAAGCCTGCAAACACTGCGGAGGGCAGGGGCAGGTTGTTTCTCAGGAAGGTTTCTTCAGAATATCACGTCCCTGTCCGGTGTGCAGAGGGCAGGGTATGATGATTGCTGACCCTTGTGCAAGTTGTGGGGGGAATGGTCAGGGATTTAAAAATTCTGAACTGCTGGTAAAAGTTCCTGCCGGGATTGATTCGGGGCAGAAACTGAAGCTTCGTTCAGAGGGAGAGGTGATTAAAGACGGAACTCCTGGTGATTTATTTGTAGATATAAACATACTTCCTCACAAGAAATTCAAGCGTCAGGGGACAGAAATTATTTCTGAAATACCTCTATCCTATTCGCAGGCGGTATTAGGGACAGACCTTGAAATTCCTACCCTCTATGGTAAAGCAAAAATGAAGGTCTCTTCGGGTACTCAAAGTGGTAAAGTTTTCCGTCTTAAGGGGCAGGGAATACCGGATATTCAAAGTGGCATAAAAGGGGATATGCATGTTAAGGTGTTTGTGGTGGTTCCAAAAAAAGTAACGGAACGACAAAAGGAATTACTGGAAGAGCTGGCTAACATTGAAGGGATTCCCAACATTGACGATCATACACAAAACAGATCTTTTTTTGATAAAGTTAAAGAATTTTTCGATTAGACGTGGTGTTTATTCTCATCTGATTCTGCTCCTGGTGGTGGTGCTTGTTTCTGCCTGTACTGCTGCCTCACATCGTCGTCCCATAGACCCAAGATTTGAGACGACTTCTGGCTCCTCTTCCGGGTCTTCTTTTCCGGGAGTTGTAGAAGTAAAGAAATCCCCTCTTGCTCCCTGGGAGGTATGGCATAAGGTTCAGTATCCAAATGAAGCATTGAGGCAGGCGTATCGTTTTAGTGAAGAAGGGAATCTCTTAAAAGCAAGTGAGACATTTTTTTCTGCCGTATCGGCGGCACGCTCTGCGGAAGAAGCGGAGATGGCTTTACTTGAAACGTGTAGCAGTCTTTTAAAACAAGGTAAGAGTGACGAAGCGCTTACAAAAATATCAAAGTACGCGTCTCTTAATAAGAAAAAACCAGGCGATCTTGATGCAAGATTTTCACTTCTTACTGCATATGCATATATTAATAAATCTGATACTCACCAGGCGCTTGCCTGGTTCGCACAGACCTATCGGGCTTCCCGGGGTACCGGTGCGGTTGCTGAAGAAGCCCGGAGAGCTGCCATGCAGTATGTTCGTACTTTTGATGGTGCACTTCTTTCAACAGCATTAAAAAAATGGCAACAGGATACTTTTGTGTCCTCCCTGATTCAGGGTGAAGAAAGCAGACGACTTCAGGGTGGTGCTTCGCTTTCTCCTCTTGGTATCCAAAAATGGTTTGATTCTGAGACCTATTCTATAGAAGATAGTCTGCCTTATGCAGGGGAAGCTTCCAGCTTTGATAGAAGAGTTGCGTATTTGCGGGATGGCTCATTTTCCTCTCAGGATATGGCTTCTTCCCCAGGTGCTGAAACAGATACCGTGTCAGGGGTTCACACGGATGTTTCGGCATATGATGCTGCACAAAAGAATATTTCTTCCTCTGCTGCTGCCCCCATGTCCTATGGAGCCTATCTTCCTTTATCCGGGGCGTATCAGGAGCATGCAAAAAGAATACAGGAGGGCATAAATCTTTCACTGGAAATGTTTTCTCCCGGCTCTCAGCTTGTTTCTGTGGATTCTGAAACGTCGGGATTTCAGGGAATTCATTCTCTGGTAAATGCCAATGAGGTAAGAGCACTGTTTGGTCCTCTTGTGGTTAAAGATGTTGAAATGGTTGCAAGCCTTTGTGAGCGGCTTCGTCTTCCTTGTGTTTCTTTTGCAAAGCGAAAAGGTATTCCCGATCTTAGTAGTGCCATGTTTCGTTTAGGGGCAAATGCGGATAATCAAGTTTCAGTTCTTATCAGATACGCTGAGAGAAAACTTGGGGCTCAAAGTATTGTTCTTTTCTATCCGGAAAATGCAAATGGAAAAGAGTTTGCTGATGCCTGTAACGATATCAGGGCGCAAGAAGGTATCAGGGGTTTATATTCTGTGGCGTATAACCCCAGAAGTCTGGAATCGGTTCATCTTGCGGTAGAAGATGCCAAGCAATATGTTCCTGATATAATTATCATTGCCGACACTCTGACTTCAGCCGAGCCTCTACTTCGTCACTTGAAAGACCCCGGGCTTTCCGGTGGGCTTTCCAGAGTTCCTCTCATGGGAACTTCACTTTTCAGTGACCCTCAGGAGTTAAGACGTTACTCTCCTCTGGTAGAGGGCGCCCATATAGTGTCTCTTTTTAACCCGATGTCTGCACGGGATGAGGTTCAGACTTTCTTCAGAGCATATCGAAAGAAATTTAACCGTGAACCTGATTTACTGTCAGCCCTTAGCTATGATGCTACCATGTTCGTACTTCACGCCTATAATGCAGAGCAATTTAAAAACAACCTAAAAGGCAATGAAGTCCGCGCCCTTTTTGAAGCTCCTGATGTGATGGGTGTTACTGGACGAATTCGGGTACTTGATAATGGTGAGTTATACCGGGATTTACCAGTGTTGATTCTTTCCAATGGGGTTTTGATCGAAGAGTAGGAATCTGCCTTACTGCGTCTACTAGATATTTTTATTGTGATTGTCTGATCCAAAGCCCGTTCGGGGTGAGCTGTGTTTTGTTTCTCATTCTCCTCCTCGCTAAACGCTCGTCGTCCGAGGTAAAACAATTTTTACATGTATATTTATCTAAGGAATAAAAATAGTTTTAAATCCGAAACAAAACACAGCTCACCCCGAACAGGCTTGCCCCCGCATAATCCTTCTTTTTGGTAAGTCTGAGAAAAGTTAAAAGAGGTGCTTTGTTCTATAGTTTGTATAACATACTGTAAACTCTAATTTTATTCGCGAGTAAAATAACATTCACTTTATTCTACTCACGAGCGAAATAGAATATATGTTAAAAAAAATAGTGTTTTTATACTTATGAAAAGATATCTTGTCTAGTTTTCCACTGGTGTTTGGCGCTTCGCCAAAGGTTACATGCTTTTCCCCGACCTCCTTTTAATTAAAAAATTGAGATTGTTCATCAACCGTAAAAAAGTGGGTGTTGAAAGTGGGATACTTTCAACACCCTTTTTTGGAGGAGACTAGCTCTATAGCAGTTCTGTAAGTGCCCATTTGAGGTTGTCATGGTACTCACCAGTTCTACAGCATTCGCCAGCTCTTATGATACCTACGACTTCCTTTGTGTTCAGGCGTTCATCTACCCAGGTAATGGCTTCACTAAGGAAAGATCCGCTCATTATTTTTTCACATATTTTTTTGATCTCATCTCTGAGAGGAAAAGGAAATATGGAAATTGTGAGGACTCGTAATAAAGGTAACCCTGTGTGCAGACCATTTCTTAGTACTTTCAGGAATTCTATGACACTTGGGGAAGCGTCAATGGGAGCCCGTTCCTGTCCCATGAGTAGGAAAACAGAGGAAAGATTATTTGTTTCTGCACCGACTCCAAGCAATGGGTGTATGAAAATATCCGTAAAGTTTGGATAAATAAATTTGTGTTCCAGTGTCATACCAATTTCTATATCTGACATATGTTTGTCAACTCTATTTTTTCGGAACTCTGCTAGGGCGGAGAGAATTGCATTTTCAAAGTTTGTTTCTTTCTTCATGCTTTGAATGGCGAGTGCGCAGAAAAGTTTCATCCATGGATGAATAGCGGCATCTCCAGCGAGGCGTAAGGCATCTTCGAGATTTACATTTCGCTCCAGTAGTTTCCCAATCATCCAGAATGTTCTGGATTGTTCTGGAGGGGTAGGAGCGCTTTCTCGACAAACCCTCTTGAGGTTCACCCAGTTGCTTCCAATCCGCATGAACTGAACTTTTACTAATTCTGAGATACCTCGTACAGATTTAGAGAGAAAATCAGAATGTTCGTCGGCATATTCTCCCGAAAAAGGGCTAAAGGCATTTTCCATATTATTCATATACTCTTTAATGAACTCCTCCACAGATTTTTCTTCTGATTCAAAGAGGTATCTCCAGGAGATTATCAATGCCAGCCACAATAACTCGTCCCATTCCTCTCCCATTAAAAACTCCAGAGCCGCAATTGGGCTCTCGAACTTATCAATTTTTTGTAGGACTCTAATAATTACCTCATTGTCGGGTAGATCAAAATGAGTTTGTGAGCGGTTTTTGAAGAGACGCTCTGCTAAGATATGCTCATAATTCTCAAGCTCTCTAGACATTTTTTCATCCTTAGTTAGAAATAGGGAAGTAGCCGACACTATATTCCAATAACATAGCCGCTATTTCAGAAGCTGATATTTTCTGAAATAGCGGCTATAGATAGAAGGAAACTGATCAGATATTGCGGGTGCTTCACGCGAGAGAAAAATCTAAAACCTTTTTGAACAATCTCACAAGAAAGAGTCGATATCTCTTTTTTGTGAGATTTTCAGGTACATATTCTTGATAAAATATTAAAGAACAAACCGGAATCAGATCAAAAGCCAGTGTTTTACTGATACTATAAAGAGATTTTAAAGTAAATATTATATAGATACAACCTTTGCTGCTGCCCGTTCCAGTCTGTCCCAGATGGCATCCCAGTGGGAGTTGTCTTTTTCTTCTTTTTTATGATCTCTGCCAACTATTACGAAATCATGGTTAGATCTGGAACACTGGTGGAGTTTTTCGTAAAGGGTTCGGGCGGCTAGCAGGGGGTTTTCTTCGAGGGTGAGGGTGGCGTAGTTTGAAAGGTTTTTGGTGCCAAGGGCGGAGTTTATTTTTTTTAGTGCTTCTGTACTGAGAGGGTTTTTGGTGTCCGGAACAATGATCAGGGGAATGTCTGGCATGTAGTGGTCAGGGGTGTGACCAGGTGAGGCAGAGCTTTCTTTGTAATCTATGGGGATATTGGTGCCCACTGCTTTTGAAAGCATTTCTTTTGTGATGATTCCTTTTCTGAGGATTTGAATAGATTCTTTTTCAGAATTGAGTTTAAGAATTTCGATTACGGTGGATTCTATTCCAATATCAGAAGCTCCGCCATCCAGGACAAAAACTTCCCCGTTTTTCCATGCCCGGGTAACGTGCTCGGCTTTTGTAGGGCTTGTTTTCCCAAACTTGTTTGCGCTGGGTGCCGCAAGGGGTACCCCGACTGCCGAGATCAATTTCTGTGCAAGAGGGTGAGATGGAAAACGAATACCGACGGTGGGAAGACCTGAACAGATCATCGGGTTTATGGATTTTTTTACGGGGAGCACTATGGTGAGCGGACCCGGGAAGAACGTTTTTAGAGTCGTATCCAGCACGGGAGAGGAGTAGTCACTTAACTTTGAAATATCATCCAGTGAGGCGATGTGTACGATAAGAGGGTCAAAGAAGGGTCTTTCCTTAAGGTAGAAAATTTTTTCTATTGCTGCGGGATTATCAATCGGGGCAGCGAGTCCATATACGGTTTCTGTTGGCATTGCTACCGGAGTGCCACTTTTCAATAGTGTAACTGCTTTTTGAAAAGAAGCATCTAGATCGAGCAAGAGTCTACACCACAACGAGAGAGAAATTTACTGATCTTCATGCGATTTCTTGCAAAAACCGCGTAGGCATAGTCGGCGATCTGTTTGATTACAGGGAGCTTTGTAGGGAAAAGGAGCCAGGCATGCCCAATTCTCTTATATGCCTGTCTGAAAACCTCCATGCCGGTAACGATTTCCCCATCAGGGAGGCGGGCATGGATTTGTTTCATAAAATCGTCATGAGATCTGTTGTATTCCTGAGGATTAAAATCTGAGGTATTTATATCCACAAAAGAGATAAGATTCTTCTTGTCTCTTTTTTTTAAATAGCGCATCTCACGTGAACAGACTGGGCATGCGCCATCAAAATAAATCTCCAGCCTGCCTTCATCCGGTTTCATAGACCCAATTTCATAGAGTACGCATCCTGAAACAACAGTCCCGAGATGATTCCGGCTGTTGTTTCAGGAGTTTTGAATGTAATGTCTGTCTTACTCTTGAGGAAACTCTTCAGTTTCTACTTCAGCTTCAATGTCATCCATTTTTCCTCTTAGAGACTTTGCAGCTTCGTCAGCATTCTTTTTTGCCTGATCAAGAGCCTGACCTGCCTGATCAAGTGCTTGAGCACTCATTTTTTCAGCTTCTGCTTGTAAGTGCTTGGCAGTTTCTTCAGCTTCCTTAACAGCAGACTCTACTGATTTTGAAACTTTACTACTTGCACTTTCCTCTTTCTTTCCGCAAGCTGAAAGGGTGGCAAGTGTAAGGCAGATTAAAGATGCCAATATGATTTTAGTTGTTTTTGAACTCATCGTTTCCTCCAAAAGTTAATCTGAAATGATTGCTATAAGAAAATTATCAAACCTAATAGGACTGATTAATAGTAGAAATGAAAATGATATGCAAACTATGAAGAAAAAATCGGAATTAAACGATTATAATGTTTTTTAATTATTAAATAATATCTATTTAGTATTTTATTATGCTGCATTCAAGAGAGCCTTTTGTGTCTGTCCCGGGAGGGAAGGTCTATACGAGGATATTTGATCAGGGGAAGCGCATACTGGGGGTTCGGCTTGGTAAAATGCGTGATGCCATGGTCATGATTCATGGAGGACCGGGCTATCCGCATAATTATCTTGAAAACTTGTCTGCTCTTTCAGATGTAATGCCCGTTCTCTTTTACGATCAGTTGGGATGTGGTCGTTCAGAAAAGTCCGATGATATCTCACTTTGGAAGATTGGGCGTTTTGTTGAGGAACTTGAAGCAATCAGGAAATTTTATGGACTTGAAAAATTAATCCTTCACGGACACTCCTGGGGGACGATAGTTGCCTTGGAATATACCCTGAAGTATCCGGACTTTGTGAAAGCTGTTATTTTTGAAAGTCCCTGTTTAAGTATTCCACTTTGGAAAAAGGATAGTCTTCAGCTTATCACACGGCTTGATGGAGTTACTCAAAAGGTTATTGAGGATGTAAAAAAGACGTACCGCTTTAATTCTCCTGAATTTATTGCGGCGGTTGATCTCTATTATCAGAATTTTGTTCACCATGAACGACCCAAACCCGAAGTGCTTCTGTACTGTGATGCGCATGCCGGAGCTCAAGTGTATACCACGATGTGGGGACCTTGTGAGTTCATAGTAAGTGGCTCTCTGAGTGACTACAATCGAATGGATTCCCTCGTTGATATCAATGTTCCGGTTCTTTTTACGGCAGGTGAATATGATGAGGTTCTACCTGAAACACTGGCAACATATGTAAACCACTGTCCGGGAAGTACCTCAAGAATATTTAAAGGAGCAAGGCATTTTCCTCATATAGATTCTTGTGTTGAGTACGAAAGTCTTCTTCGGGATTTTATAGGAAAGTAGATTAAGGCACTCTCTTAAATAAAAATGCCACAGGTTTTAGGTCGTGAATGTTTTTTGTTTTATAAATGCACTGAGTGTATATTAGAATGCTTCTTGTAATAATTAATTGTATGGTTTGATTATGAATATTCTTGTTACCAGTGATTTTTCGGAGAAATCGGAAGTCGCTATAGAATATCTGAATACCTTTATTTCCTGTTTAAAGGAAAAACCAAATATAACATTGCTTCATTGTGTGGAGCATATTTCTACATCCAGGTTGTATTATGGTTTGGGTATTGATGTGGAGAATATTGTTCTGAACTGTGAAGAAGAGGCGAACAAGGAGATGAAAAGACTGGTAGAGGTTTTGAATTCTTCTTTGAATGCCAGGAATTATACTATTACTACTGTGGTACGAAGGTCTCAGAAATCTGTAGGTTCGGAAATCGTTCAATATGTATCTGAGAATAACTTTGATTTTCTTCTTATTGCAAGAAAGGGGCACACGGCATTGAAGCATGTTTTTTTTGGTAGTATATCTGAATATGTGATCAGGCATGCATCCTGTCCGGTAATTGTGGTACCTGATGCGTCCAGTTAGTATGTTTTTAATTTCTTGAATTAATATTTTTTGGGAGTTTTTATGAGTGAGTCGGCATTGGAGAAAAGAGGAAAAGCGCTTGAGGAAAGCTATTTTGAGAAAAAAAATCGGGAAGCTCTTGAATTACTTGCAAAAGAAGTAATCAAGAAGGAAAAACTTTGTCCGCTGACTCGTGAACCACTGCAAGAGTCGGTACTGCATGGAGTTATAGTGTACACCTGCCCGAAAACAAAAGGGGTCTGGGTGGAAGGACCTGAGCTGGAGCGTCTTTTTAAAGGGGTAAGCTCGGAAGAGGGAAAGGAAGCGGGAGTTCAGTGGGATCTGGCGTTTTTTGATGAGCTGAGTAAACGGGCAAAGGAAGATATTCCTCATGGTGCTCTCAAGGTTGAGATGGAATTTCAGGATGATCGGCTCAGCCCCGCAACCGGAGAACCAATGGTGAAGTTTGAAATAGATGGTATTGTTCTTGATCGTTGTGAGCAAACGGGTGGTATCTGGTTTGATGCGGATGAACTCGAAGAGTTGATGAACAAGGCAAGGGAAGCTTCAGAAGAAGAGGTTGCCATGCCCGGATGGGTCAGGAACTTTTTTAAGGCGATTGGGTATAGTTAGTGTTGTTTTTCATATTGTGCGTCCGAAGAGCGTGGTGGGGTGACTTGTTTCCTGTTCCTCATTCTCAAAAATTGCGGGAGGCAATTTTCTCCGAGGTGTCGTGTTTTTTACATTTATATTTGTCTGAGGAATAAAAAACACTCCAAATCCGGAACAGGAAACAAGTCACCCCACCACGCTCTTGCCCCCGAAAACATTTTGTTTTTCGCGTTTGGGTATGCAATTTAAAAGCCATAAAAAATTAGTTTTAAATTATATTAATATCTGTATCTCGTCTTATTTTCTTTTCCATTTATCTTTGGGAATAAAGATTACATTTCCTTTTGAGGAGGGTGTGGGTTCTGTGGGGTTGCTTTCTATGTTTTGAGGGTGGGGGAGGTTTGTGTTTGGGTCGTTTAAGAGAAGCATTTCAAGGAGCAGGGACGCCCTTTTTCCGACTTCGTAGTTTATTGATACGGTGTGGATGTTTTTATTTGCTGATTTAAGAGGGTTAAGGAAAAGATCTATTTCAATGTCCTTTAGTGTGGGGTTTAGTAAATGGATATTTTCTTTCAGTGCGTGAGTGACAGATTTTCTGATTACTCTTGCGGTAAGGGGAAAAGGACATGAAATTTCTTCTCCAAACTGCCTTACACTTTTTTCAATATACCGTAGGGGTTTACCGCTTCTGCTGCTGAATACGTATGAACTTTTACTTTTGGTTTCAAATTTCAGATTAAGTAGAGACCTTGCAAGATCGTTTAAGTGAAGAAACACACTTGGTGTGTCTTCTTCTGTTCCTTCACCCTGGTTATTTATGGCACTGTTTGAAATATTAATTTTTGAAGTATGAATTTTTATTGCCCAGTACCCTTGAATGAATTCATCCCATTTTGAGTTACATACCATGCGAAGGGATTGCCCGCTTAGTAATGAGAACAGAACTGCTGATGCTGATTCCGAGTTTTTGGATTGAAGGAGGAAAAAGAGTTTCCTCAAATCCTGGGTAGTAAGCTTGTCTCTGGATGAGCCAGGCTCTGGTGCTCTGGAAGTGTTTCTCAGAGGGTTTGAAGCTCTCATTTCGCGCTCTACTGCAAATTCAAACATTCGGTGGAGCAGGGCTCGAACTCTGTTTGCAAGAACACGCTTTCTTCGGTGTAAAAGAATATCCTCATAAATCTCAAGAAAATGATGTTTTTTGAGTTCTTTTATCTCAAAATCTCCAATCAGTGGGAGTACTTCCTTGTTGAGGAGCCTTTGATACTCATCCAGGGTTTTTCCGGAGAGTCCTGATATTTTTGAATGATGAATGAAACGGGCAGCGAGTGAGCTGAGAGTTAATTCACCAGTAGATTTACTCAGAATACTACTTTGCTGATTGATTTGCTGACTGATTTTTTGGGGGACTGGAAGAGACTTTGAAAGCCTCATGCGGCGAAGCAGGGAAATGGATTTACTCCTCGCTTCTTTAGTATTTAACTCGGGATATCGCCCTATTGTTATTCGTTTGTTCTTTTTTCCGACACGATAAATCAGAAAAAATGTCCTGGTACCTCCTTTACTAATCCTTACTCCAAAACTGCCCTTCTCCTTGAAGCTGCCATCAAAGTAGTCCTTCTGTGAAGGAGGGATGGGGAGCGAATCTATTATAGAATCACTCAGTTTATGCTCGTCAGACAGTTGGGAACTCATAGGTGAAGTATAGGATAAAAAGGTGATTTTGGAAAGTAAAATCATGAAAGCTCCTTTTCGGGCAAGTTTTGTTAACTACTTGTATATAAAAGAAAAATTAATCTCTGCTAAAGAAATGCCCGAAATGTTAGTTTAAAAATATAAACAGTTTGGAGTAAGTGATGATGGTGCATATGCTCTATCGAACTAGTAAGGTATAGCCGAGTTATTTAGTCTTGATATGTAATTTGGCGAGTCTATGAGGAAGACCAAAAGGGAAGACCAAAAGGAGGGTTCTCTTAATTGAGCTTGTGGATTTTTATAACTTGGAGGATAATCTACTTATATTATGTCTAATGAATATTGCCTATGAATTACGAAGAAATCTGGAAATCCCTTAGTGACTCTGGTCTTAAGCTGGTAAAGACCATGGAGTCTTACCTTGAGGTTGTTAATTGGGCGTATGTTGGTTTTGCCATATTTGGTATGTTATTTCTCTGGATGGTTTTTGATTCAATGATGGGTTCGCAAATGTCACCGATGCTTATTATCTGCATACTTGCTTTCATCGGGATATTTTTTATGTTTGCGATGAGCATGAGTAAGAGTCTCGTATAGGAAAGTATTCCTTACTTTTTTGTTTTGTTCCTGCGATTCTGATTTTTACAGTCTGTTTTAATTGATCAGGAGTGAGCTGAAAAACTCAAAAACCCAGGAAGACCTTGAAATCATTACAAGACTACTAAGGATAAAGCCGAGTGATAATCCTGATAAGATCTGAAGCTGAATATTATTCATGCTTCTTTTTATCAGTTTTTTAGGCAAATTTCAAATTGGGCAAGCCTTAACTTCAGGCAACAATGTTGAGGCTTGTCCCTGTTCCTGTAGCAGGACTTTTTGGTGCAGTTGCTTCGGTGCTTGCAAGTAATTTGCTTATTACCTCCGCCTCCTGCTCCTGCTGACCCTTTTGAAGCTTGATTTGAGAAGCTGTTTGGCTGAAATTTACTGCTGATACTTCCATGTCCTTGTATTTCCTGAATATTTTATATGAACTCGCTTACCTCTCCACCGAATATCGGAATGAATACCCCTTTTACTTTAGCATTGGTAGCGATTTGGTTGCTCTGTTATGTGAAAAGTCAAATCTGAAATAAACGTGTTTGTCCCGAGAAAAAGTCT